>NZ_KV789173.1 GCF_001807485.1 Corynebacterium sp. HMSC08A12 | reverse complement strand
AAACCAGTCCAACTTTCGGGGGCTAGTTCAATACCGGCGAGGGGATTTTCTCATTGCTCAGCGAAGTTCTAGTCCAGGCCAAATAGCTCCCGCTGGAATTGCGTGGGGTTCTTCAGCCGCTCGGCGTCCGGCAACTTACCTGGCAGGGTGGTGCCCTCCGCAAACGGCGCACCCGGCAGGTGGTCGCGGCCATGGGGTTGCGCCAGGCCTGAGAGCTCCGGGCCGACCGGGACGATCTGCGTGGGATTCACTTCGCGGTGGACGATGTAATAGTGCTGCTTGATCTCCTTGAAATCGGTGGTATCGCCGAACCCAGGGATCTGGAACAACTCGCGCAGGTAGCCGTAGACATTCGGCATCTCGCTGATCTTGTTCCGGTTCGTCTTGAAGTGCCCGTGATAGACAGCATCGAAGCGGATCAGGGTGGCGTATGCCCGGATGTCGGTCTCCGTGATGTGCTCGCCCAAGATGAACCGCTGGTTTGCCAGGCGCTCCTCCAGCCAATCGAGGACCTCGAATACATCCTCATAGGCTTGTTCGTAGGCATCTTGTGACGCCGAAAACCCAGCCCGGTACACGCCGTTATTGAACTTTCGGAAGATGAAGTCGTTGATCTCCTCCATCTCTTCCCGCTGCTCTGCCGGTGGAAGCAGGTTGGGAGCGCCAGCTCGCTGGTACTCGGTCCACTCTGTTTGGAAGTCGCGGACGATCGAATTGAAATCGTTGGTCACGACCTTGCCGCTTTCTTCCTCCACCAGCGCCGGCACGGTGATGCCCCGCGGGTAGTCCGGGAAGCGCTTAAAGTACGCATCCTGCAGGCGGGGGATCTGCAGTACGGGGTCGACGCCACCCGGATCCAGATCGAAAGTCCAGGAGCGCTTGTCGTGGGTAGGGCCCGCCAGCCCCAGGGAGATCACATCCTCCAGCCCCAGCAGGCGCCGCACGATGACCGCTCGGTGTGCCCACGGGCAGGCGCGTGCGGCGATGAGGCGGTAGCGGTTCGGCTGCACGGGCCAGTGCAGCGCGTCACCAGTGCTTCCACTGTTGCCATCCCCGCCGGCAGGCTGCGGTTCCTCGCCGGTCACGGAAGCAACGATGCGGTCGCCGATGTAATTGGTATCCCGCTTGAATTCGCCGTCCGTCGAGGCATTTTGGGCATCGCCGGCCCAGTCCTTCTGTGATTCTTTCTGAGCTTCCGTGGCCATGCCCTTCCTCCCTGTTGTTCGCCCTATCTAGCGTTAGGCTTCGCCGATCTCGGCGAGCACTTCCCGCATCAGTTCCGCCGCCTGAGTGGGGGTCTTACCCACCCGCACTCCAGCTCCCTCCAGCGCGACCTTCTTTGCCTCGGCCGTGCCCGAGGAACCGCTGACGATGGCTCCGGCATGCCCCATGGTCTTGCCCTCCGGGGCAGTGAAACCTGCGACGTAGCCCACCACGGGCTTGGAGACATTCTTCGCGATGTACTCGGCGGCGCGCTCTTCAGCATCACCACCAATTTCGCCGATCATGATGATCGCCTTGGTCTCTGGGTCATTCTGGAACGCTTCGATCGCATCGATGTGAGTCGTGCCGATAATCGGATCGCCGCCGATGCCAATGCAGCTGGTGAATCCCACATCGGAGAGCTCGTGCATCACCTGGTAAGTCAGGGTGCCGGACTTGGATACCAGACCGATCTTGCCGGCCTCACCGGCGGAATCAGACGGGATAATGCCCGCGTTGGACTGGCCGGGAGAAATGATGCCAGGGCAGTTCGGCCCGATGATGCGGGTCTTGGAGTTCTTCGCCAGGGCGAAGAAGCTTGCTGTGTCGTTGACCGGTACGCCTTCGGTAATGACCACAACCAGCGGCATTTCCGCCTTGATTGCCTCTTCTGCCGCAGCCTTGGTGAACTTCGCCGGGACGAAGATCACCGAGACATTCGCGCCAGTCTCTTCCATTGCCTCAGCAACGGAGGCGAAAACGGGCACCTGCTTGCCGCCTTCGAAGGTGACCGTCTGTCCGCCCTTGGAGGGGTTCACTCCGCCGACAATGTTGGAGCCAGAGTCCAGCATGCGCTGGGAATGCTTCATGCCCTCCGAGCCGGTCATTCCCTGGACGATGATCTTGGAATCGCGATCTAGAAAAATAGCCATAATTTTTCAGTCCTCTACCTGTTGGAATCCGTGGTGCTTATTTGTTCTGATCAGCCTGGGAAGCCAGCTCTGCGGCCTTGCGCGCGGCGCCGTCCATCGTGTCTTCCCGCTGCAGATTCGGCAGGTTGGCATCGTCCAAGAGCTTCCGTCCCTCTTCTGCATTGTTGCCATCTAGTCGGACAACGAGGGGCTTTGGCTCGATTCCTTGGGTGTGGAGGATCTTGTAAGCCTGAATGATTCCGTTGGCAACCTCATCGCAGGCGGTGATTCCGCCAAAAACGTTGACCAAGATCGACTGGACTTGCTCATCCGCCAGGATGACCTCCAAGCCATTGGCCATGATCTCGGCATCGGCACCACCGCCGATGTCCAGGAAGTTGGCGGGCTTCGGCGAACCGGGGAATTCCTCGCCGGCGTAGGCGACCACATCCAGGGTGGACATCACCAGGCCGGCACCGTTGCCGATCACACCGACCGAGCCGTCCAGCTTCACGTAGTTCAAGCCCATCGTCTGGGCCTTCAACTCCAGCGGATCGGTGGTGTTGTGGTCCGCCAGCTCGGAATGCTCCGGGTGGCGGAAGCTTGCATTGTCGTCCAAGGTCATCTTGCCGTCAATCGCCAGCAGCTCCCCGGAATTGGTCTTGACCAGCGGGTTGACCTCGACCAGGGTGGCATCTTCGCCAACGTAGGTTTCGTAGAGCCTCTTCAGCACAGGCACCAGCTTCTCCACATCGTCTGCGGGGAAGCCGGCATCTTCTGCAATTTCGCGAGCAATGGAGTCCGTCAGCCCCTCCAGCGGGGAGAAATTGCGCCGGACAAGCGCCTCCGGCCGCTCCTTGGCCAGCTTTTCAATGTCCATGCCGCCCTCGCGCGACAACATGGCAAGGTACTGGCGCTGCGTGCGGTCCAGCATGATGGAGAAGTAGTACTCCTCGGCAATGTCCGCCCCCTCGGCAACCATGACCTTGCGCACGGTGTGCCCCTTAATATCCAGCCCCAGAATGTCCTTCGCCACCGCGGCTGCTTCGGCCGGCGAGTGGGCCAGTTTTACACCCCCGGCCTTGCCACGGCCACCAACCTTCACCTGGGCCTTTACGATTACGGTGCCGCCTAGCTTCTCAGCAGCCCGTTCAGCTTCCGCAGATGATGTAGCAACGATGCCCTGCAGGACAGGTACGTCGTAGTTTTCGAAAAGATCTCGAGCTTGGTACTCGTATAGATCCACTTAAATTCTCCATACAGTCTGTAGGTGGGAAAAGTCAGAATATGCGACGAGCCCACTTATGACCTACCTCACTTTGGAGGCAACTTTGTGAGCTCTCAGAAACCATCGTAATGAAAAAATGCATACTCGACAGAAAGCGCTGCTAGCTATCGTCCAGGGCGCGTAGGTAGAAGCGGCGGATAAGGGCACGCCGCGGCAGGTCGATGACTGAGCGCAGCATGGGGAAACGGGCTGGCTGAGACTTGGCGTCAATAAGAAAAAGAACCCTTCCATCCTGCAACCGCTCGAGGGTGAAGGTCTCCTCGCCTCGTTCGGCGTGGCCGGGGAGGGTGCCATAAGTAAAGCCGCAGCGGCCGGGCGCGGAGAAAGCGTCGACCACCCGGCAGCGAAACGTCCACGGCCCGAAGCCGAGCGCGACCTCGGCACCGGTTTCCACGACCTCGTGGGTGGGGCGCACGCGGAACAGGCCGCTGCGCTGAACACCCCAGCGGAAAAGCCGGTCGGAAGCGGCATCAAAGTCCGCGTCGATGACCCGCGACATGTGCAGCTCCGGGAAGCCGTCGGTCGAGGTGTAGGAGAGGGGAGTCATAGGAAGCCCCAGGCTACTGGATGTGCCCGGCGATCTGTGCGTGCTCTGGGACGTAAGGGACGAAACCCTGCACGTAGGCACCCATGGCAATCAGCGCGTTGACCCTTTCCCAGATCGGCGGGTGGGTAGCGGAAAAATTCCGTTTCTTCGTCATGGCGCGCTTGAAGACGGACCCCTTCTTGCTTGCGTCGGAATTGTGGAAGCCCTGGATGATGTCCTGCTCCGGCGCGTACAGCGCCAGGGAGCCAGGTGTGCCGTACATGGAGTTCTGCACGGTTGAAGGGTTCGCCTGGTGGAACGCGCGGATAGTGATCAGGGCTTGCGCCAGTGCGGTGGGGTTACGACACAGGGAGACCCCGTGGCTATCGGCCTGTTGCTCGCGGTGGCGAGACATGTAGGCTCTGGCGATATTGGCCAGCGCAGGGGCGGCGAGGATTACACAGAAGGAGATCAGCAAGATCACGATGGCGGCGATAGCGTTTCCGCCGCCGTTCGAGTTGGAGCTAGAGCGGCTCCGGTTGTTGTTGCTGAAGCTGCCGTAGATAAACACCGACTGCAAGATGGAAATAACAGATGCGATGGCCACCAGCTGCGTCATCACGCGATTATCGTCGGCGGTCAAGTGGCTCATCTCGTGGGCAATGACCGCCTGCATCTGCTCGCGATTCAGCAGGTACCCAAGCTCTTCGGTGACGACGATGGTGCCGGTATGGGGCTTGTTGCGCTTGCCTCCCAGGGCGTAGGCATTGGGCACTCCGGTGCCGATGAGCACATAAACCTTCGGCGGGGAGGGCAGGCCTGCGGCGATCGACATCTCTTCCACGATGTTGTAGACCATGCCCTTTTCCATTTTGCGCTTTTCGCCACCGATGGCGGAAATCACGGTCTTGGTGGAAAAGAAATACGAGTACAGCAGGATCAGCGCGGCAACCGGGATGGCGACTCCGGCGGAGATCAGGATGACCTTGCCCAGGGTGTTGTAGTCAATATCGCTACCCTGGATGCCCACGTAGGCCGCACAGGCGCACGCGACGATGGAAAGCTGCAGTACAAACACGTTCGCAATCCACGCGACGGCGATGCCTTTGCGTAGCTGCGAAAGCGATTCGTCAAAGGTTCTTGGCTGGTTGGACATTGTCCGTTATCCGTCCTTTCAGCACTTTCAGTGCTCACGAGTCCTGCCCGCTAGGTGCGACGCTTAAGAAGCGGAAGTGGCATTGAGGGGGCGGGGCAGGGCAAGAAAGCTAGAAAGAAACGTCCGGAGCCTGGCGCTTGGACTCTTCCACCTGGAAGAAGCCGAAGGGCTGGAAGCCATGCACGGAAGCGACGATGTTGGTCGGCACGGACTGAATTGCGGTGTTGTAGGTGTTCGTGGAGGCGTTGTAGTACTGGCGGGCGAAGCCTACCTTGTTCTCGGTGGAGGCGAGCTCCTCCTGCAGCTGTTGGAAGTTGCGGGAAGCCTGCAGCTCCGGGTACGCCTCGGCGGTAGCGCGCAGCGTGGCCATGGTGCGGCCGAATACAGCGTCGGCCTGGGAGGCATCCTGCACGCTGCCGGTCGCTTGGGCGCGTTCGGTGGCGGTACGCAGCTCGGCGATGTCGTGGAACACCTTGGCTTCGTGGTTGGCATAGCCCTTGACGGTGGCGACCAGGTTGGGGATCAGGTCGCCGCGGCGCTGCAGCTGGGTATCGATCTGAGCGTACGCCTCGTTAACCGAGTTCCGCTTCTTGACGAGGCCGTTATACATGGCGAACCAGATGATGGCGAGGACTACGAGGATGGCGAGGATGATAACTGCGATGATCATGTAAGCAATACTTCCTTGGGAAACTCTTGAACGTACCTATCTAGAAAAGCTCAGCGCGTGGCGGTTAGGTAGCGAACCGCACAGGCTAACAGTATTGGAATGTATTATCGCCAACGTTTGTTCCCGGCGCAGGCGGGGAAGTCGAAAAATTTTTCTTGCTAAGGCTGGCTAGGGTGGGGGCATGCCTACAAACTCAAACCCGATGGTCGAACGTCAGCTTTCCCACCGCACGATCAGGGAGTTCACGGATCAGCCGGTGGATGACCAGACTCTGGAAACCATCTATGACGTAGCCATGCGCACGGCATCTTCCCGCGGGATGCAGCAGGCCAGCATCATTCGCGTGACGGATACGCAGCTGCGGGAACGCCTGGCGGAGATCGGCAACCAGGAGTACGTCCGCCGCGCGCCGGTGTACCTGTTGTTCCTGGCGGATACGGCGCGGAATGCACAGATCTTGCAGGAAAACGGCGGTGACCCGCGGGCCGCTGGGCGCACGAAGGCTTTTGTGGAGGCCTTCACCGACGCCTGCCTGATGGCGCAGAATGTGGTGAACGCCGCCGAGTCCTTTGGCCTGGGCGCCAATTATCTGGGCAATATTCACAACGACACTGCCGGGGTGATCGAGCTGCTCGAGCTGCCGCGCTACACCTTCCCAGTGGTGGGGCTTACCCTGGGGTGGCCGAACCAGGATCCGCAGCTGAAGCCCCGCATGCCGCGCGATTTCCGCGTGATGGAGAACGGTTACCAGGCCAGCGAGAACCTGACCGCCGACCTGGCGGATTACGATGCGGAGATGCGGACCTACTACGACCTGCGAAACGCCAACCAGCGCGTGGATAGCTTCACCAATCAGGTTTTAAAGAACTTCCCCTTCACCCGTGATAGCAACGATGACTCGTTGCAAGCTGCGCGCTGGCAAGGCTTTATTGTTTAGCGCTTTATTTTTTAGCGTTTTTCTTTGTGACGCCCACAGCGTCACCCGCGCCTAACCTCAAATTAACCTGACGTTCAGAAACCTGGGTTAGTATCCGCAGGAGTTTATAAAACTATTGCAATAGTCGCCGGGCGGGCCTGGAAGCTTGGCGTCAAAAAAATTGCAGGACGAGACTTCAAGGGTGAGAGAAAAAGTGACCAAGAACAAGAGCCTCAAGATCACCATGGCCACTGTGATGGCTACGACCATGTCCCTTTCCGTAGTGAACGTGGCGCCGGCGGTTGCAGTGCCGACCGTGCCGACGATCGCGGGTTCCGAGGGAGTACCGGGTTACCCGCACCCGGTGCAGCACCCGGGCGCCCCAACTCCGCAGCCTTTCGGCCCGGAGTACCTGGGCGGCTACATCTCTGACATCAGCTCCCACGGCTACGGCGTGTACCTGGACGTCGTCGACGGCTTCAACGATGTGCGCGCCAACCACCCGGCAATCATGCAGCAGAACCTGGACAAGGTTGTGAAGATCAACAACGCTGCGCAGAGCAACCCGTCTGCCATCCAGCGTGCGCAGAAGGACGCCCGCGCGGACAAGGCGGGCGTGATGGATGCGTTCTCCGACTCGCTGGGTGCCGAGCTCGGCCGCCACTTCCGCGACGCGCTGCGTGAGAACCGCCTGCCGAAGACCCAGTACCTGTTGGGCAACGGCTACCTGGCACGCGCAGGCGGAGTTGCATCCTCCACCTTCGTGGAGAAGATGGTTTTCGGTTACGACCGCCCGTTTGTGGTCGCTCCGGAGCGCATCAAGAAGTACGAGGACGGCCAGAACAAGTACTACGGCACCTCCAAGTCCTACCCGTCTGGTCACACCAACCAGGCCGTGTGGTCTACCACTCTGCTGGCGCTGACCCTGCCGGAGCTGGCTCCGCAGATCCTGGCTCGTGGTTCCGAGGCTGGCAACAACCGCATTGTCATGGGCGTGCACTACCCGCTGGACGTCATGGGTGGCCGCATGTCCGGCACCGCAGCTGCCGCCGACCGCTGGAACGATCCGAAGATGCGCGACGCAATACAGCAGGCGGGCAAGGAGCTGCGCGCGGAGCTGGAGTGGCGCGCAGGCCGCCCGATCGCCGAGGTTGTGAAGAGCGACAAGGCCTACCGCTCCACCGACCAGGCTGTGCGCGAGTACACCGACCGCATGACCTACGGCTTCCCGAAGATCTACCGCAAGGATGCGCCGATGATCGTGCCGCAGGCCGCACCGGATCTGCTGCTGCCGAAGTTCCCGAAGCTGAGCTACAACCAGCGCGCCTCCATCCTGCGCCAGACCGCCATTCCGTCCGGTTCTCCGCTGGACGATCAGGGCCCGCGTGGCTCCTGGCAGCGCCTGAACATGGCTGCCGCATTCGCCGCAAAGGTCAAGGTCAACGGCGACGGCAGCGTCACCGTCCTGCGCTAATTGCCCGCTCACCGGCAGCTAGTCGGCGCCACGCAGCGCGAGGCGGGGGAGCAGGGGTAACCTTGTCCAAATTGTTACCTCTGTGACGCATGTGAATCCGTGTTTCTGCGATAGGGTTGGGCTCATGTCAGCCGCATCTGTATCCACTCAAACCCCAGCTGGGCGCTCCTTCAACAGCGCCATTCGTCGCCGCCTCGGAGCCCTTGTGGCGGGCGTGGCGCTGGCCGCCTCCGCCGTTTTCGGCTCGGCCTTCACCGCGCCAGAGGCCACCGCCGCGCCCGCGGGTTCCGCAGATGCATTCCTGCAGGCCACCGGCCAGCCAGGCCCGCACCGCGTTCCGGGCCACTACTTCACTTCTCCGGGCATTCCGCAGGCTCAGCGCGCCGCGGCGCCCAGTGTTCTGGCCGGGCCTTCGATGCCGATCTACGTTGGCAACAACATCTGCACCCTGGGTGTGGTCGGCTACGACAAGGCCGGAAACAAGGTGGGCATCACCGCAGGTCACTGTGGTGGGCCCGGTGCTCGGGTCGTTTCTATGGATGCCGAGGGGGCCGGCCAGATCGGCACCGTCGTCCGCAACGGCTACCCGGATTACGCCGTGATTAAGTTCAACAACAAGGTGCGCCTGACCCGCGGCTACAACAACGTTCACCTGAACGCCCTTGGCGGCCCCACCCCGGCCAGCCTGCAGCAGATGTGCAAGACCGGTGTGGCTACCGGAGTTTCCTGCGGCCCCATGCTGGCCATCTCCGGGCCGTTCCTGGTTTCCCACCTGTGCGGCTCTATGGGGGATTCGGGCGGCCCGATCTACGTCGGCAACCGTCTGGTCGGCATCGTCAACGGAGGCGTGGCCAACCTGCCTTCCTGCACCACCCCGCTGCAGGGGCCGCTGCACGCGCCGACGGCCGGTGCGGCGTGGAACGTGATCGCTGCAGACCTCAACGCGGCCGGCGGGGTGGGAGCCGGATTCCGCCTGGCCTAGTCCAGTTCCGGCGGGTCCCAGCTGACCCTTAGCCCAAGCGCCCTCTGCCTAGTTGCAGCAGGGCCTTTGCTATTTCTACGCCCTCTGGGCCGAACTCCCCGCGGAACTGGTTAATGATGGCGACCTCGCGGGTATAGACCAGCTTCGTGCCACCGGAACCCAGGCGCGTCTTGCCGATTGCTTTCGATACTTCGCTGCGACGGTGGATTGCGTCGATGATGACGCGGTCGAGGCGGTTGATCTCCTCGCGGTAGGATTGAATCTCTGAATCCGACAAGGGATCGTCCGTGCCCGAGGGCATGCGGACGGTGAACTCGTTGGGCTTCGACGAAGCCGCAGAATCGTTGTCGCTCATGCGTTGTATTCTACCGCTAGTCCGGAAGCCGAGATCCGCAAGAGCCCCCCGGAGAGAGGCGCCAGCGGGTTTCGGGAAATTTTTTGAGGGAGCACGAAGGGAAACATGAACAACCAGCACGATCCGTTCGCCGACCTGCCGCTGCCTGAAGAACCGACGCTCTTCGACGACGAGGTTCCGCCGCCGGAGGACGAGCTGCCGCCGGAGGGGTACGAAAGCGTGCTGGCGAACATGCACTCTGATAGTCCGCAGCCTGTCCCGCAGCCAACACAGCCGCACCACACACCGGCGCAACCGCGCAGGGATGCTGGGGCGGTCGCGGGGGAGAAGGGGCGTCACAAAGAAAAGCTCCTCGAAGGGCTCAACCCGCAGCAGCGGCAGGCGGTCGAGCACATGGGCAGCCCGCTGTTGATCGTGGCGGGCGCGGGCTCCGGCAAGACGAGTGTGCTGACGCGCCGTATCGCGTACCTACTGGCAAACGGGGTGGCGCCGTGGCAGATTCTGGCGATCACCTTCACTAATAAGGCGGCGGCGGAGATGCGCGAGCGCGTTGTGGACATGGTCGGGCCGCAGGCGGAGCGCATGTGGGTCTCCACGTTCCACTCCTTTTGTGTGCGCGTGCTGCGCGCCAATGCGCACCTCGCGCCGGGGCTGAACACGAACTTCAGCATCTACGACTCGGATGATTCCAAGCGCCTGATGACGATGATCATCAAGGATGCCTCGCTGGATCTGAAGGAGTTCTCGCCCCGTGGGGTGCTGAATGTGATCTCCAATTGGAAGAACGAGCTGGTCGGTCCGGCCGGGGCGCTAGAGGAAGCGCAGCGCGACTCCAACCCCCACACCGCCCAGATCGCCACGCTGTACAAGACGTATCAGAACCGCCTGCGGGCGGCGAACGCGGTGGACTTCGACGATCTGATCGGTGAGGTTGTGGCGATCCTGAACAACAACCCGGACGTGCGCGAGCACTACCGGCGCCGCTTCCGCCACATCATGGTCGACGAGTACCAGGACACCAACCACGCGCAATACGAGCTGGTGGCAGCGCTCGCGGGTAAGGGGAAGGCCGAGTGCGAGTTGTGCGTGGTGGGCGATGCCGACCAGTCGATCTACGCCTTCCGCGGCGCGACGATCCGCAACATCGAGGAGTTCGAGCGCGACTACCCGGATGCGCACACCATCCTGCTTGAGCAGAATTACCGCTCCACCCAGAAGATCCTTTCCGCTGCGAACGCGGTGATCGACCGGAACCAGGGCCGCCGCCCGAAGAAGCTGTGGACGGATTTGGGTGATGGCGAGCTGATCGGCGGCTACGTTGCGGACAACGAGCACGACGAGGCGAACTTCATCGTCGAGCAGATCGACGACCTGGTGGATAACGAGGGCTACTCCTACGGCGACATCTCGATCATGTACCGCACCAATAACGCCTCTCGTGCGATCGAGGACGTGCTGGTGCGCTCCGGCATGCCGTACAAGGTCGTCGGTGGTACGCGCTTCTACGAGCGCCGCGAGATCCGCGACATCGTGGCTTATCTCAAGGTATTGGATAACGCGGACGACACGGTGGCGCTGCGGCGCATCATCAACACCCCGCGGCGCGGTATCGGGGATAAGGCCATTGCACAGGTCACTGTTCACGCGGAAGGCCAGGGAATCGGTTTTTCGGCTGCTCTTGGTGACGCCGCCGCGGGGAAGGTGGCTGGCCTTTCCGCACGCGGCCGCAATTCCATTGGCAAGTTCCTGGAGATGATGGACGCGCTGCGGGCGGAGACAGAGTCTATGGTGATGACGGCCTCAGACGGGTCCGGCCTGGGACTGCCCGACCTGGGGCGGGTGATCTCCGCGGTGCTGGATGTGACCGGCTACAAGGAGCTGCTGGAGAAGTCCAACGACCCGCAGGACGGTGCGCGCCTGGACAACTTGAACGAGCTGGTGAGCGTGGGGCATGAGTTCTCGCAGGAGTCGGCGAACCTGAAGGCGTACGAGGAGATGCCGGGTGGCAGCGGTGGGAGCGACGGTGCCGACGACAGCGCCGAGAACAGTGCCGACCCTGCCGACGCCATGCTCGCCGAAGGTGAGGCGCCGCTGGGCAGCTTGCAGGCTTTCCTGGAGCGCGTGAGCTTGGTGGCGGACGCGGACCAGATTCCCGCGGACGAGCAGGACATGGTGACTCTCATGACGTTGCACACCGCCAAGGGGCTGGAGTTCCCCGTGGTGTTCCTGACCGGCTGGGAGGACGGACAGTTCCCGCACATGCGCGCCCTGGGCGACCCGATGGAGCTGGCCGAGGAGCGCCGCTTGGCCTATGTGGGCATTACCCGCGCGAAGCAGCGGCTGTTCCTTACCCGCGCGATTACGCGCAGCGGTTGGGGCGCGCCAGTGAACAACCCGCCGTCGCGCTTCTTGTCCGAGGTGCCGGAGGATTTGATGGAGTGGATCCGCGAGGAGCCCGCCCGCTTCGGCAGTGGTGTGGATTCCGCCTGGGGTGGCGGTGGCTATGCCGATGGCACCAGCTTCGGCGGCTCAGGCGGCTGGGGTGCGGGATCCAGCGGCTGGGGCGGCCAGTCCTACCGGAAGCCGGCGAAGAAGTCGAAGCCTGTCTTCGGGGCCGGAGCGAAGAAGAACCAGGATCTGGACTTGGCGGTGGGGGACAAGGTCAACCACGACAAGTACGGCCTGGGCACGGTGAAGAGCGTGGACGGTAGCGGATCGCACACGACCTGCATGATCGACTTCGGCAGCCAGGGCACGGTGCGTCTGATGCTGTTCGGCGGCGTGCCGATGGAGAAGCTCTAGACCCCTGGGGGCTGTGGCGGCACGCCCGAGCAGGCGTGTTGCTGGAGTGACGAATGTGGCTAATGTTGCGCAGAAAATATTTTCTTAATGTAACGTAACAGCATCCTCTTTCGATGGGTTAGGCGTAACTAGAAGGGTATTAATGCAGAACAATCAACAAGTGACTTCCAAATTGCAAGACCTTAAGCACCTGGGCGAGGCCGCCTGGGCGGAGACCCACGCTATTGCCACTGGCCTGGGAACTGCGCTGAAATCGGGCGTAGTCGTCAGGGGTGGCGGGGTTAAGGGGAAAGCCAAGCTGGTCGAGAGCATCGCCCGCTACGGCTTCACCGCTGGACGTCAAGCGTGGTACGCCGCAGAAGTGGCGCCGAACCGTACGGCCATCATCGATGACATCGGCGAGCGTACGTATGCGGAGGTTCGTAGCGATTCGCTGGCCTTCGCCCGCGCACTGCAGCGTATGGGTCTGGGGCCGGGAAAGAATATTGCGGTCATGGCCCGCAATTCCCGCGTGGTCGTCTACGCGCTGGTCGCCAAGGGATTCATCGGGGCGGACATTAGCCTGCTCAACCCGGCTTCCAGTCCAGTCCAGCTGCAGAAGAGTATGGATGAGCTGGATGTTCACACCATCATCATTGATGAGGAGTTCGCGGACAGGCTGCCCGCGGACTATTCGCGCGCCAAGGTGATCATCGGCTATGCGGAGGATCTGGAGAACCCGCAGGCTCCGAACCCGGAATGGAAAACCTTCCAGCAGGTCATTGACCGCGCCCCCTCCGAGACGGAGGAGAAACTGCCCACGATCCCGAAGCGTGGCTTCATCACCATCTTGAGCTCCGGCACCTCTGGCACCCCGAAGGCCGTAGTGCACCGGGAGCCGCCCATCCCGACTCCGCTGGCGGACCTTGTCACCTGGATCCCGTGGCGGGCGGAGATGATGATCCAGCAGACCGCCTCGATGTTCCACTCGTGGGGCTGGGCGAACCTCAACCTGATCTTCGCCCACCGCGCGACCGTGGTGTTCCGCCGTGACTTCGACCCAGTGCAGGCGATGGAGGACGTCGATCGTTACAAGGTCAACGGCATCATCACCTCGCCTATCTTCATCAAGGAGCAGCTCAAGGTCGCGCAGAACGGCGACTACGACGCTTCGTCGATTGAGTTCATCGTGTCCTCTGGTAACGCCATGCACGAAGATCTGCTCCGCGGCCTGCACAAGCAATTCGGTCCCGTGGTCTGCAACTTCTACGGATCCACCGAAAACAGCGTGGTCGCCATTGCAAAGAGGGAGGAACTGGTCGAGAACCCGGCTCTGGCCGGGCGCCCGGTGCGTGGCGTGCGCGTCAAGATCTTGGACGACGACGGCAACGTGCTGCCGCCGAACACCCCGGGCCGCATCTATGCCCGGGGCACCATGACCATGCGCCGCTATGCCCACACGCGCGATCAGATGAAGATCAAGCACGGGCTGCTGGAGATCGGCGACCGCGGATACCTCGATGAGGACGGTCGCCTGTTCGTGCTCGGCCGGGCGGACGACATGATCATCGTCGGCGGCGAGAACGTGTACCCGCGCAGCGTGGAAGAGGTGCTGGCGCCGATGCCTGGCATTCGAGACCTCTACGCAAAGGGCGTGGACGATGAAGAGAGCTTTAAGCGCATGGCCGTCTGGATCGTGCGTGAAGACAACCCGGAGGGCGAGGCGCTGACCAAGGAGTCTGTCCAGGAATGGGTCAGCGACAACCTGGCGGAGCACTCCGTTCCACGTGAGGTTACGTTCCTGGATAAGCTTCCGCGAAACGCAACTGGTAAGGTCATGCCGGCAAAGCTTCCGAACAGCTAACATTTTCGCTTCTCGATCGATAGCCTTAGTACGGCATAAAAACACATACGGGAGAAACTGATGAAGAAAATTGCACGCATTCTGACTGCGGCTGTCGCCGTAGCGGGATCTGTCATGGGTCTGGCGCCTGCTGCCCAGGCTGCCCCGGGAAACACCGTGCTGCTCGGTGATTCCTACTTTGCTAACACGACGCTCAACCAGATTATTGACGCCAAGCGCGGTGGCGCGCGTGGTTGCATCAAGGGCAAGTTCCGCGTGGCAACTGAGCTGCAGCGCCTGACGGGCGCGCGCGTGGATGACTACTCCTGCAACGGCAAGGAGCTGTACCTGGGCCGCGAGCCGCTGGAGGCTCGCCTTGATCAGGCTATCCGCGACGGCAAGCTGAACCGCCACACGCGCAACGTGCCGATCATGGTCGGTGCTAACGACACCTACCGCACCCTGGATCCGATCAACAACCGTGCAGCGGCTCGGTCCTATGATCGTCTCGCTAACAAGATCAAGCGCGCTGCTCCGAACGCTCGTATCCAGTTTGTGAGCTACCCGCACCTCACGAACGATCGCGCTGGCCTCTGCCTGATCCGTCTGAATGGTCTGCCGCCGATTCAGGCTCCGTTCCCGATCGTGAAGGAAGCCGAGCGTCAGCTGTGGCGCCAGGCTAACGATGCCGCCAAGCGCAACGGTGGCGTTTTCGTTGACCTGCACCGCTCCACCCGCGGGCACGATACCTGCCAGCCGGGCGGTAAGGCTTGGGTTGCCGGAGTCATCGATACCCAGACTCCGCACTACAACCTGACTCTGCACATGTCCCACGACGGTGTGACCAATGCGGCTAAGCAGATCGGCGCTGCTCTGAAGTAAAACTTCGGAAAGCCTCGGCTTCCGGGGTGGGGGGATCCCCACCTCGAAAGCCAAAGTCGCAGGAGGCAGGCGAAAAACCTCCCGACCGCCTTTACAGAGGCAGTCGGGAGGTTTCCTTTGTGGTTCTAGCTAAGCCTTAAAGCTGGATGCCGCGCTCGGCGAGCCAAGGCTTCGGGTCGATAGCCTCGCCACCGTTCGGGCGAACCTCGAAGTGCAGGTGGGAGCCAGTGGAGAAGCCCAGGGAGCCCATTCCAGCGATCTTCTGGCCGCTGGTTACACGGTCGCCAACCTTAACGTCCAGGGTGGCCATGTGGCCGTAGACGGTGACGGTGCCGTCGTCGTGCTTGATGCGGATCCAGTTGCCGAAGCCGGAAGCAGGGCCGGAGTCGATGACGGTGCCGTCGTGGACTGCACGGATGGCGGTGCCCACGGCGTTGGCTATGTCGACGCCGTAGTGGAAGGTGCCCCAACGCGGGCCGAAGCCGGAGGTGAAGGTGCCCTCGGCGGGCTTGACGAACTCGGGCATACGGGCAGCCAGGTCAGCCTCGGTGCGCTCCTTGGCGAAGCGCAGGGCGGAGTCGAGCTGCTGAGACAGATCGGAAACCGGCTTAGCCTGCGGAACCTCGAGGATCTGCGGAGCCTCGTTGGCGGTCGCCTGAGCGTCCGCCGGAGCTGCAGAGCCCTGAGCACCCTCGCCCTGGGCGAGGATGGTGGTGTTCTCGGAAGCCAGGGCGATGTCGTCCTTGGAGTTCTGGGATGCACCGGCGGTAGCGCCGGCAGCGCCAGCAGTAGTCACAGCGGTGGTGGCGACGGCCACGAGCGCGAAGCGGCGCTTCGCGGTGTGCTCCTGCTTGCGGTGGATGCCGGTACGGCTCGCTTCAGTAGTGTTTCGCACTGTCCTAGTAACCCTTTGACCTAATCGATGTTTCTTAACAACTGTCACATGTGATTTCGCACTATCGCTTTCGCTCTTCCTCGAGCCTCATGGTTGGGGCTTGAGTCTGTTGCGAAAGCAATTTGTAACCACTTTGTTATCAACGGAACGTAACACTATCGGTTTGGCAACATTGCGGCAACTAAATCGGTCAAAAATAACGCTTTGGTTACATTGCGGGGGTAGTGGAGTCAGTCTTATCTGGCTATAAGGATGCATTCCCCCTGTTCCAGACGATTTTTTACTGGTTATATGGCGATCAAACCCCGCTAGTGATCTTGGTTACGTTTCCCTCAAACCCTCAAGTATTACCTTAAGTGTGTCGGCGCTAAAGGGGGTAGAGAGGGTACGGCGTGGGTGTAACGGGGGTGCAGTCCGGACGCAGGGTGAATGCTAAACGGGCGTAGAAGGGGGCCTAGAAGGTGGGTCAGTCCGCCAGGTAGCTGCCACTGTTAGGCACAATGGGACGGGTGAGTAAAGATTCTGCTGCCCAACGACCCGGATCCCGACGATCTGCGTCTTCCCGACGCCCCGGCTCCAGCCGCACCAGGCGGACGTCGGCTGCCAGCAGTGCAGACAGAATTAAAGGCACTGGCAATAAAGGCACCGGCGCCCACATCTCCGAAGGCTCGGGGCACGAACGCTTTGTAGCGGCGAAGCCGACCGGCGCCACGAACGCTAAGGCCACTCCGAAGGCCAAGTCCAAGGCCGCCGCAGATGCGTCGGCTGGCGGTGTGAAGGCTGCGGTCGCGGACTGGTGGTCGAAGTGGAAGCCCCACGTCAAACGCTTCGGCCCCCAGCTAATGATTAATCACGCTGTAACTCTGGGCGTCATCGTCATCATCGCCGTACTCATCGGCATCGGCGCAGGGTTTAATAAGGTGCCCGCCAGCATCGCCTCGATGTGGATGGTGTTCAACCTGGCTCCCATCGAGATGGCGGGGGCGAAGCTGGGCTTCGTGCCGCTGCTGCCCGCGCTGGTGTTGGTGTGGGGGCATGCGAAGCGTGCGACCACGGTGCTGGGCAATTCGATAAGCGTGCGCGGCCTGCGGGTATTCACCACATTAAGCCTGCTGATTCCCATGCTGCTGACGTGCATTGCGTGGGTGATGCTGTGGGATGCCTCCAGGGTCTACGACATCACCCCGCCGAACCTGCTGGTGGCGCTGATCTCCACGGCGCTGGTGAACGGCGCTGCGATTGTTATCGGCATGCGGGCCCGCGTGTGGCGAGCACTGTTGCTGCGCCGTGGTTGGTCCACGTGGCCGGTGGAGTCGATGCTGCTAGCCGGACGCTTCCTCAAGTGGATGGCCGCAGCCGGTGCCCTCGCCGCTGCCGTATATCTATTGACGAACATGGAGGCAGTCGGCAAGGCCTACGAAATCACCTCCTCCACTATGGGTGTTCTGGGGCTGACCTTCGTCGCGTTGCTGTATGTGCCAAATGTGGTGGTCGCGGCGATGGCGGTGCTGCTGGGCGGCGAGTTCCACGTCGGTAACGGCGCGGTCAGCCTCTTTACCGCCAACAACGTGAACCTGCCGCCGTTGCCGGTCTTGGCGGCGGTCCCCAACGATCAGATTCCTTTCGGCGCTGTGCTGCTGGCCGTCCCCGCTTGTGTGGCGGTCGCGTGCGTTTACACGTTCCTGCGTGGCCGCACTTATGTGGAGGCGCCGCTGCTGCAGGGCGTGGGGGCTGGTGCCTGCGCCGGGCTGATCGGCTTCTGCACCTCCTGGCTGGCTGGTGGTGAGCTGGGCGTGTACGGGCGCGCGGGTGCGGTCGAGTGGCTGTTTGCTGTAGAGCTCGCTGCCTGGCTGTTGGTGCCCGCCGCCGTCATGATGTTCTTCACGGCCCGCCGTGGCGAGTCTGTGACTGAGGACATCCCGGAGGCCGAGGTTGTGGAGCCTGGCGCATCCCAGCAGGCTCAGACTGAGACTGAGCATGATGCCGAGGCAGGCGCTGACGATGCTGACGATGTAGCGGACGGTGCGGAAAGCACGGATACTGACTCTTCTGAAGATGACGCCCCTACGGAGGAACCGGAGGACGGGGAAGATGGGGGCGTCACTAAGAAAGAACGAGAAGATCTAGCAGACACAGCAGACACAGAAGACAAAGAAGACACAGAAACAGAGGAAGAAACAGACGATGAGGATAGTGATTCTGGCGAGCGGGACGGGGACTCTGCTCCAGAGCGTGATTGATAACGTCGACCGCTCGCGGGTGGAAATCCTCGCCGTGGGTAGCGACCGACCATGCGAGGCGCTGGAGCGCGCTGAGCGCGCGGGCATCGAGAACTTCCTGGTCGAATACGTGCCAAAGCAGACCGATCGGGAGAAGTGGAACGAAGAGCTGGCGGACAAGCTCGCCAGCTACGAGCCCGACCTGGTGGTGAGCGCCGGCTTCATGCGCATCATCGGCCCGAAGGTGGTCGAGCGTTTTGAGGGGAAGATCATCAACACCCACCCGGCGCTGCTGCCCGCATTCCCCGGGGCGCACGCCGTCGAAGACGCACTAAATTACGGTGTTCGCGTAACCGGGTCTACAGTTCATGTTGTAGATAGTGGCGTGGACACGGGGCCGATCATCGCCCAAAAGGCGGTGGAGGTCGCGCGGGACGACACGGTCGACAGCTTGCATGAGAGAATCAAGAAGGTGGAGCGCACACTCTTGGTAGAGGTGCTGCACGATTTTCAAGAACAGGGAACCTTCTAGGAACGAAAGGCCAGGATCCAAAACCATGAGTGATGGCACCACAGCAACCAACGGCGCAGACAAGAAGGAAATCCGTCGCGCGCTGATCAGCGTGTACGACAAGACCGGCCTGGAGGAGCTAGCCAAGGGGCTGCACTCCGCGGGCGTGGACATCGTCTCCACCGGCTCCACCGCCAAGAAGATCGCGGACGCCGGAGTGCCCGTGACCGAGGTGGAAGCGCTGACCGGATTCCCGGAGGTGCTGGAAGGCCGCGTGAAGACGCTGCACCCGCGCGTGCACGCGGGCATCCTGGCCGACACCCGCAAGGAAGACCACCTGAAGCAGCTGGAGGACCTGGATGTTGAGGCCTTCCAGCTGGTTGTTGTGAACCTGTACCCGTTCACCGAGACGGTGGCTTCCGGCGCTGATTTCGATGCCTGCGTGGAGCAGATCGACATCGGTGGCCCGTCCATGGTGCGCGCCGCCGCAAAGAACCACCCGTCCGTGGCCGTTGTGGTGGATCCCAACCGCTACGAGGACGTCGTGGCCGCTGCCAATGCCGGGGGCTTCACCCGCGCCGAGCGCACCGACCTGGCCGTGGATGCGTTCCGTCACACCGCCGCTTACGACGTGGCCGTTGCGACCTGGATGGGCGAGCAGACCGCCGCGCAAGCCGGGGCAGACGCGGAGTCGGATGCAGGCGTGCAGTTCCCCGAGTGGATCGGCGCCTCCTATGAGCGGGCCAACGTGCTGCGCTACGGCGAGAACCCGCACCAGGCTGCGGCGCTGTACTCCGACGGCACCGGCCTGGCCGGCGCCAAGCAGTTCCACGGCAAGGAGATGAGCTACAACAACTACACCGACGCGGATGCTGCCTGGCGCGCCGCGTGGGATCATAAGCGCCCGACCGTGGCCATCATCAAGCACGCCAACCCGTGCGGCATTGCGGTCTCCGACGAGTCCATCGCCGATGCTCACAAGAAGGCACACGCCTGCGACCCGATGTCCGCATTCGGCGGCGTGATCGCAGTGAACCGTGAGGTCAGCGTGGAAATGGCCAACCAGGTAGCCGAGGTATTCACCGAGGTCATCATCGCGCCGGGCTACGAGGAGGGCGCAGTAGAGGTCCTGTCCCAGAAGAAGAACATCCGCATCCTGCAGGCGGATGCTCCGAGTGAGGAGCCGGAGCTGCAGGGCCGCGAGATCTCCGGCGGCCTGCTGGTGCAGCAGGTGGACGCCATCGACGCCAAGGGCGACGACCCGAGCAACTGGACCCTGGCCGCTGGCGAGGCTGCCGACGAGGCCACCCTGCGTGAGCTGGAGTTCGCATGGCGCACCGTGCGCGCGGTGAAGTCGAACGCCATCTTGCTGGCCAAGGATGACGCCACCGTAGGCGTGGGCATGGGCCAGGTAAACCGCGTGGACGCTGCCAAGCTGGCCGTGGAGCGTGCAAACTCCCTGGCAGGCGACGAGAAGCGCGCCGAGGGTGCAGTTGCGGCCTCGGATGCCTTCTTCCCCTTCGCCGACGGCTTTGAGGTGCTGGCTAATGCTGGCGTCCGCGCAGTTGTGCAGCCGGGCGGCTCGGTCCGCGACGCGGAGGTCATCGAGGCGGCGGAGAAGGCGGGCGTCATCATGTACCTCACCGGTGAGCGCCACTTCGCGCACTAGAGTGCGCACTCGGGGTGAGCGGGCTTAATGGTTCGCTACCCGCGAGGCCGGGAGAGCGCCTAAAGTTGGATTAGTTTAAATACTGACAAGACGTTTCAACGCAGGAGTTCCCCGGTTATGTCTAACGAGCACCCCACTGATCCCGGCGTCGGAAAGAACAACCCAGATCAGCCGGAGCCGCCGCAGTACCGCCACAATGAGCAGGGTGCGGGGAGGAATCAGTGGCAGGTGCCGTCGAAACAGAGCGGCGGCTCGGGTGCACAGGGTACGCAGGGGGATCAGAGCCAGCAGCGCTGGCAGCAGTGGGAGGCTTCGCAGCCGCCCCAGAACCAGCAGCAGAACTGGCAGGGGCAGCAGTACCAGCAGCCCCCGCAACCCCAGTACCAGCCCGACCAGCAAGCCCAGCAGTACGCCTACGCGCAGGAGCCGGAGAAGGAAAGCAAGTTCCTGCCGATCCTAGGCGTCGTGCTGGCTGTGCTTCTTGCCCTTGCCCTGGTCGCGGGCGCGGCATATTACATGGGCTGGATTGGCGACAAGGACGGCACGGAAGGCAGCGACGGCAAGGCTGCGAGCAGCTCCTCCCAGTCGCAGGGCGAAGAAGGCGAAGGCGCTGACGACGAGGATGCGGCCGCGGAAGACGAAGACGCCGCAACCGACGACGAGGAAGAAGCCACGGACGACGAGGAGGAGTCCCGCCCGGCTCATCCGAAACTGCCTTCCGGCGCGGCGCCGGCCAACAGTGCAGCTGAAGAAGGCAAGCCTGCGGGCGACTTCAACAACGTTTACACCGGCAGCGACCTTACTTCTAAGCCTTTCGCAGTGGCCGTCCGCGATGCTTTTGTGACCCACTACCTGGATACCGACAGGACAAACGGCACGGTTTCCGCGTATTCGTCCGTCACGGGGCAGACCTACTCCATGAAGTGCAGGGATAACGGCGAGTACGTGACCTGCACCGGAGGCAACAATGCCATCGTTTACATCTCCTAGCCCCAGCCCGCTTCGCCGCGGTCTGGTCGCCGCCGTGCTCTGTGCTGCGAGCGTGACCGTTGCGGGTTGCACGATTGGGGAAGTGGAAAGGGATGACGCCATCGTCTCCGATCCGTCCACTCCAGCCCAACAGGACGAGAAGCCGAAGTCCCGTGGTCCGCAACCGACCACTGGGGCGTCCGCACCAGAAAAACCGCAGGAAGAGCAGCACGGAGAGCTCGGCTACGACGGTGCAGCGGCCATCGCGGTGGCCGGGATGGGTGGCGCGGGGGAAACGACCGTAGCTCCGTGGTCGACCGCGAAGGTGCCGATCGCGATCGCCGCGCTGCGGAAGGATCCGAGCCTGCAGGGCGCGATGACACAGGCGATCCAGCACTCCGACAATGCGGCGGCGGAAACGCTATGGGGCTCGCTGGGATCCCCGGAGCAGGCTGCGGAAGCGACTAGCGCGGTGATCCGCGAGGGCAGCAGTAGTGCACGGGTGGAGTCCCAGGTGGTGCGCCCGGGGTTTAGTTCCTTCGGGCAGAGCGATTGGTCGCTGAGCGCGCAGGCCGATTTCGCCTCTCACCTGCGGTGTATTCGGGGTTCGGAGCCGGTGGTTTCCGCCATGGGCAACATCGGCAACGGCGGGGGCTATGGGTTGGGGACGATCCCGGGAGCGATCTTCAAGGGTGGCTGGGGGCCGAACGCCGCGGGCGCGTATGGGCTGCGGCAGTTTGGGCTGATCCCGAAGTCTGATGGCGCGGGCTCGGGCTATGTGGCCGTTGCCATCGCCGTGGAAAGCCCGGATGGCAGTTACGAGGCCGGGCAGGCGGAGCTGACGGCGGCGGCGGAGTTTCTGCGGTCGAAGGTGGACAGCCTACCGGAGGCAGCCTGCTAATCGCCCAGAAGGTATTCAGTTAGCGACGCTTAACCAGTAGGGTGTTGGTTATGCGTTCTCATTATCTGGCCGAGCCCGCCACAGAAGGACTGTCCGCGCGTGCCGCGGCGAAAGAACAGCGACGGGTGGAGCTGCTGCGCGCAGCTGCTGAGATCATGTCCGATAAGGGGTTCCACGGAACCCGCCTGGAAGAGGTCGGGCACGCCGTGGGGGTCTCCGGGCCGGCGGTGTACCGGCATTTTTCCGGCAAAGAAGAAATCCTGACGGAGCTGATG
Source organism: Corynebacterium sp. HMSC08A12 (assembly GCF_001807485.1). GTDB lineage: Bacteria > Actinomycetota > Actinomycetes > Mycobacteriales > Mycobacteriaceae > Corynebacterium > Corynebacterium evansiae. The sequence continues at coordinate 109,376 of NZ_KV789173.1, read as the reverse complement.
ACGGGCATTTCGGAGCACCTGCTTTCCGAGGCGCGAAGAATCGTCGACGGCCTGGTGGATCCGCGCGAGCGCCTGGCGGTGCTGATTGACTTCCAGGTGGACTTCGCGCTGTCCCAGCCAGAGCTAATTCGCCTGCATAACCGCGAGCTTTTCCGCATGGGGGAGGAGGGTCGTGGCCGTGTGCGTTCCGCGCAGGGAAGCTATTTGAAGATGTTTGCGGAGGCGCTGGGGGAGATGGATCCGCGCTACAAGGAGAGGCGGGCCGCATCACTGCGCAGCTGGGGATGGGAATGATTAACTCCTCGGAGTTGACTCGCGGCTGGGCTTCTGCCGCGTTGGTGCGGCGGCAGACGGTGGCTGCGGCGCGCGCTGCTGTGGGGTTGGCCTAAGGCGGGGTACTGCTTTCGGGGGTAGTTAAAGAGGGGAAACTTTTTAGATTCACTAGCAAAAGTGGTCTAGGTCACTTAAGGTGACGGCAACAAGTTAGTTAATCGCTTGTAACTGAATCTCAAGCGCGGGGCGCTCGACGGCGCTCTGGCACTCGGATTCCGCCACCTTCCGTCATCTTCCTAGGAGCTGCATACGTGGATACTGCAACCACCCAAGCGACAGATCCGGCCAACCCCCGCGGCGCCGCTCGCGAAATCCCGAGCCACCGCGAGCTCGTCGAAGAGCTTCGCCAGCGCCTCGCCCGTGCTCAGGCCGGAGGAGGGGAGAAGGCCCGCAAGCGCCACACCGACCGCGGCAAGCTGCTGCCACGCGACCGCATCCGCCTGCTGCTGGACCCCGGCAGCCCGTTCCTGGAGATCGCGCCGCTGGCAGCCGAGGACATGTACGACGGCAAGGCGCCGGCGGCGGGCATCGTCGCCGGAGTCGGGCTCGTTAGTGGTCGCCTCTGCTTGATCGCCGCTAATGACGCCACCGTCTCCGGCGGCACCTACTACCCGATGACCGTGAAGAAGCACCTCCGTGCCCAGGAGATCGCCGAGCAGAACCACCTACCGTGCATCTACCTCGTGGATTCCGGCGGCGCGATGCTGCTGCAGCAGGATGACGTGTTCCCGGACCGCAACCACTTCGGCCGCATCTTCTTCAACCAGGCCAACCTGTCGGCCAAGGGAATCCCGCAGCTGTCCGCCGTCATGGGCTCCTGCACGGCAGGTGGCGCCTACGTTCCCGCCATGAGCGACGAGACCATCATCGTGGAGAACCAGGGCACCATCTTCCTGGCTGGCCCACCGCTAGTGAAGGCCGCCACCGGCGAGGACGTCACCCCCGAGGAGCTCGGCGGCGGCGCGATGCACTCTCGTATCTCCGGCGTGACGGATCACCTGGCAGCCGACGACGAGGACGCGCTGCGGATCATGCGCAACATCGTCGAGACCCTGCCGGAATCCAAGCCGACCCCCTGGAAGCGCAGCACTCCCGTGCCGGCTCCGCGCCCGCAGGAGGACCTCTACGACATCGTGCCCACCGACCCGAAGATTCCCTACGATGCGCACGAGGTCATCGAAACCCTGTGTGACGAGGGCAGCCTGTCGGAGTTCAAGAGCGAATACGGCAACAGCATCATCACGACGTTCGCCCGGCTGGAAGGCCACCAGGTCGGAGTGATCGCCAACAACGGCATCATCTTCTCCGAAGCCGCCATGAAGGGCGCACACTTCATCGAGCTCTGCGAGCAGCGGAACATCCCCATCATCTTCCTGCAGAACACCACCGGCTTCATGGTGGGGCGTCAATACGAAGAGGGCGGCATCGCGAAGCACGGGGCGAAGATGGTGAACGCCGTGGCCACCGCATCGGTACCCAAGCTCACCGTCGTCACCGGCGCTGCCTTCGGCGCGGGCAACTACTCGATGTGCGGGCGGGCCTACTCGCCGCGCTTCCTGTGGATGTGGCCGAACGCGCGCATCGCGGTGATGGGCGGCCCCCAGGCGGCCATGACCCTCTCCACCGTCCGCCGCGCGCAGATCGAGCGCCGGGGCGAGGAATGGTCGGCCGAGGAGCAAGAGGCCTTCGAGGCTCCCATCCGCGAGATGTTCGACGAGAAATCCACCTGCTGGTACTCCACCGCGCGCCTCTGGGACGACGGGGTCATCGACCCCGCGGACACCCGCCGCACCCTCGCCATGGCCCTCGATATCTGCGCCCAGGCCCCGCGCGAGGAAACCGGCTTCGGCGTATTCCGCATGTAACTCCTGCTCAAGCTACCTACGTACCCACCACAAGAAAGAGATACTGACGTGAGTGACACACATGCTCTTACCGGCCCGTTCGATACGGTGCTGGTCGCCAACCGCGGCGAGATCGCCCTGCGCGTGATCCGCACCGTGCACCGCATGGGGCTGAAGGCCGTGGCCGTTTACTCCGAGGCGGATTCCGCCGCCCCGCACGTGCACGCCGCCGACAAGGCCGTGTGTTTGGGCCCTGCCGCCGCTGCGGAGTCTTACCTAAACATCGATAAGGTTATTGACGCCGCCAAGGCGACCGGCGCCGGCGCCATCCACCCCGGCTACGGCTTCCTCTCGGAGAACGCGACCTTCGCCAAGCGTTGCGAGGACGAGGGGATTATCTTCATCGGCCCGCCCGCCGGGGCTATCGACAAGATGGGCGACAAGATCACCGCCCGCGCCACCGTGGAATCCCGCGACGTGCCGACCGTGCCCGGTATATCCCGGCCGAACCTGACGGATCAGGAGATCATCGACGCTGCAGACTCGGTGGGCTTCCCGGTGCTGATCAAGCCTTCCGCCGGCGGTGGCGGCAAGGGAATGCACCTGGTCGAAGAGCCGGAGAAGCTGGCCAGCGCGCTAGTTTCCGCCCGCCGCGAGGCCGCTAGCTCCTTTGGCGACGACACGCTGTTCCTGGAGCACTTCGTGGACACGCCCCGGCACATCGAGGTGCAGATCGTCGCCGACTCCCACGGCAACGTAATCCACCTGGGCGAGCGCGAGTGTTCGCTGCAGCGCCGCCACCAGAAGGTCATCGAGGAGGCGCCGTCGGCTCTGCTGGACGAAAACACCCGGCAGGAGATCGGCGAAGCTGCCTGCGACGCGGCCAGGGCTTGTGGCTACTGCGGCGCGGGCACCGTGGAGTTCATTGTTTCCGCCAAGCAGCCCGAGCGCTTCTTCTTCATGGAGATGAACACCCGCCTGCAGGTCGAGCACCCAGTCACCGAGATGGTTACAGGCCGCGACCTGGTGGAATGGCAGATCCGCGTGGCCCGCGGCGAGGCCTTGCCAATCACGCAGGATGACGTGCAGCTCAACGGGCATTCGGTGGAGGCTCGCGTCTACGCCGAGGATGCCGCCGCCGGATTCCTGCCCACCGGCGGACTAATCACGGGTCTTTCCTGGCCGCGCGGGGAAGGGATTCGTGTGGACGCCGGCGTGGTGGAGGGCCAAGAGGTCAGCTCCGACTACGACCCAATGCTGGCGAAGATCATCACCCACGCCGACACGCGCGAAGAGGCCCTCGAGCGTCTGGATCAGGCGCTGTCCCACACCCGCATCGAGGGACTGACCACCAACATCGACTTCAACCGCTTCCTGGTCACCCGCCCGGAGGTCGTGGCGGGAGACCTGCACACCGGACTGCTCGACTCCATTGTCGAAGAGTTCCAGCCCCGGGAGGTCCCCGCGGATACCTTCGCCGTCGCGCTGCTGCACCTGGCTGGGACGTTGGCTGGCGGAGCCGAAGGGGCGTCCGAAACAAAGGCAACCGCAACCCCGCTGGGCAGTGTGTGGACCGCCCGCGACGGCTGGCGCGGCGCTGGGCATCGCGCCCCGCTGCGGCTGGTGCTGGCGGATCCGAGTGGTGTCACGGCGCCCGTGGAAGCCCGCGCGGAGTACAACGACGGTAGCTGGGAGGTGCAGCTCACTCCGCTGACCAGCGGTGACGACGAGGACGCGCCGGTGCAGGCCGAGACCAGGAGCATCCAGGTGGTCGCCAACCCGCAGGGCAGAGCCACCGAATGGCGGCTCTCCTTCGACGGCGGCCCGGCAGAGAAGTGGAGCGCCACTACCAGCGGCAGCATCACTGGCCCGCATGGCACGCACGTGGTGGAGGTGTTCTCCGGCACTGCGAACGACGCGGAAGCCAGCTCGGAGGAGTCGCCGGACATTCTGAGCCCCATGCCCGGCACGGTCATCGCCGTGGAAGTTGCCGACGGCGACGAGGTCACCGAGGGCCAGCCCGTGATCGTTATCGAGGCCATGAAGATGGAGCACACCCTCGAGGCCACCTGCGACGGGCGGGTCAAGATCCACGCTGCCGTCGGGCAGAAGGTCGGCACCGGAGAAGTTCTGGCGGAGGTCATCGCCGCCGACAGCGCCGATACCGCCGACGGCTAGAAACCTCACTTCACACGTATCTCCCTAACCCACGCACCCATCCCAGACGTCCAACCCAAACACCCAACCCAGAAAGAGGACCCAAACCATGAGCCAGAGCACCAAGAACCGCAACCCCTACCTCTCCGACGAGCTGCACGAGCTGCGCGACGCAGTCGAGGACTTCGCCAACCGCGTGGTCGACCCCGTCGCCGCTCAGCACGACCGCGACCACACCTTCCCCTACGACGTCGTCCGCCAGATGGGAGAAATGGGGCTGTTCGGCCTGCCGATCTCCGAGGAGTACGGCGGCATGGGCGGCGACTACATGGCCCTCGGCGTGGCACTGGAAGAGCTCGCCCGCGTGGACCAGTCCGTCGCCATCACCCTCGAAGCCGGAGTCTCCCTGGGAATCATGCCGATCTACCGCTTCGGCAGCGACGAGCAGAAGCAGACCTACCTGCCCAACCTGGTGGCGGGCAAGAACCTAGCGGGCTTCGGCCTGACCGAGCCCGAAGCCGGATCGGATGCTGGCGGCACCAAGACCACCGCCAAGCTCGACGGTGGCGAGTGGGTCATCAACGGCTCCAAGCAGTTCATCACCAACTCCGGCACGGACATTACCTCCCTGGTCACCGCCACCGCCGTCACCGGCCAGCGGGAGAACGGGAAGAAGGAAATCTCCGCCATCATCGTGCCCAGTGGCACTCCTGGCTTCACCGCCGAGCCTTCCTACAACAAGGTTGGTTGGAACGCCTCCGACACCCACCCGCTGACCTTCGACAACGTCCGCGTGCCGGAGGAGAACCTCGTCGGCGAGCGCGGCCGCGGCTTCGCCTACTTCCTGTCCATTCTCGAGGAAGGCCGCATCGCCATCGCCGCGCTGGCCACGGGTGCCGCCCAGGGCTGTGTGGACGAGTGCGTGCGCTACGCCAAGGAGCGCACCAGCTTCGGCAAGCCGATCTCTGAGTACCAGGCCATCAGCTTCAAGATCGCCCGCATGGAAGCCCGCGCTTGGACCGCCCGCCAGGCCTGGTACGCAGCCGCGGCGAAGATGGCCGCGGGGGAGAACTTCAGCAAGGAAGCATCCATCGCCAAGATGGTCGCCTCCGAGGCCGCGATGGATAACGCCCGCGATGCCACGCAGATCCACGGCGGCTACGGATTCATGAACGAATACCGCGTTGCCCGCCACTACCGCGACTCCAAGATCCTCGAGATCGGCGAAGGCACCACCGAGGTGCAGCAAATGCTCATCGCCCGAGCCCTGGGCGTGTAGGGCCCTCTACGCAGCGCGGGGACGAGAAGGCGTCAATAAAAGAGCACCAGAAAGCAAGCGAAAAGTATAGGAGACCAGCGACAATGAGCGCAGAAAAAGAAGTTGTGCAGCGCGGCCTGTGGTTCGAGGAGTTCACCGAGGGCGTGGTCTACCGGCACCAACCTGGGCGCACCGTCACCGAGGCGGATAACACCCTGTTCACCACCATGACCATGAACACCCAGCCGCTGCACATCGACGCGGCATGGGCCGCCACGCAGGATGGCTTCCGCGGCGAGCGGCTGGTGAACTCCATGTTCACCCTGTCCACGGTGGTGGGCCTGTCCGTCAGCCAGCTTTCCCTGGGCACCATCGTGGCCAACCTGGGGTTCAGCGAGATTTCCTTCCCCGCGCCCATGTTCCACGGCGATACCCTGTACGCCGAAACGCGCTGCGTGGGTAAGCGACTGTCGAAGTCGCGCCCTGGACAGGGCATCGTGGAGCTGGAGCACATTGGACGCAACCAGGACGGCACCATCGTGTGCAAGGCCACGCGCAAGACGCTGATGCAGTGCGCGCCGGAAGGTTCGGGTGAAGATGTCTAACACCGAAGTGTCCAACACCGCATGGCTACCACAGGGCCCCGCGCTGCTGTTCGCGCCGGCTGACCGCCCTGAACGCTTCGCTAAGGCCGCCGACCGTTCCGACATGGTCATTCTCGACCTCGAGGATGGCTGCCGCGCCGAAAACCGCGCCGAGGCCAGGAAAAACGTGATCCACGCGGATCTCGATCCGGAACGCACCATCGTGCGCATTAACCCCATCGATTCGCCCGATTTCGCCGAAGACCTTGCCGCCGTCACGGACTCGCCGTTTAGGACTGTGATGGTGCCGAAGGTGGAAAGCGCTCTTGTTCTTGGTGACGCCGGCTCCAACCGCCGGGCGCTTCCCGAAGACTTTCGCGCGATCGCCCTGATTGAAACCCCCAGGGGCGTGGTGAACCTCGCGGAGATCGCCGCGGACCCGCAGGTGGTGGCTCTGTTCTGGGGTGCCGAGGACCTCACAGCGGCACTCGGTGGGACGAGCTCCCGCTACGGCGCCGGAGAGGTTCCCACCCCCGGCGGCGGGCTGTCCGGCCACCCGGGAGGCTACCGGGAGGTCCCACGCTTGACCCGAGCAATGGTGCTGCTGCACGCGGCCTCAGCGGGCATCGTGGCGCTGGATTCCATCCACGCGGACACGAAGGACACGGAAGGCGCCAGCGCCGAGGCCATCGACGCAGCCGCCAGTGGTTTCGCGGCCACCGTTTCGATCCACCCCGGCCTGGTGCCCGTCATCCGCGAGGCCTACGCGCCCACCGAGGAGCAAGCCACCTGGGCGCGCCGGGTCATCGAAGGGGCGGCCGAGAACTCCGGAGCGTTCGCGCTGGACGGCCAGATGATCGATGCGCCTCTGCTGCGCCAGGCCGAAGTGATCGCCGCCAGGATTCGCTAGTTCCCCTTTCGCTGACCAGCTTCTTCACCCCGCACATTCCACCCGCCCACCCGACTTTGCTTCAACGCAAGATTCCTTTCCCACGAAAAGGTTGATAACCATGACTACCCCGACTCGCAACGACCGCCCGATTGTTATTTCCGACCCGGCGGATCTGGACCCCACCCTGTCGCACCAGGTTGGACGTACCGACGTGGACCTGCTGGACGAGACCATCGGCCAGTGCCTCGCCCGCATCGTGGCCGAGTACCCGGATCACGACGCGATCATCGACTTCTACGGTGACGTACACCTGACGTACACGGAGTTCTACCGCAAGGTGCAGCGCCTGGCTTCCGGCCTGCACGCCGCCGGCTACCGCAAGGGCGACCGCATCGGCATCTGGGCGCCCAACCGCTGGGAGTGGACTCTGGTGCAGTTCGCCACCGCCGAGATCGGTGCGATTCTGGTCTGCATCAACCCGTCCTACCGCCACAAGGAGCTGGTCTACGCCATGGGCCAATCCGGCGTGAAGGGCTTGTTCTCCGCGGGCCGCTTCAAGGACTCGAACTACCGCGCGATGATCGACGCTGCGGAAAGCCAGTTCAGCCGCCACAACTACAAGGAGACGATCTTTTTCGGCTCCGAGCGCTGGGACGAGCTGGCCAACCACGCGATCCTGGATCTGAACCCGGTGCGCGAGCAGCTGCACCCGGACGATCCCATCAACATCCAGTACACCTCCGGCACCACCGGCATGGCCAAGGGCGCCACCCTGACCCACCGCAACATCCTGAACAACGGCTACTTGGTGGGGGAGACCCTGCAGTACACCGACCAGGATAAGGTTGTCATCCCCGTTCCCTTCTTCCACTGCTTCGGCATGGTGATGGGAAACCTGGGTGCCATCACCCACGGCGCAACGACGATCATCGCTGGCCCGGTCTTTAACCCGCAGTCGGTGCTAGAGGCCGTTGAACACGGCAAGGCCACCAGCCTGTTCGGCGTGCCGACGATGTTCATGGCAGAGCTCGACGAGATCGAACACGCTAAGGCCAAGGGCAAGACCTATGACCTTTCCAGCCTGCGCACCGGCATCATGTCCGGCACCGCCTGCCCCACCCGCACGATGCGGCAGGTGATGGACATCATGAACATCAACGAGATCACCATCGCCTACGGCATGACGGAAACCTCGCCGGTGAACCACCAGACGCTGGTGGACGATCCGATCGAGAAGCGCGTGGGCACCGTCGGCCGCCCCAACCCGCACATCGAAGTGAAGATTGTGGACCCCGAGACCGGCGAGACCGTGAAGCGTGGCGAGCAGGGCGAAATCCTGATCCGTGGCTTCCTGGTGATGCAGGGCTACTGGGACATGCCTGGTAAGACGGCGGACGCCATCGACGAGGACGGCTGGATGCACTCCGGCGACCTGGGAACGATGGATGAGGAAGGCTACGCACGCATCACGGGACGAGCGAAGGACATGGTGATCCGCGGCGGCGAAAACCTTTACCCGCGGGAAATCGAAGAGTTCCTCATGACGCACCCGGACATCTCCGACGTGCAGGTCGTCGGCGTACCGGACGAGAAGTACGGCGAGGAGCTGATGGCCTTCATCATCATGCGCGAGGACGCCGAGCCGTTGGATCAGGCAGCAGTTCGTGAGTTCTGCGCTGGCGACCTGACCCGCCACAAGATCCCGAAGTACGTCGAGTGCGTGGACTCCTTCCCGATGACGCTTTCGGGCAAGGTCCGCAAGGTCGAGCTGCGCGAGCACGCGGTGGAGCTGCTCGGGATCTATCAGAAGTAGGCAACAGCCCAAACAGAAAGGAAGAAACCGTGAGCACCACAGCGCCACATCATTCAAAACTGCGCACTGCTGCGGAGGCAATCGCTGACATTCAAGACGGAGCCACCCTGGCCGTCGGCGGATTCGGGGTGTGCGGCATCCCGCAGGTCCTGCTCGAGGAACTCAGCCGTACGCAGGTCAAAGACCTCGAAGCGGTTAGCAACAACGCCGGCCTGGATGGCCGCGGCCTGGGGCTGCTGCTGGCGAACCACCAGCTGCGCCGCATCGTGGCCAGCTACGTCGGAGAGAACAAGGAGTTCGCCCGCCAATACCTAGACGGCGAGCTCGAGGTAGAGCTCACCCCGCAGGGCACCCTGGCGGAGCGGCTGCGCGCCGGCGGTTCCGGCATCGGCGCCTTCTTCACCCGCACCGGCGTGGGCACGCTCGTCGCCGAGGGCGGCATGCCGTGGAAGTACGACCAGGCGGACAAGACCAAGGTGGAGGTGGCATCTCCCGCCAAGGAAACCCGCACCATCGACGGCGAGGACTACGTGCTGGAAACCGCCATCCGCGCCGACTTTGGCCTGGTCCGCGCCGCCGTCGCCGACAAGGACGGCAACCTGCGCTTCGCTAAGACCGCCCGCAACTTCAACCCCCTGGCTGCCATGAGCGGCAAGATCTGCATCGTGGAGGCCGAAAAGGTCGTGGAGGTCGGCGAGCTCGACCCGGACGACATTCACCTGCCCGGCGTGTTCGTCCACCGAATCGTGGAGCTTTCCCCGGAACAGGCAGCCGACAAGATGATTGAAAAGGAGACCGTGCGATGACCGGCTGGACTAGGCAAGAAATGGCCGCCCGTGCCGCCCAGGAGCTCGAGGACGGCCAGTACGTAAACCTCGGCATCGGTATGCCCACCCTGGTGCCGAACTATGTGCCGGAGGGCGTGACCGTTTCCCTGCAATCGGAAAACGGAATGCTGGGCATCGGCCCCTACCCGGAAGCGGGCCACGCCGACCCGGACCTCATTAATGCAGGCAAGGAGACGGTGACGGCACTGCCCGGCACCAGCTACTTCGATTCCGCCCTAAGCTTCGGCATGATCCGCGCTGGCAAGATCGACGTCGCCATCCTCGGCGCCATGGAGGTCAACGCCCGCGGCGACATCGCCAACTGGATGGTGCCCGGCAAGATGGTCAAGGGCATGGGTGGCGCCATGGATCTGGTCGTCGGCGCGCGCCGGGTGATCGTCCTGATGGACCACACCACCAAGACCGGGGAGCCGAAGCTCATCGAGGAGCTCACGCTGCCGACTACCGGCCTCGGCGTGGTCGATCGGATCATCACTGACCTTGCGGTTTTCGACCGCGACGAAGGTGGGCTGACCTTGGTGGAGCTGGCACCTGGCGTCACCACAGAAGAGGTAGAAGAAAAGACCGCAGTGCCGTTTAGGACGGCGCTGGGGTAGACCCCCAATCGGCCTCGCTGGGCCATCGTTCGTGCCATACTTGAGGGCACGACGCAGGCTTTTTTAAGCGATGACGCCACTAGTTTCGAAAGTTAGGATTTATCAGATGACCTTGCAGGAAGACCCGAAGGACATTGTCGTTGTAGGCGCAGCACGCACTCCGCAGGGGCGCATGCTCGGCGCGCTGGCGAAGAAGAGCGCGGTCGATCTGGGCGCAGAGACCATCAAGGCCGTGCTGGAGCGCTCTGGTGTGGCCGCGGATGCCGTGGATTACGTGCTGATGGGCCAGGTTGTGCAGGCGGGCTCCGGGCAGAACCCCGCGAAGCAGTCCGCTGTGGCCGCTGGCATCCCGATGAACGTCCCCGCAATGACCGTGAACAAGGTGTGCCTGTCCGGCCTGGATGCCGTGATTAACGCCTCCCGCCTGATCCGTCTGGGCGATGCCAGCATCGTTGTCGCCGGCGGTCAGGAATCCATGACGAACGCCCCGCACGTCGCCGCAGGCGTGCGCGCGGGCAAGGGCTACGGCTCACTGGTGCTGCAGGATTCCCTGGAGCGCGACGGCCTGTCCGATCCGAACGAGGGCACCGCCATGGGGCTGGAGACGGACGAGGGCAACGCCGAGCGCGGCATCACCCGCGAGGAGCAGGACGAGATCGCAGCCCGCTCCCACCAGCTGGCCGAGGCCGCTACCAACGATGGTGTCTTCAACGACGAGATCGTCCCCATCGAGGTCAAGGGCCGCAAGGAGACCGTGACCGTCTCCGCCGACGAGGGCATCCGCCCCGGCACCACCGCCGAGGGACTGGCGAAGCTGCGCCCGGCTTTCGTGAAGGACGGCACCATCACCGCCGCCTCTGCCTCCCAGATCTCCGACGGTGCGGCAGCCTTGGTGCTGACCACCCGCGAGAACGCGGAAGCCAAGGGCCTGGAGATCCTGGCCACCCTGGGCGAGTACGGCCAGACCGCCGGCCCGGACACCAAGCTGCACTCCCAGCCGTCGCAGGCTACCGCCGCGGCGCTGAAGAAGGCCGGCTGGGAGGCCAGCGACCTGGACTTTCTGGAGATCAACGAGGCGTTCGCCTCCGTTGTCGCGCAGTCCATCAAGGACCTGGACTACCCGCTGGAGAAGACCAACATCCACGGCGGCGGCATCTCACTGGGCCACCCGATCGGTGCCTCCGGTGCTCGCCTGGTCGTTCACGCGGCGCACGAGCTGAAGCGCCGCGGCTCCGGCAAGGCTGCCGTCTCCCTGTGTGGCGGCGGCGGTCAGGGCGACGCGCTGCTGCTGTGGCGCTAGGAACGCGGTCAGGCGCCGGTGGCGATATTCGAACTGGTGCTTTCAAAAAGCTGCTGCCGCTGGCAGTCGGCGCGGCAGCGGTATGTGCGTGCTGCGCCATAGCCGCAGCTGATCCGCAGACCCCGGGCGGGACGATCCCAGAATGCCCCACGAAGGCACTATTCGGATTCAACTGCCCCGGCTGCGGATCGATGCGCATGATCCAGGCGCTGGTTCAGGGAGACTTTGGCGCTGCACTGCACTACAACGCGGTGGGGATCCTCGCCGTCATCCTGCTGATTTGGAGCTGGTTAGCCTGGACCGCACGATCATGGGGGAAGCGGATTCCCAATTGGGAGCATTTCCGACATGCCCCCATGGCAGTGGGGCTAGTGATCGGGCTCTGGTTCATCGCACGCATCCTGCCGTTCTCGCCGTTTCTAGAATTACGCGTATAAATTCTTTCGGCTCGGGAACATTCTGCGCTGCTTTGGTATTTTAATGACGTATTTCAGTTACCAACCAACTCCAAGAAGTTAGCCGAGGAAGTCAGTGACCAACCCTTACGACCAGAACCCTTCCAACGAGGACCCTTTCGGCCAGCAGGGAAACCAGGGGTACCCCTACAACAGCGGGTACAACCAGAACCCGAGCCAGAACCAGCCGCCGAGTTACGGCAGCTATCAGAACAACAGTTACCCGAATCAGTCCGCCGGCTACGGCGCGCAGCTGGGGCAGAATTACCAGCCGGGCGTGGGCAGCACCCCGCCGGATAACTGGATGTGGGCGACTATTCTAGCCACCCTCCTGTGCTGCCTGCCCCTCGGTGCAGTAGGCATCTACTACTCCTCACAGGTAGAAAGCCGCTGGTACCGCGGCGATTATCCAGGTGCACAGGATGCATCGGACAAGGCAAAGAACCTAGCCATTGCATCTGTGGTGGTATCCGCTGCCTTTATCCTCCTGTACTTCGTCTTTTTCGTCGGAATCCTGGGCCTAAGCTTGAGTGAACTATCAGACATGTAGAAGCACCATAATTAGCGCCATCACCGGTAGCGCGAGACCCGTGGAAACCACCGCGGTGTCTCGCGCTAAAACTTTATTCACGCCAAAACGTTGGGCGTAGGTGAAGACGTTCTGCCCGGTCGGGAGGGCCGCCAGGAGAACCATGGCCAAAAGCAGCTGGGACGTGGCGTCGAAAAGAAAGACACCGTAGAACGCGGCGATGGCGGGATGCACGACAGTCTTGACCAACGACGCCGCCCACACGGAGCGACGGGGCGACAGGCCGGGCTGGAGCACACGTACCTCCGCCATGGACATGCCGAAGGCGATCAGAGCGCAGCCGACGGTGGCGTCCGCGATGATCCCCAGCGGATCCGCGACGATCGTCGGCAGGGTAAAGCCCGTGTTGTGCTGCAGAAGAGAGATGACGATGCCGATGGTGGCGCCGATGATCAGAGGGTTCTTCAGGATCGTCAGCAGCGTAGAGCACACGAAGTTCGTGGTCTGCTTGCCGGTGCGCATGTCCAGGGCCAGAACGCTCAGCGGGCCGTAGAAGCCGACCTGGAAGAGGATCACCGGGAGGGTGAGCGTGGGGTCGTCCATCAAATGGGCGGCTAGTGGGATGCCCAGGTTGGAGCCGTTGCAGTAGGTGCAGGCCAGCATCGCGATGATGGAATCCTCGGTGGACCGTCGCGTAATCCAGCGATAGCCAAGGAAAGCCAAGAAGCCCGTGGTGAGCGTGGACAGAGCCACGACCAGAAGGTTCGGGCCGAATAGCTGGGCAATGTCCGTCTTCGACATGAACGTGATCAGCGTGCAGGGCAGCGCGATCCAGAATACGAACATGTTCAGGGTGTAGACCGCATTGGGGCCTAAAAGTCGAAGACGCCCTACTCCGAAGCCGATCGCTATGACGAAGATGACGACGGCGAAGCCGGAGAGGACGTTCAACATGAGGCTATGTAAGTGTGTTAAGTGTTTGCGCCTTAAGCGCAGTAGTCGCGACCTTAGTTAACCCCGTAGTACGCGGACTTGTCCACCACGTAGGCGTTGGCGAACTTATCGGTGAAGGACTGCTTCTCCGAGTTCTGGCCGATGGTCACGCCCACGGCAATGTAGACGACAAGCTGCAGAAAAGCACCGACGTTCGGGATCATGCCCAGGACAACGCCGATGATGTACCAGCTGTTGCGCTTCAGCGACTCTACCGGATCGATGTTCTGGCCGTCGGCGGTGACCACACGGGCGCCGATAGCCATCTTGCCGAGGGTGGCTCCCTTCTTGGACTCCATGAGAACACGGTAGGTCAACCAAACGACCAGCATGATGACGCTGGAGATCATCACCTTGGTGGTCGGGTAGGGCACGTCCACGGCATCGGGGGACTCGGCGTTGACGGTGGCCTGGAACCAGTCCATCAGGTCCTGACCAGCGATAGCGAACATCACAATGCTGCCGATAACCACCTGAACCAAGAGGCTGTCGATGATGAGAGCCAGCAGGCGCTTCCAAGCGCCCGGGCGGTCGTTGCCGAACATGGCACCGTTATTGGCCGCAGCATTCGGGAATGCAGGGGCGCCGTAGGCATTGGGTGCGCCGGCGCCGTAGTTGCCGTCGCCGTAGCCACCCTGCTCAGCACTGTAATCGGACTGCTCGGCGCCGTAACCGGCCTGCTCGGCGCCGTAACCGGCCTGCTCGTAGGGGTTGGAGCCGTCGGAGTTTCCGCCGGTGTAGCTGTTGTAATCCGGCAGATCATTGGAACCAAAGTCGCCGTTGGGATGGTTGTTGTTATTGCTCAACTGCAGGCTTCCTAACTGTTGTTTGGCTTGCGCCCGATGTGGGCCAGCGCCCCTTCTCAACCCGGCAGGCAAAGGGGAGCGCTTAAGAGTTTTACTGTGCAAGCTTAGCGAAGAAAGCAGACAACCCGCCGAACGGGTAGTAAAAAGGCACGAAAAAGACCCGCCGCCTAGCTCGCGCTTTCGCACGGGGCGGTGGGTCTTGATCGTGTCTGTTAAACGTCTCCGGGCTGCGGCCTTATGCTGCCAGCCCGAAAGGGCACAGCGGCTTAGCGGCTGTGGAAGGGCAGCAGGGCCATCTCGCGCGCGTTCTTCACGGCGGTGGCAACCTGACGCTGCTGCTGCGGGGTCAGGCCCGTTACGCGGCGAGAGCGAATCTTGCCACGCTCGGAGATGAACTTACGCAGCAGGTCGTAGTTCTTGTAGTCAACCGTCTCAATGCCCTCGGCCTTGAGCGGGTTCTTCTTCGGGCGGCGGGACTGTTCCATCCGCGCCTTCTTCATGTTGGTGCGCTTCATTGTGAAAGCTCCCCCTTACCAGCTGGACTTGCGTACGCCCGGCAGCTCACCGCGGTGAGCCATGTTGCGGACACGTACACGGGACAGGCCGAACTTACGCAGGTAGCCGCGCGGGCGGCCATCAGCTGCATCGCGGTTACGGACGCGAACTGGGGAAGCGTCGCGGGGCTGACGGTTCAGCTCCCACTGTGCATCCAGGCGCTCCTCGTCGGTGCTGTTCGGGTTCTTGATGATCTTCTTGAGCTCAGCGCGACGCTCCGCGTAGCGGGCGACGATTTCCTTGCGCTGCTCGTTCTTCGCGATCATGGACTTCTTAGCCATAAACTATCGCTCCTCGCGGAATTCGACGTGCTTGCGGGCAATCGGATCGAACTTCTTCAGGGTGATGCGATCCGGGTTGTTGCGCTTGTTCTTACGGGTGACGTAGGTGTAACCGGTGCCAGCCGTAGACTTCAGCTTGATGATTGGGCGGATATCGTTACGTGCCATAGTTAGATCTTCTCCCCACGGGCGCGGATCTTGGCAACGACAGACTCGATGCCGTCACGGTCAATGGTCTTCAGGCCCTTGGTGGACACGTTCAGCGTGATGGAACGGCCCTCAGAGGGCAAGTAGAACGTACGGCGCTGGATGTTCGGGTTCCAGCGACGGTTCGTGCGGCGGTGCGAGTGGGACACAGACTTGCCGAAGCTCGGCTTGCGTCCCGTGACCTGGCAATATGCCGACATGGGTTTTCTCCTTCCGCCGGAGATCTCAGGTGCCTGCGCCGCGCACTTCCAAAACCCATGGTTAGACGGGCCAAGAGTCTTAGGTGGTGGGGCGCTGCATCTAGCGTATCTAGCCTAAAATCTGTCCGGCGATGACGTTTACATAGACAACAGCGGGAGCTAACTTTACAGCACCGTCGCGCCATAACCTAATCGCTGTTTCTGACGCCCCTACGCCCCAGTTCGCCCCATTCCAGCTAGGAAAACGCGATTTTCTTTATGGCCTTATCCTTCGCTATGATAAACCCTCGTTGTGCGACCGACTTTGTCGCGCCCAAAATCCACCCGCTTAGCGGAGTGGCCTAAAGGGCGTCAGGTAAAAGAAGGCGCGCTGCTTTTTATGACCCGACTCAGGCACGACCCGTGCAGGTAACGCACGGGACCGACCTGATGTACACGTACCTAAGGGAATAAGAGGAAACCATGAAGAAGGATATCCACCCCGACTACCACCCCGTAGTCTTCAAGGATGCGAGCACTGGCCACCAGTTCATCACTCGCTCCACCGCTACCTCCGACCGCACCGTTGAATGGGAAGACGGCAACGAGTACCCGCTCATCGTCGTTGACGTGACCAGCGAGTCCCACCCCTTCTGGACCGGCGCTCAGCGCGTCATGGATACCGCCGGCCGCGTGGAGAAGTTCCAGCGTCGCTACGGCAACATGACCCGCCGCAAGAAGAAGTAAGACCTCTTCACACCACGAAGATCACAAGAAACCTATTTCACACTTTCAATACCTTTAATTAGGAGGTAGTAGACAATGGCAGTTCCGAAGCGCCGTATGTCCCGTGCAAACACGCACTCCCGCCGTTCCCAGTGGAAGGCCGACAACGTTGCTCTGCAGCACGTTAAGGTTCAGGGCCAGGATGTTCAGATTCCTCGCCGTCTGGTGAAGGCAGCTCAGCTGGGTCTCATCGACCTGGATTAATACGAGCCCAGTAGCGTTCCCCCGTCACACATGCACGTGTGGCGGGGTTTTGCATTGGCGAAACAGGCCTAAGAAATACTGAGCTTTCCTTAAAAATGTGGGTCTGCACGGGCGTTGTGACAATTTCATAGGCACAATGGAGCACATGAAGATTCTTGTTGTAGATGATGATCAGGCCGTGCGCGAATCCCTGCGCCGTTCCCTGATCTTCAACGGCTACACCGTCGTCCTGGCAACGGATGGCGAGGAGGCCCTTAAGCTCATCGCTGACGAACGACCGGACCTGGCCATCCTCGATGTGATGATGCCCAAGAAGGACGGTCTGGACGTATGCCGCGAGCTGCGCAGCCACGGCGACGACCTGCCGATCCTGCTGCTGACCGCCCGCGATTCCGTCGAGGAGCGGGTGGCCGGCCTGGACGCCGGTGCAGATGACTACCTGCCCAAGCCCTTCGCCCTGGAAGAGTTGCTTGCCCGCACTCGTTCGCTGTTCCGTCGCGCGGCACGTCCCGCGATCCAGGAAGGGGAGGCGCACGAGCCACTGCGCTTCGAGGATCTGACCCTGAACCCGGAGACCCGCGATGTTTTCCGCGGAGATCGACAGATCAGCCTGACCCGCACGGAGTTCGCCCTGCTGGAGCTGCTGATGAACAACCCGCGCAAGGTGCTTTCCCGCAACACCATCCTGGAAGAGGTCTGGGGTTACGACTTCCCGACCTCCGGAAATGCACTGGAAGTTTACATCGGCTACCTGCGCCGTAAGACGGAGGCCAATAACGAGACTCGTTTGATTCACACTGTTCGTGGGGTGGGTTACGCGCTGCGTGAGACCGCACCGTGATCCTGCGTAGGCTCCCGGAGGATTACCTCGCGGTAGAGCCCGAGTACGCCTCTGCAGAGAACGGGGGCGCGGACACTCGAGGGGATAGCAGGAGGGACCGGCTGATCCAGTCCCTCCGTTTTTCCGTGCGCGGACTATCTCTGCGCACGCGACTGGCTGCCCTCACCGCCATGGTGGTGATGCTGTGTATCGCCGTCATCACCATCTCCTCTTACGCCACCGTGAAGCAGGTGCTGTCGCAGGAGATGGATAAGACGCTGCAGACGCAGGCCCAGGCCTACATCGACTCGGGCTTTGAGTTTCCGGTCAGCGAGACAGGGGAGGGCGACGACTACCGCCCTCGCTTCTTCGACTCCGATAACAACATGAGTGTCCTCGTCGTGCCCGCTGACCAGGCGGGACGGCAGGCAGACGTGCACAAGTTCGAGGGCATCCTCAGCCCCAACGAGATCTCCGTCCTCGTTGGCGACGACCCATACACTTTTGAATCGGAAGCCGACAAGCGCAGCTTCGCCATCGGCGCCCTTGATGGTCGCGTGATCGTGCTGCGTCTGGACATCGCATTTACGAACCAGACGCTGGAATCCCTCTGGTTGGTTCTGATTCTGATTGCGGTAACCGGCTTCATCGCCTCCATCATCGCGGGCATCGCGGTCGCGAACTCCGGCATTCAACCGATCACCCGCCTGCGCCGAGCGGCCGACGAGGTTTCTCGCACCGGCGAACTGCGCCAGATCCCCGTCTATTCGCATGACGAGCTCGGATCCCTCACGGACTCTTTCAATAACATGATGAACGCCCTCCAGGAGGCGCAGACGAAGCAGAAGAACCTCGTCGCGGATGCTTCGCACGAGCTAAAGACACCATTGACTTCACTGCGCACAAACGTGGAGCTGCTGATGTTGGCGTCACAAAGAAAAGACGGCGAAGGTCCCGGCATCAGCGAGGAAGACCGCAAGGACCTAGAGCGCGACGTGATCGCACAGATCGACGAGATGAGCGGGCTGATCGGCGACCTGGTGGACCTTGCTCGCGAGGACTCGAACCCGGTGGTTCTGAGCACCGTCGAGATCTCCGAACTCATCACGCTGGGTATTGAACGTGTGCAGCGGCGCCGGCCGGACGTGACCTTCGATACGCACCTGATTGACTGGCACCTGCGGGGAGATGCCTTCGCCCTGTCGCGCGCGCTGCTGAATCTGCTGGATAACGCGGCGAAGTGGTCACCGGAGGGTGGCGTGGTGCGCGTGTGGATGCAGCCGATTGTTGTGGAGGAAGGTGACGCCGCAGGCTCCGATGCCGACGCTCCAGCACACCAGGAAGTGGAGATCCGAGTGGCGGACTCTGGCCCCGGAATTCCAAAGGAGGACCGGGAGAATGTCTTCGACCGCTTCTACCGTTCGATCCAGGCGCGTTCTATGCCTGGCTCCGGCCTCGGGCTGGCGATCGTCAAGCAGGTCATCGAGAGGCACCACGGGGTGATCGTGGCCGACGAGTCGGACGACGGTGGTGCCCTGATGCGTGCAGTGCTGCCGGGGGAGCCGAGTTAACTGGATCCAGACGGGGGTTCGGGAACTTTTCTCTAAGAGTTTTCCTTAAACTGGCAGAAAAACTACAGCATTCCTAGTGCTGAACTACATACATAACGGACATACTGGTCGCTATGGACGAAAGGGAACACAATATGGGCGAGAACAACTCGGGGGACGGGCAGCGGATGCCCGGCGAACCGGACTTTTCTAACCGTGGCCAGAAGCCGGTGCGAGGGGGCGGCGGGCCGCAGGGTGGAGTTCACCGGGATCACATGCGCTGGGAGGCACAGCAGAGGCCGATGCAGGAGCCTGCCACGCAGGTAGGGCCGGCGGTGCAGCCTACGCAGCCTGCACAACCGGCACAGCCGGTGCAACCGAGCTCGCAGCCCTTCCCACAGCAGCAGAGCCCGCAGCAGTCGCCGCAGCCGACATCAGTGCAGGCTCCGCCGCAGCCACCGCAGGGGCCTACTACACCGGCGGGGCCGGGGCAGGAACCTTTCGCAGATCCGTACCAGCCCCAGCTGAGCAACCAGCCGCAGGAAAAAAAGCGCTGGTCCACCCCGGCCGTTGCAGCACTGCTGCTGGCAGGTGCTGTAGTTGCTTCCGCCGTCACATACGTGGGCATGGATTCGATCAACGGCAACCAGGCCAGCAACAACGCCACATCTTCCTTCGATAACTCCAACAGCGGTAGCAAGTCTTCACAGGATAAGAAGGCCTCCAACCCGGTGAAGCCGGGCAGCACCACCGACATTGCCAACAAGGTTCTGCCCTCTGTGGTTTCCATCCGAGTTATGACGTCCCGGGGCGGAGAAGAAGGTTCCGGCTCGGTCATTTCCTCCGACGGCTTGATCCTTACGAACAACCACGTAGTCGCGGGTGCCCAGGACGGGCGCGCGAAGATGGAGGTTACCCTCAACGACGGCCGCACCTTCGAGGCAGAGGTGGTGGCCACCGATCCGCCCACGGATATTGCGGTTATCAAGGCAAAGAACGTCACGGACCTGCAGCCCATCGAGTTCGGCGACTCGGACATGGTGAATGTCGGCGAGGATGTGATGGCGATTGGTTCCCCACTGGGACTGTCAGCCACGGTAACCACCGGCATCGTTTCGGCGAAGAATCGCCCCGTCCAGGCCTCGGGTGAGGACGGCGGCGAGGCTTCCCTCATCGACGCGATCCAGACCGATGCCTCCATCAACCCCGGTAACTCCGGTGGTGCCCTGGTGGACATGGAGGGCAAACTCGTCGGCATTCCCTCCGTCATTGCTTCGACCGGTGGCGGGGAAGTGGCCGGTTCCATCGGCCTGGGCTTTGCCATCCCGATCAACCAGGCAGAGCGCATCTCCAAGCAGCTGATCGATAACGGCAAGGCCGAGCACCCGATCATCGGTGCGAAGGTCGACACCCGCTCTAGCGAGAACGGTGCCGTCATCGCGGATGTGAACAAGGACAGCCCTGCGGATAAGGCGGGCTTGAAGAAGGGCGATCTGGTTACTCACGTGGATGATCGGCGCGTGGATTCGGGCGTGGGGCTGATCGCAGCTATCCGTTCGCACGCCGTGGGCGACAAGGTCAAGCTGAAGGTCAAGGACGGCCCTGATGGCGAGGAACGGGAGGTCGAGCTGACGCTCACCGCCGCCGAGTAAACCCCCATTCCCGTTCGCCTGTACAGCCGAGGGCGAACGGGATACTTTATTAGTTACATCCGTTTATCGATTCAGGAGGATCGCCGTGCCAGCTCGGAAGGCTAAAGAAGGGTCTGCGGACATTAACGCGGACATCAACGAGGTCATGGCCATGAGTTCCGTCGATCACGCACAGGTGGACCGTCTGGCAGAGGAGATCCCGGAGCCGGACGACGCACTGTTCCACACCCTGGATGCCCAGGAGCGCACCCGCGAACAGCTCAGCAACGAGCCGCCCCTGCGCGCCATGGTCGTGCTGGTCACCGACTTCCCGGAGGAAAAGGCCAAGAACGGCGAGCTGGTTGCAGAGCTGCTGGCAGAGGAAGGCTTCCTCGTCGATGCCGTGCTGAACGTCGAGTCCCGCAAGTCCGCAATCCGCAAGGTAATCCAGACCGCTGTGGTCGGCGGTGCCGACCTCGTCGTCACAATCGGTGGCACTGGCACCGGCCCGCGCGATAAGACTCCGGAGGCCACCCGCGCCGAGCTGGACCGCAAGGTTCCGGGCATCGCTGAAGCCCTGCGCGCCTCCGGTTTGGCGGCTAACTCCCTGGACGCGGGCCTGTCTCGCGGAGTCGCCGGTATTTCCGGTTCGACCGTGGTGGTCAACATCGCCGGATCCCGCGGCGCGATCCGCGATGGCATGGCCACTCTTGGCCCGCTGGTTCGCCACGTTGTCGGCGACATGAATAACCGGGCCTAGCATGAGCACTGGCCGCTCGGGCAAGAGCCAGCCGGGTCGCCGCCGTCGCAGGTTCTACGGCAAGGTGGGCAAGGCCGGCCAGGTTGGGGGCTCGGGTTCTTCTTTTATTGACGCCATCGCCTCCGGCAAAGCAAAACCCCACTCAAGCCCTTCACGGGATGAGTGGGGTGACGATCGCCCTTCCGCAGAGCAGGAGCGCCGATTCCTAGAGGAACAGCGCCCGCCGCACTGGGGCTAGCGGGGCTGGGGCACGTTAGTTTTCTGCGTGCTTGCCGGTCGGCTCTGCCTCGCCGCCACGCTGCTCCACCAGCAGGTCGCGGATCTCGGCCAGCAGCTCGGTCTCAGTAGCAGCAGCCTCCTCCGGCTCGATGCCCTTGCGGCGAGCGTTCATCTCAGCCAGCTTGTTCATCGGCATGATCATCACGAAGTAGATGACGGCAGCGATGATCAGGAAGTTGACGGCGGCGGTCAGGACAGCGCCGATGTTGACGAACGTTGCATCGTTGCCCTCGCGGAGGTGGAAGCCCATTCCGAACTCGGGGGAGCCGCCGACTGCAGCCAGGAGCGGCTCGACGATGCCGTTGGTGAAAGCGGTGACGATGGCGGTGAAGGCACCGCCGATGATGACGGCTACGGCAAGTTCCATGACGTTGCCGCGCATGATGAACTTCTTAAAACCTTCAAGCATTGCGCAAAAGACCTTTCTTGTCCGCGACCTAGCGCAGACTTTTTAAAGCAATTAAAAGATGGGGAAGTATCCGAGGTCGTGGATCACAGCGTCTACGACCAGATCGTGGTCTTGGCAGGGAACGTCGCGGGTGAATTCTTCGTGGTCTACCACTGCCCATACCTTCACATGCGATGGGCGATTGGCAAGAGTTCGATCATAGAAGCCACCGCCCTGTCCGAGCCGTGTCCCATGATAATCAATCGATAGAGCAGGTGTAACTATTACATCGACGCATGTCGGGAAAGTGTGAATTGCATTACTCTCCGAGTCGCTTACGGGCTCGCCCACCGGCTCGAGTATTCCCCACGTGCCTTCGACGAGGTTTGGGTTGTCCGGCTGATATTCGATCCATTCGAGACTGGGGGCGTCACCACGAACAACGCGAGGAAGCAACACTCGCGCTCCAGTGCGCGCCAGGACATCGGGAAGATCCGCGCCGCCCGGCTCGCCCGGGAGGGGGACATATCCGCAGATGGTGGAAGGTGTGCAGGGGAGGTCCGCGAGAGCGTCCAAGAGGTGAGTCTGAATGCTTCGGTCGCGAAAGGGGCGCTCGTCGACGCGGTCGGCGCGGGCAGCGCGCACTCGGGCGCGGGCGCGCTTCTTCAACTCAGAGGGGGTGGTCATCGCCTCAAAGCCTACTGCAAAAGAAAACTCTCCTTAAGCGGTGTGTAGAGCACGAAACCCGGAGTTTAAAGCGCTACTATTCCGGCATGACTTCTAGCCCTACGATCTCCACGTCCGAGCAAGCCGCACTGCGTACCGTCGTGGTCCCGGCTGCTGGGCTTGGAACCCGCTTTTTGCCCGCCACCAAAACCGTTCCCAAGGAACTGCTGCCCGTCGTGGACACTCCCGGGATCGAACTGATTGCAAAGGAAGCCGCCGATGCAGGTGCAGACCGCTTGGCGATTGTGACGGCTCCGAAGAAGGGCGGGGTGCTCGGCCACTTTGATACCGACGAAGAGCTGGAGCGTACGCTAGAGCAGCGCGGCAAGACCGACCAGCTGAACAAGGTGCGCGCTACCGACGGGCTGATCGACGTGGTGGCTGTCGAACAGGAGAAGCCGCTCGGCCTGGGGCACGCCATCGGGTTGGCGGAAGAGGTGCTGGATGACGACGAGGATTGCTTCGCCGTCATGCTGCCGGACGACCTGGTTCTGCCGATGGGCGTGATGGAGAAGATGCTTGCCGTGCGCAAGCAGTACGGCGGATCCGTGCTGTGTGCCTTCGAGGTGCCGCGCGAGGAGACGAGCAACTACGGAGTCTTCGAGATCGACGAGGCGGACCACGCCGACGTGAAGATCGTGAAGGGCATGGTGGAAAAGCCGGCCGTCGAAGATGCTCCGTCCAACTTCGTAGCCACCGGGCGCTACCTGCTGGATCGACAGGTATTTGATGCTCTGCGCCGCACGAAGCCGGGCAAGGGTGGGGAAATCCAGATCACCGACGCCATCGAGCTGATGATTACCGAAGGCCACCCTGTGCACATCATCGTTCACCACGGCCTACGCCATGACCTAGGCAACCCGGGTGGGTACATTCGAGCTTGTGTCGATTTCGCGCTTCAGAATGAGACATATGGCCCCAGCCTGAAGACCTGGCTGCGGGAGCGCCTGAACCAGGAAAACTAGGGGCAACAAACATGCGATCGGTCGAAGAACAACTGGCAATCATCACCTCTGCGGCGGTGACCCCTGAGCCAGTGCGCATCGCCATCACCGAGACTCTGGGGCTGCGCTGCGCCGAAAGGGTCGAGGGCGCCGAGCCGCTGCCCGGATTCGACCAGGCCGCCATCGACGGCTATGCCGTGCGCAGCGTGGATATTCGCCAAGCTCTGGCAGCCGCCCGGGGCGGCGACGCCGACCGAGACCCGGAGGATGCCGCGGCCGCAGAGAACACCAGCGGTGTGAAGGAAACCCTGCCGATCGTCGGCGACGTAACCGCCGGCTCCCTGCGTCCGATCCGTTTGCAGCCGCGCCAGGCGGTGCGGGTGGAGATGGGCGCGCCACTGCCGACCCTGGCGGATTCGGTGCTCCCACTGGACTGGGTGGAAAAGGAAGGCCGCAAGATCCGCCCGTTGGAGGCCATCGCCTCCGGCGAGTTCGTGCACCGGAAGGGCTCCGACGTGCAGCCCGGCGACGTTGTCGTGGAGGAAGGCGCCGTCATCGGTGCCGCCCAGGTGGGCTTGCTGGCCGCTGTGGGGCGATCCAAGGTGCTGGTTTACCCGCGCCCGCGCCTGTCGGTGCTCTCCTTCGGCCGTGAACTGCTGGACATCGACCGCGACCCGGCTGTGGGCCAGGTTTACGACGTGAACTCCTATGCCCTGGCCGCCGCCGCCCGCGAAGCCGGCGCGGACGTGCACCGCGTGGGCATCCTCAGTGGCGAGCCGCGCAAGATGCGCGAGGTGCTGGAAAGCCAGCTGCTGCGCTCCGAGGTTGTGGTGATCTCCGGCGCAGTGGGAGGTGCGGCCAGCGACGAGCTGCGGGAAATCCTCTCCGAGATGGGGGAGATGGACATTCAGCGCATCGCCATGCACCCGGGTTCAGTCATGGGCTTCGGCACGCTGGGGCAGGACAAGGTGCCGACCTTCCTGCTGCCGGCCAATCCCTCCGCCGCCCTCGTTTCCTTTGAGGTCATGGTGCGCCCGCTGGTGCAGCTGATCCGTGGCCGCCGTCAGGCCACCCGCCGCGTGGTTCCCGCCCGCACGATCGCCGGCATCGCCTCGGCTCCCGGTCGCCGTGGCTTTATCCGCGGCCAGTTGATGCGCGACCGGGAGACCCGCGAGTTCCTGGTGGATCCCCTCGGAGCGGTGAACGGCGGCGAGCCGACCCACCTGCTGGGCAGCCACGGGCAGGCTAACTGCCTGATTGTGGTGCCTTCCGATGTGACGGACGTGGCACCGGGGCAGGAAGTGGACGTGCTGTTCCTCAGCAACAAGGATTAGCCCACCCGTGCTTCATCGACTGCGCGCCGCCTTCGCCCCCACCGCGGTGCCCGAACAGCGCTCGCGAACCGTTTTGAGTCGTGGGCACATGTATGGAGATCGTAATGACGCCCCCACGGCCGCCCTGCCGGTAACTCTGCGTCCCGTGCGCGCCACCGACGGGGCGCAGTGGAGCGCCGCGCGGATCGAAGATCAGAAACTACTGCAACCTTTTGAGCCGACCGTGCAAGGGGACTGGGAAGCCGCGCACAGCCCGCAGGCCTGGCGGCAGACTTTCCACAACCTGCAGGTCCTGTCCGCCGACCGCCTGCTGGTGCCGATGGTCATCGACATTGATGGGGAGTTCGCGGGACAGCTGACGATCGGCAACATCCAATACGGAACCGTATCCAGCGCGTGGATTGGCTACTGGGTGCACTCGCGGTTCCAGGGCCACGGCGTGGCCACCGCGGCGGTAGCGCTGGGCGTGGACTTGGGGATGCAGGTAGTGGGGCTGCACAGGATAGAGGCTACGGTCATGCCGGAGAACGTGGCGTCCAGAAAAGTGCTAGAGAAAACCGGCTTCCGCATCGAAGGGCAGCTACAGCGAAACCTGCACATCAACGGCGAATGGCGGGACCACCTGCTGGTGGCGCAGACTCAGGAGGAAACGGCGCCGGACGGGGTGGTGCGCAGGCTGGTGAACCGCGGAATCTTGGGGCTGGCTGTGAACCGAAACTAGCCTCGGCGTGGCGAGCGCGGATATAGGGGTTACGCGGGTAGCGTGGCAAGCACTTGACCATTCACGCTGCCCGCATAAGCTTCACAAACTTCGAGGAGAACTGATACACGTGTCCGGCTCCCTTTTGCTCATTGCCGCCGTTTGGTTGGTGCTGCTGGCGCCGCTTCTGCTGCGCAACCAGAAACCCGTGCGACGGACTGCCCAGGCACTGAGCGAGACCCGCGTGCTGCACCGAGGTGGCAGCACCCTGAAGGCGAAGCGCAAGCTCAAGCCGGCCGAGGGCCTGTACATGTCCTCTGATGACGACGAACTGGAGCTGGTCGACGCAGAGCCGGAGTATGTCCTGCTGGAAGACGAAGATTCCGCAGCCGGCGCGAAGTCGGGCAAGCCGCGTGGGCTGCGGGCGCTGATGAACACGAAGGGCAGTGAGCGCAGCGAGGATAGCGTGGACGCTGAAGTCGTTGACGGCGAAGTGGTAGACGCTGAGATGGTCGATGCTGAGGTAGTGGACGCCGAAGCAGCAGATGCCGAAGCAGTAGATGCCAAGGCGAAGACCGCGGAGGCGACCGAGCAGACGGACGCGAACGGCGATGGTTCTGACGCAGCAGATAAGGGCTCCGGCAGGGGCGCCGAGAAGGTCTCCGAAAAGGTCGTGGCAGCGGCATCTGCGGGCAGCGCAGTGCGTTACACCGCCCAGGATGAAATGGACACCGGCGAGTTCTCCCCGGTGAAGAAGGCGGAGATGAGCGCTGAGTCTGCTGAGTCTTCTGAGCCTTCTGAGTTCAGCGACTCCAGCGATTCCACGGAGCACGCCGAGCAGTCCGAAGAGCAGAGCGCCCGCCAGGCCGCATACGCCGCGGTCCCGACTGAGTACGTGCGCGGTGGGGACGTGAAGGCGTCACCAGATTTGGTAGACCACGTCGATGAAGCACCGACGGGCAAGAACCTGGACATCCTCGAGGACTCCGATGAGCTGAGCGAGGCCGACCTGCAGTACCTGGCGTCCCGCCGTGGTCGCGGCGTGTACGACCCGGTAGCCTCCGCGCGCCTGGCCCGTGAGCGACAGAACCGCCGCAAGAAGGTGCTGCTGGTGCTGCTGGCACTGTGCGTCCTGACCTTTGGCGCCAGCCTGGCCCTGGGCAGTGGCGTGTGGCTGACCTTCGTGGCCATGGTTGCCTTCACCGCCTTCTACCTGGTGATGCTCCGCCGCCAGGCCATCGAGGAGCGCGAGCTGCGCCACCGCCGCCTGGTGCGTATGCGCCGCGCCCGCCTGGGTGTGCGCAACACGGAGGACGACGAGCTGGGCGTGCCGGATCGCCTGATCCGCCCGGGCGCCGTGATCCTGGAAACCGACGAAGGCGACCCGGCCTTCAGCAACCTGGAGTACGCCGACGGCAGCGACTTCTTCGACGTACCGGGCGGGGGCTCCGACGCGGGCGCACCATCCGCTTCCGCCGCAGACGAGGAATACCTCGACCCGCGCTCCGGCATCCGCGCGGTCTAGGAGTAAACCTCCCGCATGCTGAACCACCCCGCAGCGCGTGACGCGGCCCTGCTGCTCCTGCGCCTTGTCACCGGCGTGATCTTCATTGCCCACGGCTGGAAGAAAGTCTTCATCGACGGCATGGGCGGAGTAACCGGCACCGTCGCCACCTTCGACCGCCTGCACATTCCGCAACCAAAGGTCAGTGCCTGGGCGGCGGCCAGTTTCGAGATGCTCGGCGGCGCGATGCTCATCGTTGGTCTGCTTACCACGGCAGTCGCAGGACTCTTCGCCATCTACAGCGCACTGGTGCTGTACTTCGTGCACTGGTCCAACGGTTTCTTCGTCGCCGATGGGGGCATGGAGTTTGTGCTGCTCCTGGTCGTCTCGCTTATGATGATTGTTGTTTTCGGCGCGGGGCGCGCGAGCCTGGACAAGGCTCTCTCGCGCTTCGGCTGAAGTTGAGTCAAGCACGCAAGAGGCGGGATTAAGCGCATGGACTGTCAAGCGGTCAGGACCTCAATGTCCGCCCGGCTCGACGGCGAGACCGCCGAGCTGTCCGACGACCTCGTCGACGCGCACCTTGCCGCCTGTGAAGACTGCCAACGTTGGTATGCCACCGTCACCGCGTTGGGCCGCCGGATGAATGTCTCCGCCACCCCAACGGATGATGGCCCCACGACGGAGCCGGGCGACGAGCAGAAAGCGGCGCTCCTCGCACAGGTGCTCGAGCAGGCCGATCACAACCCTCAGATCAGCGGAGGCCTGCGCCGCCGTCAGCTGCCTCTCTACTTTGGTCGCTTCGCCCTTGTTGCCGTGGCGCTGGTTTATGTTGTGTGGGGCCTGTCGCTGTTGTTCGGCTCGCCTATTGGGGATGACGCCGACTCGTCTCAGCTTCGACTAGTCTCCGACGCGGCGACGATGCGCTTTGCACTGGCCGGTGGCCTCCTGTGGGCAGCTTGGCGCCCGAAAGCGGCTGCCGCAGTGTTGCCGATCTACCTGGGGCTATGGGCTTTCGGTCTAGGGTTCGCAACGCGGGAGATCGTGCTGAGCATGGTCGGGGAAGGTGGCAGCCTGACCACACTCTGGCTGCTGCTGGTGCACTTGGCGGCGGTCGTGGCCCTGGTCGTGGTGTGGGCTGGCAGGCAGAACGTGTTCATGCCGCTGCAGCAGTCGCTGCGCGCGCTGATGGCCCAGCCGGTGAACTTCAGCCCGAGCGACGCCCGACGCAACTCCACCTTCGAGCTCGGCGAGCCGCGACCGCGGGGCTGGGATTAGCGCCAGGAAGGCAGCCACATCCGCATGTCGAAGGCGAAATCGGAAAGCGGAGTGGCCGTGTAAATCGGCAGGAAGTAAAGAAAGTTCCAGACCACCAGCATCAGGTAGATCACTACCAGCAGCTGACCGGGGCGAGCCTTCACGAAGGTCTTAGGGGAGGAGTGCGGCTGGGCGGCAACGTCCGGGCGCTGCCAGCGCAGCAGCTGCCCCAGGGCCATCGCCAGCGCAATCGCCAGGAACGGAGCCAAGTTGGCTGCGTAGAACAGGTACATCTGGCGATCGAGGTTGACTAGCCAAGGCAGGAAGCCGGCGGCGAAGCCGATGACGGGCACCACCCAGCGGCGGTCTTTATGCACGATCAGGCACCATAGCCCCCACAGCATGACGGGGACGCAGAACCACCAGATAGCGGGCGTGCCGACCAGCAGGATCACCTTGTGGATGCCCTCGTCGCTGGACGGGTTGTAGTACATCAGCGAACGGCTGGAAACCAGCCAGGACCACGGCTTGGACTCCCAGTTGTGGTGGTGGCCGTTAGAGTTCGTCAGCTCCGTGTGAAAGCGCATGACGGACACGTGATAGTAGATGAAGTTCTGCAGGGCATCGGGCAGGAAAGACCAGAACCAATCCCCGGTGGTGTTGGTGTACTGCTCGGACTCCACGGCGTGGCGGAACACGCCCGTTTCGGAGGCGAACCAGGCCCGCCAGCTGACCACGTACAGAATCGCGGGGACGATCACGATGGAAAAGAAGGAGGGCAGAGCGTCGAAGAAAGCGGTCCCGAGAAGGGGACGGCGCACGCCGAAACGGCGGCGTCGAAAGTAATCAACCGCAACAATCGTCACCCCGAAGAAGGCCATGTAGTACAGACCATTCCACTTCACCGAAAGCGACAAGCCCAGCGCCACGCCCGCGGCGAAGCGCCACCAGCGATAGCCCATGCGCGGGCCGAGGGCGAAATCGTGGATCCGGTCAGCGGCCCAGACGTGCTGGAAGCGGGCCTCCATCTGCTCGGCATCCCGCACCGCGAAGTAAGTCGCCAGGCACACCAGGAACACCTGGAAGTGGTCCAGCATGGCCGAGCGCCCCGTGACGAAGAGGATGCCGTCGCACAGGGCAATAATGCCGGCGAATAAACCGATGAGGTCGGACTTCGACACTCGGCGCGCAATCGTGGCAATCAGCAGGATCGTCATCACAGCCAGCAGGGCGGACATGATTCGCCAACCCCATGGCGTATAGCCGAACACCGCCATGCCCAGCGCCTCGAACTGCTTGCCCAGGGGCGGGTGGACGACCAGGCCGTAGCCGGGATTGTCTTCGATGCCGCCGATCAGCGGGTTAGACCAGCTCTGCAGAATCTGCCAGGCCTGCGGCACATAGTGCTTCTCGTCGAACACCGGGGTGCCCGCATCCGTGGGGCGCTGCAGCATCAGTAGGCGGCTGAGCGCACCGAACAGGCCGAGGACAACCAGGATGCCCGTCCACCGGGTGAAAGTGAACGTGTGGCGCCCGGACGCAGCGGTAGACACGCGACTGTCCACGTCGGTTGTGGCGCGCTGGTCGGCGGACACTGCAGGAGCGTCGGCAAGCGGGGGAGTCGGTGTGGTCGGCACGAAAGCCAACTGTAGTAGAAGCCCCGGACAATCGGGCGCACTGGCGGGCATACTGGCGGGTATGAGTGAACCCGTAGATGCCAAGACTCTTTCCGCCGACGCAGCTACTGCGCTGCTTACCCGCGCCGCCGAGAATAGGCCTCTGCCGCAGGGAGGAATCATCTTGGCGGCCACGCCGCTGGGCAATCCGCTGGATGCCTCGGTGCGGCTGATCGACGCGCTGGCCAGCGCCGACATCGTAGCCGCGGAAGACACCCGCCGCACCCGGGCGCTCGCGGACACGCTAGGCGTTGAGATTTCCGGTCGGATCTACTCCAACTTCGACCACAACGAGGCCGAACGGGCGGAGTTCTTCGTCGAGCAGGCCGAGCAGGGCCGGCGCGTGCTGGTGGTGACAGACGCCGGAATGCCCTCCGTCTCCGACCCCGGTTTCCCGCTGGTCGTCGCTGCCCGTCGCGCGGGAGTGCCGGTGACGTGCCTGCCGGGACCCTCCGCGGTGCCGACCGCTCTGGCGCTATCCGGCCTGGGGGTGGGCCACTTCGCGTTCCTGGGCTTCGCCCCACGCAAGGACGGCGCCCGGCGTTCGTTCTTTGGTTCTTTTAGTGACGCCCCCTACGCCGTCTGTTTCTTCGAATCCCCGCACAGGCTGGCCAAGACTTTGCAGGTGGCAGCCGAAGAGCTGGGGGATCACCGGCAGGCGGCGGTGTGCCGCGAGCTGACGAAGACCTTTGAAGAGGTGAAGGTCGGCGGGTTACGCGAGCTGGCCGAGTGGGCGGAAAACGGCGTGAAGGGGGAGATCTGCGTGGTGGTGGATGCCGCAGACGAGCAAGCGGAGCCGGACGTGGAATCGCTGGTTTCGCTGGTGGAGCAAAAAGTGGCGGAGGGGGAGCGCCTGAAGGCGGCGGCCGGGGACGTGGCGAAGGCCACGGGGGTTAGCAAGCGCGAGCTTTATGAGGCTGTGCTGCGTGGACGTGAGAAAAGTTAGAGTTTTTTAAAAGTTTTAACCAGGCAGCGCGGTAGGTGGCTTCCGTGCGGGATAAAGCCAGGTGAATTGGACTTTATGAGGAGCTGAGGTAGGGGTTAAGAGCGCCGTCCGGTCGCGGCTGGGGCGCTGGTGCGGTTGAAAAGCCCCCGCAACTGCCCCCAATATTGAGGAATGACTGTATCAAGAGAAGAAGTAGCACCGACTGAGGCTGATCAGGAACAGTCCATCGACTGGGTAGTCACGGGCTGTGCGGCAGCCCTCATCCTGGCTGTCGTGCTGTGGGGCGTGCTCGGTGGCGATAGCTTCGCCGCCTTCGCCTCGACGGCGTTGAGTTATGTCGTAGGTGACTGGGGCTGGCTGTACGTCCTCGCCGGCACGGTGTTTGTAGGGTTCATTCTGTTCATTGCGTTCAGTAAGTTCGGGCACATTCGCCTGGGCAAGGATAACGAGCCGCCGGAGTTCAACAGCATCTCCTGGGTGGCCATGATGTTCGCCGCGGGCATGGGCATTGGCCTGATGTTCTACGGTGTGACCGAGCCGTTGACGTACTACCGCGACGGTGTTCCGGGAGCGCAGGAGAACGATGTGGCCAGCTCCTTCGCCTCCACGCTGTTCCACTGGGGCCTGCACCCGTGGTCGCTGTACGCCATCGTGGCGCTGGCCATTGCTTACGGCACCTTCCGTTTGGGGCGCAAGCAGCTTCTGTCCGCGGCGTTTATTCCGTTGATCGGGGAGAAGCGCGCCGAGGGCGCGCTGGGCAAGATCATCGATATTGCCGCCATTTTCGCGACTGTCTTTGGTACTGCGGCTTCCCTGGGGCTTGGTGCAGTGCAGATCCAGTCCGGCCTGGATGCCACGGGGCTGATTTCTAATCCTGGCACGTGGGTGATCGTCGGCACCATCGTGATCCTGGGGCTGTGCTTCCTGGCTTCCGCCGCTTCCGGTGTGGGCAAGGGTATTCAGTACCTGTCCAACACGAACATGGTTCTGGCTGGTCTCATTGCGCTGTTTGTCTTGATTCTCGGGCCGACCGTGGTGATTCTGAACCTGATCCCGACCTCCTTGGGTAACTACCTGTCCCAGTTCTTCCAGATGGCCGCCCGCACAGCTAACTCCGGTGATGGTGCAGATGAGTGGCTGGGCAGCTGGACCATTTTCTATTGGGCATGGTGGGTCTCCTGGTCTCCGTTCGTCGGCATGTTCCTCGCCCGCATTTCCCGCGGCCGTACGATCCGCGAGTTCGTATGCGTGGTCCTGATGGTGCCGACCATGGTGACCATCATCTGGTTCTCCATCTTTGGCGGCGCTGCTGTTAATGCGGAGGAGACCGGCAACTCCATCTGGGGCGATGGCGAGGCGACCAGCCAGCTGTTCAACCTGCTGCAAACCCTGCCGATGGGCCAGGTGGCAAGCATCGTTGCGATGATCCTGCTGGCTACCTTCTTCATCACCTCCGCAGACTCCGCTTCCACCGTCATGGGGTCCATGTCGCAGCGCGGCCAGCTGGTCGCCAACCGTGGCGTCACTGTGCTGTGGGGTGCCCTGACCGCGGTCATTGCCCTGATGTTGCTGCTCACGGGCGGCGATGAGGCGCTGACCAACCTGCAGAACGTGACGATCATCGCCGCCAGCCCGTTCTTGCTGGTGATTATCGCCTTGATGTTCTCCATCTACAAGGCTCTGTCCAACGACCAGCTGTACCTGGACGAAAAGGCGCAGCGGGAATACGCCCTGCGTATGGCTCGCGAGCGTCGTATCAACCAGCAGAATGAAGCTAAGCCCGCTAAGCGCAGCCGTCGTTACGGCGGGAGCGATGTTCCGCAGGCCGTCGCAGACGGCAACGCAGAGCATTCCTAAGTTGGGCTGCTTTCGCGTCGTGGTTGGGGATCACCTAATCTAAGGGTTATGTCGAAACGAGTTCTCACCTCAGTTGCATGGCCCTATGCCAACGGCCCCCGCCACATCGGCCACGTCGCCGGATTCGGCGTGCCTTCGGATGTATTCGCGCGTTATCAGCGAATGGCTGGCAACGAGGTGCTCATGGTTTCGGGCACCGACGAGCACGGCACCCCGTTGCTGGTGCAGGCGGAGAAGGAAGGCACGACCGTCCAGGAACTGGCGGATCGCTACAACCGCATCATCGTCGAGGACCTCGCGGGCCTCGGCCTTTCTTATGACCTTTTCACCCGCACCACCACCCGCAACCACTACGCGGTCGTACAGGAGCTTTTCACCGGCCTGTACAACAACGGTTACATGGTCACTCAGACAACCCGCGGTGCCATCAGCTCTTCCACCGGTCGTACCCTCCCGGATCGCTACATCGAGGGCACTTGCCCGATCTGTGGTGCCAATGACGCCCGCGGCGATCAGTGCGACAACTGCGGAAACCAGCTGGATCCCGAGGACCTGATTGATCCGCGTTCCAAGATCAACGGTGAAACGCCGGAGTTCATCGACACCGAGCACTTCAT
This sequence comes from Corynebacterium sp. HMSC08A12, assembly GCF_001807485.1. GTDB lineage: Bacteria > Actinomycetota > Actinomycetes > Mycobacteriales > Mycobacteriaceae > Corynebacterium > Corynebacterium evansiae. The sequence goes on along the minus strand of NZ_KV789173.1, from coordinate 75,767 downwards.
GCTAGACCTGCCCGCCTTGGCAGAGGCCCTCACCACCTGGCTCAAGGGCCGCACCGACTGGCGCCCGAACGTCTTGAAGTTCTCCCTGAACCTGCTGGAGGACATCCGCCCGCGCGCCATGTCCCGAGACATCGACTGGGGCGTGCCGATCCCCGTCGAGGGCTGGCAGGACAACAACGCCAAGAAGCTCTATGTGTGGTTTGACGCCGTCGTGGGGTACCTCTCTGCGTCCATCGAATGGGCCTGGCGCATCGGCGACCCGGAGGCCTGGCGGAAGTGGTGGAACGACCCGGAGGCTCTGTCCTACTACTTCATGGGTAAGGACAACATCACTTTCCACTCCCAGATCTGGCCGGCAGAGCTGCTGGGCTACGGCGGTCAGGGTTCCAAGGGCGGCGAGGCCGGCGAGCTCGCCGACCCGGCGCTGAACCTGCCAACGGAGGTCGTATCCTCCGAGTTCCTGACGATGTCGGGCTCCAAGTTCTCCTCCTCCAAGGGCGTGGTGATCTACGTGCGCGACTTCCTGAAGGAGTTCGGCCCCGACGCTCTGCGTTACTTCATCGCCACCGCTGGGCCGGAGACCACCGATACGGACTTCACCTGGGACGAGTTCGTTCGCCGCATCAACTCCGAGCTCGCCAACGAGTGGGGCAACCTGGTGAACCGCACCGTCTCCATGGCCTACAAGAACTTCGGCGAGGTCCCCACCCCGGGGCCGCTGACCGCGGAGGACGAGGCGCTGCTCGCCGAGTCCGCCAAGGCCTTCGACGTTGTTGGCGACAACATCAACCTCTCCCGCTTCAAGGCTGGCATCACCGAGGCCATGCGTATTGCGGGACGCGCCAACCAGTACATCGCGGCCATGGAGCCGTGGAAGCTGGCAAAGGACGAGGAGCAGCGCGAGCGCCTGGCCACGGTGCTGTACACCGCCCTGCAGGTCGTCTCCGACGTAAATACCCTGCTCACCCCGTACCTGCCGTTCTCCGCGCAGAAGATCTTCGAGACCCTCGGTGGCGAAGGCATCTGGGCGGCCCAGCCGGAGGTTATCGAGGTAACGGATGACTCTCCGCGGGAGCCAGTGGGCGTCGGGCTGCCCGAAGAAGGGCGCACCTACCCCGTCATCATGGGCGATTACACGAAGCAAAAGGCCACGTGGGCACGCCAGGAGATCCAGCTGGGGACAAAGCTCAGCAAGCCCAAGCCGCTATTCCCGAAACTCGACCCGGAGCTGGCGGAGACCGGCCCGGAGTGGGCGCCGGTGCAGAAGTAGCGGGCTGGTCAGTTAGTGGCTAACTAGTCCGCGCGGCGCAGGCCGATGATGGGCGAGAGCACCTCGTGGACGGACTCCACGCCGCGCCAGGGGAAGGCCTCCCAGCCACGGCGTGTGGCGGCATCCAGGTTCGCCTGGCGGTCGTCGAAGTAGATCAGGGAAGCGTACTCGTGGCCGGCGGCCGCCGCGGCCTGCTCAAAGCGGCGGAATGCGCCCTGGTGGGGCTTGGTGAAGCGCAGGTCGGGGGAGAAGCAGGTGACGGCCGCGCCGCTCGTCCAATCCTGATCCATCACGGCCTCCATGACCGGGCGCGGCGCGTTGCTGAAGATGCCCCATGGCTGGTCGATGGCGTTCAGGTGGTTCAGCAGGTTCAGAACGGAAGTGTTCACGGTGGAGCACAGGCGCGTGTCGGTCTCCAGCAGCTCCGCGATCAGTTCCTCTGTGGGCTGCACGCCGGCGGCGCGGCAGAGGGTGGTGAAGTAGTCGTTCGGCCCCATCGACAGGCTGTAGCTTTCGCGGTAGCGGCCGTAGGCTGCCTCGAAGCTAAACGGGTCGGTGATGATGGTGGGGACACTGGTCTGGCTGCCGTTGTTCGAGCGAGACTGAATGTTGGCGTGGCGGATCATCACGGTGGTGAGCTCGCGCAAGGTGTGGCGACGCTGAACCAGTACGCCGCCCAGGTCGAAGACGATCAAGTGTTCCATGGTGTTGGTGCCTGCCTTTGCAGTCGCAATGTAGTGGGAGCTTGCTGGTCTAGTAGGGTTTGTAGCTAGTGTGCCGCGCCTGCGTGACTAGAAAGTGGCGCTGACGCGAAGCTAAAACGAACCGGGGGTGAACAAAATGACGAGGATGTCCAGTGCGGCCAGCGCGAACCGTCGTGTGCCGTCCGCGGTGGCGATCATCGCCGCGCTCGCGGTGCTGCTGACCAGCTCCAACCTGCGCAGCCCCGTCAGCGCTTTCCCGCCGATCGCCGACGAAGTGCGCACCGGCCTCGGCGCCTCCGGCCTTTTCATCGGACTGGTTGGCATGGCGCCAACGGCCATGTTCGCCGTCGCGGCCGTTCTTTCCAGCCCTTTAGCCAAAGCGCTATCCTTCCGCGCGGTCATTAGCACCGCCATGGTGCTGGCCACCGCCGGGTTTGGCCTGCGCACGGCGGCGCCCAACGAGTTGATATTCCTTGCCGGGACGATGATCGGCCTGGTCGGGGTGGGTATCACAAACACCCTGCTGCCTGCTGTTATTAAGGACTACTTCCCGTTCAAACTCACGGTCATGTCGATCGCCTACATGGCGGTCGGCCAGGTCAGCATGGCCACCGCATCGGTGGTGTCCGTGCCGCTGGCCGAGCTCGGCGGGTGGCGCGTGGCGATTGGAGTCTGGGCGATTCCGCCGCTGTTGGCACTGTTGTGCTGGGGAGTCCTCGTGTTCTCGGTGACTCCGGGAACCGCGGCCCAGCGCGGCAGCGAGATGTTGCGACAGGCGCACCCGCGGAAGCTACTGGGCGTCATAAAGAACAAAAACAGCGAGTCGCGCGGCACGTATCGGCACATGTGGCGCAACCCCGTGAGCTGGGGGATCGTAGTGATGTTCGCCATGACGTCCTCCATTTCCTATTGCTTCATCACATGGGCGCCGAAGATCATCGTGGAATCCGGTGGATCGGCGCAGCTCGGCGGCATCATCGGCGGAGTGTTCGCGCTGGTCGGAACTGCCTCGTCGTTTATCGTTCCGTGGATGACCTCCCGCTTTGAGCGCGGCGCGGCATGGGTGACGATCCTGTCGTGCAGCTGCATGTTCGTGGCGCTGCTGATGGTGATCACCGACCCGATGCGCCTGCCGGTGCTGTGGATTTCGTTGGTTTCGTTGGGCTGCTCTACCTTCCCGCTGGGGCTGATGCTGATCGCCACCCGCACCCGCGAACCGAAGGCCGCCGCCGTTTTGTCCTCGGGCGCGCAGGGCATCGGGTACACGGTCGCCTGCGTTGGGCCTTTTGGTTTTGGTGCTCTTTATGACGCCACTGCGTCCTGGACCGCCGGACTGTTGGTTCTTGTGGGGTTCAACTTCGTTTTGCTGGCGGCGGGCCTGGTGGCCAGCCGGAAGGTGTTCGTGGACGACCGCACGTAGAGGAGCGCTAGGGTAGTGGGCATGGCAAGAAAGAAGCGTCCGACACCCGTTCCGCCCGAGCCGATCGTCCCGCTGTTCGACTCGCATACCCACCTGTGGTCCACAGTGCTGAAGAATCAGCGCCGGCAGGACGTGGTGGGGTCGGACGCAGGGGATAGGACGTTTGGGGAGGAAGATCACCGCCGACTGGTGGGTGAGTTTATGGATCGCGCCTGTGCCGTGGGTGTACGCGGCGTGTGCACCGTCGGCGACGGTATCGAAGAGACGGAGAAGGCCCTGCAGGCTGCGGAGTTCCACGACCGCGTGTGGGCGGCCTGCGCCGTGCACCCGACTAAGGCTCAGACGGTGACGGGGGCAGTGCGCGAGCGCTTGCGCGAGATGGCCTTCCATCCGCGCTGCGTGGCCATCGGCGAGACCGGCCTGGATGCGTATTGGATCGGCAAGGATCCAGGAGACGGGGAGGAAACCCCGAGCATCGAGGTACAGGAAGAGGCACTGCGCTTCCACATCGACCTAGCCTGCGAATCTGGCAAGGCCCTGATGATCCACAACCGCGAGGCCGATGCCGACCTGCTGCGGGTGCTCGCCGACGCGCCGCAGCCGGAGAATGTGATCCTGCACTGCTTTTCCTCCCCGCTGGACGTGGCCAAGGAATCGCTGGATCGCGGCTACGTGCTGTCTTTCGCAGGAAACGTGACCTTCAAGCGCAATGAGGAGCTGCGCGAGGCGGCGCGCATTGCCCCGGCGGAACAGATTCTGGTGGAGACCGATGCGCCCTACATGACCCCTGAGCCTTTCCGGGGTGCGCGTAACGAGCCAGCCTTTGTTGGCTACACCGCCGCCTGCGTGGCGGAGCAGCGGGGGATGGCGCCGCAGGAACTGGGAGAGCTGGTCACCGCGAACGCTCAACGGCTCTACGGGATCGATCTGGGCGCTTAGTGCACACTGTGGTTTTACCGGTATCTCTGCAGGTGTCTCCGCTAGTGAGGTTCCTGTTTCTGGTGTGACGCCAGGTAACGAAAAGGTATAGAAATTAATGCATGTTGGGGGTTGTGGCTGCTGTTACCGCAGCTGTACCCCCATATTTGTGATTTGCGGAACAATTTGGTCTGGATCTTTGTTTAACAAGGATCGTTATCGTATTGTGACAAAAGTTGAGAAAATCGGCGTTCGGGCGCCCCGTTGCTACGTGCACAGAACGTGGCGAAGTTGAAACCTAAAGGGCGTCAGTAACAAGAGAGGCAACGATCTAGTGTCACCGAAGAAGAAGTCCCACCTGCACCGCATTAACAACACCAGCTCCACCCCGCTGCGCATCGCCACGGGTGGCATGCTCGCGACCCTGGTTGTCGGCGGTGGCGTTGCGGTGGCAGGGCAGAAGTCGGTCACTCTGGACGTCAACGGCGACATCATCCAGGCCAGCACCATGTCCGGCGACGTCGAGGGCGCGCTGAAGTCCGCAGGCGTGGAGATCGACAACCGCGCCATGGTCACCCCGGCGCTGGACGAGGCTATCAGCGACAACTCCAAGATCACTGTCCGCAGCGCCCGCACCGTGGCTCTGACTATCGACGGCAAGCAGGAGAAGATCGATACCACTGCACTGACTGTCGGCTCCTTGCTGGACCAGATCGGCCGCAGCGACGCTGCGAGCGAGCTTTCCCAGGCGCGTAACCAGGAGATCCCGCTCGATGGCATGGAGCTGGAGATCGTTACCCCGAAGAAGTTCACCCTGAACGACGGTGGCAAGGACGGCCGCATGAGCCTGCCTGCCCGCACCGTGGGCGAGATCTTCGAGATGCGTGGCACCCCACTGGGCAAGGATGACAAGGTCACCCCGGCCGCCAACACCCCTCTGAAGGAGGGCATGCACGTCGAGGTCACCCGCATCGCCAACCGCGAGGAGACCAAGGTCGAGGAGATCCCGGCTCCGGAGCGTGTGAAGGAAGACCCGAACATGCCCGAGGGCGAGGAGAAGGTCGTAGAGAAGGGCGCGCCGGGCAAGGCTCGCGTTGTTGCGACCGTCCGCACCGTCAACGGCGAAGAGGTTAGCCGCGAGGAGAAGTCCAGCAAGGAGATCGCCGCTCCAAAGGAGCGCGTAATCATCCGCGGCACCAAGAAGGCTGACAAGGCCGACGACAAGGGCTCCAACACCGGCGCGGCAGCCCCGGCTGTGGCCAACGGCTCCGTCTGGGATCAGCTGGCACAGTGCGAGGCCGGCGGCGACTGGTCCATCAACACCGGCAACGGCTTTTCTGGCGGCCTGCAGTTCACCCCGTCCACCTGGGCTGCTTTCGGTGGCACCGAGTATGCACCGGCTGCCCACATGGCTACCCGCGAGCAGCAGATCGCAGTTGCCGAGCGCGTGCAGGCCGGACAAGGCTGGGGCGCATGGCCTGCCTGCACCTCCAAGATGGGTCTGCGCTAAGCCTTAGGCCATTGCCGAGCACTGCCGAGCATGGCTGTGCATAGTTATGCACAGCAGCGCAGCAACCTCGGTTTTTATCGGGCACCAGCTCGACTATCCTGTGAATGGTGAATGAACGGAAGATTCGGCTGCTGGGGCCCAATGAGATCCGGCAGCTCGCCGAGGAACTGGACCTAAACCCCACTAAGAAGCTGGGGCAGAACTTCGTCCACGACCCCAACACGGTGCGCAAGATCGTCAAGGCCGCCGATGTCACCGCGGACGACAACGTGGTGGAGATCGGCCCTGGCCTGGGCTCTTTGACCCTCGCGCTGTTGGAAACCGGCGCGAGCGTTACCGCCGTGGAGATCGATCCGCGCCTGGCCGCGAAGCTGCCCGCCACCCTGGAAGAACAGGGCGCAGGCGAGGCCGATGCGGCGGTGATCCTCAAGGACGCGATGGCGGTCACGGCGCAGGACTTTGCCGACGCTGGACGCCCCCTTCCCACCGCACTGGTGGCGAATCTTCCCTATAACGTCTCCGTTCCCGTGCTCTTGCATATGCTGGAGGAGTTCCCCAGTATCGACCGCGTTCTGGTCATGGTGCAGCTGGAAGTCGCCGACCGTCTGGCCGCCGCTCCCGGATCCAAGATCTATGGTGTGCCCAGCGTGAAGGCTGGTTTCTATGGCTCCGTCACCCGCGCGGCGACCATCGGCAAGAACGTCTTTTGGCCAGCGCCGAAGATCGACTCCGGCCTGGTGCGCATCGACCGCTACGCCGAAGGGGCGGAGCCGTGGGCCGGCGGGCAGTCGGGCGCCGAACAGTTTGACGCAGACCAGGGTGTTGGACAGCTGGATGCCGAGCAGCTGCGCCGCGAGGTCTTCGCTCTGGCAGACGCCGCCTTCCTGCAGCGCCGCAAGACGCTGCGCGCCGCCCTTTCCGGCCACTTCGGCAGCGGCCAGGCGGCCGAAGATGCGCTGCGAAGCGCGGGGATCGACCCGACCCTTCGCGGTGAGAAGCTCTCGACGGAACAGTTCGTGCAGCTGGCCGTGGCTTCGCTGAGGGGTGCGCAATGACTGTTTCCCACATCTTCGGTCCGCAGGAGCCCCAGTACCGCTCCGTCACAGCTAGTGCGCACGGCAAGGTGAACCTGCATCTCGGCGTGGGGCCGGCCCGGGAGGACGGATACCACGAGCTTGACACGATCTTTCAGGCCGTCTCGCTGAAGGAAGAGGTCACCGTCGCGCTGCGGGATGCACAAGGTGCGCAGGACGCACATGATGCCGAAGCTGTACGAGAGGCCGAAGTTGCGCAGGAGGCCGCCGACGCGGCGCCGTGCACCTGGAGTGTCTCCGGCTTCGACAGTCACCTGGTGCCACAGGATTCCAGCAACCTGGCGTGGAAGGCCGTCGCTGCAATCCAGAAACTGGCACGAGACGCGCACGTCCCCTGGGCCGACGAACCCGTGCACATCCACATCGACAAGGGAATTCCCGTTGCCGGCGGAATGGCCGGGGGATCGGCGGATGCGGCAGCCGCGCTGGTTGCGGCGACAGAGCTGTACTTCCCGGACCTGCGTTCCCCGCGCCGCCCGGACGGCGCACAATTGTCCGGCATCGCAGCCGACCTGGGCGCCGACGTGCCCTTCTGCCTGCTCGGCGGCACGGCCCGCGGCACAGGCAAAGGGGAAAACCTCATGCCCGTCATCGCTACGGGCACCTATCACTGGGCCATCGCCACCGACAAGCGCGGCCTATCCACCCCGGAGGTGTTTAGACAGCTGGACCAGCAGCGCGCCGCTGCCTCGGAGGCCAGCCCCAAGGCCGCGCGAGCTGGAAGCCCTGAGGGGCTGATCGCAGCCCTGCGGACAGGAAACCCGGAAGAAGTGGGAAAGCTGCTGGTTAACGACCTGCAGGCCCCGGCCATCAGCCTGCTGCCCAGCCTGCGCGAGACCCTGAAGGCCGCCGAGGAGGCCGGCGCCATCGCCGCAATCGTCTCCGGCTCTGGGCCCACAGTCGCCATGCTGTGCGCATCCGCTGACGACGCGGTGGAGGTCGCGACAGCCGTTAGCGTGGCCGGGAAAGCCAGCTCCACGATGACGACGAGTTCCCCAGCTGCGGCTGCGGGCGTCATAAAAAGGGAAGAAGTACTTGAGTAACCTCATCAACCTAGAAAAAGTCTCGAAGAGCTATGGGCTCAAGACCCTGCTCGACGACGTGAGCCTCGGAGTAGATAGCAACGACCGCATCGGCGTGGTCGGGCTCAACGGCGGTGGCAAGTCCACCCTGCTGAACATCCTGAGCCGGAAGGACGAGCCGGACTCCGGGCGCGTAAGCCACAACAACGACCTGCGCATGGCCATGGTCACCCAGGACGTGTTGCGCGACGCGCCGGAAGACATGACTGTCGCCGGGGCAGTGCTAGAACCGCTGGGTCTGCAGGAATACGAATGGGCCGGCGACCCGAAGGTGCGTAGCGTACTCAACGGGCTGGACATCGCCCGGCTGGGGCTGGATACTCCCGTGCACTCGCTGTCCGGTGGCGAGCGCCGCCGAACCGGCCTGGCCGCCGCGTTGGTGCAGGATCTGGACCTGCTGATCCTCGACGAGCCGACCAACCACCTGGACGTCGAAGGCGTGCAGTGGCTGGCCGAGCACCTGCTGGGGCGCAACACTGCGCTGGTTGTGGTCACCCACGACCGCTGGTTCCTGGATACCGTCGCCAACCACACCTGGGAGGTGCACGACGGCGCGGTGGACGTCTATGAGGGTGGCTACAACGACTGGACTTTCGCCCGCGCCGAGCGCGCCCGGCAGGCGGACGCGGCCGAGCAGCGCCGCCAGAACCTCGCGCGCAAGGAGTTGGCGTGGCTACGCCGCGGGGCGCCCGCGCGAACCTCGAAGCCGCGCTACCGCATCGAGGCCGCGGAATCCCTGATCGCCGACGTGCCGCCGATGCGCAACAAGGTGGAGCTGATGAGCTTCTCAGCGCGCCGCCAGGGCAAGAAGGTCATCGAGCTGGAGAACGCGCGCATCGCCACCCCGGACGGGCGCACCCTGGTAGAGGACCTGACCTGGCGTTTGGGTCCCGGCGAGCGCATCGGCCTGGTGGGGGTGAACGGTTCCGGCAAGACGACCCTGCTGCGCACCCTGGCGGGCGAGGCGCCGCTGGAGCAGGGGCGCCGCGTCGAGGGCAAGACCGTGCGTTTGGGCTGGCTGCGACAGGAGCTGGACGACCTGGACCCCACGAAGCGCCTGATTGAGTCTGTCGAGGATATCGCCAGTTACGTGACCTTCGGCGACAAGGAGATCAGCGCCTCCCAGCTGGCCGAGCGGCTGGGCTTCAGCGCGAAGCGCCAGCGTACGCCCATCGGGGACCTGTCGGGTGGCGAGAAGCGCCGCCTGCAGCTGACCCGCGTGCTGATGGCCGAGCCAAACGTGTTGCTGCTGGATGAGCCGACGAACGACCTGGACATCGACACCCTGCAGGAGCTGGAAAGCCTGTTGGACGAATGGCCCGGCACGCTCGTGGTGATTTCCCACGACCGTTACCTGATCGAGCGCATCTGCGATTCCACCTGGGCGCTGTTCGGCGATGGGCGGCTGACGAACCTGCCCGGCGGCATCGAGCAGTACCTGGAGCGCCGCAAGCAGGAGGCCAGCGATGAGGGGCGCAAGAACACTCTGACCTTCGACGCTGCGGATTCTGGTTCTGGTAGCTCCGGCGCCACCGGTTCTGGCGCTACTTCTTCTGGACGCCCCAGCCTCGGCGCCAAGGAAGTCCACACACTCACCAAGGAAATGAGTGCGCTGGAAAGGAAGATGGCCAAGATCGAGCAGAAGATCAATTCCATCCACGAGAAAATGAACGAGGTGGCGGAAAAGGCAGCTACCGGCGAGCCCGTGACTGACGAGCTAGCCGCGCTGGATAAGGATCTGAAGGCCAACCAGGAAGAACACGGCGAGCTGGAGATGCAGTGGCTGGAGATCGGGGAGAAGCTTGAAGATAGCTGATGTCGCCTCCGCCGCAGAGGAGGAAATCACTGGGAAGCTAAGCGCCGCTAGGGATCAGTGGGAGGCCCACGTGGACCCCGGTGGTGTGATCGTCGGTGCGCTGCTGTTCGCGGCTTCGCTCACGCCTTCGCTGCTGCCGCGCGACTGGCTGTTTCAGGGCGTGGTCGCAGGTATCTCCGGCGGCACCGGCTATACCGTTGGTGTGTTCCTCCACTGGTTGTGGGAAGCCTTCCTGCAACGGCGCTTCAACGAGCCCATGGGACGGGGCCGCCGCAAGGCCCTGGGGCTGCTAGAGAAGCTACAGCATAAGCTGGAGCTCAGCGACCGAGGGATGCGGAAGCTGAAGAATGGCCTGGAGATTGGCTTCGTGGCCGTCGTGATCTTGGCACTACTTGTGTGGGTTTCCTTCGCCGTGCGCTGGCAACGAGAGTTGGCACATTTGATGGACGCGGAGGCTTATACGGCGGCCGAGTTCCTGCTGGTGCTGCCCATCGGCATCGGACTGTGGACGCTGATCGTGCTGGTGGGCAAAGGTCTGCTGTGGCTGATCGAGGCCTTGGAAGATGGCCCCGTGGGGCGCCGCTTGGGTGGGGTTACCCGCCCGCTGTTCGCCTGGCTGGCCGTCGGCATGGCCGTGCTTTTCCTGGTGGATACCGTCGTTCCCGGCACGGTTGTCAGCGCCACCGAACGGGTGTTTTCGGTCCGGGATCAGGAGATTCGGGAAGACCTGGTGCAACCCCAGGTGCCGGAGCGCTCCGGTAGCCCGCAGTCGCCCAACAAGTGGGAGGACCTGGGGGCCTTCGGCACTAGGTTCGTCGGCTTGGGGCTGTACAAGGACGAGTTGGAAGAGCTGACCGGCCGGCCCAGCAAGGAACCCATCCGTGTGTACGCCAGCCTGGAAAACGGTGCAGAGGATACGGATAAAGCCCGGGCGGAAAGCGTAGTCGAGGAGTTGAAGCGGACGGGCGCGAAGGACCGCGAGGCGTTGCTCGTGGTGCCCGCGACCGGCACCGGGTGGGTGAACCCCACGGCCGCCCAGGCCTTCGAGCTGATGTTCGACGGCGATTCCGCGATCGCCTCCGCCCAGTACTCCTACCTGCCCAGTGGCGTGCAGTTCATCGCTGACCAGCAGCGCGTGGAAGACGCGGGAGAGGCGCTGGTCTCCACCATCGTGGACTGGTGGCACACCCTGCCGGAGAACGACCGCCCGAAGCTGTACGTCTACGGCGAATCGCTGGGCACCAACGCGGGCAGCGGGGCATTCTCTGGCGTGCGCGACATCGTCTCTAGCGTGGATGGCCTGCTGTGGGTGGGGCCACCGAACTCAAACAAGCTGTGGCACGACCTGGTGGATCGGCGAGACCCCGGCTCGCCGCAAGTGTCTGCGGAATACGCGGGCGGGCTGAATGTCCGCTTTGCGGAGAACTCCGATGAGATCTGGCGGTGGCGTCGAGAAGAAGACCTGACCTCGCGCGCCGGGTGGCACCAACCGCGAATCCTGTTTATCCAGCACCCTTCGGACCCGGTGGTGTGGTGGTCGCCGTCGCTGATCGCCCAGGAACCCGATTGGCTGAAGGAACCGGCCGGCTTTGACCGCTCGCCGTCTATGTCCTGGATCCCGTTTGTTACCTTCTGGCAGGTCACCATGGACCTCCCGGTTGCGGCCAACGTGCCGAACGGCCACGGGCACAACTACGGCAACAGCGTGCTGGACGGGATGCTGGCGATGGTCGGCGGGAGGGACTTCAACCCGCAGCGCGCCGAGGAGCTTCGTGAGCAGCTGGACGAGGCGATGGAATCGCAAGGCCCGGAGAAGGAAGTCGGCGTGGACAACGGCTAGGGCCGGAGGCAGTACCGAGTGCAGGGACGGGCATGTCGGGTCAGCTGGGCATCTGCCAACACTCGGGTGCACAGCGTAGGGTGGGGCACCATGATCCTTATCAACGTTAAGTACAAGGTCCGCCCCGAGTTCGCCGACAACTTCCTGCAGGAGGTCTCCTGGTTTACCGAGGCCACCCGCGCCGAGGAAGGCAACATCTTCTTCGACTGGTTCCGCGACCCGGAGAACGCAAACGAGTACCTGCTGATCGAGGCTTTCCAGGACGATGCCGACGTCGCCCACGTAGAGTCCGAGCACTTCAAGCGCGCCTGCGACGAGATGCCGAAGTACCTGTTGGAGACCCCGGAGATCATCAACACGAAGATCCCAGGCAAGACCGAGTGGGACCGCATGGCCGAGTTCCGCGTCGAGAATAACTAGCCCGTAGTCTCGCCCCCTTAACACCACTATGACTGTCAGCGTTTTCGACCTCTTCCAGATCGGCGTCGGCCCGTCTTCTTCGCACACCGTCGGGCCGATGCGCGCGGGACTGTCCTTCGCGCGCCGGGTCAAGGCATTTTTGGGGGATGACGCCACGTCTCCCCGCGCCGCCGACTCAGCAACCGAGGAGGGGCTGCGCCCGCTGGGCTCCGACAAGCTGGCCGACGTGGTGAGCCTGCCCGATGAGGGTGAACACCCGCTGAGCATCAGCGTTGTCCTGTATGGCTCGCTAGCCGCTACGGGTGCCGGACACGGCACGCTGGGAGCCTGCCTGCTGGGCCTGGACGGCGCCGATCCGGCGCAGGTCGATCCGGATTACATGCAGTCCCGGCTGGATGAGATCCGCCAGACTCGCACCATTTATCTGGCGGGCGATAAGAGCCTGCCCGTCACCTGCGGTTTCGAAGACATTGTGCTGCGGCCGACCGTGCGCCGTTCGATTCACACGAATGCCATGACGTTCGTGGTCAGTGGCCTGTCGGAGCCGCTGAAGCAGACTTTTTACTCCATTGGCGGTGGCTTCATCCGTACCGAGGAGGAAGTCCCCACCCTGGACGAGCTCAGCGGGCAGTGGCTGTTCGAGTCCGGTGACAAGCTGATCTCCCTGGCGGAGCACGCGGGCATCAGCCTGGGGGAGGTGCAGCGGCGCTGCGAGCAGTCGCTGCGCACCGACGAGCAGATCGATGCGAACCTGGATGCCATCGCCCAGGCCATGCAGGATTGCGCCAAGCGCGGAGTAACCTTCGCCGGAGTGCTGCCCGGAGCCTTGATGGTTCGCCGTCGCGCGAAGCGCTGGTACGACCAGCTGATGGAGGAGGACCCGCACCGCACTGCCGAGTTCTCCGAGGACTGGGTAAACCTGATCGCCTTGGCGGTAAACGAGGAGAACGCAGCTGGTGGGCGGGTGGTCACCGCGCCGACGAATGGCGCCGCGGGAATCATCCCCGCCGTGATGTTCTACGCCCGCGAGTTCACGCCCGCCGGCAAGCAGGACCCCTTCCAGGTGAACCGGCGCTTCCTGCTGGCCGCAGGCGCGGTTGGTTCGTTGTACAAGGAGCGCGCCAGCATCTCCGGCGCGGAGGTCGGCTGCCAGGGCGAGGTCGGCTCTGCGGCCTCCATGGCCGCCGCCGGGCTGGCGGAGGTGCTGGGAGGGTCTCCGCGGCAGGTGGCGAACGCGGCGGAGATTGCGATGGAGCATTCGCTGGGGCTCACCTGTGACCCCATTGGGGGATTGGTGCAGATCCCGTGCATCGAAAGAAACGCCATCAGTGCGGGCAAGGCCATCAACGCCGCCAAGATGGCGATGCGCGGCGACGGGGACCATCACGTCACCCTTGATGAAGTCATTGAGACCATGCGGCAGACCGGCAGGGACATGTCCGAGAAGTACAAGGAAACGGCCGGCGGCGGGTTAGCGACGAACGTCTCCGTCAACGTGCCGGAGTGCTAAAGGCAAGGGGCTTAAATCCCTAAACCCCCCTTAAGCCTCTTAAGCTCCGGCGCTTGCCTCAGAGACTGGGGTCTTGTCGGAAGTCTTGCCGTGGTAAAGCGCGAGGCGAACCGTCATCACTAACAGGGCCAAGATTGTCCACCACAGGTAGGAGTTACCCAGGAGCGCCTGCCAGGCGTTCCACTCGAACTCGCGCTGCTCCTGGAAGGGAACGAAAGCGGTGGGTTCGAAGGCGAAGGCGGCAAAGCCCAAGGCAACCAGGGCAACCCACAGCCAGCGCGGGGTGGCCAGCGGGGAAGTGGGGTCCGCGATCGCGTAGCAGGCCAGGGCCACCAGCAGCACCGGAGCCCACGACCAGTGGTGGTTCCAGGAGATCGGGCTGGCCAGCAGTGCAAACAACGAGTTGACGCACAGCGCGACGACCGGCGCCTGTGCCTCCAGCAGCTTGATCATGACGAAGGTGATGACTGCCAGCGAAACGCACACCAGGACTACCCACAACAAGCTGGAGGAATCATCCGTACGCAGGCCGAAGCGGTACAGCAGACCGTTGATGCTCTGGTTCAGGGCGTATTCGTGGTTGCCGATACGCCCGGTTTCGCGCAGCGTGTGCGTCCAATACTCTAGAGAATCCCGCGGCAGGATCAGCCACGCCAAAGCTGTAGTGCCGAGCGTGCCTACGCCCATGCGCAGGATGGAACCCCAGTCCTTGCGCAGAAGGAACCACAGGCCGAAAACTGCGGGCGTCAATTTGATAGCAACCGCAGCACCCGTGAGCAGGCCGCGGTAGCGACGAGGCACGACGAGCGCATCGACGAAGACCATACCCATCAGCAAAACGTTGATCTGCCCATAGGCCAGGGTGGTGTGGATGGGGCTTAAGTGGATCAGCACAGCGGTGAGGATTACCGCGACCCAGCCTGCGGAGGGGCGATCCAGGCGCGCTGCCGCGTGCACGGTGTGGGCGAGCACCCACCAGGTGACAGTCACCGTGGCGCAGACCAGCAAAACGGCGGCCAGGTTATAGGGCATCACCGTCAGGGGAGTGAACAAGAGGGCCGAAATCGGCGGGTACGTAAACGGCAGATACGTATCGCCGATGATGTGGAAGTGGCCGCTGTAGAGCTCCTGGCCGTCCAGAACGCGCTGGGCTCCCACCCGGTAGACGTCCAAGTCCAGGTTGTAGTGGAAGCCGCGAGTGTTGAAGATCTTCGGTAGGACAGAAAGCACCAGCAGCACACTCAACGCGATCTTAACCGGGAGGTTGATCTTGAGATGTCTGAAGTTTTCCAATCGCGCCGAAGCGACTTCCTTTGTCTGCATAAGGGCTAATTATTGCACTATCTGTGAGGTCGCTCGCGCCCAGGTTTAGTAAGGCCCAAAAGCTAAGAGATTATTAGGCGTTCGGCCTGCGAAGAACTAAGCTTGGAACAATGAGCAATAGACTTCCCAAGCTGGACAAACAGGCCTATGAAAAGGAGCTCAAAAGGCTCCAAGCGGAACTCGTCGAAATGCAGCAGTGGGTGGTGGAAACCGGAGCCCGCATCGTCATCGTGATGGAGGGGCGCGATGCGGCGGGCAAGGGGTCCGCGATTAAGCGCATCACCCAGTACCTCAGCCCGCGCGTCTGCCGCATTGAGGCTCTGCCAGCCCCCAACTCGCGCGAGAAGGGCCAGTGGTACTTCCAGCGCTACATCGAGAAGCTGCCCACCGCCGGAGAGATCGTCATCTTCGACCGCTCTTGGTACAACCGCGCTGGCGTGGAGCGCGTGATGGGCTTCTGCACCACCCAGGAATACCGCCGCTTCCTGCACCAGGCTCCGATCTTCGAGCGCCTGCTGGTTGAGGACGGCATTATCCTGCGCAAGTACTGGTTCTCCGTGTCCGATGAAGAGCAGATCCGCCGCTTCCAGTCCCGCCAGTCCGACCCGCTGCGCCAGTGGAAGCTCTCCCCGATGGATCTGCAGTCCATCACGCGCTGGGAGGACTACTCGCGCGCGAAGGATGAGATGTTCGTGCACACCGACATCCCGTCTGCCCCGTGGTACACCGTGGAGTCCGAGGACAAGAAGCGCTCCCGCATCAACGTGATCAACCACCTGCTGAACACGATCCCGTGGGAGTACGTGGAGAAGAACGTGCCGAAGATTCCGGAGCGCCCGGCATCCGAGTCCACCTACGAGCGCCCGCCGCGCACCCAGTTCCGCTACGTGCCCGACGTGGCGAAGCTGCTGGAGAAGGACCTGTTGAAGAAGCAGGCCGAGGAAGCCAAGCAGGCCAAGGAAGCTGAGTCCGAGGAGAACTCCAAGAAGGATTCGAAGTCCAAGGACAAGGAGGCTGCGGCGTCCAAAAAGAACAAGGGCGACAAAAAGAAGAAGGGCAAGAAGTCCAAGAAGGGCAAGAAATCTAAGTAGACCTTAGATTTAAATTAGGCTGCACTTCCTTGTCGTTCCTGTAATTATGGTGACATGGCAGACAAGAGAAGGAAGCACCCGACGTACGACCCGGATGCGGAAGTAACGACCGTCGTTGCAGGTCACGTCGGGGTTATCGAGCTGAATCGCCCTAAGGCTCTGAATTCCTTAAACGTGGAGATGATCCGCCTAATCCGCGAGGCGGTCGACAAATGGGCCGACGATGATTGGATTCAGTTCATCGTAATCAAGTCGTCCTCCGACCGGGCCTTCTGCGCAGGCGGGGACGTGCGCTACGTGCGGATGCGAGACATGAAGCGCATGTACCGCTTCGGGGACTCCTTCTTTGAGGAAGAGTACGACCTCAACGAGCGGCTGTCGCGGGTAAACAAGCCTGTTATCGCACTGCTGGAGGGCATCGTGATGGGAGGGGGCATGGGCATTTCCATGCATGGCTCGCACCGCGTGATCACTCCGCGCACCCTGGGGGCAATGCCGGAGGCTGCGATCGGGTTTGTGCCCGACGTGGGTATGTCTTACCGGCTGACGCACCTGGATTGCTCGCCCGCAGTGGGGCTCTTTATCGCCGCCACGGGTTGGCGCCTAAGCCCTGCGGACATGTTGTACACCGGCCTGGCCACGAACCTGGTGG
Source organism: Corynebacterium sp. HMSC08A12 (assembly GCF_001807485.1). Classification (GTDB taxonomy): domain Bacteria; phylum Actinomycetota; class Actinomycetes; order Mycobacteriales; family Mycobacteriaceae; genus Corynebacterium; species Corynebacterium evansiae. Next base: position 59,117 of record NZ_KV789173.1, on the reverse strand, counting down.
CCGATGTGCATGCTTTCGAATCCGACCTGCATTCGGGCGATCTTCCAGAGGCACTGCGGTCTAACGCTCTCGACCCGCAGAAGCTGGAGGAGCCCACGTCTACGCTGCAGCAGCACGCGGAGTGGATCGAGCGGACCTTCGCCGAAGGTACTTGGGCAGACATCGAAGCTCGGATCGTGCGGGATGAGGGTTCTGTTTCGGACGCCGAATTGGCGCAGTTTATAACCAAGGTGACCGATTCCCTGAAGGGTGCCAACCCGGAGAGTCTTGTGGCCACGGTGGAGCTTTTCCGCCGCGCGGAGGGTGCAACGCTGCGCGAGGCGTTGGATATGGAATTCAAGGTCGGTGGCGAGCTGCGCCGGGGGCCGAACTTCATCGAGGGAGTGCGCGCAGTGCTGGAGCACAAGGATCACAACGCGCAGTTCGAGCCGGCTTCCACGGATGACGTGGACGTGGAGAAATGGCGGGCGCTGGTGGGCTAGGTACTAGCTGCTGGCGGCGCTTGCGGCGCCGGTGGTTTTCGTGCGTTGCACCCGCAACCACACGAAGAAGCCCCACAGCACGAACGCGCCGTAGACCACGTATAGCGCCGCGGAGGGGTAGTAGCCCGCGGCGAGCAGCAGCGGTACGCCGACAATATCCACGCCGATCCAGATCAGCCAGAACTCCGTCCAGCCGCGGGCCATGCCGAACGTGGCCAGGATGGAGCCGGTGAAGATCCAGGCGTCTGCCCACGGCCCCCACGAACCTAGCGCGTCGAAGATCAGCGCGAAGACTACGGTGCCGATCACCGCAAAGGCGAGCATGCCGAGGCGTTCCTTGGTGCTGGCCCAGCTGGGCTGCACTGCGGCGCTGTCGGCGGCGGGCTCGCTGACGATGGAGCGGGAGGGGTCGGTGTTATCAGGCTCGCGCATGCCGGCAGTGCGGGCGCGGCTCCATTGATACCAGCCGTACAGCGAGACGATGAGGAACATCACCTGGCGGCCTGCCTGGCCGTAGAGGTCTAGATCCTGTGGGGTGTGGAACAGTCCACCCAGGAACACCGTGAACAGCAGCACATTGCCGACGATTCCCACGGGCCAGGCCCACACCACGCGCTTCATCCCGCCGACGGCGGAGGCTAGGCCGAAGAGATTGCCGATGATTTCGCGCCAGAGGATCGGGTAGCCACCGATGATCAGCGTTGCGTTGAGAAGCGTTGTAAAGATTCCCTCTGATTCCACAGTGCCCATCTTCCCTTATCGGGGTTGGGCAAAGGAAACCGGGTTTGATTCTTGGTGAGGCGACTACTCCTCGTCCTCAATGCGATCGACACGGGCCAGCATGTCGAAGGCCTGGTTGTAGAGCTCCTCGGGGCTGAGGCCACCGGATAGCCGCTCGTTCGCAGCTGCCTCTACGGCGCGCATGGCGATGCTGAAGGAAACATCCAGCAACAGGAATGCCTTGAAGGGGGGGAGAGGTCGGGGGCGACATCGCACAGCGCCTTGGTTCCAGGTTCTGTGAGGGTAGGTAGGTCCACATCCAGGTGTTCGCTGCTGCCCTTATCCTGCGGGTTCTCCAGCATGATGAGCAGAGGCTTGAACTTGCGGATATCCGGGGTGGTGGGATCCACCAGCTCAGAAAATTCGGCCGAGCCCGTCTGGCTAACCGATTCGCCCTGATCAACGTGCGGCGGGAAGCAGTAGATCCACATTGCGTCGCGCATGATGTCCACGATGCGGCCGGTGGGGTGGTCCACCGCAATCTCCCGGATGCGGCAAGCGAAGTGCTCGAAGACCTCGTGCAGGTAGTAGGCGAAGACATCGTCGCGGCGCTCGAAGTAGTTGTGGAATGTGCGCGTGGATACGCCCGCCCGCTTAGTGATGGCCTGGACCGTCGCTTCCTCCGGGCCGTAGCCCATGAACAGCTCAATAGCTGCATCGATGAGATTCTGCTTCGTTTCGGCCTTCTTCTGTTCGCGCCGGGAAGCGGAGGGCTCGGGGATCGTCGAACTCGATGACATGTGAGTGAGAAACCTTTCATTACGCCCAGATGATCCGATTTGATGGATATCGCTCGATGCAGACTAGCGTAGCAAATCTGATATTCACAAAACGGAGGTCAGGTGCTTAATTGTTTCTCATCTCAGCTAGCCGAGCTGGGAAAGCCCGCCCGCTAGTAGTTGGAAAGCGCCTCGAATTTCTTCTTCCGCCGCACGCTCTCCACCCTCGTTGAGTTCCACGTAAACTTTGGGCACAACCATGATCGAATTGATGAGCAACAGCGCGTGGGCGGTGTTGAGCGTCCGACCTTCGCGCTCGCTGTACCGCTGAAAAGCCTGTACGAGCGGAGAGAAGAACTCCACGGCGTTGCGGGGAAGGCCATCGTTCTCTGTGAAAAGCTCTGTACGAGCTTGGGCGGGGATAGAGAGTAAGTGGTCCGCAAGACGGGAGAGGGTTTGAATGCTGTTCGGGCTGCCCGTCGTTCGATTAAAGAAGTCCACCGCGATATTCTCGCCGATCGATATCAATTGTTGCCCAGGTTGTGCGGTATCCACCATTCCAACCATTTCCTCAACGAATTGATTAAGCGTGAACAGTAAAGCAGCCTCTCGATGAGGGAAATAGTTGTGAAAAGTGCGCGGAGAAATATCAGCTCTTTCTGCGATCTTCGCGATGGTAGCATTCTCAACTCCCTCGTTGACTAGTAAGTCAACGGCGGCGTAGGCGATGCGCTCACGGGTTTCGGCTTTCTTGCGATCCCGTAGGCCCGGTGTTGCTGCCTCTACGCTTTTTCCGCCTTCGAAGCTCACTTTCACAACTTTTCTCGAGTGACGACTTACTTTACGGCTGCCTGTGCGTCTCGCGGACCTGCTTCACTTGATTCGGTAAGTGTATCCGAAGTGCGGCTACCGTCAGCGTTCAATCCCACCAGGCTCTCGCCCTCGACGTCGACAGCGGGAATGATCTTCGCTAGCCACTTGGGGAACTTCCACGCGCGCTCACCGAGAAGGAACATCGTTGCTGGAATAAACGTCATGCGGACGATGAAGGCGTCAAAAAATACGGCGGCAGCCAGGGCAAAGCCCATCACCTTAATAAACGGCTCATCGGCCATCATGAAGGCGGCGAAGACCGAAATCATGATGAGCGCGGCTGCAGTGACCACGCGCGCGCCGTGCTTGAAACCGTTGGCGGTGGCGTTGCCGGCGGTCTTGCCGTGCGCCCAGCCCTCGCGCATGCGGGTAACCAGGAAGACCTGGTAGTCCATGGCCAGGCCAAAGACGATGCCGATCAGCATGATGGGCAGGAAGGAGATGATGGGCTGCGGGTCGTCGATGATGCCGCCGAAGCCCTCCTGCCACAGTGCGACGGTGACGCCGAACGTGGCGGCCACCGACAGGCCGAAGCCCAGTGCCGCGATCAGTGGCACCCAGATGGAACGGAAGACGACCATCAGCAGGATGAAAGCCAACACGAGGACGATGGCGATGTAGGGGATGAGGACGTCCGACAGGCGCTGTGAAATGTCCTCGTACATCGGGGTGACGCCGGTGATGGCGTAGGATGCGCCGGTCTTTTCGGTATAGCCGGCTTCCTCGGCGCGCATCTGCTCAAGGACATCGGCGGCACGGGCGTCCGTCGCGCCGTAGGACGGGGTGATCATCACCTGAGCCGCAGTACCCAGGTCGGCTGGGTTGCGCGGATCGCCGTTGGTCTGCACTACCTGGGCGTTCTCCACGCCTTCGGTGCCCTGGAGGGTCGCGACGGCCTCCTGGGTGGCGGCAGCCTTCTCCTTGTCGTTGAGGTCGGGGTATTCAACGAGGGCGACCATCGGGGCATTGCGGCCAGCTCCGAAGCCCTCCTCCGTCATTTCGTAGGCGACACGGTTGGGGGTGCCCTTGGCCATAGAACCATCGGAGGGCATGGCCAGACGCAGGTTCATTGCGGGGATGGCCAGCAGAATCAACAACACTGCAGAGCCTACCAACCACAGGGCGGGCTTCTTGCGGATGATGCGCACCCACTTCAGCCCCATGGTCGGCTTCTCGTTCTCTGGGTCCGGAGCCTTGACGAAAGGCGCGCGTCCTGCGAAGACCTTCGTGCCAATGAGGCCCATGATGGCGGGCAGAAGCGTGATCGCGACGATCACGGCAATGGCAACGGTACCGGCGGCGGCCAAGGCCATCGCGGTGAGGAACGGAATGTTGATGATGGACAGTGCTGCCAGTGCAATCAGGACCGTAAGGCCAGCGAAGACAACTGCGGAACCGGCCTTGCCGACTGCGAGGCCGGCCAGGTGGGCGCGTTCCTTGACGGGAATCGTCTTGAGTTTCTGGTGTAGTTCCTTCGGTTCCAGATCCTGGCCATCCACATGGGCGACCAGCTCGTTGCGGAAGCGGGAGAGGATAAACAGCGCATAGTCGATGCCCACGGCCAGGCCGATCATGGAGGCCAGGGTGGGGGTCATGGAGTTGATGCTGTCCGTGACGGAGGTGGCTGCCATGACGATGCCGATGCCGGTGCCCACACCAATCACTGCGGAGAGCAGCGGCAGGCCTGCAGCCACGAGGCTGCCAAAGGTGACGATCAGAACGATGGCAGCGACCGCCAGGCCGATGGCTTCGGAGGCCATGCTCATCTCCGGCTGCTGGAATGCGTTACCGCTCCATCCAACCTTGAGGTTGCCCTCGTTATTCTTTACTGCATCCTCGAACTTCTGCACATCCTCTGCGGGCACGTCTGCTGCAGTTTCCGCATCGAAGGAAACCTCGATGGTGCCAGTGCGCTTGTCGGGGCTCAGCGGGCTTAGAGCAGCGATGTCGGATGCAATCTGCTCCTTCGGCATTCCCTGCTTCTGCTTCATGGGAGCCATTTGCTGGTGCATGCCTTCGCTGGCCAGCACGGGGGAGACGAGCTTTTCCTTGTCCTTCAGGAAATCGAGCTCTTGCAGCGCCTGAAGGATGTCTTCGGTCGATTGTGCAGCCTCGCCCTCGGCAAGGGTTTGGCCTTCAGGAGCCTGTAGCACGAGCTTGCCCGTGGCTGCCTCTAACTGGTCAGAATCTTCGCCATTGGGGAACTCCTCTTTGATCCTCTCCTGAGTCTCAATGGATTCCAGACCAGGGATGGTGAAGGACTGCGAGGTTGGTTTGGTTAACAGTGCGGAGGCGGTGCCCACGCCGATCAGCACGATCAGCCAGACGGCGAGGAAGCGCCACTTGTGGAGGTAGGCGGAGCGGCCTACTCGATACAGGAATTTAGCCATGCGCAAAATATTTGCACAGAATGCGAAATATTACAAGGCTTGTGCAAATATTTCGATAGGGTCGCGACGAATCGCTACTCCGCCTAGTCGGCGACCAGAGTCTCCATCGTCAGCTCCGGGTGTTCCTTCTCCACGAAGGCTAACTTCCACTTGTCGCCGAACAGGGCAATCAGCTCCCCGTCCGTGCGGGTGAAGATCTCCACACCTCGCTGCTTGGCCAGCACCGGCGCGGACTCGGCGTCAGTACGACGGGCGACAGAGTAAGGGACGGGGTCGGCCACGGTCTCCACGTTGTACTCAACGTCCATCCGGGCCTGCATAACCTCGAACTGCATGGGGCCGACGGCGGCCATGACCGGGTTAGCGTCACCGCGAGCGTCGTTGCGCAGAATCTGCACAACACCTTCGGAATCCAGCTGCTCGAGGGCCTTGCGGAACTGCTTGTACTTGCCCAGGGACTTGGCTCGCAGCGTGCGGAAGTGCTCCGGAGCGAACTGCGGCATGGGCGGGAACTGCACCTTCTTGCCGGCGTAGATCGTGTCTCCCGGGGCGAGCGAACCAGCGTTGACCAGGCCCACAATGTCGCCAGGGTAGGCGGCCTCCACGGTGGCGCGGGTGCGACCGAAGACAGTCAGCGCATACTTCGTGGAGAAAGACCGGCCCGACTGCGCGTGTGTGACCTGCATGCCACGCTCGAACACGCCGGAGACTACGCGCATGAAAGCCAGGGAGTCGCGGTGGTTGCGATCCATGCCGGCCTGTACCTTGAACACCACGCCCGAAAAATCATCGGTGGGGTCGCGGTGCTCGTCCACCGCGACGGAGTTTCCGCCAGCGGCGGCCTCGAGCACCTTCGGGTCGGAATCGCGGCCCGCTGGGGCGGGCGCCAACGCGCAGAGGGTATCCAGAATCTGGTGCACGCCGAAGTTGAGCATCGCAGAGGCGAAGATCAGCGGGGAAGTGGTGCACTCCAGGAACAGCTCCTGGTCGTGTAGCGCGCCGTCGGCGGCCAGCAGCTCGACCTCTTCGGCGGCGGTTTCCCACACGTCCTCTTCCCGCTCTGCGGCCTGCTCCGGGGTGTAGTGCTCCTCCGGGGCGATGGTCGAACCACCGGCGGTGCGGAGGAAATGGATGTACTCCTCGGCCTCGCCGTCGTCGTTGATGCGCGCCAACCCGCGGAAGTCGCCGGCCTCGCCAACCGGCCAGAACAGGGGAGTGGGCTGCAGCTGGATCTCGTTGACGATCTCGTCCACCAGCTCCAGCGGGCTGCGGCCGGGGCGGTCCCACTTGTTCACGACGGTCACGATCGGCAGACCGCGGGCCTTGCACACGCGGAACAGCTTCAGCGTCTGCGGCTCCAGGCCCTTCGCGCCATCAATGAGCATCACTGCGGCATCCACGGCGGACAGAACTCGGTAGGTATCCTCCGAAAAGTCCGCGTGGCCAGGCGTATCGACAAGGTTGATCATGAAGGGCTCGCCGTCGTGACCCTCCGGGGCGTACTCAAACTGCAGCGCGGAGGAGGCGATGGAAATGCCACGGTCTTTTTCCATGTCCATCCAGTCGGAGACGGTGGACTTGCGGCCGGCCTTGCCGTGTACGGCGCCGGCCTCCTTGATCATGTGGGCGTGCAGCGCGAGCGCCTCGGTGAGGGTGGATTTACCGGCATCCGGGTGGGCGATGACGGCGAATGTGCGGCGGCGCGAGGCTTCGGATGCGGTTGAACTCATAATGCCCACAAGTCTAGCGGGTGGGCATTAGGCGCAGGTAGTCGTGGTCTTCTTCTCGTGGTTCGCGGCCTGGGCCAGCGCCTCGTCGAAGGATTTCGCGTATTCCTGCGCGCCCTCGGGCATCGGGTGCACACCATCCTCGAACAACAGATCCTGGTGGGACTGAGCATGGCCGCACCAGTCCGCGATGTAGACGTTGTCGTGCGCCTTGGCTGCGTCCAGCACTTCCTGGCGGGACTGCGCCATCCACTCACGATCGCCGTAAGGCATGGCCATGAAGATCTGGCGGTCGGGGCCGATGAGGTTGATCATCTCCTCCAACTGGTTCGGGAAGGCCGGGCCGTTGGTGCCGAAGCCGAGGAATATGTTCTTGCGCAACTTGCCGGAATCGTTCAGCTGCCGCAGCACGTCCATACCGGCGGTGTAGTGGCGGGAAACGTCCGCATCGATGTAGATGCCCGGGTAGTTGGTGTTCAGCGCTTCGCTGGCTGCCAGCATCACGGAGTCACCCACGGCGGTGATGTCCTTGCCCTGCACGGCCGCGGCCTTCTCTTCCTTCGGCGGCGGTGGAGTAGCGGGGGCGGGGGCATTGCCCTTGTTGGCCTCCTGGTTCATGCGCTGCAGTTGGTCCAGTTCCTGCTCCAGCTCGGTCTTGTCGTTGGAGTTCACCACGCCGTAGACCACACCGCCCACGCAAGCTACGACGAGCAGTGGCACAACAGGCCACGCGACCTTCTTGAACCCCTCGTTGATCTCGTGGAAGCTCGGGCGGGAAGCCCAGTAGTCCTTCCACGTCTGTTTGTAGCCGCGGCGGCGGAAGGGGTTTTCCACGTGCTGGTAGGAAATCTCGGAGATCAGCAGAGCGATCGGCACCGCTGCCAGCCCGAGAATCCACTTGTGGTCCATGTGACCGTCGGCGTCAAAAAGAGCACGCAGAATCATGATGACCGGCCAGTGCCACAGGTACAACGAGAACGAGCGTTGGCCGAGCCAGCGCATGACATTGGTGCGGAAGATCCACGTCAGCGGGCCGGTCTCGCGGATCACGCCCCAGATCATCAGCACGCCCAGCACACTGGTCAGCAGCAGGCCACCCTGGTAGGTCACCGCCAGGTCGTCGCCCATAAACAGCAGCTGGATGATGTAGCCGACAAGCGCCAGGGCACCGATGGCTCCGGCAACGCGAGCCTCAAACTTTCCTGCCGACGGCCAGGAATCCACTCGTGGATCGTTGCGCGTGGAGGTTACAGCCAGCGAGAGGAAAGCGCCGATGAGCAGGCCGAAAGCGTGCGTATCCGTACCGTAGTAGACGCGCGTCGGATCCTCGCCGGGGGTGAAAAGCAGCGCCATGGCCGCAGCGGAAAGCACGGCCAGCACCGCCGTGACCAGCATCGGGACGCGGCGTGGACTACGGCGGAGCCGGCGCTGGGTGAATACGAAGATTCCGAGTGTCACCAGCGGCCAGATGATGTAGAACTGCTCTTCGACCGCCAGCGACCAGTAGTGGGCGAAAACCTGGACCTCGTTTTCCGCAAAGTACGACTGGGAGGTGGCGATCTGCGTCCAGTTGTTGACGAAGAACAGCGTGCCCAGGAATTGCTCGCGGATGCCCACGGCGATGTCCCCACCTATGGCGGTGACGATTGCGGTGACGATAAACAGCGTGACCAGCGCGGCGGGGAGGATACGGCGGAAACGCCTGATCCAGAAGTCTTTCAGGCTGATCGTGTTGTTTACCCGGTACTCGCGCACCAGCAGCGAGGTGATCAGGAAGCCCGATAGGACGAAAAACAGGTCCACGCCCAGGTAGCCACCGGGCAGAATATCGCCGAAGAAGTGGTAGATCACCACGGCGAGCACGGCGAGGCCACGCAGGCCATCTAGTCCCTTCACCTGGCGCAGGCGCGCACGGCGATCCTTCTTAACCGTCTTGTTCTCGGGCGGGATCGCCAGCGCTTCCGGAACGTTGTTCTGCTGTGGCGCAGGGTGCTGCTGTGGTGCGGGGTGCTGCTGTGGTGCAGGTTGTGCCGTTGCCACCTGCTTTGGTTCGGGCAGATTCTTTGGTTGTGACGCCGACTTTTCCGCCGCTGGCGGTACCGGCTTCGGCTCCGTCTTCGCGGCTGGCTTGGGCGCTTGCTTCGCTGCGGGCGCCTGTGTGGGCTCCGGTTTGGGTACCGGCTTTTGCTCCGCTTTCGGCTTCGCGGGTGGCGTGGCCTTTGCTGCAGGCGCCTTCTTGGGAGCCTGCTTGGCAGCCGGTTTCTGTTCAGCCTTCGGCTTTGTAGTCGGCGTGGCCTTTGCTGCAGGCGCCTGCTTGGGAGCGGGCTTGGCGACCTGCTTGGGCGCCGTCTTCGCGGCCTCCTTGGGTGCAGGCTTCGCTGCGGGTGACTTCGCCGCTTGCTTGGGCTCCTGTTTGGGCTCCTGTTTGGGAGCAGGCTTCGCGGCGGCCGCCTCCTTGGCAGCCGGGGTCTTTCGCGTCGTGCCAGGGGCAGCCCCCGGGGCAGGCGGCGCACCTACGCTACCGAGTTTGATGGCCGGAGCAGCCGCAGCTGGCCGGGCAGTAGCAGCCTGCTTGGGGCTAGTGCTTGTCTGCTTCTTGTTTTTGTCTGTTTTAGGGGCCTTCGCAGTCGTAGTGGATTTCTTGGGATCCTGCGAGGCTGCGGTTGCCTTCGGCGGCTCCTGCCTCTGAGAAGCGGAAGCCTTTGGTGGCTTCGGAGCGGAGGGAGCCTTGGGGGCGCCGACTGCGGAGAGCTTGATCGGCGGCTGCGCGGGCTTCGCCGGAGCTACCTCCTTTGGTTCCGCCTTCGCAGGAGCCGCCTTTTTCGCCTCGGAAGGTTTGGAAGCCGCAGACGGTTTGGAGGCCGCTGACGGTTCGGAATTCGCAGACGGCTTAGAAGGCACAGAAGGCCCGGAAGGCGCACCAGATTTCTGGCGTTTCTGCTGGTCGGGAGACGACTTCGCTGAACCCGTTCGTGCGTTACGAACAGCGCGCAGTAGTCCAAAAACCTGCTTCACTTTGCATCTCCCAAAGGCAATATCGAGTGCATTGATTCATCAATACTAACGCTAGGAGGCTCGAAAACCCGCGAGTATTCTCGTTACTGCGCGCTACCTGCACCGCAGCATTTATTAGTGCTTGCGTGTGTGGATATCGTTTCGCGCAATGTCTGTGCCATTGTTCACGATGAGCGTCACTGAGTCCACCGAATCTTGAAGCGTGTTCTCCATCCACCCGCTCTCCAGGTCGATGTCTGCATCCTCGAACGGGCTCAAAACGAAATCAATCACAGATGTGCCCTTAGGCGGGCGGCCGATGCCCATGCGGACGCGCACGTAGTGCTGGGTGCCCAACTCAGCAGTCATTGAACGCAGCCCATTGTGGCCACCCTCGCCACCTTTATCCTTGATGCGCACCTGGCCAGTGGCGATGTCCAGCTCGTCGTGGCAGACAATGACCCGCCCCGCCGGCAGGCTCAAAGCAGAAGCCAGCGGCCCCACCGCCTCACCGGAATTGTTCATGTACGTCGTGGAGCGGAGCAGCACCACGGGGGTTTCCTCCACCGTGATCAACGCTGCATGAGCCTTCTGCCCCTCCACCGGCAGCCACTGCGCCTCATACCGCTCAACCAGACGATCAATCGGCCAATAGCCGATATTGTGCCGGGTTTCCGCGTACTTGGCACCGGGATTGCCCAGGCCGATCACAATCCATTCAGGGGCGAACTCTCGCAGCTGCTCGACGGTGAGCTTGGCACGCTTAACAGGCTTAGCTGGCCTAGCACCAGCACTTTTATCTACATGCGCCTGCGGTGCGGGGTTCTTTCGGAAAACGGAAAATAGAGATTGGAGGAAAGACACAGTCACTAGTTTCCCACACCGAGGGTGCGTTCAACCTCGTCGGCTGCGTCAGCGCACATGATCGCCACATCCGCCGCCTCCGACTTGGGGAAGGGCTTCAACACATAGGCCGCCGGATCCATGCGCCCGGGCGGCCGTCCAATGCCGCACGAAAGGCGCCAGTAGTCCTTCGTGCCCAGGGACTTCGTAATGGACTTCAACCCGTTATGCCCCTTGTCGCCACCGGACTGCCGCAGCTTCACCGCCCCCGGATCGCCCTCGAGGTCGTCGTAGGCGACGATGATGTTACCCGCCGGGATCTTGAAAAACGCCGCCAGCTGCTGCACCGGCCCGCCCGACACATTCATGTAGGTCCGCGGCTGCGCCAGCACCACCTTGCGCCCCGCGATAGTCACCTCGGCGATGTCCGTGTTCGTCTTCTTGTGGGCATTCAGGCTGGCTGCCGGTACCTGTCGATCCAGCAGTTCGCCGATCACCATTCGTCCAACGTTGTGCCTGGTATTGGCGTATTTATCGCCGGGGTTGCCCAGGCCGACGATCAGCCACGTGTCGCTGTTGGTGTGTTGTTTCTTGTTTGGTGACGCCACCGTCTCCCAGCCCTCTCTCTAGCTCACTGACGGTTATTGTACTGTCCACCCCGGACAGCCCCCGCGGCCGTGGGGTGGGCGTCAATAAAAAAGAGCAACAAAAAGGGCCACCCGGTGTGAAAAGTGCACGCGGAGTGGCCCAGTGTGTGAAGGGGGAGTGAATTACTCCTCGGACTCGCCCTCTGCAGACTCGTCCTCGGCTGCCTCGGCAGCCTCGCCCTCGGCGCCTTCGCCCTCCTCGTCAGGCTCCGGCAGTTCCTCTTCCTCCGGCTCCACAACGTTGATGATCAGGGTGTCTTCCTCGGATACCAGGGTTGCGTTGCCCGGCATCTGCAGGTCGCCGGCCAGAACCTGGTCGCCGATTTCCTTGCCCTCGATGTCGACGGTGATCTCTTCCGGAATGTTCAGAACGTCGGCCAGGATGGTGATGACGTCTGCCTCCTGGGTGACCAGGGCGCCCGGAGCAGGCTGACCAGTGAAGATAACCGGAACGTCAACCTCAACCTTCTCGCCGCGCTTAACGTTCAGCAGGTCAGCGTGGTCCACGTCCAGGGTCAGCACGTTCTGGTCCACAGCCTTGATCATGACCAGGTGGTCCTGGCCCTCGATCTCCAGCTCCAGAACGGCGTTCACGCCCTCGTTACGCAGGATTGCCTGGAACTCCAGGATGTCCACGTGAACGTGCATCGGGTCCAGCTTGTTGCCGTAGACAACAGCTGGAACGCGGAAGTCACGACGCAGGCGGCGGGAAGCGCCCTTGCCGAACTCGGTGCGCAGCTCGCCCTTCAGGCGGGTAATGTCAGCCATGATTTTCTCCTTCAAATTTTGTGTTTCAGATTGCTCTGAATCGCTCTTGCGTTTCTACCGCGGACATAAAAAATGCCGCGATATCTCGCGGCGTGTATGCATCCCACAGTTTCATTGGTCACGCACCCGCACACGAGCGGACTCGCTTTGAAAGGTTACGTCACACAAAAAGAAGGGGGAGTGTGCTTTTCGCGCCGATAACGGCCAAATTCTATGTAGGAATTCAGCCCTCGCCGAGATTCGAAAGTATGTTAGCACACCCCCAACCGGGGATTAAAACTACTCAAACAGCGTGGTCACGGAGCCATTCTCGAAGATCTCGTGAATGGTCTTGGCCACCAGTGGGGCGATCGGCAGAACCGTCAGGTTGTCCCAGCCCTCGGTGGACTGCGGCAGAGTATCGGTGGTGATGATCTCGCGGGCGCCACAGCTGCTCAGACGCTCGCGCGCCGGACCGCTGAATACGCCGTGGGTGGTGGCGATGATCACGTCGCCTGCACCAGCCTCGCGCAGCACGCCGACGGCGCCGGCGATGGTTCCACCGGTATCGATCATGTCGTCCAACAGTACACAGGTGCGCCCCTTCACGTCACCGACCACGCGGTTGGCGGTGACCTTGTTGGCCACGTCCACGTCGCGGGTCTTGTGGATGAACGCCAGCGGGGCATCGCCCAGCACGTTGGCCCACTTCTCGGCCACCTTCACGCGACCAGCGTCGGGGGAGACCACGCAGATGTTGTCCAGGTTGTAGTTGGCCTTCACGTAGTCGGTCAGGATCGGCATGGCGTGCATGTGATCCACCGGACCGTCGAAGAAGCCCTGGATCTGGTCGGTGTGCAGATCCACGGAGACGATGCGGTCCGCACCGGCGGTCTTCAGCAGGTCGGCAACCAGGCGGGCGGAGATCGGCTCGCGGCCGCGGTGCTTCTTGTCCTGGCGGGCGTAGGGGTAGAAGGGCAGGATCGCGGTGATGCGCTTGGCGGAGCCACGCTTTAGTGCATCGATCATGATCAGCTGCTCCATCAGCCAGTTATTCAGCGGCTGCGGGTGGGACTGCAGCACGAAGGCATCGGAACCGCGGACGGACTCTTCGAAGCGGACGAAGATCTCGCCGTTAGCGAAGTCGCGGGCGGTGGTCGGAGTGACCTCGATGCCCAATTCGCGGGCAACAGCCTCCCCCAATTCCGGATGAGCCCGGCCGCTAAACAGCATCAGGTTCTTTTGATTGTCGATCCAGTGGGTGGTGGACACTTGTGCTTTAACCTTCCGGTCGAAGAGCTGGACTATTCACTTTTACTAGGCGCTCCCTATTTTAGGGCGCGCCCAGACATATCAACAAAAACCAGCGTAGCTTGCGTGCGCTACTTCTGGTCTGCCTGCTGGTCTGCCTGCGGTGTGGAAGCCGGGGAACCACCTTCCGCCACACGCTTGGCTGCGGCCTCGCCGGCCTCCGCCGCCGGGGTTCCGGGGCGCTTCTTAGCCACCCAGCCCTCGACGTTGCGCTGCTTGCCGCCGGATACCACCAGCGCGCCCGGTGGCACGTCTTCCTTGATGACGGTGCCGGCGCCAGAGTAGGCACCATCGCCCACGACGACCGGGGCGATGAACATCGAATCGGAACCGGTGCGCACGTGGGAACCTACGGTGGTGTGGTGCTTGTTCACACCGTCGTAGTTCACGAACACGCTAGAGGCGCCGATGTTGGAGTACTCGCCGATCGTCGCATCGCCGACGTAGGTCAGGTGCGGGACCTTCGAGCCGCGACCGATGTTCGCCTTCTTCGCCTCGACGAAGCCGCCGAGCTTGCCATCTTCGCCCAGCACCGTGCCGGGGCGGATGTAGGTGAAGGGGCCTACCTCGGCGCGCGGGCCGATGGTGGAATCGAACCCGTGGGTGCGCACCACCTGCGCGCCTTCGCCGACCGTGACGTTTTCCAGAGTGGTATCCGGCCCGATCTGCGCGTTATCGCCGATGGTGGTGGTGCCCAGCAGCTGCGTTCCCGGCAGGATGGTGACGTCCTGGCCGACCTGTACGTCCACGTCGATCCAGGTCGTCGCCGGGTCCACGACGGTGGCCCCGCCCCGCATCGCGGCGGTCACGGTGCGGCGGTTGAGTTCAGCGCCGGCGGCGGCAAGCTGTACTCGGTCGTTGACGCCCGCGAGTTCCGCCGCGTCGGCGGCAATGTGGGCCCGAACGGGGTGACCCGCCCGGCGGGCGATGCTCAGCACGTCCGTCAAGTACAGCTCGCCCTGGGCGTTATCCGTGTTCAACTGCGCCAGGCCATCGCGCAGGATGGCCGCGTCGAAGGCGAACACGCCGGAGTTAACCTCGGTGATTGCCTTCTGCTTTTCCGTCGCGTCCTTTTCCTCCACGATGGCGGTAACCATGCCGTCGTTGGTGCGCAGGATTCGACCGTAGCCGGTGGGGTTGTCCTGGTTGACGGAGAGCACGGTCACGCTGGCGCCGTCGTGGGTGGCAGTAAGTTCCTGCAGGGTCTCCGGAGACAGCAGTGGCACGTCCGCGTTGGTGACCACTACGGTGCCCTCGAAGCCCTCCAGCTCCTCCATTGCGCACTGCACGGCGTGGCCGGTGCCGTTCTGCTGCTCCTGGATCGCAGTGTCGATGCTGCGCCCCAGCTGCTCGGCTACCTCTTCCACCGCCGGGCCGACCTGCTCGCGCCCGTGGCCGATAACAGCCACGATGCGGGCGGGGTCGATGCCAGCGGCAGCGTGCAGGCTGTGGGAAAGCAGGGTGCGCCCGCCGATGGAGTGCAGGGTCTTTTGGGTTGCGGACTTCATCCGCGTGCCCGCCCCTGCGGCCAGTACGATCACTGCCACAGGCTTGTCTTGGGCCTTTGGTTGAGCTTCGGGGTTCTGAGCAGCATCAGTCACGTTGTTGGCATTCCTTACTTTCGGTTAAAAGCGAATACCAGCATAGCGCCGCTTAGCTACCGCATCGGGGAGGGGCGCCCGCGGGCGTTTAGGAAATCTTGTTTTTGCCCACCGAGACTTCCGGCAGGGTCTTCGACAGCGCGGCGCCGAGTAGCCCGAAAAGCGCCAGCGCAGCCAGTGCGACCTCGGGGGAAACCAGTGCCAACACACTGGTCAGCGCACCCACAATCAGAAGCAACACGCCCATCAGGGTGTTCGCCACCGAGACATAGCGGGTGCGTTGCGTGCCCTCTGCCATGTCCACGATGTAGGTAGAGCGGGCGACCCTAATCGCGGCGTGGGCAAGCGAGATGATGAAGAACGCGATGGGCAGCCACCACACCAGGGCGGTGGTCCACGCATGGGCGTCACTAAGCGAAGAAGCGTAACCCAGTGCCACGGTGATGATGAGCACGATCGTCGCCAGTAGTGCGGCGCCGGACAGGGTGTTGCGGGAGCTCACATCGGACAGTAAGCCGGAGATCCTGCCCGCGAGCAGCGAGGCCACGCCGGAGGCGATCACGAACGTTCCCAGGCCCGTGAAGATGGCGCTGGCCAGCGAGGATTCCTCCGTCACGCTCTGCTGGTTCGCCATCGTCACCAGGAACGTCGGCGACAGTGCAGAGGCCAGCAGCAGTGATCGGACCAGCACGAAGCGCCTAAAGTCACGGTCAGAACGCACGAGGTCCACGATGTCGTCGAACACATCGCGTAGGTAGTTCGTGCCCTGTGGTAGCTCTTTTTGTTCTTGTTTAGTGACGCCCTCACGGATCCCCTTAAACAGCCATGCGCTGGCCAGCCAGGCTGCGGTGGCGATGGCGAAGAGCACTGCGAAGAGGGTAGGGGTCAGCTCGCCGCGGGCGGCCTGAATGGCCACACCCACCAGGATCGCCACCGCGCCGGACAAGGTGGTGGCAAAGCCGGTCAGCCGCCCGCGGAACCCCTTGGGAACCGTGCGCCCGGCAATGTCCTTGCTGGTCAGCGAAACCAAAGAGCGGCAGGTGGACAGCAGGGCGAGGGCGAACAGAATGATCAACCCGGCCAGCAGCCCGTCGGTCAGAAGCGCGGCGGCGACCATGATCGCGCACGCCAGCGCCTGGCCGAGCGTGCCGACAAGCATGAAACCCAGCCGCGAGGTCTTTGTCTGCAGCCACGGGCGGAACAGGGCCTGCGGCAGCATCGAACCGGACTCACGGATAGGCACCAGCAGCGGGATGATCCACGCCGGGGCGGCGACGACAGACAGGAACCACGGCAGAACCGTCTTAGCGGAAACGATCTGATCGCCGATGTTCTGTGTGCCGAAGCCCAGGGAATAGCGGCCTGCGTTTTCCTCGACGTGCTTCAGGTCGCTCTCGGGTGGCGTGCCGATGAATTTCGTGGTGAATGTGTGCCAGAACCTGCTGGATTCTGTGCTGGATTTGCCGGACATGTATCGCCCCACCCTTCCAAATGAAAAAGCTCTCCCACCAGGACTCGAACCTAGAATGACGGTACCAAAAACCGTAGTGTTGCCAATTACACCATGGGAGAAGCGCACATATTAATGTGCAGCGAACACTTTACAGCACGCCCAACCGGGCGCATAAACCGCAGTGTGGCGTGGAGGATAAACTGTTGGCCATGAGTCAGACAGCCACGCCCAAAGCCAACGCCAACCGCTCTTCGAACCCGGCGCCTAGCCTGGCGGGGCTGCTGAAAGCCGCTGCGCAGGACGGGAAACTGCGTGGGATGATGACGCACCTGGGGGAGCGTTCCCTTCACATGCAGGCCCCCGAGGGCGCGTGGCCTTTCGCGGTCGGCACGCTGGCGCAGCGCACCCCGCTGCTGGTGGTGACTGCCACGGGGCGCCAGGCTCAGGACCTCACCACGGTGCTGCGCTACATGCTGGGTGACCGGGTGGAACTATTCCCGTCGTGGGAGACCCTGCCGCACGAGAAGCTTTCCCCGGCCGTGGAGACAGTCTCCACCCGCATGCGCGTACTGCGCCGCCTGCACGAGGGAGACGAGGACCTGCAGGTGGTGGTGGCTCCGACCCGCGCAGCTGTGCAACCCGTGCAGTCGAACCTGGGCGAGGTCACCCCGGCGCGGTTGAAGGTGGGCGAGGAGATCGACTTCGACTCCCTGACCCACCGCCTGCAAGAGCTCGGCTACACGCACGTCGACGTGGTCGGCAAGCGCGGCCACTTCGCCATTCGCGGCGGCATTGTGGACATCTTCCCCGCGACCGAGGAAATGCCCGTCCGCGTGGACTTCTGGGGCGACGAGATCACGGAGGTGCGCGCCTTTAGCGTCGGCGACCAGCGGACCATCCCCGGGGTGGAGCCGGACCAGGTGATGGTCTATGCGTGCCGGGAATTGGTTGTCACGGACGAGGTGGCGTCCAAAGCAAAAAACCTTGCCCAAGAGCACGCCGGCAACGCGGAATTGGCCGAGATCCTCGACAAGATCAGCCAGAAGATCCAGGTGCAGGGGATGGAATCGCTGATCCCGGCGCTGCACACGGCCGAGCTAGTGGCGCTGCCGGAGCTTATGCCGGAAGGTACGCACACGCTGGTGATGGCGCCCGCAGCCGTCGAACGCCGTGCTCACGACCTGCGCGAAACCGGCCAGCAGTTCCTCGAGGCCGGCTGGGATGTTGCGGCGATGGGAGGTTCGGCGCCGATGGAGGGCGTGGCTTACCTATCGATCGACGCGGTGCAGAAGGTACAGCAGAAGCTGGGGCGGCCCTGGTGGACGTTGTCTACGCTCGGGATGGCCGATTTTGACGCCGACACTTCCGATGTTCTGGAACTCAACTACGACTCGGCGCCCCGACCGCACGGCGAGATGGAGGCCATCGGTGCGCTGATGAGCGACATCCGCAAGCGCGTCGAATCCGGCGGAAGGGTGGCCTTCGCGGCCCCAACCCCGGCCGTGGCGGCCCGCATGCTGCGGCGCTTCCAAGAAGCCGGCATTGCGGCCGAGGCGATCGGCGTGGACCTCAGCGGCAGCCGGGGCCTGGGGCGGATCAAGAAGTCCAAGCACACCACCGCCGACGAGCCCGCGCCGCACCAGGTGAGCATCTACCACGCGGTGGCCTACGAGGGGCTGGTGTTCCCCTTCGCCGGGGACGACAAGCGCCCTAGCCTGCTGTTCTTCACGGAAACGGATCTGACCGGCAACCGCGTGGACGCGAAGGCCACGGGTAAGCGCAAGCCCGCGAAGAAGCGCAACCGCGTGGATCCGCTGGCGCTGGAGCCGGGTGATCTGGTGGTGCACGATTCCCACGGCATCGGAAAGTTCGTGAAGATGACGGAACGCACGGTGGGCAAGGGGCCGGACGCCTCCCGCCGTGAATACCTGGTGCTGGAATACGCTCCCAGCAAGCGGGGTGGGCCGGGCGATCAACTCTATGTGCCGATGGATCAGCTGGATATGCTGTCGCGCTACGTCGGCGGGGAGAAGCCCGCGCTGTCGAAGATGGGCGGCGCGGATTGGAAGAACACCAAGCGTAAGGCCCGCGGTGCTGTGCGCGAGATCGCGGGCGAATTGGTGCAGCTCTACGCCAGCCGCCAGGCCGCGCCGGGCTATGCCTTTGCCCCGGATACGCCCTGGCAGCGGGAGATGGAAGATGCCTTCCCGTTCACAGAGACCGAGGACCAGTACAACGCCATCGAGGCCGTGAAGGCCGACATGGAAAAGCCGGTGCCGATGGACCGCGTGATCGTCGGCGACGTGGGCTATGGCAAGACCGAGGTGGCGGTGCGCGCCGCATTCAAGGCCGTGCAGTCGGGCAAGCAGGTGGCCGTGCTGGTGCCTACCACCCTGCTGGCGCAGCAGCACTTCAACACGTTCAGCGAGCGCATGCAGGACTTTCCCACCACCATCAAGGAGCTGTCCCGCTTTACCACCCCGGCGGAGTCCAAGAAGGTTATCAATGGCATGGCCGACGGCACGGTGGACATCGTGATCGGTACCCACCGCCTGCTGCAGACGGGCGTGCACTGGAAGAACCTGGGGCTGATCATCGTGGACGAGGAGCAGCGCTTCGGCGTGGAGCACAAGGAGCACATCAAGTCGCTGCGCACCCACGTGGACGTGCTGACGATGTCCGCAACCCCGATTCCCCGCACGCTGGAGATGTCGATGGCGGGCATCCGCGAGATGTCGACGATCCTCACCCCGCCGGAGGATCGCCACCCGGTGCTGACGTATGTGGGTGCGCAGGAGGATAAGCACGTGGCCGCGGCCATCCGCCGCGAGCTGTTGCGCGACGGGCAGGTGTTCTACGTCCACAACAAGGTTCGCAGCATCGAGCAGACCGCTGCGGACATTCGCCGCCTGGTACCGGAGGCCCGGGTAGTGGTCGCACACGGCCAGATGAGCGAGGAACAGCTGGAGACCACGGTGAAGGGCTTCTGGGATCGCGAGTTCGACGTGCTGGTGTGTACCACCATCGTGGAGACTGGCCTGGACATCGCCAACGCCAACACCTTGATCGTGGAAAATGCCCACCACATGGGCCTTTCCCAGCTGCACCAGCTGCGCGGGCGCGTGGGGCGTTCCCGTGAGCGCGGCTACGCCTACTTCCTCTACCCGAAGGGGGAGGTGCTGACCGAGACCTCCTACGACCGCCTGACCACCATCGCCCAGAACAACGACCTGGGCGCGGGCATGGCGGTGGCCATGAAGGACCTGGAGATGCGCGGTGCCGGCAACGTTCTGGGCGCCGAGCAATCCGGACACATCGCGGGCGTGGGCTTCGACCTCTACGTGCGCCTGGTCGGCGAGGCCGTGGAAGCGTTCCGCGCGATGGCCGACGGCAAGCCCGTCGACGGCCGGGAGGAGGAAAAGAAGGAGATCCGCATCGACCTGCCGGTGGATGCGCACATCCCGGCCGAATACATCGCTTCGGAGCGCCTGCGCCTGGAGGCCTACCGCAAGTTCGCCGAGATACAGGACGAGGAGCAGATCGAGAAGGTCCTCGAGGAGTTGCGTGACCGCTACGGCGAGCCGCCGGAGCAGATCCAGATGCTCGCGGTGCTCTCGCGCCTGCGCCTGCTGTGCCGCGATCTGCAGGTCACGGAGGTGGTGGCCACGGGCTCGAAGATCAGTTTCAGCCCCATCGAGCTGCAGGATTCCACCCAGGTGCGCCTGAAGCGCCTGTTCCCCGCGGCGAACTACCGCGCGACCACCAAGATTGTGCTGATCCCGGCTCCGAAGCGCGGCCAGGGCATGCGCGCGGTTCCGCTGCGCGATACGGAGCTGGTGCAGTGGTGCGCCGATGCGTTGACGCAGCTGGCCGGCATCCCGATTCGCAGCATGACGGGTGGCGCCGGCAAGGGGGCTGGCAAGGGCTCAAGTAAGGGGGCAGGCAAGGATAAGGGCACGTCCTAAACACCGACGCGCTAGAATAACCGCCATGTCAGTCGTATTACTAGATCCCCGTTTCCCCGCGATGATTCCCGTGGAGGCCGTCGATCTGCTCCGTGGAGATGTGTGCTACACGGAGGAGGTGCCCATCCGCGTCCGCTGGGTTATCGCGGATCTGGGCGGCCACACGGTCGATGAGTCCGACATTATCGTCACGACGGATCTGGAAAACGAAGCTGTCGTTACCCGCATCGAGGCTGGTGAGGAACTCATTACCGCACCGAGCCTCAAGGTGCACATGGAGCCCGCCCGCGAGCTGGAGGCCGGTAGCTCTTCTGTTAGTGACGCCACCGACGGGGAAAACGCAGCCGAGATCACCCACTCGGGCGATGGCGTGGTGGACGGCGAGATCGTCGGGACCGACGAGCACACTGCGGCCGTGGCCGGCCTGCGCCGCACGACGCGCACCGAGGTGCCGGCTTCCGTGATGGATGAAATCGAGGACGCGGTGGCGCTGATGGCACGTGCTCTGCGCCAGGGGGAGTGGGAGCAGTCCATGACCCACACCAGCCTGGTGAAGTTCCTGCGGGAGGAAACAGAGGAGCTGGCTCGCACCATCGAACTGATGGAGAGCTGGAAGCGCGAGGGCGAGGGTGAGGCTGCTGCGCGCCCGGAGTGGATAGAGCAGGATCTGTGCTCCGAACTGTCGGACGTGTTTCTGCAGGTGCTCTTCCACGCGGAGATCGCCAACCGCCGTGGCGCCTTCGACATTGGCCACGTGGCCGGGGCGTTTTCGGCGAAGCTGCGCGCCCGCGCCCCCTACCTGTTTGAGGAGGTCGAGCGCCAGGTTCCGCGCCAGGAGCAGGACCGCCTGTGGGAGGAGGGCAAGAAGGAAGAGGAAGCCCAGCGAATCCGTAGTTTCGGCGAGGATTACCTGCGCTACAGCGAGGCCAAGAAGGAAGCTGAGCGGAAGGCGGCCGAGAAGCAGGCTGAGCCTGCACAGCCTGCTCAGTCTGCACAGCCCCGCCAGGAGCCGCACGCGGAACAGTTCCCGGCCGTCCAAGCGCTCGCTGAAACGGCAGGTCCGGCAGTCCCCGCCGGCTCTGTTGGCACAGCTGTCGGCTCGACTGGCACCAGCGCCCTGACCGCAGCGGAGGCCGTCATCGCTGAGGCGCGGGAGCAGGGAATCCCGGATAAGGACATCCCGACCGACATCCGCTACCCGATGGTTGGCCTGGAGCTAGATAGCCCCGGTGAGGCAGAGCGCCGCCTACACGAAGCTGTTGCGGCGTTCCGCGAGAAGCTGCAGTCCCAACAGCACAAGCCTCAGCATCCCAACCCCCAGCAGCCAGGGAGCCAGCAGCAGGGCAACTAGCGCCGCGTTAGAAAACTGCGTACCAGGCCTTCACGTGGGGCGAAGAGGTACGTCAGCCCGAAGATGGCCGACTGTACCAGCACGATGGTGCCGCCAGTGGATACGTCTACGTTGAAGCTCAGCAGGATGCCCGTGATGCAGCTGACCCACGCCACCAACGGGGCAATAAGCAGCATGTGGCGGAAGCGGCGCGTCCACAGGTAAGCGGTTGCGCCGGGGGTAATCAGCATTGCTACCACCAAGATCACGCCAACGGCCTGGGCGCTGGCCACCACCACGCACGCCAGGCACGCCAACAGTGCCCACCGTATGGCCTTCGTATTGAAGCCCATGGTTCTGGAGTGTTCGGCGTCAAAAGCCCACAGAGTAAACGTGCGTGCATTCGCCAGCAACACCACAAACGCGATGCCTCCAATGGCCAGGATCTGCCACAGTGCGGACTGCGTTATGCCCAGCAGGTTGCCGAACAGGATCTCCTGTAAGTGCGTGCCGCTAGGCGTCACAGAAAGAAGCACTAGTCCGAGGGCGAAGAAGGTGGTGAAGACAATGCCGATGGAGGTGTCCTCCCGCAGGGTGGTTCTTTCCTTTACCGAGCCGACCAGGCCGACGGCGATGAGTGCGGCCAGCATCGCACCGACGGCGAAGGGCGCTCCGGTGATGTAGGCCAGCACCACACCGGGCAGCACGGCGTGGGAGACCGCATCGCCTAGCAGTGACCAGCCCACCAAGATCAGCCAGCAGCTCAGTAGTCCCGCGACCACGGCCATCACGCTGGCGGCGAGCACCGCCCGCTGTACGAAGCTGTAGCTCAGGGGCACCAGGATTGGGTCGAAAAGAGTCGAAAGTGTGCTCATCGCTGCGCCTCCTCACTAGCGACCAGCTGTGCGTCCGCCGTGTTGGTGCTGAAGGTGCGCGCGAGGTTCTCTGCTGTCAGAACCTCTTCCAGCGCCCCTTCGGCCACGATCCGCCGGTTGAGCATAGCCACGTTGTCGCACAGTTCCGGCAGCCGGTCCAAATCGTGTGTGGAGATCAGTAGCGCTGTCCCGGCCTCGGCGAGCTCGTGTAGCAGTGCGGTGATCTGCGATTGTGACTGCGTATCCACCCCTGCGAAGGGTTCGTCCAGCAGCATGATTTTCGCCTCCTGCGCGATGCCGCGTGCTACGAAAACGCGCTTGCGCTGGCCACCTGATAGCGCGCCGACGGGGCGGTTCTGCAGGTCGGTCAGTCCGGTCTGCCGCAATGCCGCGTCGATGATGCGGTTGTTTTCTCTTTTCTCTTGACGCCAACTCTTCAGCCCCCATAGCGCCGAACCCTGCGGTAGCAGGCCTACCTTGGAGCGTGCGCGGCGCCGTCCGCTGGCAACAATGTCGCGCACGCTGATGGGGAAGTTCCAGTCCACGTGGTCGTGTTGAGGGACGTAGGCCACCGTGCCGCGTGAGCCGGTGGCGTTGACCGTTATGCTCCCGGAAGTGGGGCGCACCAGCCCCATGATGGCTTTGAACAGGGTGGACTTGCCCGCGCCGTTCATGCCGATCAAGGCGGTGATCTGGCCGAAGCCGAGCTGCAGGTTTACGCCGGTGAGAGCATCGACGTGGCCGTAACTCACGTGCACATTGTCGACGACCAGCGCGGGGGAGGGGGAAGAGTGTGGCGAGTTCATCTATTCCTTCGGATTCTTGCCCGTGAGTCCGCTGACGATGGTTTGAGCGTCGTAAGAAAGAAGGTCGAGGTAGGTCGGTACAGGACCGTCGGCTTCGGAGAGCGAGTCGACGTACAGTGTACCGCCGTCGCGGGCACCGGTATCTCGCATGAGCTGTTCCTTCGGCCCGGGCTCCACTGTAGATTCGCAGAAAACAGCGGGGACGTCATTGTCCTTGACGAAATCGGCTGCCTGGGTGATTTGCTGGGGAGTGATCTCGCCCTCGGTGTTGACAGGCCAGATGTAGCCCTCCTTCATGCCGGCATCGTGGGTGAGGTAGCTGAAGGCACCCTCACAGCTCATCAGTGTCCGCTGGTGGCGAGGCAGGGATTTCAGGCCGTCCTGGAGCTCGGTCTGCACGTCGTCGAGCTTGTCTTTGTACTTCTTGCCGTTGTCCTCGTAGGTCTTTGCGTTTTCCGGACGCAGGTCGCTCAAGGCCTGGACGATGTTGTCCACATAGGTTTTGGCGAGGGGGGGGCTCATCCAGGCGTGTGGGTTGGGCTGATCGGTGCCCTTGATGTTGATGGGCTTCACGCCGTCGCTGGCAGTGGTGCGCTGGGCGGAGCTGTCTGCGGTCAGCTTGTCCAGCCAGTGTTCCAGTCCCAGTCCGTTGTTGATGATGAGCTCCGCTTCGGACGCGGCGGCGATGTCGCTGGGGGTGGGGTCGTAGCCGTGAACCTCCGCGCCGGGTTGGGTCAGTGAGCGCACGGTGAGGGTATCGCCGGCGATGTTGGAGGTGATGTCTTCCAAGATGGTGAAAGTCGTTAGAACCTCGGCTTTTTCATCGGGTGTGTTCTCGCTATTGCAGGCGGTGGTGCCTGCAACTGCGAGGATTGTGGTGCACAGAGTTGCCACTAGCTTCTTACTGGGCTTCATTTGCAAGGTAATAAACCTTCCGATAGTGAGGGGCATAATGTTCAATGTATTGAACAATATAGTGCAGCTTAATCCACACCCTTGAGTTCTTAAAACCCCGATTACCCCCGTACACTGGTCGACATGCATGTCACAGACCTTCCCGAGAGGTCCCAGGATTACCTGAAGAAGATCTTCGATCTGCAGGAGTGGTCCGGAGGTGGGGTTTCCCTCTCCGTCTTAGCCAGCCACATGGACCAGCGACCTTCTACTGCCTCGGAGGCGATCAAGCGCCTCGCCACCCAAGGGCTCGTCGACCACGCCCCTTATGGGGACATCGAGCTCAGTGAAGCGGGTCGCAGAATCGCCCTTACCATGGTTCGCCGCCACCGCCTGATCGAGACTTTTCTGTGCAACCACTTGGGCTACGGCCTGGATGAGGTGCACGACGAGGCCGAGGTTTTAGAGCATGCGGTCTCCGACACCTTCGTCGATCGCATCGCCAGCCTGCTAAATAACCCCACCCGTGACCCGCACGGTGACCCTATTCCCGACGAGGGTGGACACATTCCTGCGAGCTCGGCTTTCCTTCTTTCGGACGCCCACACGGGCGAGCAGCTTATCGTGGATCGCATCAGCGACAGGGATGCTGCCCTGGTGCGTTATCTCACCGAGCATGGCGTGCTCCCCGGGGTGCACATCACTGTCGGCGAACGCGTATTTGCAGATATGGCGGAGTTGCACATCACCGAGTCGGAAACGCGGGTTCAACTTCCAGCTAGTAGCCTAAGCGCAGTGTTGGTAAGCGCAGCCGATAAGAACTCGCAGAGCGGTCGCACTGAGAAGCCCAAGAAGGCATGAGAAGGCATAAGAAGGCTTAGGAAGTAGGAAGGATATTCATGGCGTCGAACCACTATCGCCGCCCGCAGAGGATCGAACCAAACGATTCTGTGTGGGATGACGACGCAGTCGGAAGCCGCCCGAACCGGGGGCTGCTGGGTGGTTGCGGATTCTTCGTCGTGGTCATCGCACTGCTGGGTATCATCGCCCTGGTCGGTTACCTGGTGGCAGGGTTCGTCACCAGTGACCGCGGCTCCGAATCCGACCGCCTGCCGGTGCCCACGGATATCCCGCCGAAGGCTGCGAGTCCGGCGCCGGACTTCGACCCGAACGACAGCGACCGCGCATACCAGCAGGCGCTGGACTGGGCTAAACCGAAGTCCGAGGAACTGCATATCCCTCTGCAGGCTCTCATGGCCTACGGAAAGGCCGAAGGCTTCGCCCGGAAGGAAACCCCCGACTGCAATCTGTCCTGGAATACGCTGGCCGGGCTCGGTTACGTAGAGACCCGCCACGGGACTTATGACGGCCAGCGCTTCGGGGCGTCCAAACTCAACGACGACGGCATCGCCGAACCTGACATCATCGGCCCGCAGCTCAACGGCCGCGAGTTCGCCAAGGTGGAGGACACCGACGACGGGCGCCTGGACGGCGACCGCGAGTACGACCGAGCGCTGGGGCCGATGCAGTTCATCCCCGAATCCTGGAAGATCTACGGGGTGGACGCGGACGGCGATGGCAAGAAGAATCCGCAAAGCGTCTATGATGCTGCCGCCACCGCGGCAAAGCTGCTGTGCAACGAGGGACGCGACCTCGGCACCGAAAGCGGCTGGAAGAGCGCGATCAAGGGCTACAACCTCTCCAACGAATACGTCATGCAGGTACGCGACGCAGCGGCGAACTACGCGATCGGCCAGTCGCCGCAGTAAGCCAATCCCCCTTTAGGGAGGGGTGGTTTTGGCCAGGTTTTGCGCCCGTGACGGCGAAAAATTTCTGGCGGTGCCACAATGGAAGTAGACCGCTGTGCTCGGTGCCACCCGTGGGCTGCCCAGCGCTGCGGTGGAGACCTTTGTTAGCTGTTAACCCAAGAACAGATAATCAACAGTTTGGCACCTCAATGCCACATGCCAAGGAGGCAGACACATGGCCCTGATCCTCAACATTGACGCCCGTGAAATCATCGATTCCCGCGGTAACCCGACCGTCGAGGTAGACGTACTTCTGGACGACGGCTCTTTCGGCCGCGCAGCCGTTCCCTCCGGCGCTTCCACCGGTGTGCACGAGGCACACGAGCTGCGTGATGGTGGCGAGCGCTACCAGGGCAAGGGCGTGCTCAAAGCCGTCAAGAACGTTATCGAGGACATTGACGAAGAACTGATGGGCGTGGAAGCAGACGATCAGCGCCTGATCGACCAGCTGATGCGCGACCTGGACGGCACCGAGAACAAGTCCAAGCTGGGCGCCAACGCCATCCTGGGTGTTTCCATGGCTGTTGCCCGTGCCGCTGCAGAGTCCGCCGACCTGCCGCTGTTCCGCTACGTCGGTGGCCCGAACGCCCACGTGCTGCCGGTACCGATGATGAACATCCTCAACGGTGGCGCACACGCCGACTCCGGCGTGGACGTCCAGGAGTTCATGATCGCCCCGATCGGCGCAGAGACCTTCTCCGAGGCACTGCGCGTTGGCGCCGAGGTCTACCACACCCTGAAGAAGGTCATTAAGGACAAGGGCCTATCCACCGGCCTGGGCGACGAGGGCGGCTTCGCCCCGTCTGTGGACTCCACCAAGGCAGCCCTGGATCTGATCGTCGAGGCCATCGAAAAGGCCGGCTTCAAGGTCGGCGAGGACGTCGCACTGGCGCTGGACGTTGCCTCCTCCGAGTTCTTCAAGGACGGCAAGTACCACTTCGAGGGCGGCGAGCACACCGCCGAGGAGATGGCGAAGGTCTACGAGGATCTGATCGAGGAGTACCCGATCGTCTCCATCGAGGACCCGCTGCAGGAGGACGACTGGGAGGGCTACACCGCCCTGACCGCCAAGATCGGCGACAAGGTTCAGCTGGTCGGCGATGACTTCTTCGTCACCAACCCGCAGCGCCTGGCCAAGGGCATCGAGGAGAAGGCAGCCAACGCGCTGCTGGTGAAGGTGAACCAGATCGGTACCCTCACCGAGACCTTCGACGCTGTCGAGCTGGCACACCGCAACGGCTACCGCAGCATGATGTCCCACCGCTCCGGTGAGACCGAGGACACCACCATCGCCGACCTGGCCGTCGCCCTGAACTGTGGCCAGATCAAAACCGGCGCTCCGGCTCGCTCCGAGCGCGTTGCCAAGTACAACCAGTTGCTGCGCATCGAGGAGATCCTGGGCGACGCAGCTGTCTACGCAGGCCGCTCCGCCTTCCCTCGCTTCACCAAGTAAGTGCTAGGCGCTCTCCAAGCGCGTAAGGCAATCAAGTAGCCCCAAGTAGCCCACCGCCATCCAGCCGATGGCCGTGGGCTACTCGCATTTCAGTCTCGCTTCGCTAGACTCTGTAGACCATGAGCAAATCGACCAAGGGCGAACCGGACAAGGAGCCGGAGGATCAGCCGCGCGCAGACGTGGCGTCCGAAAAAGAGGGGCCAGAAAACAGCCGCCCCGAGTCCGCCCACCTGCCCCGAGCACGGTCGATCGAGAGGCGCGAAAGGCGCCGAGCCCGCGCGCAAACCGCGCCGAAACGCATGGCGCGCTCCTTTGTAGAAGTGCCCAAGAACATGAGCCCCACCACGTGGCTCGTGACGCTGGTGTTGGTGATTTTCCTGGCGGTTTCCATAGCCAACCCGCTGCGTAACTACTTCGAGCAACGCGCCGAGCTGGCGCAGCTGAACCAGAAGATCGAGGCACAGGAGAAAGAGAAAGCGGAGCTCACCAGCGAGCTCAACCGCTACCGCGACGAAGACTTCATCAAGGAACAGGCGCGCACGCGACTGGGGTTGATTGAGCCGGGGGAGTCGGCATTCCGCATCATCTCCCCGAAGATTCACGCAGACGAGCTAGGTACCGAAACGGACGAAGAGTCCCAGGGTGAGGGTGACGGCAACCGCGACTGGTACGCCCAGCTGTGGGATGCGATCTCCACGCCGGAGGCAGAGCTCAAGGAAGACGATCCGGCGACCGAAGACCACAAACTGCCGACGGTGCCGGAGGAGAAGCCGGAGCAGGAACAGCCCGCAGCGCCCGCACCTGAGGAACAGCCCGCAGCGCCAGAAGGGGCGCCAGCGCCCGCACCGGGTAACTAGAGCGACTGACTTAGACCAGCTAACTAGAGCACCAAAACTAGAGCGAGACATTCCAACCAAGGAACCGAGGGAATCCATGACCAACCAACGCCAGCCCGGCCCGCCGACCGACGACGACCTGGAGGTAATGCGCCAGCAGCTCGGCCGCCCGCTTCGCGGTGTGGTCGAGGTCAGCTACTACACGCCGGATGGTGTTCCCGCAGTGGTGAAGACCCAGCCGAAGCTACCGGATGGCACACCGTTCCCCACGCTGTACTACCTGACGGACCCGCGTCTGACCGCCGAAGCCTCCCGCCTAGAGGTTGCAGGTGTGATGAAGACGATGCAGGCTCGGCTGCCCGAAGACGAAGATCTGGCTGCCGATTACCAGGCCGCGCACGAGCACTACCTGGCCGAGCGCAACAAGATGGAGGATCTGGGCACGGACTTCTCCGGCGGCGGCATGCCCGACCGGGTGAAGTGCCTGCACGTGCTGATTGCCTACGCGCTGGCGGAAGGGCCACAGCGGGTGCGCCTGGGCACCGAGGCCGTTGCGTTGGCCATCGAGAACAACCCGAAGCTTGAGGGCACGGCGTTGCCTGCGGACTGGCCGACGGCGGCCTCGCTGGGTACGTCCATGGATGCCGCGAGCATCGCGGAGTAGTCGCAAGGCTGCCGCAGAGTGACCGCAGCGTAACCCCAGGGCTGTCGCGGGGTAGCCTGGGTACCATGAGCACCGCCCAGAACCAGCCCCAGAACGAGTCCCAGACTCCCCGCTTCGCCGCCATCGACTGCGGTACGAATTCCATCCGCCTGCTGATCAGCGAGCGGACACCGGACGGGCAGATTAACGAGCTCAACAGGGATAACATCATCGTGCGCCTGGGTCAGGGCGTGGATGCCACGGGTCGCTTCGCCGACGAGGCCCTGCAGCGCGTGGACAAGGCTCTGCAGATCTACACCGACCGCATGGTCGAGTACGGCGTGGTTGACGTAATGATGGGGGCGACCTCCGCCACCCGCGATGCGGCAAACCGCGAGGAGTTCTTCGACATCACCCGCCGACACCTGGGGCGAGTGCGCGAGGGGGCGGTGGCGCAGGTGATCTCCGGCGAGCAAGAGGCGGAGCTGAGCTTCCACGGAGCCATCACAGATCTGCCAAATGCGCAAGACCGCACCGTGTGCGTCATCGACCTGGGTGGTGGCTCCACCGAGTTCGTCCTACACGGTCCGGGGCGCGAGCCGCAGGCTTTCTCGGCGGACATGGGCTGTGTGCGCCTGACAGAGCGATTCCTACACGACCAGCCACCGGCGGAGCAGCAGGTCGCCGAGGCTCGCGCCTTTGTTGGGGAGCTGATGGAGCAGGTGCGTTCTAACGTGGATCTGCGCGACGTGGATCAGGTCGTGGGTGTGGCGGGCACGATGACTACCCTCGCCGCCATTACCCTGGGGCTTTCCGAGTACGACTCGCGGGCTATCCACATGGCCACCCTGTCGCTGGAGGACTTCCGCGCCACGGCGCGCAATCTTTTGGGATTGACGCCACCCCAGCGCTGCGAGTACGGGCCTATGCACCCGGGCCGCGCGGATGTGATCGGTGGCGGTTCTATCGTGGTGGACGCCTTCACGAGCCAGTTCCTTGATTGGGGGCTTAGTGAGATCACGGTCAGCGAGAAGGATATATTGGACGGGATGCTGGCTGAGGTCATGGCACGCCCCCTATAGCCCAATTGGCAGAGGCAGCGGACTTAAAATCCGTTCAGTGTCGGTTCGAGTCCGACTGGGGGGACTTTTTGTTTTCTTTTAAAACCTCTTTTCGAAAGTGAGCTAGCTCACGATCGCACTGTTGTAGCGTTGTTTCCGAGAAAGTATTTTGCTGGCAAAATCACATGCTGGCGTTTCGATTCACTTTTGAGGGAGCCATCGACATGATTCTGGATAACTACCGCGCACCTTGGGAAACCGAGGAAACTGACGCCCTACGCCTGCACGCCCGCGAGTTCATCGCCAGGGAGGTGACTCCCAACGAGCTGAAGTGGGAAGAAAACCACCAGGTCGAGCGCGAGTTCTGGAACAAGGCCGGCGATGCTGGCCTGCTGTGCGCCTCCATCCCCGAGGAGTACGGCGGGGGTGGCGGTACCTTTGCCCACGAGGCAGTGATCCAGCAGGAGCTTGCCCTGGCTGGCGACTCCGCCTGGCACAACGGTGTGCACTCGGTGATCGTCGCCCACTATATCTACCACCTCGGCACGGAGGAGCAGCGTAAGCGCTGGCTGCCGGGAATGGCTAGCGGTGAGCTGGTCGGCGCGATCGCCATGACCGAGCCCGGAACCGGTTCCGACCTGCAGGCCATCAAGACCCGCGCGGAGCTGGATGGCGACGAGTGGGTAATCAACGGCTCGAAGACCTTCATCACTAACGGCACGCACTGCGACGTTGTGGTGATCGTCGCCCGCACCAACGACCAGCCGGGCGGCAGGGGACTGTCCCTGATCGTCGCCGAAACCAAGGATCTCGAGGGCTTCGAGCGTGGCCGCGTGCTGGACAAGATCGGCCAGCGTGGTCAGGATACCCGCGAGCTCTTCTTCACCGACATGCGAGTGCCCGCCGATAACCTGCTGGGAGGCAAGGAAGGTATGGGCTTCCTGCAGTTGATGCAGCAGCTGCCGCAGGAGCGCTTGATCCTGGCCATCGCCGGTTCATCCGCTTGCGAGGGCGCCGTGCGCGAAACCATCCGCTACGTCAACGACCGTGAGGCGTTCGGCCGCCCGATCCTGGGATTCCAAAACACCCAGTTCGTTCTGGCCGAGTGCGCGAGTGAGACGCTGGCGGCGAAGACTCTGACCGACCACTGCACGGCGCTACACATTGAGGGCAAGCTGACGCCCGCGCAGGCCTCGGCCGCGAAGTACCTGGCCTCCGACCTGCAGAGCTCCGTGGCAGACCGCTGCCTGCAGCTATTCGGCGGCTACGGCTTCATGCGCGAGTACCCGATCTCCCGCATGTACACGGATGCTCGCGTGCAGCGCATCTACGGCGGCACGAACGAGATCATGAAGCTGCTGATCGCCCGCGAGTTTAAGCAGGACTAGCGAGACTGGGCCAGGGGGTCAGAGGAAGGTCGGCGGCTCGGCTAGCTCGAAGTCCGTGCCGCCGTTCCAGGTCAGGTAGACCTGCGTGCGCTGGGAGGGGGAGGACATCGGGTCTGAATCGCCGTATCCGAGGTAGTCGAAGAACAGCTTTCCATCCTCGATCTTCACCTCGTCGGCCGTCTGGCCTCGCAGACCCATCGTCGGCAGATCTTCGTCGAGGTCATCCACCTGGGTGTAGCCCATCGGGGTGAGGTTCTTGTCGTACACCACGAAGTGGTTGACGAAGCTGTTTCCTCCCCGGTTGCTGTACATTTGCACGACGATTTCGTCCTCCCCGTCACCGTTAAGGTCGCCTTGAGCGTAGATTGGGGAGATTTTGTCGCGATCGCCGCTTGGATCGTTGCTGCCGAGTCTGATGTTGAAACCATAGCCGGGTTCGCCGTACACGCCATCGCTCAAAGTGACTGCCGGAAAGTTCGTTTCATCGGAGCGTTCGGCATCTTCGAGCACGCTGAAGTCGGGCACCGTCATTGAGGCCATCCGTGGGACTAGGTCGGCGGCGTCGAACTGCTCCCCGGACTCGCTGGATCCGTCGGAGTCGCCCCCGTCGTCGGAGTCTTCTGCCACTGGATCTGCGTCAGCCCCCTCGTCGTCCCTTGCGTCAGGTGCTGCGCCGGAGGCTGCGGAGGGCTTGCCGGGGTCAGCTTCGTTACCGGAGGTCTCGGTGAGCTTCTTGTATCCGAACAGGCCACCTGCCAGCAGCAGGACGCAGACGATGAAGGTGACGATTGCTGGCAGAAGTGCCGAGCTTTTCTTCGGAGGCTGAACCTGCGCCATGGCCTGGGCTGCCGCAGGTGGGGGAGCCATGCCCGGGCCGAACACGGGTGCGGGGCCTGCGCTGGGGCTGGGGCCTGGGGCTGAAATGGGATTGAAAGCTGGCTGTTGGGGCGGCGATACCGGCTCGAAAGGCTCTGTGGAGGGGTGCGTGGTGGAGCCGGTTTTCGCATCGGTGTCGGCGGCCGGGGTCTCGTCCGAGCGCACCATGGTCTTCCACTCGTTCCGCGAACTCCACTCGTTCCGCGAGTCGCGCGAACTGCGAGTGTTATTCGATGGCCCTGAGCTCTGCGAGTTCCACTGGTTTCTTTGGCTTCGCTGGTCTCGCTGGTTCCGGCTGCCGTTTTCCGGTGATTCCACGCCTGGGCTCCTACACGTTGGACTGCTTATGGGCGCTAATCTCACGAGCGTTGCATAAGCATTGCATTAAAGAAGAACGTACAGAAGCTTAGTGTGTTTCCGCACGTTCTTGGGAGTTTACGTTCTTGGGGGTTTGCTCCTACAGTCCGGAGTTCACCACCAACTCGTCGGAGGGCTGGCCGCCCTTCGACTTCGGGTAGGCCTTGGCCAGGGCAGCGGGGAAGCGCTCGGCGCGCTGGCTGTTGCCCTCGGGGCCGTAGTGGGCGAAATCGCCCTCGGCAAACCACTCGGGCTTCGCCTCGGCGGCCCAGTCGTAGATCCGCAGGTTCGGGTAATCCTTCTGCGCGTCACGCAGAGCCTGGTTGAACTCCTCCATGTTGGAGTTCGCGTAGTAGCCCTCGTTGGTGTTGGTGGTGACCGTCGGCCACATGACCTTCTGGTCGCCCAGAATGTCCATCATGATCTTGATGCGCTCCGGGGCTGCCAGGTTTGCGCCCGCCGCGTAGTTAGCCGCATCGTTCACACCGGTAGCGATAACCCAGCAGGTATCCGGGCCAGCGGCGGTGGGCAGCAGCTCCTGTACGGAGTCGATGGCCGGCGGGTAGCTCTGTGAACCGTCCTCGGACTGCCATCCCTCGGTGGTGTTGCGCGCGCCGAAGACACTGTCGATGACTTCCTCTGCGCCGTACTTCAGATACGTCTCGAAGGCCGTGTTCTCGGGGTCATTCACCATGTCGTTGGCGAACATGCCGATGGACGTGGAATCGCCGACATGCACCACGCGCTTGCAGCTCATCAGCTTGGAATCCGGTTCCTGGTCGACATCTTCGGCAGGCCCCTCAGCATTGGGGTTCTGCGGCCCCGCAGCCTTCCCAGCGCCACCCGGGCGCTGCGACGGATCCAGTTCCATTGCGGGCTCACCGCCCTTGCCCGCGCCAGCTTCCTGCTGGGATGCCGTGGGGTTGATGCTAATGGGCGTCGCACCAATAGCGACCACCGCGGCCAGCACCACAGCGGCACCGGAAGTGAAGTAGGTGGGGAACGGCTGGCGGAAAATGCCCACAGGCGTGCCAGAGCCGTCGCGGTTGTCGCCGACCTCGCGGTCTGCTTTGCGGCTGCGCAGCCATGCCTTGATCGGCGGGATCACGCCGTGCTTGCGGATTGGATCCTCGATCAGCGTCCAGCTGATGGCGGCCAGAGCCACGCTCACGCCGATGGTGATGATGCTGGCCAGCAGCTTGTTGTTCTCCAGCCACGACTGCGGCATGAAGGCAATTACCGGCATGTGCCACAGGTAAATGCCATAGGAACGCTCGCCGAGCCAGCGGATCGGGCCAAAGCCCAACACCCGGCTCCACAGGCTCTGCGGGTGCAGAACGGAGAAGATCGCCAGCACGGAAGCTACGGAAAGCAGAATTAGCCCGCCGTGGTACAGGAACATCGATTCCTGCTCCACCAGCACAACAAGCGCCACGATGCCCGCCAGGCCGATAAGGCCAAACAGGTTCGCGGTGCTTTTCGCAGGTTCGACGGACTTACCCGCTTGGCGGCGGGAGGATAGCCAAATCGCCAGGCACGCACCCAGCAGCAGGCCGCCGGCACGGGTATCGGTGCCTTCGTATGCGCGGGTGTTGTCCACCCCCGGGGTTGCCAGCACCCACATCCAGGCGAAGGAGGCGCCCGTCAGCAGCAAAGAGCCAATCAGTGCACCAATCCGCGAGCGGGTAACAACCAGCAGTACAAGCAGCACCAGGGGCCAGAGCAGATAGAACTGCTCTTCGACGGACAGTGACCACATGTGGCTCAGCGGGCTCGGCCCGCCAAAGTTATCCCAGTAGGACTTTTCCTGGAAGATGGTGTGCCAGTTGTTCACGTAGAACAGGGCGGAAAGTGCTTCCCAGAAACGATTGGTGAGCTCGTTGCGGGCAAGCGCCGCAGTCAGAATCAGAGTGGCAAGCAGCGTGACTATCACCGCCGGCATAAGGCGCCGGAACCTGCGCAGCCAGAAGGTGCGGAGCGTCAAGTTGCCCTTCTTATCCCACGAACGCATGAGGTTCGCGGTGATGAGGTAACCCGAGAGCGTGAAGAACACGCCCACGCCCATGAGTCCCCCGACGAAGCCGGGAACGTGCAGGTGGTACAGCACAACCACGGCAACTGCGATCGTCCGCAGCCCGTCGAGTCCGGATACGTACCGCTGATTCTTGTTTATTGGGCGAGGCATGTGAAGCGAATGAACCTTTTTCCAAAAGTGAGGCGCTTATGAGGTTTTATGCGCGCCGCCGGCGCGTCAGTTCAGACTATGCAGTCTAGCCCTTTGGGGAACCTTTGGGAAACGATTTTTTTAGGACGCCCTCACGCGGGCGGGGCTTGGGGTCTGGTTCGAGCGCAGGGTAGGTGCGTTGCACACCTATCATGGGAGACATGCGCACTCTTTATACAGCCCAGGACATCCGCACGGCCGAGGCGGCTTTGTTCCCCCGCGAGCAGCGAGAGGACGAGCTGATGCAGTCTGCCGCGCACGCAGTGGCGGTCGTAGCGGAAAAGATGCTGGCCAAAGCAGAGGAGTCGGCGGGCGCTGCGGAAGGTTCCGTGTTGTTGCTGGTCGGCCCGGGTGGCAACGGCGGCGATGCGTTGTACGCTGGCGCGGTTCTTGCGATGCAGGGTAGGAAGGTCGAGGCCTTCCCGCTCGAAGGCGCCGACCGCGTGCACGAGCGCGCCGCGCGGGCCTTCACTGCGGCGGGTGGCAGCTTCGTCGGCCTGGAGCGAGCAGACAGTTATCGCGTGATCGTCGACGGGATGTTCGGCCTCGGCGGGCGTGGTGAGATCCCGGTGGAGGTCGACGAGTTCCTGCGAGAGGCCCAGGGGGTGCGCGCTGGAAGGAAGCGCCGGCCGCTTGTGTTGGCCATCGACCTTCCCAGCGGTGTGGTTGCTGATACCGGCAAGGCGCCGGGCAGGCACGTTAGTGCCGACGTGACCGTCACTTTCGGTGGGTTGCGCCGGGCACACGGCCTGAGCGCGGCGTGCGGGACGGTGCTGTGCGAGGACATCAACCTGGACGATGGTTCTATGCTTTCCGCCGAGCTGTCCAGGCTCCAAAGCGCCGTCTCTTTGTGGCACACGCCTGTCGAGCGCCTTGCGCCGGAAGGTTTGGCCGCGCAGCTGCTCGGCAGTCCGGAACCTCTGCCCGGGGAGCTGCCCGGCGAGCCGGGGGCAGTGGACGACAAATACTCCGGCGGGGTAGTGGGCATCTGCGCGGGCAGCAAGGACTATCTGGGAGCAGGCGTGCTGGCCACGCTCGCGGCGGTGAACACCACCAGCTCGATGGTGCGCTACATCGGCGAGCACCCCGAATACGTTCTGGCGAGCACCCCGGAAGTCGTTGTGCACCCTGTGGTTCGCGGGGCGGGGCAGGTGCAGGCGCGCATGGTTGGCTCCGGTCGTGGCACGGATCGCGATGCCCGCGACGAACTGCTCGCCGTTCTAGACATGGTGCAGCCCTTGGTTCTGGACGCCGACGCGATCACCGTCCTGGCGAAGAACCCTGACGTTCTAGAGATCCTGCGTGCTCGCAACGCTCCCACGCTGCTCACCCCGCACGACGGGGAGTTTGACCGGCTGGCTAAGGCGGCCGGACTGCCGGCGGAATCGCCGGACCGGATCACCTCCACAGAACGGCTGGCAGGTGAACTGAACTGCACGGTTTTGCTGAAGGGCCGCTTCACCATCATCGCCAACCCACAGCGCACTGTGGTTGTCGATACCGCATCGTCCTGGGCCGCTACTCCCGGATCCGGCGACGTATTAGCGGGAATTCTGGGCGCGCTGGTGGCGCGCGATGCCGGCAAGCGGGCTCGGGACACCGGATACACAGAAGCCGGCCAGTACGAGTTGGAGGCGCACGAGGCAGACTACGTGGTCGATTCAGCTGCGGTTGGTGTGGCTATCCACGCTGCGGCGTCATATATATCCTCCCTTACCCCGTACGGCCCGGCACCGACCTCGGCGCTGAAGATCGCGCAGCACATCCCGCATGCGACGGCGTGGCTGGGCACAGTGGTGCAGGGGTAGGCGCCCGACCACGAATAACGCGAGAACGCGCAAGGGCACAGAGCAAGAGAACACGAGAGCAATAGAAGGGAAAGCAACAATGGATCGCAAGATCGCACTGATCACCGGCGGCACGCGAGGCATCGGCCTGGCGATTGCCCGCGAACTGCAGGACGACTACCACCTGATCATCGGCGGAAGCTCGGAGAAGGCCTACGACGTTGCCTCCCAGTTCCCAAGCGCGCAAGGCTTCGTGGCGGATCTCGCCGATACGGAAGGCATCGGTGCAGCTGTGGCAGAACTGGGGCTCGATAGTCTGGATGTGCTGGTGCACTCCGCGGGTGTGGTGGCCCACGACCCGGTCACCGAAACCACTCCTGAACAGTGGAAACACGCTTTCGACATCAACCTGTTTGCGGTTGCGGAGCTCACCCGGCAGCTCCTCGGCGCACTGCAGTCGGCGCACGGAACCGTGGTGACGATCAACTCCGGCGCGGGCTACCGCTCCAGCGTGGGCTTTGGCCCGTACGCCACCACGAAGTTCGCCCTGCGTGCCTACACCGATGCTCTGCGGGAGGAGCAGCGCGACAAGATCCGCGTGAGCTCCATCCACCCGGGCAAGGTCGATTCCGACATGCAGCGCCAGATCCAGACCCACCGCGGTGTGGCCGAAGCGGATTACGACGAAACCCAGTACCTGCGCCCGGAATCGGTGGCGAAGGCCGTGCGCCTGGCCATTGATGCGACGGACGATGCCATGGTCGAGTCTCTGACGATCCGCCCGGCCAACGGGCGCTAAGTATTACATGGCACACTCAGCTCCAGACCTAAACCGCGATCCAAACCGCATCCTGGACTGCGCCATTGTCGGCGGCGGCCAGTCCGCACTGGCCACGGCCTTCTACCTGCGCCGGGAGGGAAGGCGGGGCCGCAAAGCTCCCGACTTTGCGGTGTTCGACGATCAGCCGGAACCGGGTGGGGCCTGGCGGCACATGTGGCCGTCGATGACGTTGTTCTCCGCCGCCAACTTCTCCAACCTTCCGGGCATGCCGATGCCCAGTTACGAAGGGTCTAAGGGCTATCCACCGCCCGGCCATGTGGTCGACTACCTGCGCGAATACGAGCGCCGTTACGATCTGCCCGTCATCCGTCCCGTGCATATCGACCGGGTGGAGTACGACGAGCCGACCGGGCTGTTTCATCTGCACGCCCGCCCGGGTAGCGGCGCTGCCCGCCCGACTAGCTCCTCCCACACCCTGCGCTCCCACACCTGGCGTGCCCGCACCGTCGTCGCCGCCACGGGCACGTGGTCCGCGCCTTTCGTTCCCTATTATCCCGGCAAGTTTGCTGGCCAGCAGTGGCACACCGCCACCTACCCGGGGCCGGAGCCGTTCGCCGGTTCCTCCGTGGCCGTCGTGGGAGCGGCTAACTCGGGAGCACAGATCGCCGCCGACCTGGCCGACGGCGCCGACGTCGCCGACGTCACCTGGTTCGTCCGCCACCCGCCCCGCTGGATGCCGGACGACGTCGATGGCGCGGAGCTCTTCCGCCGCAACCGCGAACGCTACCTCGCCGTTTCCGCAGGTAAGGAAGACCCCGGCGCCGATTCCAGCCTCGGGGACATCGTCATGCTTCCCGCGGTCCGCCGCGCCCGGGACTCCGGACACCTGCGCCCCACCCCGATGTTCTCCTCCCTCGACGAAGTCACCACCGACCACCTGATCTGGTGCACCGGCTTCCGCCCCGCCCTCGGCCCTTTTCGCGGGTTGCTCTCTTTTCGTGGTGACGCCCCCTCGCCCCAGCACCCCGGCCTCTTCCTCGTGGGCTATGGCGATTGGGTGGGTCCAGGCTCCGCCACCATCACTGGCGTTGGAGTGCATGCAAAAAGGGTGGCCGCCGAGGTAGTGGCGGCCACCCGAGGGTGACGGTCGCGCGAGCATCGCGTGGCGGGCTTTGCCGCAAGGCCTACTGTGAAACTACGGCGCAGTTTCGGCGCTACTTCAGCACAGTTACGGCAGCATGCGGAAGGTCTTGCCGGCCTTCAGCAGGGTGAGCATGACCTTGGAGAAGCTCTTCCGGCTGAGGGACTCCGGTCCGCGGAAGTACATGAAGCGCTGCGAGGTGACGTTCTGTGTTGCCGTGTACTTCTGCAGCCCCTCCGCGCCGTGGCGGTGGGAGACACCGGATTCCTTCATGCCGCCCATGGGGTTATCGATGGCCGCCCAGCTGGAGGTGTAGCCATCGTTCAGAGCCACCGAACCGGACTCGATCTTCGGGCCGATCTTCCAGGCAGTGTCGTCGGCGGCAAACACAGAAGCGTTCAGGCCGTAGTCCGTGTCATTGGCCAGCTCGATCGCGTCGTACAGATCCTCCACCGGCTCGATGTACACCACCGGCCCGAAGACCTCCTCGGTGCGTAGCAGCGCATCCTCTGGAACGTCCACCATGACCGTCGGCTCGTAGAAGTACGGCCCCAGATCTGGGCGCTTCTTGCCACCGCACAGGATGTTCGCGCCCTTCTCGCGGGCGTCCTCCACGTACTTCTCCACGGTCTCCAGCTGGCTGGCGGAAGCCAGCGAACCCATCTGCGTCTCCCACTCGAAGCCGCTGCCTAGGCTCATGGACTGCACGCGAGAGGAAAACGCGCCCACGAAATCCTCGTAGGATGCACGCTCGACGTAGATGCGCTCGATGGAAACACACAGCTGACCGGAGTTAGAGAAGCACGCATCGATAGCTCCGCGGGCTGCGTAGTTGACGTCCGCGTCGTTGGCGATAATCAGCGGGTTCTTGCCACCCAGCTCGGCCGAGTAGCCGATCAGGCGACGGCCAACCTGCTCGCCCAAAACCTTGCCCGTTGCGGTGGAGCCAGTGAACATCAAGAAGTCGCACTGATCCGCAATGGCACTACCAACCACGCGGCCGGACCCGGTAACTAACTGCACCAGGTCGCGCGGCAGTCCGGCGTCAAAAAGAAACTTAAAGACCAAAAGCGAGGTAAAAGGCGTAGCAGAGTCGGGCTTAGCGACCACAGCGTTTCCGGCGAGGAGCGCGGGGATCGCGTCGCCAATGCCGAGGGACAGCGGGTAATTCCACGGGCTGATCTGGCCGACCGCGCCCAGCGGGTGACGGTACTCGATGGACTTCGCCATGATCGACATCGCCGAGGCGCGCTTGCGCGGCTTCATGAACTTCTCCACGTTGTTGGAGTAGTAGCGCGCATTGTTGGCGACGTCCATGACCTCGTCAAAGGCGCTGGCGCGGTTCTTGCCGGTCTCCAGCTGCACCATGTCGCAGAGCAGCTCGGCGTTCTTTAAAACCAGGTCGTGGAAGCGGCGGAAGATGCGCTTGCGCTCGGCGAAGGGGACATGCACCCAGGACTGCTGGGCGCGGCGGGCGAAGCGGAAGGCTTCGGTGACATCGTCGGCGTCACCGCTGGCGACCCAGCCGATCGTCTCGCCGAGGAAGGGAGCCTCGATCTCCAGGCGCTTGCCGTCGTAATCGTCGTTGAGGTTGTGCAGGCGGGCGTTGGTGGTGAGCTCGCGCAGCTCTACTTCCAGGTCGGCGGGCAGAGCGGCTACGGATAGGCGCTTGTAGTTGGTTCGTTTCATGTTTGGGAGACTACCTAAAAGGCCGGGGGAGTGTGTTCGATCTAGAACATTTCTAAGCAAATGAATAGTCGCGAGAGCACGAACTTTTGCTTGTGGGAACCTTTAAGCAGGCTTAGCCGTTGGTAGGATGTACGCGAAAGCGCCGGTGGCTTATTGCTAGGCTCCGGCACCGAAAATGACCAGCACAACTTTGGAGTACTAAAGAATGAAGAGCTCGAACCCGTTCATGGGGTCGCTGGCCAAGAACCAGGGCCAGCACCCGTTCGCACAACAGGGCAACCAGGGTGGCTACGGCCAGCAGGGCGGTTATGGCCAGCAGGGGATGAACCCCTACGCGACCTCCGCTCACGGCGGTGTACAGACCGCCGCTATGGGTTACGGCATGCAGGACGCAGCCAACTACGGCCAGGCCGGCAGCGCCGACCGTCCGATGACTGTCGATGACGTTGTTACCAAGACCGGTATCACGCTGGCCGTGATCATCGCTCTGGCAGTGGTGAACTTCATCATTGGCCTGAGCAACCCCGGCCTGGCGATGATCCTGACCTTCGTCGGCATGATCGGTGGCCTGATCGCCGTTCTGGTTTCTGCATTCGGCAAGAAGTACGACTCCGCGCCGGTCACGCTGACCTACGCGGCCTTCGAGGGTCTGTTCGTTGGTGGCTTTACGTTCCTGCTGTCTGGTGCTGCGGTTGGTGATACTGACGCCGGCATGCTCATCGCCCAGGCGGTTCTGGGAACCATTGGTGTGTTCATTGGCATGCTGTTTGTGTACAAGACCGGTGCTATCCGCGTGACTCCGAAGTTCACTCGCTTCCTGGTGGGCGCCATGATCGGCATCCTGGTTCTGGCGCTGGGCAACCTGGTGTTTGCACTGGTTACGGGCTCCGCAGGCATCCTGCGTGACGGTGGTCCGATCGCTATCATCTTCTCCCTGTTCTGCATCGGCATTGCAGCAATGAGCTTCCTGCTGGACTTCGACCAGGCGGATCGTCTGGTCCGCGCGGGTGCTCCGTCGAAGATGGCTTGGGGCGTGGCACTGGGTCTGGCCGTCACCCTGGTCTGGCTGTACACCGAGATCCTGCGCCTGCTGTCCTACTTCAGGGACTAGCGCTTTAGGAGCTAGCGCTGGGGCGCTGTTAGTTGAGGGGCTTCCGGTTTACCGGGAGCCCTTTTCTGCTGCCGGTGTGCGGAGAGGGGGAGTTGGCTGCTCTTGTGCGGGGGATATTGCCGCTAGGGCGGGGAATTTTGCTGTCTGTATGCGGGAGGTTTCGCAGCTAAGGGGGGGAAATGTCGCTAGATCGGGAATACGCGGGTGCCGGCAGGGGGAAGTGTCGCTAGATCGGGAATACGCGGGCGTGGACATGGACAGATGTCGCTAGATCGGGAATACGCGGGCGCGACCAATCAGCCTGACAAAAGCGCAGCGCTCTGACCTGCATTTTCTTATAGTTGAGAATAGTTATCAAGAATGTATTCCCGTTCTAGCGACATCCAGCCCGGTATTGCCCTGATTTGGCGGGGTTCCCTCCTGCGTATTCCCGAACTAGCGACACTTCCCCCTGCGTATTCTCGATCTGGCGACATCTGGAGGTTTAACCTCTTTCAGGGTGGGGCTAAGGGGAATGGCGGGGTAGAGAAAAGGGGAGTGCGGGACGGGAGAATGTCGGAAAAATTGCAGTTCTCAGGCCTAGATGTCGGAAAAGTTGCAAAACTAAAATTCCTGCTATCGATGCGTGAATACCAAAACGCTCTGACCTGCAAGTTTAGGTAAGTGAGAATGTCTCCCAATAACAAATTGCAACTTTTCCGACATTTAACCCTCCGAGGGGGCGCACAGGGCGCTGCCTGGGTGGGAAAAGTGCAGCCGGGGTGGCATTGGACCCTGCAGGGGGGAGGCCCGCAAGGCAGAGGAAAACAAGAAGGGCGCCCGCAGGCGCCCTTCATAAATGCAACCGGCTCAGCCAGCCCCAGCTAAAAGCCCAGCCGCAAACTAGCCCGGGCAAGCCCAGCCAGCCGCAAACTAGCCCAGCTAAAGCCCAGCCACTCCAGCTAAAGCCCAGATCAACCGGCAGGAACTACTGCTCCGCGCGCGGAACGTCCAGGTCTGGGTCGTAAGGCTCAGCTGCCACGATCGTCACAGATACAGTATCGCCAGTCGGGGTCTGGTACTCGCGGGTTTCGCCGACCTTGGCGCCGACGATGGCCGCACCCAGCGGAGCATCGGTGGAGTAGGTCTCCAGGTCCGGGTTAGAAGACTCCAGGCCACGGGTGCCGATCAGGAAGGTCTCCTTATCGTCCTCGTCGCCGTCGTAGTAGACGTGGATCACGGAACCAACCAGTGCCACGCCGGACTCCTGCGGAGCCTCACCGATGGTGGCGTTATCCAGCAGTTCCTCCAGGTAGGTGATGCGAGCCTCCTCCTGGCCCTGCTGCTCGCGGGCTGCGTGG
Organism: Corynebacterium sp. HMSC08A12; assembly: GCF_001807485.1. Lineage (GTDB taxonomy): Bacteria > Actinomycetota > Actinomycetes > Mycobacteriales > Mycobacteriaceae > Corynebacterium > Corynebacterium evansiae. The sequence continues at coordinate 16,185 of NZ_KV789173.1, read as the reverse complement.
TAGCCGCCGTTCTCCTTGAGGTCGCCCTCTTCGCGGCGCTCGTTAATCTCGGCTGCCAGCACCGGACGGTTCTCCTTCAGAGCCGTCAGCTCTGCATTCAGTCGGTCGTAAGATTCCTGGGTCAGCCAGCGAGTCTGGTTCTCGGCCATTGGGTTCTCCCATCTTCGTTGAAGGTTGACGCGGTCTCTCACGTGGGCGTCAATAGATTATTAAGTAGGCGTGCAAAGTGTAGCACCTGGGCGCCAGGCTACCTGGGCTGCCCGGCCTAGTCGCGCGGGTCTGCTTAGCCTTCCGGCTTAGTCGCGCGGGTCGAGGTGCGGCGGTAGCGTGGCGGAGCAACCGTAGGCGGTGGCTGCGTAGCCGCGCTCGCGGGTGGGGATGTCCACTAGGAAGCGTTCTACTTCTTCGCCGCCGCGTGGCACGACGAACTCGCGGCGGCCGACTTCGTTCTTGTCGTAGTCCAGGGCGGTGACGATGCAGTACGCGGGCTTGGAGGGATCCTTGCGGGTGACGTCGATGCTCATGGTCATGCGCTCGTCCGAGACGATCTCGCCACCGGACTCCTGCGCCGTAACATCCGCTTCCGAATTGCGCATGAACTGCGTGACCGCGTAAGCAAGCGTTGCCGCCAACACTACGGCCAGGATTACTACAACGATTTTCCCGGAGAATTTCTGGTTGCGCGTTTCGCCGTAGCGCTCTTTTTGGATGCTCTTCTTCGCCGCGTTCATGATGCCTCTAGTCTAGCCCACCCTTATATTATTGACGCCCACGTCCCCGGCTTGCCTGGACGGATGGCTCTATTGGGTAGGGGAGGGCTGGGTAGTAGATTGTATTGGCGTGAGTGAAAAGACATCTTCCGTAGATATGCCGCGTTATCGCCTGCTGGCGATTCACGCACACCCGGACGACGAATCCAGCAAGGGGGCGGCCACCATGGCCCGCTATGTCGATGAAGGCCACCGGGTCAAGGTACTGACGTGCACCGGCGGTGAGCGCGGGGACATCCTGAATCCTGAGATGCAGGAGCTGGCTGAACAGGGCATCGGAGAGATGATTGAGGTGCGTCACGAGGAGATGGCTCAGGCGGCCTCCATCTTGGGCGTGGAGCATGAGTGGCTGGGCTATGTGGATTCCGGTCTGCCGGAGGGCGACCCGAAGCCACCGTTGCCGGAGGGCTGCTTTGCCCTGCAGGACACGGAAGAGGTCACACAGAACGTCGTGCGGGTGGTGCGTGAGTTCCGCCCGCATGTCATCATCACCTACGACGAGCACGGCGGTTACCCGCACCCGGATCACATCAAGGTGCATGCGGTTTCCGTCCGTGCCTGGGAGGCTGCCGGCGACCCAAATTACCACCCGGAACTGGGCGAACCGTGGGAGGTGAAGAAGCTGTACTACACCCATGGGTTCATCCGCGAGCGTTTCGAGAACTTGGCCACCGCCATGTACGAGCGTGGCGCGCAGCTGCCGGAGCACGTCCTGCGGCACTTGGAGTTGTGGAGGCAGCTGCCGGATATTTTCTCCCGCGTGACCACCCGCGTGAATGTGGCCGACTGGTTCGAGCGCCGCGATGATGCGCTGCGTGCCCACCGCACCCAGATTGACCCAAAGGGTGCATTCTTTCTGGCGGACACGGATCTGCAGCAGCAGGTGTGGCCGACCGAGGAGTTCGAGCTCGCGCAGTCGCGTGTGCACAGCGAGCTACCGGAGACGGAACTCTTCGCCGGGTTGGAATCAGCGGATTAGCGCAGTACTGGGCTGATTCACGCAGCGCAGGGTTTCCCCACAGGCGAGCGACAAACTACAGTTAATGGGCAGATAACAAGAAGGAGTTTCGAGCGATGAACACCGCCACCTGGATCATTGCGCAGGCAGAGCGCACCGGCCCGAAGGGCGCCGAGTTCGGTAAGGCCGCCCCAGTCGGCCTGTTCGTGATCGTCATCTTGCTGCTGGTTGTGCTGCTCATCGGCTTCGCCATGAACAAGCGCATCCGCCGCCTGGAACGCCGCCGAGCATTCGCCGACGCGCGTGGCATCGACCTGTTCGACACGGAGAAGCTGGAAGCTGCAATGAAGGCCGAGGGGTTCGACGAGACCGCCAGCAAGCGATCCATGTTCGCCCGCACTGAGGTGCCGCAGACCGATGAGCGTTTCTTGCCCTCCTCCGGCACACTGACCGGCCCAGCTGCTATTGACGCTGAACGGGCGCGGGCTAAGGGCGTCAATAAGGATGGCGAAGAACCCCCGAACCAGCATCAGTAGGATCAACACCGTGAACCGCATCCCCCAGCTGCTATACCCAGCGTACGAGGCCAGCCTGGCGCGCTCGCTGCGCGATAAGCCGCGGCCGAAGCACGTCGCCATCATGGCCGACGGCAACCGCCGCTGGGCGCGCGAGAACGGGTTTACGGATGTATCGCACGGCCACCGCGTGGGGGCGAAGAAGATCGCGGAAATGTGCGGTTGGTGCGATGAGCTGGGGATCGAAACCGTCACGGTGTACCTGCTCAGCACCGAAAACTTAAAGCGCTCTCCGGAGGAGCTGTCGTTGCTGTGCAGCATCATTGGTGATGTTGCCGAGGAATTGGCGGATTCTGACGCCGGGTTCCAGCTGCGCACCGTCGGCCACCTAGAGCTACTGCCTGAACAGCTGCGCATTCGCCTGGAGGAAAACCAGGCCAAGACGGACGACCACACGGGCGTGCGCGTGAACGTGGCCGTGGGGTACGGCGGACGCCAGGAGATCGTGGATGCGGTGCAGACCCTCGTGGCCGAGCTGGCGGAAAAGGGGACCGCGCCGGAGGATATGGCGGAGGCAATCACCGCCGAGGCGCTGGGGAATCACATGTACACCTCGGGGCAGCCGGATCCGGACCTGGTGATCCGCACGTCGGGGGAGCAGCGCCTATCTGGTTTCCTGTTGTGGCAGTCCGCGTACTCGGAGATCTGGTTTACCGATACTTATTGGCCGGCTTTCCGTCGCGTGGATTTCCTGCGCGCGCTGCGCGACTACTCGCAGCGGCACCGGCGCTTCGGGCTTTAAGCCGGGGATAGCCGGCGATAGGGCGCGGACGATAACTGCCCGCGATAGAGCGCGGGGCTAGATCTTCCGCATCCGCACTTTTTGCACCAGGTGGTCTGGGCCCTTCCGCAGAACCAGAGAGGCGCGCACGCGGGTGGGCAGGATGTTCTCCATGAGGTTCGGCAGGTTCACGGTCTGCCAGATTTCCCTAGCGACCACGGTGGCCTCTTCATCGCTGAAGTTGGCGAAGTGGTGGAAGTGCGCCTTCGGATCCTTAAACGCGGTGTTCTTCAGGCGCAGGAAGCGGTCGATGTACCAATCCTCGATGTCCTCGCGCCGGGCATCGACGTAAACGGAGAAGTCGAAGAGGTCGGAGACCATGAGGGTGGGGCCAGTCTGCAAAACGTTCAGCCCCTCGACGATGAGGATGTCCGGGCGGTCGACGGTGATGGTCTGGTCCGGAATGCGGTCGTAGGCCTCGTGGGAGTACACCGGGGCCTGCACCTTTTGCGTGCCGGACTTCACCTTGGTGATGAAGCTCAGCAGTTCTGCCTGGTCGTAGGATTCCGGGAAGCCCTTGCGGTGCATGAGCTTGCGGCGCTCGAGCTCTGCAGTGGGCAGCAGGAAGCCGTCGGTGGTTACGAGGTCTACCCGCGGGTTTGTCTCCCAACGCTGCAGCAGAACCTGCAGCACGCGGGCAGTTGTGGACTTGCCGACGGCTACGGAGCCGCAGACGCCGATGATGTAAGGAATGGGTGGCATTGCCTCGCCGAGGAATGTTTCGGTTGCGGCGTTGAGCCTACGGTGCGCCTCGACGCGCAGGAAAATGAGGCGGGACAGTGGCAGGTAGACCTCGGAGACTTCTTCTAGGTCGATTTCGTCGCCGATACCGCGGAGCTGTTCCAGTTCATCTTCGGTGAGGACCTGGGGCATCGACTTTCTCAAGGTGCGCCACTGAGTACGGTCCAGCTCAATGTAAGGGCTGGGGGAAGTCATAGCACCCATTGTGCCCCGAAAATGGGGCAAGGTGAAATTGGATCGCTTTGGGTTTGTCATGGGAACGCAATGGGGTCGCAATGGGGTCGCGATAGTTTGGCAGTGGGGTGGGTGTGGGCTGGGGTTGGGGTGAGGTATGGGTTGGGTATAGGGCGCTGCGGGCACTCGCTATGATGGTGAGGCAGATAAGCAACCGGTTTTATCTTTCTTAGATTCATCCACAATGGAAGGCCTTGGTAGACGTGACTTCTCCGCAGAATTCGTCCACTCAGAACTCGCAACAGCACAACACTCCTTTGGCGGAGCTGGATCCTCAGGTCGCAGAAGCCATCGCAGGTGAGCTGCGCCGCCAGCGCACCACCCTGGAGATGATTGCCTCGGAGAACTTCGTGCCGCGCGCCGTGCTGCAGGCACAGGGTTCGGTGCTCACCAACAAGTACGCCGAGGGCTACCCGGGCCGTCGTTACTACGGTGGTTGCGAGCACGTGGACGTCGTCGAGGATCTGGCCCGCGACCGCGCCAAGCAGGTCTTCGGTGCAGAGTTCGCCAACGTGCAGCCGCACGCTGGTGCACAGGCCAACGCAGCAGTCCTGATGTCCCTGGCTAACCCGGGCGACAAGATCATGGGTCTGTCCCTGGCACACGGTGGCCACCTGACCCACGGCATGCACCTGAACTTCTCCGGCAAGCTCTACGAGGTCGCCGCTTACGAGGTGGATCCGGAGACCTTCCGCCTGGATATGGACAAGATCCGCGAGCAGGCCATTGCAGAGAAGCCACAGGTGCTGATCGCCGGCTGGTCCGCCTACCCGCGCCACCAGGACTTCGCAGCTTTCAAGTCCATCGCCGATGAGGTCGGGGCGAAGCTGTGGGTGGACATGGCTCACTTCGCTGGCCTGGTTGCCGCGGACCTGCACCCGTCCCCGGTTCCGCACGCCGACGTGGTCTCCACCACCGTGCACAAGACCCTGGGTGGCCCCCGTTCCGGCATGATTCTGGCTAAGCAGGAGTACGCCAAGAAGCTGAATTCTTCCGTATTCCCGGGACAGCAGGGTGGCCCGCTGATGCACGCCGTCGCAGCCAAGGCTGTCGCCATGAAGGTCGCACAGACCGACGAGTTCCGCGACCGTCAGCAGCGCACCCTCGAGGGTGCGAAGATCCTGGCTGAGCGACTGAACGCTCAGGATACGAAGGACGCTGGCGTGCAGGTGCTCACCGGCGGCACTGACGTGCACCTGGTGCTGGTGGATCTGCGCAACTCTCAGCTGGACGGCCAGCAGGGCGAAGACCTGCTGCACGAGGTCGGCATCACCGTCAACCGCAACGCAGTGCCTTTCGACCCGCGCCCGCCGATGGTCACCTCCGGCCTGCGCATTGGTACTTCCGCCCTGGCTTCCCGTGGCCTGGATACCGAGGCTTTCACCGAGGTTGCGGACATCATTGGTACTGCTCTGGCCGGCAACGCGGACATTGCTGCGCTGCGCGCCCGCGTGGATAAGATTGCCGCGGACTTCCCGCTGTACGAGGGCCTGGAAGACTGGAAGCTGGTCTAAGAAGCCCGGCGGCTATAAGGATTGGGGTTTAGCACTATGGTCAGCACGCAGGTGAAGGATGCAATCATCGTCGTCGACGTTCAAAACGACTTCGTCGATGGTTCCCTGGGAACCGACCGGGGCCTAGAGGTGGCGCGGGGGATCAACGCCTGGCTGGGCGACCTGGTGCACACCGAGGGGCAGGAAGCTGGAACAGGCGACGGTTCTTCCGTGGCCGCCCGCCCGCTTATCGTCGGCACAAAGGATTGGCACATCAAGCCCGAAGGCCACTTCGCGCCAGAGGGGGAGGAGCCGGACTACAAGGACACCTGGCCGGTCCACTGCGTAGCCGACACGCACGGCGCGCAGGTCTGTGCCGAGCTGAACCCCGAGCTGGTGGACGCCTGGTTCCACAAGGGCGAATACACCGCCGCATATTCTGGCTTCGAAGGTCATCTCGCGGGCGAGGAGCAGACACTTGAGCAGTGGCTGAACTCCCACGAGGTAGAAAACGTGACGATCGTGGGTATCGCCACCGACTTCTGCGTGCGCGCTACAGCCGAAGATGCGCTCCGGGCGGGCTTCGGCGTGACGGTCATCGAGGATCTTTGCGCCGCGGTGAGCGAGGACGGCGCTACCCAGGCTCTGGACGCCCTCAAGGCTGCCGGCGCCGAGGTTATCGCCCAACCACGCTAGCCATCCCGCGCTAGCGGGTACATAAGAGGGCGATGGCGAGGGGGCGTCACTAAACAAGAAACCACGACAGCATCTGCCCAAAGCACAGCTTTACGCAGCCGCTCCACGTAGCGTATCCAGTATGAGCGAAAACACTAATCTTGTACTGGTCGAAGACAAAGCCGGCGTACGTTACATCACCATCAACCGCGCAGAAGCATACAACTCCCTAGACCAAGGGCTGCGTCTCGCGCTGATCGAGGCATTCCGCAATGCGCAAAAGGATTCGGAAGAACTCGGCTCCGCAGTGCGCGCAGTGGTTCTGCGTGCCAATGGCAAGGCGTTCTGCTCTGGGCAGGATCTGAAGGAACAGCTGCGGGATACGCAAAACCGCACGGGGATGGAAAAGGTGGTGGAGGAGTACAACCCGATGACTGAGCTCCTCGCCGGGATCAGTGTGCCGACGATCGCCGCGCTGCAGGGGCCGGCGGCAGGCGCGGGTTGGGGACTGGCAATGGCCTGCGACTTCCGCGTGATGTCCACCGCCGCCTCTTTCAAGGGCGCTTTCACAGGCGTGGGGCTGGCGGCGGATTCGGGCCTGTCACAGACCCTCGTGGATTGCGTGGGCCGTGCGAAGGCCCTGCAGTTGCTGCTCTTGGACCGCAAGGTGCCCGCCGAGGAAGCCGCAGAGCTGGGCCTGGTAGAACAGCTCGTGGAGCCGACGGAGCTCGAGGCAACGGTGGAGGAGCTGGCGAACAACTTCGCCGCCGGCCCGACCGCGGCGTACAAGGAGATGAAGGCACTGGTGAAGAACACTGCGGCGATCAGCGAGGCTGCCGCAGCGGAGGCAGAGGCACAGCTGCGCCTGTTTAACACCGCCGACCATAGCGAAGCGGTGGCCGCCTTCCTAGGAAAGCGACCACCGCAGTTTAAGGGGGAGTAAGGCTAGACCCTAGCTATCGCCCTTGGCCAGGCGGCGAGAGATGATCTCGATCATGATCTCGTTCGGGCCGCCGTAGATCGGCTGGACGCGGGAGTCCAGGTAGTGGGTGGAGATCGGGTACTCCAGCATGAAGCCGTAGCCGCCGTGCAGCTGCAGAGCCTCGTTGACAACCTCGATCTGCAGCTCGGTGGTCTGGTACTTAGCCATTGCACCGGTGACCTCGTCCAGGGTGCCGTTGACCTTCTCCATGATGCAGGCATCAACGAAGGACTGGGAGCCCTGGATGTTGGTGGCCATCTTGGCCAGCTCCCAGCGGTATGCCTGGTGGTCGATCAGGCGCTGACCGAAGGTCTTGCGGTCCTGAGAGTGCTTGTAAACCAGGTCGAATGCGCGGCGGGAGGTAGCGATGGAGCCGACGGCGATGGACAGGCGCTCCTGTGCCAGGTTGGTGCGCAGGTAGCCGAATGCGGCGCCCTCTTCGCCCAGCAGGTTCTCCTTCGGAACGCGGGTGTCCTCGAAGGACAGCTCAGCGGTGTCCTGGGACTTCAGGCCGACCTTCTTCAGCGGGCCGGTCTTGGTGTAGCCCTCCATGCCGTCCTCAACGATCAGCATGGAAACGCCTGCGCGGCCCTTCTCCGGGTTGGTGACGACGACCAGCAGGGTGAAGTCTGCCTGGACACCGTTGGAGATGAAGGTCTTCGCGCCGTTGACGATGTAGTCGCCGTTCTCGTCCTTCTTAGCGAAGGTGCGGATGCCAGCCAGGTCGGCACCTGCGCCCGGCTCGGTCATTGCCAGTGCGGCGATCTTCTCACCGGCACACAGCGGCTTCAGGAAACGCTCCTTCTGCTCGTCGTTGCCGAAGCGCTGCAGGTAGGGGATGACCAGGTCGTTGATGGTCTGGATGCCCACGATAACGGAACCGGAGTCAGCCTTAGCCAGCTCCTCGGTCAGCACAGCGTTGAAGCGGTAGTCGTTCTCCATACCGCCGCCGCCGAACTCCTCCGGAGCCATCATGCCCAGCAGGCCCTGCTGGCCGGCCTTCTGGAACATCTCGCGGTCGCAGTAGCCCTGCTCGTGCCAGCGGTCAACGTTCGGGGCGATCTCGGCCTTCACGAAGTCCGCGCAGGCCTCGCGGAACATGTTGTGCTCTTCTTCGAAAATGTTGCGTGGCAGGAAGTTCTTCATGGGTTCCTTTCAAACCAAGACGTTGGCTGCTTGAACTGCCGAACTTGAACTACTGGAATACCAGTAGCGTGCGTAGCGCCAGTGGCAGCAATGTCGGTTATAGAGATTTCTGTGTGTTGCAGCTCGATGTTACATCGCTATTGTGACGTGCATCTCTGCGTTGTTTATGAGAATAGCATTTCTTTGGGGCGAAAGTACAAGAAAACCCCTCGATATTGGGCGAAAACACGCTGTTATGTGCCACACATGGTTGTTGCTTCACCCCTGCGGGCCCATTTAGCTACCCCCGCCAAGCAAAAGCCCAGCTCAGCGATTTATTCAACATTTTTGTTGTTTAAATATTGACAAGCCAGGTGAGGCTTGGCTAACCTCTTGGGTGTGTCGCAGGCTAGTCACCTGAGGCGCACTGCAGTTGTGGAATATGTTGCAGCACCTGTCGAAAGTTCAGTTGCCGGCGCAGTATTCATGCGATGAGGGTTTCTCTCTTCTCCCCGAAGCGCATGAGCATCGGTAGCCACTTTCTCCTCCGAGGTGCTGTGGTTGTTCATCCGGTTACTCGGCAACCTTCAGTCTCGTCACCTGGAGGTTGCTTACCGGATAAAGCTTCTGATGGCTCGTCACCATCGAAGGCCGAAGGTCAATGGCCAAAGGCGAAAAGGCGAGGAAAGGTCCGAAATATCGGGCTTATCCTCGCCTTTTTCTTATTCTTGTGCCGCCTCTAGCTGAACTTATTGACGCCCCGTCTCCTCGCGCTCACTAGCCAACTTATGGCGAGCCTCCCGCAGCCACTCCGGCTGCTTTTCAAGCAACGCCTTAATCTCCGCAGTAGTGAGGGGCTTATCCATGTCATTGTTCTTTAGTGAAGTAATGCTAATGCCCAGTTTGCGAGCCACCTCGGGGCGGGGGTGCGGGCCTTCCCGGCGCAGCGTCTGCAGCCACTCGGGCGGGTTCTTCTGCAACTCCACAAACTGCTCGTGGGTAAGTGCGGAATCCTGAAACTCCTGCGGCGTAGCCGGAAGGTAAATGGCCAGCTTCTTTGCGGCGGTGGCGGGCTTCATTGGCGGGCCGGACTTGTAACTCGGGTTCGCGTCAGTCATGTTCATCATTCTAATGAACGGCTCTATTATTGGTGCCATGCCCACTCAGCAAAACCGCGCCGCGAAGCCGCGCCAGCACCTAAAAGTTGTCTTTAGCACGGGTGTGCAGCCGGACAAATGGTTCCGGCGCTTCGACGAGCGGGTTCCCGGGTGGAAGATCGCCAGCGCGGGCACCGACGATCCGTTGCCCTATATTCGCGCAGGCCAGGCGGATGTTGCATTGGTTCGCCTCCCGGCGGAGGGGCTCGAACGCCCGGCCGACATGCACGAGGTTGCCCTCTACGAGGAGCAGATCGGCGTTGCCGCCCCCAAGGAGCATCCCGTCAAGGTCATGGATTCCATCAACTTCCGGGAGCTGGCCGACGAGAAACTCATGTACGTCACCCCGCCTACCGGCTGGGATGATGTGGCAGCTCTGCGCGAAGCCCTGCAGGTTGTTGCCGCAAACGTTGGTATCGCCGTCGCGCCGCGCCCCTTGCTGCGGGCTATTAACCAGCGCGGGGTGGTGCATCGGGATCTTTTAGGGATTGACGCCACCACGTGCCCCCGCACCCGCGTGGCCCTGATGTGGCTCACCGAATCCGACAGTGACGTCATCCAGGACTTCGTCGGGATATGTAAAGGGCGCACCGCGAGCAGCTCGCGACAGGTGGCTAAACAGGGACGTGGTGGCGTCAATAAAAGTGCAGATAAAACAAAGAAAAGAGGGAAGAAAAAGACCTCCCAAGGCCTGCGGCGAAAATAAAGGATTGATTTCGATTGGATTAAAAATCCTAAACAGGGCGTGCATTCTTCGCTGGAGGGCTATTACGACTGGAGGGGTAGCGCTTTTGCGAAAAGCGAGAGCGGAAAAAGAACTGACAGAAAGGTATTAGTAATGAACTCCAACAAGCGTTTCCGTCGTTCCGCAGTGGCACTGGCTGCAGGCGCATCCCTGGTATTCGGCGTTGCTGCGTGCTCTGACGATGCAGAGGACGCCAAGGACAAGGCTGGCGACGCAGCTAACTCCGCCACCGAGAAGGCAGGCGAGGCTGCCGACTCCGCTACCGCTAAGGCCGGTGAAGGCGAGGGCGGCGAGTCCGAGGCTGAGCGCTCCGAGAACGCTGACGCTGAGGGTGCAGAGGGCGCCGAGGGCGCAGATGCTGAGGGCGAGACCGAGAAGGTCCAGACCGCTAGCGGTGAAGAGGTGGAGCTGCCGAAGGACGTCAAGACCGCTTGGGATAACGAGGGCGGCGAGTCCGGTTCCTTCGGTAAGTTGGCCGAGTTCACCGAGGGCGAGAACGGCTCCCTGGCAACCTTCGAGAAGGGTTGGATCGCTAACTCCAAGGACCACGGTGCAGTTCCGCTGATCGGCAAGATCGGCGAGACCTGGAACAACGGTGGCGGTCTGGACAATGAGCTGGGCCTGCCGACCGCTCCGGAGAAGGGCGACGCAGCTAACGGCTGGACCCAGTCCTTCGAAAACGGCACCATCACGTGGGCAAAGGATGAGTCCGGTCAGTACACCGAGACCATCGAGAAGCGCTAAGTTCTAACCTTAAAGTAGAGCTTGATAACCCCAGGTGAGGGGCAGGAACTGCCCCGAAGCCTGGGGCTTTTTATGTTTACCCAGAGTTCATCTGACAACAATGTAATTTCCATGCGGTGCGCATAGCGTCGAGGGTGTCCGAAGCAAGTAACAACTACCCACCTCATCCGTTTCCCGGATGTAAAGCGTAGCTTTTGCGGCGTGGAACGTCCGGGTTGATCGACTCATAATCCCTTACAAGGAGCACCACCTCCATGACTTCCGCCGCGCCCACCGATCAGGCACATCAGAACTTTCAGGCAGAGCAGGCTCTCAACGCGCATTCCGACGCAGAGCTCGGCCTACGCACCTATGTCCTTGACACCTCGGTGTTGCTTTCCGATCCCTGGGCACTCATCAAGTTTGCGGAACACCGCATCATCCTCCCCGTTGTCGTCATCAGTGAGCTAGAGGGCAAGCGCCACCATCCGGAACTCGGATGGTTCGCCCGGCAGGCCCTGCGCATGCTCGAAGACTTCCGTCAGGAGCACGGCCGGCTGGACATGCCCAGCATCGTCAACGAAGACGGCGGCACCGTCCAGGTGGAGCTGAACCACGTTGACCAGTCCGTGTTGCCTACGGGTCTGCGCGGAGAGCAAAACGACCACCGCATCCTGGCTTGCGCTTTGAACCTGCGGGCCGAGGGGCACAACGTCACACTGGTTACGAAGGACGTGCCGCTGCGCGTGAAGGCCGGTGCCGTTGGTCTGGACGCCGACGAATACCACGCCCAGGACGTTGTGCTCACCGGATACAACGGCATGGCCCGCGCGGAGGTGCCCTCCAGCATCATCGACGAGCTGTATGACGTGGGGGAGGCCGACATCTCCGGCGCCCTGACGGTAGACGGTGACGAGGTTGACGAGCTGCCGATCCACTGCGGTCTGCAGCTGACCGCGGGTAGCCAGTCCGTTCTGGCACGCTCGATGGGCGACGGCATGGTGCGCCAGGTTCCCACCGACCTGGAAGCCTTCGGTATCCGCGGGCGCAGCGCTCAGCAGCGCGTGGCGCTGGATCTGCTGCTGGATAACGAGGTTGGCATCGTAAGCCTCGGCGGCTCCGCCGGTACCGGCAAGTCCGCTCTGGCACTGTGCGCCGGGTTGGAGGCAGTGCTGGAACGCGGTGAACACAAGCGCATCGTCGTTTTCCGCCCTCTGTATGCCGTCGGTGGCCAGGACTTGGGCTATCTACCCGGTAGCGAGACGGAGAAGATGAACCCCTGGGCGCAGGCTGTGTACGACACCCTGGAAGGGGTGGTCAGCGACAATGTGCTGGAGGAGATCGACGCCCGCGGGCTGCTGGAGGTACTCCCGCTGACGCACATCCGCGGCCGCAGTCTGAACGACAGCTTCGTCATTGTGGACGAAGCCCAGTCGCTCGAGCGCAACGTCCTGCTGACCGTGCTCTCGCGCCTGGGGCGAAACTCCCGCGTCGTTCTGACCCACGACGTTGCGCAGCGCGATAACCTGCGCGTGGGCCGCCACGACGGCATTCAGGCAGTAATTGAGAAGCTGAAGAACAATCCGCTGTTCGCACACGTCACGCTGACCCGATCCGAGCGCTCCGCGATCGCTGAACTGGTGACGAACCTGCTGGAAAAAGGATAGTTCGCTCACAGCTGCCGGCAGCCAGGTGGCGTAAATGATGGGTCTTAGGGCACAATTTCTTCCATGACTTCCGCGAACACGGCCGGGAGCGCTGCAGATAGCAGTGCTGGCAACAACGCCCAGAACAGTGCCAAGCAGGCAATCTCCATCCGCCTGATGGAGGAGAAGGACTATCCGCAAGTCCAGAAGATCCTGCAGACCGGTATGGATACGGGCGAGGCGACCTTTGAGGAAAACGCGCCCGAAGCGTGGGAAGACTTTATGCGCCACCGCCTGCCCGAGCTCTCTTTCGTTGCCATCGACACGGATCCCGCAGCCGCCGCAGCCGCAGGGCTGGGCGAGGAGGGGGAGAAGATCCTGGGGTGGATCACCGCCACATCCGCCAGCCACCGTGACGTGTTCGACGGAGTGCTGGAGGACTCGATCTACGTCCACAAGGATGCCGCAGGCAAGGGTGTGGCCGGCAGCCTGCTCGATAGGCTGCTTAAGGACGCCGCCGAGCAGGGCCACTGGGCGATGCACTCCAGCATTTTCCCGGAGAACGAGGGCTCCGTGCGGCTGCACGTCTCCCGAGGATTCGAGGAAGTGGGCGTATTCCACTGCATGTCCCACATGAACTACGGGCCGAAGAAGGGCACGTGGCGCCACAACATGGTGATGGAGAAGATCCTTGAGGGTGGCCCGGCCTGGAAGTACTACCAGGAAAACCTGGAGCGCTCCGACGAGGGCGGCGCCGAAGGCAGCGCTAGCGACGACGACAACGCTGGCAACGGCGAGGGATCGGCAGAGAAGTCCGAGTAACTTTGCACATTCGCTCCCGAGCGAGCTCAGGCATATCAAAAGGCGACCGCATTAGCGCGGTCGCCTTTCTGCGTTGTATGGAACCCCAACGGTGACTATTCGATAGTTTCCTTCAAATTGTCCTGGCGCACCAACACCAGAATCAGCGCAGCCAACACGGCCACCGGCGCCATAGCCCCGAGAACTGGGACGAGGGCGTCGTTATACGAGGTAGTGATCGCGTCATGCAACGGGCCAGGCAGCGTATCGACGATCTCCGGGGTTAGTCGCGCACTGCCGCCGCCCTGGAAGTCCTTGGCGAACTCAGCCCCCTGCGGACCCAGCTCCTGCAGCGCGCCGGGCACCCGCTGGCCCATGAGATCCGCCACGCGGTGGGTGAACAGCGAGCCGATGATAGCTGAGCCAGCCGTACCGCCAATCTGGCGGAAGAAGTTATTCGAAGCCGTCGCAGTGCCCACCATCGAAATCGGGAAAGAGTTCTGCACGATCAGCACCAGGATCTGCATCGAAAGCCCCAGGCCAACACCCATCAGGGCCAAGACAAGACCGAGGTGCACGAGGGAATCGTGGGCGTCAAAAAGCCCCATAAGACCAACCGCAGTGGCGGCAACGAGCAGGCCCGCGACGGGGAACCACTTGTAGCGACCTGTCCGGGAAACGTACTGGCCGGAGGCGGTGGCGGTGACGATCATGCCGGCCATCATCGGGATCATCATCAGACCGGCCTTGGTGGGGGTCATGCCGTGCACCATCTGGATGTACGTCGGCATGTAAGCCAGCACGCCAAACATAACCACACCCGTGATCGTGCCCGCCGCAGTAGTGACCACGAAGTTGCGAACGGTGAACAGCTCCATCGGGATCAGCGGATCCTTCGCCTTGCGTTCCACCAGCACGAACAGTGTGGCCAACACGGCCGCTGCGATGCCCAAGCCGATGATGACCGGGCTGGACCAGGCATAATCGCGGCCACCCCAGGTGAGTAGCAGAATCAGCGAGCTAGTGGCCCCAGCCATCAGAACCGTGCCGGGGACGTCCAGGCGGGCGCCCGAGCCGCGCTTCGGCAGCTGGAGGTTGAAGAAGACCATCAGGATGGTGATCACAGCCAGTGGCACGTTGAACCACAGTGCCCAACGCCAGCCGGGGCCGTCTGTGAAGAAGCCACCCAGCAGCGGCCCCAGCACGGAGCTCAGACCGAAGACGGCGCCCATGATGCCCATGTAGCGGCCTCGATCGCGGGCGGGAACCACGTCGGCGATGATGGCCTGCGCGCCGATCATCAGGCCGCCGGCGCCGAGGCCCTGCACTCCGCGGGCGACGATCATCATGTCCATGCTCTGCGCCAGCGCGCCCAGGACGGAGCCGACCAGGAACAGGGTTACCGCCACCAGGTACAGCGGCTTACGACCCATCTGGTCACCCAGTTTGCCGTAGACGGGCATGCCGATGGTCATGGTCAGCAGGAAGCTGGTGATGACCCAGCTCATCTTGTTGGCGCCGCCGAGCTCGCCGACGAGGGTGGGCAGGGCGGTGGAGAAGATCATCTGCCCCAGGGAAGACATCAGCATGCCGAGCATCAGGCAGCCGAAGACTAGGGGGACGTTGTTGTGGTTTTCCTGGCGCTGCTTTTCCGCCGCGTCGAGCCGCGCCTTGGCTGCTGCGGCTTCTTCGCGAGTATCTTTCATGGGCGGTTCTCCTTGGATTTTTGTGCTTTCTGCGAGATGTTTTCTGCGGTTGAGTCTGTTGACGGCTTGAGGGTGGCCGGTTCGATGGCACTGAAGACTTGCCGTAGCCCGGTTAAAGCAACGTCAAAGTCCTTTGTGCTGTTCAGGGTTCTGCCGCGCCGTGTGGCTGAGGTTGCTGCGGCCCATTGCACCGTTGTTGCCGCGGTGACGATGAGGTGCGCTTCCTCCATCGCCTCCATGTCGGTGCTGCGGTTGCCCGGGTGGCCTTCGAGGTTCTTGCACACCGCTTCGGCGAGGTCGCTGCGTAGCTTTTCGTAGCTGGCGAGCTTCGCAAGTGCCAGGCTGGGGAATCTCTTTATTATTTGGGAACGACGCCACCTTATCGACTCCGCCAGTTCCGGATCGAGGTTGGCATTGTCCGACTTCTTGGCCTCCTCGATGCGCTTCTTGGTCAGCATGGCGTAGAGGTATTGAGGCAGGCTGCCCCGTGCCGGGGAGAAGCTTTCGAGCTTGTTGAAGTCGTCCTTGGTGAGCAATGGGGGTTGTTTACCGACCGCAACGTGTTCCTTTGAGGAGAAGTAGTTGAAGAAGGTGCGGCGGCTGATGTCCGCTGCTTCGCAGATTTCCTCCAGGGTGACTCCATCGAAGGAACGATCGAGGAAGAGGCGAGTGGCCTCGTCCTCGATCCTTAACCTGGTCTCCAGGCGTTTGCGCTCGCGCAGTCCCATGGTTGTAGGCTCCGTGGGCTCTGGGGGAGCTGGAGGTTCCGTGGGGTCTGGGGGAGTTGTGTGGTCCGTGGGTTCCGTGGGCTCCGTGGACTCTGGGGGAGCTGGGGGATCGGAGCGGTTCGAATGCATCACTCGAACAAAGTTACACCCAGTGCAAAGGTATATCCAGTGCAATATTTGTGTGATTTTTCATACGGGTTCGCCTGGTGTGCGGTGGTTAACTGTCTTCGCTGTGGGTGGAGGCGCTGCGACTGGCTTTGCAGGTGGAGGTGCTGAGACTGGTGTTGCGAGTGGAGTGCTGCGACTAGGAGCGGGTTGCGTCCCTTAGTGTGGTGTAACGCTTGC
>NZ_KV789172.1 GCF_001807485.1 Corynebacterium sp. HMSC08A12 | reverse complement strand
TTTCTCCACAAGACATAGCCTGCCATGCAGCTTAAACCGACGACAGAGCATACGGGCGGCATACTTGGAGACACCAAGAGCATTGGCAGCGGCAGCACAGCCCATGCCTTGCTCGAAACACTCCACCAGCTGCTCACGCTGATGCTCACTCAGCGAACTTCGTGCTCTCAATGAAAACTACTCCCCACTAGTCGGTAACTGATTTCTCAGTCCAACTAATGGGGAGCAGTTCACAAAGTGCCGGCGCCGGGGCTATTACGGGCCGAGATCCGGTGGGCTCGCGCCGAGAGCCAGAGGGCTGGAGCCGGAGCCCGGTGAGCCAGCCCGGCGGCTACTTGTTGGTGTTCAGGCCGTCGATGATCTCATTGAACGTCGAGGACGGGCGCATCACAGCGTTCGTCTTCTCATCGTTCGGCCAGTAGTAACCGCCCAGGTCCACCTCGTGACCCTGAATATCCAGCAGCTCTTGGGAGATCTTCTCCTCGTTGGCCTCGAGGGCGTCCGCAACAGGCTTAAAGATCTCCGCCAGCTCAGCATCGCGAGTCTGGTCAGCCAGCTCGCGAGCCCAGAACTTCGCCAGGTAGAAGTGGGAGCCGCGGTTGTCGATCTCGCCGACCTTGCGGGACGGGGACTTCGACTCGTTCAGCACGGACTCGGTGGCAGCATCCAGAGCATCGCCCAGGATCGGGGTGCGCGGGTTATCGTCCGTCTCCTGCAGCTTGCGCAGAGACTCCGCCAGCGCCAGGAACTCACCCAGGGAATCCCAACGCAGGTGGTTCTCCTCCACCAGCTGGGCCACGTGCTTCGGCGCGGAACCACCCGCACCGGTCTCGAACAGGCCACCGCCGGCGATCAGCGGAACCACGGAAAGCATCTTCGCGGAAGTGCCCAGCTCCATGATCGGGAACAGGTCCGTCAGGTAGTCGCGCAGCACGTTGCCGGTGACGGAAATCGTATCCTCGCCAGCGCGGATGCGGTCGATGGACAGCTGCATTGCCTCCTCCGGCGGCAGGATGCGGATGTCCAGGCCCTCGGTGTCGTGATCCTTCAGGTAGGTCTCCACCTGCTTCTGCACGTTCCGGTCGTGCGCGCGCTCCGGATCCAGCCAGAACACAGCCGGGGCGCCGGTAGCGCGGGCGCGCTTCACGGCCAGCTTCACCCAGTCCTGCAGCGGGATGTCCTTGGCCTGGCACGCACGCCAGATGTCGCCCTCGGCAACCTCGTGCTCCATCAGCACGTCGCCGGCGCCATTCAGCACCTGCACGCGGCCCTCGGCCTCAATGCGGAAGGTCTTGTCGTGGGAGCCGTACTCCTCGGCCTTCTGCGCCATCAGGCCCACGTTCGGCACAGTGCCCATCGTGGTCGGGTCGAAGGCGCCGTTCTTGCGGCAGTCGTCGATAACGACCTGGTAGATGCCCGCGTAGGAGGAATCCGGCAGAACTGCCAGCGCATCCTCGGTCTCGTCGTTCTTGTTCCACATCTGGCCGGAGGTGCGGATCATCGCCGGCATGGAAGCATCCACAATCACGTCGGAGGGCACGTGCAGGTTGGTGATGCCCTTGTCGGAGTTCACCATCGCCAGGTCCGGGCCGTCGGCCAGGGCCTTGTCGAAGGCCTCGCGGATCTCGGCTGCGTTGTCTACCTTGCCCGCATCCAGTGCGTCCAGGATGGCGCCCAGGCCGTTCTCGCCGTTCAGGCCTGCCGGCAGCAGCTGGTCGCCGTACTGCTCGAACACGTCGTGGAAGTATGCGCGCACTGCGTGGCCGAACATGATCGGGTCGGAGACCTTCATCATCGTGGCCTTCAGGTGTACGGAGAACAGCACGCCCTCCGCCTTCGCGCGAGCCACCTGAGCCCGGAAGAAAGTGCTGAGAGCCTCGGCGCGCATCACCGTGGCGTCAACAATCTCCTTGTCCAGTACCGGCAGCTCTTCCTTCAGCACCTGCGTCTCACCGTTCGGCTTGACCAGCTGGATGCGCAGCGTGTCATCGCCGTCCATAATGACCGACTGCTCGTTGTGGCGGAAGTCGTCGGCCTCCATCGTGGCGACGTTCGTCTTGGAATCCGGCGACCACTTGCCCATGGAGTGCGGGTGCTTGCGGGCGAAGTTCTTCACGGCCTTCGGCGCGCGTCGGTCGGAGTTGCCCTCGCGCAGCACCGGGTTAACGGCGGAGCCCTTCACGGAGTCGTAGCGGGCCTGCGCGTCGCGCTCCTCGTCGGTCTTCGGCTCGGACGGGTAATCCGGCAGGTCGTAGCCCGCCTTCTGCAGCTCCGCGATGGCTGCCTGCAGCTGCGGGATAGATGCAGAGATGTTCGGCAGCTTAATGATGTTCGCATCCGGGGTCTTGGCCAGCTCGCCGAGCTCAGCCAGAGCGTCGTCAACCTTCTGCTCCTCGGGCAGCACGTCGGAGAACGCGGCCAGGATGCGGGCGGCCAGCGAAATATCGCGGGTCTCCACATCCACTCCAGAGGTCGAAGCAAAAGCCTCCACAATCGGCTTCAAAGAATACGTCGCCAAGAGTGGGGCTTCGTCGGTGCGGGTGTAGATGATCTTTGCCATGTGGCGTTCGTCTCCCAGCCTCTAGTTAGTCAGTTGGTCTTTTAGTGGTTTACGATCCAAGAATACGGCAAATAACAAACCTGTGAATGGTACGGGGTTATTGCCCACCGCGTGGCCTGTTCGGTTTTAAAGCTTAAAAATTTTTATTGACGCCTACCCGCCGCGCTTTTGCGACCCACCCGCCGCACTTCCCGCAGCCCCGTCAACCCGCCTATCAACCTGCCCTTTTACCCGTCCCTACAACTAATGAAAGCGAGCGATGCCCGTGAGCGAAACGAAACTTACAAAGTTGCCCTCCCGCCGCCCGGTTCCGCGCCAGACGGAGATCTCCACCCGCCACCGTTACATCGCCATGGTGGCGATGGCTCTGGGCGGTTTCGGCATCGGCACCACGGAGTTTGTGGCGATGGGTTTGCTGAACCTCATCGCGGAGGACTTCGCCATCTCGGAGGACCAGGCCGGCCACGTGATTTCCGCCTACGCGCTGGGCGTGGTCGTCGGCGCCCCGCTGATCACCACGCTCACGGGTTCGATCCCGCGCCGGCGCCTGGCGCTGCTGCTGATGGGCGCCTTCGTGGTCGGCAACGGCCTGAGTGTCTTCGCGCACTCCTATGGGATCCTGATGCTCTCCCGCTTCATCGCGGGCTTCCCGCACGGCGCGTACTTCTCCGTCACGGCGCTGATCGCCGCGTCCATGGCGCCAAACGGCAAGCGCGGTAAGGCCGTGGCGTTGACGGGCATGGGGCTTTCCATCGCCACCGTCATTGGCGTGCCGATCGCGCAGTGGCTGGGCTCCACCTTCGGGTGGAACGCGGCCTTCGCGATGGTCGCGGCCATCGGCGTGGTCACCTTCGTCGCCCTGTGGTTCACCGTGCCGCACATGACGTTGATGCCGCGCACCAAGCCGCTGACGGAGCTCGGCGCATTGGTGAACTCGCAGGTTCTCATGACCCTCGCCATCGGCACCGTCGGCTTCGGTGGCATGTTCGCGGTTTACACCTATATCTCCTGGACCCTGACGGAGAACGCGGGCTTCAATGCCAACCTCATCTGGATTCCGCTGATGGTCTACGGCATCGGCATGGTCATCGGCACGTATATCGGCGGTGTGCTGGCCGACCGGAACTTGGAGTACGCGATCCTCAGCACCTTGCTGTCCCTGATCGTCGTCCTTTCCGCCTTTTACTTCCTGTCCCACAATGCGGTGGCGGGCATCATCAACTTCGGCGTGATCGGCCTGTTGGGCTCCACCCTGGTACCGAACCTGCAGACCCGCCTGATGGACGTTGCGGGCGAGGCGCAGACCCTCGCCGCGGCGCTGAACCACTCTGCGTTGAACATGGCTAATGCGGCGGGAGCGGCGGTCGGCGGTGCCGTCATCGCCGCTGGCTATGGTTATTCCACCCCTGCGCTCGCTGGTGCGGCGATGGCCGCCTGTGGCGCTCTGCTGTGGATTCCTGCCTATTATTTACGACGCCGTCAGCTCGCAGCCGCCCGGGCGTAGGTTCTAAAGCTTTAAGGAATAGTAAGGGTTAGTTGTCTGGGTTAGTAGGGTAGGGACTCATGAAGTCACTGACTATTGCGACGGTTAACGTCAATGGAATTCGGGCGGCAGCGAAGGTGCGCCATGAGGACAACCGGGGGATCCTGCCGTGGCTGGAGGCCACGCCAGCGGACGTAGTGCTTATGCAGGAGGTGCGCGCGGACGAGAAGCAGACGCGTGCTGCCCTGGAACCCGTCCTGGGGGAGTGGCACCTGGCTCAGGCGCCGGCCGCCGCCAAGGGGCGGGCCGGGGTGGCCATCCTGTCGCGTTTGCCCCTGCGGGACGTGCAGATCGGCTTCGGTGACGGTCCAGGAAGCGAGGAGTTCGCCGACTCCGGCCGCTACATCGAGGCCACGGTGGACGCCGGGGATCTGCCGGTGCGCGTGGCCTCCCTGTACCTGCCCAGCGGCTCGGCGGGGACGGAGAAGCAGGACGAGAAGTACCGCTTCCTGGATTCCTTCGGTGAGTACCTGCAGAACCGGGCGGCACAGGCCGAGCAGGCCGGACACCCCGAGCTGGTAGTCGGTGGAGACTGGAACATCTGCCACCGCCGCGAGGACCTGAAGAATTGGAAGACCAACCGCAAGAAGTCCGGCTTCCTGCCCGACGAGCGGGCATTCATGGATTCCCTATTAGGCACCTTCCCGGACGATGCCACCCAGGTCGCAGACGCCGAAGATTCCGGCCGCAACGGCAACCCCGCAGGCGTGGCCGGGGACTTCTTCGGGGCAGTGGACTACGCGCCGGGGGACCTCGCCAGCGCCCGCCTGGCCGCCGGCGCGGTGGAAGATCCGCAGTACTTCGACGTGATGCGCCGGGTGCTGCCCGACCAGGCCGGGCCTTACTCCTGGTGGACCTATCGCGGCCAGGCCTTCGATACAGACGCGGGCTGGCGCATCGACCTACAGGTGGCCACCCGCGGCATGCTGGAACGCGCGCTGACCGCCAACAATGTCTGGGTGGATAAGGCCGCGGCCTACGACCAACGCTGGTCCGACCACTCGCCGGTGCTGGTGGAGTACGCATGCTGACCGTCCTCTACGTCCTGGGGCTCACCGCCGAATCAATGACGGCGGCCTTGGCTGCGGGACGTCAGCGGATGGACATGTTCGGCGTCATGCTCATCGCCTCCGTGACCGCCTTCGGCGGCGGCACGGTGCGTGACCTATTGTTCGGCCACTACCCGCTGCGCTGGGTGGACGAGCCGATCTTCCTGGCTATCGTGCTGGGCGCCGCGCTGGTGACGGTGCTGGCCAGCTTCTTGATGGACTACTTCCGCACCATCTTCCTGGTGCTCGACGCGGTGGGCCTTTCCACCTTCGCCCTGCTGGGTGCCCAGGTGGCGCTGGAGCTGGGCTACCACCCCCTGATCGTCGTCGTATCCTCCGTGGTGACCGGCGTGTTTGGCGGCGTGCTGCGCGACGTTTTATGCGACCGGGTGCCGCTGGTGTTTAGCGAGGAGCTCTACGCCTCCATCGCCATCCTCGTAGCGGTGATGTATATGGGCATGCTGCACTTCAACCTGGACGAGACCATCGGCACCCAGCTGGTCATCGTCATTTGCCTGATCTTCGCCTTCGGCCTGCGCTTGCTGGCGATCTTCTACCGCATTTCCCTGCCTGTCTTCGAATACCAGGAGCGCGAATACGTCCGCGACCCCGCCGGGCGGCTGACCATGTGGGCGCTCAACAAAGCCGGGGTGCAGCGCCGTGAGATGCGCCGGCGCAGCGTTGGCGCCCCGAAGGCCCCGAGGACACCTAAGGACAAATCCGGGCAGAAGAAGCGCAAGAGGAAACACCGGTTCGAATTGGTCGATCGGGGAGAG
The DNA here is from genome assembly GCF_001807485.1 of Corynebacterium sp. HMSC08A12. Classification (GTDB taxonomy): domain Bacteria; phylum Actinomycetota; class Actinomycetes; order Mycobacteriales; family Mycobacteriaceae; genus Corynebacterium; species Corynebacterium evansiae. Next base: position 95,024 of record NZ_KV789172.1, on the reverse strand, counting down.
TACGAATACGGGGACGAGCGGGCGTCACAAAACCCGCCCGAAGAACCCCGCAACAGCGACGAGTAAGGTTACATAATATGAACCAACCTGCGAAGAAACAGCGCGTCGTCTCCGGCCTGCAGCCGACCAGCGATTCCTACCACCTGGGCAACTACTTGGGAGCAGTCAAGCAGTTTATCCAGTTGCAGGAAGACTACGAGACCTTTTACTTCATCCCCGACCAGCACGCCATCACCGTGCCCGGCTACAGCCCCAAGGATCTGCGCAAGCGCACCCTCGCGGGCGTGGCGCAGCTGCTGGCACTGGGCATCGATCCGGAGCGCTCCACCCTGTACGTGCAGTCCCACGTGCCGGAGCATGCACAGCTGGCGTGGGTGCTGATGTGCATCACCGGTGACGGCGAGGCGCGCCGCATGACGCAGTTTAAGGACAAGTCCGCCAAGCAGGGCGGCGACAACACCACCTCCGGCCTGTACGCTTACCCGATGCTCATGGCCGCGGACATTCTGCTGTACCGCCCGCACCTGGTGCCGGTCGGCGAAGATCAGCGCCAGCACCTGGAGCTCACCCGCAACCTGGCGGAGCGCTTCAACTCCCGCTACAAGAAGACCTTCGTGGTGCCCGAGGGATTCATCCCCGAGGGCGCGGCCAAGATCTACGACCTGCAGAACCCGACGGCCAAGATGTCGAAGTCCACGGACAACCCCAAGGGTCTGATTAACCTGCTGGACGACCCGAAGGTCTCCGCCAAGCGCATCCGCTCGGCAGTGACCGATAACGACGGCGAGATCCGCTACGACAAGGAAAACAAGCCGGGCGTATCGAACCTGCTGGTCATCCAGTCCGCGCTGGGGGATAAGAGCATCGACGAACTGGTGGAGGGCTACCAGAAGGCCGGCTCTGGCTACGGCGACCTGAAGAAGGACACAGCCGAAGTGTTGGAGGCGTTTTGCACCCCGCTGCGCCAGCGCTACGACGAGTACATGGCCGACCCCGCCGAGCTGAACCGCATCCTCGCAAATGGTGCGGACCGCGCCCGCGAGATCGCGGCGAAGACCATCGAGCAGGTCTACGAGCGCGTGGGCTTCCTGGCGGAAGTAAGGCAGTAGCGAAGCAATAACGCGGAACAAGCAACGCGAAACAGTAAAGCACGGCAGCCCCCGCCGTGCTTTACTAATGTGAAGAACTTTCAAGACGAGACGACCGGAAGGAAGGGCCGTCCCTTTGGCGACCACCGATCCTGATAAGAGCAAGCTGGATAACTATGGCGTGGAGCGATCCCGCAAGGACGATCCAGGCCCGCTGGATAAGTACCGCGACAAGTGGCCGTGGCTGGACCACGTGCTGCGGATGCAGGATCGGTACTCCGAGCAGGGCGGTAACCAGTTCGCCGCCGGCATCACCTACTTCTCGGTGATGACGATCTTCCCCCTGATGATGCTGACCTTGGCCGTGCTGGCCATGATCCTGGCGGGCAACGAGAGGCTGCTGAACGACGTCATGGACAGGGTCGCCAACATGGGCGACGGCAGCATGGGAGATGTGCTGCAGACCATCATCGAGCAGTCCATCGAACAGAGGAAGTCCGTATTCTCCATCGGTCTTCTGTTGGCCCTGTGGACCGGACTGGGCTGGATCGCCCACCTGCGCCTGGGTGTTTCCGCGATGTGGAAGGTCGACGGTACGCCTTCCGGTTTCGTCTCCGGCAAGGTAAAGGACCTGATTGGCCTGGTCGGCCTGCTGGTCTCCCTGATCGCTGCCTTCGCCATCACCACCATCGGCAACTCCGGCCTGACCACCCAGCTGCTGGATGCAGTCGGGCTGGCAGACGTGCCGGGCATCCGCTACATCACCTTCGGCGTGGCCCTGCTGGTGGCGCTGATCGCTAACTTCTGCGTGTTCTTCTGGATGATCCTCTACCTGCCGCGCACCAAGGTGCCTCGCAAGTCCGCGGTGAAGGCCGCTGTTATCGGCGCGATCCTGTTTGAGATCTTCAAGCAGTTCGCCACCATCTTCTTCTCCAACGCGCTATCCAACCCCGCCGGCGCGGCCTTCGGTCCGGTGATCGGTGTGATGGTGCTGATGTACTTCATCTGGCGCATCCTGCTGTACTGCTCCGCGTGGGCTGCGACCACGCCGGAATCCTTGGCTAACCTGCGCCCGGATGCACCGCCGGCCGCCGTTATTCGCGTGCGCCAGGAGGTGCGTGCGGGTAGTGCCGACGCCAACCGTGCCGGTCTGCTTGGCATCGGCGCAGCCGCGGGCGTGGTCGTTGGCGGATTGGTCACCAAGATCTTCAAGCGCTAGCGGCCAGCTGCGAGCGTGGGACGCGGATGCAGCTAGGATCTTTAGACATGATTGACTCTGACATCATCGCGTCCCTTCCCAAAGTAGAGCTCCACGACCACCTCGACGGTGGCGTCCGTCCCGCCACCCTGGTCGAGCTCGCCGAGAAGATCGGCTACGAGCTGCCCACCACCGACCCGGTAGAGCTGGAGAAGTGGTTCTACGAGGCGGCGAACTCCGGCGACCTGCCGACCTACCTCACCACCTTCGATCACACCACCGCCGTTATGCAGACCGCCGAGGGGCTGGTGCGCATTACTCGCGAGGCCGTCGAGGACTTGGCCGCCGATAACGTTTGCTACGCCGAGCTGCGCTACGCCCCTGAGCAACATCAGGCCGATGGCCTTTCCCTGCAGCAGGTCGTCGAAGCCACGGTGCAGGGTGTGAAGGAGGGCGAGCGGTTGGTCGCCGAGCGCGGCGGGCGCATTCACGTGCGTTTGATCCTGTGCGCCATGCGCCACGCTGAACGTTCCGAAGAGATCGCCCAGCTCACGGTGGACAACTACGGCGAGCACACCCCGGGCGAGGGTTACGTGGTGGGCTTCGACATCGCCGGCGCCGAGGATGGCTTCCCGCCTTCGAAGCACGCCGCTGCGTTCGACCTGCTGCGCAAGAACCTCGTTCCTTTCACCATTCACGCTGGTGAGGCTGCCGGTGTGGACTCTCTTCGTGACGCCCTAGCGCAGGGTGCCCGGCGTATCGGTCACGGTGTGCGTGTGTACGAGGACTTTAATGCCACCATGAGCGGCATCGAGCTGGGTCCGGTCGCCCGCTTCATGCGCGACCAGCGCATCGCCCTGGAGATCTGCCCGACCTCTAATACGCAGACGGGTATCTGCGATGACGTGGCGGAGCACCCGTTTGGCCTGCTGTACGAGATGGGCTTCTTCTGCACCGTGAACACGGACAACCGCCTGGTTTCCGGCACCACGATGACCCGCGAATTCGAGCTGCTGGCCGAGCACTGCGACCTGGAGCTGTGGCAGCTGCTGGAGCTTACGAGCAACGCACTGCAGGTGGCGTACTGCGACGAGGGGCTGCGCGAAGACCTCGAGCGCAACGTGATCTACCCGGCCTACGCCGAGGTCGGCAACAGCCTGCCGGACGAGGCTCTGGACGCAGGCGACGCGGAGGGCACCGAGTTTTCCAACGGCATGCAGCGCTTGCATGGCCACGGCCAGCCGCACGGCGCGGGTGTTGCAGCGGGCGCGGGCCAGCAGGATATTGAGCTGTCCATGGAGAACCTCAAGGCCGAACTGGAGGAGCTGGGCCTCAGCCTGGACGATGAGGAAAGCGATGGCGAAGCAGGCGACCAAACCTCCAGCTAGACGCATCTGAATGCTTTAAGTTGTCCCGCTTAGGGTTGGGTTTTGCCCCTGTGAACTGGCAAAATGCTCTGCATGGCGAATTCTTGGGGAATTAAGTTCAACCTCCGCCGCGCGGTGGCGATGCTGGTGATTATCTGCACGGGCGCGGCGCTTGCCGCGTGCTCGGAGACCGGTGGCCGACCGCGCGGCGGTGCGTCCGGCGACGGCGGCGGGGGAGTGGATACTCCGCGCTACACCGTGGCGATGGTGAGCCACGGCGCGCCGGGCGATACCTTCTGGGATCTCGTCCGCGCAGGCGCGGAGGATGCTGCCAAGAAGAACAACCTGGAGCTCCGCTACAGCTCCTCCCCGCAGGCGCCTGACCAGGCGAACCTGGTGCAGAATGCCATCGATTCCAACGTCGATGGCCTGGCCCTGACCATGCCCACCCCGGAGGCTCTGGGCCCGGCGGCGAAGCGCGCGGCGAAGGCGGACATTCCCGTGGTCGGCCTGAACTCCGGCATGGAGCACTACAAGAAGTACGACGTCAGCGCCTTCTTCGGCCAGGACGAATCCGTCGCCGGCGAGCGCGCCGGCGAGCGCCTGTCGAAGGACGGCGCCAAGAAGGTGCTGTGCGTCATCCACGAGCAGGGCAACCCTAGCCAGGAGTCCCGCTGTGCGGGCATCAAGAAGGGCCTCGGCGGCGGTTCTGTGGAGAACCTCTACGTCAACGGCATGGATCTGACCAGCGTGCAGTCCACAGTGCAGGCCAAGCTGGCGCAGCAGAAGGACATCGACTGGGTCATGGGTCTGGTCGCCCCCGTCGCGCTGACGGCCGTGCAGGCCAAGGAGCAGGCCGGTTCCAAGGCGAAGATCTCCACCTTCGACACCAACGCGGAGCTCGTCGCCGCAATCAAGAATGGCACCATCGAGTGGGCCGTGGACCAGCAGCCTTACTTGCAGGGCTACATGGCCATCGACGCGCTCTGGCTGGCCAAGCGCAACGGCTCCACCGTGGGCGGCGGCCAGCCGGTGCTGACCGGCCCGTCGTTCGTAGATAAGTCCAACGTGGACACCATCGCGGACGCGGCCAAGGAAGGGCTGCGATGAAAGCGATGAGTATCCTTAAGCGTCCCGAGTTCACCTCGGTGCTCGGCGCGGTCCTGATCTTCACACTGTTCATGATCGTCGCCCCGTCGTTCCGCTCCCTCGATGCGTTCTCTACGGTGCTGTACGCCAGCTCCACTATGGGCATCATCTCCCTGGCCGTCGGCCTGCTGATGATCGGCGATGAGTTCGACCTATCCTCCGGCGTGGCCGTCACCACCGCCGCACTGGCCGCCACAATGCTGAACTACAACTTCTGGCTGAACTCCTGGGTGGGCGTATTCCTCTCCCTGCTGATCGCCCTGGCCATCGGTGCCTTCAACGGAATGATGGTGATGCGCACGGGCATCCCGTCGTTCCTGATCACCCTGGCCGCGTTCCTGATGCTGCAGGGCATCAACCTGGCCGTCACGAAGCTGGTCACCGGCCAGGTCGCCACCCCGTCGATCGCCGACATGGAGGGTTTCGAATCCGCCAAGGCCGTCTTCGCCTCCTCGATCAACATTTTCGGCGTGGAGGTCAAGACCATCGTCTTCTGGTGGCTCCTCTTTGTGGCCCTGGCCAGCGTGCTGCTGTTCAAGACGCGCTTCGGCAACTGGATCTTCGCCGTCGGCGGCGATGCCGAAGCCGCCCGCGCCACCGGTGTGCCGGTACGCCGCGTGAAGGTGATCCTGTTTATGTTCGTCGGCTTCGCCGCCTGGTTCGTGGGCATGCACAATCTCTTCGCCTTCGATTCCATCCAGGCTGGCCAGGGTGTGGGCAACGAGTTCCTCTACATCATCGCCGCGGTCATTGGCGGCTGTGCCCTCACAGGTGGACGCGGCACCGCCATCGGTACGGCCATCGGCGCGCTGATCTTCGGTATGACGAACCAGGGCATCGTCTACGCAGGTTGGAACCCGGATTGGTTCAAGTTCTTCCTGGGGGCCATGCTGCTGTTTGCGGTGCTCACCAACAACTCTGTCTCCAAGTTCACTTCGGGAGGTCGCAGCTAAATGTCTTCTTCTAATGACGCCACCCCGATTATCAGCCTCCGCAATGTGGACAAGGACTATGGCGATGTCCACGTGCTGAAGGACATTGACCTGGATATCTACCCCGGCAAGGTGACCTGCATCCTGGGCGACAATGGTGCGGGCAAGTCCACCCTCATCAAGATCCTTGCCGGCCGCCACAAGCACACCAGTGGCGAGGTTCTGGTCGACGGCGAGGAAGTCAACTTCAACGGCCCGAAGGATGCCCTGGATAAGGGCATCGCCACCGTGTACCAGGACCTGGCCGTGGTCGGACAGATGTCCGTGTGGCGGAACTTCTTCTTGGGCCAAGAGCTCACCGGGCGTTTCGGCCTGCTGCGTGCCGACGAGATGCGCCGCATCGCGTCCGAGGAGCTGGAGAAGATGGGAGTGCACCTGGACGATGTCGAGGTGCCCATCGCCAACCTTTCCGGTGGCCAGAGGCAGGTCGTGGCCATTGCGCGGGCTGTGTACTTCGGCGCGCGAGTGATCATTCTGGACGAGCCAACCGCAGCGCTGGGCGTCAAACAATCCGGCATGGTGCTGCGCTTCATCAAGTCTGCCGCCGAAGGTGGGGTAGGTGTGGTGCTGATTACCCACAATCCCCACCATGCGTATCTGGTGGGCAGCCACTTTGTGCTGCTGAACATGGGCGAGCAAACCCTGGACGCGGATTATTCCGAGGTCACTCTGGAGCAGTTGACACTGGAGATGGCCGGCGGGGGCGAATTGGATTCTTTCAACCACGAGCTGCGGGATTTAAGTTAAGCTAAATGCCTGTATAACGACATTTTAAGGATGGGAGCTGACCGAAGCCGTGGCGCATTACAACCTGTACGAGTCACTTGGGATTGACCGGAGCACGAGCACTCAGGACATCGCAAAGGACATCGATAAGCGCCTGAGCACGGGTAATGCTTCCAACCCGGGCGGGGAGGACGAGCTGCAGGTGGCGCGCCAGGTGATTGCGGATCCGACGAAGCGCGGCATGTACGATGCCCGCCTGGACGATCCGAATGCCCCCGAGATCGACATTGCCGCGCTGCGTGACCTGGGTGAGATGCAGGTGCCGGCGCAGGGGCAGGCACAGCCCCAGCAGTTCCAACAGTTCCAGCAGCCCGGTCAGCCGCAGCAACCACAGCAACAGCCGCAGCAGCCCAAGCAGCCGTCCAAGCTGAAGCGCGAGTTCGCCCGTTCCTCGAAGCTGGCGCTGACCGTGGCGGCTATTGTCCCCCTTCTCGCAGTCCTGGTGTTGTTTGGGGCCTACAAGGGTGTGAGCTGGTTCTTCGGAGACGAGCGAGAGGTGAAGAACCTTTCCCAGGAGTTCCTGGATCTGCGTAAGAAGGGCGAGACCCAGATGTGGATGGACGATCACGTCGGCAAGGAATTCATGTCCGATGCCTCGGATTACTTCGACCTGGACGACGGCGGATACGAGGGCATGAATAAGGAGTTTGACGCCCTGGCTCTCCAGCCCAGAGAAGTCACCAAGAGCAACGATTTCGCCCGGTTTGTCTTGACCGAGGAGAGCGTTGACCGCTACGAGGACTTCTACCTCGTCTCCGTGGAGGACAACAATGGCAAGTTGAAGGGCCTATTGTTCTTCGGCGTGGGCAATAGCGGCCCGAAGCTGCTGAACATGAATATTCTCGACCGCTAGGGTCGGAACATCACATGAGTAATAACAACTGGAATAACTGGAACCCCAACTATCCTGCGCAGCAGGCTCCGCAGCAGAATAAGACCTCTCCGTGGGTGTATTCCATCGTTGCAATCTCCGTGGTGGCGCTGCTGGTCGCGGGCGTGCTGACGGCCACGGCAGTTATGGGGAAAGACAGCGGCGACGGTGAGGAATCGCCGGTAGCGGCGGAGACGGTGGCGTCCAAAAAGAGCAGCGAGAGCCCCGCCACGACCACCACACGTAAGAAGACCAAGACCAGCGAAGCGGAGCCAACCCCAGAGGACGAGCCAACCCCGGAGGAGCCGCGAGGCAGTGGATCTTCCAGCCCAGAATATAGGCTGAGCAGCTATGGCTGGGAGGGCAGCCCCGCGCACTGCAATGCTGACGACCAGTGGCTGTACGCGGCCTATGGCGACGGCGATTACGTAGTGGTGTGCAAGGTCGGGGAGCACGGTGACTATTACTACCGAAGCTATGTCGGTGGCCACTCGATCGAGAAGGACGTGGACATGTCCTACGCAGACCCGAGCCGCGGCAGCTACAGCGTGCCCGTCGGGGGCGGAACTCGCATCGAGATCAATCAGAAGGACCTAAAGGTCTACGAACACGGCGAGGTGGCCAGCAACGTGACGTTCGACCAATTCTTCGTTGTTGATCGATAATGCCATTCCGGTCGCTTAATCAGTAGCAAGCTGTAATAATTAGGCGAATCCTAGATAGGAATTATTCGCAGAAAAGATTGAGAGCATTCGCCATGAGCAACCAGAACCCTTATGGCCAGCCGGGACCGAACCCCGGTGGCCAGAATCCGTACTCGCAGCAGCCGAACCAGCCGCAGCCGCAACAGCAGAACCAGTTTGGCCAGCCGGGGCAGCCCGGCCAGCCGAATCAGCCGGGGCAGGCCGGTCAGGCAATGAAGCAGGGGCTGCAGTCGCTGGCGTGGAACCAGCTGGCTGCAGGCGTGGCTGGCATCGCAGCGCTGCTGGTGCTGTTCTTCAGCTTCTTCAAGTGGGTCGGTCTTACGACCAAAATTAGTGGAGATGAGTACACCGCTGGCGTGAACGGCTGGGGCATGCTCTCGGTGAGTGACAATGCCGATAAGAAGGATTTCGCCGAGGATTTCGGTAACACCGGCCTGGGCGTGCTCTTCATGCTCTTGACCTTGGGCTTGCTGATCGCCGCGGCGGTTATGTTGTGGCTGAAGATCCAGCCGCGTGTGGCCGTCTACCTGGGTATCGCCGGTGGTGCGGTGCATCTGATCTGGGCCATCTGGACAATCGTTGATTTCAATGGTCCCTACAAAGAGGCAAAGGACAAACTGGAGGAAGCTCAGTCCGCCAGCAGTAATTATGGGTTCGCATCTGGCATCACCTTGGACGGCGGCCCGAAGTTCGCGGTCTTCCTGGCAATCATCATCGCCCTGGCGATCATCGCGCTCGGCGTGCTGGCGATCGTGAAGTTCGGCCCGCTGCTGAACGTTCCGGGTAACGGAAACAACGCTCCGAACCAGTTCGGCCAGCCGGGTCAGCCTCAGCAGTTCGGCCAGCCGAACCAGCCGAACCAGCAGGGTCAGTTCGGTCAGCCAGGACAGCCACAGAACCAGCCGAATCAGCAGGGTCAGTTCGGCCAGCCAGGTAACCAGAACCCGTTTAACCAGCCGGGGCAGTAAGAACCTTTCTACATCGCAAGAGAGCTCGTCATGGTAAGCCCAGACGAGCTCTTTTGTTAGTAGCTGCCCGTGAATGACCGGAAGTGATTGATCCATGAACAATCCCAATCCCTACGGCGCGATGGGTGGAAACCCTCAGTTTGGATACGGCTACCGTCCCGGCACATGGATGCTGCTCGTCTCCGGCGGCGCCACAGCTTTAGCCTTGCTTATGTTCACTGCGAGCTTTCTCGGATGGACGGAGCTGAGGTTTAATCACGATGAAGGGATTATGAGGCTAAATGTGAACGGCTGGGGCAGGGTTGTCGTCACAGGCGCTCCGGAAGGTGCTGACGTTGTTGATTCGAAATTCAGCAGTGCCGGAGTCGGCGTACCAGCCAATGTCGCAGCCCTGTCGCTACTGATTGTGGGTGCCGTCATGTTGTGGCAGGCGGTGAAGCCGCGTGTGGCCTCTTCCATGTTCATCGGCGCGGGCCTGGTGGGTCTAGGCTGGGCGATCTGGTCGATCATGAAGATCCAGCGAGCATTGAAGGCCATGGAGAGGGAAGAGGGTGCTCGACTGCGGGAAGAAGGCCTGGTTTTCGAGGAGGTCTTCCAAGGGAGTGCAGAAATCGGCGTTTATTTTGCAATCGCCCTTTCGTTGGCGGCCGTCTCTCTTGGTGTATTTGCGCTTTTCAAATACAACAGCCAGGCGAAGATGCCCTGGGGCTGGCCAGGGCCAGCCATCTAATTTCTAGAAGCGGGTGAAGCGCTTAATCAGGCCTTCCTCCAGGGCCTTCCAGCCCTTCGCCTCCTCGTCGAAGGGGGCGGATGGCTGTGCGTCCGACGGGGAGCCCAGCATGTAAGCCAGGTAGTTCTGCAGCTTCGGGTAGCTCAGCAGGATCTTGTTCACGCCGTCGTCGCCCGCCCAGTCCGCGGCGTCCGCCAGCAGCTCGTAGGCGCGGCCCAGCTGGTCGGTATCCACGGCGTCGAGGGACTCCGAAATGTCGTCGTGCAGGCCAGCGAAGGAGTACTGGTTCGAGTCGTGCACCGTGACCTCCAGCTCGCCGGCGTTGGCGGCGCTGACCAGGTCGCCCCAAGTATCCAGCTCTTCGAGGTCGTGATCGTGGGCGTCAATAATCCAGCGCACGAGGGCACGAGAGTTCGGGAAGGTGTTGATCTCCCCGTGGCGGCCGAGGAAGCGCGGCTTGTCGCCGACGTAGCAGCGCAGAGTGTAGACGTACTGGCCGTTCAGGCTGATACGGATCGGATCGATGCCGGCGTCGGCCCAGATGGTCTTGTCGTAGGGATCGACGTCCTTGCCCTCGGTGGCCTTGGCCGCAGCCGCCGCCTCGGCCTCCTTTTCCTTCTGGCGCTTCTCGCGGGCCTCCTGAGCCTCGTCGATGCGCTTCTGTGCGTCCTTCACCTTCGCTTCGTCGACCTCAGGCTCGGTCAGGTGCACTTCGACGTCATCGAGCATGCCCTTCCACCGATCCAGCACGGTGCGGCCAACGCCCGACCACTCTTCCAGGCCGTTCTGCGACTGGTAGTGGTCCGGCCCGCGGCGCACGTTATCCAGGATGGAGTAGGAGTGGAACCAGTTGTTCACGCTCTTCAGCCCCAGGACATTGCCCATGGAACGCAGCAGATCGAAACCGCGGGCGACCGCGGAGGTGGATTCATAGCCCGGGCGCTGAGCCAGCTTGCGGGGCACCTCGACCAGGCTGATCTTGCCGGTGCGGGTGGGCACCACATTTGTGACCAAGTCGGACTTGAACTGCGCCCACTTGGGGTGCTCGGCCAGCTCGTTGCGCCCGCCGTCCTCGAGGAAAGCCAGGAGCTTGGCGGGGGAGTCGAAGACGAAAAGATCGTCGTCATCGCCCAGGAAGCCCTGCCAGCGCTCACCCTTGACCAGCCAGTTCGGGGCCCACAGGGTGTACCAGGTGCCGCTGGTGATCTCTAACTCCACGGCAACGATGCCGTTGCCGAATGTCCTCAAGCCATTTTCTGCTGCCATGGCTGGCATTCTACTAGGTCGGTCTGACTACGTCGGTGTTTAGTCCTGCGTCTGGTCAGCCCGCCGGTTGCGCAGCTCCGCCGTGAGCACCGCGGGCACGGTTTCCGGCATTTCGCCCAGGAACTGTGCGGCCAGATACTCGCGCGGCGGGGGAGTGCTCACGATGCGCGCCAACCCGCTGCCGTGGGATCGTCCGTTGATGAGTGGCATGTTTTCCTCCTCTGTTTGCCGATGCCTATTCGCCTACGCCGCCGTCGGCCGGTAGAAGCCCTTGAACGGCATTCCGATATTGTCTTGCCTGATGGGGCTGATCTGCACTGGATCGCCGGCTTCGATCATGTTCCCGCCGTCGACGATCATCGCCACGTGCCCGTCCCACACGGCCAGGTCTCCCGCCTGCACTTCCGCGCGCGGAATCTGCGGCCCGACCGCCTGCGCGCTCGCCGTGCGCGGCAGATCCACCCCGGCCTGCTGGTAGGCCCACTGCACCAGGCCGCTGCAATCCAGCCCCTTGCCCGGCACCGTCCCGCCCCACTGATACGGGGTGCCCAGGGCCGTCTTCGCCGCGGCTACCGCCTTGTGTGCCTGGTCCGTCGGTGCGCCCGGCGCGCTGTTGCTATCTTGTGACGCCGGCGCCGCAACCTCTGCCGTGTCCGGATTCCTGGCAGGCAACCGCTCGGGGATCTGTTCCTTCTTCACCTCGTGCACGTCCAGGGTCAACCCGCGCAGCTCCTCCTCTAGAGTGTGCATGCGATCTTCCGCCCGCCCGACGTGTCGCAACACCACCGGCATCGCCGCGCCGAGGCCATTAACCAAGCCCAGCGGGCCGGCCATGCCGCTGGTGGCCACCGCCTGGCCGACTTCCCGCACGCAGTCGTCGAAGATGACGCTCAAATCCCCGATTGCCCGCTCTACGGCCTGGGCGGCCTGCCCCGCCAGCTTGTCCAGTGCACCGCCTGCACCTAAGGCCTGGGAAACTGCCTTGGCCACCGAGTCCAGGGAGCCGTGCACGTTATCGCCCGCCCGTCCCTGCAGGGCGGAGGCCGCCAGGTTCCCCAGATCCTGCAGGCCCCTTACCCCAGAGACGCTGGCGCTGAGGCCGGGACTAAAGGGCGAGGGGATCGCCGCGGCCAGTGGCGCCACCAGGCTCGCTATGTCTAGCACCTCAGACCTCCCTCAACCCGCTGAAGGCGTGGGAGTACTCGCCCTCGTGCCTGTCTAGTCCGCGATGCACGCTCCCCAGCGCAAACGTGGCGTCATTAAAGTAGCTTTCCGCATCCCGCAACAACCCATCGTGGGCTTCCCGCGCCGTCGACAGCGCCCGCAGAAAATCCTTGAGCGCCGGCGGCGCCACCATACCCACTGCGCCGTGCAGTGGCGCGACCTTTTCCTGGAGCGCCGTACTCACGTCCTGCGTGCGCCCCTTTAGCTGCCCCACCAGTTCCGAATCGGCCGCTAGCGCATCCCCTGAAAGCATGAAACCCTCCCCCAAAAACACTCTGCAGTTTCTTTAGACTCCGCCGCAGCCCGAAAGGTTCAATCGCGAATCAACTAGAGTGGGGAACCATGGAAATTCAGGTGGTTAATCATCCGCTCGTCGCCTCCCGGCTCAGCATCATGCGTGACAAGAACAGCGACAATGCACAGTTCCGCGCCGCTTTGTCCGACCTGGGGGCCATGCTGATCTACGAGGCCTCGGCGGACCTGGTGGTCGAACACTTCGAGCTCGAAACCCCCGTCGCCACCACCACGGGCACGCGGCTGGAAAAGCCCCCGATCATCGTGCCCGTCATCCGCGCGGGCCTGGGCATGATCGATCCGGCGCTGTCCATGATCCCCGACGCACAAGTCGGCTTCATTGGCATGGCCCGTGACGAAACCACCCACGAGCCCGTGCCCTACCTGGAGGCGCTGCCGGACGACCTCAGCGACCAGCCGGTGTTCCTGGTCGACCCGATGCTCGCCACCGGCGGCTCGCTGCTGCACGCCATCCGCCTGCTGGAGGATCGCGGCGCCAACGACATCACCTGCGTGTGCATGGTCTCCGCCCAGCCGGGCGTGGATGCGCTGGTGGAGGCCAACGTGAGCGTGCGCCGACTCTTCACCGCCACCATCGACCCCAGCCTGAACGAGGACGCGTACATCGTCCCCGGCCTGGGCGATGCCGGCGACCGCCTATACGGCCCCCGAAACATCGACCTTTAGGCGCTCCAGCAGCGCCTCCACGGCCTGTGCATCCGCCCCTGGCACCGCGCTGACCTCCAGGTAGAACTTCGCCTTCGGCTCGGTGCCGGACGCGCGGGCGACCACGCGCAGCCCCATGTCCCCGGAAGTGCCCACCAGCCGCACGCCGTCGGTGCGGTTGCCCGCGGAATCCTCGATCGGCCCGGCCTGCATGGCCGCACCCGCGAGCTCTGCCGGTGGGTTGTCCGCCCAGCGCGCGATCAGCTCCTGCGCTTGCTCCGCACTGTCGAAACGTGCGCTGACCTGCGCGGTCCTGAACACCCCATAGGTGGCCTCGATGTCGTCCAGCTCGGCAGCCAGATCCGTCTCGGCCGCCCACGCCGCCGCGATCAGCGCCGTCGCAATGCCATCCTTATCCGCCACGATGTGCGGCGCGGGCGCGGTGCCGATCGCCTCCTCGTAGGCAAAAGCCAGCTCACCCGGCCGACCGTCGGCAGCGCGCGCCAGGTTCTTAAAGCCAGTCAGCGTCTCCACGTAGTCCCAGCCCTCGGCGCGCGCCATGCGCCCCAGCAGCTGCGAACTGACCACCGTTGTCGCCACTACAGGCTTTTTCTTTGTGGACGCCCCCACGCCCGCCAGCACCCGGCGCGCCAGCAAGGGGCCGGCCTCGTCCCCGCGCAGCATGTGGTATTCGCCATCCGCGCGCTTCAACCCCAGCATGCAGCGGTCCGCATCCGGGTCCAGCGCGATCAGCAGGTCCGCGTCGATGGCGCGGGCTTCCTCCAGCAGCGCGTCGGTGGCACCCGGCTCCTCCGGATTGGGGAAGTCCACTGTCGGGAAGGTCGGGTCCGGCCAGCGTTGCGAGGCCACCGCGTGCACGTTGCCGAAGCCGTTCTCGCGCAAGGCCCACTCCAGGGCGTTGCCGCCCACGCCGTGCATGGGGGTGTAGAGGATCTTCAGCTTCCGCCGCGGCGCCAGCTCCGCCTGGCGGCCGGTGGCCACCAGGGTGCCCAGCTCGGTGACGTAGCCGGAGACCACGGACAGGTCTACAGACTTCGCCTCGGAACGGGGGATCTTCGCCGCGTCGGTGGGCTGGGCGGCAATGTGCTCCTCGATCTGCCGGTCGGCGGGGGAGACCAGCTGTGCTCCGCCGTCCAGGTACAGCTTGTAGCCGTTGTCCTGTGCCGGGTTGTGCGAGGCGGTGATTTGCACGCCCACGTCCATGCGCCGGGAGCGCACCAGCCACGCCAACACTGGGGTGGGGGAGGGCTCCGCGATGAGGGTCACGTCGAAGCCTGCGCCGGCGAAGGTTTCCGCCGTCGCGCGGGCTAGGGCGTGGGAGGCGTAGCGAGCGTCATATCCCACAGCCGCACGAAAAACTCCGTCGGCGCGCAAGGGGCGCTTTCGCTCCTTGAGCCACGCAGCCACACCGGCTGTGGCGCGGGTGGCGGTGCCGACGTTCATCTCGTCTGGCCCGGGGCCGATCTTGGCGCGCAGGCCGGCGGTGCCGAACTTCAACTGGCTCATAGGTTGTTCACCAGCTCGCCGAGCAGCTTGCCCATGTCGTTGGCGGCTTCCTTGCCCGCCTGCAGAACCTCCTCGTGGTTCAGAGCCTCGCCGGTAACCCCCGCCGCCAGGTTCGTGACCAGCGAGATTCCTAGCACATCCACGTCCGCCTCGCGCGCGGCGATCGTCTCGTAGACCGTGGACATGCCCACCAGGCCCGCGCCCAGGGTGCGCAGCATGTGGATCTCTGCCGGGGTTTCGTACTGCGGGCCGGGCATCATCGCGTACACGGCCTCGCGCATGCCGGGGCGCAGCTTCTGCACCTTGGCACGCAGCTCGGGGCTGTAAGCATCCACAAGGTTCACGAAGTTCGCGCCCGTCAGGGGTGTCTTGGCGGTGAAGTTGATGTGATCGGCGATCAGCACCGGCTCGCCCACGGTCATGCCCTCGGTCAGGCCGCCCGCGGCGTTGGTCAGCACGATCGTCTGCACGCCCGCGGCCGCGGCGGTGCGAACCGCATGGGCGGTGCGCCACAGCTCGTGGCCCTCGTAGGCGTGGGTGCGACCCAGCAGCACCAGCACGTTGCGGCCGCCGATGCGGGCGCTGCGCACCGTGCCGCCGTGGCCCTGCGCGGTGGGAGCCAGGAAGCCCGGCAGCTCCGACATCGGGAACTCCTGCAGATCTTCCGCGCCTTCGCACAGCACGTCGGCGGCGGGGCGCCACCCCGAGCCGAGCACCACGGCACAGTCATAGGAATCGAGGCCCGTGCGCTCCTTCAGCGCCGCCGCAGCCTCTGCGGCCAGTTCATAGGGATTTGGGGAAGCAGTCATGCCAACCAAGAATACCGCAGGCGCTAGACTAGACGGGTCAGTAAAAGTGAGAGGGACGTGAGTATTCAAGTGCAAGACGGCACACAGGAACGCGCGCAGGAAAGCAGCACCCATTCCGTCGCCCAGTTTGTGCAGAACTGGACGCGGGACAACGCACATCGGGTCATCGACTGGCGCCGTCACCTGCACCGCAACCCCGAGCTGTCGCACATGGAGACGGAGACCACCCGCTTCCTCGCCGCCGAGCTCGAGCGCGCCGGGCTGCAGCCCGTGGCTCTGCCCTCCACAGGCCTGATCGCCGACATCGGCCCCGTCGGCGCGCCCCGCATCGCCTTCCGCGGTGACATCGACGCGCTGCCGTTGCAGGAGGTCACAGGCCTCGATTACGCATCCGAGGTGCCGGGGGTCATGCACGCCTGCGGTCACGACATCCACACCACGATCGTGCTGGGGCTGGCCGTCGCCCTCGCCGACTTTGTTGACGCCCACGGGGAGGATGCCCTGGGGGTTCAGGTTCGCTTTATCTTCCAGCCCGCCGAGGAAGTCATGGACGGCGGCGCGGTGGACGTCATTGAAGCCGGGGCGCTGAACGGCGTATCCCGCATCTTTGCCGTCCACTGCGAGCCGAAGCTGCGCACCGGCGAGATCGGCGTGCGCACCGGTGCGATCACCTCCGCCAGCGACGTGGTGGAGATCATCCTGCGCGGCCACGGCGGCCACACCTCCCGTCCGCACCTGGCGGCGGATCTGGTGTACACCGCAGGCCTCATCGCCTCGCAGTTGCCGGGGCTGCTGTCCCGCACCGTCGACCCACGCACCGGCACGGTGCTGACCTTCGGCGCGATCAACGGCGGCTCCACGTTCAACGCAATTCCGCAGGAGGTCCGCCTGCTCGGTACGTTCCGCACCGCGGAGGTTGGAGTGTGGCGTCGTGGCGAAGAAACCTTGCGAGAACTCCTAGAGCACCTGGTGGCACCCACCGGGGCCGAGCTCGAGCTGCGCTACACCAAGGGCGTGCCGCCGGTGATGAACGACGATGTTTCCACCGCCGCACTCGCGCAGGCCGTCAAGGACGTGGATCCGAACGCGCTGAAGGAGGCCCCGCAATCCACCGGCGGCGAGGACTTCAGCTGGTACCTGGAGCACGTGCCGGGCTCCATGGCGCGCCTGGGCGCGTGGACTGGCAAGGGGGAGAGGCCCGACCTGCACCAGCCGGACATCGTGTTCGACGAGCGCGCCCTCGGTATCGGCATCCGCCTGTTCGCCGGGGTTATTGACCAGTTCCGTTAAGGCGCTTCTGCGCGAACTTCATCGCGCTGCTGGTCAGCTGGTGGGTGCGCTGCTTGCGCTCGAATTTCCACTGCGCCTGCTGGGCGCGCTGCTGCATCTTCAGCTCCCGGAAGCGCTGGCGCTCCAACTGCTCCGGGCTGGGCTCGTACCAGGCTCTCGGGCCGACCTTCATGACGTAAAGCAGCACGAAAACCAGCGGGATTAGTAGCAGCAGGATGGCGGAATTCGCCCACACGCCATTGAAGAGCATGGCCAGGGCGCTGCTGCCGATCACGGTGCTGAGCAGCAAGCCCAGACGCACGTTCCTGCCGCTGCGGTATTGGCGATCGACCTCGTGGGCGGAGTAGTAGGGAACGAGCTCGCGCGAAGCCTCCAGCGGTGGGAGGTCGGTGAATAACTGCGCGAGCTCGCGCTCGGAGCGGGACGTGGTGGCCTGCTGCACGCGCTCCTCGTACTCGGACATGGTGAGCCGACCGTCGGCGAAGTGCTCACCGAGCGCGCTGATAGCGTCGCTACGGTCGACATCGGAGATGCGGATTTCACGGCGGGACGGTTCGTTCATACCTCTAAAGGTAGCACCCGGAGCCTAATCCTCGGTCCAGTTGAACGTCCGCTCCACGGCGCGCTTCCACTTGTCGTAGGCGATCTTGCGCTCCTCCGGGTCGCCCTTGGGGAAGTAGGTCTTTTCCTCCTGCCAGAGGGAAACCAGCTCGTCGAGGTCCCGGTAGAAGCCCACGGCCAGGCCGGCGGCGTAGGCCGCTCCGAGGGCGGTGGTCTCCGAGACCTCCGGCACCGTCACTGGCACCTCCAGCTGGTCGGCCTGGAACTGCATCAGCAGCGAGTTGACCACCATGCCACCGTCGACGCGCAGGTTCTTCAGATCCACCTGCGAGTCCGCGTTCATGGCCTCAACGACCTCGCGGGTCTGGAAGGCCGTGGCCTCCAGTGCGGCCCGGGCGATGTGCGCCTTCGTCACGTAGCGGGTCAGCCCCGCGATGATGCCACGCGCCTCAGGGCGCCAGTGCGGCGCCAGCAGCCCGCTGAAGGCCGGCACGATGTAGCAACCGCCGTTATCGTCCACGCTGCGAGCCAGCGGCTCGATGTCGTCGGCGGTGTCGAAGAACCCAAGGTTGTCGCGCAGCCACTGCACTAGGGAGCCGGTGACGGCGATGGAGCCCTCCAGCGCGTACACGGCGGGCTGATTGCCCAGCCGGTAGGCGACGGTGGTGATCAGCCCGTGCTCGGACCACTGCGGCTCGGTGCCGGTGTTCATCAGCAGGAAGTTGCCAGTGCCGTAGGTGTTCTTCGCCTCGCCCTGGTTAAAGCACACCTGGCCGAAGGCTGCGGCCTGCTGGTCGCCCAGGATGCCAGCGATCGGCACGCCTTGCACCGGCCCGCTGCGGCGGACCTTCCCGACGACCTCGGAGGAGCTGACGATCTCCGGCAGCATGGATTCCGGCACGCCGAACAGCTCGCACAGCTCCGGATCCCACGTCTGGGTTCGCAGATCCATCAGCATGGTGCGCGAGGCATTGGTGACGTCCGTAACGTGCCGGGCATGGTCGCTGCGCCCCGCCTTGGACTTCTTGTGCGAGCGGCGGGTGAGCTCCCAGATCAGCCACGAATCGATGGTGCCGAAGGCCAACTCCCCGCGCTCCGCCTTCTCGCGGGCGCCATCGACGTTGTCCAGGATCCACTGGATCTTCGGCCCGGCGAAGTAGGTGGAGGCGTTCAGGCCGGTGCGCTCGAAGATCATGGTCTTCTGCTCCTCGCTCAAGGAGCTCACGATCTTGTCGGTGCGTGTGTCCTGCCACACGATGGCGTTGTAGATGGGCTTGCCGGTGGCGCGGTCCCACACGACGGTGGTTTCGCGCTGGTTGGTGATGCCCACCGCTGCGAACTCTTCCACCGGGATGTCGCGGGAGGCCGCCGCGTCCGCCATCACGCGCCGGGTGTTGCGCCGGATCTCCTCCGGGTCGTGTTCCACCCAACCGGGGCGCGGGAAGATCTGCTGGTGCTCCATGTGGCTGGAGCTGATGATCTTGCCGTGCGCGTCAAAAATGATGCAGCGGGTAGACGTGGTCCCCTGGTCGAGCGCCAATACGTAGCCCCGCTTGGAGCTTTTCCACTTAGCCAAGGTCCCGGTCAGCTGGTTCGTAAGGTTTTCTACCACTCAGTCTTCTGTGTCCTCTGTGTCCTCTGCGTCCTCTGCGTCCTCTGTGTCCGCTGCGCTATCTGCATCATCAGCGGCCCGCTTACGCTGGTTCGCAAACGCCGCCAGAATCAGAATCGCTACGCCCGCAGCGCCGCACAGCATCGTCACCCACCGCAGTGCCTGCAGGGTGCCGGAGGAGTACTTGGAGATGTAGATGTTGCCCTGGTCGCAGGTGTACTTGGCGCCCTCGATGTCCTCGGTGAACTTGATCGAGGTGTACACGCCCTTGTTCTTCGTCAAGGGCAGGGACACGTCGGAGATCTCCAGGTCATCCTGGCTGAACTTTAGATCCGCGGCCTCGATACGGTCGACGAGCTGCTTGCCCTCCTTATCGACCAGGGTGCACTCCTTCGCGGTCAGGGCGTCCGCGTCGGCCAGTAGGTAGTACTCCTTGCCGGCCTGTACGTCGTAGCCCTTGCCGAAGTCCTTCACACCCACCAGCGAAACGATAGCGGTGATTACGGCGACGATCAGCAGTCCAAGGCCGAGGAAGATCATGCCCTTCGGCGTCTTCCTTTCGAAGCTGTTAGCCTGCTCAGCGGTAGTTTCAGTCATGGGGGGGGTGCGTTTCCTGTCTTGTCTATTCGTTCTCAGCGGAGCTGTCGTCCTTCAGCTCCATAAGTGCCTGGTTCTTTGTGACGCCATCGCCGCCTCCGACGCTCAAGGACTGCACCACACCGGACTTGTGCGCCTTGACGGCGTTCTCCATCTTCATTGCCTCGAGCACCAGCAGCACGTCGCCCTCGGCCACTTCGTCGCCTTCCGCGACCTCCACCTTGATCACGGTGCCCTGCATCGGGGCGGCCACCGTGTCGCCGGTGATGGCGATGTCCGCGGCATTCGCGCGGCGCTTCTTTGCGCGGCTTACCGAGCCGCGGCCCGCCAGGATCTCGCCCGGCACCAGCACCTCTACGCGGCGCCCGTCGACCTCCACGACCAGCTTCTCCTTCGGCAGCTCGCCCTCGGCGGCGGCCGCGAGCGGCTCCTCGTAGGCGGGCAGCTGGTTGTCCCATTCCTCTTCGATCCACCGGGTGTACACGCGGTAGTTGCCGTCTTCGGCGACGAAGGCCGGGTCGGTTAGCGCGGCCTGGTGGAAGGGGATAACCGTCGGGATGCCCTCGACCTCGTACTCTTCCAGTGCCCGCAGGGAACGTTGGATCGCCTCAGTGCGGTCGGCGCCGGTGACGATGAGCTTGGCCAGCATGGAGTCGAACTGGCCGCCGACCACCGCGCCGGTTTCGATGCCGGAGTCCATGCGCACGCCGGGACCGGCGGGCTCGCGGTAGGTCTGGATGCGGCCCGGGGCCGGCATGAAGTTGTTCGTCGGGTCCTCGCCGTTGATGCGGAACTCGATGGAGTGGCCGACAATTTCCGGATCCTCGGTGCGGGATAGCTCTTCGCCGCGGGCGATGCGGAACTGCTCGCGCACCAGGTCCCAGCCGGTAACCTGCTCGGTGACGGGGTGCTCCACCTGCAGGCGGGTGTTGACCTCCAGGAAGCTGATCAGCCCGTCGGAGCCCACCAGGTACTCCACAGTGCCCGCACCGTAGTAGCCGGCCTCGCGGCAGATGGCCTTGGCGGAGGAGTAGATGCGTTCGTTCTGCTCGTCGCTCAAGAACGGCGCGGGGGCCTCCTCGATGAGCTTCTGGAAGCGCCGCTGGGCGGAGCAGTCGCGGGTGGAGGCGACGACGACGTTGCCGTGCTTATCGGCCACGACCTGCGCCTCCACGTGGCGGGCGCGGTCCAGGTAGCGCTCCACGAAGCACTCGCCACGGCCGAAGGCGGTGATTGCCTCGCGGGTTGCGGACTCAAAGAGATCTGGGATCTCGTCCATCGTGTAGGCGACCTTCATGCCGCGCCCACCACCGCCGAAGGCGGCCTTGATGGCGATCGGAAGTCCGTGGCGCTCTGCAAAGGCGGTGACCTCTGCAGCATCCGCGACAGGTTCCTTAGTGCCCGGAGTCATAGGGGCGTCAACACTAAGAGCAATGTTTCGCGCAGTGACCTTATCGCCGAGTTTGCGAATGGCCTCCGGCGGCGGGCCGATCCAGTTCAGCCCCGCATCCACGACCGCCTGGGCGAAGTCCGCGTTCTCCGACAGGAAGCCGTAGCCCGGGTGGATCGCGTCGGCGCCGGACTTGCGCGCAGCACCGATGATCTTCTCGATGTCCAGGTAGGTCTCCGCCGAGGTCTGGCCGCCGAGAGCCAGCGCTTCGTCGGCCATGCGTACGAAGGGTGCCTCTGCATCCGGGTCCGCGTACACGGCGACGGTAGCGATGCCCTCGTCGCGCGCAGCCCGGATGACGCGCACTGCGATCTCGCCACGGTTGGCGATCAGTACCTTCGTCAAGTCAGCGGCGGTGCTGGAAGTCACGGACAATCCTTTCGGGTTATTAGTTAGGGGTTAGTTAATGAGGCTACACGCCCCGGTTAGGCGCGTTCGATGGGCACGCGCATCATGTTTCCCCATTCGATCCACGAGCCATCGTAAACCCGCACATTTTCCCACCCCAAGAGGAAGCGCAGCACGAACCACTCGAGCGCGGCCCGGGCACCGTTGTTGCAATAAACAACGGTCTCACGGTGAGGGTCCAGCTCCAGCTCGGCATGAATGGCCTCGATGGCCTCGGCGGGGCGGAAGCGCGAGTTGGCCAGCAGCGAGGAGTCGGCGCGCAGGTTCTTGGCCCCCGGCACGTGCCCGTTGCGGCGGATAGGGTAGCCGGGCAGGGTTACTTCGCCGGTGTACTCCTCGGCATTGCGCAGGTCGATCACCTGGGTGCCGTCGAACTTCGTGCGCAGCTCGTCGACGAAGATTCGGTGGGTGTGGTCGTTTCGGTGGGAGGGAACTGAGTAGACGGGGCGCGGCGAAACCTCGTCGACGGCATAGGAAATCTCGCGTTCCTCTTGCATCCAGGCGTCTCGCCCGCCGTCCAGGATCCGCACATCCGGGTGGCCGAAAAGCTCGAAGACCCACAGCGCGTACACGGCCCACAGGTTGGCGTGATCGCCGTAGAACACCACCGTGTCCTCCCGGGAGATACCCAGGCGCCCCATGAGTTCCTCGAACTCCTTTGGTCCGATAAGGTCGCGCCACACCGGATCCGAGAGGTCTTCGTACCACTTCAGGCGCACGGCAGAGGGAATGTGACCAATATCGTATAAAAGCGAATCTGCGTCCACCTCGACGACCTTGAGGCCGGGAGTCCCCAGTTTTGCGCCGAGCCAAGCGTTCGTGACCAGCTTGTTTGGTTGTGCGTACTGCTTGAGCTGAGGGCTGGGGTCGAATTCGATTCCCATGAAACACCTGCCTTTCGATCGATTGAGAGTCTAGCGCCTTCTTGCCAGCCTTTCTCACACTGCCGCCCGGGCTGGCTCGCCATAGAATTAAAGGTGTTGGCTAAACGTGGCCACGCGCACTGCATTTTTTACTTCCAGAGCTAGGGGAAACCGTGCACAAGAACATTGTTGTCTTTGAGGTTCAGGGTGGAAACGACAAGGGTGAGGACGGCCACCGCCGCGACACCATGCCCATCGTCGAGGCCATCCGCGAGAAGGGCTGGGGCGGCGAGGTTGTCTACTTCGACCCGGAGAAGGCCAGCGAGATCTACGAAGACGTTGCCGCTAAGTACGACGCTTACATCTCCCGCGTCAACCCGGGCCACATCCCCGGCGGCGAAAAGGGCTACTTCGACATGCTGACCAAGCTGACCGAGGAGGCCGGCCTGGTGGGCATGTCCACTCCGGCTGAGATGATGGCCTACGGCGCGAAGGATGCGCTGGTGAAGCTGAACGACACCGACCTGGTGCCGGACGACACCGCCGCCTACTACGACGTCGACTCCTTCCACAAGACTTTCCCCACCTCCCTGTCCTACGGTGAGCGCGTGCTGAAGCAGAACCGCGGCTCCACCGGCTCCGGCATCTGGCGCGTGCAGCTGGAGGACAAGCAGCTGGCCGAGTCCATCGAGCCGGGCACGGCTCTGCCCCTGGATACGAAGCTGAAGTGCACCGAGGCAGTCGACAACCACACGGAGGTCCGCGAGCTGGGCGAGTTCATGGACTTCTGCGACCAGTACATCGTCGGCGACAACGGCATGCTGGTGGACATGCGCTTCATGCCGCGCATCGTCGAGGGCGAGATCCGCATTCTGCTGGTCGGTCCGCACCCGGTGTTCGTGGTTCACAAGAAGCCGGCCGAGGGCGGCGATGCGTTCTCCGCAACCCTGTTCTCCGGTGCGAAGTACACCTACCAGAAGCCGGAGGAGTGGCAGGACCTGGTGGACATGTTCGCCGCGGCCCGCCCGGTCATCGCCGAGAAGCTGGGTGGCGACAACATCCCGCTGATCTGGACTGCCGACTTCATGCTGGCCGATGACGACGAGACCGGCGAGGACACCTACGTCCTGGGTGAGATCAACTGCTCCTGCGTGGGCTTCACCTCCGAGCTGGACATGGGGATCCAGCAGCTGGTTGCCGAGGAGGCCATCAAGCGCGTGGAGGCAAAGCACGCTTAAGCGCGTCAGCGCAACACTGACGTTTTGGCGTCAAAAAATATTTGTTTAACTACATAACCCGTCGCGGGGCGTTAGAGTGAGGCGCATCACAGACTCAATTCCCGAAAGGATCTAACCCCCGCGATGATTAACCACGACGTTCGCGTCCACCCCTCTGCCGACGACTTTCCGCAGGAAGAACACCTCGCATGGAAGGTCGCGCAGGTCGCCGCCGACCCGGTCGAGGTGCCGCAAGACACCGCGGACATGGTGGTCAACCGCATTATCGACAACGCGGCCGTCGCTGCCGCTTCCATCCTGCGCCGCCCAGTAACTTCGGCGCGCACCCAGGCGTTGTGCCACACCGGGCCCAGCGCCGTTTTTGGTACTGACGCCACCGTCTCCCCCGAATGGGCCGCCTGGGCCAACGGCGTAGCGGTGCGCGAGCTGGATTTTCACGACACTTTCCTGGCCGCCGAGTACTCCCACCCAGGTGACAACATCCCGCCGATCCTGGCCGTAGCGCAGGCGCGCGGGCTGGGTGGGCGCGACCTGATCCGCGGCATCGCCACCGGCTACGAGATCCAGGTGGACTTGGTCAAGGGAATCTCCCTGCACAAGCACAAGATCGACCACGTCGCACACCTGGGGCCGTCCGCGGCCGCGGGTATCGGCACGCTGCTACGCTTGGACCCGCAGGTGATCTACCAGGCTGTCGGCCAGGCGCTGCACACCACCACGGCCACGCGCCAGTCTCGCAAGGGGCTCATCAGCTCCTGGAAGGCCCATGCCCCCGCCTTCGCCGGGAAGATGGCGGTGGAGGCCGTGGACCGCGCCATGCGCGGCGAGGGCGCCCCGGCCCCGATCTGGGAGGGCGAGGACGGCGTGATCGCCTGGCTGCTGGACGGCCCGGACGCCCACTACGTCGTACCCCTGCCGGAGGCGGGAGAGCCCAAGCGGGCGATCCTGGATACCTACACCAAGGAGCACTCCGCGGAGTACCAGTCCCAGGCGCCGATCGACCTGGCCCGCCGCATGCGGGACAAGATCGGGGACCTCAGCCAGGTGGAAAGCATTGTGCTGCACACCAGCCACCACACCCACTATGTGATCGGCACCGGCTCGAACGATCCGCAGAAGTTCGATCCAAAGGCTTCGCGCGAGACGCTGGACCACTCTGTGATGTACATCTTCGCCGTCGCCCTCGAAGACGGCGAGTGGCACCACGAGCGCTCCTACGCCCCCGAGCGCGCCCAGCGCCCGGAGACCGTGGAGCTGTGGCACAAGATCTCCACCGTGGAGGATCCGGAGTGGACCCGCCGCTACCACTCCACCGACCCGGCCGAGAAGGCCTTCGGCTGCAAGGCAGTAGTCACCCTGCGCGACGGCACCGAGATCGTCGATGAGCTGGCCGTGGCCGACGCCCACCCGCTGGGCGCCCGCCCCTTCGGCCGCGCCGACTACATCAACAAGTTCCGCACCCTGGCCGAGGGCGTGGTGGACGAGGCTGAACAGGATCGATTCCTCGCCGTCGCCGAGGCCACCGCGGACCTGGCCCCAGGCGAGCTCGGCCAGCTGAACCTCGTGGTCAGCGACGACGTGCTGGCACGCGCACCACAGATCCCCGGCGGCATCTTCTAACCCGAAAGGACCACTCACCATGACTAAGCCGATCAAGGTTTCCAACGCACCCTTCGACCGCGGACGCACCAACTTCACCACGCCCCGCGCCCAGTCCAGCAAGACCTCCAACGTCACCGGCACCGACAAGAACATCAACAAGGGCCTCAACGGCGTGGTGGTGGACACGTCCGGTGTCTCGAAGGTGAACCCGGAGACCAACTCCCTGACCTACCGGGGCTACCCCGTCCAGGAGCTGGCCGAGCACTGCACCTTCGAGGACGTGGCCTACCTGCTCTGGAACGGCGAATTGCCGGACTTCCGCGAGCTGGAGCAGTTCCGCCAGCGCGAGCGCGCCCTGCGCCCCATCGACCGCAGCATGCTGGACCTCATCAACTCCCTGCCGAAGACCGCCCACCCCATGGACGTGCTGCGCACTGCGGTGAGCGTGTTCGGCACGGAGGACCTCAACGCGGATGACCGCAGCCCCGACGCGGTGCGCCGCACCGGGCTGACGCTGCTGGCCAAGCTGCCGACGATCATCGCCTACGACCTGCGCCGCCGTAAGAACCTGGACTACATCCCGCCGTCCCGCGACCGAGACATCGCCGAGAACTTCCTCTACATGTGCTTCGGCGACGAGGAGGGCAGCCCCGCCAACAACCGCGACGACGTCGAGGCCTTCGACCAGTCCCTCACCCTGTACGCGGAGCACGGCTTCAACGCCTCCACCTTCACTGGTCGCGTGATCAGCTCCACCATGAGCGACGTCTACTCCGCAGTCACCGGCGCCATCGGCGCCCTCAAGGGTCCGCTGCACGGTGGCGCGAACGAGGCCGTGATGCACAACTTCCTGGCCGTCGAGGACCCGGCAGCCGCCGAGCAGTGGGTGCTGGACCAGTGCGACGCGAAGAACAAGATCATGGGCTTCGGTCACCGCGTGTACAAGAAGGGCGACTCGCGCGTGCCCACCATGGAGGCCGCCATGCGCCGCACCGCCGCCAACCACGACGGCCAGCGCTGGGTGGAGATGTACGACAACATGCAGAAGGCCATGGACCAGCGCACCGGCATCCAGCCGAACCTGGATTTCCCGGCGGGTCCGACCTACTACATGCTGGGCATCGACATCCCGTTCTTCACCCCGATCTTCGTCATGGCCCGCGTCGTCGGCTGGACCGCCCACATCGTGGAGCAAAACGAGGACAACGCCCTGATCCGCCCGCTATCCAGCTACGTCGGCCCGGAGCAGCGCTCCGTTAAGGCTGACTAACTAGCCCCAGAGGTCGCAGAAGTCGTAGCCGAAGTGGGCCAGCCCCCGCCGCAGGGCGGGGAGCGATAGGCCAATCACGGCCGACGGGTGCCCGTCGATGCTCTCGATGAACCAGCCGCCGAGCGCTTCCAGGGTGAAGGCGCCGGCACATTTCAGCGGCTCGCCGGTGGCGGCGTACGCCTCGATCGCCCGATCAGAGACATCGGCGAACTGGATCTGCGTGGCCACGGCTTCCTCGTAGATCTGGCCCGTGGTGGCGTCAAAAAGCGCATGCCCGGTGACTAGCTCTGCGCGCTTCCCGCGCTGCTGGCGCCACCGCCGCACCGTCTCCTCGCGCGTGTGCGGCTTGCCCTGCAGCTCGCCGTCGATCAGCAGCATGCTGTCGCCGCCCAGCACCAGTTCGCCGTCTACCGCCCGCGCCTTCGCAGTGGCCAGGTGCTGCACGTACTGCGCCGGGGTGGGGTTCACCAGCTCCGCGACGGCGGCTTCCTCGTCCACACCAGGGGAGACCTTGCGCGGGAACACCCCGGCGGCGTTCAGCACCTTCTCGCGCGCCGGCGAGGTGCTGGCCAATGTCAGCTGCATGCCCTAGCCCCGCGGCATCCGCGGGTTGCGGAACGCACCCGGGCTGTTGTGACGCAGCTCGCGGCCGTAGTGCCCGCGCGTATCCGGCTTCGCGTTGCGCAGCGCCTCGGCCTCCTTGGCTAGGTCGTCGATGATGAGTTGCAGCGCCCGGGTCTCTACCTCGTTCGGGTTGCCCTTGATCACTTGAAAGTCAGTCACGCGCTTCCTCCTAGAACGGCAGGTTGTCGTGCTTGCGCGGGTAGCCGTCCTCGGCCTTGCGCTCCACCAGGCGCAGGCCGTCGACGATGCGGGAGCGGGTCTCGCGCGGCGGGATCACCGCGTCCACCAGGCCTCGCTCCGCGGCGGAGTAAGGCTCCGCCTGGTAGCTGTCGTCCTGCGCGATCTGCGCGGTCGGCCATGCGTACACCAGGTCGGTGCCCAGGCGCTTCGCCCCCAGGGAAAGGTAGGCGTCGCCGAAGGCCTTGCGGGTGACCACGGCGATCTTGCCGACGCTCGCCGCTGCCGTCACTCCGATCAGCTTCGCGGTGCGGCGGAACAGCACGTCCGGTGCGTAGCCCGCCGAGTCCACGAAGGTCACCAGTGGGATGTTGAAGGCATCGCAGAAGCGGATGAAGCGCGCTGCCTTCTCAGCCGCCGCGTCGTCGATCGCCCCTGCTTGTTGTTCGGGCTGGTTCGCGATGACGCCCACACTCCGGCCGCCCACGCGCACCAGTGCCGTGATCAGGTTCGGCGCATGGAGCTTCTGGAGTTCCAGTACAGAGCCCGCGTCCACCACGCGGTCCAGCACCTTGTGCATGTCGTAGGCCTGCGCGTCCGAGTCGGGGATCAGGCTGTCCAGCTCGTCTGTTTCCGCCTCGGCGTCCGCCTCCTCCCCGGGCAGGGGGAGTGCCCGGTTGTTGCTGGGAAGGTAGCCCAGGATGTCCGCGACGAGTCCCAGTGCGGAGGCGTCGTCCTCGGCGACGATGTGGGCGGTGCCGTCTGTGGCGTCATCTACCAGTTCGCCGGCACCCTTGACCGCAACGACGACGTCGGACAGAACCACCGAGTGCACCAGCGCGCCACTGGTGGGGCCGGCGACCAGGGCGATCTGCGGAACCACGCCGGACAGCTTCGTCTGCAGGTTGTGGATGCGAGAGAAGAACTCCAGGGCCGCGATGCCCTCGTTCGGGCGGGCGCCGGCGCCCTCGTAGATGCCGATCAGCGGGGTGCCGGACTTCACGGCCAGCTCCATGACCTTCAGGATCTTCTCGCCCGCGGTCTCGCCGATCTGGCCGTCGAAGAGGGTGGCGTCCTGCGAGAAAACGCACACCGGGCGGCCGTCGATGGTGCCGTAGCCGGCGACGATGCCGTCGGTGGCGGGGCGGAACTTGTCGGCCTTAAAGGCGGTAGAACGGTGGCGGGCCAGCGCGTCGGTCTCCACGAAGCTACCGGCATCCAGCAGTGCGTCCACGCGGCGACGAGCGCGCGGGATTTCGTCCCCCTGCGGCTTGTGGGTCTCCGCCAGTCGATCGCGGAGGTCGGCGATCTTCCCGGCGGTTGTCGAAGTGTCGGTGGTAGAGCTCATGGTCGCCATAATACGGTGTAAAAACTTCAGCGCCGTGATTGGTGGGGCTAGAGTGTCTGAGGGAAGGCATGTGAAGAGAAAGGACAGTACTCCCATGCGCACGCCGCTAGACCCCCGCCGCCTGGCCGAGCGCCTGGCTCCGCTGGGCTACCGCCACGTCGAAGTGCTGGAAACCACCGGTTCCACCAGCACCGATTTGGCCGACCGCGTGCGCTGCGGGGAGGACTTGCCCGACATGTCCCTACTCATGGCCGAGGAACAGACCGCCGGGCGCGGCCGCAAGGGGCGCTCCTTCGAGGCCCCGGCCCGCAGCCAGCTGATCTGCTCCGTACTGCTGCGCCTGCCGGACGTGCCGGTTGACCGTATCAGCCTGCTCCCACTTCTGACGGGCCTGTCGATCGTGGAGGGCATCCGTGCCTCCGCGGACATCCCCATCCAGCTGAAGTGGCCCAACGACTGTGTGCTGGACGGCCGCAAGCTGGTGGGCATCTTGGTGGAAGCCGTGCACCTGGATCCGCACCCGGCGATCATCCTGGGCTTCGGCATCAATTACGACCTGCAGACCGACGAGCTGCCCGTCGCCCACGCCAGCTCCATCGACCTGGAATGCGCCCGCTTGGGACTGCCCTGCCCAAGCCGCGAGGACGTCGCGGTGGCCGTGTTCGCGGAGTTGGCGACGAATCTGGAGAGGTGGCGTCGACTAGGAGGGGCGGCCCAGACCGTACTGCCGCGCTACCGCCAGGCTTCCGCGACCATCGGCACCTCCGTGCGCGCTTTCCTGCCCGGCGACGAGGTCGTGGAGGGCGCGGCCACCGACATCGACGACGACGGCGAGCTGCTGGTCCGTACCAGCGAGGGCACGCGCGTGATCCGCGCCGGGGAGATCGTGCACCTGCGCGCCGACGGCACGGGCGACTACGGAGGGCGCTACGCATGAGCAAAATCACCTTCGACCCCGGCGAGCAGGTCTTAGCGGAGCTGAGCCCCGCGCGCCGCTCCATGTTCTTCCCGGTGCTGCGCCTGATGCTGTGGACGGGCTTGTTCTGGATGGGCATCGGCGCTCTGGATCAGTACTTGGCCACCAATGCTTTGGACGCCCCCACCGTGGAAGCCTTCCTCTGGCTCCGCCGGGGCCTGCTGGTTGCGTGGCTGTGGGTCTGCTGGAGGCGCTGCGTGCGCCACCTGATCTTCCGCGCGCGCTCCCGCATGCTGCTGACCGACAGGCGGCTGATCACCGCGACCGGCCACCTGCGCAGCCGGATCGGGCAGATCCCGCTGGCCAACGTGGTGGATTGCCGCTCCCACCGGGGAGACGTGGCGGTGTACGTGGCAGGCGCCCGGGTGCCGTTGGTGCTGTACTCGGTTCCCTATACCCGCAAGTTCGAGCGGCTGCTGAAGAGCCAGCTTAGGCGTGTCGGGCCGGGGAACTATAGTTAGAAGGCGTGAGTGAGAACAACGGGAAAAACACAGCCGACTGGTCATTAGCCCGCGAGACCGCGCACGCGCCGGGCGCGCCGCTGGTGACGATCATCGGTGACGGGCAGCTGGCGCGAATGACACAACAGGCGGCGATCGAGCTGGGTCTGAGCTGCCGCGTGCTGGCCGGGGCGCCGGATTCCTCGGCCGCGCAGGTGACCGCCGACGTGGTGCTGGGGGACTACGCGCTGGAGGAGCACGTCCGCGAGGTCTCCCGCGACTCCGACGCGGTGACCTTCGACCACGAGCACGTGCCCAATCGCTTCCTGGATGCCCTCATCGACGAGGGTGTGAACGTGCAGCCTCAGCCGTCGGCGCTGATCCACGCGCAGGACAAGCTGGTGATGCGCAAGAAGCTGCGCGAGCTGGGTGCCCCCGTGCCGGCCTTCGCCGCCATCGAGTCCGCCGAGGACATCGCCGGGTTCTTCGAGGCCGTGGGCGGCCAGGTGTGCCTAAAGGCCCGCCGCGGTGGCTACGACGGCAAGGGCGTGTGGTTCCCCGCCACGGTGGACGAGGCCCGCGAGCTGGTGGAGAAGCTGCTGGACAAGGAGATCCCCCTGATGGCGGAGAAGAAGGTCACGCTGGTGCGCGAGCTGTCCGCCATGGTGGCCCGCACCCCGTCCGGCGAGGTGCAGGCGTGGCCGGCAGTGGAATCCCTGCAGGAGGACGGAATCTGCGTGGAGGCCGTGGCACCTGCCCCGAACTCCACGCCTGAGATCCTGGCTGCCGCCGAGCAGCTGTCCCGTGACGTCGCCACCGAACTGGGGGTCACGGGTGTGCTGGCGGTGGAGTTGTTCGAGACCACCGACGAGAACGGCCAGCCGGAGATCATCGTCAACGAGCTGGCGATGCGCCCGCACAACACCGGCCACTGGACTCAAGATGGTTGCACCACCAGCCAGTTCGAGCAACACGTCCGCGCGGTATTAGACCGCCCGCTAGGCTCCACCGAGCCGACCGCGCCGGTGGTGGTCATGGCAAACGTGCTGGGAGCGGCCGAGGATCCGGCGATGCCGATGCACGAGCGCATGGACGTGGTGTGGCGTCGCTTCCCGAACGCAAAGATTCACATGTACGGCAAGGATTGGCGCCCGCGCCGCAAGATCGGCCACGTCAATATGCTGGGGGA
Source organism: Corynebacterium sp. HMSC08A12 (assembly GCF_001807485.1). Lineage (GTDB taxonomy): Bacteria > Actinomycetota > Actinomycetes > Mycobacteriales > Mycobacteriaceae > Corynebacterium > Corynebacterium evansiae. Next base: position 63,740 of record NZ_KV789172.1, on the reverse strand, counting down.
GGATCCGGCGCGCACGCGCGAGCAGGCGCGCCTGGCTGCGAAGTTCCTGGAAACCGCCGAATGGGAGGACTAACTGATGACTGAAAACGCACGCACCCCGCTGGTCGGCCTGGTGATGGGCTCCGACTCTGACTGGCCCACCGTCGAGCCAGCCGCCGAGGTGCTGGCCGAGTTCGGCATCCCCTTCGAGGTCGGAGTGGTCTCTGCGCACCGCACCCCGGAGCGCATGCTCGACTACGCCCGCACCGCGCACACCCGCGGCGTGAAGGTGATCATCGCCTGCGCCGGCGGTGCCGCCCACCTGCCCGGCATGGTCGCCGCGGCCACCCCACTGCCGGTGATCGGCATCCCGCGTGCCCTGGGCAATCTGGATGGCTTGGATTCCTTGCTCTCCATCGTGCAGATGCCCGGCGGCGTGCCGACCGCCACCGTCTCCATCGACGGTGCGAAGAACGCCGGACTGCTGGCCGTGCGCACCCTTGCGGTGGCTGACAAGGCTCTGATGGACAAAATGGTCGAATACCAGGAGAACATGCGCGACGCGGTGCTGGAGAAGGATCGCGCCCTGCAGCAGAAGCTGATGGGGTGAAGCGTTCTAACTGGGTAGGGGGCGTCGGGGCTGCCTACTCGTCTACTTTGTGGAGAACGAGGATTACTCCTTGAGGCCTGTCGGTAGCAGAAAAACTATCTTGCAAAGTTCTTATAAAACCATCTTCGCAGAGGATTAAACTATCTGGTTTCGTGTCGTCTAGTTTCGCGGCCTGAACTCGGTATTTATCCCCTAAATGCGTCAGGGTTACATCATCTATATGGTCAATACTGCCAATTTTGTGAAGTCGAGTTCCTTTCTCGACGCTTATCTCTTGAATATTTGTGGAATAGGATGATCTATCCTTGCTTCCTTGGTAGAGGTCGACAATTCCGGGAAGAAAATCAACTTCATAGTCCCCGTTGGGCGTGGTTATCCTCAGGAAGCTGACGGTAAGGACCTGCCCTGTGTCTGGATTGGATACAACATCTCCATCATTCGGGCGACTTAATGGGTTCCCGGATTGGTCGATGATTAAATAAGCCATAATCTACCTCCTGTACTCTAACTACTGTAATAGTTAGGGGTGTGAAATCAATACTCGTTACTGGCGCGGCCCAAGGCTTCGGCCGCGCAATCGCTGAGTCCTTCGCCGAGGCCGACTGGACCGTCGGCGCCTACGACCTCGACGGCGACAAGGTCCGTGACTGGGCTCAGCATCCCAACATCATCCCCGGCACCCTCGACGTCACCGACCCCGACCAGTGGTCCGCCACTGTTACCGACTTCGCGGCCCGCGCCGGGGGAATCAATGCACTCATCAACAACGCGGGCGTTCTCTACGGCGGCGACTTCATCGACCGCGGGAGCTTCCAGCAGGATTCCGCCCTCGTTGACGTCAACGTCAAGGGCGTGATCTACGGCTGCCGGGCGGCCTTCGAACACCTCAAAGCCGCCGGCAACGGTGTGGTCGTCAACGTCTGCAGTGCCTCCTCCATCTACGGCACCCCGGATATGGCCACCTACTCTGCCACCAAGTTCGCCGTCCGTGGCATCTCCGAGGCGCTGGATTTCGAGTGGGATAAGCACAACATTCGCGTCCGCACTGTTTTGCCCCTGTACTCGCGGACGGCGCTCATCGCCGATGTGGAAACGGCGGGCATGCGGCGGCTGGGGGCGTCCACAACCCCACAAGACGTGGCTGCAGAGGTAGTAAGGGCCGTGACCGCGCCGCGCCGCAGCCCCACGAAGGTGCATTTCCCGGTCGGTTGGAAGACGAAGCTGCTGGAGGCAACCAGCCACTTCTCGCCGCCGTTCCTCACCCGTTTCGTTAATGGCCTGCTCGTTTACGGCGATAGGGTGCGCCTGTAACTAGACTCTTCATACATGTCTTATGAAGCAGTTCCTCGTCCGGTGTGGTGGCGGGATGCCTCCTGGTGGGTGCTTGTAGCTGTTGTGGTCATGGTGTTCTTCTTTCTCGGTGCCGGAAGCACATTTGGCACCGCCATGAACATCGCCCCCTGGCAGGTTGTTGTTGCCAGCACAGGTCTAGTTTTGGGGTTCATCGGCTTGCTCCTCCAACGCTTTCGCCCTGAATGGGGTGTGGCAGTCACTGCAGTTGGCATGTATGCCTATGCGACGTCTGCGCTGCTAGTGTGGCCACTTGGCTACTTGGTGGTGGCCTATGAGGCTTATTTCATCTCCGCGAAGCTGATGCTGCGCCGCAAGCTGTGGCTGACTTTACTGTTGCTTGGCTCTTTCTACGCGATGGCGTGGGGGACCATTTACAACGCGCGCAAGGGAAGAGACGGTGATTTTGCATGGGGCGGTGAGGATTTTCGGACCGCTGAGTTCTGGACGTTCTGGGGAGTAATCGCCCTGCTCACCGCCGTGACCATCGCCCTGATGTGGCTGGCTGGCCGCTTTTCGTTGCGCCGTGACCAGGCAGTGGAGGCGCTGGCCGCCCGCGCCGAGCTCGCCACCGTCAGCGAGCGCAACCGCATCGCCCGGGAGCTGCACGACATCGTTGCGCATTCCCTCACTGTCGTCATCGCGCAGGCGGACGGCGGTCGCTACGCAGGTCGCAAGGATCCTGACAAGGCCATCGAGGCCCTCGACACGATCGCCGCGCGCGGTCGCTCGGCCTTGACCCAGATGCGGGAGCTGCTCTCTGTCCTTCACGATGACGCCCCCTCGCCGCGTTCTACCACCGTCACCCCTGGGGTGGCTGGCGTGCCCGACCTGGTGGCGGATGCAAAGCGCAGTGGGGTGCAGGTGGAGCTGCACGTCACGGGCGAGCCGCGCCAGTTGGACGAGGTCCGCGATCTCAGTGTGTACCGCATCGTGCAGGAATCCCTGACTAACGTGCTGAAGCACGCTGGTTCTGTGCCGGCCCAGGTGCGGCTGGAGTGGGAGCCCGCCCAGGTGACCATTAGCGTGGATAACGCGCCGGGTGATGACCGGATCGAAGGCTCTGGCCGCGGCCTGACTGGCATCCGCCAGCGCGTGGCGATCCACGGTGGCGAGGCTAAGTGGGGAGCCTCGGCGTTGTACCCCGGTGGGTGGAACGTGACCGCGACGGTGCCTTATGCGAAGGAGGATTAAGTGATTAGCGTAGGTTTGGCCGACGATCAGCAGCTGGTACGGGCAGGGTTTGGCCTGGTGTTGGATTCGCAGGACGATATCACCGTCCGGTGGCAAGCCGCCGACGGGCAGGAGGCCTGCGAGCTGGCAGAGTCGCAGCCCGTGGACATCATCCTTATGGATGTGCAGATGCCCCGCATGGATGGCATCGAGGCTACCCGCCAGGTGGTTTCCGGTGATTCCGGTGCGCGCGTGATCGTGCTGACTACCTTCGATAACGACAACTACGTCCTCGGTGCAGTGGAGGCCGGGGCCAGCGGCTTTCTGCTCAAGGACACTGACCCCGAGGACCTCATCTCCGCCGTCCGCACCGTCGGTGATTCGGCGGCCGTGATCAGCCCGAAGGCCACTGCACGGCTGTTGCGCAGCATCCGCATGGAGCAAACCCCGCAGCGTCGCGAGCCCGTGGAGCTGGATCTTCCCGATCCGCTGACCCCGCGCGAGCTGGAGATTCTGAAACTCATCGCGCTGGGCTTCAGCAACCAGGAGATCGCCGACAAGCTCTACATTTCGCTGCCCACCGTGAAGACGCACGTCGGCCGGGTGCTCACGAAGACCCAGTCGCGCGATCGGGTGCATGCGGTGCTGTTTGCCTTCAAGTATCGCCTCGTCAATTCCGAGGATTTACTCGAACAGACTTTCTAGAACCTCTACCTTAGCTTTACGGGTGTTTTCGCTGTTAGGGCTGGTGGCGTCAATAAAAAGGAAAAAAGTTTCGCCGGGGGTATTGACTTGGTTTGATGGTGTGTTCTATTCTTTGGGTAGGAAGTTTGGCGGGGGCACCACAACCTCGCCGCTGGATTAGGGGAACTCCGTGACTACCTCACCACCATCGTTTCGAATAGCCAGTTCGCAGGACCCGCTGACCGTCGCGGCGCGGCAGCTCAATCAACAACAATTCCAACTGATAATGGCATGCGCCCCGGACGGGGAGGATCTGGTGCCCGATTTCTGCACTCGCCTCGCCGTGCGTCTGGGTGTTTCCGCCGGGGTCGCGGAGGCCTGGGCCGAGGCAGCTTTCGTCTTGCGCGACTATCCGCGCCTCGTCGAGCTGTTTGACCAGGGGTGTTACACCGCCCGCCACGTGCTGCGGGTGGCGCAGGATCTTTTCGCCGTGGCGCCGGACGATCGCTCGGCCGTCGAGGAAAAGGTACTTTGCGAATTGACGCCTTCACGTCCCGACCAGCACGTGTTCTCACCGCGGACTATCCACAACCGCATCTCGAAGATTTTGCGGGAGGTCGATCGGAACGTCGTACCTAAGGATGAGGCACCCGCGGCCGAGCCAAGCTTCAATGTGGATTGCCGCGACCCGGAGTACACCATCTTCACGCTGCGGGTTCCGCGGATGGAGGGCATTGAGATCGACAAGATCGTGCGCGCCACCGCCAAAAAGTACGAGTGCTCGCAGCCGGAGGCGATGCTGCGGCTGATCACCGACAAGGCCGAGGTTTCGGTGACTCTGAACCTGTACCACGACCCGGCGAACGACGGTGCGGTGCTGGGGGAGGATCACTGGCTGAACCGCTCCGCTTCCAAGACCTGGCTGCAGCGGGTGACGCACCTGTCTGCGCCGGGCTACGCGGAGTGCGAGGGCTATGCGCCGACGGAGGGCATCAAGGCAGCCGTCGCTGGGCGCGACCTGCACTGTCGCTTCCCAGGCTGCGAGGTTCCCGCCTACAAGTGCCAATACGACCACGTAAGGCGATACGGCAGTGGACCGACTTCCACGGCGAACCTGCACCTACTCTGCTCGAAGCACCACAACCTCAAGACCGCCGGCAGCTGGGACGTCGCCCTGCACCCCGACGGGCACGAGGTATGGACCTCCCACGGCGACGGGCACAGCGTGATCACCGAGGCCGAGGGGCCGCTGGGGCGCGAGACCTTCGCCCAGCGCAACGTCCGCAAAACCAAGGCGCTGGCCGAGTACCACCAGGCGATCGAAGAGCAGGAGGGCGGGCCGTCATACTGAGGTAGGACACGCAAGATCAACCCCTCGTCCGATGTGGGAGTACCACCCCGGGCGGCAGCATGGGAACCATGATCATCGTGGAAAACCTCACTAAGAGGTACGGCAAGAAAACAGTAGTCAACGACCTTTCATTCACCGTCCCGGACGGGCAGGTGACCGGCTTCCTCGGGCCCAACGGCGCGGGCAAGTCCACCACCATGCGCTGCATGCTCGGCCTCGACAAGCCGAGCGCCGGCAAGGTGACCTTCAGCGGCAAGGGGTACGCCGGCGATTTCGCAGGCCTGGATAACAAGTCCAGCATCGCCGGCGCGGTCCTGGACGCCGCCTGGTTCACCCCTGCCCGCAGCGGTCGCAACCACCTGCGCGTCATCGCGAAGGGTGCGGGCATCTCCGACAAGCGCGTGGACGAATGCCTCGACATGGTGGGCCTCACCAGCGCGGGCAAGAAGAAGGTCGGCGGCTACTCCCTGGGCATGAAGCAGCGCCTCGGCCTGGCCGCCGCCCTCCTTGGCAACCCGCAGCACCTGATCCTCGACGAGCCGGTCAACGGCCTCGACCCGGAGGGTGTGTCCTGGATGCGCCGCATCATCCGTCAACTCGCCGACGACGGCCGCGGCCTGTTGGTTAGCTCCCACCTGCTCAGCGAGATGCAGCAAACCGCCGACCGACTGGTACTGATCGGCCAGGGCAAGCTCATCGGCGAGCAAACCCTAGAAGAGTTCCTCGCCGGCGGCGCCCACGTGGAGGTCGAGTGCAAGGAAGCGGTTCTGCTGGCAGACAGCCTGCGCAGCCGCGGCTTCCAGGTCGAACTGGATAGGGAGCGGACGCTGCGTGTGGGCGTCAACGATATTCCAGAACATGAGGTGCGCGCGGCGATCGCGGCAACGGCGCTGGAGGAAAAGTTCGCGGTGACCAAGCTCGCAACCACCGCAGACAACCTGGAACAGCGCTTCCTCGCCGCTACCGCCGGCCAACAGGAATACCGCAGCAACTAGCCCCCACCGCACAGAAAAGAGACAAACCATGCTCAAAGCAATCTCCTCCGAAGTTACGAAGCTGCTAAGCCTCCGCAGCACCTGGATCTACGTGATCCTGTTCACGGGTTCGATCTACGGCCCGACGACGCTCTACATGCTTTTCAATGACTCCCCGCGATTGGATGGCGGCTGGCCCGACCTGCTTTTCGGCGGAATGATCTTCCTGATGATCGCCATCATTTTCGGCGCCTCGACGACCGGCGGCGACATCAGCAACCACATGACGGCCCACGCTTTCCTTACTCAGAAGCACCGGAGTTCCTGGCTGCTGGCCCGCGCGCTGGTGGCGGCGGTGTTCGTGGAGCTGAACTACATCCTCGGCGTGGCGCTCAGCTGGGCGGTGTTCAATGTATTCCCGGCTGGGCACTTCACCGGCGAAGATCAGCTGCTGCTGTGGGGATACGCGGTGGGCGCCCCCGCCTTCGCCGTTATGGCCGTCGGCATCGCCGCACTGCTGCGTAATCGAGTGGGTGCCATCGCGCTGCCGCTGGTGTGGATGCTGGTGGTCGAGGGGCTGCTGTACAGCGCTGGCGACAGCATCCCCTTCCTGAAGACCCTGTACCACCTGTCCCCGGGCAGCCGCGTGCAGGACATGCAAACCTGGATCTACGCCCCGGACCACACCGACATGGTCAGCCCCGGCTTCGGCTTCGCTGTGATGGTCGTCTGGATGGTCGCCCTGCTGGTGCTGGGGCTGTACAGCAACAAGACCCGAGACGTGAAATAGGTTTTAGTTAGACTGGCAGCATGATCGCAGTAAAAGAACTAACCAAAAAGTATGGGTCCACGGAGGTTCTCCATGGACTCACTTTTTCTGTCCCCGACGGGCAGGTCACAGGCTTCTTGGGGCCGAACGGTTCCGGCAAATCCTCAACGATGCGCTGCATCCTGGGGCTGGACACGATAGGCAAGGGCGAGGTCACCTTCGACGGCCAGCCCCTAAGCGCCTACCGCGCCCAGCGCCCTCACATCGCCGGCGCGCTGCTGGAACCCACCTGGTACATGCCCGGCCACTCCGCCCGGGCGCACATCCGCTCCATCGCGCAGGCGGCCGGGATCTCGCAGTCCCGCGCTGACGAGTGCCTGGAGCTGGTGGGCCTGGCCGGGGTGCAGAAGCGCAAGATCAAGAAGTTCTCCCTCGGCATGAAGCAGCGCCTGGGCCTGGCCGTGGCACTGTTGGGCGACCCGAAGCACCTAATCCTCGACGAGCCGGTCAACGGCCTCGACCCGGAGGGCGTGCACTGGATGCGCGAGCTCATCCGCCGCAGCGCCTCCGAAGGCCGCGCCGTGCTGGTCAGCTCCCACCTGCTGCACGAGATGGAGCTCACCGCCGACCGCCTGGTTGTCATCGGCAAGGGCTCCCTCATCGGCGAATACACGATGGACGAGTTCCTGCGCACGGGCGCCCAGCCCACCATCCGGATGCGCGTGGCCGATCCCGATTCTTTTGTGGACGCCACCTCGCGCTTGGATGGCATCAACCTCACACGGCGCCCCGACGGATCCCTGGAGTTCGCCTCCGAGGCTCCCGACCTGGACCGGCGCCTCGGCGAACTGGTGCGCGATACTGGCGCGGTGGTGCTGGAGATGACCCCGCAGCGCGCGGGCCTGGAGCAGAAGTTCCTGGACGCGACCGGGCAGGCAGTGGAGTACAGGACTCAAGACAGGAGGGGTCAGTAATGCTAGGAATCATCCGCAGTGAATGGACGCGCTCGCGCGTCATGTGGGGCACCTGGATCATGCTGGGCTTCGTCCTGCTGTTCTACATCGGCGCCAACGCGCTGACCCTGAGCTACTACCGGTCCGAATACGGGATGAACGAGCCGGAGGTGGGCCTGACGGAGCTGGGCGTGGGTCTCATGCCGGCGTACCTGCTGATCCTGTCGCTGTCGGCCGTGCGGGTCAGCGGCACGCGCGGGCACAACCTGCACGCGCAGTCCTTCCTGGTGATCCCCGCCCGCTGGCAGCAGCTGTTCGCGCAGATGTTCGTCAACGCAGCCCTGGCGATGGTGACCATGGCCGTGGCGGTGGGAGTCTCTGTGGCGATGATGGCGACCCTGCCGCAGGAGATCAACACCGACCAGCTGCCGCTGCTGGGCTACACGATCCTGTTCGCCGGGCTGATCAGCCTGATGGCCTCGGCGATCGGCGTGTTGATTCCCTCTACGGCCGGTGCGGTGGCGCTGCCACTGGTGTGGGCGACCGCGGTGGAGCTGATCTCCCAGCAGCTCAGCCAATGGATCGCCGACAACATCGCGCCCTACCTGCCGTTCAACAACATCTGGATGATCCTGGGCGGCAGCGTCTCTATCGGCGCGCACGAAACCCCCGTCAGCGTGGCCATCGTCTGCGCCTGGACGGTGGTGCTGGTGGCCTGGGCCTTCTTTGTCCACCAGCGCAAGGACGTTAAATAGTCGCGTTTTCCGCCGCTGCGATCTCGGCCGTAGGCTCGGTGGCCATCACCACCGAGCCGCCGTCGCGCAGCGGCTTTAGTGTATCCAGCATCGACTGGGTATCGGTCCACGCGGGCACCAGCACCCGCGGGCCTTCCGGGGCGGGGGCGGCAGCCGGGCCGGGGTAGTCATCCGGCTGCACGCGCAGCTCGGGGGAGAAGTCGTTCACTCCGAAGGGCAGCTCGCCGCCGGACTCCTCCACGCCGCGGCCGAAAGGATCGTCGGAGAGCACGAAAACCTCACCCGAGTGGGCCTCCGCCAGAGCTAAGTCATCGGTAAAAAGCACGTCGCAAGAGTCGGCGTCAACAATAGAAACACCAGTCCGCCAGCAACCCAGAACGATCATGAGCGGCTGCCAACCCGGGGCACAGGCGATCCCGACCGATGCCGGGGCGAGCGAATCCAGCAGGTGGGCAGCCTTCGATTGCCAGTTGTGCAGGGTCTGGGCGGACAGCTCCATGCGGCCGGCGGGGGTGTAGGTGGTCAGGCGCGGGCTGGCCGGATCCTGGGCTACGAGTGGGGCGATAATATCCATTAGTTCACACACATCGGACCGTCGCCGCCGGCGTCGATCGGATCCTTATGGTCGATGCCCTCGCCGGAGCCCGGCGTGCCGACGGAGGCGGGCTTGTCAGAGTCGGAACCAGAGCCAGTAGTGTCAGTGCCGGTCTGGGCTGCGGAGGCGTCCTCGTCCGGGATGCCGTCGCCGTCGAGGTCCTTGATGCCCTCGGTGAGAGTGCCGACATTCGGGTCGTCCGGCTTGGTCAGCGGGGCGGATTGCTCCAGGATGCCCGGGCCGGCGTAGGTGCCGGACAGAGTGACGGAGAGCTCGTGCTCGTCCAGGGAGGAATCTTCCACCACGGTCAGTCCGCCCAGCTGTTTCGCCAGGGCGCGGGCCGCCGGATCGTCGGGGTTCTTGGCGTTGACCTGGGACTCCGAAATGCCGGTCTCGGCGTGGTTGCCGACCTTGCCCGGCTTGTAGCCGTAGTCCTTAGCCAGGTCCGACACCCTGGCGGCGAGACCGGGCGCCTCGGAGGCGTTGAAGACGTTGACCTTGTAGTCCTTGGCCTTGTAGTCGGTGATGTCGGCGGGCTTGTCGGAGGAAGTGCTCTCCTCGCCCGGCTTGTCGCCCAGCAGATCCTCGAAGAACTCGTGAACCTGGTCGTTATCCACCGTCACGACGGACTCGCCGTAGTCGCCCGTGCCGTCGATGCTGGTCACGGGGATGGTCTGGAAGCTCACGTCGCCGCCGGCCATGTTCTGCATCTGCGTGGCCAGCCCCATGACGTCCCAGCCGCTGTCCAGCACCACGGATCGCTGCACCGCGTCGTTGAGCTTGGACATGCTGCCCGGGTCCGTCAGCGTCTTGGAGGAAAGCACCTTGTTGGCCAGGCTGGCCATGTAGGCCTGCTGGCGGGTGATGCGGTCCAGGTCGCCGCGCGGTAGCTCGTGGCGCTGGCGGACGAAGCTCAGCGCGTCCTGGCCGTTGAGGGTCTGGCGGCCCTTCTTGAACTTCGCGCCGGACAGTGGCTCGTCGACCTTGTTCTTCAGGCACACGTCCACGCCACCAACCGCGTCGGTGAGCAGCACGAAGCCCAGCAGGCCGACCTCAGCGTAGTGGTCGACGTTGATGCCAGTGAGGTCCGCCACCGAGCTGATGAGCGCCTGGCGACCGGCTTCGGTGGACTTCTGGTCGATGTCGGACTCGCTGTAGTCGCTGTCCTTCGCCAGCTCCTGCGACTTCTCGAACTTGGCGGTGCCGTACACGCCGTTGAGCTTCATGTTGCCGTTGTCAGGGGTGCTGACGTACGTGTCGCGGGGCAGCGAGACCGCGGTCGCCGAGGAGCCATCGTTCGGGATGCGAATGAGGATCATCGTGTCCGTGTTTGTGGCCTCTTCTTCGCCCGCACGGAGCATGTCGATCTCCTTCTGGGACAGGGGGTTGCCCTTCGCATCCGTACGGGAATCCACGCCCACCAGCAGAATGTCGGTCGCCCCGTCCGGCTGATTGCCGAGGTTCAGGTTGTCCGCCTGGGCCAGCCCACCGTTAAGGTTGCCGACCGCCATGTAGCCGATACCCATCACGACCAGCGCGAGTGCCGAGACCGCAGCCAGCACCCCGCGCGACCAGCCGGGGCCGATCTGCTTGGCTTCTACGCCACCGGGGGCTGCCTGGATACGCCGTGAATGGCGGCTTCTCTGATGCCCTGTCTGCTCTGTCATTATTCACACTTTAGCGGCAAAGATGCCGCTGGTGTAGTACTGATTTTATGAGTGTTTTGGTTTTCGGAGCCTCCGGTCAGGTAGGCCGTGCCCTGCTGCGCCTCCGCCCCGACTTTGTGCCGGTAGGGCGCGCGCACGCGGACCTCGCCGTTGCGGGATCTGTGGATTCTTTCTTATTGACGCCGCCGTCTGACGTTGAAGCCATCGTCAACCTCGCTGCATTCACAGCCGTGGACGATGCCGAGAAGCCTGAAAACGCGGGTGTGGTGCATCAGGTAAACGCGGTAGCCCCGGGGAGGTTAGCCTCCTGGGCCGAGGTGCACGGGGTGCCGATGTGGCACGTCTCCACCGACTACGTGTTCTCCGGAGACCTGCCGGTGGGCTGCGAAAACCCGGTCGACGGCCAGCCCGGCCCGTTGAACGCCTACGGGCGCAGCAAGCTGGAGGGGGAGCGGCGGGTGCTGAACCTCGGCGGGCACGTGGTCCGCACGGGCTGGGTTTACGACGCGACTGGGCGCAACTTCGCCACCACCATGGCGCGCTTGGCGCGGGCGGGCGTGAATCCCTCGGTAGTGGACGACCAATTCGGCCGGCCCACCCACGCCGACGTGCTGGCGGCGGAGCTGGCGGCGATGGTGGATGGGCGGCAGTCTCCGGCGATCAGCCACGTGACCGGTTCCGGGCCGCTGACCACATGGTGCGGTTTCGCCCGCGAGATCTTCGCCACACTGGGGTGCGATCCGGCGCGAGTAAAGGCCATTCCGAGCAGCGAGTATCCCACTCCCGCGCGCCGGCCCCGCAACAGTGCCCTGCAGATTCCGGCGACCGGCCTGCCCGCGTGGCGGGATAGTTTGCGGGCTGCCCTGGGGTAACCTCAACGGCCATGACAGAGGCACCCATCGCGATTATCACCGTGACCTATTCACCGGGGGAGTACCTAAACAAGTTCCTGGACTCGGTGCCAACTAACGCGCGGGTCGTCATGGTGGACAACGGTTCTACGGACGGAGCTCCCGAAGCGGCCGCAGAGGCCGGGCGCGCGGAGCTGCTCTACAGCGGGGGCAACGTCGGCTACGGGGCCGGCATGAACCTCGGCGCCCGCCACCTGCGTGCGGCCCGCGAAGCCGGAGAGATCAACTCGGACTACCTGGTGATCTCCAACCCGGACGTCGTGTTTAGCGAAGACGCGATCGAGAAACTATTGGAGGCGGCGCGGCGTCACCCTCGTGCAGGAGCGCTGGGCCCCCGCATCGTAGAGGCAGACGGCAGCGCCTACCCATCCGCCCGCGCGGTGCCGCAACTCGGCTCCGGCATCGGGCATGCGCTGCTGGGCAAGATCTGGCCGACCAATCCCTGGACCAAGCGCTACCTGGACGACGAAGACATGGACAGCGAGCGGACCGCAGGCTGGCTGAGTGGCTCCTGCCTGCTGCTGCGCTGGGATGCCTTCGAGGCCCTGGGCGGGTTCGACGAGCGGTACTTCATGTACATGGAAGACGTGGACCTGGGCGACCGGCTGGGGCGCGCGGGGTGGCTGAATGTTTTCGTTCCGAGCGCGGAGATCCGGCACGCCAAGGGGCACGTGGCGGGCAAGCACCCGGACGTCGTGCTAAAGGCCCATCACGACAGCGCCTACCGCTTCCAGGCGGATCGGCTGCCGGGGTGGCGCTACCTTCCGGTGCGCATGGTGCTGAAGGCCGGGCTGAAGATCCGCGAGAAGATTGCAATTGCGGCAGCGCACGGCGTGGGTTGAACGCCGCGGCAAAAACAGTGACTAGTGTGTGAAAACCAATAGCAAAAAGCAGTAAGGAACAGAAAGGCCAAAGAAGTGGTAGATCTCGCAGCCACGACCGACGCAGTGATCCTGGTCGGAGGCAAGGGCACCCGACTGCGCCCCCTGACTAACTCCATCCCGAAGCCGATGCTGCCGGTGGCCGGTGCACCATTCCTGGAGCACCTGCTGGCTCGCATCAAGGCCGCCGGGATGACGCACGTGGTGCTCGGCACCTCGTTCAAGGCCGAGGTCTTCGAAGAGCACTTCGGCGACGGCAGCCACCTGGGCCTGGAAATCGAGTACGTGGTGGAGGAGGAGCCGCTGGGCACCGGCGGCGGTATCCGCAACGTGCTGGACCACCTGCGCTACGACCGCGCGATGGTTTTCAACGGCGACGTGCTGGGCGGGACGGATCTGAATGCCGTGTTGAAGACCCACGTGGAGCAAGAGGCCGACGTGACGCTGCACCTGCTGCGCGTCTCCGACCCCCGCGCCTTCGGCTGCGTGCCCACGGACGCCGACGGCCGCGTGAGCGCGTTCCTGGAGAAGACGGAGGACCCGCCGACGGACCAGATCAACGCCGGCAGCTACGTGTTCAACCGCTCCGTGATCGAGAAGATCCCCGCCGGCCGCCCGGTGAGCGTGGAGCGCGAGATCTTCCCGGCCCTGCTGGAATCCGGAGCCCGCGTGTTCGGCCACGTGGACCAGTCTTACTGGCGCGACATGGGTACGCCGGCGGACTTCGTGCGCGGGTCCTCGGACCTGGTGCGCGGCATCGCCCCCTCACCGTTGCTCGATGGACGCCACGGGGAGAGCCTGGTGGACGAGTCCAGCGCCATCGCCGGCGGGGCACTGCTGCTGGGCGGCACCGTGATCGGCCGCGGCGTGGAGATCGGCGGCGGGGCGCGCGTGGAGGAATCCGTGGTCTTCGATGGCGTGCAGATCGAGGCGGGCGCGACCGTGGAGCGCTGCGTGATTGCCGCGGGCGTGCGCATCGGTGCGCGGGCGCACCTGGTGGACTGCGTGATCGGTGAGGGTGCCGTCATCGGTGCCCGCTGCGAGCTGCGCGATGGCCTGCGCGTGTGGCCGGGAGTGAGTCTGCCGGATGGTGGCGTGCGCTTTTCCTCCGACATCTAGCGTTTTTCGCCGTCCGAGGAAAAATTTAGACAAATTTCACTACATCTAGTGTGTCCTGAACTAAAGGTTCAGGAAAATGTCCATATGTTGTGGTTTTAGGTAACGTTCCGTGCATACGTTGTGGTTGCGTTAGAGCCTATTTTCTCAGGAGGCTGTGGCTGTAGGGGCGCTAGTGACTGATGTGAATGAAGTGGCTTGAGGGAATTTCCCAAAGCTTGACGCGGTGTAATTACCAGTGTGTAATCTTCAGTAGACCAACAAAGTCAGGCATCAGATACATCAGATACATCAGATGAGGAGACCTCCGTGGACAAGTCAGTAGACACCGCCCTTCGTGGCCACTTTGCTGACGGTTCCTCGGCGGTAGAGCAGGAGGCGAACGTGGACAATGAAGCTCGCCAGAAGAACCTCTTCGATCTGACGCAGGACTTCGATCTGCTTTTCGATGCAGTAGAGCAGGACTGGCAAGAGCAGGCGCTGTGCGCGCAAACCGACCCGGAGGCGTTCTTTCCGGAGAAGGGTGGCTCCACCCGCGAGGCCAAGCGCATCTGCCAGGCCTGCGGCGTGCGCGACGAGTGCCTGGAATATGCATTGGAGCACGACGAGCGCTTCGGTATCTGGGGCGGGCTCTCCGAGCGCGAGCGTCGCCGCCTGAAGAAGCGTATTGGCTAACTAAAGCCGCGGGTCGATCTGAGTGGGGGAGACGTTCAGATAGCAGGCCACCAGGCGCACAATGATCATCCGCAGGATGTCCTGCAGCTCCCGCGCGGAAGTCGCGCGGGATTCCACTGGACGGCGGAAAATAATGATGCGCGGACGGGTAGGGGCGCCAGTGTTGTCCACGCCGGCGGTGACCAGTCGGCCCAGCGGAACCTGACCATCGGCGACCACATCCTCCGGCCACTGCCGGTAACCCGCGCTCAGCCGCATGCGCGGCACGACGTCGACGGCGACGTCGAGGCTGGAAAGTTCGGCGTCAAAACGCTCCAAAATAGGTTCGAACGCATCCAAAACCGCATCGTCGAAGCGCTCCGAACGCGACTTATTCCGCGGCACCTCCGGCAGCAAGATGCCCCGGATGCCCCTGCCTCGGGGGTCCTGCCTCATGCGCGCGTCCTGCTTCATAGGAACACATCTTAACCGCGCTGCGGCGACATGCCACGAGGGCACGCTCGAAAGCCAGGGTAAAAGGGCTACACTAATGCGCGTGACTTTTATCCGACAATGCTCTCGCCCCGGCTGCGGCAAGCCTGCCGTCGCCACGCTGGAGTTCAACTATGCAGAGCAGCTGGCCATCGTGGGGCCGCTGAGCGTTAGCGGAAACCCTCACCGGTGGGACCTGTGCGAAAGCCACGCCCGCCGCACCACCGTTCCGCAGGGCTGGACGTTGGAGTTTGCCGACGAACCCGCGGCCGCCGAAGCTGACGAAGAAGACTTGATGGCGCTGGCCGAGGCCGTGCAGCAGGCCGCCGAGCACGAGAAGCAGGAGCAGGCGCAACCCGCCCCCCGGCTCTACCGGCGCTCGGAGATCCCCGAAGCCACGCCGCACCATCCATCCATGAAGAACCTGCCCCGGTCCACGCCGCGCCGCCACCTGCGCGCGGTCCGCGACCAGCACTAGCGAAAGGAAACCCCATGGCTACCCATTCCCCCAAAGACGTAGCAGCGGCCATCAAGGCCTATGACGTCCGTGGAGTTGTCGGCGAGGGCGCCGGATTCCTCAACGAGGAGTTCGTGCGCGACGTGGCTGCCTCCTTCGCCCGCCTGATGCGCGAAGAGGGCGCGGAGACGATCGTCATCGGCCACGATATGCGCGACAGCTCTCCGAGCCTGGCCGCCGCCTTCGCGGAAGGCGTGAACGCGCAGGGGCTGGACACCGTCACCCTGGGGCTCACCAGTACCGACGAGCTGTACTACGCCAGCGGCGTGAAGGAATGCCCGGGTGCCATGTTCACCGCCTCCCACAACCCGGCGAAGTACAACGGCATCAAGCTCTGCCGCGCCGGCGCACGTCCGGTGGGGCAGGATTCCGGCCTGGACCGCATCTCCTCCGAGCTGGTCGAGGGCATCCCCGCCTACGACGGCGAGCCCGGCACCAACACCACCGAGGACGTGCTGGAAGGCTACGCCGACTACCTGAACAACCTGGTGCCGCTGAACATCCGCCCCCTGAAGGTCGCGGTGGACGCGGGCAACGGCATGGGTGGGCTTACCGTTCCCGCCGTGCTGAAGCAGGACTCGCTGGAGATCTTCGACCTCTACTTCGAGCTCGACGGCAACTTCCCGAACCACGAGGCCAACCCGCTGGACCCGAAGAACCTGGTGGACCTGCAGAAGTTCACCGTGGACAAGGGTGCGGACCTCGGCATCGCCTTCGACGGCGACGCGGACCGCTGCTTCATCGTGGACGAGCTGGGCGAGGCCGTTTCCCCCTCCACCATCTGCGCCATGATCGCCGAGCGCTACCTGGACGAGCAGCCGGGCGCGACGATCATCCACAACCTGATCACCTCCAAGTCCGTACGCGAACTGGTGGAGGCCAAGGGCGGCAAGCCGGTGCGCACCCGCGTGGGCCACTCCTTCATCAAGGCGCAGATGGCCAAGGAAGGCGCTGTCTTCGGCGGCGAGCACTCCGCGCACTACTACTTCAGCGACTTCTTCAACGCGGACTCCGGCATGCTGGCCGCCCTGCACGTGCTGGCGACCCTCGGCGGGCAGGACAAGCCGCTGTCCGAACTGAAGCGCGCCTATGAGACCTACCGCGCCTCCGGGGAGATCAACTCCGAGGTTGCCGACCAGGCAGGACGCACCGAGGCCGTGGTGGAGGCCTTCGCCGACCGCACTGCATCCGTCGACCGGCTGGACGGCGTGACCATCGAGCTGCAGGACGGCTCGTGGCTGAACGTGCGGGCGTCAAACACCGAACCGCTGCTGCGCCTCAACGTCGAGGCGCGCGACGACGAGGGAGTACAGGCCATCGTCGACGAAGCTCTCGCCGTGATCCGGGCTTAGGAGGCACACATGCGCCGCATCGAAGGTGCTGTCCAGAACTACGCCTGGGGGTCGCACGAAGCGCTGGCGAAGCTGCAGGGGCGGCCTACCCCGACCGAGCAGCCCGAGGCCGAGCTGTGGTTCGGCGCGCACCCAGGTGCTCCCGGGGTGCTGCTGGACCTGATTAACGCCGATCCCGAAGGACAACTGGGGCAGGGGCGCAAGGCCCTTCCGTTTCTGCTGAAGCTGCTGGCCGCCGAGCGCGCACTGAGCATTCAAGTGCATCCGACGAAGGCACAGGCCGAGGCGGGATTCGCCGCCGACGAGGCCGCCGGGATCGCCCGCGACGCCTTCGAGCGCAACTACAAGGACGACAACCACAAGCCCGAGCTGCTGGTCGCCCTAGGTGAGTTCGAGGCGATGGCGGGCTTCCGGCCGGTCGCCCGCACTGCCGAGCTGCTGGATCGGCTGGCCCTGCCCGAACTGGATTTCCTGCGAGGCGATCTGCGCGGCGCGGTCGAGCGCGCGCTGCACATGCCGCCGGGGGATCTTCCGGAGATTATTGACGCCCTCACGCGGCGCTGCCGGGAGCTTGTGGCCAACGCGGACGATTGGGTGGGCGAGGTGGCGGACCTGGTTCTGCGCCTGGAGCAGCAGTACCCGAACGACCGGGGCGTGCTGTTTGCGCTGCTGCTCAACCGCGTGGTTCTGCAGGAAGGCGAAGCACTGTACCTGGACGCGGGACAGCTGCACGCCTATGTGCGCGGCACGGGCGTGGAGATCATGGCGAACTCGGACAACGTGCTGCGCTGTGGGCTGACTCCGAAGCACATCGACGTCGAGGAGCTGCTGAGCGTGGTGCGCTGGGAGGAGCTCGCGGATCCGCGCCTGCAGGCCGATGCGGATGGGGTGTATCACACCCCGGCGGAGGAATTCAGCCTGCGCAGAGTGGACGGGGATGCAGAGGTCGCCGGGCCGGCAATCGTGCTGGCCGTCGGGGGAGCCACGGAGTGCGGGGAGCTGCACCTGGATAGCGGCTCCGCCGCGTGGGTGCCCGCAGGCGAGGAGGTGCGCGTGAGCGGGAAGGCCTTTATCGCCCGTCCCGGGGCTTAGGCTTCGGGCCTGCCGTGGTGTCGGTGGGCCCGTCTGAGGCCTCGCCGTTGTTAGGTTCCTTTGGTTCCTCGGCCTCGTCAGTCCCGCGCTGCGGCTCGGCGGTCTTAGTCGAGTCGGAAGGCTCCAGAGGGAAGCCATCCGTCGGGAATGGGATCTCGGCGCTGCCGTCCGTGGCCTTGCCGGTCTCGGTGACGGGGCCGGGCTTAGTTGTGCCGGGCTGTTCCGCCTGAGATGCGCCCGGCCGAGCCGACGAGACCTGTGGAGCCTGCTGGGTCGACGGGGGCTGGGTCGGAACCTGTGGCTGCTGTGCCTGCCCGGGGGACTCCAGGCCCTCCGCGACGATGGTCTCGGATGGCTGCGAGCCGTTGTTCTGCTGGCCGTTCCAGGCGTTGGGTGGCAGGTAGGGATCCTGGCCCAGCGGGGCGACATTGCTGAAGTTCGACCCGTTCCCGGACTGCGGGGCGCGCGTGGAGTAGGCAGGAGGATCCGGCTGCGAGGTCGGCTCGTCGGAAACCACATCGTGATCCTGGGAAGCCGCGCCTGTGCTGATGGCGACAGTCGACTCCTCTGTCGTATTGCGCTTCGGGGAGGTGGCCTCCGAACCCGACTGCCAGGTCCAGACGCCGATGACTCCGGCCAGGACTAAGCCGACGATGGCGATGCCGCTGATGGCGCGGGGAACCGGGGAGTGTTGCTCACCGGTCTCGTAGATGACGGCGGTGCCCTTTTCTTCTTCGGCGCCGCGTTGTTCTTCTTCGGCCATCTGGCTCACCTCCTTTTCGGCAAAAGTCACAATTTGGTTAAGGCACAACAGAGCCTAGCAGGGATACACGGCTTTGACCACAGTTATTGGGCGTGTAAACGCGCTACAGTCGGTAATTGAGCGACAGAAAGGGCAGCACCATGAGCAACTGGGACGAATTCATCTTCTCGCAGGAAGACAACGTGGACTTCCTGGACGAATTGGCCGACCTGGACGGCCCCGAGGTAGCTGGGGCTCTCGTGGACGCCGTGAACCTCGCCCTGCGCGAAGAACAATCCGGTTCGGTGGACTACTCCATCGGCCTGTGTGCGGCCACAGTCGCAGCCATCTGGGGCGGCGCGCCCTTCAGCACGGCAACGGTGGCTGACGAACACCCCTTTATCCGCGCCCACATCGGCGAATGCCCAACCAACCTCCAGGAAGTTTCGCTGCAGCTGCTGGACGGGGAGATGGAGCGGCGCGAGGGCGAGGAAGACCTGGAAGCCGAGGGGCTGGAAACCTTCGTCGAGGCGCTGAGCTAGTAGACTGTCTGAAGAAAAATAGCCCTATAGCTATATACCTGTACATTTACCGAGGAGTCACCCCACCCATGGAGTTTAAAGTCAAGGATCTCTCGCTGGCAGAGGCCGGCCGCCACCAGATCCGCCTGGCGGAATACGAGATGCCCGGGCTGATGCAGCTGCGTAGCGAATACGCAGAAGAGCAGCCCCTGAAGGGCGCCCGCATCGCCGGCTCCATCCACATGACCGTACAGACCGCCGTGCTCATCGAAACCCTGGTGGCCCTTGGTGCAGAGGTGCGCTGGGCATCCTGCAACATCTTCTCCACTCAGGACGAGGCCGCCGCAGCCATCGTCGTTGGCGACGGTACCCCGGAGGCTCCCGCCGGCGTGCCGGTGTTCGCCTGGAAGGGTGAGACCCTGGACGAGTACTGGTGGTGCCTGAAGCAGATCTTCACCTGGGGTGAAGGCGTGGAGGCCAACATGATCCTCGACGACGGCGGCGACGCGACAATGGCCGTCATCAAGGGCATGGAGTTCGAAAACGCCGGCCTGGTCCCCGACGCGGAAGAGCAGGATTCGGACGAGTACAAGGCCTTCCTCGGAATGCTGCGTGAGACCTTGGCGGAGGACGGTAAGTTCTGGAGCCGGGCGTCAGAAAACATCAAGGGAGTGACCGAAGAAACGACGACGGGCGTGCACCGCCTGTACCACTTCGCGGAGCAGGGTCTGCTGCCCTTCCCAGCGATGAACGTCAACGATGCGGTGACGAAGTCCAAGTTCGACAACCGCTACGGCACCCGCCACTCCCTGATCGACGGCATCAACCGCGCCACCGACATGCTGATCGGCGGCAAGTCGGTGCTGCTGTGTGGCTACGGCGACGTCGGCAAGGGCTGCGCCGAGGCGCTGGCGGGCCAGGGCGCGATCGTGAAGGTCACCGAGGTAGACCCGATTAACGCCCTGCAGGCGCTCATGGACGGCTTCGAGGTCGTGCAGGTTGAGGACTTTATTAGCGACGCCGACATCGTCATCACCGCAACGGGCAACCTAGGAATCATCACGTTTGAGCACATGCAGATGATGAAGAACCACGCGGTGCTCGGAAACATCGGCCACTTCGACAACGAGATCGATATGGCCAGCCTGCTGCACCGCGAGGACGTCAGCCGCGTGACCATCAAGCCGCAGGTAGACGAGTTCACCTTCCCGGGTGCCAACGGTGACCCGGTCTCCATCGTGGTGCTGAGCGAGGGGCGCCTGCTGAACCTGGGCAACGCCACCGGCCACCCGTCGTTCGTGATGTCCAACTCCTTCGCTGACCAGACGATCGCGCAGATCGAGCTGTACACGAAGTCCGACCAGTACGGCAACGACGTCTACCGCCTGCCGAAGATCCTGGACGAGATGGTTGCGCGCATCCACGTCGAGGCGCTCGGCGGAAAGCTGACGACGCTGACCAAGGAACAGGCTGAGTACATCGGCGTGGACGTTGCCGGCCCGTTCAAGCCGGAGCACTACCGTTACTAGACATGATCGTTAGCTTTGAAGGGGTCGACGGCGCGGGAAAGAACACCCTGGTCACGGCCGTAGAAAAAGAGTTGGTGGAGCGCGAGGTGCCGGTCGCGCGCATCGCGTTTCCGCGATACGAGGAATCCCACCCAGCGATGCTGGCGCGAGAGGCGCTGCACGAGAACCTGGGCGACCTGATCGATTCCGTGCACGGCATGGCCACCCTGTTCGCCCTCGACCGCGCCGAGATCGGGGCGGAACTGGCGGACTTCGACGCAGATGGCTACGTGATTCTGATCGACCGCTACACCGCCTCTAACGTGGCTTACTCCGCCGCGCGCGTCAACGGCGACGTGGCTGAGGTCGGCCAGTGGGTTAACCAACTGGAGCAGGAGAAGCTAGGAATCCCGGCACCCGACCTGCAGATCCTGGTGGACGTCGAGGCGGAGGTGGCCGGGCAGCGCGCCGAGTCGCGCGAGGCCCAGGACCAATCGCGGGCACGGGATGCCTACGAGCGGGATAGCAGCCTGCAGGAACGCACCGTCCGTGCCTACCGGGCACTGGCGGAGCAGCAGTGGCTGAGCCCGTGGGTGACAGTCGACAGCACCGGAGACGATTACGAGGCCCGCGCGGCTAAGGTCGCGGACCTGCTGGAAGAAATGAGAGGATGACAACCGTGGAAACGAAGATTCTGGTGGTCGACGACGACCCGGCAATCGCGGAAATGCTCACCATCGTTCTGCAGGGCGAGGGCTTTCGCACCGTGGTCGTGGGCGACGGCGTAGAGGCCGTGAAGGCCGCGGAGGAACACAACCCGGACCTCATCCTGCTGGACGTCATGCTGCCCGGAATGAACGGCATTGACGTGTGCAAGGCGATCCGCGAAACCTCCACGGTGCCGATCGTCATGCTGACGGCACGCACCGACACCGTGGACGTGGTGCTGGGCCTGGAGTCCGGCGCCGACGACTACGTGCACAAGCCGTTCAAGCCGAAGGAGCTGGTGGCGCGAGTGCGGGCACGCCTGCGCCGCACCCCCGAGGAGGCCCCTGCGGAGACGATCGAGGTGGCAGACCTGAAGATCGACGTGCCCGGCCACCAGGTGATCCGCGATGGCCGGGAGATCGCGCTGACCCCGATCGAGTTCGACCTGCTGGTCACGCTGGCCTCCCGCCCGCGCCAGGTGTTCTCCCGCGAGGAGCTGCTGGAACAGGTGTGGGGCTACCGCAAGTCCAGCGATACGCGCCTAGTGAACGTCCACATTCAGCGCCTGCGTTCGAAGGTGGAGAAGGACCCGGACGACCCGAAGATCATCCAGACCGTCCGCGGGATCGGCTACAAGACCGGCGAATAGGTTCTCGTGGAGCAGGAACAAGCGAGGGAACAAGCGAGGGCCAAGAAACGCAAGCCAGCCCGCCAAGCACAACCGAAGGCCCCGGGTTTCCCGCAGAAGGTGCAGGGGAAGACGCTGGCCGCGGGTGCGACGTTCTGGTCTGTGCTGCGCGACTTCTTCCGCCGGCCGCGGGATACCTGGCTGCGGCTCATTAATTCGATCCGATTGCGCTGGCAACAGTCCATCCAGCTGCGAGTCATCGGTAGCGTGGTGGCCTCCAGTACTTTCGCATTCCTGCTCATTGGTTTCCTGCTGGTCGGTTTCCTGAGCCAGCAGCTGCTGGCCACCAAGTTCTCCGAGGCCGTGGACAGCATGGATCGGGCACGCACGGCAGTGGAAGAGCAGATCAGCGCCACCGACTCCTCCAATCCGGTGTCCGTGCGGCTGACTTCCGCCAGGGCTGTGCTCACCAACCGTTCGGCAGGGGTGGAGCAGACAAGCGTCCCGGTGTACGACTCGGTGCTTATCGCCAACAATGCCAGCGAGACGGAAACGCGGATTCCCAATCACATCGATATCCCTGAAAATCTGCGCGAGTTTGTGCATCAGGGTCAGGTGGCCTACCAGTACGCCAGCGTCGACGGTGAAAACGGCAGTTACAAGGCACTCATTATTGGCAGTCCCGTATACTCCGATATCCCTGGTCTAGAGCTCTACCTGCTGGTGCCGCTGACCTCCGAAGAGGCCACACTGAACCTTATGCGCGGCCTGCTGATGGCCGGTGGGATCGTCCTCATTATCCTGCTGCTGGTGATCGGCTGGGTGTTTTCCCAGCAGATCATCGGCCCGGTCCGCGCGGCCTCGAAGATCGCCGAGAAGCTGGCGGCGGGCCACCTGCACGAGCGCATGGTTGTGGACGGCCAAGACGAAGTCGCCAGGCTCGCCTACAGCTTCAACGACATGGCGGAGAAACTCTCCACCCAAATTCGCAACCTGGAAGAATTCGGCTCGCTGCAGCGCCGGTTCACGTCCGACGTTTCCCACGAGCTGCGCACCCCGCTTACGACGGTGCGTATGGCGGCGGACATGATCGAAGACAACGCCGACGAGCTCGATCCTCTGACCGCCCGTGCAGCCCACCTGATGACGAAAGAGCTCGACCGCTTCGAGACCCTCCTAGGCGACCTGCTGGAGATCTCCCGGCACGACGCGGGTGTGGCAAACCTATCCGCTGAAAAGGTAGACGTGCGCGGCGTGGTGCGCTCCGCTCTACAGCAGGTGCGTGCCATCGCCGAGGAAATCGGCACCGAGTTCAACGTGGACTTGCCGGAAGACCCCGTGATTGTCGCCGTGGACTCGCGCCGCGTGGAGCGCATCCTGCGCAACCTCCTGGCCAATGCCGTCGACCACTCGGAAGGAAATCCGATCGACGTGAAGATGGCCATCGGCAAGGACGCGCTGGCAGTCGCCGTCATCGACCACGGAGTGGGGCTAAAACCCGGCGAGGAGGAGATGGTCTTTAACCGCTTCTGGCGCTCCGACCCGTCGCGCGAGCGCCGCACGGGCGGCACTGGCTTGGGCCTGGCCATCGCCAAGGAGGATGCCAATCTGCACGGCGGTCGCCTCGAGGCCATCGGCGAACCCGGCGTGGGCGCGTGCTTCCTGTTGACCCTTCCGCTGGAGCAAGGCCACAAGGTAAATGCTTCGCCGCTGCCTTTGGCGGTGGGGGCTGAGGGCGTCACTACCCAAGAACAAGAAGGGGGCGATGATGAGTAACAAGACCACAAAGGTCAAAAAGGTACTGTCCGCGGTGGCCGGATTGGGTCTGCTGGCCGGTTGCTCGACCCTGCCGGACGATACGAACCCCGAGGCGATCTCTAGCTACGCGCCGGCCCCCAGCGGGCAAGAGGCGCCGACCCCGACCGATGGGCAGCCTTCCGACCTGCTGCTACGCGATTTCTTCACCGCCAGCGCCCACCCGCTGCGCAACCACCAGGCGGCAAAAAGGTTCCTCACCAGCGGCATGCAGGGGCGGTGGCAGTCCGATGCGCCGACGATGGTGCTGGACCGGATCGACATCGCCTCCGAAGGCCCGGGCGATGATTCGAAGATCACCTACCGCGTGCGCGGCAATATCGTCGGCACACTGGGCGTGGGCGGCGTGTTTGACCCGCAGTACACCGCGTTCGAGACCAGTTACGAGATGCAAAATGTCGATGGCCAGTGGCGCATCAGCAACCTGCCGAACGTCGTGGTGCTGGATCGGCAGGACTTCGTGGGCACCTACCGCGCGCGGAACATCTACTTCCCGGATATCAACGGTCGGGCGCTTGTGCCGGACCGCCGTTGGATCTACACCGGACAGCAGTCCACCGCCGCCTCCCTGGTCTCGTTGCTGGTTGCGGGGCCGCAGGACCGTTTAAAGAAGGCGGTGCGAAACCTTATTCCTGAGGACGCCACCGCCCAGGTCTCCAGCGACAACGAGGGAGACCCCGCCGTACACTTCACCGGCCTGCAGGAACTGTCCGCTGATGCGCGTCGGCTGCTGGCGGCACAAGTGGTGTGGACACTGGCGGGATCCGAGGTCCGTGGCCCCTATGAGCTCACGGCGGACGGCACGCCCATGAGCGATGACACGCACGGCAAGTGGCTGGTGCAGGACCTTTCGCAATACGACCCGAACGTGCAGGTGCAGGCGCCGCTGCGGGCCGTATCGGGCGGCGACATCTACCAGCAGGACGGGACGCGAGCGCAGAAGCTGGACGGTTGGCTTGCACAACAATATGTCGAATCTGTGGCCCTCAGCCCGCGGGACGAAGTCTTCGCGGCCGTAACCGGACGCGGCGATGAACCGCGCCAGTTGATGATCGGGGCGAAGGGGGACCAGCCCGTGAGCTCCGTGCGGGCGGATTCGCTGACGCGCCCGACCTGGGGCTTGGATGCCACATCGGCCTACGTGGTAGCCGATGGCGAGCGGATTACGGAGATCACTCGCAACCCGGAGACCGGCGCCGTGGGGGAGCAGAAGGTGGATAGCTCCACGATGCGAATGGTCGACGGGGACGAGAAGCGCATCAGTGTATTCCGCGTATCGCACGACGGTGCCCGCGCCGTGATGATCGTGAACGGAAGGGTTTACGTGGTGACGTTGGAGACGACCGACGATGGCACGAAACGGCTGGGCACACCGGTGGAGATCGGACATGCCGTGGGGGATACCGCGGTTAGCGCCGACTGGTCTGATGACGGGTCCGTCCTGGTGGGCACGCGCGCCAATGACGCCCCAGTGTGGGATATCGAGGTTGATGGGTCCTATTCGCAGCAGATCACGGGCCGCAACCTATCCGCCCCGGTGGTGTCGGTGGCCACGGACGGCAGCAAGATTTACGTTACGGATGCCAATGCGTTGATGCAGTTCGACGTCACCTCCGAGGAGTCGCGCTTCTGGCGCGAAGTACCAACTATGCAGGGAAAGCGGGCAACCCCGGTGCTAGCCGACTAGGCTGAGTGCCCGTGGGGATTAAGGGGGACTTCGGTGCGCTCGCAGGGCTGGTGTGGCGGGCGGACTGTGTGTGCTGCGGGGCGGTGACCGGTGGACAACTGTGCGAGGCTTGCGGGCTCCAGTTGATGCAGCGTTGGCAACGCTGGCAACCACGAGTGTCGGTAGTGCCCGTCTTCGCCAGTGGGGTGTACGGCGGAGCGAGGCGGATGCTAATCCTCAGCGCCAAGGAGAGACTACGGCCGGCGGCCATAGACGTGGCCGGCAGAGTTCTTGCCGCCGGAATTCTGCACGTTAGTGGCCTGGGCTTGGTGCCCGATCCGCGTTTGGGGAGGGTGGTTCTGGTGCCCGCCCCCACCCGGAAATCGGCAGCGCGGAAGCGCGGTGGGGACATCGTTACCCGCTTCTGCCACGCCGCCGCAGCGCTGTATCCCGGAGTGGAGGTCCACCCGGTGGCGTGGCTGAGCGAGGCGAGTGTGGATTCGGTGGGGCTGGACCGTCACCAGCGTCGCGAGAACGTGGCCAGCAGTATCCTGTTTGACTCGGCGGCGGTCGGGCGATTGCGCGGGGTGGGGGAGGTTGTGATTGTCGATGACGTGTGCACTACGGGCGCCACAACAGCGCAGTTTGCGCTGGCTCTGTCGGCGCGGGGAGTGCGGCCGCGATTGGCGCTGGTATTGGCTGGCGCGTAGTTCACATAAATAAGGGGTATATGCACAAGTGCAGCAACGGCGATAGGTAGACTAGGAATTGGAACGATCGCCGTTGGAAGGTGGGTAATCCGGCCCGATTCTGGCGGTGAATGACTTTGGAGGTTGAGCAATGTCGACCGGCAAAAACTCGTCCGACTTTGGCAACGAGGAACTTGCTGCACCCGAGGCAGGCGTAGAGATCACTGGGCGCAACGTTGAGGTGCCGGAGCACTTCGCAGACCGCGTCAAGGGCAAGCTCGCGAAGATCGAGCGCCTGGACCCGACCCTCACGTTCTTCCACGTGGAGCTGCAGCACGAGCCCAACCCGCGCCGTGGTGACCAGCAGGATCGCCTTCAGATCACCGCAACCGGCAAGGGCCACATCGCTCGCGCAGAAGCTAAGGAAGATTCCTTCTACGCTGCCCTCGAGGTCGCCGTTGGCCGCATGGAGCGCTCCCTGCGCAAGGTGAAGGCGCGTCGCAAGATCGCCCGTTCCGGCCACCGCGCTCCGATGTCCATGGGCGAGGCAGCTGCCAGCCTGGTGGAAGAGGCACAGCCGAAGGCTGAGACCAAGCCGGAGGAGGCAGGTCCGTACGACGTCGACCCCTACGAGGATCAGTTCAAGCCTGGCCAGATCGTGCGCAAGAAGGTGCACAAGTCGGCTCCGATCAGCGTTGACCAGGCGCTGAGCGAGATGGAGCTCGTGGGTCACGACTTCTTCCTGTTCATTAACGAGGAGACCGGCCAGCCGTCCGTGGTGTACCGTCGCCACGCTTTCGACTACGGCCTGATCACCTTGGAGGAGAAGGCAGCGGAGAAGGACGCAGAGAAGTAACATCTTTCTCTAAATCGTCTTTAACCCAGCAGCCCGGCCCTCACGACTAGCCCGTGGGGGCCGGGCTTTTTATGACTGGACTTGCCGGGTGTAGTTGCCCCCGGCCTTGGGGCTGGGGGTAGGATTATCCGAAGCCGACCAATTAGCTAACCAGTTTTAGAAATCGAGCAAAGGACAGCATCAGCGTGCTAGGACTTTCGAAAATTCTCCGTATGGGCGAAGGCCGTGCGGTCAAGCGTCTCGCGAAAATCGCCGACCAGGTGATGGACCTCGATGAGGAATACACCGAACTCACCGACGAGGAGCTGCAGGCCAAAACCGACGAGCTGAAGAAGCGAGTTCAGGAAGACGGCGAGAGCCTGGACGACGTCCTGCTCGAGGCTTTTGCCACAGCGCGTGAGGCCTCCTGGCGCGTGCTCGGCCAGAAGCACTACAAGGTGCAGATCATGGGTGGCGCTGGCCTCCACTTCGGTTATGTTTCCGAGATGAAGACCGGTGAGGGTAAGACCCTGACCTGTGTGCTCCCCGCATACCTCAACGCACTGTCCGGCAAGGGCGTGCACGTCGTTACCGTGAACGACTACCTGGCAAAGCGTGACGCCGAGTGGATGGGCCGTGTGCACCGCTTCCTGGGGCTCAGCACCGATGTGATCCTGAGCGGCAAGAATCCCGCTGAGCGACGTGAGGCCTATAACGCCGACATCACTTACGGTACGAACAACGAGTTCGGCTTCGACTACCTGCGCGATAACATGGCGCACTCTCTGAACGATCTGGTGCAGCGCGGCCACAACTACGCCATCGTGGATGAGGTCGACTCGATCCTCATCGACGAGGCCCGTACCCCGCTGATCATCTCTGGTCCGGTCGAGGGCTCCAGCAAGTGGTTCACCGCCTTTGCGGCAATCGCCCCGAAGCTGACCCGTGACATCCACTACGAAGTGGACGAGCGGAAGAAGACCGTGGGCGTCAAGGAAGAGGGTGTGGAGTTCGTCGAGGACCAGCTGGGCATCGAAAACCTCTACGCTCCGGAGCACTCGCAGCTGGTGAGCTACCTGAACAACTCCATCAAGGCGAAGGAGCTGTTCACCCGCGACAAGGATTACATCGTCCGCAACGGCGAGGTCGTCATCGTCGACGAGTTCACCGGCCGCATCCTGGACGGCCGTCGCTATAACGAGGGCATCCACCAGGCGATCGAGGCGAAGGAACACGTCGAGATCAAGAACGAGAACCAGACGCTGGCCACCGTCACCCTGCAGAACTACTTCCGCCTGTACGACAAGCTGGCCGGCATGACCGGTACGGCGGAGACCGAGGCCGCCGAGCTGAAGTCCACCTACAAGCTGGACGTCGCCGCGATCCCGACGAACAAGGAAAACAAGCGTAAGGACCACGTCGACCTGATCTACAAGACGCAGGAGGCGAAGTTCGAGGCCGTGGCCGAGGACATCGCCGAGCGCGTGGAGACCGGCCAGCCGGTGCTGGTGGGTACCACCTCGGTGGAGCGTTCCGAATACCTGTCCAAGCTGCTGCAGCGCCGCGGCATCAAGCACAATGTGCTGAACGCGAAGTACCACGAGAAGGAAGCGGAGATTGTCGCCCAGGCAGGTCGTCTGGGAGCCGTCACCGTGGCTACCAACATGGCCGGCCGTGGTACCGACATCGTGCTGGGCGGTAACCCGGACATCATCGCCGACATCAACCTGCGCGAGCGCGGCCTGGATCCGGTGGAGACCCCGGAGGAATACGAAGAGGCCTGGGACGACGAGATCGAGAAGGTCCGAGAGGAGTCCAAGGAAGAAGCGGAGAAGGTCCGCGAGGTCGGTGGCCTGTACGTGCTGGGCACGGAGCGTCACGAATCCCGCCGCATCGACAACCAGCTGCGTGGCCGTTCCGCACGTCAGGGCGACCCGGGCGAGACCCGCTTCTACCTGTCCATGCGCGACGACCTGATGGTGCGCTTCGTCGGCCAGACGATGGAGGCGATGATGACTCGCCTGAACATCCCGGACGACGAGGCTATCGACTCGAAGATGGTCACCAACGCCATCAAGGGCGCACAGTCCCAGGTGGAGTCCGCCAACTTCGAGATGCGCAAGAACGTGCTCAAGTACGACGAAGTCATGAACGAGCAGCGCAAGGTGATCTACGGCGAGCGCCGCCAGATCCTCGAGGGTGAGGATGTGGAAAAGCAGATCCGCAACATGCTGAAGGACACCATCGAGGCATACGTCGACGGCGCGACCGCCGAGGGCTATGTCGAGGACTGGGATCTGGATACCCTGTGGAACGCCCTGGATTCCCTCTACGGCCCGACCTTTACCCACGAGGAACTGGTGGAAGGCGACGATTACGGCCGCCCGGGCGAGCTGAGCTCTTCTCAGCTGCTGGAGGCGCTGCTCGACGACGCGAACCGCGAGTACGACGAGCTGGAGGAGAAGGTCACGGAGATCGCCGGCGAGGAGCAGATGCGCGGCATGGAGCGCGCGGCTTTGCTGAACGTCGTGGATCAGAAGTGGCGCGAGCACCTCTACGAGATGGACTACCTGAAGGAAGGCATCGGCCTGCGTGCGATGGCGCAGCGCGATCCCCTGGTGGAGTACCAGCGCGAGGGCGGCGACATGTTCAACCGCATGAAGGACGGCATCAAGGAAGAGACCGTCCGCCAGCTGTTCCTGGTGCGTAACCAGCTGAAGCAGGCCGGCCAGGTGCACGTCGAGGACCCGGCGGCCGGTAACGAGGGCGTGGCCGTGGACCGCGCCACGCAGACCACCATGGGTGGTTAAGCGCTAGATCAAGCTGAGGCTATCGATCGCCCAAACCTTGACCCCGCGCCGCGCGGAGCTGTGCAGCTGATGCAGCTCCGCGCGGCGCTTCTGCGTGTGCTGCGACATGCTGCCCGCAATTGCCCGCACGCGCTCGCCCATCTGCACCGACGCGCAGAAGCGAACACAATCGCCCGCGCTGGGCTGGATGTGCAGGCTTATTATTGACGCCCCCTTCTCCACCCGCCCGCTCGTCGGTTCCGGCCGCACGTGTCGGCGGACGCGAAGTTGCTCTAGCACCCGCTCGCCGAAGGGCGCGCGGCGCAAATGGTCGATCGGACGGCGCCCCTCCAAAGCCTCCAGCCACATCTTTACGATCTGCGCGATGCGTTGGGGCGGTGGGGTGTTGGCGTCCCGAAAAGAATCGGTGACCTCCTCCTCAGTGACCTGCACCGCGACGGCCGGGGTGGGTGGGCGCAGGAACACGAAGTCCGGAAGTGGGCGCGTGGAAGTTGAAGTGGTCACGAAAGAAAATCCCCCTGTTGTTCATGCCATTGATGCCGTACGGTGCGTTCCCCCGAAGGCGCCATACGGGCATAACTATAGCGAAGTGCGCGCCCTGCGGGGCGCCGGAGGGCGAAAAGATGGCAGAATGTAGAGCATGCGTGGACTAGTAGTTGATTATTGCGGAGTGTTGGACGGCGCCGAGGAAGACCGTAGGCGGTGGCGCAAGCTGCTGTCGGCGGCGCGAGCGGAGGGCATTGCCACGGCGATTCTTTCTAACGATCCGGGCGGGGCGGGCGCGGCCCCCATCCGTACGTGGTTGGAGGGCGGCTATGTGGATGCCGTGGTGCTGTCCGGCGAGGTGGGCGCGGAGAAGCCCTCGGAGGAGATCTTCCGCATTACCGCCGACCGCCTGGACCTGCCGCAGAAGGATCTGGTGCTGGTGGACGACAACATTCTGAACATCCGCGGCGCCGTGGATGCCGGCCTGATTGGCATTTACTACCAGCAGTTCGACCGCGCGGTGGTGGAGATTACCGGCGTGTTCGAGCTGGAGGGGGAGTTCTAAACCATGCTGGTGTACATTCCCGCGACTTTTGACATGCTGGGCACACTCGCGGAGCAGGGGGAGCACCCGGTGCGCTCCGCGGTGGGATTTGCGCTAACGCCGGCGGTGCGGGAGTTCTACACCGGCGGCGACGAGGAGGAGCTGGCGTACACGGCCTTCCTGGACGCCGCGCGGGCCTCGCTGCGCCTGCTGAGCGCGGGTGGGGAGGAGCGCTTCCCGCACCGGCGCGTGGTGATCAGCGCGGAGATCGACGACTCGGCGGTTACTTTGGCGCCGGCCGACGGTGAGTCCGTGGTGCGGCTGGACCCGGCCGTTGTGAAGGTGCAGCAGTTGTTGGCGATCCATGTTGATGACGCCGACGCGGAGGCCGCCACGGCGAAAGCGATCGAGTGCATCGACGCAGCTGACCTGGGGGATGAGGACGCGGAGTTCGCGCTGGGGGACTGCGAAGACAACCTGATGAGCTGGTACGACGCGAAGGAGCTGCCGTTCCTGGTGGATTTGATGTAGCGGGTTAGCTACATTTCCCACTCGTTGTTGCTGCGCAGGGCCTCCAGCAGGCGGCGGATCGCTGTGACGCGCCGGGCGGACGCGCCGGTGAGGGTATCCAGGGCGCACTCCGGGTCGGCGGGCGGACCCATGTGGGTGCAGCCGCGCGGGCAGTCTTCGGTGACCTCGCGGAGGTCCTCGAAAACTTGTACGACGGTATCTGGGTCGACGTGTGCGAGCCCCAGGCTACGGATGCCAGGGGTGTCGATGATCCAGCCGCCCGCGGGCAATTGGAGCGCGACGGACTGGGTGGAGGTGTGGCGGCCCTTGCCCACCCCGCTGACCTCTCCGGTGGCGCGTTCCGCGTCGGGGATGAGGCGGTTAAACAGGGTGGATTTGCCCACCCCGGAGTGGCCGACGAGTGCGCTGACCTTGCCCGTGATGTGCTCGGTGAGTTCGTCCAGGGAGTCGCTGACGCCGGTGGTGAGAACCTCCACGTCGAGGTCACGGAACTCGGCAGCGAACGCGCTGGGGTCGGCTAGGTCGGACTTGGTGAGGCAGACCAGCGGGGTGAGGCCGCCGACGAAGGCGGCGATGAGGGCGCGCTCCACGAAGCCGGTGCGCGGCGGCGGATCGGCCACGGCGCTGACGATCAACAGGTAGTCCGCGTTGGCCACGACGATCCGCTCGAAAGAGTCTGTATCGTCCGCGGTGCGGCGCAGGATGGACGTGCGGTCTTCGAGCCGCACGATGCGTGCCAGGGTGTCCTTCTTGCCGGAGGTATCGCCGACCACGCTGACGTGGTCGCCGACGACCACATTGGTGCGCCCCATCTCGCGGGCACGCATGCAGGTGACGAGGGTGCCGTCTTCGTCCAGCACCACGCCCCAGCGGCCGCGGTCCTTGGAGACGACCATGCCCCGCTTGGCGTTCTTATGGCTCGGCCGATCCTTCGTCCGCGGGCGCGAGCCCTTGCCGGGGCGGACGCGGACGTCGGACTCGTCCCAGTGGTGGGCGTTGCTGTGCCTCCGCCCCATCTAGCGTTCCTGGCCCAGCAGCTGCGCCCAGCGGCGGCGGAAGCCGGGGAGGGTCTTGGCGGTGGTGTCAACGTCGGAGACCTCGATGCCTTCGACGCGCAGGCCCAGGATCGCTCCGGCGGTGGCCATGCGGTGATCGGCGTAGGACTCCCAGCGGCCGCCCTCCAGGGCAGCCGGGTGGATGATCAGCCCGTCGGCGGTCTGCTCGACGTTGCCGCCGAGGGCGTTGATGTTATCCGCCAGCGCCTGCAGACGGTCGGTCTCGTGCCCGCGCAGGTGCGCGATTCCGTAGAGGTGGCTGGGGCTATCTCCCAGGGCCGCCAGGGCGGCGACGGTGGGGGTGAGCTCCCCAATATCGTGCATGTCCCAGGTGATCCCGTTGACGCGGCCGGTGCCGGAGACAACTAGATCGCCGTGGTGGACGTCCAGCTCCGCCTCCGCACCCATGTCCAGCAGGATCTGGCGGAACTGGTCGCCCGGCTGGTTGGTGGTGGCGGGCCAGTTCTGGATGCGCACGGTGCCGCCGGTGAGCACGCCCGCAGCCATGAACGGGGTGGCATTCGACAGGTCCGGCTCCACGTGCCACTGGCGGCCGCTGATCGGGCCGGGGGGGACGGTCCACCGGTTGAAGGAGGTTTCCACGTCCACCCCGGCCTCGCGCAGCATCTGCACCGTCATCTCGACGTGGGGCTGGCTGGGCAGGGAGTTGCCCTCGTGGATAACGGTGACGCCCTCGGTGAAGCGGGCACCGGCCAGGAGCAGGCCGCTGACGAACTGGGAGGACTCGGAGGCATCGATGGTGATCTCCCCGCCCTGGATCTCCCCGGAACCCTCCACGAAGAAGGGCAGCCCCTCCGGGTTGCACTCGGTGCTTGTCTTCACGGTGGCGCCGAGGGCACGCAGGGAGTCCAACGTGGTGGACATCGGGCGGCGGCGGGCCTCCACGTCACCGTCGAAGGCAACCGTGCCGGTGGCCAGGGCAGCGATCGGCGGGACGAAGCGCATCACGGTGCCGGCCAGGCCGCAATCCACCTGGCCGCCGTGCAGCTTCTCCGCCGGGGTGACGTACATCTGGTCGTTCTTCAACAGGATCTGGGTTCCCATGGAACGCAGAGCCGACATCATCAGCTCCGTATCGCGGCTCACCAGCCCGCCGGTGATGGTGGAGGGCGCATCCGCCAGCGCGGCGAGGATCAGCGCACGGTTTGTGATGGATTTCGAGCCGGGGATAGCCACGGTGGCCTGTACGGGCTCGGTGGCGACCGGAGCCGGCCAGAGTTGTTCAGACATACCTGCAGACATACCCACATTGTCTCACTTTTTCGCTGGAAAAGAAGTGTGGGGTGGGCATAATGGGCGAGTATGTGTGGCCGATACGTTTTGTTCAGCTCCTTAGAAGAGCTTTCGGGTGACCTGCAACGACGGCTGGGAGCCTCGCGCATACCCCGCGCCGGGGCCGGGGAGTGGCCCGCCAACTACAACGTGGCGCCCACCACCGAGGTGCCCATCGTGCGGGAGTTTCGAAGCGAGGCCGCGATCGGCCCCGCACGCTGGGGCTATCCGCCGAAGACGGTGTTTAACGCGCGGGGAGAGACCGCATTCTCCAAGCCCCTGTTCGCCGGCTCCCTGCCATGCGCCTTCCCGATGGACGGCTGGTACGAGTGGACGGTCGGGGAGGATGGCAAGAAGCAACCCTGGTTCACCACCGCCACCGACGGCCACCCCCTATACGCCGCCGGGCTGTGCAAGGCCGTGGAAGGCAAGCTCTACGGCACCATCATTACCGTCGCGGCCCTGCCGGAACTCGAATGGTTGCACAGCCGCATGCCCAGGATCCTGGTGGGCGACGAGCTAGAAACTTGGCTGAAGGGCGCAGGGGCGGAGCTGGTGGCGTCACCAAACAAGGGAACAGAAGTACACAGCAGGAAGGCGGACAGGAAGGTCGGCACCGTGGCGAACAACTTCCCGGAACTGGTGGGAATGAACCGGCGATAGAATTGCGTTGGAAGAAAGGTGAGAGGTGAGCGAATGAAACGCAGCGATGATACTGCAGACGAGCTGCTGCAAAGATTCGAGGCTGACGCGCTGCCCCTGCTGGATCAGCTCTACGGTGCGGCGGTGCGGATGACGCGCAACCCGGCCGACGCGCAGGATCTGGTGCAGGATGCGTATATGAAGGCCTACCAGGCGTTTGGTTCCTTCAAGGAAGGTACGAACCTAAAGGCGTGGATGTACCGAATCCTGACGAACACGTACATCAACAGCTACCGCAAGGCGCAGCGACGCCCGACGGAATCCAGTGCTGACGAGATGACCGACTGGCAGCTGGCCGAGACTGCTAAGCATGACTCCGTGGGGCTCGAATCCGCCGAGGTGGAGGCGCTAAAGAACATCCCGGATAAGCGCATCCAGGATGCCCTGATGAGCCTGGGCGAGGACTACCGCATGGTCGTGTACTACGCGGATGTTGAGGGGCTGGCATACAAGGAGATTGCCGAGATCATGGACACTCCCATCGGCACCGTGATGTCGCGGCTGCACCGCGGGCGCAAGCAGCTGCGCAGCAAGCTGAAGGACGTGGCGGCGGAGCACGGGATTGTGACGGAGGCGGCACGAAACAAGACGGTGCAGAACAAGACGGCTCAGAACAAGCTGACGGAAGCGAAGGGATAAGAGCACATGTGCAAAGACAATTCGCGAAAGACGGACTGCGACGACCTGCTGGATGCCCTGTACGAGGTGGCTGATGGTGACGCCGACTGGGAGAGCCGCGAACGTTTGCGCGCTCACGCCGACGCTTGCCCGGAGTGCCTGCGGCAGCTGGGACTCGAGCAGCAGGTGCGCGACCTGCTGCGGAGCTGTTGTAGCCAGCCCGCCCCGGTGGAGCTGCGGGCGCGGATCTGCACGCAGTTGCGGGTGATTAGCTACCGGGTGGAGGAGTAGCGAGCCAAAGCAAAAGGCCGGCGGGCACCGTTTTCTGCGGTGCTCCTGCCGGCCTTTTTGAGTTACGGCTTAAGAGTTCGGGCGCTTGCCGTGGTTAGCCTTCTTCTTGCGACGATCCTTGCGCTTGCGGCCACGCTTGCTCATTGTGCAGCTCCTTGGTGTTTAAGGGGACAGTTTCAACCTGTTCAGCTTAGCGGGGGCGCGTAGCTGGACAAAATAGCTGAATAAAATGCTGGGGTTTAAACGGTGATGCGCTTGCGGGTACGAGTGCGGCCACGGTTGGTGCGACGCTTCAGTGCGCGACGCTCGTCCTCGGCCATGCCGCCCCACACGCCGGCATCCTGACCGGACTCGATGGCCCAGTTCAGGCACTGGGAAGCGACGGGGCAGCGGTTGCAGACCAGCTTGGCCTTGGCGATCTGAGCCAGGGCGGGGCCGGAGTTTCCAACGGGGAAGAACAGCTCTGGGTCTTCTTCACGGCAAACGGCTTTGTGGCGCCAATCCATTATTGTGTTTCCCTTCTATTTTTTCAGACAAAGGATGTCCGAAGGTGCGTCGTTTCGGTTCTTTGCAGTCGGTGTGGGCACTTTGGCCGGTGATCGAAGTTGGGCTCGACGAATTGACCTAGAGAATCTCTAGGTAAATTCAGGCAAAAGTGGTGGTGGCGAAGTGGCGTGCAGACCTGTGTGTAGAGGGGGTCGCGGCGGCTTCTCGCCTTGCGATTAAGACCTTGTTGGTTTGTTGTTAACCTTTTGGTCTCTTATCGGTTACTTGGATGATTTTGGCACGTTATTGCCAGTTTGGCTAGAGCTTTTTCTCAAATTGTGACGAACATCACAAGAAAATGATTTGGTATGCCAGGGGAAAGCGGTTAATGGGCAGTTTTACCCAGCGTCAGCATCCCCCAGCGCCACGACGGACTCACCGCGCTTTTCCACCAGCACCTCACCCGCCAGCTTGAGCGTCACCTGCCCGGTGTAGCCCTTGCGATCCACTGGGATCGTGCGCAGGACCTTGCCGTTATCCCAGTCCACCACTGCAATCCCCTTAGCGGTGGGAACCAGCAGCCGCCCGCCCATAGGAGCGGCAGGGCCGATTGCGCCATTAACTTGGAACGCAGGCTCCATGGTTGACGGGGTGAAGGTAACCACTCGGGTGCCATCAAACCAGCTCATCAGGTGCGCCGAATCCGCGGTCTGGGCGCGGAACAGCGTGCCATCCCGCTGCTGCGGATCCAGTAGCGGGGCGGGGTCGGCGGGGAACTGCTGGAAGTCGCCTTCCTTATCCAGCACCTGGAAGCGCGACCCTTCGTTATCGTTCTCGTCCTTCGCACGGGTGCCGTTGCCGGGAGCGTAGATCACCGCCCGGTCTAGCCCCACGCCCACCAGCTCGCTGTCCGCTGGGACCTCGTACTCGTGGTATTTCTCCGGGGCATCCGAGTCTTCCGGGTTCGTCTTAAGCAGCCGGATCAGCTTCTTCTCGCTATTGGGGCAGGTCTGCGCCGTAACTAGCAGATCCCTGCGCGTCAGTGCGGAGGTAAAGGTGCACTCGGTGTATGCCTGCTTGTTCGGCTTGCCTGCCGTCAGCTTGTCGCCGACCTCCACGCGCCGCACTGCGTCCGAGCGCAGCAGTTCCGTGCGCGTGGGGGAGAGCATCCCGATGTTGTCCCGGCTCTGGAACAACTCCACGTGGTCGGCGGCCAGCATGTCGCGGGTGTGGCGGTATTCGCCGGTCCCGCTATCCAGCGCCACTACCTGTCCGCATCCCTTGGGGCCCTGCAAGAAGAGATTCGCCTTGCCCCAGTTCGCCGCCATGGCGCACAGGTCGTGGGGTGCCTTATAGTGCCAGACCTCGGTGCCGTCGTCGCCCCGCACCATCGTGGCCTTGTTGCCGGAGGTTAGAACGACCCCACCCTGATCCACCACCAGGCCGGCGGAGTCCGTCCTCGCTTCCCACAGCTCGCGCAGATGCTCTGGAATCTGCCGGTCGCCCTTGGCGGAGTCGGAGGATGCAAGGGTCTTGTCCTCGGCCTCGATCGGGTGATCAGCGACCCGGTGGTCCACCTCGCGGGCGTCGGAATCCAGCCACGTGATCCCGCCGAGGGCAAGCAGCCCGCAAGCCAACGCGGCTGCGACGATGTGGTCGCCGCGACGGGCGCGCTCGGGGGAGGGGATGCGCCGGCTCATGGGCGCGGCCTCCTGCGGGACTTCTTCACCTTCAGAGCTGCACCTTTCACGCCGCGCGGTGCCCCCACCCGGTCGCCAACATCGTCGGGAAGGTTGAACTCAGCCAGAAATTCCGCGCTGGAAGAGAACCATTGTGGTGGGTCCTGCAAGTCCAGCCCCAGGGCGTCGCTGATGGCGTTCCACCGCGCGACCTCGTCCCAGCCGATGAGGCTCACCGCCGTGCCCGTGTTGCCCGCGCGCCCCGTACGGCCGATGCGGTGAACATAGGTCCGCTCGTCGTCCGGCACCTGGTAATTGATCACGTGCGTGACATCCTCGATGTCGATACCGCGCGCCGCCACGTCGGTGGCCACCATCACGTCCACCTCGTTGCGGCGGAACTCGTCCAGGGATTCTTCGCGGTCTTTTTGCCGCATGTCCCCGTGTACTGCGCCCACGCGGAAGCCCAGCTTGGCAAGCTCCTCGGCCACGCCCGCTGCCTGCCGCTTCGTACGGGCAAAAACGATGCTGCGGCCCCTCCCGGGGGATTGCAGAATACGGGCGAGTGCGGAGAGCCTATCGAGCTTGTGGGACTGGAACACCACCTGCTTCGTCGACTCGTGGGTTGCCTCCGTCGCCGCACTATCCGCCTGGATCAGCACCGGGTGCCGCATAAACGTCCTAGTCAGCGCCGCAATCGGTCCCGGAATGGTGGCGGAAAACAGCATCGTCTGTCGCTGCGGGCTGGTTTGCGTGATGATGTCGCGCACATCGTCCAGGAACCCCTGATCCAGCATCTCGTCCGCCTCGTCCAACACGACGATCTCGACCGTCTGCAGCTGCAAATACCCCTGTTTCGCCAGGTCCAGCAGCCGTCCCGGAGTGCCGACGACCACGTCCACGCCGCGCTCCAGGGCCGCCGTCTGCGCGTCGAAGCCCACGCCGCCGTACACCGCCTGTACCTGCAGGGCACGGGTCTTGCTCTTCTTTCTTTGGGACGCCCCCTCGGCCCCCACCGGCACACGCAAGTTGCGGGCGGCCAGGGTCAGGTCGTCGGTGACTTGCAGGCACAACTCTCGGGTAGGCACCACGATCAAGGCGCGCGGAGTGCCGTCCGGGGCGGTGATGGTGGCGTCATCAAAAACCCGATCGAGAACAGGAATGCCGAACCCCAAAGTCTTGCCCATACCCGTGCGTGCCTGGCCGATAACGTCGGAGCCCTTCAGCGCGATGGGCAGGGTGTATTCCTGGATGGCGAAGGCGCGCGTAATGTTGGCCGTGGCCAGAGCCTCCGTGATTTCCGCGGCCACGCCGAGCGAGCTGAAGGTTGGGCGGGAGGCAGAGGATCCAGAAGACGCAGAGGGCATCAGCACCTGCAGCACCTGCCTTCCTTGCTCGACCTGATAGCTATGATGGTCACAATACTGCACGTGAGTATAGAACGAACATGAAGGAAGGGTTTCCCATGCAGATCAAGGTCGGATTCGTACACAACGCCCGCGAGCTGGCTATCGCCATCGACACCAAGAGCGAGCAGGCCAAGTCCCAGGACGAGTACGTGGCAGAGATCGAGAACTTCCTGCGTTCCGGCGAGAATGAGACGCTGACCATTGAAGGCGCCAAGGGGGCGCGCTACGTGCTGGTACGTGGACAGATCGCTTACGTAGAGGTCGGCGCAGAGTCCAAGAACTCTGTCGGTTTCGTAAGCTAAGCAGGCAGCGACTAGCTGTATGAGTAGCGGCAGTAACGTGAAGCGCCACCCCATCCCGCCGGCGCGGAAGTCCGCGCCGGAAATACCGGGCGCAGATATGAGGCAGCCCGAGCGCGGGCGGTTTAGCTTCCGTGGCGTAATACTGATTACTGTCGCATTTGTGCTGGTGACCCTGCTGGTCATGTACAGCATTCTGCATGGTCTGGGTGACGAGGAGGACACGCAGGCCACCGGTGAGGTCGCGGTTACCAGCAGCGACGACGGCGGCTCTTCTAACGGCAGCGAAATCGGCGACTATGAGGACCTGAAGTTCGGTTCCTTGCCCCCGGGCGGCAAGTACACGAAGAAGGGCAGCGGGAAGTTCCGCACCGCCGGCGAGCCCGGCAAGACCTTCGGCAAAGGGAAGAAGAAGTTCACCTACGTGGTGGAGGTCGAGACGACGCTGAAGTCCTCGGCCTACGGCGGTGACGACGCTTTTGCCGCGATGGTGGACGCCACCCTGGCCAACCCGAAGTCGTGGGTGGGCGATCCGCAGTATTCCTTCCAGCACGTGGACGAAAAGAAGCTGCCGAAGGGGAAGAAGCCGGATATGCGGATTCAGCTGACCTCGCCGGAAACCACTGCCGCGACCTGTGGCGACAGCTATGGCATTGAGACCAGCTGCAACTTCCCGGGCGAGGGGCGGGTGGTGCTCAACGAGGCGCGCTGGGTGCGCGGCGCCATCCCGTTCGAGGGGGATCTGGGCGCGTATCGGCAGTACATGATTAACCACGAGGTCGGCCACGGCATCGGGCACAAAGCCCACGTGCCGTGTTCCAAGGATGGCGCACTGGCGCCGATCATGATGCAACAAACCATCAGCCTGAACAACGCCGAGATCTATAAGATCAACCCAGACAAGGCCTTCAAGGACAACCCGAACACCTGCAAGGCAAACCCGTGGGTGTTCCCGTTTGGGTACAAGAACAGCAAATAAGCGAGCACATGATCAACGAAGATTCTCATAGCGACTTCAACTCCCCGCCGCCGGCACACATTCTGGCCAGCTTCCAGGTGCCTTCGGCGCACCCGGTGCTGCTGGAACAGGAGTGGAGCCAGGGGTGGCGCTGCGACCGGGCGGTGATCTCCCGGGCGGATGAGCCGGCGCGGGCGGCGTGGATTGCCAAGATCATGTCGAAGGTGCGCCCGGCGGGGGTCTCCATGTCGCGACCCATCTTCTCCTCCGACGGGCGCTTTAGCGTGTCCGGTTGGCGGGCGCGCACTTTCATGTCCGGCCACCAGTCGCCGCGCTTCGACGAGATGGTGGCGGCCGCCTTGCGCCTGAACGAGGCACTGCGTGGCGAAAAGAAGCCGACGTTCCTGGCGCCGCCTGTAGCAGGGGAGAAGTGGAACGAACACGACCTGTTTGCCGCGGCGGACCAGGCCGCATTCGCCGAGGATCCGGCGGAATGGGTCACCCCGGTGCTGGCGCCCGAGAGCGTGCCGCGGGAGGACGCGGCCGCCGCCCTGGTGAAGGCCGCAAACCTGGCCGAGCTGCGCGAACCGATCGTGGAGGACGACCAGCTGGTGCACGGGGACATCGCCGGCTGCACCATCTTCGACGGCACCGCCGACCCCATCGTCACGGATCTTTACCCGGCGTGGCACCCGGCGGCCTGGAGCGTCGCGCTGCTGATCGTGGACACGATGGCCTGGGGTAACGCGCCGGATGCCCTGCTGGATCGCTGGGCGCACCTGCCCGACTTCGCGCAGCTGGTGCTGCGGGCGGCGATGTACCGGCTGTTCTTGCACGCCATGCTGCCGAACTCCCAGCCGGAATCGTGGGAGGGGCTGGCGCGCGTGGCCGACGTTGTGGCCGCCTGGGTAGCGAAGCGGGAAGACTAGTCGCCGCCCATAATCGAGGCCCTCGCCCGTAATCGAACACGAAAAAGGTGTTCGGCGGGAGGTTGTCCAAGGCGCATGACAGACTTAGAGCCATGGACCACGACAGCCTAAAGAGCACTCACAACAACCCGCCGATAAACCCCAACCACGATCTCGAAAAACGCCTCGGAGCCAGCGGTAAACCGAAGGTACGGCTGGGCCACCCCACGGATGGGATTCCGCCAACGGAGGCTTTCGACGGTCTGGCCGGAGCCTTGGTCGAGGGGTCGACGCAGGTGGATTACGCCCGGCCCTACGCGGTCCTCGGCGGGCCGGGCACGGGCAAGACGTCGCTGCTGATCTCTGCGGCGCGGGACTTCCTGCTGCAGGGGGGATCGGCGTCCGAAATAATGTTTTTCGCACCGTCGAAGGAGGCGGCGACGGCCGTGCGTGCGGCGTTGTACCAGCGCATGGCGGGGGAGGGCGACTACGCTGCGTCCGGCACGTTTGTGCGTTCGGTGCACTCGTGGGCCTTCGCGTTCTACCGCAGCGTGCAGACTCTGCGCGGGCAGAAGCAGCCGCGGCTTATCACGGGTGCGGAACACGACATGCAGATCCGGGAGATTCTGCGGGGCACCGAGGAGGACGGCAACCGGTACTGGCCCGCCAACGTCGTACCCGCGCTGGGCTACGCGGGCTTTGCCCAGCAGCTGCGTGATCTGCTGCTGCGTGCCACCGAGCGTGGTCTGTCGGCTAAGCAGTTGCAGCAGTTAGGGGTCGAACACGACCGGCCGATGTGGGAGGCCGCGGGGCATTTCCAGGAGGAGTACCAGCAGGTCCAGCGTCTGAGCCGTTCGGAGAGCCTGAATGCCTCCGAGCTGCTGCACGCGACCTTAGCGGCCTTTGAGAAGCCGGAAGGCGAGCAGCTGGTCGAGCGGCAACGGGAGAAGGTGAAGCTGCTGCTGGTCGACGACGCGCACAATCTGGACCCAGCCTCTGCCCGGCTGATCGAGAGCTTCATGGTGCCAGGAACCCGTACCCTCATTGCGGGCGATCCGGACCAGTGCGTTTTCCACTTCCGCGGTGCGGACGAGGCTTTCCTGGACTCCTACTCGCAGGACCCGGACCACCGGGTGGTTTTGAGTGCTTCTTATCGTTTGACGCCACCTGCGGCCCAGTCCGTGAACGCCCTCCGTAGGCACTTGGGTGCGCAGCCGAGCCGCGTGGAGCTGCGCTCTGCCGGTGCGGGGGAAGGGGCAGGTGGAGGCTCCACAGGCGCCGAGACTGTGCAGGTGACGATTACGCCGACCGAGACTGCGGAGCGGCTGAAGATTGTGGATGTGGTGCGGCGTGCACACATCGAACAGCAGGTCGCGTGGGACGACATCGCGGTGATCGTGCGCGGCACCGGAAGTATCGCGCGGGTGCGCAGGACACTGATGGCCTACGGCGTGCCCGTGAAGGTGGATCCGACTTCCGTGGTGCTAGCGGAACAACCCCTGGTGCGGATGTTGCTGCTGGTCGCAGAGGCGAGCTACCGGGATCTCACTGTCGCGGAGATGCACATTGTGCTGGAAGGCAGCGTGGGCGGCGCGGACCCGGTGATGGTGCGCCGCGTACACCGCGCGGTGGCGCTGGCCATCCGCTCCGCGCAGATGGCCGGGCAGCCGCTGCGAGCTCACGAGGATGGCAGGCCCTTCCAGGCCGCGGACTACGTCACGGAGCTGCTGAACCACCCCGACGATCCGGACAATCAGTGGATTCTTGGCCACTGCGGACCCCGCGAGCAGGAGGTCATCCAGCGCGTATCTGCCGTGCTAGAGGCTGGGCGGCAGGCTTGGAAGAACCGCCAGGGCACGGAGATGGTGCTGTGGAAGATCTGGCAGGCCACCAAGCTGGACATGCACTTGCGTGCGCAAGCTCTGAAGGGTGGATCGCTCGGCGCGCAGGCCGACGCGGATCTGGACGCGGTGATGAGCCTGTTCGATATTCTGGGAGACTTCGCGGAGCGCAACCCGCATGCGCAGGTGGAGAGCTTCGTGGAGAACCTCCGCGCCCAGAAGGTGCCCACCGGCGGGCGCGACCAGCGCGGCGTGCGCGCCGGGGCCGTGGAAATCCTGCCCGCCCACGCGGCTGCAGGGCGCCAGTGGAAGGTGGTGGCCATCGCCGGAGTGCAAGAAGGCGAGTGGCCGACCGGCCCGACCGTCGGCGGGCTTTTCGGCCAGCTGGAGCTTGTGGACCTACTGGACCGGGGGATCGACCCGAGCGTGCCGGTGGCGCGCATCAACGATGCCATCGAGGAGGAGCGCAGGCTCTTCCTGCTGGCACTCAGTCGCGCGACCGACAGTGTGCACGTGACCTGCGTGCGGAACTCCGGCGATGAGGCGCTGGTGCCCTCAAGGTTCATTGCCGAGATGGGCGTGGAGCCCACGGAATTGGCTACAACCGACGAGGCAGAAGCTGCCGCGAGGAGCAAGGTCTCCGGGTCCGGGGCGGGCGCGCTGCCGCGCGTGCTGGCCATCGAATCGCTGCTGGCGGAGCTGCGTGATGCCGTCACCGACCCCAACCGCCCCGGCCACGAGCGGCGTGCGGCAGCACGGAACCTGGCCAAGATGGCGCAGGCCGGAGTGCACGGTGCAGCTCCCGAAGATTGGTGGGGCATGGCGGAACCCTCCACGGACGCGCGCGTGCTGGCCGGCGACAAGATCCGATTGAGCCCCTCCAAGTTGGAGAGTTGGAGCACCTGTGCCTTACGTACGTTCCTGGACAGTAACGGAGGGGTGAGCGAATCCACCGAGCCGATGCGCGTGGGCATACTCATTCACGCCGTCGCCGAGCAGATTGTGCAGGGGATGGAACTCGACGAGGCACAGCTGGCCGTCCGCGAAATCCTGCCGCACGTGCTCGACGGACCAGCGTGGAAGGATAAGCACACGGTGGCGCGCTGGGAAGAGGGCGTCAAAAAACTATACGACTTCATTGCCAGCTACAGGGGCCAAGAGCTCGAGACCGAGCGAACGCTACGGGCGCGCGTCGGGCAGACACCCGACGGGGTCGAGGTGACGCTGAGCGGACGCGCCGACCTGCTGGTGACGAACCCGGAGGACGGACTGACGCAAGTGATTGACTTTAAGACCGGCAAGAACGCAGTTTCGTATAAAACGTCGGCGGAAAGCCCGCAGCTGAGTGCATACCAGTTCCTGCTGACGCTGAACGAGCGCCCCGGAGGCGGCGGGCAAAAGTACCGCCCCGGCGGTGCATGGCTGGTGTACCCGGGGGCTCAGACCACGTCGATTACCAAAAGAGACCAGGTACAGCTGACGGAAGATCAACTGAGCGAAGTGCACGACAAGCTTTTGGAGATTGCTCCGGTGACAGCGGGTCCGACATACCTGGCCACGCTGAATGACGGTTGTAGGTATTGCGACTTCAAGGCGATCTGCC
Organism: Corynebacterium sp. HMSC08A12; assembly: GCF_001807485.1. Classification (GTDB taxonomy): domain Bacteria; phylum Actinomycetota; class Actinomycetes; order Mycobacteriales; family Mycobacteriaceae; genus Corynebacterium; species Corynebacterium evansiae. The sequence continues at coordinate 19,240 of NZ_KV789172.1, read as the reverse complement.
CCGCGCAGGACGAAGGGAACCAGGTGATTTAAATGGATAGCAACCGACACATCTTCAGCCCTCAGGAGCTATCCCAGCTGATGGGGCAGAAGTTCGCCCCGACCGACGAGCAGGCGGATGTTATCCAGGCCGGGCCGTTCGGCAACTTCCTGGTCGTCGCCGGAGCCGGCGCGGGCAAGACTGAAACCATGGCGGCGCGTGCCGTGTGGATGGTGGCCAACGGCTATGCTCGGCCCGAGCAGATCCTGGGCCTGACCTTCACCCGCAAGGCCGCGGCCGAGCTGGGCGAGCGCATCCGCCAGCGCCTGCAAACCCTGGCGGAAAGCGCCTTCATGGACCAGCTGTCGGCAGATGATCCTCGGCGGGAGGTGCTAAAGAATATTGCGCCGGCGGTGGCGACTTATGACTCCTATGCGGGGGACATCGTCCGCGAGTACGGCCTGCTGATCCCCTCGGAGCCAGCCGCCCGGCTTATTACGGACGCCGAACGGTGGATGGTGGCTCGCGATGTGGTGGTCAACTCCAACAGTCCATTAAGCGCGCAAAAGGCCGTTCCCAGCGTGATCGCGGACGTGTGTGCTCTGTCGGATGAGATGGATAACCACCTGGCCAGCATCGAAGAGGTCGAGAAGGAAAGCACGGCGGCGGCGAAGAAGCTGTTGGAGGACCTGCCCAAGGGTAAGAGAAGCAAGAATGAATTCACCGGCGCTAACACCGACTTCCTTAAAGCACAGCAATATCGCACCGAACTGTTGACGCTGGTGAAACAGTTCCGCGAAACCTTGCAGGAGCGCGATCTACTGACCTTCGGCCAGCAGATGAGCAAGGCCGCGCAGCTAGTGGAAACCCACAAGATAGTGGGGCAGGACCAGCGGCGCCGCTTCCGCGTGGTGATGCTGGATGAGTACCAGGACACCGGCCACGCCCAGCGCATCATGCTGAAATCGTTGTTCGGCGGCAAGAAAGAAAGCGATGGCGAGTTTTCCGCGATGGCGGTGGGCGACCCCATGCAGTCGATCTACCTATTCCGCGGGGCAACGGCCTCCAACCTGGAGAAATTCCGCACCGATTTCCCCGATGCGAACGGCAAGCCCGCCGAAAAGCTGCAGCTGCTGACCTCCTGGCGCAACCCCACCACGGTGCTGGACATGGCCAACAAGATCTCTACATGGTCCATGGAGCGCAGCACCGAAAGCACCGGGCGCCTGGTCTCCGAACTACGCCCGCGCCCCGGTGCTGCGGAAGGCGAGACGGCGGTGGCTTTCTTCGACGAGCGGGAGCAGGAACTCGACTGGCTCGCTGACAAGTTGCAGTCGCAGTGGGAGGACTACCAACGGAAACTGGAGATGGCCGACGACCCGACGAAGGTCAAGCCCTTTTCCGCCGCTGTGCTGGTGACGGTGAACAAGGACGCAGTGCCGATTTACGAAAAACTAGTAGAGCGCGGGGTGCCCGCGGACATGACCGCGGGGCCGGGACTGCTGGACATTCCCGAGGTCGCGGACGTGTTCGCAACCCTGCGCGTGCTGGTGGATCCGACGGATGACGTGGCTCTGCTGCGCCTCTTGACCGGACCGCGGTGGAACATCGGTGCAGCCGACCTTGCCATTCTTACGCGCCGGGCAGAGCAGATCGCTCAACGCGGAGCCGGGGAAGAGGGGGCCGTCGACGACGCTGCAATGGAACGGCAGCGCCAGGAAAACATCGAGCTGCTTCGAACTCCTGGAGTGCGCGACGAGCTGATCGAGGCAGTGCTGGAGGCCATTCCGAATGCCACGGAGTTCTCCGTTGGACTGATCGATGCGCTCGCCGACCTGACCGATGCCGAGGAGATGGGCATGTCGGCCGAAGGTGCGAAGCGACTTGCACTGCTAGGCCGAGAGCTTGGATACCTGCGCCGCCACAGCCTGGGCAAGAACCTGCCGGACTTGGTGGCGGACATCGAGAAGATGCTGGGAGTCCGCACGGAAGTCCTCACCCGCTGGCACCGCCGCCCCGAGCAGGCGATCGGCACCAGCCACTTGGATAAGTTCGCGCAGATTGTGCGAGACGTTTCCCGCGCCGGTACCGCCACCCCAAAGGCATTGGTGGAGTACCTACTGGCGGCTCAATCGGAAGAAGGCGGGCTGGACCCGGGCGAGGTGCAGAAAAAGGACAACACTGTGCAGATCCTCACTGTTCACAAGGCCAAGGGGCTGGAATGGGACATCGTCGCCGTGCCGCACGCCTCACGCGAACGTTATGGAGACTACTCCCAGGCACGAAGCGAATCCGCGTGGACCACCAACGCAAGGGTTATGCCGAGCAGCCTGCGCGGTGATTCCGACGACAAACCGGGGGCGTACCCGGTGCTCTCGATGGCCAACGTGAAGGATCGAGGGGACCACACCAAAGCGTACGAAGAGTTCAATAGGCAGGTGAACCGCTTCCGCGCCAAGGAAAACGACCGACTGTTTTACGTGGCTATCACCCGTTCCGAGCGGGTGTTGTACGTCAGCGGATCGGCCTTTAAGGCGTCCACGGACAAAGGTAACGACCCATCCATATGCCTAACCCTGCTGCGCGAGTACCTCGAGAAAAGCGGCGCTGCAGATAGCGTGGAGCACTGGTCCGACATGGGCAAGTACTACTCGGAGTTGGATAAGCTGTTGCAGAACCCAGACTTGCCCCTTGAGGACAAGCTCATGCTGCCCACCCCGCAGCTCAATGGTGAGCGCCTGGGCTTTCAAGAGGATCGCAAGGAACGAGATGCCGTCGTATCCACCGGCGCTAGCTGGCCCAGCCCCGCGCCCGCAATGGCGAGCCCCGGTGTGGCCGAAGCCGCCGAACAGGTGCGCAAGGAAATCGCGGCCATGCCCGCACATCGTGCAGAACACGCCCAACACGCACAGCACCGGCCCGAGCCAAGCGCCGCTGCGGGCGAAGCGCCGACCACCCTTGCCGAGGCCTGGGACCTCGAGACGAACCTGCTACTCGAGGAGTTCTCGGCAATGGATAATGCCGAGCTGGTGGTTCCGCTGAACGTTCGCATGACCGCCACCGAAGCCGTGAGCTTGCGCAAGGACGACCAGGAGTTCGCCCTGCGTGCCCGCCGTCCCATCCCGTTGGAACCGAAGCCCTATGCCAAGCGCGGCACCGCCTTCCACAACTGGGTGGAGGAACGCTACAAGCAGGTCAGCCTGCTGGACGAAGATCAGCTTCCCGGCGCCTCCGATGCAACCCTGGAAGACCCGTATCTCGAAACGCTGAAGGATGCCTTCCTGCGCTCCGAGTGGGCCGACCGCCAACCCGAGAGCGTGGAAGGGGCGTACTCCGTCACCATCGGCGGCCACGTGTTTGAAGGCCGCATCGACGCGGTCTTCCACGATGGCGACGACCCCACCGCGGGCTGGATCGTCGTGGACTGGAAGACCGGACGCAAACCCGCCGGTGCGGACATGGACGCAGCCGCCATGCAGCTGGCCGTCTACAGGCTCGCCTGGGCGAAACTGCTCAGCGCGAAACTGGGGGTGGAAGTACCCGCCGAGAACGTCCGGGCTGCGTTCCACTATGTCGCGGCAAATGAAACCTATGAACCGCGTACACTACTGTCTGCAGACGAGCTCGAAGGGATGCTTGGGGGCGTCACTACAAAGACCAACCAAGACAACATCGAGCAGTGACGAGAGGACGTAGATGAAGTACCGGCTGCGCGAACGCTTCCGCGCCGACGATGAAGTCGATGAGCTACCGCCGCACGCGCTGCTTAACATCGTCCAGATCCCAACCTCAGTGGTGCAAAGCCCCTGGTGGCTCATCGTCCGACGAATGTTCTACGCTTTCCTGCTGGTGCTGTTCGTCGCCTGCCTGGCCTACTTCGACCGGGACGGGTACGAGGGGATGGAAACGTTTGTAGACGCCCTGTACTACTCGTCGGTATCCCTGTCGACCACGGGCTATGGTGATGTCTCGCCGCAGACGCAAAATGCGCGGCTCGTAAACACCCTCATCATCACCCCGGCCCGCCTGATCTTCCTGATCCTGCTGGTCGGTACCACGCTGTCCGTCCTTACCGAAGAGTCCCGCAAGACCCTCAACATCCGCCGCTGGAGGAAGAAAATGCGCAACCACACCATCGTCATCGGCTATGGCACGAAGGGGCGCTCCGCCATCGCAGCACTCTTGGCCGACGGCGTATCGCCCTCGCAGATCGTGGTCGTGGATACGGACCGGGAGGTGCTGGACCAGGCTTCCGCACAGGGGTTGGTCACTGTGCAGGGTTCCGCCACCCGGTCCGACGTGCTAAAACTCGCCGGTGTTAACCGTGCCCGCGCCGTCGTTGTGGCTCCGAACCAGGACGATACCGCCGTGCTGATCACCCTGTCGGTGCGTGAGATCGCCCCGTCCGCAACCATCGTCGCCAGCGTGCGCGAATCCGATAACTCGCACCTGCTCCGCCAGTCCGGCGCGGACTCCGTGGTGATTTCCTCCGAAACGGCGGGCCGTCTGATGGGGCTGGCGACCGTCACCCCGTCAGTGACGGAAATGATGGAGGATCTGCTGTCCCCGGACGAAGGTTTTTCCATCGCCGAGCGGCTGGTCAGCGAAGAGGAAGTGGGCGGCAACCCGCGCGTTCTGGAGGACGTGGTACTGGGCGTGGTGCGCTCCGGCGAGCTGTACCGCATCGACTCCGCCGAGGCGGAGACCATCGAACCGGGCGACCGCGTGCTGTATGTGCGCTCTAATCCGGGAGCCGACGACATCCTCGGCGCGAAGTAGGGGTGCCTTAAGTGAGCTCCCTGCTGGACGGACTGGACCCGGAACAGGCAAGAGCTGCCTCGGCCCCGCGCGGGCCGGTCAGCATCATCGCCGGCGCCGGCACCGGTAAGACCCGCACCATTACCCACCGCATTGCCCACCTAGTGGACGGCGGGTTCGTCAACCCCGACCACGTGCTTGCCGTCACCTTCACCGCCCGCGCCGCCGCGGAACTGCGCGAGCGCCTGGCGCTCATGAACATCCCGAAGGTGCAAGCCAAGACGTTCCACGCCGCGGCGATGCGGCAACTGAAGTACTTCTGGCCCGCCTACGCAGGCGACCTGCCATGGACGTTGCTGGACAACAAGTTTCGCATTGTCTCCCGCGCCGCCCGGGCCGTGGGAGTGGAAACCAGCACCGCGATGCTCGCCGACCTGATCGGGGAGATCGAATGGGCAAAGTCCTCTCTGATCAGCGCGGAAGACTACCCGGAATACGTCGAGCCCCGGCGCCGCGACTGCCCGGTAGACCCCAAGACATTCGTCAAGGTCTTTCAGGGGTACGAGAGCATGAAGACCACGCCCGAGGGCATGCTGCTGGACTTCGACGACCTGCTGTTGCACATGGCGGCGGCCATCGAATCCAACACGGGCATCGCCGACGAGTTCCGCTCCCGCTACCGCACTTTCGTCGTCGACGAGTACCAGGACGTCACGCCCCTGCAGCAGCGCGTGCTGGACGCCTGGGTGGGCGACCGCGACGACCTGACCGTGGTGGGCGACGCTAACCAGACGATCTACAGCTTCAACGGAGCCACCCCGGAATACCTGCTGGACTTCACCACCAAGTACCCGGAATCCACCACGGTGCGCCTGTACCGCGACTATCGCTCCACCCCGCAGGTCGTGGACCTGGCCAACAACGTCATCGGCAAGGCGAAAGGGCGCGTGGCGGGCACTCGCCTGAAGTTGGAGGGCCAGCGCCCCGCAGGTCCCCTCCCGCAGTTCCACGAATATCCGGACGAACCCGCTGAGGCGGTGGCGGTGGTCAAGGAAATCCAGTCACTCATCAGCAAGGGCGTGGAGCCTGCGAACATCGCGATCCTGTACCGCATCAACTCGCAGTCGGCGAACTACGAATACGAACTGGAGCAGGCCGGAATCGGCTACCAGGTCAAGGGTGGCGAGGGCTTCTTCAAGCGCACCGAGATCCGCGAGGGCATGAATGCCATCATCGCCGCGGCGAAGAAATACGACCCAGCTCCGGAAGATGTACCCGATGCCGTCCGCGCCGCCCTCGTCCCCGTCGGCCTGACCACCACCGAACCCTCCGGCTCGCAGGAACGCGCCCGCTGGCAGTCCCTGCAGGCTCTGTTCGACCTGGTGAAGGAGATTACAGCCAGCGCCGCCGAGCCCTTGAGCATGCCGGGCGTAGTTGCGCTGCTGAAGGAGCGCATGAGTGCGAAGAACCCGCCGAAGTTCCAGGGGGTTACCCTCGCCAGCATCCACGCCGCCAAGGGCCTGGAGTGGGATGCGGTCTTCCTCGTGGGCCTGAACGAAGGCACCCTGCCGATCCGCCATGCGCTCAAGGGCGCGGGCTCGGAGGAGGCCATCGAGGAGGAGCGCCGCCTGTTCTACGTCGGCATCACCCGCGCCCGCGAGCATCTGCACCTCAGCTGGTCGCTCGCGCGCCAGGAGGGGTCGAAGGCGAACCGTCACCGCACCCGCTTCCTCGACGGGCTGGTCCCGCAGGAGGAAGTAGCCGCCGCTCAGCGTCGCTCCGGCAGCGGAGGTTCCCGCGAGAGGCTCGGCGCGCCGAAGAACGCCTGCGTCGTCTGCGGCGCCCGCCTGGGCAGCCCCGAACTGAAGATCCTCGGCCGCTGCGGCCAGCACGCCCCCGAAACCGACCACCTTTTGCTCACTGAACTGCGCGATTGGCGCACCACCCAGGCGAAAGACAAGGCGGTGCCGGCGTATGTCATTTTTACGGACGCCACGTTGCGCGCCATCGCCGAAAAGCTGCCCACCACGTCTGACCAGTTGCTGGCTGTGCCGGGCATAGGCCCGGTGAAGGTCCAGGAGTTCGGTGAGGACGTGCTGGCGATCGTCAGCAACTATGCCTAACTGTGCCTAACCGTGGCCAACTAGACCCGCACTGCCCGGCAGGAAAGGCAGCTGTCGTTGAAGGGCACCTGATAGGTCTGCACGGCGCCGGTGGCGAAGTCCACCAGCCGCCGTTGCTTCAAAACCTCGGGGATCTCCGGCTCCTCCGGTGGGGGTTCCTGCTGGAGCCGCGCCGCCCGGCGTGTGCGGATGAAGTCCTTGTGCGCCTGCCACCAAGGCAGGACGTGCTCATTTAGCATCATCGCCAGCTGCGTGGAGGCAGCCTGAATGAGGTGCCTCTCCGTGCTGCCGGGCCTGCCCGTGGCCTGCAGGCGAACGCCGCGCCAGCCGTCGTCGATCCTGCCGTAGTAGCTATCCGCGCAGGCCAAGCAGGGTGTAACGCCCGGAACGACCAACGGCCCCAGCACGGTTTTGCCGTCCACGATGCCGGCGGGGTAGTGGGCCACGCGGTTGACCATCAGCGCATGTTGCACGTCCGGGGTGGGGAACACCGCGCCGGGCAAAGCGATTAGCGAACGCCGGGCCTCGCTGGGCGTGGACGTGATGCTGTAGCTTAAGCCCAGCGCCTCCAGAACGGGTTCCAGCCGCTCGCTAGCCACGCCGGAGGCCAGGACGTGGAAGCTTACGTTCCCCTGGGAGGGGCGCAGGATCTTCGCCTGCACCATCTCAGAGAGCATCAGCCGCGCATCCTCTGATTCCAGCCCGCAGTAGCCCAGTTTCTGGTGCAGCTCGTCGAAGTCGATTCCCCCGCGTGCCAGGGCGAACACGTGTGCCACCTGGCCAGGGTTCACACTCTTCGGTAGCGGCAGAATCATCGACTCGTGCGGCAAGACCCCGAACTGCAGGCCGATCGTCGGCCTGGCCAGGATGGCTGTGCTCGACGGCAAGTTAAGCTCTAGCATGATTGCATTCCCCTAAAACCCCTGTCACTTAAAACCCCAGTCCCTAATATCCCAGTGCGGCAGCCTGCGCTCCCCATGCGCGCTGTGCAGTTGCCTCTCACCCTAGCAGCGCAGCATTGTCCTCGCTGGTGGAAAGGTTGTTCCGATGGCTCCCCCCTTCCGCTCTCAAGCGCTCGACCCGCAGCGGTTGGCCCGCGAGGTGCAGGAGGAGCTTTCGGCCCAGCTGGGCCCCGAGGCGACGGTTCCGTCCATCACCATCCGCCTGTCCACCCGGCGCAAGAAGACGGTCGCGGTGCGGGAAGAAGGCGAAGGGTTCCTGGTCATGTCTCCCGCGGCCATCGGAGAGGCCGAGCTGCGCAGAATCAGCGTAGAGCTGGTGCGGAAGGCGCTGAAGAGTCGGCGTCAAACAATGGGCAACAAGGAGCTAGCAGCGCGGGCGGTGCAGCTCAACGACAAGTACCTCGACGGCCGGGCGACAATCGGGGAGATCAAGTTCGTCACGAACATGAACACGCGCTGGGGCAGCTGCTCGGTGCAATCCAAGCGCATCCGGATCGCGCACCAGCTGCAGGAAGTGCCCGGCTACGTGCTGGACGCCGTTATTATCCACGAGCTGATCCACACGTTTGTGCCGAATCACGGGCCAGAGTTTCGTAAGTGGGAGGCGCGCACCCCGCACCTGGAGAGGGCGCAGGGCTACCTGGAGGCCTTCAAGCGCTGGGGGATGCGCGGCTAGCTACTCTTTGTCGCTGTCGCCGTCCTCGCCGGTGCCGTCCTCGCCGTCTTCTTTGCCGCGCTTCTCGTTGAGCTCCCGCTCCAGCTTCTCGATCTCGCTGATGGGGTTGAAGTCCTCCATCTCGTCCTCGTCGAAAGCCACGCTGCTGATGAAGGCCGCCGGGTTGTCCAGGTCGGAGGCCACGGGAAGGAAGTCGGGGTGGTCCCACACGCCGTCGCGCTTAGTGACGCCCACCGCATCATCCAGCTTGCGCCACAGCTCGGCTGCCTCGTTTGCCTTCGGAGCAGTGAAGCTGATTCCGACGGCCTTAGTCAGAGCATCCATGGCGGGGGAGCCGTTGTTGCGGAACTCGGACCAGGCGGCGCCGATCATGGCCGCGCCGGGGATGCGGGAGTTCAAGGCGGAACCTACGACATAATCCACCCAGCCCTCAATGAGCGACAGGCTGGTTTCCAGGCGTTCGCGGGCGTGGGCGTTGGTGGAAACGACCTGGGGGGAGAGGTCTTGGCCCTGCATCCTCTCCATCATCTCCTGCATCTTCGCCGGATCATTCATGGACTCCGGAGTGATCTCCCGGGTGGCTTCCTCGATGGCGGAGTAGTCCAGCGACAGGCCGGCGGCAAACTCCTCGACGTCCAGGATGAGGCGCTCCACCAGCCATGGGACGTGCTTAAACAGGCGCAGATGCGCGGCCTCGCGGGCGGCCAGGTAGATCAGCGCCTCGCGGGGCTCGCAGCCCAGCTTCTTGGCCATGGAATCCAGGTGTTCGGTTGCGATGGCGGCGGTATCGCCCTCGGCCAGCGGCACGCCCCACTGGGTGGACAGCACGACGTCGGTGGCCATCGCGCCCAGGGTGTTGCCCAGCTGGGCCCCGAAGTTCATGGCGTTGATCTGCTTCATCATTCCCGCCAGTGGGCCAATTTGGCTGCGCATTTCCTCCGGCACGCCACCCAGGGCGGCGTCGCCGAGCTTGTCGGCCAGGGGAGTGACGACGCGCTTCCACGTTTCGAAGGTTTCGTCGAGCCACTGCGCCGGGCCAAAGGCCACGGAGCCGGAGGCGCCGGCGGGCAGGTGGGTGGCCTCGTCCAGCCACAGTTCGGCCAGGCGAACGGAATCGGCGACTGCCTGCGAGTCGTTATGACTGGGGCGGGAGTCCTTATTGGTGGCGGCGATCCGCTGGCGCGCGGTGCGCTTGGCCAGTCCGTAGTTGACCGGCCCCTGGCCCTCGGCACTGTTCATGTCTGTACCGAATCCGGAGAGCATGGAACCGAACTGGTTCAGGATGTCGCCCAGGTTGCCGGCCCCCATGTTGCCCGCGCCGCCGTTCATTCCGCCTGCGCCGCCGCCCATCGGGCCGCCGAAGAAGAAGCCGAACGGGTTGTTCTCGTTCCCGTTGTTTCCGTTTTCGTCGCGGTTGTTATCGCCGTCTTTGTCGCGGTCGTCATCGGAATCGTGCGGGCCGTGGAAGCCAAAACCGAATTTACTCATGTACCCCACCGTACCGACTGTTGCAGGGTGAAAACGACCTCGAAAGGCCGTGAAGGCGGCTAAAAGCGTGTGCTGAGAGCGAACAGGGTTCGGCCTGTGCCAGGGTGGGCGAACCTGGTGGGGGAAGCATGTAAAGTTGGGCGGGTGAAATTCTGGAACAGGCGAAATCGCACCATCGTCGTGGGTGCAGTGCCCGTCGTGGCGATCTTTTCCCTCCTTGGCCTGCCGTCGATCCCCGGCACCGACATCAACCTGACCGTCCCCTACGCAGCTGAGGGGAACGGGCCGACGTTCAATACTTTGGGCGAGGTCGATGGCCGCCAGATCGTGGACATCAGTGGTGCGAAGACTCACCCGACCAGTGGAAATCTCAACATGACCACCGTGTCCGTCCGCACGAACATGACCTTGGCGCAGGCGCTGAAGCGCTGGGTTTCTACAGACGACACCCTGGTGCCGATCGAGCACATCTTCCCCTCCGGTAAGTCTTCGGAGGAAGTGCAGCGCCAGAACGCCGCCGCGTTCGCCAACTCGGAGTCCAACGCCACGATTTCGGCGATGAACCACCTGGACAAGCCCCTGGAGACCATGGCGCTGGAGATCTCCGAGGATTCCCCGGCGCAGGGCAAAATCGAGGTCAACGACATCATCACGAAGGTCGATGGGGAGAAGATCACGCTGCCCAGCGAACTGTCCGACAAAATCAAGGGCTACAAGCCGGGCGACGAGGTCACCGTCACCGTCAAGCGCCAGGAGAAGGACAAGGACATCAAGGTCAAGCTCGCCGAACTACCGGAGGAGGTGCGTGGCGACCATCCGAAGGACACTGCCTTCCTCGGCGTGACGGCCGTCGCCCAGCCCGGCGGTGACATCAAGGTGGAGTACAACCTGACCGACATCGGCGGCCCGTCCGCCGGACTGATGTTCTCTATGGCGGTCGTCGACAAGCTGACGCCCGAGGAACTGACAGGTGGGAAGTTCGTCGCCGGTACCGGAACTATTGACGCCGCAGGCAAGGTCGGCCCCATTGGTGGCATCACTCACAAGATCGCCGCCGCCAAGGAAGCCGGTGCAGAGGTGTTCCTAGTGCCGGCGCAGAACTGCGCCGAGGCGATCCACGAGCCGCCGGAGGGGATCACCTTACTGAAGGTCGATACGCTCGACGATGCGATCAAGGACCTCAAGGACTACAACGACGGAAAGCAAGCCGATACCTGTAAGTAGCAGCCAGCGGCTACCCGCTTTTATCTGCTCTTATTCGTCGGCCTCGAAGGTGGCGCGCAGGGTGTGAATCACGCCGGGGGCGATGTCGTCCCCGCCGAGCAGCTGCACCTTGTCTTGGCCGAAGGGATCCTTCGCAAGCTCCTCCTCGCTGGGGCGGAGCTGGATAAGGGAGCGTTCGGGGCCGGAAAAGTCGGCGTCACAAAGAAGTCCGCTAAACAAGCGAGCCTGGCGCGGGGCAGGGTCCGCACCGGGCGCGGCGTTGGAGAAGGTGATCTCCTGGGCGAGGATCGCGCCGACGACGGGGGCAGGCCAGCGGATGGTGGCGAGGAACTGTCCGAGTTCCTCACTGCCAGGGCGGATGTGCTCCGGGATGTCCTCCTGCACCACCAGAGCCAAAGGGTTGGCCGGGGCATCGTCGTCGAAGGCCTGGGGTGCGGCATCGGCGATCAGAGAGGCCGGCACCAGGGCGAACAGGGTGGCCGGTTGATCCCAGCCCTCGGCCTGCACGAAGTCCACGGCCTCGCGCAGAGCTGCGTTGAGCACGCGCTCATCCTGCAGATCGACGTTCGGGGAGGAATCGGGAGAGGTCATTCGTGATGCCTTTCTTTCGTTGGGGGATGGGTTGGGGTTTGTTATGAGGCTTTAAGAATTGTACGTATCCTGGTAGAAACATCGCGATCAGCGATACCCACAGGTGCGATTAGCAGGAGAGTATTTAAGCCTTGAGCACGCCCACGCCACCGTCTTCGGGTCGCCCGAAGCAGCCGTTCCCGTCCAGCCCAGGGTCGAGCAGGCGCTCGAAGTTCCTGGGAATCCTGGTGGCAGCTATCGCCATCATTATCTTCATTGTGCCGGTGGTGGTGAGCACATACACCGACTTCGCCTGGTTCCGCAGCGTGGATTACCAGGGCGTGTTCATGAACGTGATCGTGACCCGCCTGGTGCTCTTTGTTGTCTTCGGGCTGATCGGCGCACTGATTTCCTGGTTGGCGGCGTATCTGGCGTACCGTGCGCGGCCGGACGAGATCGAATCCCTTGGCACGTCCTCGCCCCTGGCTGAGTACCGGCCGCTGATCCGCCGCAACATGCGCCCATTCCTGGTGGGCATTCCGCTGTTCGTCGGCGTGATCACCGGCATGATTGTGCAGGCCAACTGGCGCTCGGTGCTGCTGTTCCTGAACGGGTCGAACTTTGGGGTGCACGATCCGCAGTTCGATAAGGACTTGGGCTTTTATGCCTTTAACCTGCCTTTCCTGCAGATGCTGGTCTCCACCTTCAGCGTGCTGTTGATCCTGGCCTTTGTGATCAACGGCGTTGGCCACTACCTGCTGGGCTCCATCACGACGGGCAACCCGCGGGTGGGGGAGAAGGCCTCTATCTCTACGAATGCCCGCCGTCAGCTGGCGGTTATTGCAGGTGTGTGGATGCTGTTGAAGGCGGTCGGCTACTGGTTCGACCGCTACGGCCTGCTTACCCGTTCACACGAGACGTTCACGGGTGCCTCCTACACGGACATCAACGCCGCGCTGCCCGCGCAGATTGTGCTGCTGGTGATCTCGATCTTCGTGGCAGCCATGTTCTTCATCACGATTGTGCTGCGCGACCTGCGCATCCCGGCACTAGCGGTGGCGCTGATGGTGGGTTCGTCGCTGACCGTGGGGCTGGCGTGGCCCGCGATGCTGGAGCAGTTCTCCGTCAACCCGAACCGTGCGGAGAAGGAGCGCGAGTACATCGCCCGCAACATCGAGGCCACCCGCTTCGCCTACGGCATCGGTGAAGACAAGGTCACCTACGACCGCGACTGGGGGTCTGCCGGTGACGCTGCCTCTCAGGAGCAGAAGAAGGCCGTTGCCGATGACTCCGCCACCCTCTCTAACGTGCGCCTGCTGGACCCGGAGGTGCTGAGCCCGACGTTCACCCAGCAACAGCAGCTGCGTAACTTCTACGGGTTCCCGGACGAGCTGGCGATCGATCGCTACGAGGTGGACGGCAAGATGCGCGACTTTGTAGTTGCCGCCCGCGAGCTGAACCCGAACACCCTGGACGGCAATCAGAACGACTGGATTAACCGCCACACGGTTTACACCCACGGAAATGGCTTCGTGGCAGCGCCTGCCCGCAAGGTCGACGAGGTCGCCCGCGACGTCGGCTCTGCCCGCGGTGGCTACCCGGTCTACACGGTCGCGGATCTGCAGTCGATGCAGTCCGGTAAGCAGGGTGGCGAGCTGGAGCTGGATATCAAGCAGCCGCGCATCTACTTCGGCCCGGTTATTGCCTCGTCGAAACAGAACAACTCTGACTACGCGATCGTCGGCAATTCCGAGGGCGAGCCGTTGGAGTACGATACCGACGCATCCAATTACACCTACACCGGCACCGGTGGTGTGGATGTTTCTAACTACTTCAACCGCCTGATGTTCTCTGCCCACTTCGAGTCGATGAATATGCTGCTGACGGATCGCATCGGTGAGGGCTCGAAGATCCTTTACGAGCGCGACCCTCGCGAGCGTGTGCACAAGGTTGCTCCGTGGCTGACCACGGATTCTAAGACCTACCCGGTCGTCATTGACGGCCGTGTGAAGTGGGTCGTTGACGGTTACACGACGTTGAATAACCTGCCCTACTCCGAGCGGATTGGGCTCACCGATTCTACTGCGGACGCCCTCAATCCCGACGGCGTAAGCGAGAGCCAGGTCGTCGACAATGAGGTTGGCTACATTCGCAATTCCGTGAAGGCCGTGGTCGATGCCTACGACGGTAGCGTGGATCTGTACGCCTTCGATGAATCGGACCCGGTGCTGAAGGCCTGGCGGGGTGCGTTCCCGGACGTGGTTAAGCCGCGCTCCGAGATCAGCAAGGAGCTGGAGGACCACCTGCGCTACCCGGAGGATATGTTCAAGGTGCAGCGCGAGCTCATCGCCAAGTACCACGTCTCCGACCCGGGCGTATTCTTCCAGAACGACTCTTTCTGGTCCGTGCCGACGGATCCGACGGCTCCGCAGGACCGCCAGGATAATGCGCAGCCGCCGTACTACGTGGTGGCGGCTGACCCGGAGACCAACAAGCCGTCGTTCCAGCTGATTACCCCGTTCCGTGGCCTGCGCCGTGAGTTCCTGGCGGCGCACATGTCTGTGGGCTCCGACCCGGATAACTACGGACAAATCAACGTGCGGGTGTTGCCGACGGGCACGCAGACGCTGGGCCCGAACCAGGCGCAGGACACGATGATGTCCTCCGACGAGATCGCCCGCGAGCGTACTCTGCTGAAGGGCACGAACGACCTGACGAACGGTAACCTGCTGACTTTGCCGGTGGGCGACGGGCAAATCCTGTACGTCGAGCCGGTGTACTCGCAGCGCAGTGGCCAGGATTCGGCCTTCCCGAAGCTGCTGCGCGTGCTGGTGAGCTACAACGGCCAGGTGGGCTATGCCCCGACCATTGCTGAGGCCCTGGACCAGGTAGGGATCAAGACATCCTCCACCACTGACATCCAGGAGATCGACGGTTCGGTCGTTGATCCGACTAAGGACGGAGGCAGCGGTAACAAGGGCGATAAGGGCAAGGATGCAGACAAGGACAAGAAGTCCAAGGACGAGCAGAGCTCTGATGCGAAGGGCGCTGCCGGCAAGTCTGACAACAAGGGCACCGATACGGCTCCGGAGCAGCGCGTTCGCGATGCGATGGACAAGGTGAACAAGACCCGCGAGTCCGGCAGCTTCGAGGAGTTCGGTAAGGCACTGGACGAGCTGGACAAGGCGGTCCAGGACTTGCAGTCCGAGCGTTAGGCTCTGGTGAAATCGCCTGTGACCAGGCGATTTCACTTTATCCAAGCTCTGCGTTACAGTAGGGGAGTCGCTGACGCGATAGCGTACAGCACTCGTCGCGGGGTGGAGCAGCTCGGTAGCTCGCTGGGCTCATAACCCAGAGGTCGTAGGTTCGAATCCTGCCCCCGCTACCAACTTCCAAGCCCCTACCAGGAGAAACACTGGTAGGGGCTTTAGTTATTTCTCTTAAGGCGCACGTCCTGGGACTCAAATCGGGACTTTAGCGATGGCATTTGGGGATGCGGACGGAATCTTGGAGGATTCCATCATGAACCGCTCATACACCAAGGAGCAGCGACGCATAGCTCTGCAGGTTTACAAGCGCACTCAATCGGTGACCAAGACCGTCCGTGAACTTGGCTATCCAGGGCGATGGACGCTGTACAAATGGTTGCGTGAACCCGCCAAACCTGGTCGACCCCGCAAACAGTCAAGAACACTGAGTCGCTACCCGTTTGAGGTCAAGCTTCGCGCTGTTGAGCTCTTCCACGCTGGCTGGAGGCCAGCTGACATCGCTGTGGAATGCGAGCTGCGCTCAAAGATGAGTGTCTATTCCTGGGCACAACGCCACCGTGAAGAGGGAGAATGGGGTTTGATGTCGAAAAGAGAACGCAAAGAGCACACTTGCATGCCTACCCGAGCAGCACTTGAGAAATCATTAGCCGATGATCCTGCAGAACTGAAAAAGCAAATGGCTCAACTGCTCGTTGACAAGGCTGTTTTGGAAAAGGAGCTGGAACTTGTAAAAAAAGACGTCAGCGTCATCCCGGGTCAGCTCAGCAATAAGCACAAGGCTGAAGTGGTTGACGCGTTACGCGGTGAGTTTCCGTTATCTATGCTGCTTGCTGCTATTGATCTTGCGGCATCAAGCTTCTACTACCAACTCCAACAGCGATTTGCTCCGGATAAGCACGCGCATATCCGCGAAATGCTTCATGAGATCAGTTCTGAGTCGAATAACACCTACGGCTATCGCCGACTTTGGTGGGAACTACGCCATCGAGGGATCGTTATCAGTGAGAAGGTCGTCCGCCGTCTCATGCACGAAGAGGGAATTCACCCCTGGTTCCCGAAACGAAAGTGGCGTTACTCCAGCTATCAAGGGGAAATTTCTCCCGCACCACCTAACCTGGTGAACCGCAATTTTCATGCTGAGCATCCAAACCGGTTGTGGCTGACTGACATCAGTGTTTTCGCTACTAACCAAGGTCGCGTGTACCTGTCTGCCATCATCGACTGTTTTGACGGCAAGGTCGTGGCAGCAAAAACAAGTGTTCATCCCACCATGGAGTTAGCAGAAGAAACTTTGTACGCAGCAATCGCAACCGAAAAGCCGGCAATGGATGGATCCTTGGTGATTCACTCAGACCGCGGAGCACATTATCGAGGCAGCAGCTGGCGAAGCATGACCGAGAAGTTCGGAATACTTCGCTCTATGTCGAAGAAAGGCTGTAGCCCCGACAATGCAGCATGTGAGGGGTTCTTCGGCCGAATGAAAAACGAAATGTACTACGGCAGAACCTGGCAGAACCCCCAAGAGCTCGAAGAAGCAATCGCGACATACATCGAGTTCTACAACAATCACCGAATCAAGATCAGCCTCGATGGTTTGAGCATTACCGAATACCGAAAAGTCAATGTAGCGTGACATCGAAACTGTCTAAAAAAACGTCCGCATCCCCTTTTTGTCACTTAAGCCGGTTTGGAAGTGATGGGGTTAAGTGACAATTTTCGATTTTGTGACCTTGGATGACTGTGTCGTTTTGAGGAGTCGTCTGCACGGATTTCAGAAGTCCTCTGTACTATCGCCATCCACTCCGGAGAGGCCGCGGGCGTTCGTCCACTTCATCTGGAACGCGATTCGACAGAGCGCATTCAATACGATGGTCTTTTTCTCCCTGCGAAGGATGGGGGCAGTTTAGGGTGCCAGGGTGTTGACCAGATCGAGGAATTCCTCAGCGTAGGCAATTTGCTTGCGTAGCTTTTCGTAGCGGGTGCGCGTCTCCTCACGAATGTCGGCAAGGGTGGCCTTGGCATTACTCCGTGCCTGCTGTGCGGTATCACTTTCCTGCCCGCCATCTGAACTATGAAGAATCTCCGCAGCTTCCAGGAATTCCCGCATCTGATCCAGAGTAAACCCCAGCGGTTTCATCCGTCGCACCAGCAAAACACGACGTACATCAGCCTCACTATAAAGCCTGAACCCACCAGGGCTACGCCCCGATGGGGTAATCAGGCCGACGTTGTCATAATAACGCAAGGTGGGAATCGACAACCCCGTCTGGTCAACGACCTCGCCGATCTTGAAATTACTGTTTTGCATTGCCTGTTCTCCTTCACGGTGATGTTGCCCACGGGTTCCTGTGCCTGGGTTGGCGGTTGAGTAAAACTCCCGCTACCATGACCACCATCACCAAACCTAAAGTTACTAGAGGGTTGGATTCCTTTCGGGCGTTCGCCCAGTTACCTATCCCCTCAAAGATTGGACATCTATGACTGAAACTAGCACGGCGGCCCCCCGCCCCCTCCTGAGTCCAGACGGCGCTGATGCCCCTACCGGGATCATCGCATCCTTCCGTTACGCATTTTCTTCCCCCGCCCGTATCCGTATAGAGATTCTGGCCGGACTGGCGGTATCCCTGGCGCTGATCCCTGAGGCCATTGCCTTTTCCATCCTTGCCGGTGTTGACCCAGCCATGGGTCTGTTTTCCTCGGTAGTCATGGCCATTGCGATCGCCTTTACCGGTGGCCGCCCGGCAATGATCACCGGCGCCACCGGGGCTATTGCCCTAGTCATTGCTCCTGTGGCGCGTGGTTACGGGATGGATTATTTCATCGCCACCGTCCTGTTGGGCGGTGTCCTACAAATCGTGCTCGGCGCCCTCGGTGTGGCGAAACTTCAGCGTTTTATCCCCCGATCGGTGATGCTGGGTTTCGTCAATGCACTGGGCATTATGATTTTCACCGCCCAACTCGAACACCTCATTGATGTGCCTTGGATAGTCTACCCACTCGTCGGCTTGGGTGTGGTGATCATGATTTTCTTCCCCAAGCTCACCAGTGTGATCCCCGCCCCGCTGGTCACGATTATCGTGCTCACCGGTTTGGTCATTGCCGCCGGTTTGACTGTCCCGACGGTCTCGGACATGGGCAAGATGCCGGAGACCTTACCGTCCCTGTTTATTCCGAACGTGCCGTGGACGTTGGAGACCCTGCAGATCATCGCGCCTTATGCCCTGGCCATGGCCGTGGTCGGTCTCATGGAATCGTTGATGACCGCCAAGCTCGTCGATGACATCACCGACACTCATTCCGATAAAACTCGTGAATCCTGGGGACAGGGGGTGGCTAATATTGCCTCCGGTTTCTTCGGCGGCATGGGTGGCTGCGCGATGATCGGTCAAACCATGATCAACGTCCGCGAATCCGGGGCACGTACCCGCCTATCCACCCTGTTAGCCGGTGTGTTCCTGCTGGTCCTGGTCCTGGCACTGGGCGACATCGTTGGCATGATCCCGATGGCTGCGCTGGTGGCAATCATGATCATGGTCTCGGTCGGCACCATCGACTGGCACTCGGTGCATCCACGCACCCTTAAACTCATGCCGGTCTCTGAGACCATTGTTATGGCCGTGACGATTATTGCCACCCTAGCCACCAGCAACCTGGCCATTGGTGTGGTGTTGGGTGTGGTCACCGCGATGATCATGTTCGCCCGTCGGATGGCACATATCGCTTCCATTGAAAAGGTCTCCGAGATCGACGGCGACGGCGATGGCGAGATTGATACTCGTACCTACCGGGTGCATGGCCAGTTGTTTTGGGCATCAAGCAATGACCTGGTTTATCGCTTTGATTACACCGATTCTGCCCGTCATATCACTATTGATCTCACTGAGGCGGAGATCTGGGATGCCTCCACGGTCGCGACCTTTGACGCGATTACGCAGAAGTTCCAGGACAGAGGCAAAACCGTGTCCATTATCGGGCTCGACGGTCCCAGTCAGGACCGGCTGAACCGCCTGTCTGGCCGGCTTGGCACCGGCCACTAACATCCCCCGACTCGAGCACATCGACTTGGCGCCCCAACTTATAACCGGGGCGCCAGTTTATTGGTGCTGTTGCAAAGTTGGGGCATAGGAAGAGCATAAAAGAAGCGTAGCGGTTAACCGCTACTGAACTGCTCCCCATTAGTTGGACTGAGAA
>NZ_KV789171.1 GCF_001807485.1 Corynebacterium sp. HMSC08A12 | reverse complement strand
CGACGCTCCTCGTCCATCACACCAACCTTCAGGGTGAACCGCTCCAGACCCAACAGATCCTCCACCGCACCGAACAGGTCGTTGGTGAACGCAACCTCCTCCGGGCCGTGCTGCTTCGGCTTCACAATGTAGATCGAACCATTACGGGAGTTACGCAGCGGGTTGTTCTCATCCAGACCCGGGATCGCAGCAGCCGAAGTAATAACGGCATCCATGATGCCCTCGAAAATCTCCTCACCATTCTGATCCAGGATCGCCGGGTTCTGCATCAGGTGGCCAACATTACGCACGAACAGCAGGGAACGACCGTGCAGACGCAGCTCCTGACCATCACGGGAGGTAAACACACGATCCTCGTTGAGCTTACGGGTGAAGGTCTTGCCGCCCTTCTCCACTTCCTCAGTGAGGTTGCCGGTGTTCAGACCCAGCCAGTTGCGGTAGCCCAGGGTCTTGTCGGTTGCGTCGACGGCGGCGACGGAGTCCTCGAAGTCCATGATGGTGGAGACTGCGGATTCGAGGTTCAGGTCCTTCACACCGGCCTTGTCGGTCTTGCCGATCGGGGACTCCGGGTCGATCTGAATGTCGATGTACAGGCCATTGTTGTACAGCAGGATGTCAGTCGGGTTGGCCTTGTCACCGCCGAAGCCCGCGTAGACCTCCGGGTTGCGCAGGTGCACATCATTACCGTCGACGGTGGCGGTCAGCTGGCCGGACTCGACAGCGTACTTGGTGACGTCCTTGTGGGAGCCAGACTCCAGCGGCACAACGCGATCCAGGAACTCACGGCCCCACTCGATGACCTTGTCACCACGAACCTTGTTGTAACCAGTGCCCTTCTCCTGACCGTTCTCCTCAGAGATCGCATCGGTGCCGTAGAGGGCATCGTACAGGGAACCCCAGCGGGCATTCGCTGCGTTTAGTGCGAAGCGGGCGTTCAGGATCGGCACCACCAGCTGCGGACCGCCGGTCGTGCCGACCTCCGGGTCGATGTTCTGGGTCGTAATCTCGAAGTCGCCCGGTTCGTCGACCAGGTAGCCGATCTCCTTCAGGAAGGCCTTGTACTCCTCCGGATCCTGAGCACCCTTGTGCTCCTCGTACCAGGCGTCCATCTTCTTCTGCAGCTCGTCGCGAGTGTTCAGCAGCTCACGGTTACGCGGGGTGTACTCCTCGACGATCTTGCCGAAGCCATCCCAGAACTTCTCCTGCTCCTCGGCGGAATCCTTGCCGATAACGGGAAGTACCTCAGTGTTAACAAAGTCGTAGAGAGTCTTGGCAACCTGAAGGCCGCCGGCCGTTACGCGCTCGGTCTGGGTCATAGTGACGTGGCTCCTCACATATCAATCGATTTACCTATTTAAAGGTCTCTATCCTCAAAGACTAGGTGAGTTCCCTCACGATCGGTATGAAGTTGGTCATAGATCGCACTTTTCCCACCCCCACCGAAGGGGACTATCGGGCAAGGTAGCGCTTCTCTTTCTTTTTGACGCCACGAGTGAACCCGTGGCGCACCACACCTATAAGCGCAGCAAGAGAGCCACATCACGTTCTGACGTTAAGGCGTCACTTAGAAACAGCGTGGAGGAAAACTTTACAACATTCACAAAAAAGGGAGTCACCCCCACACAGAAATATCCGCCTGACCGGCATTGACGTGGTTATTTAGGTTGGTACTCTCGTAGGTAGAGACACGGAACGCAGACTTCACCTAGGCTGCACTGGAAAGTGCTGTCGAGGTTCTCGAATATGCGGCTCGGTGTCCCCCCGCCAGGAACCCCCGGGCAGGGACCAAGACATAACTCTCCCCTTAATGAGTAAGGAAGTGACCCCCTACATGTCGAACGTCGGCAAGGCACGTACCGCTGAAGAAATCCAGAAGGACTGGGACGAGAACCCCCGCTGGGCTCACGTCGAGCGCGATTACACCGCAGAGCAGGTCGCAGAGCTGCAGGGCACCGTTGTTGAAGAGCACACCCTGGCACGCCGCGGCGCTGAGATCCTGTGGGAAGCAGTCAACAAGGGTGACGACTCCTACATCAACGCCCTGGGCGCCCTGACCGGTAACCAGGCCGTTCAGCAGGTCCGCGCAGGCCTGAAGGCTGTTTACCTGTCCGGTTGGCAGGTTGCAGGTGACGCTAACCTGTCCGGCCACACCTACCCCGACCAGTCCCTGTACCCGGCGAACTCCGTTCCGTCCGTCGTTCAGCGCATCAACAACGCGCTGTCCCGCGCAGACGAGATCGCTCGCGTTGAGGGCGACACCTCCGTTGACAACTGGCTGGTTCCGATCGTTGCCGACGGCGAGGCTGGCTTCGGCGGCGCACTGAACGTTTACGAGCTGCAGAAGGCCATGATCAAGGCCGGCGCTGCAGGTACCCACTGGGAGGACCAGCTGGCCTCCGAGAAGAAGTGTGGCCACCTGGGCGGCAAGGTCCTGATCCCGACCCAGCAGCACATCCGTACCCTGAACTCCGCACGTCTGGCAGCTGACGTTGCCAACACCCCGACCCTGGTTGTCGCTCGTACCGACGCTGAGGCCGCTACCCTGCTGACCTCCGACGTTGACGACCGCGACAAGCCGTTCCTGACCGGCGGCCGCACCGCTGAGGGCTTCTACAACGTGCAGAACGGCATCGAGCCCTGCATCGCCCGTGCGAAGGCATACGCTCCGTACGCTGACCTGATCTGGATGGAGACCGGCACCCCGGACCTGGAGCTGGCTAAGAAGTTCGCTGAGGCTGTTCGCTCCGAGTACCCGGACCAGCTGCTGGCTTACAACTGCTCCCCGTCCTTCAACTGGTCTGCACACCTGGACGACGACACCATCGCCAAGTTCCAGAACGAGCTGGGCGCAATGGGCTTCAAGTTCCAGTTCATCACCCTGGCTGGCTTCCACGCTCTGAACCACTCCATGTTCGACCTGGCTTACGGCTACGCCCGCAACCAGATGACCGCTTTCGTGGAGCTGCAGAACCGCGAGTTCGCTTCCGCCAAGGAGCGCGGCTTCACCGCTGTGAAGCACCAGCGCGAGGTCGGTGCTGGCTACTTCGACAAGATCGCCACCACCGTCGACCCGAACTCCTCCACCACCGCCCTGAAGGGCTCCACCGAGGAGGGCCAGTTCCACTAAGCCGCTTGCTTCCAAGCGCTAGGAACTAGCTGCGCGAGCTGAAAAGCCCGCACACTACTTAAGCCCGGTCAGCACGAAAGTGCTGGCCGGGCTCTTTCTCTTTTCTGACAAGCAGTTACTACGGATGAAGCCGATGGCAACTTCGCCAATGCCCCAAAGCCACCGAATATACTGGTGAACACCATGGGAAAACCGACTGAACGCACATCTGAACCCACATCTGAACGCAGACCCGAACGCGCCCCTGAAAGCAACACCGAACGCCCCTTCGTCGGCTCCCGCCTTCGCCAACTACGCAAGGAACGCGGAATCTCCCAGGCCCGCCTCGCCGAGATCCTGGACCTCTCTGCCAGCTACGTGAACCAGATCGAGCACGACGGGCGCCCGCTGACCGCCGCCGTGTTGGAGCGCATCACCGCCGCCTTCGGCATCGACCCAACCTTCTTCGCCGACCAAGACTCCACCCGCCTACTGGCGGAAGTCCAGGACGTCACCCTGGACCCGGAGATCAGCCCCACCCCGGCGGACGTCACCGAGCTCGCAGCACTGGTGAAGAACCACCCGGACCTGGCCCGCGCCTTCGTGGATCTCCACTCCCGCTACCGGAATGTCTCGGACACCCTCTCGCTGCTCACAGAGGAGCGTGTGCAGGGCTCCGCCATCCTCTCCATCACTCCCAAGGGTGAGCTCTTCGGCCGGGCCTCCGGGCCAGAGGCGTTCTCCATGCCGCACGAGGAGGTCCGCGATTTCTTCTACGCCCGGCAGAACTATATCGATGTTCTGGATGTAGCGGCGGAGAAGTTGGCGTCCAAAATAAACATCGGGGCGAACCAGATACACCACACAGAACAGATCATCGCCGAACGGCTACAACAGGTGCACCAAGTGCAGGTGATTTACTCGCGCGACCTGGGCGATACGCAGCACAAGTTCGACCCAAAGCGAAAGACTCTCCACGTGTCGGCGAAGATGCGCCCCGGGCAGATCGCATTCCGACTGGCCACCGAACTGGCGTTCCTGGAGGCGGGCACGACCATCAACTCGCTGGTGGAGCTGGGGCACTTCCAGTCCGAGGAATCCCGCGCGCTCGCCCGGCGCGGCCTGGCCAGCTACTATGCCGCAGCACTGCTACTGCCCTACCGGCAATTCCACAGCTCCGCGGAGGAATCGCGCTACGACCTCGAGTTCCTTATGCGCGAATACGGCGTGGGCTACGAGACGGTCTGCCACCGCCTCTCCAGCCTGCAGCGCCCCAGCCTGCGCGGGGTGCCCTGGACCTTCGTGCGCGTGGACCGTGCGGGCAACATGTCCAAGCGCCAGTCGGCGACGGGCCTGCACCTTTCCAACTCCGGCGGCACGTGCCCGCTGTGGAATGTGTATGAGACGTTTAGCTATCCGGGCAAGATCATGCGGCAGATCGCGCAGATGCCAGACGGGAGAACCTACCTGTGGATCGCGCGCACCGTGAACCACCACCGTGCGGCATGGGGCCAGCCGGGGAAGATGTTCGCCATCGGGTTGGGCTGCGAGCTGCGGCACGCCGACCGGACGGTGTATTCGGACGGGTTGGACCTAGAGGACACGTCCGCGGCAGTGCCGATCGGCTCCGGTTGTCGGCTGTGCCCGCGCGATAACTGCCCGCAGCGCGCGTTCCCGCCGATCCACCGCTCGTTGGAGATCGACCCGCACCGTTCGAGTGTGTCGCCCTACTAGCTTGTGCCCCAACTAGCGCTAGTCGCCGTCGAAAAGCCCGACGATCTGCCTGCGCTGTAGCTCTCGGCGGTTATATGTGGCCTCGCGCACCGATTCGTCGGTATCGAAGCTCGAGCCGAGGGCCCCGCCGAGGGTGCCTAGTGACGCCGCAAACCATGCCAGCGTCAAATAATCCAGCGGCGTGATAGTGGAGTTCACTCGGCTTTCGAAGAAGGGCACCGGCACAACGGCGGCGCTGACCAGCAGCATCGTCAGGTAGATCAGGGCATACACGCCTGTCGCGGAGATCAGTACCGTGCCGGTGGTGGCCAGGTTATCCATCCGGGCGCGCCACCACTCCACGCTGTCGGAGGAAGCCTGTGTGGAGGTCGCATCGGCGCCGACGCTCAACACGGACGGTTCCGGCTTGCGGCTATAGCCCCCGTTCCACAGGCCGTTTTTGTAGATCAACCAGAAGGTCAGCAGGGTGATGGACAAGACGGTAATCATAATCTGCCGCCACGAGCTGATCAGGTAGGACATCTCCCACACCGAACCGTAGAAGATGCCGAAGCCGCCGGTGGCCACTCCTGTGGCCAGGCAGCTAGAGAGCACCTTGATCAACTGGCCGGGGCGGTTGCCGCGGATCATCCCCAGCAGCAAGCGCAGGGTTCGTCCGCGGCCTTCAAGCACGCGGGTGGTATCGGCCTCTACGTCGCCGCCCTCGATCTCGTCTACGCCCTTTTCGCGCTGGCCGGCTCCGGCGTGCTTGCCGCAGACCAAGCGCGACAGCTCCTGCCGCAGCCCCTCCTTGGCGCGCAGCAGGCCGAAGGCGGGCAGGCACAGCATGGTGGCCTTGCCCTGCTCGACGGTCTGGCTGATTACCGGCCTGCGGGTGGTCAGCGGCAGGTCGGTGATGTACACCAGGCGGTCCCAGCCGTAGTCGCGCAGGATTCCGGGGGCGGTGTCAGCGAGCCGGACGTTGCCGAACTCGTCCATCGGCAGCGTTCCGGTGCGGAATTCGAGGATGGGTTTGGTCCCGGAGACGTGATTCTCCGAGGCCTTAGCTAGCTGTTGCAGCATGGCGCGTACGCGCACCGCTGGCAGTCCTCGGTCTGCCAGCAAGCCAATCTTCTCTGGCAAGTCTGGGCACCAATCGTGGCAGGGGGAGGGATTCGGAGGGATTTGCTCGAAATCCTACTCTACCTGCGCCTTAACAGGGAAATGCTGGCTGCTTAACGCAAAACCGGCCCGCGCCTTCCGGGAGGGGAGCTTCCGGGAGAAGCTTCCGGTACAGGCGCGGGCCGGCCAGTGAGCCGATGAACCCAACTAGAGGTTGATCATGTGGCCGCCGGCGATGCCGTGGGCGGCCTCCTTCATGGCCTCCGACAGGGTCGGGTGCGTGTGAACGTTGCGGGAGATCTCCTCGGCCGTCAGGTCGAAGCGCTGCGCCAGGGTCAGCTCCGGCAGCAGTTCGGAGACGTCCGGGCCGACCATGTGGGCGCCCAGCAGCTCGCCGTACTCAGCGTCTGCCACCAGCTTCACAAAGCCCACCGCGTGGCCCAGGCCCTGTGCCTTGCCGTTGGCGGTGTAGGGGAAGGTGGCGACCTTCACCTCGCGGCCTTCCTCCTCTGCCTTCTTCTTGGCTGCTTCCTCGGTGTAGCCGAAGGATGCGACCTGCGGGAAGCAGAAGGTGGCGCGCGGCATCATCTGGTAGTCGCCGAGCAGCTCGGTCTCCTCGCCTGCGATGATCTCAGCGGCAACCACGCCCTGTGCTTCGGCGACGTGTGCCAGCTGCAGCTTGGCAGTGACATCGCCAATGGCGTAGATGTGCGGAACGCTGGTGCGCATCTCGTCGTCGATGTCGATTGCACCGCGCTCGGTCAGCTTCACGCCGGTGTTCTCCAGGCCGAAGCCCTCCACGCGGGGAGCGAAGCCGATGGAGACCATCACGCGGTCTGCCTTCAGGGTCTCAGTCTTGGAGCCGTCGGCGGACTCGATGTCCACCTCCACGCCCTTGCCTTCGCCCAGGTCGCGGACGGCGGTGGTCTTGTGACCGGTCTTCAGGGTCACGCCCAGCTTCTTGTATGCGCGAGCGATTTCCTTGGAGACGTCCTTGTCCTCGTTCGGCAGGACGCGATCCATGAACTCAACGACGGTGATGTCCACACCGAAGTTGGACAGCACGTAGGCGAATTCCATGCCGATGGCGCCAGCGCCGATGATGACCATGGAGTCCGGCTTGTTCTCGTCCAGGATCTGCTCTTCGTAGGAGACGATGTTGCCGCCCAGCTCTACGCCCGGCAGGGACTTAACAACGGAACCGGTGGCGATGATGCAGTTGTCGAAGGTGATGGTCTTGCCTGCATCGTCGCCGTCGGAGACCTCGATGGTCTTGTCGTCTACAAAGTTGCCGCGGCCGTGGATCTCCTGAATCTTGTTCTTCTTCATCAGGTAGTGCACGCCCTTGACGATGTTGCCCGAGACCTTGCGGGAGCGCTGGTGCGCGACCTTGAAGTCCATCGAGATGTTGTCGCCGGTAATGCCGTAGGTCTTGGCTTCCTTGGTGATGGTGTGCGCAAGTTCGGCGTTGCGGATCAGCGCCTTAGAGGGGATGCAGCCCACGTTGAGGCATACGCCGCCCCAGTACTGCTTTTCGATAACGGCGGTCTTCAGACCCAACTGAGCGGCGCGAATCGCCGCCACGTATCCGCCAGGGCCTGCTCCGAGTACTACTACGTCAAAATGTTCTTTAGCCACAAGTCCCAAGGGTACTTAATGTTTGTCGCTCGTGTTTGTCGGGCTCGTCTTGCTCTTGGTCCCGCCCTTTCTCTTTCTTATTGACGCCACCCGCCTCCCCTTAGGCGCACGTCCCCACTTTGTACCCGCTTTTGGGTTTAATGGAGAAAGTTTTTCCTCCTTTGGGTTCCCAAAATTCCCGCAGATTAGGTAAAGTCTCCTGTGTCCTTAGAGATTTGCTGTGGATTTCTTGAATATTCCCCGAATATCCACCGAAAACACCCTGCAGGTCTTTTTCACACATTCGACTGAGTACCTCACGCCCCGGGCGAGAGTTACTGACGTTTCCCCAGCGTGCCCACAGAAGGATCAATTCTATGAAGCGAAGCATCGTCCGCACTCTCGCCGCTGCCACGGCTGCGATCGCCCCGTTCGCAACCGTTGCGGTCACCGCACCGGCCACCCAAGCCGCTAGCGTCTCCGCCACCCAGAAGGCAGACGGCATCGCGCCGGCAACGCTGAAAATGAACTCCACGACTCCGAACCAGCCGGAGGATTCCACCACGTGGCGTAAGAACATCAAGTACTGGAACAACCAGGGCTTCGACAACGTGCAGGAAGTCTCCGCGTACTCCCCGTCGATGAAGCGCCACATCCCGCTGGTCGTCATCCAGCCGAAGGACAAGGCAAAGCGTGACAACGCCCCGACCCTGTACATGCTGAACGGCGCAGACGGTGGCGAAGGCATCGCCAACTGGCTCCGCCAGACCGACATCGTCACTTACTACGGCGGCAACGAGGACGCCAACAAGGGCACCGTCAGCCCCGGCATTGGCGCCAACATCGTGATCCCCATGAGCGGTGCATACTCCTACTACACCGACTGGATCACCGAGCCGAACACTCCAGCGATCAAGGGGCCGCAGAAGTGGGAGACCTTCCTGACCCGCGAGCTGCCGCAGGCCATCGAGCCGGCGCTGAAGGCTAACGACAAGCGCGCGATCGCCGGCATGTCCATGACCGGCACCACCTCCCTGCTGTACGCGCAGCACCACCCGGGCTTCTACGACTCCGTCGGTTCCTTCTCCGGCTGCGCTGCAACCACCACGGGTCTGACCCCGCAGTTCATCAACCTGGTTCTGAACCGCGGTGGCACGGACTTCACCAAGATGTGGGGTCCTGTCAACGGTGAGGTTGCTCGCGACAACGATGCTCTGATCAACGCTGAGAAGCTGCGTGGCCAGAAGAACATCTACGTTTCCACCAGCTCTGGGTTCCCCGGCGAGCACGACATGCCATGGTCCGAGCGCGTGAACGGCCAGCTGTCCTCCGCAGCTCCGGTGATCTTCGAAGGCGCCGTCATCGAGGGCGCCACCAACGCCTGCACCCGCGACCTGGCTCGTAAGACCAACTCGCTGGGCATTCCGGTGAAGTACAACTTCCGCCCGGCCGGCACCCACCAGTGGGGCTACTGGCAGGATGACCTGCGCGGCTACTGGGGCGACCTGGTTGCCGGTCTGGGCACCGACGTCAAGCGCCCGCCGCTGGAGCCAACCAAGCCGATCTCCCCGGAGGACTTCTGGGAGGGTTCCACCGCGGGCTCCCGCTAGTTCTCAGGCGCTCTCACGCAGCGCCAGATAACAACACAACCAGATAAAACAACACTTCCCCCGCCACAGACCACCTCCGTGGCGGGGGTTGTCCTATGCAGATAGTAGTGTGCCTTACATGAAGCAATCCCAACAGCAGCCTCGTCCTTTTCGCAGCTCCCCCATCGCCGGAGCTCGGGATGCCTACACGGGCGTGGACTTCAACCTCGGGTTCCACGTACTGCGCTACGACCTGCAGCTGGACTACGACGTTGAACCCAACCACCTGCGCGGCGTGGCCCGCCTGGCGGTCGAGAACTACCGTCCGTTGAAAACCATGACGTTAGACCTGGCCAACAATCTCGCTGTCAACCGCGTGGAGGTCACCGGCCACGGGGCGGCTGCCAACAACGACGCGATGAAGATCCGTCGCTTCCGGCACAACGGCAACAAGCTTTCGATCACTTTCGCAGAGGAGATTGCCGAGGATCAGTCCTTCGACCTGACCATCAAATACGGCGGCTACCCGCGCCCGCTGCGCTCCAAGTGGGGCGAGGTCGGCTGGGAGGAAACCGATGACGGAGCCCTGGTGGCAGGCCAGCCCAATGGCGCCCCCAGCTGGCTCCCCTGCGACGATACGCCGGACGAAAAGGCGATGTTCCGCGTGGCCATCACCGCCCACCGGGACGTCACCGCCATCGCCCACGGCACCCTGGTGGAGCAGTACAGCAAGGGCAACAACACCACCCGGGTGTTTGAAACCAACTATCCGATGGCCACCTACCTGGCCGCAGTGTACGTCGGTCCCTTTAGGCGGGTCGATTTCCGCAGCGCTGAGCTCGGCCGCAAGACCGTCCCGGTATTCGGCTGGCTCCCCGAAGGCACGGAGCACGCCAAGCGGGTCCGTGAGCTGGTCAACGAGGATTTCGGCCAGCAGACGGAGATGGTCGAAGTCTACTCGGAGCTCTTCGGCTCTTACCCCTTTCCGGAATACTCCGTGGTGGTCACGGACGAGGAGATGGAGATTCCCCTGGAAGCCCAGGGCATGAGCATGTTTGGCTGCAATCATGCCGATGGCAAGCACACCTGGGAGCGCCTGATCGCCCACGAGCTATCCCACCAGTGGTTCGGCAACTCCGTCGGCCTGGTCGAGTGGCGGGATATTTGGCTCAACGAGGGCTTCGCCTGCTATTCCGAGTGGCTGTGGTTCGAAAAGTCACAAGGCATCCCCGCCTCCCACCATGCATGGGCGCACCATCAGGCGCTCGCGGAGAAGCCACAGGACATCCTGCTGATCGACCCCGGTGCGGAAGATATGTTCGACGACCGGCTGTACAAGCGCGGAGGTGTGACCGTCCACGCCCTGCGCGTGCTACTGGGTGACGAGGCGTTCTTCGACATGGTTAAGCGCTGGACCACGCAGCACCGCATGGGGTTGGTGGAAACGCGCGACCTGGAGAACCTAGCAAGCACCGTCGCCGAGGAAAACGGTGTGGCCCGAAGTGAGGTGCAGGGGCTGTTCGACCGCTGGTTGCGTCACCAAGAACTGCCCGACTTCCCAGGCGACGAGGGCATCGAGCTCAGCGAGGAGCAGCTACGCGATCTTCCCGCGGGCCCCGCCGCGGAAATGGTCGATGCTTCCGGGCCGGCGCGTGCCGTGGATGCGCTGAAGCGCGTTGGGCAGCGGCTCGGCGAGCTCGGCGAGAGGCTGCAAGACTAGCCCTTCCTGGGCCGTCGGACGGGTTAACTAATGCGCGCCATATCGCTCGCCACAATCTTCGTGGCCATCGCCGGTTACCTGGTGATTTGGGTTGCCAGCAAGGGGCTGACCACCGCCGGGTACGAAGACTTCATGGTCTACTGGTCGCTGTTCTTCGCGATGACGGGAGTGCTGGACGGGCTGATGCAGGAGACAGCCCGGGCCGTCTCCACCCGGCGCGCAGTGGTGGGCGCCCCGCAGACTGACACTGCGCAGGCTGGCACGTTGCGGGCTGACACTGCGCTGGCGAACACTGCGCGGGCAGGCACCCCGCGCCCGTTCGCCCTGACGAGCTACATCGCCCTGGCTATCGGTCTGATAGCGCTCGTCACTGGACCGCTGTGGATCGGCCAGCTCGTGCCCGACCTGACCGGGTGGGGGCTGGTTCTCATAGCCGTCGGCCTGGCCTGCTATGCGTTCCAAGCGACGGTCTGCGGCCTGCTGTCTGCCAACCACTCGTGGCCGATTTTCGCCTGGTTGATGGCCATCGATTCCGGAGTGAGGCTGGCGCTGGCCGTCGTCGCGTGGGCTCTGGGCTGGCAGCTGCTGGCCTTTCTTTTCGTCACGGTGATCGGCGCGGCCACCTGGCTACTGATCCTCGCCTGCTCCCCCGCTGCTAGAGCCACCCTGCGCGACCGGGCGGACGTGCCCACCCGCCCATTCCTCTCGCGCACGGTCAAAGCGATGGTCGCCTCGGGTGCGAACGCCGTGATGATCACCGGCTTCAGCGTGCTGCTGCGCTACACCTCGGGTGCAGACGTCGGCCCCGGTGCGCTCGCCGCCACCATCACCGCCATCACGCTCACGCGCGCGCCGATCCTGGTGCCCCTCCAGCGCTTCCAGCCTGCGCTGATCGTGCACTTCACGAAACACCGCGAGCGCGTCCTGCGCGCCGCCGCGCTGCCCATCGCCGCGGTGGGAGCCGTCGCGGCCATCGGAGGTATTGCCGCCTACTTCCTCGCCGCGCCACTGATGGGGCTATTTTTTGACGCCGCCGTGATCTCCTCCCCCGCCACCCTCGGCTGGCTCACACTCGTATCCGGGGCTACGGCCATCCTGATGATTAGCGGCTCGGCAGCGCTCGCGGCGGATCGACACAACCTCTACACCGCCGGGTGGCTGATTGCGATTGTCCTGTCGACGGCTGTGCTCATGCTGGACTACTCCCCCGATACGCGCGCCATCTGGGCGCTGGCAGTCGGCCCGAGTGTGGGTGCTGCAGTGCAGCTGGGCGTGCTCGCGCTTGCCGCCCAGAGCACTACCCAGAGCACCACCCGAGCTCCCGGCCGAGCAAAGAAAACCGAAGCCTAGTTCCGCTGCTGCTCCGGGGTGGGAATGAACTTCTTGGAAGTCAGCGTCACCACAATAAGACCGATGAAGGCAACCACCGCACCGAAGCCCAACATCTCGGTGTAGGTGAACCAATCCTTCAGGCGCGACAAGATCATCGGGAAAAAGAATCCGATGTAGGTGATCGTGTAGAAGAAGGCAGTGAGCCCGCCGAGGTCGTCGGCGCTGGCGATGCGCTGCACCTCCGTCAGGCCGGTGATCAGGCATACACCATAGCCGGTGCCCAGGATGAGGCCGACGGCGACCGTTCCGGCCAGCGAGCCGACGTGAGCGGTCCAGGCAGCAACGACCATGCCGATAATCACCAGCACCAGGCCGATCTGCTGGGCCTGCGAGTTATTCGGGTTGATGTACTTGGCGGAAACCTGCTGGATGCCAAAGCCACAGGCCAGCGCGATGGCTGTGATGCCGGCCGAGAAGGCGATGGGATAGGGAACCTGATCCTGCGCCAAGCTCGGCATGATCGCATAGGCCACGCCCGCGCAACCGAAAACCCACGGGGCGATCGGAATCACGGCGGTGAGGAAGCGCGGGTGCCGCAGGGAGGGCACCTTGAGGTCCGACCAGAAAGAGCCCTCCATCTTGAGGTGCGCGTTCTGGCGGGTCTCCGGCACGCCGAGGATGCCGATCATGGACACGGCGCACAGCAGGATGCTGAGGATGTAGGGGGTCTGGCCCGGTGCGGGACCCCACTCCGCCAGCACGCCCGCCAGGGCAGCACCGACGGCGAATCCCAAGGTCAGAGACATGGTTGCACGGCGGGCGCCGGAACCCTCCTGCGCGCTGGGGTCGAACGTCGGGGTGGAAAGCTCCTTGATCCACGCACCGCCTGCGGTCATCACAATGCCGACGGCAAAGCCGCTGAGCAGACGACCGGTGAAGATCAGTGGCTCATTCATTTCACCGGCGGCGATGAGAACACTACCGACAAGGCTGATGATTGGGGCGGGAAGCATGACGACGCGGCGGCCGTAGCGGTCCGAAAGCGGCCCGCACAGCAGCAGGCCCGCCGCGATGCCGGCGGCGTAGCAGGCCAGGAGGGCATCGACGAAGACGGAGCCAAAGACGTTTTCACCCCGGTAGAAGACCATCATCGGGGTGAACTCGTTGCCCGCGTAGGCGACCGCCAACACGGCGAAAGCAACCAACATCCAGTACTTCTTCTCCGCGCGGGCCTTCGCCCCGCGAGTGGAAGGCGCTACCTTGCGGCTGCGTACGGCGTTGCTCTGCTTAATCTGCCCGCTTGCCTCGTTTTGCGCGTTCTGCTCGTTCTGCTCGGGCGTATCCACTTCCCGGTGATTCTCGTCAAATGTGTCCTCGGCCATAAGGGCAAGCCTAGTCACCCGATAGGAGACCACCAACGCAACGCTGCAGCTACCACGCTTTGTCCGATGATTTAGTCATAGATTTATTAGCAAATTTTCGAGTTGCGGATCACACTCTTGCGTATCCTTAATTTCATGTCACCAAACAATTCCGAGAACACGACCGAAAACACCGCAACGACTGATAGCTCGGTCACATCGAGCCCAGCCGATGGAATTGCTGACAAGTCTGGAAACAAACTCCGCCGCTCCACGTCGGCGCCCAAGACCTTGTCCACGGCTCCAACCGCTGAGACGCAGGCGTCAATAGCAAAGGCTCTACAGACCGTCCTCGACGGCGACTTCCCAGAAGCACGCGAGGAAACCCGCAGCCTGCTGGCAGACCCAGACATCCTGCCACGCACCGACCTGGACCTCGAGCAGTCCCGCGCCCGCACCACCGAGCACCTGCAGCGTGTGCTCGAATCCGGCATGCCAAACCACGCCTTCCGCGCCGACCAGGGCGGCACGGGCGAAACCGGCCGCTGCCTGACCTCCATCGAGATGCTGGGGCATGCCGACCTGTCGCTCATGGTGAAGTCCGGAGTGCAGTGGGGCCTGTTCGGCGGCGCCGTCGGCAACCTGGGAACCGAACGCCACCAGGAGATGGTGGGGAAGCTGATGAACCTCGAAGCTCTCGGCTGCTTCGCCATGACCGAGCGCGGACACGGCTCCGACGTGCAGCAGCTGGAGACCACTGCGACCTACGACGCGGAGACGCAGGAGTTCATCATCAACTCCCCCACCGCCTCTGCCGAGAAGTGGTTCATCGGCAACGCAGCGCGCGATGGCCGTTGGGCGGCAGTGTTTGCGCAGCTCATTGTTCCTGACACTAAGAACGCGACCGAGGCTGACGACGACTCGGCGACCGAGGCTGACGACGACGCGCAGGCTGAATCGCAGGGCGTGCACTGCCTGCTGGTGCGCATCCGCGAAGACGACGGCTCCCCCATCGACGGCGTGCGCATCGGCGACCACGGCCACAAGGGCGGGCTGAAGGGTGTGGACAACGGCACCATCAGCTTCGATAACCACCGCGTGCCCCGCGAGGCACTGCTGAACCGCTTCGCCGACGTGGACGAGGCCGGCAACTACACCTCCCCCATTGAAAACCCGAACCGCCGCTTCTTCACGATGCTCGGAGCCTTGGTGCGCGGGCGCGTGACCGTGGGAGCTGCCGCAGGCGCGGCCGCCCGCACCGCGCTAGACATCGCTGTGACGTACGCGAACCTGCGGCGTCAATTCGCTCCCGACGATTCGCTACCCGAAAACCGCCTGATCGAGCACCGTTGGCACCGCCTGCGCCTCATCCCGCGCGTGGCCCGCGCCTACGGCCTGCAGTTCGCCACGAACAAGCTGATCGCGCGCGTGCACGAGCTGGACCAGCGGGGCGTGGAACCGACCGAATACACCAAGGAACAGCAGGCCGACCAGCGAGAAGTTGAGGCACACGCCGCAGCGCTGAAGGCCGCCAACACCGCGCACGCCACCGACACGATCCAGGAGGCCCGCGAGGCCTGCGGCGGCGCGGGCTACATGGCGGAGAACCTGCTGACCACGTTGAAGGCCGACTCGGATGTGTTCACCACCTTCGAGGGCGACAACGTAGTGATGATGCAACTGGCAGCGAAGGAGCTGATGACGGGCTTCGCCAAGGAGCTCGGCGGCCTGAACCCGATGGAGATGGTGCGCTTCGGCCTGGATAGCTTCGGCAACCTGCTGCGCCGCCGCACCGCCGCGGACGCGCTGATCCAGAACCTGGTGGATACGTTCAGCGACTCCGAGGAGACCTCGCTGTTCGACCCGGCCTACCAGATCAACCTGCTGAGCGAGCGGGAGGACCGCCTGATGCGCTCCCTCGCCCGCCGCCTGCGCCCCGCCCGCAAGATGGATGTGGACGAAGCGGCGAAGGTAGTCGATCGCGCGCAGGATCACCTGCTGGCCGTCGGCTGGGCACACGTCGATCGCATCATCTTCGAGGCCTTCGTGGAGGCCGAGTCCAAGCTGGATTCAGAAGACGCGCAGCGCGTGCTGGAGCAGGTGCGCCTGGTGTACTTCCTCAGCTGCATCGTGGATAACGCCAGCTGGTACCTGGAGCAGAACCTGCTGACGGGTACCCGCACCAAGGCCGCCCGCGCCGCGCTGAACGACCTGGTGGATTCCCTGGGGCCCTGGTCGCAGACGCTGGTGGACGCCTTCGGCATCCCGGACCACATCACGGACCTGAAGCTGATGGAGGGCTACGAGGCGATGGTCCCCAAGTACGAGTCGGACCCCGCCGCGGGGCAGGCGGAGTAGTTACTCGGCCTCTTCGGACTGCGCGATGGCATAACCGGCAAAGCTAAAGATAATGGCTAGCGCCGCGCCTACCAGCGGGTTAGCCATCGCAACACCGGTGGCCACGCCAAACGTAGAGCCAACCATGGGGTAGGTCCATTCTTTCTCTGTGTAAGAAGCCATGTTCTGTGTCCTTTCCGTTGTGAGGTGCTTACGCCATCCATGGTGCTGGCAAAGGAAGCTCCCGGAAAGGGCATCTGGGAAACACGGTACGAAAGTAGACTCCCACCTACCGATAGCATGAAGGAAGCTGTGGCCATCAAAGAACAAGCATCGCAGGGCGTATCCGCGAAAACACCGATCGTGGTGTTTGCGTTGTGTGCCCTGACCTTTGCTTCCAACCTCGCACTCGCACCCGACGCCCTGTCCATCGCCCTGGTTCTTGTGGCGCTTGGGTTTTGCCTAGCCACCGCGCTAGGCATGCGTTATCCGCGCTGGGCAACTGCGCTCTTCCTTCTCACCTTCAGCGCTGCGATGCTGCTGCAAGTAGATGAGTTTCCCGCATTCGTATTCCTTGCACCCTTCTTCTGTGGCGTAATCGCCTTTGGGGGAAGACTTCTTCTCACCGTCGCGGTTACGCTCAGCGCGTTCGTGCTGGGCACCCTTGACCCGACAGTCACCTCCCCGCGAGACTATCTGGAAAGCCTCGCCCCCTCAGCGGTGTTCGCCTGGCTGATCTTCCTCCTTCTTGGGGCCGGCGCAGGATGGCTCATCGGCTACCTGGATCGCAGAAACGCTTTCCTCAACGACAGCTGGGAAGCAGACCTCGA
This sequence comes from Corynebacterium sp. HMSC08A12, assembly GCF_001807485.1. Taxonomy (GTDB): domain Bacteria; phylum Actinomycetota; class Actinomycetes; order Mycobacteriales; family Mycobacteriaceae; genus Corynebacterium; species Corynebacterium evansiae. The sequence continues at coordinate 79,927 of NZ_KV789171.1, read as the reverse complement.
ACGCACCCGCCAGGACCTGGCGGAAACCCTCCACGATTCCGTGGCCGGCCCCTTGACCTCTGTGGTCATGCAAGCGGAGACGATGGAGCTACAGCTAGACGCGGAACCCGATTCGCAGCTGGACAGTGAAGCCATGCGTAAGGACCTACATACCATCGTCGGCAACAGTCGGGAGGCGATGGCGCAGAGCCGCAAACTCCTCGACCTTCTCCGGTCAACGGAACAAAAAATATCGCATGGCAAGCCCCCGTCTCGCGGCCAGTCGCTATCGGCTTTCACCGAGCGGCTCAAGCCCCATGGCTTTCGGGTGGTCTTCACCCAGGGCTCTCCGGCAAAAGACTGGTTGGCAAACCCCTCCGCTGCCACGCCTGCCAATTCCATCAGCCAGAGCCAATGTGCCACACTCCTCCCGAAGGAACCGCGACAGCGCATGCTGGTAGACCGACTCCTGATGGAGGGCGCGACCAACATTGTGAAATACGCAGCTCCAGGCAGCCCCGTTGTGGTTGCTGTGGAAAACCGTCCAAAAGTCCATTCGCTGTGTATCTGGAACGAGGTAGCAAGAAACGGTACAGATTCCCCTGCTCTACCCGCCGACTTATCCTCCAACCTCGGCCTGACCAACCTGCAGCGCTGGGCCAAGCGAACCAAGGGCTCGGTCAAGACAGAACAAGAAACCTACGGCTCGCGCACTTTTTGGCGGCTCAGCCTAAAGTCGGTATCACCATGAGTAACGCCCCTGCCACACGAATCCTCATTGTCGATGACGATGCCCGGGCGCTGACCGCCCTCCGCCACTACTTCTCTGTCGCCAAAGACATTGAGATCGTAGCCGAAGCCGAGAACGGCGCCGTCGCCCTCGAACAGATCGAGCGACTAGGGGGAGACCTCGACCTCGTGTTGGCGGACATCCACATGCCCGAGGTCGGCGGAATCGAGCTACTCCGCACCCTGCAATCCCAGGACAATCCCCCTGTGTTCGTCGCCATGACTTCCATGGACACCGACGAAACGATGCTGGAGATCCTCACCAGCGGCGGGGCGGGGTACATCATCAAAAGCGCCCGCCCCGTGCAATTCATCCAAGCCGTCCGGGACGCGATGAACGGCGGCACCGCCGTCTCCCCCGAGTGCCTTTCACGCCTCGTGGACTTTATCCCCGAACGCTCTGTCGGTGGGGCAGCTGTGCAGGCGGGGAAGTCGGCGTCACCAAATAAACAAGAGCAACCCGGCGCGGCGCCAGACCCGGAAAGCATCCCGGAAGGCGAGCGCACCACCCTGCAACTTCTAGTCCAGGGGCACTCCAACGCGGAGATCGCGAAGGAGGCGCTCTACGCGGAATCGACCGTGAAGAAGCACGTGTCCTCGCTGATGAAGCGCTTCGGGGTGGATTCGCGCCTGCGGCTAGCCATCAGCGCAATCCGCGCGGGGTACTAGCCTAAAACTCTTACGCGGGGTATGAAGACCGGTGTTCCGTGGCGCCTAGTCTGATCCGAGTCTGGTTCAAGGCCGGTCCAAGACTAGTCCAAGGCGGAGGCGCATTTGGCCACACCGTATTCTTAAGGAATGAGCTCTACCCCCTCCACCTCCTCAGATACCGCCAGTTCACACGCGAACTCGCGCACCGGCGATGACAAGCTAGGCAGTGACAAGCTAGGCGATGACAAGCTAGGCAACGGACTGAAGGTCCGCCACCTCACGATGATGGGCCTGGGCTCCACCATCGGCGCCGGCCTATTCCTGGGCACCGGCGTGGGCATCGAGGCCGCCGGACCAGCCGTGCTGCTGGCCTACATTGTGGCGGGTTTCATCGCGATCCTCGTGATGCAGATGCTGGGCGAGATGGGCACCGTCATCCCCGCCTCCGGCTCGTTCTCCGAATATGCAGAACACGGCATCGGGCGCTGGGCTGGCTTCACGCAGGGTTGGATGTACTGGCTCGCCACGGTGGCGGTACTCGGCGCCGAAATTACTGGTGCGGCGAGTTTTATGGGGGCTTGGTTCGGTATTGACGCCTGGATCCCCGCAGCCGTATGCGTGATTTTCTTCGGCGTGGTGAACCTGCTGCAGATCAGCGCTTTCGGCGAGTTCGAGTTCTGGTTCGCGTTCATCAAGGTGGCGGTGCTAGTAGCTTTCCTGGTCATTGGGTTCCTACTAGTCTTTGGTCTCCTGCCCGGGCATACCTTCATCGGCACTGAGGTGTTCATAGCCGACGGCTTTATGCCCAACGGTGTGGGCGGCGTGGCCACGGCGATTCTGGCTGTGGCATTCGCCTTCGGGGGCATCGAGGTCGTGGCCATCGCCTCTGCGGAATCCGAGAATCCCCAGCGCTCGCTGATCAACGCGGTGCGCTCCACCATCACTCGAATCTCGCTGTTTTACTTGGGTTCGGTGCTGGTGATTACCTTCCTGCTCCCCCACTCCTCCCTAGGACAGGCGGAAAGCGCAGCCGATAGCCCCTTCACTAGGGTGCTGAATCTGGCCGGGATTCCGGGCGTGGTCGGCTTCATGGAAGCCATTATTGTTCTGGCGCTACTGTCTGCCTTCAATGCGCAGATCTATGCCTCCAGCCGCATGATGTTCTCCCTGGCCAATCGTCATGAGGCACCCCAAATTTTCACCCGTGTAGACCGTCGAGGCGTTCCCGTCGCCGCGATCATTCTCTCGGTGTGTTTGTCCATCGTGATGGTGGTTCTGAACTACCTGGATACCGGTTGGCTACTGACGTTTATGCTGAACTCCGCGGGTGCCTCCCTGCTGATCGTTTGGACGTTCATCGTCGTCTCCCAGCTGCGTCTGCGCCACCGCCTGGAACAGCACGCGGGCGGCGCATTGCCGATCCGCATGTGGGGCTTCCCCTGGCTGACCATCGCCACGCTGGTTGTGTTGGCGGGGCTGGCGGTTCTAATGCTAACGGACCCGGGTTCCCGGGTGCAGCTGTTTTCTGCAGCGACGATGTTTGCGATCTTGGTCGTGGCCAGCTTCGCCAACTCCGCCATCCGTGGGTTGAGCCCCTTCGAGAAACTGGCCCTGCCCTCCTCCTTCCAATAGAGCTCGCCGCGGATGCACCAACAGCACGGCTAAAGGGGCAGGTAGTGACAGGTAGCGAAAGGAGGATAGGCTGGATCTAAATACGGTATCCAATTACGGTTCCCCGTCTTCCTGTCGGACGAGTGTCGCGCCCGCACGAGGACATCTAGAAAGGACTCCCCCGCATGATTCGCACCGCCATCATTGGCTATGGAAACCTGGGTCGCAGCGTTGAAAAGGTTATTGCCGACCAGCCCGACATGGAACTCGTCTGTGTGTTCTCCCGCCGCGATTCCCTCGATACGCAGGCCCGTGTGTTGCCAGCTGCGGACGTGGAAAAGCACAAGGATGAGGTGGACGTGCTCTTCGTCTGCCTGGGCAGCGCCACCGATGTGCCAGCGCAGGCCCCTGAACTGGCCAAGCACTTCACCACGGTCGATACCTACGACAACCACGGTGAAATCCCGAACTACCGGGCGGTCATGGATAAGTCCGCGCAAGAGGGCGACAACATTGCGATGATCTCCACCGGTTGGGATCCGGGCATCTTCTCCTTGAACCGTGTGCTCGGCGGCACAGTACTGCCGGGAGCCGACCAGATGACGTTCTGGGGTCCGGGGCTCTCGCAGGGTCACTCCGATGCGGTGCGTCGCGTGCCCGGCGTGGCCAAGGGTGTGCAGTACACCAAGCCGAATCCGGAGGCTATCGAGGCCGTGAAACGAGGCGAGGGTGCAGACCTGAAGGCCAACGAGTGCCACCTGCGCCATTGCTTCGTGGTGGCGGAAGAAACCGGCGATGTGGCGGCGGATGAAAGGTTGAAGGAGCAGATCCGCGAGGCAATCGTGACGATGCCGGACTACTTCGCGCCCTACGAAACGATCGTGGAGTTCATTTCCGAGGCCGAGTTCGAGCGCGACCACCAGGGCATGCCACACGGCGGGCAGGTAATCACCCGCGGCCAGGCGGGCACTTCCGGTCACGTGATTGAGTTCGGCCTAGAGCTGGAGCGCAACCCCGACTTCACCGCTGCGGTGCAGGTGGCCTACGGCCGCGCCGCGTGGCGCATGCGCCAGGCTGGCGAGACGGGCGCCCGCACGGTCTTCGAGGTAGCACCTTACCTGCTTTCTGCAGAGCCTCTGGACGATCTGGTAGCCAAGAAGCTATAAGCCCCAACGCAAAACCCGACCTCCGCCTGCTGGCATTCCCGCAGGTTGGCCGGTCACCGGGTTAAGAAAGACTGCCGTAGTATGGCGCGTCGGAGTTCTGAGCGCCAACTAGGCCGTAAATAACGGCCCAGATGAGTCCCAGCGGTGCAAAGAGGGGGAAGCGCAGCCAAGCCGGGGTGTTTTCGAAGATTGTGTTCAGTGAGCCAAGCGGGGACTTGGTGTTCGGAGTTTCTGCAGCCTGTACTTGGGTGGTGGGGGTGTGGTTTTCGGCCTGGGCAGGTGCGGCGAGACCTGCGGTGACAGTTACGGCGGTAACGCCGGCGATGAGCGACTTGCGAATCTTCATTGGGGAAGAATCCTTTCTGAAGGAGTTTTGTTGGAAGTGCTTTGTTTACCCAAACGCTTATAAGCGGCGAAACGTTAGCAGTCGCTAGCAATCAAAATGTCCCACAGCAAACTGTCAAGAATGCTATGGGACATCACATGGAGCCGCTTGCGAGAATCGAACTCGCGACCTTTTCATTACGAGTGAAACGCTCTGCCGACTGAGCTAAAGCGGCGCGTACATTAAGTACGAAGCGTTATCCTAGCCGACGCAAACCCTGAGCACCAAAACGCCACCTGGGGTTAGCCCGGATACCCGCTAGGCCACCCCACAGCACTGCTGCAGGCGCCCCGCCATCGCATCCAGCGCCACCTCAGGCCGCACGTTGTACCCCAGCACCTCGCGGCATTCCATCACCGCATCGATGCAGCTCACCAGCGCCGACGCACTATTACGCCGCGCCAGTTCCTTCGACGTCGCCGCCATGTCCGGGTGCTGGTGGCCGCCCACCGGCACGCCATCGCCTTCCACCGCGCCCGCGGCCTGCAGCATCGCATCGCGGTACAGCCCGGCAATGTCGATCAGCGCCAGGTCAAGCGAGTCGCGGGTTCTTCTGGTGCGCCGGTTCTTCTGTTCTTTTTCTAGCTCTTTCATTCTTCCGGACGCCCCCCGCTGAGCCTTTGCAGCACCCTTGCCTTTCGCGCCCACGCCGAGGCTGCTCTCCAGTTCCTCACGCTCCCGCTGATCCAGCTTTTCCAGCTCGCTGGCGGCCTCTTCCTCGGCTTTCTTCACCAGCTCGGAGGTGAAGCGGTACAGCGCGTTGGGTTCGTACACCAGCTGCGGCAGCTTCAGCGCGGTGGCGCGTTTGGTGCGGGCGGCCTCGTCGCTGGCCAGGTGGCGAGCCCTTCCAATGTGTCCGGCCGAGACGTCGGCGGCCCATTGGGCTTGGGTTTCATTGAGGCCTAAGGTGGCGTCACTAAGCAAAACCCCCTTGACCGCCGCCGGCGAGGGAGTGGGCACGTACACGTGGCGGCAGCGCGACCGTAGGGTGATCGCAATATCCGAAGGGTCGGTCGAGGGCGCGCACAGCAGGAAGACGGTGCGGGCGGGCGGCTCCTCGACGGACTTCAGCAAAGCGTTGGCGGCGGCATCGTTCAGGCGGTCGGCATCTTCCACAACCACCACGCGCCAGCGGGCGACGGTGGGCATGTTTGCGGCCTCGTGGATGGCGCCGCGGATCTCGTCGACCGTCAGCACCACTCCCGTGGTGGAGACCCACAGGATGTCCGGGTGCGTGCCCGCGGCCGCGCTCCGGCACTGGTCGCACTCGCCGCAGCCACCGTGCGGGCACACCAACGCGGTGGCAAAGACCTTCGCCGCGATGGACCGCCCCGAGCCGGGCGGGCCGGTAAACAGCCACGAGTGGGTCATCGCCTGCGGATCCTCCACAGCCCTCTGCAGCGGGCGGCGGACGGACTCCGCGGTGATGCGCCCGAAAACCCCCGGCGCCTCTTCGGCGGCGGTGGCCCGGGTAGTGGCCGCGGTGGTGGCCGGCGTGGTTTCCGTCATGGTTACTCAGTGTAGCTACCGACAAGGACAGACGAGGACAGGGCAGACGCACCCGGCGCGGGACGACGTGCGTTAATCTGAAGGGCATGAAACAACTGCTGCGCTACCTCTCGTGGGCCTGGGGAACCTCCTGGCCCTTGTACGCAGCAACCGTTCTGGCCACGAACGTCATCGGCGCGACCGCCGTGGCGACATTCCTGCGCTTCTTCATTCCGCTGCCCGCCGCGCGTGAGCTGACGAGCCCGGATACCACCATCGCCTCTCTGTACTTGATCTATTTCGGGGTGGCCGTGGTCGCCGGCATTGCGATGACTTTGTACTTTTTCGCTCCCGTGCTGCGCTGGCAGCGCACGCCCCAGGCCTACGACCCAAATATGGTGCGCGACCTGGTGCTACGCATTCCGTTGCTGCAGACCGTCACGGGCATTGTGCTGTGGGGCATCGGGGTGGTGCTGTTCACCGTCGTGGCCTGGAGGCATAGCACCGAGTGGGGCATAACCGTCGGCGTGACCGCCACGCTCGGCGGCATGATGGTGAGCCTGATGACGTACATGGAGGCCGAGCGCCTGGTGCGCCCGGTCGCCGCGAAGGCGCTAGCCAAGGGCGCGCCGGATCACTCGCGGCTCTCCCCTCTTTCGCATCGCCTGATGACGACGTGGGCACTGACCTCCGCCGTGCCCGTGCTGGGCATGGTGCTGCTGCTGTTCGCTGCGGCCACCGAGTTCTATCCAGAAGACTCCGGCGGCATCATCCCGGCGATGCTGGCGCTGGCGCTGACCACCCTGCTGACCGGCTTCATGGGCACCATGTTGTTCTCCATGGCCGTGGCCGACCCGATCCGCGAGCTGCAATACGCCATCAACCGCGTGCGTCGCGGCAAGGTGAACACGGACGTGCGGATCTACGACTCCTCGGAGATCGGCGTGCTGCAGGCCGGCTTCAACGAGATGATGCGCGGTTTGCAGGAGCGCCAGCGGGTCTCGGACCTCTTCGGTCGCTATGTCGGTACCGAGGTCGCCCGCCGCGCGCTGGAGGAAAAGCCGGAGCTAGGCGGCGAAACTCGGCACGTGGCTGTGCTCTTCGTGGACGTGATCGGCTCCACCGGGTTTGCCACGGAGAAGGAACCGCAGCACGTGGTTAAGGCCCTCAATGAGTTCTTCGACCGCGTGGTGGAGGTCGTGCACGCCAACAAGGGCATCATCAACAAGTTCGAGGGTGATGCCGCGCTGGCCGTATTCGGCGCACCTCTGCCGCTGGACGATGTAGCCGGCCACGCACTAGCCGCCGCCCGCGAGCTAAAGGCGAAGCTGCAGGGCCTGGAGTTCGCTGCGGGAATCGGCGTGGCCGCCGGTTCCGTCGTCGCGGGCCACATCGGCGCGAAGGACCGCTTCGAGTACACCGTCATCGGCGACGCTGTGAACCAGGCCGCCCGCCTGACGGATCTAGCGAAGAAGACCCCCGGACAGGTGCTGACAAGTGCCGTAACTTTGCGCGCAGCCAACGAGGCCGAGCAGGCCCGCTGGACCATGATGAAGTCCGTGGAGCTGCGCGGCCGCCGCGAGATGACGCAGATCGCTCGTCCCATCCGCGCGACCTTGGCCGACCGTTCGGAGGCTTAGGCTCCGCCCCGTACTGCGGCGATGGGGAGGTTTCTTTTCGACGCCACCTCGTCCCACCACGCCGCCGTCTTCTGCCCCACTGCCGCGGCCAGCTGCTCGGCGGTGATCCCCTTGGATTGCATCTGTTCGGCCGTGGTGCCCTCCGGCAGCAGGCCTTCGGCGTGCAGCGCCTCGATGAGGCCGACGAAGAAGTGCGGTTCCAGCGCGGCGATAGCCACCCAGCCCCCGCACTCGGCCTGGTAGAGGCCGTAACCCGGCAGAAGGCCACCCAGCAGGGTGTCCGGGCCGGTCAGGCGGAAGCGGGCGGGTGTGGCGAACTCCGTGGCCATGTCCGCCAGGCCGACCTCGTGGTAGCTGCCCTGGCCGGTGGCGCTAGCCTGCCACAGGGCGGCCAGCGCCTGCGAGACGGCGCGTTCCGCGCCCGCCAGGTCAGCGATAGGCACCACGGGCATGACGGGCTCATCGCCGTTAAAGGAAAGGGTGCCTGCGTGTGCTTCATAGGTCAGGTCGTGGCCGGCGACGTCGACGTGCTCTCCGGAGTGGCCAACGATCGCCACCTGCGCCAGCGACGGGTAGCGCGCGTGGAGATCTTCCCAGCCGAGCCCCAGGCGCTGCAGCGAGGCAGGGCGGGAGCTCGTGAGCAGCAGGTCCGCCTCTGCCAGCAGTTCGTGTAGTTCCTGCAGGCCGGATTCCTGCTTCAGGTCGATGCTGCGCACCTCCTGCCCCTCCACCAAGTGCTGGTAGTAGGGCTCGCAGTACAGGCGCATGGGGTCGGCAGCCTTGCCGGGGCCTTCGACCTTGATGACGGTGCCGCCGAGCTCATGCAGGCGCTTGGCGGCAACGGGACCCGGCAGGTTCGGGGCCAGGGTGACGACGGTGAAGTTCGGGAGCTGGTGCATGCTTATGAACGTATCAGTTCCCAACCAAAAGTAAGGGCGATTTAGCGAGACTTCTTCACCGTGCGCTTGGTGAGCGTCGGTGGCTTCTTCGCCGTCTTTTTCGTCGTCTTCTTTGCGGCCTTCTTGGTCGTCTTCTTAGCCGACTTCCTTGCGGCCTTGCGGCTCGACTTCGCAGGTGCCGAACCCTCGGCTGCCTGCTTGGCGCGCCGCTCCGACAGCAGCTCATTCGCGCGGGCGTCAGTCATCGTCTCCGGAGTATCGCCCTTGCGCAGGGAGGCATTGGTGGTGCCATCCGTGACATAAGCGCCGAAGCGACCGTCCTTGACGGTCATCGGCTTGCCGGACACGTCGTTATCACCCAGCTGCTTCAGCGGCGGCTGCGCGGCCGCGCGACCACGGCGCTTCGGCTCCGCGTAGATGCGTCGAGCCTCGTCAAGGGTGATCGTGAAGATCTGCTCCTCGTTCGTCAGCGAACGGGAATCCTTTCCCTTCTTGAGGTAAGGGCCGTAGCGGCCGTTCTGAGCAGTGATCACCTCGTTGTCGCTCGGGTCGACGCCCACCTCGCGCGGCAGGCTCATGAGCTTCAGAGCCTCTTCCAGCGTCACGCTGGCTGGCTCCATGCCGCTGAACAGGCTGGCGGTCTTGGGCTTCAGCGTCTCCTCGACGATCTGCTTGACGCGCTTTTCCTTCTGCGCTTGCGCGGTCTTGGTCTCGCGGCTCAGCGGCTTCTTGCCCTCTGCCTCGCGCTCGCGATCCTGCTCATCGCGCTCGGCCTCCCAGACCTTCACGGCCTCCTCGGCCACGCGGGATTCCTCGTCCTCGCCGAGCACCTCGGTGACGTAAGGGCCGTAGCGTCCCTCGCGGGCGACGATGGTGCGCCCGTTGGCCGGGTTGGTGCCCAGCTCTCGGCCGCCCTGCGGGGTGGCGAAGAGCTTCTCGGCCACCTCCAGGGTCAGCCCGTCCGGGGTCATGGATTCCGGCAGGTTGGCGCGCTGTACCTCCGGCTCGGTGCCCTCCGGTGCCCCTTCCGGCACCGGCTTGATGCGCTCCAGGTAGGGGCCGTAGCGGCCCACGCGGACGACGATCGGCACGCCGTTCTCATCATCGAAGATGTGCAGGGAGTTCACCCGGCGGGCGTCGATCTGCTCCAGGTTGTCGCCCACGATGTGCTTCAAGCCACCCAGTCGGGGCACGACCGCACCCGGGGCATCCGGGCGGGAGCTATCGCCGAAGTAGAAGCCCTTCAGCCAGTTCACACGGTCCTGATCGCCCGCCGCGATGGCGTCCAGCTCGTCCTCCATCGCGGAGGTGAAGTCGTAGTCCACCAGCGCGCCGAAGTTCTGCTCCAGCAGGCCGACGACGGCGAAGGCCACCCACGAGGGCACCAGTGCGTTGCCGCGCGGCAGCACATAGCCGCGGTCCTGGATGGTGCGGATGATGGAAGCGTAGGTCGACGGGCGACCAATGCCCATCTCCTCCATCTTCTTCACCAGCGAGGCCTCCGTGTAGCGGGCCGGCGGGTTCGTCGAGTGGCCGTCGGCGGCCACGTCCCGCGCATTCAGCTCGTCGCCCTCGGTCAGCTGCGGCAGGCGCTTCTCCGCGTTATCGGCCACGTCGCGGCCATCGACGGTGCGGCTGACCTCCACGTAGGCCTTCAGGAAGCCCGGGAAGGTCAGGGTGCGGCCGGTTGCGGTGAACTCGCAGGTCTCACCCGACTTCGCGTCGCCGGCGACGGTGACCTTCATGGACTGGCCCTTCGCGTCGGCCATCTGGGAGGCCACGGTGCGCTGCCAGATCAGCTCGTAGAGCTTGAACTCCTCGGCATCCAGCTGGTTGCTCAGCTGGCCGGGGGTCTGGAAGGTCTCGCCCGCCGGGCGGATCGCCTCGTGAGCCTCCTGCGAGTTCTTCACCTTACGGGAGTACTGGCGCGGGCCATCGGCCACGAACTTCGCACCATAAAGCTCCTTGGCCTGCCTGCGGGCGGCCTCGATACCGGCGGTCGACAGGGTGGTCGAGTCGGTACGCATATAAGTAATGTGGCCGTTTTCGTACAGCCGCTGCGCAATGCGCATCGTGCGTTCCGAGGTGAAGCGGAGCTTGCGGCCAGCCTCCTGCTGCAGGGTGGAGGTCATAAACGGCGGGTACGGGCGGCGGGTGTAGGGCTTTTCCTCCACCGCCGTCACGGCGAACTCCTGGCCCTGCAGCCCGTCGGCCAGGGACTTCGCCTTCGCCCCATCCAGCACAAATGTTTCCTTGGCACCGGCTTTCAGCTTGCCGTCGTCGCCAAAGTCACGGCCCTGGGCCACGCGCTTGCCAGCGACCGTTGCCAGCCGTGCTTCAAAGGAGTCCGGGGCGGCGTCATCAAGAGAAGAAGAAACAGCATCTACCACGCCGAACGTGGCGCTCAAGCCCCAGTACTCCGCGGCGACGAACTTCATGCGCTCGCGCTCGCGCTCCACGATCACGCGGGTGGCGACGGACTGCACGCGACCGGCGGACAGGCGCGGCATGACCTTCTTCCACAGCACCGGGGAAACCTCGTAGCCGTACAGGCGATCCAGCACGCGGCGGGATTCCTGCGCATCGACCAGGTCGTAATCGAGCTCGCGAGTGTTCTGCGCGGCCTCGAGGATGGCGTTCTTCGTGATCTCGTGGAACACCATACGGCGCACCGGCACCTTCGGCTTCAGCACCTCGAGCAGGTGCCACGCGATAGCCTCACCCTCACGGTCGGGGTCCGTCGCCAGGTACAGCTCGTCGACCTGCTTGAGCTTGGCCTTTAAGTCGGAGACCTTCTTTTTCTTGTCCGGGCTGACGACGTAGAGCGCCTCGAAATCTTTATCGACGTTGACGCCCAGACGCGCCCACGGCTCCTTCTTATACTTGGCCGGTACGTCCGCCGCGCCCCGGGGAAGGTCACGGATGTGCCCGACGGAAGCCTCGACGATGTAGTTCGGCCCCAGGATCGGGGCGATCTTCTTGGCCTTCGTCGCCGACTCAACGATCACTAGACGCTTGACGTCATCGTTTGCCATCGGTTGATTTCACACATCCTTCAAAATTTAAAGTTTGCCGGGTGCCATTGTTTATACAGGTTTTTTGCAATGGTTCTTTCCGGGGGCCACTTACGCATTTCTAAGCGACAGTACGCGGTTTACGCAATTTATTTGCAACCGGGGTGGGCGCGGCCTTAACCGGCGAAGCCCCCGCCGGGGCGCGAGGTGCACCGCGGAGGGGGCTTGCTAAAACCCTACGGGTTTTAAAGAGCCGTGACGTTCTGAGCCTGCGGGCCCTTGGCGCCCTCGCCGATCTCGAACTCGACCTTCTGGTTCTCCTCGAGGGTGCGGAAGCCGCTGCCCTGGATCTCAGAGTAGTGGACAAAGACGTCGGAAGATCCGTCGTCCGGGGCGATGAAGCCAAAGCCCTTCTCCGCGTTGAACCACTTGACGGTTCCCTGTGCCATGAATTTCTACCTATCTTGTTGAATCTGTCCGGCGCAAGTCTTCTGCGACCACCAAACGCCGAGGTCGGAAGATACTTCGTTTCCAACCCAATCGGCCCAAAACCCAACGAGACCCCACCTCACGCCGAGGCGAGCGGAAAAGTTCCGAGGATTTTAATAACCACACGACAGTCTGCCACGTTGCGGGTTAAACATTCGGGCGAGTTTGGATTCCGCAGGACAATAACTTGTATCCACCCCCTAATGGGTCTAGAACTACTGTTAATGTCCGACCCCACGCCCCCTACCCCAGACTCAGCGCCCGACGATCCCGCAAGCGGCACGGCAGGCAGCCCGGCAAGCAGCCCAGCGAGCAGCGCGGCGAGTAGCGCGGCGCCGTCGTTCGGCGAGGAACTTCTGGCCGATCTGACGCCCGAGTTTCCGCGCTCCACCGTCACCCATACGCGCACCATCCCCGCCCGCCCATCGCAGACGGCGCAGTGGCCGGACTGGGCTGACGAGACTCTGGTGGAATACCTGCATGAGCAGGGAATTTCTACCCCGTGGTCGCATCAGGTGGAGACCGCGAACCACGCGCACGCGGGGCGGGATGTGGTGGTTGCCACCGGCACGGCGTCCGGAAAGAGCCTCGGCTACCAACTCGCGGCCTTAAGCGACCTGGCTACGGCGAGCACCGCGACGGCCCTTTATATTGCGCCGACGAAGGCCCTGGCGCAGGACCAGCGGGCGGCGCTGGCGCGAATGTGCGCGGGCGCGGCGAACCTGAATGACATCATGGTGGCCACCTACGATGGCGACACTCCGCCCGAGACGCGGCGGGTGATCCGCGACCAGGCGCGGGTGATTGTGACGAACCCGGACATGCTGCACGCCTCGATCCTGGGGAATCCGCAGTCGTGGAGTCGGCTGCTGCGCACACTGCGCTATGTGGTGATCGACGAGTGCCACGTGTACCGCGGGGTGTTCGGCGCGCACGTAGCGATGGTGCTGCGCAGGCTTCTGCGGCTGTGTGGGACGGCTCCGACGATCGTGTTGGCGTCCGCGACCAGCGTGGATCCGGCCGCGCACGCACGCCGGCTGACGGGACGGCCAGACGTGGTGGCGGTGACGAAGGACGGAGCGCCTGCGGGCGAACGGACCGTCGCGCTGTGGGAGCCCGGATTCCTGCCGGACGTGGAGGGCGAAAACGGCGCGCCAGTACGACGGGCGGCGAACTCCGAGGCCGCGGACGTGATGGGGTTGGCGATCGCCCAGGGCGCGCGGACGCTGACTTTCGTGCGCTCCCGGCGCGGCGCGGAGGTGGTGTCCGTCGCCGCCGCGGAGAAGCTGGCGGCGCTGGGGCGCAGCGCGGATGCCGTGCGGGTGGCGGCCTATCGCGCGGGCTACACCCCGGAGGATCGCCGCGAGCTGGAGCGTCGCTTCGACAACGGCGAGCTACTGGGCATCGCCTCGACGAATGCACTGGAGCTGGGCATCGACGTCGGCGGACTGGATGTGGTGGTGACCAGCGGCTTCCCCGGCACGATCGCCAGCTTTAGACAGCAGGCCGGGCGTGCGGGCAGGCGCGGCCAGGGTGCGCTGGTGGTGTTGGTCGGCGCGGATGACCCGATGGATACGTACCTGCTGCACCACCCGGAAGCTTTGCTGGACCGGCCGGTGGAGAATACGGTGTTCGACCCGACGAATCCCTACGTGCTGGCGGACCACGTGGTGTGCGCGGCGGCGGAGAAGCCACTGTCCGAGACGGAGATTACGCACTGGGGTGCGGAGCGAGTGGTGGAGCACCTGCTGCGCCAGGGCGCGCTGAAGCGCAGGCCGCGAGGCATTTTCGCGGACCTGAAAGTGGCGGAGCAGGTGCATTCGCAGGTGTCGATCCGCGGCGGGGCGGCGGCCCAGGTGGCGATCGTGGAGGCCGATTCCGGCCGACTGCTGGGCACGGTGGATCAGTCGCGCGCGACGTCGGACGTGCACACGGGGGCGGTGTACATGCACCAGGGCGAGACGTTCGTGGTGCAGCTGCTGGACCTGGAGGAATCCGTGGCGTGGGTGCGGCCCGAGTTCCCCGAGTACACCACCCAGGTGATCCGCGATACCGACATTGCGGTGCGGCGCACCCGGGGGACGCGCAAGGTCTGCGACGGGGTGTGGCTGGCGGATGTGGACGTGGAGGTTTCGCATACCGTCAGCGGTTATCGGAAGCGCCTGCCGGGTGGCGAGATTTTGGAGACCGTACCGCTGGACGTGCCGCCGGAGTCGCTGCGCACCCGCGCGGTGGCTTATACCGTGGACCCGGACGTGCTGCTGGATCTAGGGCTGCCGGAGCCGACGTGGCCAGGGACGTTGCATGCTGCTGAGCATGCGGCGATCGGCCTGTTGCCGCTGATCGCGACGTGCGACCGCTGGGATATTGGTGGAGTTTCTACCGCTTTGCATGCGGATACGGGCCTGCCGACGGTGTTCGTGTACGACGGTTATGCGGGCGGCGCGGGCTTCGCCGAGCAGGGCTTTGCGCGCTTTGCCGAGTGGATGGCCGCCACCGCCGAGACCGTGGAGACCTGCGAGTGCGAGTCCGGTTGCCCGTCTTGTGTGCAGTCGCCGAAGTGCGGCAATGGCAACGATCCGCTGTTCAAGGCGGGCGCGGTGTTGTTGTTGCGGGCACTGGCCGGGGCGGCGGGTTAGTTCACTGTTTTTCTTTGGGACGCCCACATCCCGGCTTGCCTAAGAATATACTTTTCCGCATGAAGTCTTTTCCTGGGAAAAATCACAATGGGTTCCGGCGGAGTTTTAAGGCGAGCATTGCCGCCACGATGTCCTTGATTGCGTTGTCCGGGATGGGCGGGGTGGCCACCGCACAGTCCGTAGCGCCCTCAGGGTCCACACCGTCGGGTGTGGCCTCCTCTGCGCCGGCGCCTTCCGGGCCGCAGTCCAGCGCTTCCGCGCTAGTCAACAAGGGCGAGCCGATGCGCACCCCAGCGCCCTTCGCCGGCAACCCGGTGGATAGTGGGCTGCAGATCGGCGCGGTTCCCGCTAAGGCGGGCGCGCTGATGAATACGGTTCCGCTCGACCCGGCTGTGGGTTTAACTGCCGCGGGCCAGCAGTTCCGCTTTAGCTATTCGACCACCAACCAGCACGGGGCGGTGGCGCCTTCCACCGGAGCGGTGTTCTTCCCGAAGGGCAAGGCTCCGGCTGGGGGTTGGCCGGTGTTGGCGTGGGCACATGGAACGGTGGGGTTGGCGGATCAGTGCACTCCGTCGATGAATCCGCGTTCCCAGCGGGATCAGGACTATCTGAACCATTGGCTCAACCAGGGTTATGCGATCGTCGCCAGCGACTATGCGGGGATGGGCACCGAGGGGCTGATGAGTTACCTCAACGGCAAGTCCACTGCCGCTAACGTGGTGGATTCCGTAATCGCCGCGCAGGATCTGCCTGCGGCGAAGCAGGGTGGCCAGAAACTTTCCCGCAACTGGGCGGTCATTGGCCAGTCCCAGGGCGGCGGCGCGGCCCTGCACGTCGCTTTGCGGGCAACGAAGCGGAGCCAGCAGGCGAACCTGAACTTCCTGGGCACGGTGGCCACGGGCGCTCCGGCTTATGTGGAGGAGATCGTGTTGGCGGGCAGCCCGACCTTCCCGCCGGTCCCCCTGCCAGCCGGTTTGAACACTTACGCGATGTATATTGTTGCGGCGTTCCGGGAGGCCAACCCGAACGTGGATGTCGATTCCGCCCTAACTGACGAGGGCAAACGCATGGTGAAGGCCGCCGAGGATTCTTGCTATCCGGAGCTTTCTGAGGCGCTGAAGGGCACCAATGTCGCGCGGGCGTTTTCGAAGCCGCTTCGCGAGGTGCCGGGCCTGGAGCCCGCGTTGCGCGAGTTCATGCAAACTCCTGCAACTGGCTACGATAAGCCGGTTTTCCTCGGCCACGGCCTGATGGATATGGACGTACCCACCCCTATCGGCATCATCTTGAACACGGACATGTGGATCAATCAGTTCATCGGGGATATGCGCAGCCGTAACCAGCGGGTGGAGGTTCACTGGTATCCCACCGACCACGGCGGGACCGTCCCCGCTTCGCAGGCGCACTCCACCCCGTTCCTGGCTAAGCTGTTCCGCAACGCTTAGCCTGCGTAAGCGCGGCTTTGTGCCACGCCCCGCGCCACATCGCGGTACACCCGCAGTACGCTGCCTGGCTACTCCGCCGGCCCGGCAGTGGCCTGCGCCTTCTGCGGGAGGATACGCGAGTTCGATCCCATGCGGGTGGTGACGTCCACCGTCACGAACTCGCCTTTAACCTCGCAGCTTTCCACGTCGGCACCGTTGGCACCGGCGATGCTGCGCGCCGTATCGCACGGCTCGCCCTCACCCGTCTGCACAACGATCGCCGCCGATAGCGCGGCTAGGTCCGCGGCCGTGCTGGCCTGCTCCTTGTGACCCAGCATGGCGCTGCCGAGCGCCAGCAGGGAAACCACCGACAGGATGCCGAGCGTGATCATCGCCCCATAGACGGTGCTCATGAGCTCGTCTCCACCTCCCCTATTCCCCGTCGGGCTCCACCAGCGTGACGGCCTCGCCGTGAACGTCGAACAGCGCCCCGTCCTTGGTGACTTTCACCCGCACAAGTGGCGATTCCGCGCTACCTTCGCGGGATGTGGAGACGTCAGCGGTGGCGTCAATCTGCCTAGCGAGCGCAACCCCATCGCCACCGCGCGCTTCGGCTCGGGCTACGGTTCGCGCCAGCGATTGCGCCGTGGCGGCCTGCGACATGGTGACCAATCCAGCGGCGGCCCCACCAGCGACGAGTGTTATGGCGGACAGGACGATGGCGCCTTCGACTGTGTTCATGTTCGTTCCTGGTTAAAGATTGTTGTGTGTGGTTCGTGGTGTGTGTTTTTTGGTGACGCCCCCACGCGCCCGTCCCGATTGAAGAGACCCGGCGCGCGGGGCGCTGTGTGACCCCGGAGGCTAACGAGAAGCCATCCGGATTACTTCGTGTTCAGTGCCCTATCGAAGATTCCGCTGAGTGCCTGCTCCACGGTGTCCGAGGTGACGACGGTGTACAGCAGCGCTCCGAGGGCCGCTGCCGCGACACAGCCCAAGGCATATTCCACTGTGGACATACCCCTATCATCGGTGTATCGACGGTAGATAGCGCCGATAATTTGATTCCACCAACGGGTGATTGGGTGCAGGTCAGCATACATTTCTTCTGAGTACCCAGTGCTCGGATCTGTCTTGACCGGCGCGGCCTGGAATTGCTCCGGCACTGCAGCCGGTGGGAAAGCGGGTGTAGCGGTGATGGTCGGAGTGGTCATGGTCAGTGTCCTTCCCCGGCGACGCAAAAGGCGCGCCGCCGTGTCGAGTGAGTTGTGATCGGTAGACGTCGGATGTCGGTGTGAGTTGCTTCTCCAGGAGTGGCCTTCACCTCGCGTCGGTGCCCATTGCTCTTAGAGCGAGGCCATTCCGATGGCCAGCGGTATCAAGCCGACGAAGACGAAGGCCGGGAGGAAGCAGAGGGTCAGTGGTGCCGCCAAGGCGATCAAGACCTTTTCGGCTCCGGCGGTTGCCTTGTCGGCGGCAACGCGGCGGAGGTGTTCGGCCTGTTGATGCATTCCATCGGCAAGCGAAGTTCCGGCGCGGGTTTGCTGCGCCGCTTGGCGGGCGATGGGGCCAAAAAGGGAATGCTCGGCCAGCGTAAGCCAGGCGTCTTTTCCTCCACCGAGGTTCAGCAGCGCCATGGCGCGGCCGAGCTCCCCTTCCCCATCGTGTTCACCATCCTGGATTAGCTGCCCCACCCCCACGTCCCAGGCTGGCAACAATGCCTTTCCGGCACGCAGCGCAGCCGCGGAAACGTCGAGGGCGCGGGCCGCGTCCAGCGGACCCAAGGGTGTGGAGCCGGCAGGTCCGGCCCGCACACCCACTCCGCCCAGCGGTGATGTGGTCAGCGATTCGCTCAGATGCTCCGTCCACAGGGTGCCGGCGCACACCAACCCCACCCCGGCCAAGAAAAGCAGTACTCCCAGCACATTCGTCAGCAGGAAAGTCAGCGTGCCCAGCCCGCTGCTCTGCCCCAACGCCACCGCGCCAACCGGCAGTGCCAGCAGCACCGTGACCGTTAGCCGCGCGCCCGCCGTCGCGGAGGTCGACTTGGAGATGTGCGCCAGCTGCGCATCAATGTCGGTCACGTGTGCCCGTGCCAGCGCTGACAACCCCACGCCGTGGCGGTGGGAAATGCCCCAGATGTGGAATAGGTGGGCAAGGAAGCTCAGGGCGTCACTGCCCGGCGCGGCGCCAGCAGATCCCGCACCAGCAGACTCTGCACCCGGCGCTGCGCCCAGACGCACCTTCACGCAGGCGACGTCCAGCTCGTGACGCAGCGCCTCGGATTTCAACCCCTCAGCCGCGTGTTCGACAGCCTCCAATGGTCGGGCACCTGCGGCCACTTCGCGGGAGATGGCATCCACTACATCGCGCACCTCGGCCAGGGTTTTCATCTGTCGGCGGGTTTTCATCATCCGCCCGACCACAATCTTGAGGGTGAAGGCCACCATCAGCGCGGCGGCCACCACCGCGAGTATCGGAATCATCGTTCGCTCCTCCCATCAGCCCAGCTCATCGCAGAACTCCTCGAATCCCCCGCGGGCGCCGTCGCGCCAGTGCCACAGCACCTCGATGCGCGTCCGCTCGTCGCCGACTAGCCGTCCGATGTGCGTCAACCGTCTTCCCTGCTCCGTGCGGGAAACGTGCAATACAACGTCTATTCCGTCGATTACCTGGCGGGTCAGTGCAATCCGATCCAGTCCGGCCATCGCACCCAGCGCCTCCAGCCGCCCTGGCACACTTGCCGGGTCGTTCGCGTGGATGGTGCCCGCACTGCCCGCATGCCCGGTGTTCAGGGCGACCAGCAGGTCCGCCACTTCGGGGCCACGGATTTCTCCCACCACGATGCGGTCGGGGCGCATGCGCAGGCTCTGCTTCACCAGTGCAGTCATGGAGATTGCACCCGCCCCTTCCGCATTGCCCTCGCGGGTCGCCAGCACCACCACGTGAGGATGGTCAATCAGCAGCTCCGGGGTGTCCTCCACTACAAGCAGCCGCTGGTCGTAGGCCACCTCCGCCAACAGTGCGGCCAGCAGGGTGGTCTTCCCTGCGCCCGTTCCGCCGCTAATGAGGATGTTCCGCCGCGCGCGAACGATCCGCCGCAGCACGCCCGCCATCTCTTGACTTGCCAGGCCACCTTGCACCAGCGCATCCAGAGAGTTCTGCTGCCCTTTAATCGCGCGCAAGCTAATACAACTGCCGCCCGCCGCCGGCGGAGCCAGCAACGTATGTACTCGGACTGCCTGCGCCGGCACGTCCGGAGGCAGCTCGCGCAGCACCCCATCGGCGAAAGGCCGGGCTTCGTCCAGCCGCTCCCCACACATCGTCGCCATCCGCACCGCCAGGTCGCGCGCGGCTTCCACGCCGACCTGCACCCCGTCTATAGGCTGCATACCCTCGCCGCGATCGGCCCAAACACTGCCATCGCCGTTGAGCACCACGTCCGTCACCTGCGCATCCTGCAGCGGCCCCGCCAGCGGACCCAGTCCACTGAACTCCCGCTGCAAAGTCCGCACGTTCTCTACACTCGCCTTCCCGATCAGGTGCAGGCTGCGCGAAAGATCGCGCTCGTCCGGCCTACTAATCCCCTGTTCGGCCAGGTCGTCGCGCACGATCGCCAGCAGCCCGCGCTCCGGTTCCGGCTGGCTGTTCTTGCTCTTTTTTCTTCGTGACGCCACCTACGTCTCCCCCGTCCCTTTTGTCCCCTATACCCCTAGCTTGCGATTGGCAGCGCGCAGTTGCCGACGATGTGCTGGATCTTCTCCCACACCTCGCGCACCGGCCCGCGGGCGCGGTCGTGCTTCAGCGAGCTTTCAATCCAGTACTCGGCCTCGCCTCGGTCAAGGGCGGGAGTGCACTGGTCGTCGTGACGGATCACCGCCACCGGAACCTCGTCCATCATCATCGCGGCAACAGCCACGGAGGTGGAAGCGCCGGGGACTTCCCGCAGCACGATCAGCGGCTTGGTTCGGTCGTTTTCCAGCATCCGGTTCCGCAGCGCGCTAACGGCGGTCACTCCCTGGATGGTTAGAGGTGCCACTAGGATGTGCACGTCGGGTTCCCCTTCACCCCATTGCTCCTGCCATCCGGCACTCGCACTATCGGCCACTGGCAGGCTGCGCCCGCAGTCCACCACCAGGTCATCCGCATGCATCAATCCAGCCAGCTGGCCCACGTCCAGTCCCCTACCACCGCTGTGCGCGCCGAAAGTCGGGTAACGGTCGGCGTAGATTACGGGAACGGCCCCGCCGTCCGCGCTGATCTTCTTTCCGCCCGCGCTGTCGAATCCAAGCATCAGCAGGTGGCTGCGCAGTTGGTCAAAGTCGCAGTCGGCAGGAATCTGATTGCGGGTCAGCCCCGGTCGCCGCTCCTTACCCAGCACCAGATCTAACCCACAGGAGTGCGGGTCGGCGTCCAGCAAAACCGCGGGTCTTCCTTCGCAGGACATGTAATAGGCCAGCTGCGCCGCGAATAGGCTGGACCCGGCCCCGCCAACGGCGGAGCTCACTGCGATTCGCACTGCGTCATTGGACCCGATCATCTCCGCCAGGACCATCGCCCCACCGGCATCCAGGGAGGGCTCCAGCTGATCCACCCGGATCGCTCGCACCAGTCGGTGGCGGGTCAACTCGCTTTCCCTATCGCTCAGCACGATTGCCGAGTTCTGGCAGGTGAACCCGTCTTTCCGATCTAGCTCGCGGAGCAGGTTCGCCTCGAACTCCTCCGTGCCATCGAGGATAATCATCGGCCGACGAGTCACCGCCACGACCATGCGTGCCTCGTTATTCCACAGCGGATCCGCGATGTCCACGATCACCGGCCGGAGCTGTGCCGGCCGCTCCCACCCCTTGTTCTTGGCTGCCGTTTTTGCCTTCTTGGTTGCTGCCTTGCTCTGCTTTACTGACTTCCCTGCGCCCATGAACCACAGGCTCCCAGCTGCGCGCTGGCAAAAGTACCCCTGATTTTTTAGCTGTGGAAAAGTCGGGTTGGCGTCATAAAAAAGGGCCTAGACCCTGTGAATAACCCGTAACGCAAAAAGATTAGAGTGACATAAGTGGTGCGATTTTACTAGAATGACGCATGTGAACCAGCACCAAGACCCACCGCGCGCAAAGGACGCAGAGCGAGTTTTGGCCATTTTCGACCTCGATAAGACCATCATCGACACGTCGGCATCCCTGGCCTACCGCCGCCCGATGGCCGAACGCGGTCTGCTCAACACCGGCGAGGTGCTGAAGATGATGGCGATGCTGGGCAACTACATGCTCTCCACCCACTCCGAAGAGAGTTTGGAATCCACAAAAGAAGCCCTGACCAGGATCATCAAGGATCGCGAATCCGAACCCCTGCGTCAGGTCGCCCAAGACGCCCTGCAGGAGGTCATCACCCCATTCATCTACGCCGAAGCGCGCGAACTGATCGAATGGCATCGCAAACAGGGTCACCGCATCGCCATCGTGACCGCCTCGGCCTCCATCATGGTGCAGCCCATCGCCAAGGAACTCGGCGTGGACCACCTCTTCGCCACCGAACTGGAAGAAAAGGATGGGCGCTTCACCGGCGCCGTCACGCACTTCAACAAGGGGCACGCCAAGGTCGAGCGCATCCTAGAGCTCGCCCGCAAACACGGCTATGACCTGGGGAAAAGCTACGCTTATTCTGACGCCGCCACAGACATCCCCATGCTGAAGCTGGTGGGCAACCCGGTTGCCGTGAACCCGGATCGTCCCCTGAAGAAGCAGGCGACGGAGGCCGAGTGGCCGATCCGCCAGTTCATCCGCCCGGAACCACTGTTCCCGCAGGCAGCGGTGATCGCCGGGGCGGGCGCCACCCTGGCGCTGCTCGGCATTGCCGCGACTGGTCTGGCGATGTGGTGGCGCGGGCGCGAGGAAGGTTCAGACGAGGCCTAGCGGCTACTTCTACTTCGCGTCCGCGATCGACTTGCCCTCCAGCGAGCCCTCGGACAGGCCCGTGGCGTGGAAAACAATCCACTCGGCCACGCCTTCCGGGGTGCCGCTGGCGAATCCCTCAGCCTTTGCCTGGTACTCGTCGCGCCGACGGTTCCACCAGACCTCCGGCACACCCAGGCCGCGCGGATCCAGGCCGGTGGCGATAGTGGCCAGGCGGGAGCAGGCGCGGGCGGTCACGCCGGTGGCGTCCGCAAAAGGCTGCAACGTCAGCAGCTCGCCGTGGATCACCGCAGACAGCACCGTCGCGTTCACCTTGGTGCCACCGGTGATGAACTTGCCCAGCAGCTGCAGGCGCGCATCCGTGGAGCGGCGCGGCCGACCCGGCACCAGGAACTCCGCATCCCCCGCGGCCTTCTGGCGAAATGCAGGGTCGGACATCTGCGGGCTGGCAACCGCGTTGATGCGCGCCATGATCTGCAGTGGGGCGCGCCGCCAGGTAGTCACCGTCTCCGTCACACCGTCCGGCGCCAGCAGCTCCGCGGCGCGCAGGGCACCGGCTAGGATCGGATCCTCCACCTGGCCGTCCTCCGGCAAACGCGGGGAGCCACCGTCCAGCTGCGCCGAGGCACGCGCGCCGCGCAGCACCGACTCCGCGCCCGTAACATCCCAACCACGCAGGTTGGCGGGGTGGCGGTGCAGGCGCGCCAGGTGGTCGTTGGCTTGGGCCACGGCCTCCGGCACTCCGGGCAGTTCGGCCAGTCCGGCGAGTGGGTCTTGCGCAGAATTGTCAGACATATTTAAGACAATAATGCACCCGCGCGCGCAATCTTCCCCGTGGTCTGGCAAACTAGGGGGAGTCAATTAGGTGTAACCCCCAGGAGTTTTAACAGTGAGCAACAACGATCACGATGGCATGTTCACCGACCGCGATAGCTTTAACCCGAAGGTTAACGCTATTCCGCTGTCGGATGTGGATACCCATGCCAAGGGTCAGGCCAGTATCAGTGACCTGGTGAAGGATGCCTCCGCGCAGGTTTCCTCCCTGGTTCGTTCCGAGGTCGAGCTGGCAAAGACCGAGATCGCTACGTCCGCCAAGAAGGCCGGCATTGGCGTGGGCCTGTTCGGCGCTGCCGCCATCATCCTGGCCTACAGCTCCTTCTTCCTCTTCTTCACCATCGCCGAGGCGCTGGATACCTTCATGTGGCGTTGGGCGGCCTTCCTGGTCGTCTTCCTGTTCATGCTGGTTCTGGTTGCCATCCTGGCTCTGGTCGGCCTGAAGCAGGTCAAGGGCGTGAAGAAGCCGGAGAAGACCATCGAGTCCGTCGGCGAGCTGAAGACCGTGATCCCGCAGAAGGGCAACAACTCTTCCTCCGCGCGCCGCCCGGGAATGTACACCTAAATCCCCCGCGCGCCTGAGATGACTTCCGAAGATTCTCACGCTGTAGATCCGCACACCCCGCATGCCACTTTCGTGCATTCGCGGGGTGTGCGTCTTCACGTCGACGTCCAAGGCCCCCGCAACGCGCCATTAGTGCTGCTGATCCATGGTTTCGGCGGCGGCGCTTTCGACTGGCACCCGCTGATGCAGCAGCTCGCAGGCGAGGACCTGCGCCTGGCCGCAGTGGATCTGCGCGGCTATGGCCGCTCGGATAAGACCCCACGCGGCTACGACCTCACCACCGCCGCCAGCGACATGGCCGGGGTGATCCGCGGCCTGGGCCACACCACCGCCACTGTCGTCGGCCACGGCTACGGCGGCATGGTCGCCTGGACTTTGGTGGCTCACAACCCGGAGCGCGTCCGCAGCTTCGTCACCCTTTCCGCCATCAATCCGCTGCTGCGTTTCCGCAGGATCCTGGCCCAGCCGTTCTCGCAGCCGCACTTCGCTCGCCGTCTGCTGTCCGCCCAACTGCCGCGCCTTCCGGAACGCAAGCTGTTGGCCGATAACGCGGCGGCGGCTGAAAAGATCTTTAGGGCGGGTGTGGCCCCGGGTTTTAGGGATACGGACGCCTACTTCCGCAGCGCCGCACTCCGCCGCGAAGCAATGCAGGTGGATAAGGTGGCCCACCTTTCCTGCGAGTACCTGCGCTGGCCTTTCCGTAGCCGCTTCCGCCCCGAGGCGATGCGCTTCGAGCGAACCTTCCCCGCGACCACACCTGTGCCGCTGCTGGCGGTGGATGGCAGCATGGATCCGATCTACGACGAATCCCTGGCGCAGAAGTCCGCCCGGAGGGCCGATACCGCCGAGCACAAGGTGCTTTACGGCGTGGGCCACTACCCGCACGTGGAGGATCCGCCGTGCGTCGCGGAACTACTCCGCGAGCACCTGCGCGCTTGAGTCGCCAGTCTCTAGTCGCTAGTCCGCCACACAAGCGCCCGTCGCTGGACTGCCCTGGTGCGAGGTCACGTCCCCGACGTGCTTCATGACTTCTTCCCTGGTCAGGGCGTAGCCGGTATCCTCCTCGTTGATGTCGGCACCGAACACGACTCCCAGCACGTGGCCGTCCTTGTCGATCAGCGGGCCGCCGGAGTTGCCCTGCACCACGGAGCCGCGTAGCGAGTACGCCTCGCGCTCCACCCGCTCATCCGCGTAGATGTTTGGTCCGCTGACCACGAACTTCTCGCGGATGCGCGCAGGGGTGGCCTTAAACGGCCCGCCGTTGGGGTAGCCCATAACGATCGCATCCTGGCCCTGCTGCCCCTCGCCTTCTGCCCACTTCATCGGCACAAAGGGCAGGTTCTCGCTGCGGAGCAGGGCGATGTCCACCTGCGGGTTGTAGTACACCACCCGTGCCTCGCGCGGGCCGTCCTTCGTCATCAGCGTGACCTCGTTAGTTCCGGCCACCACGTGCGCGTTGGTCATCACCGTATCCTCGGCAACCACCCAGCCGGTGCCCTGCAGCATGCGGCTGCACTGTTCCGCCTGGCCAACCACGCGCAGCACGCTGTCGCGGGTGTTCTGCACCGCCGGGGAACGCATCAGGGCGTTGTCCGGCGGATCGACCTCCGCGGTGGGCAGGTTCTCCATCGGGTCGGCGATCATCGGGAAACCCGAGTCGTTGATCAGCTGCGAGGTCTGCGCGGGCAGCTGCTTAAACCACACCGGGGCGGCGTTGCCCACCGCACCGAGGATCTTGCTTCCCTTGATCGTCTTCCCGAAGCCGCCGACGTTCCCGGTGGCGATCAGCACGAGGATCAACCACACGATCAGCAGCGTTGTAAAAACCTGCACGATGGAACCGACGACGGAATCCGCCCTTAGAGCCTCCCGCGTGCGGATATTATCCCGCAGTTTCGCGCCAAAGCCGGAGCCGATGGCGTAGCAGATCACCACGACGACCGTCACGGTGAGCAGTGCTGCGAAGAAGCGTGCGCTGGCGCTATCAGGCACTTTGTCCTCGGCAAAGTGCACGGCGAGCGGGATCAGCTTCAGACCCAAGTAGCCGCCCAGAGCCACCCCGACGAAGCTCAGCGTGGCGCTAAACCCGCCCTGCCGGAATCCGGAGATCGCCGCGCCAAGGCAGATGAACACCAGCACAATGTCGAGGATCATCGACCCCGTAGCTCCGCTCATGGTGCGCCTCCGTTCCTGCCCATCTTGTTGGCCCTGTCGAACCCTTCCCGCATATCGCCGAGCGCCTCGCCATTGGCGGAGCCGGCCAGCGTTTCGAAAAGGTTCCACGGCCCCTCGGCACCGCTATCGCCGCCGCTGGACCACGGTTCCTCCCAGCCCGCGCGGCGCAGCAGGGCGCTGATCACCCCGCCGGTGAAGCCCCACAGAACCAGCGGGTTTTCCTCACCGATGTGCAGGTTCCAGGCCGGTCCGCGCCAGCCGGCGAAGCCCACCTCAAAGCGCCGTTCCGGGTTTACCAGCTCGCCCAGGGGGTAGGGCTCGACCCAGTCGTTTTCGGTTGTAGGGCAGCTTACCGCATGGGGTTGACGCCACCACGCCACCACGGGCACCACTGCGAAATTTGAGCGATCAATGTAGATCGGCTGCAGCACTGCAAACGGCTCCACCGTGTCCGGGTTCAGCCCCGTTTCCTCCTCGGCCTCCCGCAGGGCGGTCTCCACCGGCCCAGCGTCGGCTTCCTCCAAACGCCCGCCGGGGAAGGCCACCTGTCCGCTGTGGTTGCGCATGGTCGGCGCGCGGTGGGTTAGAAGCATGGTTGCGTCGGTGGGGATGGACTGCCTGCCTGTGGTTCCGGCGGGGCGGGAGAAGGTAGCGTCACCAGAAAGAAGAATCAGCACCGCCGAGTAGCGGGGCGGGCGGCCGTGCTCGTCGACCTCCGGCACGATCCGGGCGGAGTCGTTGAGGTACTGGTGGATGTCCACCTCACGGCAGTCGCGGGCGAAGTCGTGCAGCCATTCGGGCAGGTTGGAAGGCAGTTCTGGCTGCTTTTGCATGCGTGCAAGCCACCGGTCTAGGTGGGTGTTCGGCTGGGAACTCGAGCTGGTCATAGAACCTCCTGCACCGCCTTTTCCATTTCCTCGGCGCTGTGGAAGGTCTGCGCGTACAGGTGCGCGCGGGTGCCGTCCGGGTTGTAGACCACAGTCAGCGGCACCACCTTCGGCAGGTTCGCCGCGGAGTCGAAAGTGTGGTTGGAATCCTGGAAGCTGGGCAGTTTATCCACCTCCAGGTCGCGCAGCATGTCCGCTCCGGCTTGGCCCTTGGCATCCAGGTGCACTCCCACGACATTCCACTCGGGGTTCTGCTCGGCGAGTTGCTGTACCACCGGCAGTTCCTCACGGCAGGGGGCGCACCACCAGGCCCAGACGTTCACGACCGCAGGCTTGCCCGCCAGGCGTTCGGCCAGGGAGGTCTGCGACGCGCCTGCGCTGCCTGCACTGCCTGTACCGCCCTCTGTCAGGCAGGGAAGGTGCACGTCTTTCAGCTCCGCCTCGGGGCTCACAGTGACTTCGCCCTCACCTTCACTCGCGCCCGCGCCTGCACCTTCTGGGCAGCGGACCTCGTTCGCTACCTCGATAGGCCCGTCGTCCGCTGGGGCCGAAGGGGCGTCCTCCTCCACAGAAGAAGTAGGCGCACCTACATCGTCCGCAGAATCATCACGCAGCGCGGCAATCAGCGGCACGCAAAGAATCGCAATGCCAACAACCAGCGTGACCGCGATGATGATCGCGCGCGTGCGGGCGGAGTGTTCGACAGGTGCAGACATAACAGGAAATCAGTCTCCCTGGCCTGCTTCCCCAAACCCCGCCATATCTAACAGGTGGTCGCGGTCGTCCGACTTAATCATTGTTGACGCCACCTCAGGGTCAGCCGGCCCCGCCATCCCGAAGCTAGGGCACTGCCGCGCCAAAAAGCAGGCTCCACAGGCCGCCCGGCGCGAATGGCAGATTCGGCGACCGTGGAAGATCGCCCGGTGGGAATAGAGGGTCCATTCCTTGCGCTCGATGAGCTCCATGAGGTCGCGCTCGACCTGTACTGGGTCTTCGTGCTCCGTGAGCTTCCAGCGGCGGGCCAGGCGGCCCAAGTGCGTATCCACGGTGATGCCCGGCACGCCGAAAGCGTTTCCCAGCACCACGTTTGCGGTCTTGCGCCCCACGCCGGGGAGCTTCACCAGCTCCTCGAGCGTGCCGGGGACCTCGCCACCGTGCTTCTCCACGATGGCCTGGCCGAGGCCCACGATGCTCTTGGCCTTCGAACGGTAGAAGCCGGTGGACTTGATGAGCTGCTCGACGTCCTCGAGGTTCGCCTCCGCATAGTCGGCGGCGGTGGGATAGCGGCGAAACAGTGCCGGGGTTACGGCATTGACGCGCTTATCGGTGCACTGTGCGGACAGGACGGTAGCCACCAGCAGCTCGAGGGGATTGTTAAAATCCAGCTCGCAGTGTGCGCCCGGGTAGGCCTCGGCGAGCATGCGATTGATCTTGCGGGCGCGGCGTTTGCGGCCCAGCGGAGTTTCTTTGCCGTTCGCGGCGATGTGAGCGCCGATGCGAGGCAGGGTTGGTTGGCGAGTCATAGAACCTTCCACTTCGACGAAAAAGAAGTTCTGCGAGCAAAAGCGGCAGCTAATAATATTTTCAAATGTACCTTCACCCCGAATTGTGCTGTGACATAGTTGGGTATGATCTAACAAAAGAGACGAACCATACATATTTAGCGTGATGCACGCTACACAGGTGAGGTGGTCACCCGCGCCACCGCGATGCCAGAAACGGAAGTGAAACTAAGGATGGCAGAAGTATCCGAAATACTATCGAGGGCAGGCATCTTCCAGGGTGTTGAACCCACCGCAGTGCGCACCCTCATTGAGCAACTGGATACCGTTAAATTTCCTCGTGGCACCACCATCTTCGACGAGGGCGAGCCAGGTGATCGGCTGTACATCATCATCAGCGGTAAGGTGAAGCTCGCCCGCCACTCGGTGGATGGGCGCGAGAACCTGCTGACCGTCATGGGCCCCTCCGATATGTTCGGCGAGCTGTCCATCTTCGACCCGGGCCCGCGCACCTCGTCTGCCATCTGCGTGACGGAGCTGCACGCGGCGACGATGGACTCCACAATGCTGCACAACTGGATCAGCGAGCACCCGGAGATCGCCGAGCAGCTGCTGCGTGTGCTGGCTCGCCGCCTGCGCCGCACCAATAATTCCCTGGCGGACCTGATCTTCACGGACGTTCCCGGCCGCGTGGCCAAGGCCCTGCTGCAGCTGGCAAACCGTTTCGGCACCCAGGAGGGCACCGCTCTGCGCGTGCACCACGACCTGACTCAGGAGGAAATCGCCCAGCTGGTTGGCGCCTCCCGTGAGACCGTGAACAAGGCGTTGGCAGAGTTCGCCCACCGCGGCTGGATCCGCCTGGAGGGCAAGTCCGTGCTTATCTCCGATACCGAGCGCCTGGCCAAGCGCGCTCGCTAGAGCGGCGCGCCACTTTGGGCAGCGCTAGAACTGCACGCTCCGGGTAGAGATATAGAGGGCACACAAAAAGCCCGCACCAGCTGGTGCGGGCTTTTTCAGTCGGCTGTAGCCTCTCCGCTAGTCTGCACTAATCCTTGTCTCCGCGCAGGAAGCGCAGCGTCACGCGGGTGGACTGTGCCGCGGCGTTACGCAGCACCGGATCCACGTCCGTGTAGATCTCATCGACGATCTCGTTCACCGAAGCGTCATCGCCCAGCTTCTTCAGGGCTTCCTTAACCTGCTCCAGGCGCTGCTCGCGGCGATCGATGTACTTCTGTGCAACCTCCGCCAAGTTCGGCTGGTCCGGGCCGTGGCCGGGCAGCAGCGGCTTGTCCTGCCCGCGCTCGCGCAGCTTGGCGAGGGTCTCCAGGTAAGCCCCCAGGTCACCATCGGTCTCGGAGATCATGGTGGTGTGGCGGCCGGCGAGAGTATCGCCGGTGATGATGCCTTCCACGTCGGAATCGTCGGTGCCGCCGTTGGAGTGGATAAAGAAGGACACACAGTCGGAGGTGTGGCCCGGGCAGTGGACGACCTCGATGGTGGGGGTGAGCCCCTCGAAGGAGATGATCTCCCCGTCCTCCAGCTCGTCGGCTGCGATGCAGTACTGCTTATCGAAGGCGCGCACCGGCGCGCCAGAGATCTGGCGGAAACGCTGAGCACCGTTGGCGTGGTCAGCGTGGCGGTGGGTCAGCAACACAACGCCGATCTCCGCACCACCCTCGGTAGCCTTGGTGTTCAGCACATTCAGGTGACCCTCGTCCTGCGGACCCGGATCCACCACAACGGATACTTTGTCGTTTTCTCCCCTAATCACCCAGGAGTTCGTGCCCTCAAGGGCAGCGTAGCTGGGGTTCGGCGCGAGAACGACGCCGACGTTCGGGGTTACTGGACGTAGTTGACTATAAGCGGGGTGCTTCATGCCTCCCAGTGTAGATCGAACCGCGAAATTATGCGCTGATCTGCGCGACGATCTCTACCTCTACGGGGGCATTCAGCGGCAGCGCGGCCACACCAACTGCGGCGCGGGCATGCACTCCGGCTTCGCCGAAGATTTCTCCCAATAGTTCGGAGGCACCGTTGATCACGCCTGGCTGCCCGCCGAAGTCTGCGGTGGAGGCAACGAATCCATTGACCTTCACGATCCGCTCGATGTTATCGATCCCCACCAGGTCGTCGATCGCGGCAATGGCGTTCAGCGCGGCGGTACGGGCGGCGTCATAAGCCTGTTCCTCGGTCACCTCAGCGCCGACCAGCCCCGTGACGGGCAGCTTGCCGTCCACGAAGGGCAGCTGACCAGAGGTGTAGACGATGTTGCCACTGCGCACGGCCGGCACGTAGGCGGCGACGGGTGCTGCTACCGGCGGCAGCTGCAGGCCGAGTTCTTCTAGTTTTTGGCGAAAGTTCTGCTGTGCCATATTTATTACTTCTGTTGCCTCTTTTGCCCTACTGCTCCAGCGGGCGCTTCATGTAGGCAACGTGCTGCTCACCAGTCGGGCCGGGCAGTACAGAGACGAGCTCCCAGCCATCCTGTCCCCAGTTATCCAGGATCTGCTTAGTAGCGTGAGTGAGCAGCGGTACGGTTACGTATTCCCAGTTAGTCATGGGAACTACTGTAATGGTTACTTCTTTGCCGCGCTGGCAGCCTCGAGCTGGCCTGCGAAGAAGTCTGCCCAGCTGGTGATCTCGCGGTGCTTGCGCAGCAGCGCGCGGCGCTGGCGCTCGGTCATGCCGCCCCACACGCCGAACTCCACCTTGTTATCCAGGGCGTCGGCGCGGCACTGCAGCACGACGGGGCAGTGGCGGCAAATGGCCACGGCCTTGCGCTGGGCGGCACCCTTTACAAAGAGCTCGTCCGGATCCACGTTGCGGCAGTGTGCCTGAGTGATCCACTCGCCACGATTGCTAAAGGACTCGCGGGTCGTGATCTGTTCAGCAGGCTGGCAGGTCGGCTTGGAGCCGCCGGTCACCTTCGTGCGGGCAAGCGATGCAGTCATTGTCTTCCTCCGAAACGTGCCTCCAGCAGGGGCGGCCCTCGCGCCTTGTGCGTCGGTTGTCGTTTGGTACCGCCAACTGCCGTAGAGGCTTGCTGTAGTAGTAATTTTATTCACACGTTTTTAGAAGTGTCGAATAGGTCACATTTTGGGGGTAACTGATAGCCACGCGACATTTATTAAGTATGGATTCAACTGACCAGCGAAAACTGTAGATCTGCTACCCGCCCCACGACCTTTTCTTTTTGACGCCCTCACGATCCCGCTGGTCAGCCCATCAGAAAATCGTGTTGCGCGTCACAGCCGGAACTTTTCCCAAACCAACGCCAGAGCAAATCTTTTCCACTAAAGGTGCACAGGTCTGCAAAGGGGGTGATCACCCCCGCTGGCTGGCGTGTGGGCGTCACAAAGAAAGGGCAAAAAGGCTAAAGGGTTGTCCGGGGCGTGGGTTATGGTGATAGCCGTGGACGCACCGAAGGCATTTCTGAAACTTTTCCTCGCCATCCTGGCCGGTGGCGTGCTGCTAGCCGCCGCCATCCTGCCTTTCGCGGGCGCGGGCGGTTGGGTGGTAAACGCCAGCACGGACGCGATGAACTCCAATGTGCAGGACATTTCCGAGAACAACTCGGTGCCGCTGCGCTCGCGGATCACCGACCGGGACGGCAAGACAATCGCCTGGGTGTACAACCAGAACCGCACTGAAGTGCCCTCGGACAAGATCTCCCAGGCAATGAAGGACAGCATCGTCGCCATCGAGGACCGGCGCTTCTACCAGCACAAAGGCGTAGATATCCGCGGCACCCTGCGCGCGGCGGCGGCGAACGTCTCTAGCGGTGGGGTCTCGGAGGGCGCGTCGACGATCAACCAGCAGTACGTGAAGAACTACCTATGGCTGATCGAAGCGGAGAACGAGGACGAGGCCGCCCAGGCCATCGAGACTTCGCTGCCCCGCAAGCTGCGCGAGATGAAGATGGCCGGCGACCTGGACGAAAAGCTGACTAAGGACGAGATCCTGACGCGCTACCTGAACCTGGTCTCCTTCGGCAACAGCGCCTTCGGCGTGCAAGCCGCGGCGCAAACCTATTTCGGCGTGAACGCGGCGGATCTGAACGACAATCAGGCGGCCTTCCTGGCCGGAATCGTGCAATCCACCAGCGCGCTGAACCCGTACACCAACCCGGAGGGTGCGAAGCAGCGGCGCGATGCCGTGCTGCAGGCGCGCGTGAACGCGGATAGCCTTTCGCAGGCCAAGGCGGATGAGCTGGCGAGCAAGCCGCTGGGCGTGCTGGAGGAGCCGAAGGTTCCCGCCAACGGCTGCATCGGCGCCGGTGGCTCCGGGTTCTTCTGCGATTACGTGATGGAGTACCTAGACAAGAAGGGAATCTCCAAGGACGAGGTGGCCAAGGGCGGCTACACCATCCGCACCACGCTGGATGCGCAGGCGCAGAAGCATGCGGAGACGGCCGCCCGCAGCAAGGTCTCCCCGGACCAGGAGGGCGTATCCGCCGCGACGAACTACATCACGCCCAAGGGTGGCAAGCATCAGGTGTTGGCCATGGCCTCCTCGCGCAAGTACGGCCTGAGCCAGGACGAGCGGGAATCCGTGCTGCCGCTGCCCCACTCGCTGCAGGGGCACGGCGCCGGCTCCGTGTTCAAGATCTTCGCGGCCGCGGCGGCGCTGGAAGACGGCATGGGCCTCAACACCAACCTCGCCGTGCCCACCCGCGCCGAAGTTGAAGGCATGGGTGCAGGCGGCGCTCCCGGCTGCCCGCCGAACAAGTACTGCGTGGAAAATGCGGGCTCCTACAAGCCCAACATGACGTTGAAGGAAGCGCTGGCGACCAGCCCGAATACTCCCTTCATCGAGATGGCGGAGAAGCTGGGCATGGAACGCATCACGGACATTGCCATCAAGCTGGGTCTGCGTTCCTACAAGAACGAGGGCAGCTTCGACGGCGAGAACTCCGTGGAGGAGTACGTCAAGGACAACAACCTCGGCTCCTTCGTGCTGGGCCCCACGGCCGTCGACCCGCTAGAGCTTTCCAACGTCGCCGCCAGCCTGGCCGACCACGGGCGCTGGTGCGAACCCACGCCCGTGCTGTCCGTGAAGGACCGCAACGGCGAGGACGTGGAGATGGAGAAGGTGGACTGCGAGCAGGCCATCGACAAGAAGATCGCCGACGCACTGGCCAACGGCCTGGGCAGCGACGTGCAGCAGGGCACGGCCTCCGCTTCTGCCCGCGCGGCGGGTTGGAGCGGACCGCTGTCCGCCAAGACGGGTACGACGGAAACCAGCTTCTCCGCCGCGTTCCTGGGCTTCACCTCCGGCTGGGCCGGATCCTCCTACATCTTTAACGACGGTGGCACCGCCAAGAACCTGTGCACCGCGCCCGTGCGCCAATGCGGCAACGGCAACCTCTACGGCGGTAATGAGCCCGCACAGATTTTCTTCGAGGCCTCGAAGCCAATGATCAAGAAGTACGGTGGCGGCAAGCTGCCCTCCTACGACAAGAAGTACGACGCTGGTACGAACCCCGGCAAGTGGGGCGCGCCCGCGTCCACCGGCGGATCGGGTGGTGGCGCCCCGGGTGGCGGCAACTCCGCGCCCGCCCCGCAGGCCCCGCAGGGCCAAGGGGAGCTGGACCTCCCGCCGGAGATCCGCCGCGGCCTCGCCGACCTCGATGACTTCCTGAATCAGCTCCGCTAACCCGCGGGCGAAGCGATACCCTGGGGAACGTGAAGAACAATCGTCGGAACTCCCCAGCGAACTCCCCAGCCCAGGCCCGCAAACGTCTGCTCACTCCCGCCAACGTGCTGAAAAGCGCGCTCGGAATTGGGGTGGCCGGCGCGGCGGTCGCTGCGGCGTCATACAAAGAAACCCTAAAGTTCCAGCTACACGAGGTAACCGTGCCGCTGCTTGAGCCCGGCACGCTACCCGACGATTGGGATAGCTTCCGACTGCTGCACGTCAGCGACCTGCACATGCTGGACAAGCAGAAGCAAAAGCAGGAATGGGTCGCCGCGCTGGACCGCCTGGACCCGGACCTGGTGGTCAACACGGGCGACAACCTCGGCGAAAAGGACGGCGTGCCGGGAGTGCTCCGCGCGCTCGAGCCACTGCTGGAACGCCCCGGAGTGTTTGTGTTCGGCAGCAACGACTATTTCGCACCGCGCCCTGTGAACCCCTTCATCTACCTGCTGGGCAAGAAGCGCAAGCCCTCCCAGGTGCAGCTGCCATGGAAGGGGATGCGCGCGGCCTTCATCGAGCGCGGCTGGCACGATGCCTCGAACGCCACCGTCGAGTTCGCCATCGACCCCGCGGCGACTGGTTCGCTGACCAGCCCGTCGAAGATCAAGCTGGCTATCGCGGGCGTGGATGACCCTCACCATGAGCTGGACAATTACTCGCGGATCGCGGGGCACCCTAATAATGACGCCGACCTGGCCATCGGACTGAGCCACTCCCCCGAACCGCGCGTTCTGGACCGCTTCGCCGCCGACGGATACCAGCTGGTGCTGAGCGGTCACACGCACGGCGGGCAGCTGTGCCTGCCGGGTGGGCGTGCCATTGTGACGAACTGCGGCATCGACAGGAGCCGGGCGCGCGGGCTTTCCCGCTGGACCGAGCGCATGTGGCTGCACGTGACCAACGGGCTAGGCAGCTCTAAGTACGTGCCTTTCCGCATCTTCTGCCGCCCGTCGGCGACGTTGATCCACATCGTGGAGAAGCCGGCGGAGTAGCTGGGTAGTCCTGGCTGGTTCCCGCGAGGGTGGCGGGGTTGCTGGGTAGTCCTGGCTGGTTCCCGCGAGGACGACGGGGTTGCTGGGGCACCAAAAGGCCCGATACGCTGCCATTTTGAAAAATGCCCCCTGTGCGGGCTATAGTAATTCGAGTTGCAGCCGTTGGCTTTGCACAGTTCGCAAAACTAACGTGCCGCTCCAGACCGGGATATGGCGCAGCTTGGTAGCGCACCTCGTTCGGGACGAGGGGGTCGCAGGTTCAAATCCTGTTATCCCGACCAA
Source organism: Corynebacterium sp. HMSC08A12 (assembly GCF_001807485.1). GTDB lineage: Bacteria > Actinomycetota > Actinomycetes > Mycobacteriales > Mycobacteriaceae > Corynebacterium > Corynebacterium evansiae. The sequence continues at coordinate 44,913 of NZ_KV789171.1, read as the reverse complement.
CTAGAACCCGCTGGCACCGAAAGGTGCTAGCGGGTTTCGTCGTTGCCGGGAACCTGGGAACCCCGGCGGGCTGCAGCCAGCACCCCGCCCAGCGCGCACCCCTCATTTAGCGCGCCTCGTTTAGCGCGCCTCAGCCAACCCCTTCCGCTGGGCGCTGCCGCCCATACCCCTCCGCTGGGCCTAAATGTCGCTAGAACGAGAATACTCTGCCGGGCGCTGCCGCCCATGCCCCTCCGCTGGGCCTAAATGTCGCTAGAACGGGAATACGTTAATGACATTGATTTGCAAGTTTGCAAAAGTACAGGTCAGAGCGTTTTCATTTTTTGATGCCCATCAACCTCTTGCGCGCATTCCCGTTCTAACGACATTTCACCGCCATCGAGAGCCTTTTGAGCCCGGTGCGACCCTATTTGAACCACCGCAGACCACGTATTCCCGTTCTAACGACATTTCACCTCACTCAGAGCTCCAGAGTCTCACCCAGCGCCCTACCCAGCATCACCCAGCGCCCTACCCAGCACCACCCAGCACCACCCAGCGCGCTCCTCATTTAGCGCCCCCTCGTTTTGCGCGCCGCACCCAGAACCGCACCCAGAACTGCAGCCAGAATCGCAGCCGGCACCTCCCCGACAAATGCCTTGCTCATTCGGGCGCCAGGCCAAGCACCCTGAACAGTCCTAAGGGGCGCCTGATAAACTGTGACCGTCGTATAACTATTCCGATCACGTCGCGTCGTGATGGACCGGAATTATTTTGCCGGCACCCCAGTGGATCACTTGAATAACTTTGACACCTTCAGGCCTCATTGGGCCCGCGATCTAGTTCGGCTCAGCACGACCTTCTGATGTCGGAGCTCAGCACGGCTCCGTGAGGTCGTCGCTTCGCGACGGCAGCGTGATGTCGTACGTGGTTATTCAGTGAATATTCAAGGTGATCGAACAACTATAGAAACATTGGGGTGTTGAACCAACGTGGCTCTCCTTGCCATCCCCGTCACCGTCGCGGTGGCGCTCATCCTCGTTCCCTTGCTGGTCAAAACACTTGATCGAAACGCCGGTTGGCCCTTAGGCCTGACCTTCCTGGGACTCGCAGGATATGTGATCAAGCACGCCGACCCGATACTCAACGGAGAGACAGCCACCTGGTCCATCACCTGGATCAAAGGCTTCCTCACCGGCGCCGGCGGAGCAGCGGGCACGGCAGGCAGCGGTGCGGGCGCAGCCGGCAGCGGTGCAGGTGTGGCAGGCGGAGCAGCGGGCACGGGCGCTGCCAGCGAAGGAGGGCTAGAGCTGGCCCTGAAGATGGACTCCCTGGGCCTGTTCTTCACCCTCCTGGCGCTGCTCATCGGCGCCGTCGTGTTCATCTACTCCGCCGCTTACCTGCACAAGGGCGACAAGATCATGAGCTTCTACGTGCTCATGACCTCCTTCATGCTGGCAGTCCTCCTGCTGGTTCTGGCCGACGACGTTGCCCTGCTGTTCATCGGCTGGGAGCTGGTCTCCCTGGCCTCGTTCTTCCTCATCGCCCGCTCGGGCTCCGGCGGCGAGGCCGGCTCCATCCGCACCCTCCTCCTAACCTTCGTCGGCGGCCTGTTCCTGCTGGCGGCCCTGGCCATCGGCGTAATCACCACGGGAACGACGAACCTCACGGCGATGCTGCACTCCCCCGCCTGGGAGGGCCAAGATGTCCGCCTGGCCATCGTCGCAGTCCTCATCGCCCTGGCCGCGTTTTCGAAGGCCGCGCAGATTCCCTTCCACTTCTGGCTGCCGGAGGCGATGGCCGCGGACACCCCGGTTTCCGCCTTCCTGCACGCCGCCGCCGTGGTCAAGGCCGGCGTGTACCTGCTGCTGCGCTTCTCCGGCCTGTTCGAGGGTGTGATGGCCTGGCACGTCCTGCTGATCGTCATCGGCATGACCACCGCCATCATGGGCGCCGTGTTCGCCATCCAGAAGACGGATCTGAAGAAGCTCACGGCCTACTCCACGGTCTCCCAGCTGGGCTGGATCGTCGCCACCATTGGCGTGGGCACTCCCTTCGCCATCAGCGCCGCGCTGGTTCACACGGCCGCCCACGCGCTGTTTAAGTCCTCGCTGTTCATGATCGCCGGCGTGGTGGATCACCAGGCCGGGTCGCGTGACATTCGTCGCCTGGGTCCGCTGTGGCGCCAGATGCCCTTTACTTTTGTGTCCGCTGTGATCGCGGCGGCGTCAATGGCTGCTATTCCCCCGACCTTCGGCTTTGTGTCGAAGGAGGGCATGCTCACCGCGTTTGAGGAGGCGCCGTTTAACAATGCCGGCGTGATCGCCCTGCTGATCGCGGCTGGCATCGGCGCGCTGGCCACTTTCGTGTACTCCGCGCGCTACGTTCTGGGTGCGTTCGTCGATGGACCGAAGGATGTCTCGCACGTCAAGGAGGCTCCGGCGAACCTGTGGATTCCGGCGGTGCTGCCGGGCGTGCTTTCCCTGCCGGGTGTCGCGTTCCTGGGCGTGTTCGACGAGACTCTCGATCACGTGGTTTACGCCACGGGTCTGGGCGACGCGCACACTCATCTGGCGCTCTGGCACGGCCTGACTGTGGCGCTCTGGATCTCTCTCGCGGTGCTGGTCGCGGGCGTCATTGTTGTTATTTATCGACGCCCTCTGCTCCAGCCGCTCGAGGGCAAGCGTCTCGGGGTGGCAACGGGCGCGGAGATGATCTCCGCATTCATCGAACGCTCGACCAAGGTGGGCCGTGCGTTTGGCCGCCTGGCGAACTCTGTGAACCCCAACCGGCACGTGGTGTGGATCTTCGCCTCGCTGATTGTGCTGGCGGGCTTCTCCCTGCTGGGGCCGGGTCGCCTGGAGGGGCTGGCGGATCTGCCGCCGCGTGTCGAGGGGATCGACAGCATCGTGGACCTCGTTGGCCTGGTGATTATCGGCTTGAGTGTGCTCGTGATGATTGGTACTCGCTCGCGCCTGGCTTCCGTGGTGCTGGTCGGTGTGGTCGGCGTGGGCGTTTCCTGGGTCATGCTGACACTAGGCGCACCGGACGTGGCCACCACCCAGTTGTTGGTCGAGTTCTGCGTGGTCGTCATCATGATGCTGGTGATCCGCCACCAGCCGCGCCTGTACCTGCGCGAGGGCGCAAACCGTACCCGCTTCGCCACAGTTCTGGCGGTGCTGGTCGGCGTGGTTACCTTCCTGGGCGTGTGGCTGCTCATCGGCCGCCACGAGAAGCCTGCGATCGCGCAGTGGTACTTGGAGAACACCCCGGAGATCTCCGGCGGCAATAACGTAGTCGCCGTCATCCTGGTGGAGTTCCGTGCCTTCGATACCTTGGGCGAGCTGACGGTGCTGGGCATGGCGGGCATCGTCATCGCCGCACTGATCAAGTCCATCCCCCGTTCCCCGGTTCCGGGTTACGGCCCGGGTTCCACCGCGGAGCTGTTCCGCGCCCCGGGTTCCACCCGCTTCCCGGATGTACACAAGGTTCCGGAGCTGGCGCCGTTCTACTCCAAGTACCTGCGCTCCACGCACTTGAACTCCATTAACTCGCGGATGACGATGTACCCGCTGATCCCGATTCTGGCGCTGCTGTCCGCCGCCACGTTCTGGCGCGGCCACCAGTCCCCCGGCGGCGGCTTCGTCGCCGCCCTGATCGCAGCCTGCGGCATCTTTATGTACTACCTGGCGCAGGCTCGGGCCAAGAAGATCTTCACCGATCAGGTGGCCTACACCTTCGTCGGCGCGGGCGTAGCGATGGCGCTGATCACCGGCCTGATCGGCTACTTCAAGGACGGCTTCCTCTCCCCAATCCACGCCGATGTTCTGGGCCAGCACGTATCCACCTCGTTGATCTTCGACGGCGGCGTGTACCTGGCAGTGCTCGGCCTGGTGGTCATTGTCATCAACCAGATGGGCGGCCGTGAGCGCCCGGGTACAGACCCGGCAACGCTGAAGTCTAAGTTCCGCGCCCAGACTGCCACGCAGAAGATGGGTCCGAACTCCAAGGGCAAGCGCCCCACGCCCATCGAGGGCAAGGCGGATCCCGCCAAGAAGCCCTCGCCTGTGGCTGTGACTGTCGGCGGCAGCAACATCCCGCTCAACCCCTCCCAGGTCTCCGCTGCTGCGAAGGCGGAGGAAGAGGCCCACCGGGCCGAGCGCGAGGCGGCCCGCGCGCCGGTGAAGGGCGTCAAGGACGGAGCTGAGGCTAAGGCAGCGGAGCCTGATGGCGTCGCTAAGAAAAACACCGAACAGCAAGAACAGCACGAGGAGAAGGGAGAGAACCAGTGATCATCGCAGCTATCATCGCCATCCTGATGGGCGGCGGCGTGTACCTGGTGATGCAGCGCGGAATGCTGCGCATCATCATGGGCATCACGCTGATGAGCCACGCGGTTAACCTCCTGATCCTCGCTGCTGGCATCGGCGCGTGGCGCATGGATCCGCTGATGGACCGCGCCACCCCCGAGCAGGCCGCCGACCCGCTGCCCCAGGCGTTCGTGCTGACGGCAATCGTGATCTCCATGGCCTCCACCGCAGTGATGCTGGCCATGGCCGCACTGGGCCGCGACGACGACACATTCGGCAGCGACGACGTGGAGACCGCCTCCCGCCGCCTGCGCACCCTGCAGACGATGGGCTGGAAGAACTACGAGGAAGCCAAGGCCCACGGCGGTGTGGTCAAGGAGCACGAGGAGAAGAAACTCGGCGCGAACGACTACACGGAAGTCCACTCCACCACCGACGAGGACGGCCCGGACGAAGCCGCCGCACAGTCCGCCGATGCAGCGAAGTCTGCCGGCTCGGCCAGCCCCACCGACAAGGCACGTGCTAACGATCAGAAGGGAGCGCAGAAGTAATGACCGAAGGTTCCCTCCTCAGTCTGTTTATCGCCGTCCCGCTGCTGGCTGCGGCCGTTGCCGCGATGGCTCCGTGGATGAGCCTCCGCCGCGCTCTGGGCCTGCTGGTGCCGGCATTCGGCATCGTCGGCGGCATCTGGGTGCTGGTGCAGGTCAACGAGCCGAACACGGTGCTGGTCGATAACGTCGGCGGGTTCGTGGGCGGCATCTCCATCCCGCTGGTCGCCGACAATCTGGCGGGCGTCATGATCCTGACGACCTCCGTCGTCGCCCTGATCGCCAACTGGTTCGCCGACGTCGTCGGCGAGACGCGCGCCCGCTTCTACCCCGCCCTCACGCTCATGCTGATCGGCGGCGTGTGGGGTGCGCTGCTGACCGCGGACTTGTTCAACCTGTTCGTGTTCATCGAGGTCATGCTGATGCCCTCCTTCGGCCTGCTGGCGATGACCGGCACGTGGGCTCGCCTGGCGGCGGGCAGGATGTTCATCATCGTGAACCTGGTGACCTCCCTAGTGCTGCTGAGTGGCGTGGTACTGGTCTACGCCGTGGTGGGCACCACCAACCTCGCCGCCCTGGCGGGTGCAGCCGGACCCCGCGGCACCGAGTTTGCCGAAGGAGTCTTCGGCAACCAGTGGCAGCTAGTGGTCCCGCTGGGCGTGGTTCTGCTGGCGCTGGCCGTGAAGGCGGGCGTGGCGCCCGTTCACACGTGGCTGCCGCGCGCCTACCCGTCTACCTCCCCGGCCGTGATGGCGCTGTTCTCCGGCCTGCACACCAAGGTCGGCATCTACGCGATCTTCCGTGTGTACCTGACCATCTTCGAGGGCGACCCCGCCTGGTCCTGGGCAATCCTGGTGATCGTAGTGCTGGGCATGCTGATCGGCGGCTTCGCCGGCCTGGGCGAAACCACGATGCGCAGCGTGATCGCCTACCAGATGGTCAACGGCATCCCATTCATGCTGATTGGACTGGCTTTCCTCAGCAACGATGCCCGTCTCATGCTCAGCGCAGCACTGTTCTACATGCTGCACCACATGATCGTCGCCGGATCCCTCATCATGGCCTCCGGCGCGATCGAGGAGACCTACGGTTCGGGCCGCGTGCGCAAGCTCTCCGGGCTGATGCGCCGCGACCGCTTCGTCGCGGTCGTCTTCGCGGCTGGTGCGCTGGCAATCGTCGGCCTGCCGCCGTTCTCCGGCCTGTGGGGCAAGCTGGCTCTAGTTTTCGGCGTGGCTCAGGGCGGCACGTGGAAGACCTGGCTGGCCATCGGCGCAATCATCGTCTCCTCCATCGGCGCCTTGGTTTCCATGATCTACGTGTGGCGCGAGGTGTTCTGGGGCCGTCAGATGAACGCCAACGAGGCCGACCCGGAGCTGCGCGTACCGCGCCGTTACGTGTGGCCGTCCGCAGTCATGATGCTGATTTCCGTGGGCATGTTCATCGGCGCCGGGCCGGTCTTCCAGCAGGTCAACAAGGCCGCCGATAATCTGACCGACACGACCGCTTATGTCGAGGCAGTCCTCGGCGATCCGGATGAGGCCGTCGGCGCGGTCCTGCCGCCCGGCCCGAGCGGATTGGATAATGTTCCTGCCGGTGCGCGTAGTACTACGAACGATGACACCCACAGGGAGCATGCCGAACGCGAAAGCAAGGAACAGCAGGCTCAGGACGGGAAGGATCGCTAAGCCATGGCAAAGTTCAGTATTGTCCAAGCAGTGAAGTCCACCGGCCACGCGCTGAAGTACGCCACCTGGCTGGTCGGGCAGATCGTCAAGGAGTCGGTCGTCATGGCGACTGATACCCTCGGCACCGGCCGCAACATCGCGCCGGTGGTGATCTACTACCCGCTGCGCGTGACCAGCGAGCGGGACATCGCGGCCCTCATCGCCTCGATCACCATGACCCCCGGCACGCTGTCCCTGGGCGTGACCGGCCCGAAGGAGGTCGACTACGACGCAGCCGCCGGCGAGCGCAGCTCTAAGGATGCCTTCGCCGTGGCCCGCTCGGAGTTCAACACCCACGGCCTGGACCACGTCCAGCGCTTCCTCGCGGTACACGCCATGTACGGCGCGGACCCGGAAGAACTCCTGGCCAGCCTGGCGGACATGGAGGAGCACCTCGCCCCGTCGGTGAAGGATAAGCCGCTGCACTTCGACGTGCAGTACCTGGTGGAGAAGGGCCGCCCAGGCCCGCGTGGCTTCCGCGGTTCGCGCGGTGGCCGCGCATCCGACGAGACGGTCTTCGACGTGGAGAAGGTGGATTCCACCCCGCACGCCGCCGCTTTCGTCGCCGCGATCCTGCAGTCCGACGAGGAGGAGAAGAACCCCTCCGACGTGCGCGACATGGATCGCAAGGAGCGCTACGAGATCGCCCGCCGAAACGCCGAGCGCGCCAAGGCCCGCATCTCCAATGCAACCCCCGATATTGATACTTTCCGCGGGGACAACCTGGGGGCGTCCAAACCCGACCAGGAAGGCCGCACCAAACCGGGAGAGACCTTGTACGACCCGTTGTATCCGAAGAACAACCCGAAGGAAGGCAAGTAGATGGAGCCCAGGGACCTACTAAATATCCTGGTGGGCATCGCCGCCGCCATTGTTGTTGTCGCGCTGTTTACGGTGCTGTGGCGCGCTGTTTCTACGCATAATGACGCCCGCCGCGCCGTCCTTTCCGACATGGTGTTTATGGCGATGGCCGGCCTGTTTTTGTGTTATTCGATCTTCCACCGCACGGCGATCACCTATGAGGTCGCACTGTTCGCCGGCCTGTTCGGCGCGCTGTCGACGATCGCTTATGCCCGCATCATTTCTCGAGGGAGGCGCTAAATGTCCACAACAATTCTCGCCGCCGCCGGCGAAATGGTCGAGTTCAGCGAGCCGGGTTGGCTCGGCGCGATTACCGCGGGTGTGCTCGCCATTCTCGGGGCGATCTTCATCTTTGTTTCTGCCCGCGCGATGTACCTTGCTCCGGACGCCATCAGTCAGGTCAACATGGTCGGTCCAGCTGTCGGCGTGGGGCTTCCCCTGCTGATCAGCGCCAACCTGGTTTACTCCTGGTCGACGGAAGGGTTTGTTCTGGGCGAGTTGATCCGCGCAATCGTCGCCATCACTGCGCTGCTGGTGATCGGCGCCGTCGGTTCATACGTGATGGGCCGCGCGCTGCATGCGACGCACTGGGATCACACTGTGCCGCTGTCCGGTGGTCAGAAGGCGAAAGAGCCCAAGTAGCGCCAATAGAAAACGAGTCCGCCCCCACTTCCTTGGTGGGAGCGGACTCGTTTCTGCTTTAGCAGCGGAACTAGCCGACGACGGCGACGGCCTCAACGTCGATCTCGCCGCGCATTGCCTTGGAATAGGGGCAGAATGCGTGGGCGTCTGCGACCAGCTCGTCGGCCTTGGCCTGATCCACGCCGAAGACGGTGGCGGTGATCTTCGCGGACAGGCGGAAGCCCTCCGGAACCTTGTTCAGGGTGGTCTCGACGGCGACCTCCGGGGACTGGCTCATGTCCACGCCAGCCTCCTTGATGGTCTTCTGCAGGGCGCCGTTGAAGCAGGCGGCCCAGCCTGCAGAGACCAGCTGCTCCGGGTTCGTGCCCTCGCCGGAGCCTCCCATTGCCTTCGGCGGGCGAACGTCCAGGTCGATCTGGCGGTCGTCGGTGGCGACGTGGCCATCGCGGCCGCCACCGGTAGAAAGTGCCTTTGCTGTGTACAGTGCGTCGCTCATGAGTGAACCAATCCTTTCGCCAAAACTGTCGTTGGTCGTCGTTAGTTGCTGTTTGATTCGTTGCGGCGCCCAGCCTACGCGAACCGGTGGGCGCCGCGCTGCGGCCAGTGGCGGCTACTTGCCGGTGAAGATTTCCTTCACCCGGTCGCGCAGGTTCTCGTCGACCTTGCCCCAGTAGGTCCAGCACTGCTCAGCCACCTGGTCAGACACACCGTCCATCGCGCCTGCGATGTTGTTTGCCAGGCGCTCCCGGGCGGCGTCATCCAGAACCTCGCGCACCAGCTGCCCCGCCTGGATGAAGTCGTCGTCCTCCGGGTGGCGGACATAAGCTCCACGGGTCAGGTCGGTGCCGTGCAGATCGTCGAACAGACCCAGCTCCTCAGCGGCGGTCACGGCGGATTCCTGGCCACGGCCGAAGCCGTACTGGGACTCACCGGCGGCCACGCCCTGCTCGACGGCACCGGAGCCGTCGTTGACGTCGTTTGTGCCCTCGCCGCGCTCGAAGCGATTCGGGGAGTACACCGGGGTGCCGGCCGGCGGGAACTCCTGGTTACCCGCGCCGTCCTTGGCGGTGTAGTAGTTTTTCTCCGCCACGACGGAACGGTTGGAAGGCAGCTGGTGGAAATTCACGCCCAGGCGGTAACGCTGCGTATCGGCGTAGGCGAAGGCACGAGCCAACAGCATCTTGTCCGGAGACAGCCCAATGCCCGGCACCAGGTTCGATGGTGCGAAGGCGGCCTGTTCAATCTGAGCGAAGAAGTTCTGCGGGTTCTCGTTCAGCGTGAAGTGGCCGACCGGAATCAGCGGGTAATCCTTCTGCGACCAGGTCTTCGTCAGGTCAAACGGATTCCAGCGGTAGTCCTGCGCCTCGGCGACAGGCATGATCTGCACCTTCACATCCCACGTCGGGTAATCGCCGCGCTCGATGGCGTCATAAAGATCCTGACGGGAGGAATCGAAGTTGCCCGAAGCGATGACCTTGGCGGCCTCGTCGTCGGTGTAGAAATCCCAGCCCTGGCGGGTTTTGAAGTGGTACTTCACCCAGAAACGCTCGCCGGCGGCGTTGATCCACTGGTAGGTGTGGGAGCCGAAGCCGTCCATGTGGCGGAAGTCCGTCGGGATGCCGCGGTCGCCCATCAGGTAGGTCACCTGGTGTGCGGTCTCCGGGGAGCGGGTCCAGAAATCCCACTGCATGTCCGCGGAGCGCAGGCCGGAATCCGCCAGGCGCTTCTGGGAGCGGATGAAGTCGGGGAACTTAATGCCATCGCGCAGGAAGAACACCGGGGTGTTATTACCCACGATGTCGTAGTTGCCCTGCTGGGTGTAAAACTTCAGCGAGAATCCGCGCACGTCGCGCACCGCATCGGGGAAGCCCTGCTCGCCCGCGACGGTGGAGAAGCGGGCCAGCATCGGGGTCACGCGCCCCGGCTGGAACAGATCCGCCTTGGTGTACTTGGAGACGTCCTCGGTGATGGTCAGCTCGCCGAAGGCGCCAGAGCCCTTGGCGTGCACGTTGCGCTCCGGGATGCGCTCGCGGTTGAAGTGCGCGTGCTTTTCCACCAGGTGCACATCGGAAAGCAGCAGCGGACCCTGCTGGCCCACGGTCGCGGAGTGCTCCTCGGTGCTGACCGGGGAACCGTTCACGTTCGTCGACGCCCCGGAGTAGGGGCACACGCCGCGGGAGGCGACGTCCTTGGCCGTGGTGATTGGGTCGTTATTGGTGCCGTCATTATTCGTAGCAGTCATGGGTACCTCCAGATACCTAATAGCTTTGGCTATGCATTCCACCTTGCCAGAATCTCCACACCCGCGTGTTAGGCTTTGTCCATGACCAGCCAGGCAACCAGCAGTCAGGCGCACGATGCCGCCGTGACCGACCTTGCCCTGCGCGCCGCCAGTGGCGACCGCCAGGCGTTGACAGAATTCATTTCCGCCACGCACGACGACGTGTGGCGCCTGCTGGCTCACCTGGCCGATACCGACCGCGCGGACGACCTCACCCAGGAGACCTACCTGCGCGTATTGAGCGCCCTGCCGCGCTTCGCCGCCCGCTCCACGGCCCGCACCTGGATTCTCTCCCTCGCCCGCCGCGTGTGGGTCGATAGCGTGCGCCACGATATGGCCCGCCCCCGCAGTTCCGCCACGGAGATTGAGGACGCCACCAGCGCCACCCCCGCCGCCGAAACCACTGGCGGGCAAAGCTGGGCCGAGTGGGTGGACACTCGCGCCCTCATCGACCAGCTGGAGGCGGAACGCCGCGAGGCTCTGATCCTCACGCAGGTTCTGGGCTACACCTACGCCGAGGCCGCGAAGATCGCTAACGTCCGCGTGGGCACGATCCGTTCCCGCGTTGCCCGCGCCCGCGCCGACTTGGTTGAGATGGCTGGCGAGGGACAGGGTGGCGTCACAAAGAAAGAAAAGACAACAAAGAACAAGCGCCGCTTCGGGGTGGCCTAACCCGGGTGCAGCCACGTGCGACGGCGCGTTTAAGGAACAACAGGGCCGACGGGCTAGGCTGGTGAATATGAGCACGAGCGCTAAAACCCCCGCTATCGCCCCCAATTCCGCCCTCCTGCTGCTGTCTTTCGGCGGCCCGGAGAAGGCCGAGGACGTGGTGCCTTTCCTGGAGAACGTCACGCGCGGCCGCGGCATCCCCCGCGAGCGTTTGGAGAAGGTCGGCGAGCACTATTTTGCACTCGGCGGCCGCTCCCCCATCAACGACCAGAATAAGCAGCTGATCCGCAACATCGAAGCTGAGCTGACCCGGCGCGACATCGACCTGCCCGTGTACTTCGGCAACCGCAACTGGGAGCCCTATGTGGAGGACGCACTGCAGCAGATGTCCCGCGATGGCATCCGCCACGTATACGTCTTCGCCACCAGCGCCTGGGGCGGCTACTCAGGCTGCTCGCAGTATCAGGAGGATCTGCGCCGCGCCATCGTCGCGTGCGAGGAGGCTGGCCTGGAGGCGCCGAAGGTGGAGCGCCTGCCGCAGTTTCACCGCCACCCGACGTTCATCGCGGAGTTTGCCCAGGCCGTGGATGCGGCGCGCGAGCAGCTGCGTGCCGAGCACGGCGAGGAGACCGCCGCGCAGGCCGACCTGGTTTTCACCGCGCACTCGGTGCCGACGGTGGCGGATAAGGCGGCGGGCCCGCACAAGTTCGGCGGGAATCTGTACTCCCAGCAGGTGCTTGATGCCTCGCGTTTGATCCAGCAGGCCAGCAGCTTCGCTAACAACCCTGGTAGTGGTGCGGATTACGGCTGGACTGGCCGGCTGGCCCGCCACGAGAACGTCGGCGGCCGCGGGGATGGGCCTGCACACACGGGTGAGACTGTGGGTGTGGATGTGGGTACCGGCACCGACCTGGACGTCGAGCTGGTGTGGCAGTCGCGCTCTGGTTCGCCGCATGTGCCGTGGCTGGAGCCGGACGTGTGCGACCACATCGAGGCGCGCGCGGAGGCCGGCAACAAGCGCGCAATTGTGCTGTGCCCGGTTGGCTTCATCACCGACCACATGGAGGTCAAGTGGGATCTGGATACTGAGGCCCGCGATGCCGCCGCAAAGGCGGGCATCCCCTTCATGCGCGTTGCTACCCCGGGTTTGACCGCCGGTTTCGCAGAGATGGTGGTTGACCTTGTTGTTGGTGCTGACGCCCCCAGCGCCGACCTCTCTGAAGATCAGCAGGCCGCGCGCGATTTGGCGGCGAAGGTGGTCGGCGAGCTGGCGACGGTTCCGGACTTCGGCCGCACGTTCAACGGCAAGCCGTGTGCGCCGGGGTGCTGCGGTAGCGAGGCCTAGCGGCGGGGGCGTAAAGGCCCGGCGACCCGGTCGGTCGCACGGGGCGCTGGCGTACCGCGGCGCAGCGCTAGACACCGCGACCGCCGTTTGGCTCGGGCGCGGTGCAGCAGGGTGCGGTTAGACCAGCAGCTCCGCGATCTGGATGGTGTTCAGAGCGGCACCCTTGCGCAGGTTATCGCCTGCGACGACCAGCACCAGGCCGCGGTTTCCGTCGACGGTCTGATCCTGGCGGATGCGGCCGACCAGGCTCTCGTCGATGCCCGTGGCAGCCAGCGGGGTGGGCACGTCCACGACCTTCACGCCCGGGGTTTCGGCCAGCAGCTTGCGGGCGGTGTCCGGGGTGATTTCGCGGTCGAATTCCGCGTGGATGGTCATGGTGTGGCCTGTGAAGACGGGCACGCGCACGCAGGTGCCGGCAACGCGCAGCTCGGGGATTCCCAGGATCTTGCGGGATTCGTTGCGCAGCTTCTGCTCTTCGTCGGTCTCTTCGGAGCCGTCGTCGACCAGGTTGCCAGCCAGCGGCAGGGCGTTGAAGGCGATGGGCTCCACGTAGGGACCCAGGTCTCCGGCCTTGAGGGCCGAGCCGTCGTGCACCAGCTTGCGCAGCCCCTCGTCGTCAATGGTGTTCTCGGTGGCGACCAGGTTGTCCAGCACCTGGCGCACCAGCGCGTCCACGCCGGCCAGCCCGGAGCCGGAAACGGCCTGGTAGGAGCTGACGTGCATCTGCTTCAGACCTGCCGCCTTGTGCAGTGCACCCATGACAGGCATGGCGGCCATGGTGGTGCAGTTCGGGTTGGCGATGATGCCCTTGGGCGGGTTCTTAACGTCCTGCGGGTTCACCTCGGAGACGACCAGCGGGACTTCCGGGTCCTTGCGGAAGGCCGAGGAGTTGTCCACGACGATGGCGCCGGCCTCGGCGAAGCGCGGGGAGTGCTCGCGGGAGGTTCCGCCGCCTGCGGAGAACAGCGCGATGTCGATGCCGCGCAGGTCTTCCGTGGCGGTGGCTGCGACGTCCTCGATGACGATCTGCTCGCCGCGGAACTCCAGCTCCTTACCCGCGGAGCGGGAGGACGCGAAGAATCGTACCTTGTCCGCCGGGAAGTTCCGCTCGACGAGGATGTCGCGCATGACGCGACCGACTTGGCCGGTGGCTCCGACGACAGCGATGGTGGTCATTCGGGGATCTACCTCTTCTATCTGCTTAAGCTGCTGTTTTAGCGTCCCGTCCCAGCGTACACGGTGGCTTCCTTCTCGCCGCCCAGCTGGAAGCGTTCGTGGATGGCGCGCACGGCCTTGTCCACGTCGGTGTCGCGGATCAGCACGGAGATGCGAATCTCGGAGGTGCTGATCAGTTCAATGTTCACGCCTGCGTCGCGCAGCGCCTCGCAGAAGTCGGCGGTCACGCCGGGGTGGGACTTCATGCCCGCGCCGACCAGGGAGACCTTGCCCACGTGGTCGTCGAAGATGACTTCCTGCCAGTCGTTCTGTTCCTTGATGCTCTTCAGCAGCTGCATCGCGCGGGTGGCGTCCGTGCGCGGGCAGGTGAAGGTGATGTCCGTGCGGTTGTTGTCAATCTTGCTGATGTTCTGCACGACCATGTCGATGTTGATTTCGGCTTCAGCGATGGCGCGGAATACCTTCGCTGCCTCCCCGGGAGAGTCCGGGATGCCGAGAACGGCGATCTTGGCCTCGGAGCGGTCGTGTGCCACGCCGGTGAGTACTGCTTCTTCCATGGGAATATCCTCCATTGATCCAGAGACGAGGGTGCCGATGTCGGTGCTATACGAGGAGCGGACGCGCAGGGGCACGTCGAACGCGCGGGCGTATTCCACGCTGCGCAGCATCAGCACCTTCGCGCCGACTGCTGCCATCTCCAGCATTTCTTCGAAAGAGATCGTGTCGAGCTTCTGGGCGTCCGGCACGATGCGTGGGTCCGCGGTGTACACGCCGTCGACGTCAGAATAGATCTCGCACACGTCGGCCTCGAGTGCCGCTGCCAGGGCGACTGCGGTGGCGTCCGAGCCGCCGCGGCCGAGGGTGGTCACGTCGCGCGTCTCGCGGTTCACGCCCTGGAAGCCGGCGACGAGGCAGATCTTGCCTTCGTCCAGGGCTTCCCGCACGCGGCCGGGGGTGACGTCCACGATGCGCGCGTTGCCGTGCCGCTCGGTGGTCAGCACGCCTGCCTGCGAGCCGGTGAAAGATTGCGCCTCGGCACCGAAGGAGGCGATAGCCATGGCCACCAGCGCGTTGGAGATACGCTCGCCGGCGGTCAGCAGCATGTCCATCTCGCGTGCCGGCGGCACTGGGTTGACCTGCTCGGCGAGTTCCAGCAGGTCATCGGTGGTGTCTCCCATTGCGGAGCAGACGACGACCACGTCGTTGCCCTGCTTTTTGGTTTCCACGATTCGCTCGGCTACGCGCCGGATCCTCTCCGCGCTTTCCAGCGAGGAGCCGCCGTATTTCTGAACGATGAGCGCCACTGGTTGTTGCCACCTTCCGGGTCTAGTCTTAATCAAACTTTAGACTACTTTGTCTGTTTCCCTGGGGCTAGGGTTCGCGTAACTCTTTTTTACTTTATGACGCCACCTCTTCAGCAAACCACATGCGTCACATACGTAACACGCGCGTCGCGGACTAATACCCGGTGCAGCCTCCGGCGTCCGATAAAGTACCCAGGGTACGAAGCGCACAAAATGACGCATCAACGTAAGCGGTCAGCGCGCCCACCCGGCGCGGCACAGTGTGACTAGCCAAGAAGTAGACGAACCAACAAGACGCCAAAGAGGTGAGGGGGCACGATGCTCGAAAACAACGCTCTCGCAGTTGTTTTCGCGCTAGGATCCGCGCTCACCATCGCCTGGGGGACGGTGGTGCGCCACCGCATCGCCGTCGCCTCCGGAGAGAACCGCAGCGGCGCCATCTGGGACGCCATCAAGCAGCCAATGTGGTGGGTCGGCGTGGCTAGCGCGTTGTTCGGATACCTCCTGCAAATTGTGGCGCTGGCATTCGGAACACTGCTGGTGGTGCAGCCGATCCTCGTACTCTCCCTGATGTTCACACTGCCACTGTCGGCGAAGTACGACGGGCGGCGAATATCGGCGTCCGAAACAGCATGGGCAGGGCTTTTGACGGTGGCAGTGACCATCCTCGTTGTGCGCGGCAAACCCGCCGCCGGTCACCGCGAGCCGGACCTGGCGGTGTGGCTGGTCTGCCTGAGTATCGGCGCGGTGATCCTTCTGGCGTTCTTTGTGTATGCGCTGGAGCAGGCGGCCGCGCTGCGCGCGTTGGTGCTGGGATCAATCACCGGCGCGATCATGGGGTATGTCGCCGTGCTTTCGAAGGCCGTGGTGGATATTTTCCGCGATTCCGAGATGGCCGCGCTGCTGACTTCCTGGGAGCTGTGGACGCTCATCGCCTTCGCAGCCATCGGCACGGCGGTGCAGCAGGCCTCGTTTAACGCGGGGCCGCTGAAGAACTCCTTGCCCGCGATGACAGTGGTGGAGCCGCTTGTGGCGTTCGTGCTGGGCTACATCGTACTGGGCGAGAAGTTCCAGATTGACGGCTGGGAGTATGCCTACATGGCGGCCGCCATTGCAGTGATGACGATCTCGACGGTGATTCTGAGCCGCAAGTCGATCGACGAGGATGAAGGCGCTGCGGAGGGCGCCGGTTCAACCGCGGGCACAGACACTCCCACAGGCTCCCCCTCGGAGCCGGGCGCCAACACGAACCCGGACTCGGGAACGGGCGCTGGAACTACAGAGGCAGAGACGGCGGCGTCATAAAGAAAGAACCACAAAGAAAAACCGCAACAAGCACCCCACATTGAGGGACTGATTTCCCACAATGTGGGATTTAGTGCGTTTTTTGGCAGTTTTGGGAGCTCTCCCTGTGACGCACCTAATACTCGGGCTATAGTGGTGGCTATGACTACGCCAGCGCGCAACCTGCTTCTGCGACGCGGCGGGGCTCAAAGGTTCTAAGAGATTTGAGTTTACAGCTCAACGACCGACCGGCACCCCGTCGCGGAATTTGGCATTGCCGGTCGGGAATAACAACCAAGAACAAACAATTCTTCTCAGGAGCCCCCACCCATGTCTAACGACACTTTCATCTCCGCACCCGCCCGCATCAACACCCCGAACGGCGAGATCCCCGAAGGCCAGCCCGCCTGGAACAAGCAGCGCAACTCCACCATGCCGCACGCGCGCTACCAGCCGTTCTTCGAAGAGGTAGAGGAAATCACCCTGCCGGACCGCACCTGGCCGGACAAGGTCATCGACCGCGCGCCGCAGTGGTGCGCCGTGGATCTGCGCGACGGCAACCAGGCGCTGATCGACCCGATGAGCCCGGAGCGCAAGCGCCGCATGTTCGAACTGCTGGTCGACATGGGCTACAAGGAGATCGAGGTCGGCTTCCCGTCTGCCTCCCAGACCGACTTCAACTTCGTCCGCGAGATCATCGAGAAGAACATGATCCCCGACGACGTCACCATCCAGGTACTGGTCCAGGCGCGCGAGCACCTGATCCGCCGCACCTTCGAAGCCTGCGAGGGTGCGAAGAACGTCATCGTCCACTTCTACAACTCCACCTCGAAGCTGCAGCGCAAGGTCGTGTTCCGCAAGGACAAGGAAGCCATCAAGAAGCTGGCCACCGACGCAGCCGAGCTGATCAAGACCATCGCCAAGGACTACCCGGACACGAACTGGCGCTGGGAGTACTCCCCCGAGTCCTACACCGGCACCGAGGTCGCCTACGCCAAGGAAGTCTGTGACGCTGTCGTCGAGATTATGGACCCGACGCCGGAGAATCCGATCATCCTGAACCTGCCCTCCACCGTCGAGATGATCACCCCGAACGTGTACGCGGACTCCATCGAGTGGATGCACCGCAACCTGAACCGCCGCGATTCCATCATCCTGTCGCTGCACCCGCACAACGACCGCGGCACCGGCGTGGCCGCCGCCGAGCTGGGCTACATGGCCGGCGCCGACCGTATCGAAGGCTGCCTGTTCGGCAACGGCGAGCGCACGGGCAACGTCTGCCTGGTCACCCTGGGACTGAACATGCTGACCCAGGGCGTGGACCCGCAGATCGACTTCTCCGACATCGACCAGATCCGCCGCACCGTTGAGTACTGCAACCAGCTGCGCGTGCCGGAGCGCCACCCCTACGGCGGCGACCTGGTGTTCACCGCATTCTCCGGCTCCCACCAGGATGCGATTAACAAGGGCCTGGATGCCATCGCAGAGAAGATCGACCCGGACGCCACCGCCGAGGAAGTCACCCAAGAGGCGATGGTCGAGAAGACCTGGGAGGTTCCTTACCTGCCGATCGACCCGAAGGACGTTGGCCGTTCCTACGAGGCTGTGATCCGCGTGAACTCCCAGTCCGGCAAGGGCGGCGTGGCCTACATCATGAAGACCGACCACAACCTGCAGCTGCCGCGCCCGATGCAGGTGGAGTTCTCCTCCGTCGTGCAGGCCGTCACCGATGCCGAGGGCGGCGAGGTGAACCCGAAGGCCATGTGGGACATCTTCTCCGGCGAGTATCTGGACCGCGTCGCCCCGATCGAGACCATCTCCCTGACCGTCGACGGCGGCCAGAACGAAGGCGAAGAAGCCAAGGTCACCGGCCAGATCGAGTTCAACGGCGAAGGCAAGACTGTGCAGGGTCGCGGCAATGGCCCGATCAACGCATACTGCAACGCGCTGGAGGAGCTGGGCTACGACGTGGAGGTGCAGGAGTACAGTCAGCACGCCCGCACCTCGGGCGACGACGCTGAGGCCGCCGCCTACGTCCTGGCTGAGATCAACGGTGCGAAGTTCTGGGGCGTGGGCATCGCCAGCTCCATTACCTACGCTTCGCTGAAGGCGATCACCTCCGCGGTGAACCGTTCGCAGGATGCCGCCGCTGGGGTTTCCCAGGGGGTCTAGGGGCCGGAACCACGCAGCCTGCCAGCGGGGCACGGTTCCCCGCTGGGTAGTATGTAGTCCATGAACGAGAACGATCACTCGGCCGCCCCCGGCCCCGAGCACACCGGCGCGCGCCGCCCAAGGCGCCCGCGCCGCAGGGTAACTCGCCCTGCAGGTTCTCTCGCTGTTTCTTTTTCGGACGGTACTTCTTCGGACGCTAGTACTTCGGACGCCCCCTCCCCCGCCCACAACCATTCCCCCGCAGGTGCCGAGGGGCGCTCCGAGCCGGTAGCAACCCCCGAGTTCCAAGCTGCCACGGATTCCCACGGCGGCGACGGGAGCGCAAGCGCTTCCGGCGGGAACTCCAGCGAGGACAACGACCACTCGAGCCCCCGCGCGGAGCTCGAGTCCGCTCTGCATGACCTCCCCTCCAAGGAGGAGGCCCCTTTCGCAGCCGTGAGCATCTCCACCTCCGGCATTCACCCGAAAACCTCCCGGCTGGTGGCGCTTTCCGTGGTTTTCTTCGGCCCCGGCGCGGAAGCCCCCGCGGACCTCGCAAACGCCGACGAACTGCCGACCATTAACATCGGCCAGGAAATCGGCGCGCTGACGCGCCACCTCAACCCCGGCGAAGACGCCGGCCCCTGGCACCTCCACGGCTACCAGGTCAACGAGCTCTCCCAGGCGCTGGGCTTCAACTCCAGCGCGCAGCTGATCCACCAGGCGTTGGACGGGCGTACGCTCATCATGCATGAGTCCGACTACGTGTGGGGCTTCATCACCCACGAGTTCAAACTGTCGCAGCGCTCAGCGAACCGCGGCCGTCGCAGCCGCGGCCGCGGTCGCGGTGGTCGGCGTCAGCCAACACCCGCACCGGTCTCCATCATCGACACACTCGCCACCGCCCGACGCCAGGCCATCGACTCCACTGACCCCCGCCTGCGCGCCGTCGTCTCCAGCTACAACCGCGCCGCCGACGCTTCCACCACCACTGCTACCAACGCAAACGCTCCCGCAAACGCCAGCCGGTCCGCCGTGCTGGCCCCTGCGACGGCACTGCCAGAGGTGGGCGCGGTGGCGTCACTAGATAAAAAAGACATCGACCCCGACGAGCTCCTCGAGGCGGACGCGCGCCTCACCGCCGCCCTCGCCCTCGCGCAGCAGCGCAACGGTGAGCTGACCGTGCTGGACCCTGAGGACCTCGCGGCCGATCAATTTGGGCTGCGGCGTAGTGGCCTTCGTATTGACGCCGCCAACTCTCCCCGCCCATACGTAAACCCCGGGGCGTGGAAGCGCGGGGAGCCGCTGGTCGAGGGGATGGAGTTTGTGGTCAGCCCGGATGTGGCGATCGACCCGGACGTGCTGATCGGCCAGGGTGTCGCCGCGGGGCTGGCGTATAGCGAGAAGTTGAATCGTCGCAGCTCGCTGGTGGTGTGCAACGAAAACTACGAGCTGCGGGGCAAGGCGATGCACGCCGACCGGAAGAACATTCCCCTGATCCGGGACGAGGACTTCCTGGGTCTGCTGGATAATGTGCAGGCCGGCGAGAGGGAGGACGTTCCGGCGAAGCCTGGTGCGGACGCCCGCCCGCGGACCAGCGGGCTCGCCGGCCCGCGCGGCGGGTCCGGCGGCTCGGGCGGCAGGTCCAACTCCGGTGGCTCCAACTCCAACGGGCCCGGCGGTTCCGGTTCCGGCTCCAATTCCGGCGGCTCCGGTTCCAACTCCGGCGGCTCCGGTTCCGGCGGTTCCGGTTCCAACTCCGGTAACTCCGGCGACTCAAGCAACTCCCAAGGCCACGACCAGGGCAAAAGCCGAGGAAGCCACAGCTCAGGAGGCCAGAAGGGGAAGATCCCCGGGCCTAGCAACAAACGAAATCGTCGCAGGCGTCGGCGCCGCAAGGACTCCGGCGGGTCCGGCGGGTCCGGCGGATCGGATAGCTCCCGCGGCAAGAATGGCTCCGGTGGATCCGGTGGCAAGAATAACGGTGGCGGCAACCGTGGCGGCAAGAGCAATTCCCACTAGCCCCATTGAGATCACTAGCCCCACCAATACCACGCCGGAACCTCCCAGCTGGCTTACAAAGTTACGGATGTCCCAAATCTTCCACTTTCAGCAGCTAGCAAGTGTGAAGCAAAAATATGCACCCACTCTGACCTGCGCAAATAGAAAGCTATAAAAACAGAGTGGAAGATTTGGGACATTGATCCCTTTTAGTGTCGGAAATGTTGCAAACTCGCGGCAAACCTACGACGTCCGTCAGGCTGATTTGCACCCACCCGAGCCCGCGGGCGCCAATAAAAACGCTCAAACGGGCTCGGAGACTGTCCGCTCTCAATCGTCAAGCAACTCGGCAACGAGCGACTGCACGCGGGCGTCGATATCATCACGGATCAGCCGCATGCGCTCCATGCCCTCTACCCCACGCGCGGAAGGCTCGTCAGTAACCCACCGCTGAAGATTGCCTCGCGCTTCATCTGGAAGCTCGAGCTGCGCATCCTTTCCGAGAATGATCACGCGATCAACATCCCGCAGCAAAGTTGAATCAACATCCTTCGGGTGGCCGCCGGCCATATCAGCGCCGACTTCACTTATAGCTTCCACCGACTCAGCGTTTAGCTTTTCGGCTGGTTTGGTGCCAGCGGAATATATCTCAATCATCTCACCAGCATGCTTTTCGGCTAGAGCAGCAGCCATCTGCGACTTCCCGCCGTTACCTACACAAACAAAGAGAACTTTAGGTTTCGTGCTCATTTTGATTCGCTCCCTCATTAACCGAATCGTTTGGGGCTACCCGACCGAGTAGGCAGCGTCGGATCCCCGGCGAAAAGTTTTGGCCCTATCCAGAGCATGACGTAAACCAGTCCAACGAGCACCGGAATCTCAATAAGCGGGCCAATAGTTCCGGCCAATGCCTGCGCAGAAGTCGCTCCAAAAGTCCCGATTGACACAGCGATAGCAAGCTCAAAGTTATTTCCCGCAGCAGTAAAAGAAACCGATGCAGACTGAGCGTAGTTCAACCCCGCAGCCTTGGACACAGCCAGCGCCAGGGCGAACATTCCAGCGAAGTAGGCCACCAACGGAACCGCCGTCCGAGCCACCGCCCACGGGTTGTCCGTAATCTGCTCTCCCTGCAGCGCAAACAGAAGCACGATCGTATAAAGCAGACCAATCAACGCGAGGGGAGAGATCGCGGGCAAGAACTTTTCCTCGTACCATTGCTGCCCCTTCAACCTCTCCCCGAGCACGCGGGAAGCCAAGCCAGCCGCCAACGGGATACCCAGGAAAACCAGGACAGATACCACGATCGACCAGAAGGAAAAGTCTGCCGAGGTTGTAGGAAGCCCCAGCCAGCCGGGGAGAATCTGCAGATAAAACCAGCCCAGCACTCCAAACATGAGCACTTGGAAAACAGAGTTGACCGCCACCAGGACGGCGGTCAACTCCCTATCCCCGCAGGACAGCTCTGACCACACCAGAACCATCGCGATGCATCGGGCCAGGCCGACGATGATCAGCCCGGTGCGCAGCTCAGGCTCGTCGGGCAAACATACCCAGGCCAGGATGAACATCAACGCTGGCCCAACAACCCAGTTGAGGGCAAGGGAAACCGCCATCAGGCGCTTATCCGCCGCAATCTGCCGGGTTTTGTCGTAGCGAACCTTCGCCAGCGGCGGATACATCATGACCAGCAGGCCGAGCGCGATCGGAAGCGAGATCCCTCCCACCTCCAGCTCCCCGAGCTTCGCTCCAATTTCTGGCACCACCCGATTAACGAGCAGTCCAGCAAACATCGCAAGGATAATCCACACGGGCAGGAACCTATCCAAAAAGGACATCTGCGGGCGCTGTGAAGCTGTCATGCAACCTTCCTTAGACATTGACACACGTCGATATAAAACCAAATGACATATTGATGTCTGTCAATATAAATGGCATATTGATATCTGTCAATATAAGATGCTCCGTATGGCCACTCCGCAAATTTTTCCGCTCGCAGACATCTCCACATGCTGTTCCTTGAGCAAAGGACCGCTATCGGATCCTGAGGCCACCCGTTATGCCACCTTGTTCAAAGTCCTATCCGACCCCGCCCGCTTGCAAATACTCTCCCACCTGGCAGCCAAGGGCTGCGAGCCTATCAGTGTAAACCGGCTGGCAGATATTACTGGGCTTAGCCAGCCTACGGTCTCCCACCATCTAAAACGGCTTACCCAGGCAGGCCTGCTCCGCAAGATACGAACCGGTCGCACAGTCATGCACCAGGTACAGCCCCAACTTTTTGCCGAACTCCGCACGATCCTCCAGATGGACTAATGTTCATCAGGCTCGGCGCGCCAGCCTCCAAATTCCAGCACGCCCCTGCGGGTACACTTAATCCCCATGGATAACTCTGATCGAACCGGCGTACAGCCTGCGGGCACGCAGCACTCCGGGCCGCAGGGCGCCCAGAACACCGGGCAGCAGGGCACCCAAGCTGCCGGCGCTCAGCCCGCCGGCGCACGCCGCTCCGCGCTGCAGCGGTTCCGCAGCTCCGTTGCGATTCGCATGGCGCAGCTGGCGACGTGGGCGTCAAGAAAGGCAGGGCGAGGGGCCGGCGGCATGATCGGCGGCCTGGTCGGCGGGGCAATCGACCCGCAGCTGCTGGCGAGCCTCGGCGCCGGCAAGGGCGGCCAGAAGCGCCCAACGGTGCTGGTCACGGGAACAAATGGCAAGTCCACAACCACCCGCATGCTGGCCGGCGCCGTCCGCACAGCCGCGACCGTCTGCACCAACGAGGGCGGCGACAACATGGACGCAGGCGTGATCAGCGCGCTGCTCGCCGGCCGCGACGCAGACACAGTTGTGCTCGAAGTCGACGAGCTGCACGTCCCCAAGATCGCCGAGAAACTCGACGCGGACGTGCTGGTGCTGCTGAACCTCTCGCGCGACCAGCTGGACCGCGTGGGCGAGATCAACAAGATCGAACGTGCCCTGCGCGCGTGTGTGGAAGCGCGCCCGAACATGCAGGTCATCGCCAACTGCGACGATGTTTCCGTCACCTCCGTCGCCTGGGATTCCCCGAACGTCCAGTGGGTCAGCGCTGGTTTCGGCTGGGCCGGCGATTCCACTAGCTGCCCGCGCACGGAAGGCGCGATCATCCACCGCACTGGCGAGGATGGCGTGGTGGACTGGTTCGCGGCGAAGAAGCTCCCGGACGGCCGCGAATTCCGCAGGCCACAGCCCGATTGGCGCATCACTGAAGAGGGTCTTATCGACCGCGAGGGCAAGCTCCACCCGATGAACCTGACCCTCCCGGGCAACGCAAACCGCGGCAACGCCACCCAGGCCGTCGCCGCCGCCGTGGCTTTGAGCGAGCTGCTCCCCGAGCGCATCTCCACCGAACAGGCCATCGCAGCCGCGGAGAAGGTGGATAACGTCGCAGGCCGCTACTCCGTGGTCCACTTCGGCAACCACGAGGTGCGCCTGATGCTGGCGAAGAACCCCGCCGGCTGGCAGGAGGCCCTCTCGATGGTGGACCGCACCGCTGATAGCCTCGTGATCAGTGTAAATGGGCAGGTCGCCGACGGCCAGGACCTGTCGTGGCTGTGGGATGTGCGCTTCGAAAACTTCGAGGGTGTGCACGTGGTGGCCGCCGGCGAGCGCGGCACGGATCTGGCCGTCCGCCTGGGCTACGCCGCGGTCGAGCACAATCTGATTAAGGACACGGTGGCGGCGATTCGTTCCTGCCCGCCGGGCCGCGTGGAGGTCCTGGCGAACTACACGGCGTTCCGCGATCTGAAGCGGGTGCTGGACAAGGAAGGGGAAGCGTAAATGAACGCTGAGCTGAACATCGGCCTGATTCTGCCAGACGTGCTGGGCACGTATGGCGACGATGGCAACGCCCTGGTGCTGCGTCAGCGCGCCCGCATGCGCGGCATGTCGGCGGAGATTCACCCTATCCACCTGGGCGAGCCCGTCCCGGAGTCCCTGGACGTTTACACCGTCGGCGGCGGCGAGGATACCGCACAGGTTCTGGCGGCGGAGCACCTGATCAGCGATGGCGGCATTTCCCGCGCGGTCGCCGCCGGCCGCCCGGTTCTGGCTATTTGCGCAGGTCTGCAGGTGTTTGGCCGGTCCTTCACCAGCCATGGTCGCACGATCGAGGGGTTGGGTCTTATTGACGCCACCACATCCCAACTCGCCGAGCGCATGATCGGCGAGATCGCCTCCACCCCGGCAGCCTCCGCCGTGACCGGCGGGGCAGGCCTGACCGAACCGCTGACGGGATTCGCTAACCACATGGGTGCGACGATCCTGGGTGCGGACGCGGAGCCGCTGGGACGTCTGACCCGCGGCACGGGCAACACCGATGCCCACGGAGCGGAGGCTGCGGGGCTGTCCGGCGAGGATGCTCACCGGCAGACGCGCGCCGAAGGCGCCGTGCAGGGCTCCGTCGTGGCGACGTACATGCACGGCCCCGTGCTCGCCAGGAATCCCCAGTTGGCGGACTGGCTGCTCGCCCGCGCAATGGGGGTTGGGCTCAACGAGCTGCCCGAGTTCCAGGGTGAGCTGGCGGAGCAGTTGGAGCGCGAGGTGGCGTCGCTAAGAAAGGAACGCCTCTAAGCGCCGAGCGCTACAGCGCGGTGCGGCCGGCGAATGCGCGGGACAGGGTGAGCTCGTCGACGAACTCCAAGTCCCCGCCCATTGGAATGCCCGAGGCCAGGCGCGTGACCGTCAGACCGGGGAAGTCGCGCAGCAGGCGGCCGAGGTAGGAGGCTGTTGCCTCGCCTTCCGTGTTCGGGTCGGTGGCGATGATGACTTCGGTGATCTCGGGGGCTTCGTCGTACTCGACGTCGGTCTTGACGTCGGTCTTGACGTCGGTCTTGACGGCAGCCGTTTCGGCATTGCCCGTTTCAGCTGCGTCCGCGCCGTTGGGATCGCCACCGGCGGGCGTGTCGGCGTCGCCAAGAGAAGCCCCGCCGCCCTTCGCGCCGAGCGCGACGTCTGGCAGCGCCCCGCCGATGCGCTGCACCAGGGGCGTGACGTTCAGTTCCTTCGGCCCGATGCCGTTCAGCGGGTCGAGTGCCCCGCCGAGGACGTGGTAGCGCCCGCGGTATTCCGCGGTGCGTTCGATCACCTGAATGTCTTTGGATTCCTCGACCACGCAGATGATGCTTTTGTCGCGGTTGGAGTCCGCGCAGATCCGGCACACATCTTCTTGGGAGATGTTGTGGCAGATACGGCAGAACGTCACGCCGCGCTGCAGGCGACCGAGTGCGCTTTGGAAGCGTTCGATGTCCTCCGGCTCCTCGTTCAGCAGATGCAGCGCGATGCGTTGCGCGCTTTTCGGCCCGATGCCGGGCAGCCGGGAGAATTCGTCGATGACGTCCTGTAGTGGTCCTTCGAACAACTAGGTCTCGCTTTGGAGTTCTTAGAAGGCTTAGAAGCCCAGGCCGCTCATGCCCTGGGACAGCGGGCCCATTTTCTCCTCGGCGAGGGTCTGCAGCTTCTGGTTTGCGTCCTTGAACGCGCCGAGCAGCAGGTCCTTCAGGGTGTCGATGTCTTCAGGGTCGACGATCTTCGGGTCGATCTCCATGTCGGTGACCTCGCCGGAGCCTGCGACGGAAATGGTGACCAGGCCATTGCCTGCCTCGCCCTTGACGGTGGAGGCGGCGATCTCGCGCTGTGCTTCCTGCAGCTGTGCCTGCATCTGCTGGGCCTGCTGCATCAGCTGGTTCATGTCTGGCTGGCTCATTCTGTTTACCTTTCGTCGGTTTTTTCGTGCTTGGGTTTTAGTTCTTCCACAACTGTACCGGTCGGCCCGGACAGGCGTGTCAGGCACCTTCGCGTGTGCGGATGGTTGTGTTCACGCTTAGCGAACTCTCTCCGCGCCGAGACTCTTTTCGATCAGTTCACCTGCGATTTCCAGCGGCGTGCGGTGGTCGCGTTCGCCGGGTGCGCGCTCGAGGTCGGCGAGTAGTTCGTCGCGTTCATTTTGTTCTGTTCTTTGTGACGCCCCCTCGGCCCCAGCACCGCCCACCCCAGCGTGGGGCTGGCGGTTAGCGGCTCGGGACGAGGGTTCTGCCGTCCGTGCGGAAGGCCCAGATGACGCTGACTGTGCAGATGGGCCCGACGGCGCAGAAGATCCAGGCGGGCCGGAGAGAACGGAAGAATCGGACGGATCAGAGGGGCCCGAGGGTTCGGGCGGCAGCGGCGCGTCGGCGGCTGGGTCGGCTGCAGCGTTAGCGGCCGCCCCGCCGCCCCAGTTGTCGACGGGGGCGTCTCCGTAGGCATCAACTGGCGGCTCGTCGGGCAGTGGGACGCCGTTGAAGCCGTTTTCCATGTTGTATTTCTTGCGGGCCTTGGCTCGTTCGGCGCGGGCGCGCCAGCCGGAGTTCGGGTCTTCCTGCGCGGCGGCTGCTTCACCCGAATTGGCTGCAGTTCCAGCGCCTGTGCCTGCCACTCCCCGGCTGCCAGTAGCGGCGCCAGCTGCGCCCGCGCCCGCTGCGCCTGCGTTCCGGTGGGAGTGCGAGGCCTTGCGCATCGCTTCTTCCATCGCGCGGGCGCGCTCCAGGGCGCTGCTGGCTGCGCTGCGCGAGGCCGCTGCGTCCATCGGGGTTTCCGCTGGCACAGGGTTCACCGGTGTGGAGGCTGGCGTTTGTCCCTCACCGGCGGAGGGCTGCGCCGCCGCCGGTTCAGCTTTTCCCGGCTCATCGCCTCCTGCAGGCTCGGTAGCTCCAGTAGCTCCGTCACTTCCGGCGGCTCCGTCGCCGACAACTTCGTCGCCGACGTAGACGACGATGCGGGCGGAACTTCCCGTGACACTCTGGATAGCCTGCGAGTACACTTCCGCGTTCTTCGCCCCGCTGACCAGCCTTGCTAGTGAGCCGGTGTGGTGGTCAACGTGGACCTCGCCCGGAGTCGGCTGGGATGCGCGCGGTGCGGCGCCTCGGAGGGCGATCCAAGCGCTGAGGTCCAGGTCGTGGACGGCATCCATGATGCGCGCCCAGGAGTCCGAATCAATTGTGGCGGCCGCGTCCGCCGAAGCTTCCGCCGGGGCCTCTGCCGAAGTCTCCGCCGGTTCAGAATCTGTCGGTGCCGGTGATGCCTCCGCATTTGCTGCGTTCTGAGTCGGGGACTCGGCTTCCGCAGCGCTGGCCTGGCGATGGCGCTGCATGATGTCGCGCGCCCGGCGCGCCTCGGCGATGGCCGGGGACTCCTGCGCAGCTTCCGGCTCAGTCGCTGGCGAGGTCTCAGGTGCTCGAGAAGCTTCCGCTGCCTCGGGGGACTCGGCGGGCTGAACCGGAGACTGCTCCGCAGCTGACACCTGGTCTGCTGGCGGCGTTTGCTCCGGTGCCTTCTCTGCAGGCTGCGCAGGTTCCGACTGAGCCGATTCAGGCTGCACAGGTTCAGGCTGCGCCGATGCAGACTGCTGCGCTGCATCCTGCGCAGCCTTCCTGCGCCGGGCGAACATCTCCGCCCGGCTGCCGCGCACGCCCGTGCCGGCTCCCGCACCAGCTCCTGTCCCAGTACCCGAACCAGCTCCAGCACCGGCGCCCGCCGCAGAGCCAGCACCACTACGTCCCGCGCCGCCACCGGCACCGCTACCGACAGTCCCGCCGTGCCCCTTCTCCAGGGCCTCCACGCGCTGCGCCAGCGCCTCCACAGTCATGCCGGCGGCGGGCAGCGCCATGCGAGCACACAGGATCTCTAGCAACAGTCGCGGAGCCGTGGCTCCGCGCATCTGCGCCAGCCCCTCGTTCACCAGGGATGCACAGCGCGTCAGCGTCGCCTGCCCCATCTTCTCCGCCTGCTCGCGCAGCACGTCACGGGACTCCTCCGGCGCGTTCACCAGTCCGCGTTCGAACGCATCCGGCACGGCCTGTACCACCAGCAGGTCGCGGAAGCGGTCCAGCAGATCCTCACTGAATCGGCGCGGGTCGTACCCCGCATCAATCACATCGTCGACCACTGCGAACAGCGCGGCGGAATCGTGCTCCGCCAGCGCATCCACAGCACGGTCGATCAGGGTGGAATCCGTCACGCCCAGCAGGGCCAGCGCGCGGTTGTACGTCACGCCCTCCGGCCCGGCACCGGCCAGCAGCTGGTCCATAATCGACAGCGAGTCACGCGGCGAACCGCCACCCGCGCGGATGACCAGCGGATACACCGCATCCTCCACAGGCACGCCCTCGCCGGACACCACCGACTCCAACAGTCCGCGCATATCCGGCGGCGCCAGCAGGCGGAACGGGTAGTTGTGGGTTCGGGAGCGAATCGTCTGCAGCAGCTTCTCCGGCTCCGTCGTGGCGAAGATGAAGATCAGGTGCTCCGGCGGCTCCTCCACGATCTTCAGCAGGGCGTTGAAACCCGCCGTGGAGATCATGTGCGCCTCGTCAATAATGAACACCCGGTAGCGAGATTCCGCAGGCGCATAAAAGGCGCGTTCGCGCAGCTCGCGCATGTCGTCCACACCGTTGTGCGTGGCGGCGTCCAGCTCCGTCACATCTAGGTTCCCCGGCCCGCCGGGCGCCAGCGATACACAGGATTCGCACTTTCCGCAGGGCGTGGACGTTGGCCCTTCCACGCAGTTCAGCGAGCGAGCCAGGATGCGCGCCGACGACGTCTTGCCGCAGCCGCGCGGCCCGGAAAACAGGTATGCGTGGTTGATCCGCCCGCTATCCAGCGCCACCGACAACGGCTCGGTCACGTGGGATTGCCCCACGACCTCGGCAAACGTCGCCGGACGATATTTCCTATAAAGTGCCACGAACCTAGCCTACATTCCGCCTAAGACGACCCGTTGCGGTCGCCTAACGCCATATGTCGTTGATATTGACGCCCTCACGCACCAACCGCTCCTGCACCGCGGCCACACCGGCCGTCTGCGCAAGCTCAAGCTCCTCGTCCGTCAGCATCACCAGCTGCGCGACGATGGTCAGCCGACCCGGGTGGGTGAACTCCACCTCGGTCTCGCCTTCCTTCGAGTGGCGGCCCGCGCCACCGGAGGTGACCTCGTGGACGTGGGGCACGCCCTCGTCCCACACGTAGGGAACCACCAGCAGGCCGTTGCGAGCGGTGATCTTCCGCTCGGAGTCGGCATCCATCTGCTGCACCACGTTCGGCAGCATCGTGCCGGGCTGCGGCGGCCAGTGGCCGGGATCCTGGGAGATCATCGTCGCGGCGTGGGCCAGCAGGTCGGCGGCGGTATCGTCGTGTCCGCTGACGACGGTTAGCAGCTCAACGCGCAGGTCGGAACCGTCCTCGGTCTCCAGGCCGGATTCCATGCGCCCGGCGTCGATGGTCATTGCGACCGTCTCGGCCAGCACGGATTCTTCGTCGCCCTCCTGGGGTGTGCCGTTCTGGGGCGAGGGGGCGTCACCAAGAAACACCTCGGCGACAGCGAACTCGGGGAAGGAATCGGCGACCTTGCGGCGTGCGACGGTCGGCTCGCCGGGGAGTAGCCCCTGGACCCAGACCAGTGTTTCGTCGGTGTTGATGGTGGCCTCCTGCTTGCTGTCTGACGGTGTGGGTTAGCTGCTGGTTAGCGCTGGCCCGCGTCGTGCTCGACCATCTCGATCGCGGCGTAAAGCACGCAGGTGGCGAAGCCGTCCATGGCTACCTCCAGCTGCTCGATCGTCGGCATGGAAGGAGCCAGGCGCAGGTTGCGGTCGTTCGGATCCTGCTTCAGCGGGTAGGTCGAGCCCGCGGCGGTCAGGGCCACGCCGGCCTTCTTCGCCAGCTCCACCACGCGGCCAGCGGTGCCGTCCAGCAGGTTCACGGAGATGAAGTAGCCGCCCTCCGGGACGGTCCACTCGGCGACGTTGAGGTCGCCCAGACGGCGCTGCAGGATCTCCACCACGCGGGTGAACTTCGGACCCAGGGAGCCCGCGTGCTTGCGCATGAGGTCGCGCACGCCCTCGGCATCCTCCAGGTACTGCAAGTGAGCCAGCTGGTTGACCTTGTTCGGTCCAATACCACGCACGTTGGCGATCTTCTTGTACCACTCCAGGTTCTCCCTGGAGGAGGCGAAGAAGGCCAGGCCAGCGCCTGCGAAAGTGATCTTGGAGGTGGAGGACATGGCCCAGAAACGGTTCGGGTTGCCCGCCTTCTCGGCGACGTCCAGGATGTTGATGATCTCCGGGAACTCGTCGGTCAGGGTGTGGACGGCGTAGGCGTTATCCCACACGATGCGGAAGTCCGGCGCGCCGGTTTCCATGGCAGCCAGGGCCTCGGCGGTCTGCTGCGAGAAGGTGACGCCCGTCGGGTTGGCGAACATCGGCACGGCCCACATGCCCTTCACGGCCGGATCCTTCGCCAGCTCGCGCACCTGGTCCATGTCCGGGCCTTCGTCGGTCATGTCGACGGTCAGCATCTCGAACCCGAACAACTCGGTGATGGAGTGGTGGCGGTCGTAGCCCGGCACAGGGCAGATCCACTTCAGCTTCTCCTCCGCCGACCAAGGGCGCTCGGAATCGTTGGTGCCGAACGTGTAGGCCCAGTTGATTAGGTCGAACATGATGTTCAGGCTGGAGGCGTCGCCGGCGATAACGTTATCCACCGGCAGGCCCAGGACGTCCGCCCACAGCTGGCGGATCTCCGTCAGGCCGACCCCGCCGCCGTAGTTGCGCACATCCACTCCGGAGGGCGAGGTGAAGTTCTCGCCCGGAAGGCTCAGCAGATCCACCGAGAAATCCAGCTGCTCTGCCGAAGGCTTACCGCGCGTGAGGTCCAGGTTGAGCCCCTTGGAGTGCAGCTCTTCGTAGGCCTGGCGGACGTCCTCCTTCATGCTGAGGAGGAGCTCTGCGTTTACGTTTTCGATCTTCATGTAAATTCTCTCCCGCTTATGGCGTGCTGGGGTTTACCCTCGGTGTGGCTTACCTTTGCCAGTCTAACGGACTTGCCGGACACCGCCCCCGCCAGAGCGTGCCCCGGCGCCGCCCGGCTGCACCCGGCACCCCGGCACCGTGGCACCGCCCGGCGCCACAGCCCCGGCGAAATTCAGCGCCTGCGGGACTACCTTGCAGGCGATAGGATGACGACGGGCTAAGGTGCATAGAGCTTGCAAAAAGTTACCGTGCGTCAGATCTCGCCGGATGTAGTTGAAATAGTTGGAAAGGATCCACTATGGCTAAAACCGAACCCCACCGAGTCCGGGTCCCCGTCGAACGCGCCATCCGCGAGTGCCGCCTTTACGTAGAGGGCAAGCAGACCCCCGGCCAGGCGAACTATGCCACCGCGCTGAAAGAGATCGAGGATCTAGCCACCCCCAGCAGGGGCAGCTTTGTGCTGGTCACCCTAGAGGAACCCTCGGAAGAGCAGATGCTGAAGGTGGCGCAGTGCTACGACGTCGACGAGCTCATCGTCGAGGATGCCGTGACCGCCCACCAGCGTGCCAAGCTGGAGCGCTACGAAAACCAGCTGTTCAAGGTCGTCCGCTCCGTGCAGTACGCGGGCAATAAGGACCTGATCGACCGGCGTGACCTCATCCAAACCGGCGAGGTGCAGATGGTCATCAGCCAGAAGTTCATCATCGTGATCGCCCATGATACGGAACTGCCCGACCCGGAAGTCCGCCTGCACCAGGCGCCCGAGCTGCGCAACGCAGGTCCGATGGCCATCGCGTGGGCCATCACGGACTACCTAGTCGACGAGTACACCCGTATTTCCGAAGCGCTGGAAGACCGTGTGGACAGTCTGGAGGAGGAGGTTTTCACCCTCCGCGCCGAGACGAACATTGAGAATATCTACACCCTGAAGCGCGAGATCCTGGAGATGCGCCACGCCATCGGCCCCCTGATTCCGGCGCTGCGCGCTTTGATCGAAAACCACAAGGATCTGACAACCAAGCACGTCAGGGCTTTCTTCCGCGATGTCTTGGACCACGCCATGCTGGCCAAGGACAAGATCGACTCTTTCGACGAGCGCCTGAGTTCCCTTATTCAGGCCAGCTCGGCGATCATTTCGCTGCGTCAGAACCAGGACATGCGCACGATCTCGTCCATCATCGGAATGGCCGCGCCGCCGACGATGATCGCGGGCGTGTACGGCATGAACTTCGACAACATGCCGGAGTTGCACTGGGAGTATGGCTATTA
Organism: Corynebacterium sp. HMSC08A12; assembly: GCF_001807485.1. GTDB lineage: Bacteria > Actinomycetota > Actinomycetes > Mycobacteriales > Mycobacteriaceae > Corynebacterium > Corynebacterium evansiae. Next base: position 12,561 of record NZ_KV789171.1, on the reverse strand, counting down.
CTACTGCCTACTGTTGAACCTTGCGGTGATCCTGCTGATGTGGTGGTGGTTTAAGCGCAAGAACTGGCTGTAGCGCGAGCATAAAAAAGGGGACCCCGCGCACCCGTCAGAGCTCGTTGACCCTTGCTGCATTCCTGCCCTGGGGGAGTTCACAAGATACACGCCGCGCGGAATCCGTTGCCCATACTAGCCCACGCGCGCTCGTTGTTCCAAAGGCTCGTTCTTTCTTATTTATCGACGCCCACTTTCCAACCCCTAGCACCGGATTTGGAATCTAAAGGCAGCGTTGTGTACCCTTTCATGAGTACGTCGAAGCCACGGCTTTTCCGTGTGTTTTGCCGTTCGACATGGAGGATTCGACTAGCGGCCTATGTCACACGCCTGGAACGCGTGCGGGAGTCACATCCCTCGTGGGTTCAAATCCCACATCCTCCGCCAAATCTCACATAGTGAGCAACCGGCGCTCGGTGATCTGGAAACGATCCCGGCGCCGGTTTTGCTTTTCCCAAATCTCACCCCCGCGCTGTCCACCGTGCCTTAGGTTGAGAGGCATGACTGATACCAGCGCCCCCGGCTCCCCTACCGCTCCCACCACTCCCGGCTCCCCCTCAGCTCCCGGCTCCCCCGGCACCGACCAGCTCGTCACCACGGAATACTCCGAGTCCATCCCCGGCCTCGTCCACGTCCGCCTGAACCGCCCCCGCAAGCTGAACTCGCTGACGATCGACCTGCTCCAGCAGCTAATCTCCACCGCGCACACGCTCCACCGCGACCGCTCCGTCCGCGTGGTCATCCTCTCCGGCACGGACGGCAACTTCTCCGCCGGCCTCGACTTCGCAGATACCCTGAAAAGCCCACCGCGCATGCTTTCGCATTTCATCCCGCGTCCCCTGCGAGGCACAAACACATTCCAAGAGGCGCCGTGGACGTGGCGTCGCCTCCCTTTCCCGGTGATTGCCGCGGTGGAAGGCTATTGCTTTGGCGGTGGCGTGCAGATCGCTTGTGGTGCGGACTTTAGGTTTACGAGCAATGACGCCCACTGGTCAGTGTTGGAAGCGAAATGGGGTCTGGTGCCGGACATGTCGGGGATCATGTCCCTGAAGCAGTTGCTGCCGATTGACGAGGTGAAGCGGCTGGCCATGACCGGGGAAATCTTCTCCGGGGAGCGTGCCGCGGAGCTAGGCCTGGCCAAGGCCGTGGAGGATCCGCTGGTTGCGGCGGAGGAGCTGGCACGGCAGATCATTGAACGCTCGCCGGATTCGGTGGCGCTGGCAAAGAAGCTGGTGGACGAGACGTGGGAGTCCGGCGAGCGGCGGACTTTCGCCCGCGAGCGCCTGCGCCAGGCGCGCCTGCTGGTGAGCAAGAACGCCGAGATCGCGCGGAAGGCCGCGCAGAAGAAGATCCCGCCGAAGTTCCGCCCGCGCGCGGTGCGCTAGAGGAGCTAGTCTGCGGGAGTGTCCTCCGGGCGCCAGGTGACGGGCCCGCGAGGAAGTAGTTCGGGCCGGAAGGTTGGCAGCAGTGCGGCGGGCGTGATGCCTCCGGCTGCTCCGGCCGATTCTGCCTCAGTGCCTGCCATCTCTACCGAGCTCGCACCCACCGCATTCGCATCGGCTACGCCGGTCTCCGCGGTCAACACCTCCGCTGCCATCGCCTCTGCGGCCGAGACGTCGACCGCCTCGCCGAGCGATTCCGCGATCCACCGCAACATCCCCTCCGCCCCGCCGGGGAAGTCCCGCAGCGTGACGGCCCCGTCCCGCTTCGCCAGTCGCTTCCCGTCGGGGCCCAGCACCAGCGGAACGTGCACGTACTCCACCGGCGGCAACCCCAGCAGGTGAGCCAGATACGCCTGCCTCGGAGCGGAACTCAGCAGGTCGTCCCCGCGCACAACCTGCCCCACCCCGGCCAGCGCGTCGTCGACGACCACGGCCAGGTTGTAGGCATAATCCCTGTTCACCGGCCCGCCCGGCGCGCCGGCCCCCGCATCTCCGTCCGCGCCCGCAGCTCTGCCGCCCGGCACCCCCGCATCTCCGCTGCTCGGCACCTCCGCACCTCCGCCGCCCGGTGCTCCCGACGCCTTCGGCGCGTTTCCGCCGCGCCGCAGCACCATGTCATCCACCGCCCCGCGGTACACCCCGCCTGACACGGCGAACCGCTCGCGCACTTCCCACTCGGCCACGCCCGCGCGCAGCCGCAACGCCGGCACTCGCCCCCGCTCCGCCAATTCTGCGCGCTTGGCCTCCCGCTCCGATTCTCCCAGGTCGCGGCACGTTCCCGGGTACGCTCCCGGCGCGGCGTGCGGCGCGCGGACCGCCTCGGCGATGTCCTTCCGCGAGCAGTAGCACTCGTACACAAGCCCCTTTTCTCGCAGGTCCTGTAGCGCTGTTTCGTACTCTGACCAGCACTCTTGTTGACGCCACAGCCTCCCCTCGTACCCAATCCCCATAGTCGCAAGATCCAGTAGTTGCTGTTTTGCACTTTCTTCCGACGAGCGTTGAGCATCAATGTCGTCGATCCGCATCCGGAACTCGCGCCCTTCGTGCTTAGCGAACAGCCATGCCAGCACGGCAGTCCGGAAATTCCCCAGGTGAAGATCCCCCGAGGGGCTGGGCGCGTACCGCCCCGCCCCTCGGCTCTCCGCTTTCTGCGCTTGCGCCGTCTCCCCCGCCCGGCTGTCCACCTGCTCCGCTATCGCCGCCTCCGCTGCTCGCTTTTCCGACCCCCGTTGTTCCCCGCCCGCGGCCTCCGCCTGCTCCGCTGCTCGCACCATGCCGTCGCCTCCTACTTCCGGTATCCCTGGCAAGGCTACCCGTGGATCTGCACTACTTTTCTGCAATACTCTTCTGCGATACTTTGAAGCCAAGGGGAAAGCTCAACGTGTGGGGGAAATGTGGATCCGTTGGCGTGGGGGCGTCAGAAAGAAAAGACAACAACAACGCTGCTCATCGAGGCGAAAGAGCTTCCGAGCGGTGCGCGGCGAGGGCTGGCGCGCGGGCGGCGTCACTATAAGGTTGCGCCGGGGATCTACGCCGAGCGGGTGCACTGGGATGCGCTGCCGCGTGACGAAAAGGTACGTCTCCATGCGATCGCACACGGCCTGAGCTGCACAAACGGCGTGCTGTGCGGGCGTTCTGCGGCGCTGCTGCACGGGCTGCCGATCGCGGGGCGGGCGGACCCGAACGCGGAGATCGGGTACTACCCGCCGGGTGGTACTAACGTGCCGCTCCCCCTCCGAACGTCGAGACCGTTGCATGCGACTGCCGCGCGCCGCCTAGAAATCCTACGAATAGCAACCGGGAATGGGGTGCGCGAAGTACGACTCACCTGCGTAACGGACACAATCATCGACCTTGCCCGGTGGCACAGTGTTGCTGATGCTGTCGTGGCTGCGGAGTTCGCAGCACGAGCCGGTATCGACGACATGGAGATTTCGGAATTCATTACAACTCTGCGCGCTGATGCGGCCAAACTGCGGAGGCTCCGAGGCATCGCGAAGGCGAGGGAGGCTCTGCGATTGATCAACGGCGCCTCCGAGAGCCCGCGGGAATCTGAGTTAAAGGTGAAACTGTGGGAGGCCGGGCTGCCTGCACCTCTTCAGCAGGTGGAGCTGCACTACGAGGGTTACTTCGCAGGTCGCGTGGACTTTTTCTACCCCTGCGGGCTGGTAATCGAGTACGACGGTCAGGGGAAATACCAACCCGACGTGACTAGCGCGGGAGCTAGCTTCACGGTGGGCGCGGGTGGCGTGATCAACGAGGAGGTTTTCGCCGCTCGGCAGATCCTTAGCGAGCGCGAACGCGAGCGGAAACTGCAGAACCTGGGCCTGCGGATTTACCGGGTGGACCGCAACAACTTCCGAGATGGCAGTGCCGTGGCGGACATCTGCAGAATCCATCAGCAAATGACACGACAAGGGCTCGAGTTCCCCGCCACCAACTACCGGGGAGGCGTCCCAGCGTGGGAATAGCAGCTCCTGACTGGAGGCAATTGCTTTCCTAAGGAGGAAGAATAGCCTCAGCGCGGGAATAAATTCGCCGGTAGGGCATACATCGAGTCGGCTTGGAGGACGCCAAATCCGGCAGGGCGATTCTAAGCCCGTTTAAGCGACTTTCTTCGCGCCGAGAGGGTTCAGGGTGCGCCGATCAGCCTGACGAGCGATTGTCGTTTTGCAAGATTTCCGACACTTCGGGGGCCAAATGTCCCAAATTCCACGTCTTAAAACATAACTATTCTGTTTGCGCAGGTCAGAGCGTTGCAGATTTGCACTTCAGATGTGCTACTTTCGTTAACTCGAAGATTTGGGACATTCGCGTTTTAGCCCACCCTGGCGCAAGGCAGCCGTGAGGCCAGTGGGGCTGATGTGACGTCAGCTAGGCATCAACCGAGGAGGGGGAAGCGCTTGGCTGGCGAGCCTGGGCGGAGAGTGGGGCCAGTGGGGCTCATGTGACAGCGTGGAAACCTGGGCATGGGAATGGGGAGGAATGGGTGTGGAGAATAGGCGCGGGAGGGAGATTCGGCAATGCAAGGGAGGGAATCGGTGGCGTGGAAGAGGGATTCGGTGGTGTTGGAGGGGAAATCGGCGGTGTGGGATGGGGAATCGGCGGCGCGGAAAGGGGCGCCGGCGGAAGCGGAGGATAAAATAGGGCGCTATGGCCGACAATCAGGAAAACACCAGCGCGGACGCGGGCGCGGGCGCCGCAGACCTATCCTTCGAGGTGCGCACCCGGCTGCGCGATAGCGACAGTGCAGACGCGGGCGCGGCCGGAAACGCAGGCGCAGCTGGAAGCGCGGGCGCAAGCGCGCGAGTAGACGGAGGCGCGGGCGGAGCCGGAAACGCAGGCGCGGACGCGGGCGCAAGCGCGCGCCTTAACGGAGGCGCGGGCGGGCTGGGGCGTACGGGCGTCATAAAGACTCCGCATGGGAACATCCACACCCCAGCGTTCATCCCGGTGGCGACAAAAGCAACGGTCAAGACCCTCACGCCCGAGCAGGTGCGGTCGACGGGCGCGCAGGCGATGCTCTCCAACGCGTACCACCTGTACCTGCAGCCGGGCCCGAACATCGTGGACGAGGGCGGCGGGCTGGCGAATTTCGAGAACTGGCACGGGCCGACGTACACGGACTCCGGCGGCTTCCAAGTCATGAGCCTCGGCGTGGGCTACAAGAAAGTCCTGGCCATGGACACGAAAGGCCGCAGCGAGGCGGACATCATCCAGCAGCAGAAAAAGCGCATGGCCGTAGTGGACGAGGACGGCGTGGATTTCCGCAGCGTCATCGACGGCAGCAAGCACCGCTTCACGCCGGAGGTGTCGATGCAGATCCAGCACCAGCTGGGCGCGGACATTATGTTCGCGTTCGACGAGCTCACCACGCTGGTGAATACCCGCCCCTACCAGGAGCAATCCGTCGCGCGCACGCATCGCTGGGCTCGTCGTTGCCTGGCGGAGCACCAGCGGCTCACGGACTTGCGCACGCACCGCCCGCCGCAGTCGCTGTGGGGCGTGGTGCAGGGCGCGCAGTACGAGGATCTGCGCAGGCAGGCCGCGCGCGGGCTGGTGCAGCTGTCCGAGGAGGCGGAGGCCCAGGGCAACCGCGGTTTCGGCGGCTTCGGCATCGGCGGCGCGCTGGAGAAGGAGAACCTCGGCACGATCGTCCGCTGGGTCGCCGAGGAGCTGCCGGAGGATAAGCCCCGCCACTTGCTCGGCATTTCGGAGCCGGATGACCTGTTCACGGCGATTGAGGCCGGCGCGGATACGTTCGATTGCGTCGCGCCGACTCGCCTGGGCCGCCGCGGTGGCGTGTACACGCTGGACGGTCGGCTGAATCTTATGGGTGCGCGGTTTAAGAGGGATTTCTCTCCTATTGACGCCGCAGTAGGCGGTTATGTCTCGGAGAATTATTCGCGCGCTTATATTCACCACTTGTTGAAGGCGAAGGAGTACCTGGCCGGGACGTTGTGCACCCTGCATAATCTGCATTTCATGGTGGGGTTGGTGGACCGGATTCGCGAGTCCATGGAGCAGGGGCGTTTCTATGAGTTCCGGGAGGAGTTCATGGGGCGCTACTACGGCCCGGCATGGCGGGAGCGGCTGGGTTAGCGTTTGCGGGGGTTCCGTGGGCTGGCGGGCGGCGGCTGCGCGACATGGCCGCGCCAGCTGCCGCCGGCCGCTGGCCGCCGCTAGCGCGCCGGCTCCAGCGCACGCCCTTCGTCGTCGAAGCGCTGGATCTCGCCGGAGCGGAAGTCGCGCTCCAGCTGCGAGCCTTCGACGTCGAAGGTCGGCAGTATGCGGTCCAGCCACTTGGGCATGTACCAGGTGGCCTTGCCAAGTAGCACCATCATGGCGGGGATGAAGGTCATGCGTACGAGGAAGGCGTCGAACAGCACGGCGGCGCCCAGTGCGAAGCCGAAGATCTGCACGAATGGCAGTGGCTGGAAGATAAAGCTGGCGAACACGCCGATCATGATCAGCGCCGCCACGGTCACAACCTTCGCGCCCATGCCGAAGCCGAAGATCACGGAGTCTTCAACGGGCGTGTACTTGGAGGTCTTCGCGGCCTCGAAGGATTCGTGCTTGAAGCGTTCTCGCATGCGCGACACGATGAACATTTGGTAGTCCATCGCCAGTCCGAAGGTCACGCCGATGAGGAAGATCGGCATGAAGCTGATCAGCGGCCCCGGCGAGTTCCAGAGCCCGGCCCAGCCTTCCTGCCAGACCAGCACGGTCAGTCCGAAGGCACCGCCGACGGAGAGCAGGAATCCGAGTGCCGCCATGATCGGCACAGTGATGCTGCGGAAAATCATCAGCAGCAGCACGAGCGCCAGCCCGACGACCAGCGCGAGGTATACCGGCATGGCGTTCGATAGTCGGTCGGTGACGTCCTGCTGGATGGGGATCAGACCAGTGATGCCCATGTCCACGCCGGTTTCCTTCTCGATCACGTTCTGCTGCCCGCGCAGCGCGTGGATGAGCGTGGCGGTTCCCTCTTCGGTCGGCCCGCCTTCGGGCGTGATCAGCAGCTGCGCGGCAAGCCCGTCGTCGCTCTGACCGATGAGCTGCGCATGCTTCACATGAATGTTGCTGCCGAGATTTTCCATCGTGTAAATAAATGACGCCTGCGCCGCGGCCTTGGCCTTGTCGCCAGCGCCCTGGCCAGCCTCCGCGCCCGGCGCGTCCTGCGTATCTCCGCCAGCACCCTGCGCGTCCGCCTGGCCCTGAATGTAGGTGGCGAGCGCCGGCGAATCCGGGTTTGCGTTCTCGCCGTTAACGACCACCAGGAACGGAGCGTTGCGGCCTGGGCCGAAGCCTTCCTCGAGCATCTCGGCAGACTTCCGCTGCGTGGAGTCCACGTTCGCCGTCTTATCATTCGGCAGCGAAAGCTGCAGGTTCAGCGCCGGGAGAGTCAGCGCGGCCAGCACCAGCATCACCACTGCAATGGAAATTCCAGGGAAGCTGTAGACCAGCTTGATCCAGCGGCTCGCCAGGCCTTGCTTGTGCTGACCGTCGCCCGCGCGCTGGCGCTCCCCGTCATCCCCGCCAACGCGAACCGCACGCCCGCGCCCCGCCGGACCGCCCGTGAAATACCCGTGCGCCGCATCCTCCCCCACGAGGGCGGAGGCGTACTGCTGCCCAAACGTGGCGTCCTTACGAAAGACCCGCGAGCCACACGCCCCCAGCAGCGCGGGCAAGAACGTCAGCGCCACAGCCACCGCGACCATCACGCTGATCGCCGCGAAGTAACCCATGTACGACAGGAACGGAATGTCTGCCAGGCGCAGGCCGACCAGCGCGATCGTCACCGTCAGGCCCGCGAACACCACCGCCGAACCCGCAGTTCCCGCGGCCAGGCCAATCGCATCCGGGCGTGACCGCCCCTGCCGCAGCTCATCGCGGTAGCGCGACATGATGAACAGCGCGTAGTCGATGCCGACCGCCAGGCCGATCATTAGGCCCAGCGTCGGCGTGATGGAGTTCAGCGGCAGCACCGCCGTCGCACCGACAGTCACCAGCGCGCCAATACCCACGCCCACGATCGCGGTAGCCAGCGGCAGCCCCGCCGCCAGCAGCGAACCGAACGTGAAGAACAGGATGATCAGCGCGACCACCACGCCCGCGATCTCCGAGATCGGCTCAACGGCGATGGGGTCACCGAAGCCAGGGCCGCCGACCTCCACGTCCATGCCCGCGTCGCGCGAGATCTGGATCGCGTCGTACACCGCCTGCCGATCCTCGTCGGTCACGTCGGCGGGCAGCGGCACGTCGTAGCTGAAGGTCATGGTGCCGTAGCGCCCGTCGGCGGAGTACATCCGCAGGTTCTCTGCGTCGGATTTCGCGGTGGCTTCGGGCATGCCCTGCTTCGTCATCTGGTCGACGAGCATTTTGCCGAGCTTGTCGTTGAGCTCTACGGGGTTGCCGAACTGCATGCCCTCTTTGAAGTCGGGCACGTTATTTCTTAATGACGCCACCGTCTCATCCATTGCCGCCATCAACTCTGGGTCTTCGAGTTTCTTCCCCTCGGGGGCTCCGAAGACTATGTTGACGTCGGTGGATTCGGCGGGGTTTTTCGTGCCCGGGAATTTCTCTTGGAGCATTTCCGTGGCGTGCGTGGAGGGCACATCTTTGATTTCGAAGATGTCGTTGAAGCCCTTTTGGAATCCCAGCGCGGCCGCCGCGATGCCGACGAACAGTAGCAGCCAGGCGGCGATCACCCGCTTCTTGTGCAGGTAGGACCATCGTCCGAGGTTAAACAGGATTTTCGCCACTGGTTGACCTTCCGCCGGCTGGGGTGTGTGTAGGACCTTGCGTTCGTTCTGTCTTGAGTTTTGCGTTCGTGGTTGCGCCTTCCCACGGCGCAGACAGTTCTCGAAATATACATCCTACAGTAGCCAAAAGCCCAGGTGGGTTGTGACAGGTGTGACGTGTGTTGCTATAGCTCCTGGGTGGACCTTCCGGACGCGCTCCGAACTTGCCCATCGCAGGCAACCCAAGGGCAAATGTCCCAAATCTTCCACTTTCGGCAAGTAGCAGGTTTGCAGCGATTTTCCGCGATCCTCTGACCTGCAGAAACAGAAAGTTATAAAAACAGAGTGGAAGATTTGGGACACTTCTCCACGCCCACAGCCGCCTACCACGCCTTCCAAGCACCCTTTTCGGAGCATTCCCCGAATGCGGGGCGTAGTTCCGCACCCTTACTGAGGTATCCCCTACCCTCTTTTAGGTCGTCTACGGCGCTTACAGCGCTTCACCCCCTTTCACACCCCTCCGACAGAGCGTTCTAACTTCGCCAAAACCAGCCCATCTCCGGCCGCAGATCCCTTGCCCCGAGGCCCAATGTCCCAAATCTTCGAGTTATTGAAAGTAGTACATCTGAAGTCAAAATTTGCGAACCTCTGACCTGCACAAACAGAATATTTATATTCTAATACGTGGAATTTGGGACATCCCCCGCCCCAGCGCTCCTCATTCCCAGCCCCAGGCACCCGGTCGCGCACCCTGCGCGCCAAAATCCAAGCTCCCGCGCACGCGAAAACCGCGCGCCGCCCCAGGGTTCAACCGGGAAACAGCACGCGGTAAAAAATTCTGGCGGTGGCGGAGGGATTTGAACCCTCGGTTGCTACTAACAACACTCGCTTTCGAGGCGAGCACCTTCGGCCGCTCGGACACGCCACCATAGTCAGCGTTTGCAGACTCGTACTAGCGTAACACCCCCACATTTTCGCAACAAAACCCCGCCCTACACACGCGAAAGCCCGCCACGAACCTCAACCAGTTCGCAGCGGGCTTACAATTCAGCGCATCAGCGCGCCAGAAGTCTCAGAGGACTTACTTGTCGCCGAAGACCTTGTCCATGCCCTTGTTCAGGCCGTCCTTGGCCTTGTCAGCCTTGTCGCCGTCCAGCTTGCCGTCGATGGCCTTCTCAGCACCGTCCTGAATCTTGTCGCGGTGCTCGCCTGCCAGATCCTTTGCCTTGTTCAGATCCATTGATCTCTCCTTGTGTCTTCTAGTCGCTAACTTTGTTCTAACTTGTGCGCCCCAGCCGCAGCATTCGTACGACCAGGACGCTCAATTTCCAACGTAGGTTCGTTCTGGATTCCTCGCCACCGCCGAGCCGCCTCCCCAGCCCTCAGACGCCCATTCCACTCGCAAAAGCACTGTTCAGCACCGCTCATTACTTTTCCATAACACTTATTGACGCCCCCTCATCCTCCGCATCCTCACTCCTCTTTGGGGCCTCGCGGCTTGAGTGGGCGGGGATGCCCGGGGGATGTACCGGTCGCGGTGCATTTCAGCGATCGAGCACCACCGGCCGGCGATGGCGTGAACGTGCGGGCGGGCAAGTGTATCCGGCGCGGGCGGGCAAGCGCGGGCTCGCGCGCGCCTAGCGCAGGCGGGCGAAGAACTGCCGCAGCAGTTCTTCGCACTCCCCGGCCAGCACGCCTCCGCGGACCTCCGCCCAGTGCAGCGGAGACTCCCGCGGCACGTCCCAGACGCTGCCACACGCCCCGGTCCGGGGCTCGTAGGCTCCGAAGATGATGCTGCCAATTCGCGCCCCGACCAGCGCCCCCGCACACATGGCGCAGGGTTCCAGGGTGACCACCAGCGTGCAGTTTTCCAGCCGCCAGGCGTCCCCGAGCTCCCGCACAGCTTCCCGGATGGCGAGGATCTCCGCGTGTGCGGTGGGATCATTGTCAGCTTCGCGCCGGTTCACGCCCCGCCCGAGTTCGCGGCCATCCGGGCCGAGAATCACAGCTCCGACGGGAACGTCCCCGGTGGGAGTCTCCGCAGCGATGTCCAGGGCGCGGCGCATCAGCGCTTCCGCGCGCGCATCCCCGCCGGCCTGCGGCAACCCGCCGCCCACGTACGCGGCCGGCGCGCCTTCGACCCCCACCGGCTAGAACTCCAGCTCCACGCCCACCAGGTCCGCCAGTTCGTCGGCGAAGCCCAGCTCGTCCGCCACGCGCAGAACCTGCTCCGCCCCGTACAGGTCATCGTCGTAGAAGATGATGGACATTATCTGCTCGCTGGCACCTAGATCCTCCAGCAGGTCGAAGTCGCCCTCGGGCCAGGGATCGTCCGAAGCGTCGGCCTCCTCTTCCGAAGGCTCGTCAATGTCCAGGGTGTCCAGCACCTCGCTGGCAATGTCGTAGTCCAACGCGGCGGTGGCGTCACTAAGTAAGATCCGCACGCCGCTCGGCACCGGGCGGAGCACAACGGACCAGTCGTCCTCGATGCACAGCAGCCCCACGACCGGGCCTTCCGCGCGCGAGGCTCGCAGCTCCGCGATGAGGTCGGGCAGGCTTTCCGTCGTGCGGGTGGGGAGTTCGCGCAGGTGCCACTGGCCGTCGGTGCGGATGGCGGAGACGGCGAAGGTCAGGTCGCCGCCGTCGCTGCTGTCACGGCCGGCGCCGGCGCTGCTGCCGTTATCGAAGCTGTCGGTGCTCATGCCTTCCAACGCTAGTCTGCTTTGTGGAACACTGGGTAGCGTGAGCCACGAAATTTCTTCCGACTACCGCCTGAGCACCCTCCCCGAGGACCGCCGTCCGCTGTGCATCCTGGGTCTGGGGCTGATCGGCGGCTCGCTGATGCGCGATGCGCAGGCCGCCGGCTGGCCCGTGTTCGGCTGGAATCGGTCGGAGAAAACCGTCACCCGCGCGCGCCGCGACGGCTACGACGTGTCGGCCGACCTCGAGGCAACGCTGCGCCGCGCCGAGGAGGCCGATGCGCTCTTGGTCCTTGGCGTGCCGATGCCCGCGCTGTCCTTTCTTCTTGACGCCATATCTCAGCACGCCCCGACCTGCGGCTTTACCGACGTGACCAGTGTGAAGCAGGAGGTGCACGACCTCGTGGAGGCGAAGGGCATGTCCGATCGCTTCGTGGGCGGGCATCCGATGGCTGGCACCGCGAACTCGGGCTGGCAGGCGACGATGCACGGGCTGTTCCGGGGTGCCGTGTGGGTCGTGACGTACGACAACGCGCGCGAGCTCGCGGCGGCTGAAGATAAGCGCTGGCTGGATACGTGGGTGCGCGTGGTCGGGCTGGCCGAGGAGGTCGGCGCGTCGGTAATCCCCGCCATCGCACGCCGGCATGACAGTGCCGTAGGACGCGTCAGCCACTTGCCGCACATCCTCGCCGAGGCGCTGGCAGTCGCCGGCGATAGTGGAGGTCCGCTGGCGCTGAGCCTGGCGGCGTCAAGTTTCCGCGACGGCACGCGCGTGGCTGGCACGGATCCGGATCTGGTGCGCGCGATGGTGGAGAACAACCGCCCTGCCGTGCTGGAGGCCTTGGACCAAACCATCGAACTGCTGCAGGGCGCGCGGGAGGATATCGCCCACCCGGATCGGTCCCTGAAAACCCTTGCCGAGGATGGCCACGCCGCACGCGGGCGCTTCGAAGCGCGGGCAGGCCGCAACAAGGGCGATGCTTCCAACCGGCCGATTATCCGCGTGCGGCCGGGGGCGCCGGGTTGGCTGGATCAGCTTCGCTCGGCGGAGTCCATGGGCGCGCAGATCGGAATTTTCTAGCGGGCCGGCGGCCGCGCCGCGAGCACGGCGGCGCCCCGCCGTGT
>NZ_KV789170.1 GCF_001807485.1 Corynebacterium sp. HMSC08A12 | reverse complement strand
GAGCGCTTTATATATTTTTTTTGCCGTTTCCTGTATCCGTCCTCGCTCCTCTGCTGAAAGGTCTGCGGGAACGGTTATAACTGCGTTTTCAGAGCCTTTTTCCGGCTCGACTTCCTGATGAATACGAAAGATTCCGTACTGCAGCCTGATTTGGTCCACCTCGCCAACAGCTAACGCGGCACTGTTTCCCAATACCGCACAACCGACCTCACAGCCCGAAACAGCCTGCTCAATTAAGATTTTGCTGTCATATTGTCTTGCCGATTCAATTGCGTAGTCCAATTCGTCCGCGCTATTGACTTTTTTCACACCGAAGGATGAGCCTGAACGCGCCGGCTTAACAAAAACAGGATAGGTAAACGTAGCTGCCACCGGCCTATCATCTTTATTAATAACCCAAAAGGCGGGAGTAGCTATCCCAGCATTTTTCGCAACGATGTATGTCAACGATTTGTCCATACAAATTGCTGAGCTTTGAATATCGCAGCCTACAAAAGGGATACCGGACAATTC
>NZ_KV789169.1 GCF_001807485.1 Corynebacterium sp. HMSC08A12 | reverse complement strand
CGTGTGGATATGTTTTTACAAGATAACGGCCGCATTGTACTGAACGAAGTCAATACTCTGCCCGGTTTCACGTCATACAGTCGTTATCCCCGTATGATGGCCGCTGCAGGTATTGCACTTCCCGAACTGATTGACCGCTTGATCGTATTAGCGTTAAAGGGGTGATAAGCATGGAAATAGGATTTACTTTTTTAGATGAAATAGTACACGGTGTTCGTTGGGACGCTAAATATGCCACTTGGGATAATTTCACCGGAAAACCGGTTGACGGTTATGAAGTAAATCGCATTGTAGGGACATACGAGTTGGCTGAATCGCTTTTGAAGGCAAAAGAACTGGCTGCTACCCAAGGGTACGGATTGCTTCTATGGGACGGTTACCGTCCTAATCGTGCTGTAAACTGTTTTATGCAATGGGCTGCACAGCCGGAAAATAACCTGACAAAGGAAAGTTATTATCCCAATATTGACCGAACTGAGATGATTTCAAAAGGATACGTGGCTTCAAAATCAAGCCATAGCCGCGGCAGTGCCATTGATCTTACGCTTTATCGATTAGACACGGGTGAGCTTGTACCAATGGGGAGCCGATTTGATTTTATGGATGAACGCTCTCATCATGCGGCAAATGGAATATCATGCAATGAAGCGCAAAATCGCAGACGTTTGCGCTCCATCATGGAAAACAGTGGGTTTGAAGCATATAGCCTCGAATGGTGGCACTATGTATTAAGAGACGAACCATACCCCAATAGCTATTTTGATTTCCCCGTTAAATAAACTTTTAACCGTTGCACGGACAAACTATATAAGCTAACTCTTTCGGCAGGAAACCCGACGTATGTAACTGGTTCTTAGGGAATTTATATGGTTCTACAGCTGCTAGTGAAAGTGCAGATGCGGTCATCTTGAAAGATGATCTCTTGCGTGTAGCAAAAGCAGTAGTGATTTCAAGAGATACGATGAGAATAGCTAAACAGTCTG
>NZ_KV789168.1:238744-402103 GCF_001807485.1 Corynebacterium sp. HMSC08A12 | reverse complement strand
CCATACCGGGACCAGCGACTATCCCCATTATCGGGGACACTCACAAGGTAACGGGGACAGGGGGCGTGCTTTGCTGGCCTAAGGCCTCGTGCGGCGCAAATCCGGAATCCTGGAATTCGATTCTATCCATTGTGCTGCTTGCGGATTGATCCAGTTAGCGACAAGAGACAGGGCGCCCTGCACTCGATCTAGCGCAGTATCTTCGAATTTCAAATTAGGTTTAACTATTGGCTCGTGATGTGCACAACGGTTTCGCAAGGTATAGATGACATCGACTTCGCATCTGAAATCCTGTAATGACGGCACGCCGATATGAGTTGACCTCTTTGTGGAGTTTGACTGGGGAATCGCATGTAGAGTTTTCTGGACCAATGGCCAGATGGTGGATGAGTAGGTATTGGTAAAAAGAAATCTCCAGAAATCAAAACTAAGCTCTGCGATAACTCGACCTGGTGGTGGTGATGTATTCCTGGCGGATCCGGCACGACGCTCAGCTTTTCGAATGGACTTCTTAGCCTGAGCATTGAACGGGATATCCGTATTCGTGTACCACTGATGTCCGTATTTTGAAGACACCGCTAGATCGACACAGTTACGGAGCAGTACCTCGACGTGCTGAATATCTTCGAGGAAGGCTTTGGTGATGCGTGTGTTCCAAAGGTAGAGAGCTTCCGGGTCGGAGTGGAAACTGTAGGTTTTCATCCGTTCTGGTGAAAACCACCTATCCAGGTTGTTTCCTGCGTTGCCGTTGGATTGCATACGTTTCAGTGTTAGGATTGCATTGAAAGCCCCGGAGCGATCCCTGCGTTTTAGACGTACATCACCGGGGTTATTGATTTTCTACAGATTTATTGGGGGTAGCAGGGGAGGGGTAAGTAGTGGGGTGAATAGCCAAGGACGCCTTAGCCGCACGGCATGCGGCCTCGGGGAACAAAGGCTCCCCGATCCGCCAGCTGGCTTTGAGCCTCGCTACTTCACCTTGCCCAGGCGTAGGAAGACGGTCTCGCCGGTGGCATCCTCCAGCGCGTCATTATCCGTCACCGCGTACATCTGGCCATCCGCCGCGATGGTGAAGCCCTCCAGCTTCTCCTGCGTCCAGCCATTGGTGGCGCGTAGCTTCGGCAGCACGTCCACGGCTAGCTCCTTGTTCACCATCGGCAGCGCGAGACCGTTCGCGCTAGCGGCTGCACCCTCAGCACGGCCCTCAGGCAGCGTCACCTTCATTACGCGCTTGACCTTCGCATCCGGACCGTTCAGCTTATCGCGCTCGATCACCAGCAGGTGCTTATCGTCCAGCGCGGTGATCTCCGACAGACCCATCCAGTCGCCCTTGCCGGCCGACTTCTCCAGCTCGTAGCCGAACCACTGCCACTGCTTGGTCTTCGTGTCGTACTTGCCGATGCGCGTGGTGTTGTCGCCTTCTAGCGCCTCGCGGTCCTTCGCCTCCGGGTCCTTCCACAGCGGTCGCTGCACGGCGACGAAGAGCTGTTCCACGCCGTTTTCGTCCTTTGTGGAACTGACGCCCTCTAGTCCCCACTTGCCGATGTGCTCAGCCACGTCGGCAGGTAGTTCGACCGCAGAGGTGATGTTGAGGTCTTTATCGGTGTGGAAGAGACGGTTATCCTTGCCCTTCTTGCCCTCGGAAGCGATCCAGAAGCCCCCGTCGGCAGCCACGGAAATTCCTTCGATGTCCAGATCCTCAGCCGGGGCACCGTCACGCTTCACTGCGCGGCGTTCGGTGATCACGGCCGGCTGCTTGGAGGCATCGATCGTGTAAACCCAGCCGTTCGCGTACGCGGAGTCGGAGGCCGCGTACAGGCGGTTGGCGTCCTTCGGATCGGCGGTCAGAGCGCCCAGCGCACCCCAGCCGATCGGCGCATCGCCCTGGTCGGCGGAAACAATGGAGGGCTGGGATTCCTCGCCACCCAGACGATATAGCGTCACCGCGCTGCGCACGGCGTTGTCCGGCTCGTCGACCTCGCTGGATACAGCGAGCATGTTCCGCTCCGGGATCGGCAGAATGCCCTCCGGGCCGTTGGTGGTGAACAGCATCTGCACGAACTGCGGGTTCGCCGGATCGTTGACGTTGTACACGGCCACGAAGTTGGAGCGCTCGGAGCCGACGAAGGCGTAGTTGGTGCCGTTCATCTTGGCGGTGGCGATGCCCTCGATCTCCACGCCCTTTTTCTTGGCGCGCTTGTTGTTGTGCAGGCCGTGGCGGATGGCCAGGTTCTCCACGGAGTTGCCGGCATCCCAGACGATCTTGCCGTTCGTATCGAAGACGGTCCAGCCACGGGTGCCGCCCTTCCAGTCGCCCTCGTTGGCGGTGGCTACGTGGCTATCGTCGATCCACGCGATGGCATCCGGCTCGCGCGGGGTGGCGGGCAGAGTGTCGGTGGGGTTGATGAGCTTGTCGGATTTGGTGTCCACACCCTTGACCTCGGCGCTGCCTGCACTGAACACGTTGGTGATGCGGTTGGTCTGCAAGTCGATGATGGCCACACCGTTGTTCTCCTGCAGGGTGACGGCCAGCTGGTTCTTGCCGTTGATGCTGACGTACTCCGGCTCCAGATCCTCTGGGGTATCCAGCCCGGCCTTCTTTACTTCGTCCAGCAGCTTGCCATTTTCGTCCTCGAAGCGGATCGGGGTGGCCTTCCAATCCTTGGCATCCCCGGACAGGTCGATGGTCTGCACAAAGCCGGTGGGCAGCTGCGGCAGGTTGCCGTCATTAAGCTCTTCGTCGCGCTGGTTTTCCATGGCGATGGCGGCCTTGGGGCTACCCGGCGCGCCCGCGGGGGAGATGGCGATGGAATCCGGCTGGCCCTGCAGGTCGATGGAGGAAACGCGGGTGCGGTCTGAGACCCGCACGATGTCCACGCGCCCCTTCGGGTTGGCAAAGTCCCCGCCCGTCTCGTCGATGACCACCAGCAGGTAGTCGCCGTACACGGCCACGGAGGTCGGCTCGTCCTTAGCATGGCCCTGTGCCTTCAGATCCAGGGTGCCCAGGCCCTTCGGAGCGTTCGGGTCGCTGATGTCGATGAATCCGATGCGCTGCGCCGAGGCGTCCGTGTGGATCAGCGTGTTGCCGTCCTTGGAGACCGTGGAGATCTCCGCCACGGTCTCCGCAGACTTGTCCTCGCCCTCGGGACGGTTCTCGTACACCGGGTAGGTGGCGGTGCGCTCGAACGTGGACTGTGTGTCCGGGGTGCCTGGGTTACCTGGGTTGCCCGGCTGCAAGGAGCCAGCAGGGCCGCTGGAACCAGGTAGGGATGAGCCGGCAGTAGACCCAGCAGAAGACCCAGCCGAGGAGCCGAAGCTGGAGGATCCCAGGGTGGAGCCGATCACGGTCTCGGAGCCGACGGTCGCGTTGGCCGCGGGGACAGCGGCGAAGGGAATTACCGCCAGAGCCAGGGAAATCCCTGCAACCTTGCGCTGGGAGCGCCGAGCACGCTGTGCACGCTGGGATACCGAGTTTTTGAGGTTGTTGAGCTGCATGGAAAGCTGCGCCTATCTACTGCGAAATGTGAATAAAACCACACATATATTTCCACCTCTTTTTTGCGTGCGGTTTAAGACAACATGACCGCCAGGTAAACACCTGGCGGTCACTTGCAGCCCACTGTGCAGGCTACTTCCTAGGCCACTGCGCAGACCCCTGCCGTTCAGCGCATCGCAGTCCCGCTACTCGTCAATCGGCGCGGGCTCCAGCTTCCAGACTTCCGTGGCGTAGTCGCGGATCGTGCGGTCGGAGGAGAAGCGCCCGGACTCGCAGATGTTCACCCACGCCTTCTGCGCCCAGCCCAGCGGGTCGGCGGCGTAGTCGGCTGCCATGCGATCGCGCACCTCGCGGTAGTCCGCGAAGTCTCCCAGTAGGTAGTAGGTGTCGGAGGCACCCTCGCCGTAGCCGTGAATCAAGGACTGCTTCAGGTCGTAGAACCAGCCGGTGAACTCGTCGTGCAGGGTGCCGTTATCCAGCGCGTCCAGGGCGCGCTTCAGGCCGGGCACGGATTCGTACAGCTCGTAGGGCTTGTAGTCCGCGCGCAGCTCCGGCAGCTCCTCCTCGCGGGCGCCGAAGATGTAGGCGTTCTCTTCGCCAACGGAATCCACGATCTCCACGTTCGCGCCGTCCATGGTGCCCAGCGTCAGCGCGCCGTTCATCATGAACTTCATGTTGGAGGTGCCGGATGCCTCCTTGCCCGCGGTAGAGATCTGCTCCGAAACATCGGAGGCCGGCAGGATGTGCTCGGCGGGGGAGACGTTGTAGTTCTCCACGAACACGACCTTCAGCAGCGGGGAAACCACCGGATCGTTGTTCACCAGGTCCGCAATCGCGTTGATCAGCTTGATGATGGCCTTCGCCCGCGTGTAGCCCGGTGCGGCCTTCGCGCCGAAGATGACGGTGCGCGGCGGCAGGTCGCGCTGGTGGTCCTCCTTGATGCGGAAGTACAGGTCCAGCACGTACAGGGCATTCAGCAGCTGGCGCTTGTACTCGTGCAGGCGCTTGATCTGTACGTCGAAGATGGAATCCGGGTCGATGACCACGCCCTGGCGCTCGGCGATCCACTCGGCAAAGTCGTGCTTGTTGGCAGCCTTGATCTCACGGAGCTCCTGCATGACGCTCTCGTCGGAAGAGTAGCTGCGCAGTTCCTTGAGATTGTCGAGGTCGGTGACCCAGGCGTCACCACCCGAAAGACGAGTAAGCAGCGCAGACAGGCGAGAGTTAATCATCCGCAGCCAGCGGCGCGGCGTAACACCGTTGGTCTTGTTGTTGAACTTCTCTGGCCACAGTGCGTGCCAATCGGCGAGGGTTTCGCGCTTGATGATCTCCGTGTGCAGTGCGGCCACACCGTTGATGGAGTAAGCGGCGTAGCAGGCGATCCACGCCATATGCACCACTCCGTGTTGGATCGGGGCCATTCTTTGGATGGTGACGCCATCAATGCCCTCCGCCGAGCGTTCGATGCGGAAGCGACGGTCGATCTCGGCGATGATCTCCCAGACACGCCAGAACAGCTGCTGGAAGATCTGCTGATCCCACTGCTCCAGGGCTTCGGTGAGGACAGTGTGGTTGGTGTAGGCGAAGGTGTTGGAGACGATCTCCCAGGCTTCCTCCCAGCCCATGCCGTGCTCGTCCATCAGCAGGCGCATGAGCTCCGGGATGGCCAGCACCGGGTGGGTATCGTTCAGCTGCACGGAGTGGTATTCCGCGAAGTTATTCAGGCTTCCATGCTGCGCCAGGTGGCTGCGGATCATCGCCTGCAGGGAGGCGGAGGTGAAGAAGTACTGCTGGCGGACACGCAGCTTCTTGCCCTCGTAGGTTGTGTCGTTCGGGTAGAGCACACGGCAGATGTCGCTGACGCGCTCGCGCTCGATAATGGCCTCGGTGAAGTGCTGGGAGTTGAAAGCGTCGTAGTCGAACTCCTCCCACGGCTCGGATTTCCACAGGCACAGGGTGCCCACGTTGCGGGTGCCGTAGCCAGTGATGGGCATGTCGTAGGGGATCGCGCGGACCTTCATGTCGTCGAAGTGCACGACCAGCTGGTCGGAGGCCCGGCGGATGGTGAAGGGGTATTCCTCTTCGCGCCACGGGTCTGGGCGCTCGACCTGGAAGCCGTTGTCGAAGGACTGGCGGAACAGGCCGTATCGGTAGAGGATGCCGTAGCCGGTGACGGGGTAATCCTGGGTGACGGCGGAATCCAGGAAGCAGGCGGCCAGGCGGCCCAGGCCACCGTTGCCCAGGGCGGCATCGTTTTCCACTTCCAGTACGTCGGTGAGCTCGTGGCCGAGCTCGCGGGCAGCGGCCTGAGCTTCTTCCACCAGGCCCAAGTTGGTGAGGTTATTCAGCAGCGCGCGGCCCATGAGGAACTCCGCGGAGAAGTAGTGCTGCTGGCGGGTGGCGTTGTAGGTCTGGCGGGTGCGCTCCCAATCGTCGGCGATGCGCTCCTGGATGTTGCGGGACAGTCCCGTCCAGAACTTACGGGTGGAAGCGTGTTCGGGGCTGGTGCCGGCAGCGGCGCGGACATGGCCGCCGACGGTGGTGGAGTTCAGTTCGTGGCTCATAGGTACTGATTCTATGGTGCTGGCGGGGAACTCGCTGGTCGGGTGAGGGGTGGAAGTTAGGGTTCTTTTGACGCCGATTCGTTTCGCAGCTGCGCGGCCTGCTCCTCGATGCGGCCGTGGAGTTGGCTGAAGCCCTCCACCGCGGCGGAGGAGCGGGGTGGTACCTGGATGATGCGCTCGGAGTTCATGCCGGCCTGCAGTTCGCGCGTGCGGGCGATCTCCGCGTCCAGCTTCACGCCGAGGAGCAGCAGGGAGTTACTGATCACCAGGCCGGTGAGGCCAACGATGATGCCACCCAGCGCGCCGTAGAGGCCCACGGCACCGAAGTTCTTCAGGTAAACCTGCAGCAGTAAGCCAACGATGGTGATGCTGATTAGTGCGAATACGGAGCCGACCGTCAGCCAGCGAATGCGCCCGAAGCGCACGTTGGGGGCGCCGTTGTAGAGGATGGCGATGAGTACCACCGCAACGAGGACGATCACCGGCCAGCGGACGTACTGCCAGATCGGCAGGAAGTGCTCCAGGACGAAAGTAGTGAAGCCCTGCCAGTTCAGGGGCTCGGCGATCTTGTCCAGCAGCGGGCGGGCGATGTCCTCGCGCAGGAAGTATGCGCCTGCGATGAAGACTAGCCCGATCACCAAGACCACGGTGATTCCCCACATAGCTGCCCAGGTTCTGACGAGGCTGCGGCCTTCGCGCCGTCCGTACATTTCGTTGGCCATACGGGAAAACGCGCGGACGTATGCGGAGGAGGAGAACAGGGCGAATAGCACGCTGATCACCAACATGGTGATGGATTGTTCCGTGGAGCCGATGACCGTGGAGACCACGGTCTGTGCATTGCTTTGGAAGTTATCGGGAATGTTTTCCGCGATAAACTCGTCGGTGAGGGTCGTGACTTGGTCGCGGTTCTGGTCGAGCACCAGCGTGGTGATTGCGTAGAAGGCCAGCAGGGTTGGCAGCCCGGTGAGCAGGGTGAAGAAGCTCAGCGTGGCGCCCTTATCGAACAGTGCGTTGAAGAAGATCTCAAAGTAGAGGCGCTTGGCGATCACCTTCCACGTGGAGGGATCCAGCCAGCGGTGTTCCCGCACGACCTCTGTGTGATACGTCCCGGAAGGAAGCTCCGGGGTCACCTGCCCACCGAGGGTGGGAACGATGCGTTCGTCGGCGGGGTGCTCGTCCGGGGATTCTTCAACACTCATCAGCTATTGAAGATACCTGGTGATAGGCGTTTTTGTGGCAGGCCGCGGCGTGGGGGCGTCACAAAAATCGAACAGGGAAACGCGCCGGGCGAAGGGTTGTCTGAGTGCCTTCCTATAGTCGTGAGTGTTCCCGGGAAGTGCCGGGCTGATTGGACAGGAGATCGACGATGACCGATGCAACTACTCGCGCAGCAGTGGGCGCGCAGCTGCTGGATGTGGCGACCTCGCCGCGACTGCTGAGCGCCATAAACGTGGCGGCGTACGCGCACCGCAACCACACCCGCAAGGGCACTGACATTCCGTATGTTTCTCACATCTTCGGCGTGATGCACCTGGCCAGCACGGTCACGGATGACGAGGACGTGCTTAGCGCTGCGCTGTTCCACGACATTCTGGAGGACGTGCCGGAGGAGTACTCCGAGGCGCAAATGCGGGAGGATTTCGGCGACCGCGTAGTGGAGCTGGTGCTGGGGGTGACGAAGGACGACAGCATAAGTGACTGGCAGGAACGCTCCGATGCCTACCTGGCGCACCTTTCCGGCGCCGATGAGGGCTCCGTGATCGTTTCTGTGGCTGATAAGCTACACAACCTGCTTTCGATCCTGGCCGACCACTCCGAGATCGGTGACGAGCTGTGGGGTCGTTTCAACTCCGGCAAGGAAAAGCAGCAGTGGTGGTACGGTGCGGTGAGCGAGGTGGCGGCCAAGCGGATACCGGGCAACCCGTTGGTCGCGGTGTTGGAGGAGAAGGTCGCGGAGCTGCGCGCGCTGTAGGTGGTGTGTGGCGTGGCTGTAAAAACACCGCGCCACCTGCGGATTAGGTAGGAAAAGGGACTACTGTGTAGAGTTACCTTTCGTTCGCTACGAATACAACGAACGAACAATGCCCCGTTCGTCTAGCGGCCTAGGACGCCGGCCTCTCACGCCGGTAACACGGGTTCAAATCCCGTACGGGGTACAAAATTTTTTTAGCACGGCTTTCGGGCCGTGCTTTTTCTTTTCTTGCTACTTGGTCTGCCCTACTGGGTCTGACACTGTGCCTGAGCTAGCCGCCAAATCCCACCAATCTACAGAAAACTCAGCGAATAGCTTCGTTTATCCGCGATGGGTGTGATGGAATTAACGAATGACTTCTCAACCGAACCCGGAGGATTCTCCCGCACCAGACGGAGCCTCCACAGCAACCGCGCATTCTTCTAGCGCGCACCAGAACGAACGGACTTTCTTCGGCCACCCCTTCGGCCTAGCTAACCTCTCCGGCGTGGAGATGTGGGAGCGCTTCAGCTTCTACGGCCTCCAGGCCCTGCTTGCCTTCTACCTCTACTACTCCGTGGCTGACGGTGGCCTTGGCATGGACAAGAGCACCGCGACCTCCATCGTCGGCGCCTACGGCGGCTTGGTGTACCTCACCGGTGTGGCCGGCGCGTGGGTTGCCGACCGCATCCTATCGGCAGAACGCACCCTGTACTACTCGGCGGTGCTGGTCATGCTCGGTCACATCAGCCTGGCACTTATGCCGGGCTACATTGGCGTGATCCTGGGCCTGGTGTTCATTGCCGTTGGCTCCGGTGCCCTCAAGACGACCTCGCAGGTGGTCCTGGGCGACCTCTACGATCGCGATGATCCTCGCCGCGACGGTGGCTTCTCCATCTACTACATGGGCGTGAACATCGGTGGCCTGCTCGGCCCGCTGATTACCAACGCGCTATGGGGCTGGAAGGGCTTCCACTGGGGCTTCGGCGCCGCCGCCCTGATGATGGCCATCGGCCTGGTGCAGTACACCCTCTTGCGTAAGCAGACCATTCAGGACGCGGGCCACGAGGTTGTTAACCCGCTGCCGCGTAAGAAGTACCTCCCGGTATTCATTGGGGCTGCTGCAGCGATCGTGGTTTTCGTACTGCTGTTCATCACCGGGGTGCTGAAGGTTGGTCAGCTGTCCAACGTGACCGCCCTCCTGGCCGCCATCATTGCCGTTGTGCTGTGGGTGCAGATGTACCGTTCTCAGCTGGTCACGGACGTCGAGCGTTCCCGCCTGGTCGGTTTTATCCCCATGTTCGTGGCTTCGGTCGCGTTCTGGTCGCTATTCCAGCAGCAGTTCACCGTGATTGCTGTGTACTCCGACGAGCGCCTGAACCGCAACCTCTTCGGCATGGAGATTCCTCCGGGCGTGGTGCAGTCCATCAACCCGCTATTCATCATCTTGTTCGCTGCCGTGTTCGGCGCGATGTGGACGAAGTTGGGGGACAAGCAGCCTTCCTACGCAGCGAAGTTCTCTATGGCACTGGTTGTGATCGGTGGAGCACTGCTGCTGTTCCTCCCGTTCGCCGGTGGCGGAGCTAACTCCACTCCGATGTGGGCCATGGTGCTGATCCTGTTCCTGTTCACCATGGGCGAGCTGATGCTGAGCCCCGTGGGCAACTCCATGGCCACCCGCTTGGCCCCGAAGGCATTCCCCACCCGTATGTTCGGCCTGTGGTTGCTGTCGATCAGCTTGGGCACGTCCCTTTCCGGCAGCCTGGCGGCTTTCTACAACCCGGAGGATGGCTCCGCGGAGCGGATCTACTTCGTCGCGATGTTCGCGGTGATGGTCGGCCTGGGCGCAGTCATGTTCCTGGCCCGCAAGTGGATCCTCAAGCTGTTCGTGGATGTCCGCTAATTCCAGCTAAGACATCCAGCCCGTCTTCACTCACCCCACGCGCACAAGCTCGTGGGGTGTTGTGTTGATGGGCTCTACCTTTTTGGACGCCACAATCACAATGTCCTCGATGCGTGCGCCCCACTGACCGGGGATGTAGATGCCGGGTTCGATGGAGAAAGCCATGCCCTCCTCGATTACGAAGTCGTTGCCGGCGATGATGTACGGCTCTTCGTGGCAGGATAGGCCGATTCCGTGGCCGGTGCGGTGGATGTAGTACTCGCCGTAGCCGGCTTCGTCGATGATGTCACGGACGACCTTGTCCACCTCGCCGGCCGTCACACCGGGCTTGGCGAACTCGAGCCCGGCCTCCTGGGCGCGCTGCAGCACGTCGTAGATCTTCTGCTGCTCGTCAGTGGGTTCGCCGACGACGTAGGTGCGGGTGCAGTCCGAGTGGTAGCCGCTGGCCAGGGTGCCGCCGATGTCGACAACAACCACGTCGCCGGACTCGATCACACGGTCGGAGTGGTCGTGGTGCGGGTCCGCGCCGTGCGGGCCGGAGCCGACGATGATGAAGTCCACCACCTCGTGCTCTTCAAGGATCAGGCGTTCCAGTTCCTTGGCCACGTCGTTCTCGGTCACGCCTGCGCGCAGCAGGTTCGGAACCTGGCGGTGAACCTCGTCGATGGCGGCGCTGGCGCGGCGCAGCTCGGCAAGCTCTTCATCGTCCTTGCGGATGAACGCCTGGGCGAGCACCTGAGTGGCATTCACGGTGGAAATGCCGCGGGACTGCAGTTCCAGCAGGTGGTCGGCGGTCATGGCAGCGCTGACGGCATAGGAGCCTTCGGTGATGTAGCCGTAGGGGTCTTCGCCGTCGTTCCACCCGATGATCTCCACACCGAGCTTGCCCGCCACGGACTTCTTCAGGTCAGCGACATCCACGCCGGGAACGATGATGCGGGTGGCGTCCTTAGTAAGAACCAGAGCCGTGAACCGCTCGTGCGTGGTGATCTTCGACGAGATCAGGTACTCCATGTCCGGACCGGGGGTGGCGATCACGCCGTCCAGGCCAGCCTGTGTGGCGATGTCGCGGACGGTGGAGAGACGCTTGCTAAACGTTTCGGTTGGGAAGAATTCACTCATGGCCACCAGGGTACGCCCCGGGGTTTGGGGGAGCGGCGGGGTGTGGGGTGGCTAGGGAATGAGTATTACAGGAGATAGCAATTCCTGCAGACAAAGCTCGTTTCGATGATTGCAGTTTCGGGAGCGCAGAGCCAGTTAACGATGACGGTGAGATACCTAACCAAGAAGATGCAGTAGAGAGGATGGATCTGCGCGTAGTCGACTTGGAAAAGATTGCTCGAAAACCAATCCATGGCCAAGGTGCACCGCGCAAGCAAGTTGATCGGCAGCCTGAAAATAGTGATGTGACCTGCGGAAGAAGCCCATCCCATTTGAATACCCTATTGAAAAATCGGTTAAAGAAGCCTCTAAATCTTGACGGAAAGATCG
Organism: Corynebacterium sp. HMSC08A12; assembly: GCF_001807485.1. Classification (GTDB taxonomy): domain Bacteria; phylum Actinomycetota; class Actinomycetes; order Mycobacteriales; family Mycobacteriaceae; genus Corynebacterium; species Corynebacterium evansiae. Next base: position 390,695 of record NZ_KV789168.1, on the reverse strand, counting down.
ATTCGATCGTGGGGCGGTATTGAACAGGGAAGCGAGTCCTACGACAATAATGTCGATAAACTGCCTATCCTGTTTAGACAATCGCTTCAAGGCAGGCGTTTAAATAGAGAGCTGTTCACTATCCTGTGGCAGATCAAGGTGTAAACGAAGGTAGTCAAAGGGAAGAACAATGAGCGAGGAGCAAGACATTATCAACGAAGTTCCTGGCAGCAGCCCCGAGTTCCGTACCGAGCTGGCCGAGCAGATCGCCGATTTGGCACCCGAAGCGATTGCTGACGGCAAGATTGACGTAGAGAAACTCAAGGAGCTGCTCGAGGGCGACGCCTCAGACACCAGTGAACGCTTCGGCCTGTTCTGGCCTGGTAAGAAGCGTGCCATGCGCGCAGCGCAGACCCCGACAACTGCAACGCTTCGCCCGGATAAGGAAAACTCCAAAGACTGGGACACGACAAAGAACGTGTTCATTGAGGGCGATAACCTCGAAGTGCTGAAGATTCTGCAGAAGCACTACCACGGCAAGATCAAGATGATTTACATCGATCCGCCGTACAACACCGGCAAAGACTTCGTGTACCCCGATAACTACAAAGAGGGACTCGAGACCTACCTCGAGTGGTCTAAGCAGGTCAGCGAAGACGGTAAGAAACTGTCGTCGAACTCGGAGTCCGAGGGGCGGTACCACTCCAACTGGCTCAACATGATGTATCCGCGGCTGAAACTAGCGAGAAATCTCCTTACGAATAATGGATTGTTTCTTCTGAGTATAGATGACAATGAGTTTGACAATGCTTTCAAGATAATGGCTGAAATTTTCGGAGAGTCTAATCACATCGGCACGTTCTCTGTAACAAAAGCAGAAGGTGGTGGGCTGGCAAAGCAAGTCATTAAAGGGCATGACTATCTAATTGCCTTCGCTCGTAGAATTACCGATTTTTCACCATTGCTCCGGCCAAAGGAGATCCGTGGGAAAGTCGTCGAAATGGACGGGGAGGAGTACTGGATCCAAGATGATTGGTTGCGAAAAGAGTTCGGAAAGTACGGGTCGTGTCCCTATGAAGAAATTGTAGAATATCATGGCGAAGAAAAATTAGAGGAAGTTAACCGTGGACTTGAACAAGGCGACTATGTCTTGATACCGAAGGGAAACTTTCACATAGTTGGCAGACTTCGGAAAATTAGCGAAGATGGATCAAAGTTTTACTCAATATTGAAACATCTGAACAAGACCGGCGTTGAAGCTTTAGCCAGTTTAGATGGCATGGATCGATACTTTGACTATCCAAAACCTGTGACTCTAGTCCGGGACTTGGTTGAAGGTGCAACTTTCAAGAGTAAGAAGAATTCGGACATAGTTTTAGATTTCTTCTCCGGCTCCAGCACTACTGCTCATGCAGTGATGCAACTAAATGCGGAAGATGGGGGTAACCGCAGGCACATTCAAATACAGTTGCCTGAACCCACATCAGAAAAATCTAAGGCTCGGAAAGCTGGTTTCACGAGTATTTCTCAAATTTCTCGTGAACGTATCAATCGCGCTGGTGAAAAAATTAAGAATGATTACGCTGCAAGCTTAGATGAACGCTCCACTCAATTCGATATTGGCTACCGTTCTTACAAGCTCGCCGACACCAACTTCACCAAGTGGCGTACCGACTCTGACATTGACGCGACCCGACTTGAGCAACACCTGTTGGATCTACGTGAAAGCGCCGATGACGACGCGACCCCTGATGACCTTCTCACCGAGATTCTGCTCAAGCAGGGTCACTCGTTGGTCGAGCAGATTCGTGACCGCGATATCGACGGCCTGTCGTATAAAGCGGTGGTCCGAGTCGATGACGAAGACGGTGAAGAAGACACCCTGGTGCTCGCGTACCTTGACGAACACACCAAGCCGACCCTGGCGCAGCTTCGTGCAGCTATAGAGGTCAAGCCAGCCCAGTTCATCATGCTCGAGGATGCGTTCCAAGGCGATGACGAGCTGAAAACCAACTTGGCGCAAATCTGCAGGACCAACGGCATCGAGCTCTGGACGGCGTAAGGGATCAACATGAAATTCAAGTTTGATGCCAAGCAGGAGTACCAGGTTCAGGCAATCGACTCGGTCACCGACCTGTTCGAGGGCCAACCGAACGACGCCGGGGACGTTCTCACAACGTTCCATACCGAACGAGTGCTGCCAGAGACCAGCAAGCAGGTGCTTGACATAGATCTCAGTGAAGAGGTTGGGGCCGTCGGCAACAACCTCTTGCTGGATGAAGCAACTGTGCTCGAGAACCTCAAGGTGGTGCAGAACGAGCAGGGGCTTGAACCTGCGAAGAACCTTATTGACGGCCTCCAGTTCGACATCGAGATGGAGACGGGCACCGGCAAGACTTATGTGTACCTTCGCACGATTTTTGAGTTGGCGGAAAAGTACAACTTCACCAAGTTCGTCATTCTGGTACCAAGCGTTGCGATCCGCGAAGGTGTGAAAACCAGCATCGAGCTGATGCACGATCATTTCCGCCATCTATACCCTGCGTCCCCGTTTGACTACATGGTCTACAGCGGCAAGAACGCTGAAGAAGTGCAATCCTTTGCGACGTCGACAAGCATCCAGATCATGATCATGACGATCGGCTCGGTGCGTGGCCGCGGTAACAACTTGATCATGAACCAAACGCGCGACAGGCTCAACGGGTTGCGGCCGATTGACTTCCTACGTGCAACACGACCAATTCTGCTCATGGACGAGCCGCAGAACATGGAGTCTGAGCTGTCCAAGACGGCTCTGGCAGGCATGGATCCAGCGTTCATCCTTCGCTACAGTGCGACGCACCGCGAAACTCGAAACCTTACCTACCGTTTGGATCCGGTAGATGCTCATGAGCTAGGCCTGGTCAAGCAGATCGTCGTGGCTGAAGCAACGGAACATGGTGGCGACGCCAAGCCTTACATTAAACTTCTTTCCATCGATAGCAATCCGTGGCGGGCGAGCCTCGAATTGGTGTGCCGTAAGAAGGACGGATCGCTAGCCCGCCAGGTGAAGAAGGTGAAGCAGAACCAAGACCTCGAGAAGGTTACTGGTAACTCAGCGTACGAGAACAACTGGCGGATCAATGAAATCAATCTAGACGGTCCTGGGTTTATCGAGTTGACCAACCACGGCATCCTCCAAGTCGGAGAATCAATCGGCGGTAACGACGAGACCGTGTACCGCGAGATGATCCGTGAAACCATCCGCGAGCACTTCCGCAAGGAATCGCTGATGCGGCCGCTCGGCATCAAGGTGCTGAGTCTCTTCTTCGTGGATAAGGTGGCCCGCTACCTGGGAGAAGGTACCGACAACACCACCGCCGACGGGAAGTTTGCTCAGTGGTTCGATGAACTTTTCATTGAGGAACGAGATCGATTCCCGGAATACAAAGACCTGCTCCCGCAGGATCCGATTGAACTGCGGCGCGCATACTTCTCGCAGATCAAAAAGGGAGTATACGGAGACACCTCAGGCGTAACCGCCAAGGATGACGACTCCTACGACCTGATTATGAAAGACAAGTCCCGGCTGCTAAGTGAAGACGAACCTGTACGGTTCATCTTCTCCCACTCTGCGCTTCGCGAAGGCTGGGATAATCCGAACGTGTTCCAGATCTGCACATTGCGTGAAATGGGATCCGAGACCGAGCGCCGCCAAACAATCGGGCGTGGCTTGCGACTCCCTGTGAACCAAGACGGCGAGCGTGTAGCGGACCGCTCCGTTGCCCAACTCACCGTCATCGCTAATGAGTCTTACCAAGAGTTCGCCACCAACCTTCAAAAGGAGTACAAGAAGGCCGGCGTTGCGATTGGATACATTCGCAAAGGCGACTTCGCTAAGCTGCCTAAGCCCGACCCTGAAGAGAAAGGAAATCTGGGATTTACGGCATCCGCTGAGATCTGGGAACAGCTGCAACTACGTGGCTACCTAAACAAGGATGGCTTCGTAACCGAGGACTTTACTCCGGATGCTGATGATTTCTCCTTGGGGCTGACAGCAGACTACGGCCAGTTAGAAGCAGCAGTCATTGAAGTACTGCGGCGGGCGAACATTAAGCATTACGTAAAGTCGAAGCGTAGCCGAACGACACGCAAGCTTAATAAGCAGCTGTATTTTAGGTCGCATGAGTTTGAGGAACTATGGGAGAAGATCAGCCAGCGTACTACCTATAGTGTCTCGGTCGATCGCGATGTACTTATCAAGAATGCCGTACAGAAAATTATGAAAGCTGAAAGTGTTGAGCCGCTGCGTATCGAAGTTAAGAAAGCGAAACTCACCGTTGCCCGCGGTGGCACGAAGGGGCGGGAGACCAGCAGTCGCATGACGAGTCTTCGAGGAGGATATCGGCTTCCGGATATAGTCTCTGAGCTGCAGGAAGCGACGTCCCTGACTCGAGCGACGATTGTTGACATTCTTATCCAGAGCGACCGACTTGATGAATTCATTTCCAATCCGAATGACTACATCAAGATGGTGAAAGAGATAATCAAGGCTGAATTGGCTGCGCTTATCACAGAGGGTGTCCAGTACGAAAAGATAGGCGGCAGTGTTTACTCGCTCACCGAGCTTCAACGAGACGGATTGGAAGAGAGGCAATACTTTCTTGACAAGCTGTACAAAGTGAAAAATCAGGAAAAGACTGATTATGACTTCGTCGTTTACGATTCGGAAGCGGAACGTCAGTTCGCTGAGCTGCTAGACGAACGTGAAGACATCAAGCTGTTCTTGAAGCTACCCCCTCAGTTCAAGATTGATACCCCGGTTGGGCCCTACAACCCTGACTGGGCAATTGTGAAGCAAGAGGATGGGGAAGAAAAGCTCTATATGATTCGTGAGACAAAGAGCACGATGAGTGAACATCTACTTCGTCCAACAGAGCAAGCAAAGATAGACGCCGCAACGGAGCACTTCAAGACAATCGGTGTCAACTACGCTAAAGCGGCACCAGGAAAGTGGAACTTGTAGGCAGCCCTTAGCCCGGTTTGACGAGCTTCGTGCTTCTTAGCGGAGCTTGTCGTGGTCAATGGTGTATCTGTGTTTCCGAACTCAGGTCGACTTAAGCAGCGCCTCTAAGAGGTACTCGTTCGACTTTCCACCCTGGAAAATCCTCCGGTTGGCTGGTTATCGCGGAAACATCAACAATGTTTGCTTCCTCTAGTCGAATGATTTCGTCGGGGTTCCGGGGCCGTTTAACTGGTCGATATGCAATATCAGCTGTTTGCCCCGGTGCAAAGTACCTTGTTCCAACAACAATCTCTGCGAGCCTTGGTATGTAGAACCCTCCTGTTCCTCCCCGAAAGCCATCGGGTCTATACAGCACGCTGCCGTTGCAAAGCTCCCAAGAACCACCTATCACTACTGGGCGTAGCTGATTATTCTTTAACAGAGCTCGGTGTTCAGAGAGGTGAACAAGCTCTAGCGGTGGCTTTCTCAGATGATTCAACAGCCACAGCAGGGCTGCAACGATTAATCCGGATATAATTCCTGAAACCAATCCGGTTAATAGACTCTCTACCATTCATGAATGGTAACTGGTTACTCGTCTACCCGGGGAGGGCTGGTAGATGTCTCAGCGCTTGCATGGTTAACCGGGGTCGCGGTTTTGCCCCTAACCCCGCACAACCTTCACAGTCACTCCGCCGAAAATCGACAGCCCGCGGATCAGCAGCAGGGGAGCGTCCGCCGGCAAGCTATTTGGGTGGATCGCGCCGTTCTCCACCACCAGCTCGTTGCCGCCGAAAATGCCCAGGCCACCCATATCAACGCGCACGCCCTCCGGCACCAGCACATCCGCGCCACCAAAGCAGCTATTCAGCCACAGCGTGGTCACCGGGTCGCTAAACCGGCATTCCCGCAGGTCAAAGTCCGAACCGCCGAAGATATTGAAGTTCCAGTGAGCCTTCGGCACCTGCCACGCCGCTTTCGTCACCCCGCCGAATATCGCCAGGCTGAAGCCCGTCTCGGAGCCCCCGCCAGTCACCAGCGACCGCGACCGCGCAAGTACCATCTGGCGGTGGCGTTCGGCTTCCGAAGCCTGGTGAGTAGCCCACTCCGCGTCACTCGGCGCGCGGTGCGCAACCGCAGTGCTCGCGCCAGGTCCAAAGAGCAAACCTGCAGGCTCATCTACCAGATCGTCCAGCAAGTCCACTAACTCGCTACGCTGGGTCGCAGCATGCGCTTGCCCCGACCTCTCGTCGAACTCCGAGATGTTCAGCTGACCATCGGCCATCGCCCTGGACAGCGCCTCCACAGCGGCGGATCGTTCCTGGTCGGTGCAGCGCTTGTCTTTGTACTCGCTCATGGTTTTACCCTACTAAAGGAGTTCCCCATTCTCTCTCCATATCGCGTAAACCTGGACTGGCTCTGGGGCACCCCACCCGGCAACGATGGCACGCCCGCCACTGTTCGCGCCGCTCTTTTTGGTAATGACGCCCACACCTCAGCCGAAGCCTGGCTCCGTACCCTCTCTGCGGATGAGGACGGCCGGCGGGGCGAAGGAGGCTGGGGCGCCGAGCTGGTCAACCCCGACGACACGGCTAGCCCGGCGCTGGTGGACATCACCTCCGCCGGTGAGGACGTGGCCGACGGAATCGAGGACGGCACACAGAACCTCTACGAGTTCCTGGTTACCCGCGCCAGCGAGCTGACCGTGGAGTGGCGCGAGCTGCCGCGAACCTAATCCTCCAGCGGCCCGAGCTCCGCAACCAGAACCTCCTGAGCCACCTTCATCGCCGACAGGGCAGCGGGTGCACCGCAGTAGCCGGAGGCGTGAATGATCGCCTCCGTGATCTCCGTGCGCGTCAGCCCATTCTCCAGCGCGCCGCGGACGTGCCCGCGCAGCTCCTCAGTCGCGCGAAGCGCCACCAGCATGCCGATGTTCAGCAGGCTGCGGTCGCGCCGAGCCAGCCCGTCGCGGGTCCATACGGAACCCCAGACGGTCTCGGTGACGTGCTTCTGCAGCGCCTCGCCGTCCGAACCGGCGTTGCGCTCTAGGGCGGCATCCACGAATGCGTCGCCCATTACTTCCCGGCGGACTTGAATCCCTGCCTCAAAGCGCTTGTCGTCGGTGGCCGAGTTCTGGCTTGCGGGGTTTTCGCTGGTCATGGGGGATCTTCTCCTTGGTTGTTCTGGTGCTTGTAGTGTCTAAAAAATTTTTTTGCGCTAGGGGAGTAGTTGCACTGGGAGCAGCTACTTCCGCAGCAAGTTCTCCAGCTGGCGGGCGGATTCCTTCAAATCTGCGCCGAACTTCTCTGCTGGGTGCTCACCCATGCGGGCCACGGGGCCAGAAATGGATAGGCAGGCGATTACGGTGCGGTTCTGCGCGTCTGCTCCGTAGACCGGCACGGAGGCCGAAGCTAGGGAAGGGTCGCGCTCGGCGGAGGATTCCGCGATCCCCTCGGCGGCGATCTTCTCCAAGTCCTCGCGCGTGTACGCGGCTTCCGGCAGCACCTGGTTCTGGAACGCTTCTGGCGCATAGGCAACTAACAACTTGGCCGCAGAGCCGGCGGTCAACGTCATCCGATGGCCCACCGGCACCGTATCCCGCAGGCCGGTGGCGGGCTCGGCGTTGGCGATGCACACGCGCTCCATCCCGGAGAGGCGGTATAGCTGCACGGACTCGCCCGTCTTTGCCATGAGGTCAGGCAGGATGAACTCTGCGGCGTCCTCAAGACGAGAAGAGGTAGACGGCGCCATCTCGGACAGGGCTGGGCCAGTGACCCACGCACCGTCCACCCCGCGCTCGATCAACCTGTGCTTCTCCAGCGCGACGGCGATACGGTGCGCCGTGGCGCGTGGCAAGCCGGTGATGGCGCACAGATCGGAAAGGTTGCGAGGTTCTGCTGCGATGACCGTTAGAATGAAGATCGCACGGTCCAAAACTTGAATGCCGCTTGTTGCGGGAATTTCCGTATTGTGTCCCATGATTTGATACTATACATTCCATCCAGTGGAACTGTATAGCGGACACAGAGGAGAGACCGTGACGAACCAACCCCTAACCCTCGCGGAAAAAGTCTGGCGCGACCACATCGTTGCAGCCGGAGAAAACGGCGGCCCCGACCTGCTGTACATCGACCTGCACCTGGTACACGAGGTTACCTCGCCCCAGGCATTCGATGGCCTGCGCCAGGCCGGCCGTAAGGTTCGCCGCCCGGATCTGACCATCGCCACCGAGGATCACAACGTTCCCACCGTTGGTGTGAAGACCGGCGACCTGCAGGAAATTCAGGAGCCCACCAGCCGCCTGCAGGTATCCACCCTGCGCGATAACGCCCAAGAGTTCGGCATCCGCCTGCACTCCATGGGTGACATTGAACAGGGCATCGTCCACACCGTGGGCCCACAGCTGGGCCTGACCCAGCCTGGCATGACCGTCGTCTGCGGTGACTCGCACACCTCCACCCACGGCGCCTTCGGCTCCATCGCCATGGGCATCGGCACCAGCGAGGTTGAGCACGTGCTGGCCACCCAGACTCTGCCGCTGAAGCCCTTCAAGACGATGGCCATTGAGGTTTCCGGCGAACTGCAGCCGGGCGTGACCTCCAAGGACCTGATCCTGGCCATCATCGCCAAGATCGGCACCGGCGGCGGCCAGGGGCACATCATCGAGTACCGCGGCGAGGCCATCGAGAAGCTGTCCATGGAAGCCCGCATGACCATGTGCAACATGTCCATCGAGGCCGGCGCCCGCGCGGGCATGATCGCCCCCGACCAGACCACCTTCGATTACCTCGAAGGCCGCCCGCACGCGCCGAAGGGCGAGGACTGGGACGCAGCCGTGGAGTACTGGAAGTCCCTGCGCACCGACGACGACGCGCAATTCGACACCGTCGTGCACATCGATGGCTCCGCCCTGACTCCTTTCGTCACCTGGGGTACCAACCCCGGCCAGGGCCTGCCGCTGGCGGAATCCATCCCGCAGCTGGAGGACTTCACCAACGACAACGACCGCCTCGCCGCCGAGCGCGCCATGGAGTACATGGACCTCAAGCCCGGCACCCCGCTGCGCGACATCAAGATCGACACGGTATTCCTCGGCTCCTGCACCAACTCCCGCATCGAGGATCTGCGCGCCGCCGCGGAGGTCGTCAAGGGCCGCTCTGTCGCCGACGGCACGCGCATGATCGTTGTTCCTTCCTCCACGCGGGTGAAGATGCAAGCGGAAGAAGAGGGGCTAGATCAAATCTTTATTGACGCCGGGGCGGAATGGCGCACCGCAGGTTGTTCCATGTGCCTCGGAATGAACCCGGACCAGCTTGCCCCGGGCGAGCGTTCGGCCTCCACCTCCAACCGAAACTTCGAAGGCCGCCAGGGTAAGGGAGGGCGCACGCACCTGGTCTCCCCGCCAGTTGCCGCCGCCACCGCCGTGACAGGCCACCTTGCAGGCCCGGCGGATCTGTAAAACAGACCGCTAGATACCCGTACAAGACCCGCGCAAAAATTTTTCGAGCCTCCCCACCAGCGACCTAAACCGCAGGTGGGGGAGCAGAAAGCAGAAGAGAACACCATGGAAAAGTTCAACACCCACACTGGCGTGGCGGCACCGCTGAACCGCTCTAACGTCGACACCGACCAGATCATCCCCGCCGTCTACCTGAAGCGCGTGACCCGCACCGGCTTCGAGGACGGCCTGTTCGCCGGCTGGCGCAAAGACCCGGAGTTCGTCCTGAACCAGGAGCCCTACAAGAACGCCTCCGTGCTGGTGGCAGGCCCGGACTTCGGCACCGGCTCCTCCCGCGAGCACGCCGTCTGGGCGCTGATGGATTACGGCTTCCGCGTGGTTCTATCCTCCCGCTTTGCCGACATCTTCCGCGGCAACTCCGGCAAGGCAGGCCTGCTGGCCGCCCAGATGGAACAAAGCGACATCGAGCTGATCTGGAAGCTGCTGGAACAGCAGCCGGGCGCGGAAATCACCGTGAACCTGGAAGATCGCACCGTCACCCTGGGCACCCACACCTTCGGCTTCGACGTGGACGACTACACCCGCTGGCGCCTGATGGAGGGTCTGGACGACATCGGCCTGACCCTGCGCAACGAAGAGGCCATCCAGGCCTTCGAATCCCAGCGCGCCAGCTTCAAGCCGCGCACGATTCCCGCCAGCTAGCGCCGGCAAGCTGCGGCGCCTCACTGAGGAGGGAGGCGTTTACTTAACGGACAGCGGGCTGGCCAGGTAATCCAGCCCCAGCAGCTTGTCCCCGGCGAAGTGCAGCACCCAGGTGCTGGACTTCTTCACGCGCATATCCTCAATCTCCACGTCGTGCTCGCCCGCAATGCGGGCCAGCACACCAGGGATCACCGTGCCTTGGGCTACAACCATGGACACAGGTGCGGCCGTGGCGGCGTGGAACGCATCCACCGCTGCATCCGCATCGGCAGCCCAGCCGGCATCGCCCAGGTTGGCGTCAAAAGTAACTTCCAACCCCAAGTCCTGAGCAATCGGCGCGGCCGTGTGCTCGCAACGCACCGGCACGGCCGAAGAAATCGTCTCCGGGCGGTAGCCCGACAGCTCAGAGACCAGCAGCTCCGCCTGGCGGCGGCCCTTCTTACTCAAGGGGCGCAGATCATCGTCGCCGGCCCACCCCTCGCGGGCATGCGCCTTCGCGTGGCGAACGTACAGCACGCGGCGGTCACAACCCAGCTTCAGCACGCCCATTGCGGCATCCACGACCTTCAGGTCGGCCTCGTAGCTCAGCAGCTCCTTGGCCTCTTCTGGGGATACCCAGCGCAGCTCATCGGATTCATCGTTGGGCTCGAACTCGCCGGACAAGTGCTGGGCAGTCCAGTAATAAACCACCTTCGTGCGCGAACCGACAGGGTAGTGGACATAACCCAGAACCCAGCCCAGTCGCACGCTGAAGCCGGTCTCCTCCCAGATCTCGCGCATGGCGGTTCCTGGCAGGTTCTCGCCGGGGTCGACCTTGCCCTTCGGCAGTGACCAGTCGTCGTAGCGGGGACGGTGGATGATCGCGATCTCCACGTCCGTGGACTCGGGGGAGTTAGGGGTGGAGGCGGCGGCGTCCGGAGAAAAACGCCAAATAACCGCACCCGCGGCGAAGGTCGGGCGGGCGAATTCCTCGCTAGGGCGGGATCCGATGCGGGTCACGTGGCCCTGATCGTGCCGCGACATGGCCAGGGACGTAGAAAGATCGCCAGTTCCTGTGTGAGTGATCACTTTTAAAGGGATCCCTTTCGATAGACTATTGCCGACAATCGTATAACGAACCCAAAAGTTATACCGAACTCAGGCAGACAAGTAGGCACGCAGTATAGGCGTACAGCGCAAGCGGGAAGGCGACAAGCAGATGGTGCAAGTAGCAGTGATGGGCGCAGGCTCCTGGGGCACGACGGTTGCCAAGGTTTTTGCTGACGCCGGTAACGAGGTCCGCCTCTGGGCGCGCCGCGCCGAGGTCGCAGAGGACGTGCGCGACAATCACCGAAACAGCGCCTACCTGGGGGATATCGAACTGCCAGCCGCGATGACCGGCACAACCGACCCCGCCGAGGCACTGAACGGCGCGGAGATCGTGGTGCTGGGAGTGCCCTCGCAGTCGCTGCGCGAGAACCTGCAGAATTGGAAGGAACTCATCGGCTCGGATGCTTCCCTGGTGAGCCTGGCCAAGGGCATCGAACACTCTAGCGGCCTGCGGATGAGCCAGCTGATCTCCGAGGTGGCGGATGTGCCCAGCGAGCGCGTGGCCGTGCTGACCGGCCCGAACCTGGCCCGCGAAGTGGCCCAGGGGCAGCCCGCCGCAACCGTTGTGGCCTGCACCGACATGGACCGCGCGAAGCTGATCCAGGCGGCCGTGGCTGCGCCGTACTTCCGCCCGTACACCAACACGGACGTCATCGGCTGTGAAATCGCCGGCACCTGCAAGAACGTCATCGCCCTGGCGGCGGGCATCGCCGCGGGGATGGGCTTCGGCGACAACACCGCCGCCACCGTCATCACCCGCGGCCTGGCGGAAACGACCCGCCTGGCGCTGAAAGTTGGCGCCGATGCGCGCACGCTCAGCGGCCTGGCTGGCATGGGTGACCTGGTTGCCACGTGTACCTCCACGCTGTCACGCAACCGCCGCTTCGGGGAGCACCTGGGCAAGGGAGAGACACTGGAACAGGCCGCCGCGTCCACCAAGGGACAAGTTGCCGAAGGCGTGGTGAGCAGCCAGTCCGTGCAGGAACTGGCGGAGAAGGTCGGCGTGGAAATGCCCATCACCGACGCAGTCGTGGGAGTCTGCCACGAAGGCGCCGACGTGCAGCAGGTAATGATGGGACTGCTCGGGCGCAGCAAGAAGGCCGAGTAGGCCCAAGCAGACTGGGAGTTCGGTTGAAGGGGCGGGGCGGTGGGGATGTGGCGTCCTAAAAACGGCTAAGGTAAAAAGCTGTGAGTAACGAAGCCAAGAAGCACGCACGCACCACCGTCGTCGTCCTGTACGGCGGCCAGTCGACTGAGCACTCCGTATCCTGCATTAGCGCAGGTGCGGTGATCGACCACCTGGACCCGGAGATTTACGACGTGGTTCCCGTGGGGATCACCGAAGCCGGCGCATGGGTGCCCGGGACGACCGACACCTCGCAGCTGCGCGCCGACGGGCGGGACATGCCGCGCGTGGAAGACGGGGGCGTGCACGTGCAGCTGACGTTCGGCGGGGCTGGCACGGACGGCTCTGCGGGCTCTGGTGCGGCGGGCGAGATGCGCTACGTGACCGGACCACAGGCAGGCGAAGTGTTTGCGCAGGTGGACGTTGTTTTCCCAGTGCTGCACGGCATGAACGGCGAGGACGGCACCGTGCAGGGCGTGCTGGATCTGGCTGGCGTGCGGTACGTCGGCAACGGCGTGCTGGCCTCGGCGGCGGGCATGGACAAGGACTTCACCAAGCGGCTGGCGCGCGAGGCTGGCATCCCGGTGGGCGAGGAGCTGATCCTGTCCCAGCCCCGCGAGCTGACTGCCGAGGAGAAGGAGCGACTGGGGCTGCCCGTGTTCGTGAAGCCGGCGCGCGGCGGATCCAGCATCGGCATCTCCAAGGTGGACAGCTGGGAAGAATTCGATGCCGCCATTGATTTGGCTTTTTCCAATGACAATAAGGTGATCGTGGAGGCCATGATCCACGGCGCCGAGGTCGAGTGCGGTGTGCTGCAGCACGCGGATGGCTCGATCGTGTCTTCTGTTCCGGCGATGCTGAACGGCACTGAGGATGGTGCCGAAGGGTTTTATGGTTTTGACGCCAAGTATGTCGACTCGACCGTCTCCGCCACCATCCCGGCGCCGCTACCTGCGGAGACTCTGAAGGAGATCCGCCAACTGGCCATTCGCACGTTCAACGCGCTGGGGTGCGATGGCATCGCGCGCGTGGACTTCTTCGCCACGGAAAACGGGCCCGTGCTGAATGAGATCAACACGATGCCTGGGTTTACGCCGATCTCGATGTATCCGAAGATGTTTGCCGCTGACGGCGTGAGCTTCGGCGACCTGGTCAGCGCGCTGATCGCCCGCGCCCTGGCCTAGATCGGTTGCTGGCTCTGGCTGGCTGCACCCTGGCTGTAGCTGGTTGGCCGCGGCCTGCGAATGTCGCTAGAACGGGAATCCGTTATTGCTACCAGTTTTCTTTAACCTAAACCTGCAGGTCAGGCGCTCGCGATAATTTGCGAGACTTCGGTCGCGGCGACGTATTCCCGTTCTAACGACATTCGGTGCCGGGGTGTGCCTATTCTTTCGCCAGCTGCGGGGATGGATTCCCGTTCTGACGACATCGGGGACTGGGATGTGCCTATCTTCAGCCTGCGTGAGGGGAAATGTCGGCAAAGTTGCTGGTGTTTGGGGCGCGTAGGGGCGGAAATGTCGGAAAAGCTGCAATTTGTTACTGGTGCACATTTTCAATAGTGTAAACATGCAGGTCAGAAGCTTTTTGTTCGCAAGGGGTGAGAGTAGCGTTTTGACGTTTTGCAACTTTTCCGACATTTGGCACTGACGGCATGGTGTGAGTGAGGCTCCTGTTGCAGGTGGGAAGCGCGGGGCTGTGGATGTGGAGTGCGGGGCTGCAGATGTGGAGTGTGGGACTGCAGAGGTGGAGTGTGCAGGGCCGCCACTGCTGGACCTGGGCGGGGCGGCTACGGGCGGGCGGCTACTGCTGGGCGGGGGTGGGCTGCCTCTCGGTCTTCTTGAGAGAATCAGAGATTGCGCTGGTCACGGAAGTGATGACCTCCTCGCCGGCGGATTGTGGCATCGCCAGCCCCACAATTTGCTCCCGCCCCAGGGCATACCAGTGGCCCATCGTCGACCCGCGCGACAGCGAGGGATCGGAGAACCACGGAACGTCATCAACCTGGGTCAGGTTGGCCCCCGGCTCATAGGCCTCAGGCATCTCCAGGCCACAGCGAATGACCACCGGCTCATGTCCTTCGGCCAGGTAGGTCGCCGAGCCACTGGGAGCCTTGTCGAACACCGACTCGTCCACGCCTTCGGGTAGCGCATCTGCGTTTTTCAGCTTGGAGCTGCCGGCAGAAATGTGAACCAGTCGCCAGTCGCCCAGCGAATCCGGCAGAGATTCCAGGAACTTGCGGCACGCTGGGGACTCGGTTGCGCCACCGGACGTGCCACCCTCGCCAGAGTCGCCAGCCTTGTCGGAACCACCGGAACCGCTAGCCTCGCCGGAACCACCGGAGCCGCCAGCCACCGGAGCCTCGGACAGTGGGTAGGGGGCGGGCTTTGCTGGAGAGTTGGCGTCATAAAGAGAAGAAAGAGTAGAACCAACCCCCTCAAGCGCGCTGCCCACGTCGGAAGAAGCCGTCACCGCGACCGCGGGCGAACCCCCAACCGCGTACCAAGTTCGCAGGTCAGAGCCCGGGGTGGCATCAGAAACGGCGGTCCAGCGCGCATCGCCAGAAGTAAACACCGGCGACAACACCGTGTACTGATCCGGCACATTCACCCCGCAGCGCACAGACAACTCCGCGCCCGAAGAGTCACGATAAGCCGCGGCCCCATCCGGCGCCGGGTCGCGAACCTCCACAGAACGGAAACGATCCAAGTCCCGCGGCAGCGCCGCCACGAAATCGGCGCACACCTGCGACGATGCCTCCGGAGCATCCACCGGACCCATCGCCACCGGCGCGTAAACCTTCTTATCCATCGTGATCTTCGCCGCCGCGATAACCACAACAATCAGCAGAATGGCCAGCACCGTCGACAACACCAGCAGATACCGCGGGGTGGACACAGGGGAAGTGGATTCGTCACTCATAGCGCATTATCTTAATTAGACTTGTCGCGGTACCCCAAGCATCCCTCGACCGAAAGGCCGCATGCGCACTTCACTCACTGTCGCCGAGGCCGGCGAGGCCGCCACCATCGCGGCGATCCGCAACGCCGCGCCGAGTTCTCTTAATGGTGATGACGCCGCAGTGTTGGAACCCGCCGGTACCAATTCACGGCACGTGTGTTCGACGGACATTCTCGTTCAGGGGCGGCACTTCACGTTCGACTACTCGACTCCGTGGGAGGTCGGGGTGAAGGCGGTGACGCAGAACTTCGCGGACATCCAGGCGATGGGCGCCCGGCCGACGGCGATTCTGATGGCGATTGCCACGCCGGGGGATCTGCCGCTGCAGACGGTGGCGGATATTGCGCGCGGCATCGACGAGGCAGCTTCCCCGTGGGCGGCGGAGCTGGTCGGTGGAGACGTTGTGACCAGCAAGGACCTGGTCATTTCCATCACCGCGATGGGGGAGCTTTCCGGCCCGGCCGCGGCTTTGACGTTGGATGGCGCGGGCGTGGGGCAACGGATCATCGCCAGCGGGCCGATTGGATACAGCGCGGCAGGGCTGGCGATTCTGCGGCACTATGGTTCGCGCAAAGCGATCCCGGCCGACGATCCGATCCTCAACGAATTAGCCGATTGGCACTGCGCCCCGCGCCTGCAGCCGGGACGTGGCTCCGTCGCGCGGGCGACGGGTGCGAGCGCCATGACCGATAACTCCGACGGGTTGATCGTGGACCTGTGCGCCATCGCGGAGCGTTCCGGGGTGTGCCTGGACTTGGACGGGGCGGCGCTGGTGCCCGACGAGAAGCTGCGGCACGCGGCGCAGATGACGGGCAAGAACCCTCTGGAGTGGATTTACACCGGCGGCGAGGACCATACTCTTTTGGGAACTACGGACGCCCGCATGCCCAGCGGCTACCGCCGCATCGGGACTGTGCGCAGCCTCTCGGAGGAGGTTGGGGAGGACCCGGCTGGCGGGTTGGATTACGTGCTGGTCGACGGTGGCCGTCCGCCATTTACACATGGCTGGCAGTCGGTGTAGGCAGTGGATATGGACTCTGCGAAGAACCAAGAGAGCGCGCAGGCGAGCGCGCAAGCACAGGCGCAGGCGCACCAGCTGATCGAGCGCATCCACCCGGCGTGGTATCTGCCGGGGCTGCAGTCGGTGCTGGCCGGTGCGCTGGAGGAGGCACAAGCTGCGGCAGGCCAGGGGCAGCGGGCGCAGACCCTGCCCGTGCCAGAAAAAATTTTGCGAGCCTTCGAGTCCGACCCCACCCAGGTGAAAGTGCTGATCGTCGGGCAGGATCCGTACCCCACACCCGGGCACTCAGTGGGGCTGGCGTTTTCCGCGGAGCTGCCCGCGGGCGAACCACTGCCGAAGTCGCTGAAGAACATCTACACCGAGTACACAGACGACCTCGGGCTGCCCGCCCCGGCCGACGGGGATCTCTCCCCGTGGGCCGACCGTGGGGTGCTGCTGCTCAACCGCGTCCTCACTGTGCAGGCGGGCAACGCGGGCAGCCACCGCGGCCGTGGCTGGGAGGCCATCACCGAGGCCGCCGTCCGCCAGGTTGCCGCCAACCCGCACTTCGCCGCGATCCTGTGGGGTAAGCAAGCCCAGCAGCTGGCACCGCTCATCGGCCCGGAGCGCTGCGTGATGTCCCCGCACCCCTCGCCGCTGTCCGCCTATCGAGGCTTCTTTGGCTCGCGGCCGTTCAGCAGGGCAAATGCGATCCTCCAGGCCTCCGGCGGCGCGCCCGTCGACTGGCGGCTCTAGCCCGCTCCGATCACCCCTAACGCGCCACGATCCCGCAAACCGCCCTGCTGTCCGGCTGGTTCGCTAGGGTAGTGGGAGTGAAATCCAGGAAGGCAGGGGCGCAACCGGTGGCAGAAGCACAACCGGTGAATCAGACGCCGGCTCAGCTCGACGCGCGCGTGGTCGCTCAGTGGGCTCGCCTCTCGGCCAGCAGGCTCCGCGAGCAGAGCCAGGCCATCAACTCCCTGAATGTCTTCCCGATTCCGGATTCCGATACCGGCTCCAACATGGCGCACACCATGACCACAGCAGTCTCGGCGGTCGACGCACTGGAGGAGGGCGCCAGCCTCCCCGAGGTCACCATCGCCCTGGCCACCGGCGCTGTTCGTGGCGCCCGCGGAAACTCCGGCCTGGTGCTCAGCCAGGTAATGCGCGCCCTCGCCGAGGCGGCCTCGCAGGGCCACATCGACGGCCCCGCCGTAGCGGACACACTCTCGCAGTCTGTGGGCTTCGTCCGCACCGCAATCTCCACGCCTGTCGAGGGCACCGTCATCAGCGTGCTCGATGCCGCCGCCACCGCCGCGCACGAAGCCGAACCGAACCTCGCCGACGTCGCCACCCGCGCCCTCCACGCCGCCGAGGAAGCCCTGGCCAACACCCCCAACCAGCTGCCCGTTCTCGCCGAAGCGGGGGTCGTGGACGCGGGCGGCCAGGGCCTCGTGGTGATCCTGCAGGCCCTGGTTGATGTTCTGGACGGTGCAGGTCTTATTGAGGACGCCCCCACGCCCGACCACGAGCGAACCCAGCAAGAGGTCGAGGTGATGTTCTTTTTCGAGGGGAACCTGGATGCCCTGCGGGAGCTGCTGGAAGCCCACGGCAATTCGGTGATCGTCGGACCCCTGAGTCCGGAATCCGGCACTGCGCACGTGCACACCAACCGCGCCGGCGAGGTGATCGAGAAGGCCTTTGCCTTGGGAACCGTCACCGATCTGCGCATCGAGGTTCTGCCCGCCGACGGGGAAGCCGTCGAAAGCGGAAAGCCAAGCACACCAGCCCCCTCGGGCGCCCAAGCACGGGCGGAAGACCAGGGGCCGTTCATCGTGGCGCTCACGCCCACCGGCGGGGTCGCACAGTTGTTTGAGGCTGCGGGGGCGGTGGCGGTGGCGTCACCAAACAATAAAACCTTGGGCGAAGCAGTGCAGGGGCTGGGCGCAGGGCCGATAGCCGTGCTGACCAACGGACAGGATGTCGCCGCCCTGCAAGGTTTGGACGGGGCGCGGGAAGTCGACATTATCGACACGAAATCGCTGGTTGGTGGGTTAGCGGCACTGGCGGTGAACGACCCCACCGTGGACTGGGACGACAATGTCGAGGAAATGATCGACGCGGTAGAGGCGCAACGCTTCGCCACGTGCCCGCCCGACACGATGGTCGATACCCTCAGCACAATGCTGGCCGACGGTGGCGAGCTGGTGACCCTATTGTGGAGCGACCCGGCGACTGACCAGACCGCCATCGATGGGCTGAAAGCAACCTTCGCCGAGTTATACCCAGACGTGCAGATCGACGACCACCACATCGAACTACAAGGCAACGATTACGACCCGTGCCTGGTGCAGATCGGGGTGGAATAGCTCATGCTGGGGTGGCAGGACTCGCGCCCGCTGTCGGTTGCGATCTCCAACGACCGCGCGAAGCGGCTGGCCGATAAACCCGGCATCAAAACCATCGCCGATGCAGTGCTGAATTTCCCCGTCACCTACGCGCGGCTCGGCTCTCCGCAGGGGCTGGACGAGCTGCGAGTCGGGGAGAAGTACACCTGCGCTGGGGAGATCCTCAGCGTGGGGGAGAAAGACAACCACTCCGGGCGCGGCCCCAGAAAATTTTTGGCGTTCACCTTCACCGACGGCGTGCGAACCTTCCGCTCCGCGCTGTTTGGGAACGTGGCCTACCACCGGAAGCGCATCAAGCGGGGCTCGATGATGCTGCTGCACGGCAAGCTCTCCGAGTTCAACGGCCAGTGGGAGCTGAAGAACCCCAGCTACGTATCCATCCTGCCCGCCCTGGACGCGGAGTTCGGCATGTTCGGGCCGCTGAAGACCATCGTGGACGTCATGGGCTCCGAGACCGCCGCCCAGGAGCTACTGGCCAAGCCGTGGATGGCCGGCTACAAACGCCGCCCCGGCACCTCCACCGCGGAGATGCTGGGAGTAATGGACCACGTACTGCGGGTCATGGACGAGCCCGGCGAGTTCCTGCCCCTACCGCGCCGCAACCCCGGCGCGCCCGCCTGGCCCACGGATGGAAAGGGCCGCCCGCTGATCAGCTTCGCCGATGCACTACGGCACATCCATCAGCCGAGCGAAGCCGGCCCCGAGCCCGCCCGACGCAGGCTGAAGTTCAACGAGGCACTCGAGCTGCAGCTAGTCATGGCTCTGCGCCGCAATGACGCCACCAAGCGCACCGGCATGGCGCTCGCGCCGGGCGAGAACGTGGAAAAGCTGATCGCGGGGCTACCCTTCGACCTCAGCGCCGGGCAGAAGATGGCGCTGGAGGATATCGGCTCCCGCCTGGCCGGAACCACCCCGGCGAACCTGCTGCTGCACGGTGAGGTCGGCTCCGGCAAGACGATGGTGGCGTTGATCAGCATGCTCTGGGCCGTGGACTCCGGCTACCAATGCGCGTTTATCGCGCCGACCGAGATCCTGGCCGTGCAGCACGCCCGCAGCCTTGTGAAGATGCTGGAAAACACCGACGTGCGAGTATCCGTACTGGTCGGAAGCCAGAAGCAGGCAGATAAGCAGCGCACGCTGCTGGACCTGGTCTCCGGCCAGACCGACATCGTGGTCGGCACGCACGCGGTAATCCAGGACTCGGTGGAGTTCTACCGCCTGGGCATGGTGATCGTCGACGAGCAGCACCGCTTCGGCGTGCAACAGCGCAACAAGCTGCGGGAATCCGCGCCCGTGGATGCCACCCCGCACATGATGGTTATGACCGCCACCCCGATCCCGCGATCCGTCGGAATGACGATGTTCGGCGACCTGACGCCCATCACGCTGGTCGGCAAGCCCGGCGGACGCGGGGCGATCGAAACAGTGGTGGTACCCGCCGACAAATACCGCTGGGTGCGGCGCGCCTGGGAGCGCATGGGCGAGGAGATCAAGGCCGGTGGCCAGGCCTACGTGGTCGCGCCCCGCATCGAGGGTCGCTCCGGTGTGGAGGAATGGTGTGAGCGGATCTCCACCGAGGAACTGCCCGGCTGTCGAGTGGCGATGCTGCACGGCAAGATGGACCCCGCCGACAAGGACCAGGTGATGCAGGACTTCGCCGCCGGGAAGATCGACGTGCTGGTCGCCACCACCGTCATCGAGGTCGGCGTGGACGTGCCGAACGCCTCCATGATGATGATCCTGGAGGCCGAGAACTTCGGCTTCTCCCAGCTCCACCAACTGCGCGGGCGCATCGGCCGCGGACGCCGGGACTCGCTGTGCCTGCTGCACACCACCGCCGCGCCGGATAGCCCCTCCTTTCACCGCCTGCAGGTGGTGGCGCAAAGCAACGACGGATTCCGCCTGGCGGAGGAAGACCTGAAGATGCGTACCGAAGGAGACATCCTGGGCCAGGACCAGTCGGGGCGGTCGGCGCGAAGGGCGTCACTACTAGACCTCAGCACCGACGGCGAGATCATCGAATCGGCGCGCGACTACGCAGAGGCGCTGGTGGCCTACGATGAGCAGCTGGCGCGCTCGCTGGTGGTGGACATCGAGATCGACGACCAGGACTACATCGAGAAGAGCTAGAGAAGAGCTAGGGGAGAAGAGCCAGCCGACCCAGTTGCTAGACTCTGGGGCATGGAAATCTGTGCCCCATTCGCGGGAGTTGTGCACTTCCTCGTCGCCGACGGAGAAACCGTAAACACCGGCGACGCGCTGTGCACGGTGGAATCGCTGAAGCTGGAAGCGCCCGTGCTCGCGCCGGGGCCCGGGGTGGTGCGCAGGACGAACTCGCAGGACTACGTGGATGTGCACGGCGGGGACGTGATTCTGCGGGTCGAGCCCCAATAAGACCACCACCAGTAACGACCCCGAGTAACGACTAGGCAGGACTGCAAAGCACAATGACACGCATCATCTCCGGAACCGCCCGCGGCCGCAGCATCAAGGTGCCCAGCGAAGGCACCCGCCCCACCTCGGACCGCGCCCGCGAAGGACTGTTTTCCTCCCTGCAGGTCCGCTTTGGCTTCGTCGACGAGGTCGTGCTGGACCTCTTCGCCGGCTCCGGCGCCCTCGGGCTGGAGGCCGCGAGCCGCGGGGCCAAGGAGGTCACCCTGGTGGACAACAGCGACGCGGCGGTGAAGACGATCAAGGACAACGCGCGCGTCGTGCCCGAGGCGAAGGTGCAGGTGGTGGAGGCGAAGGCGTCATCCTTCCTGGCCGGTGCCCCGCGCAACCACTACACGATGGTGCTGGCCGACCCGCCCTATGAGCTCACCGACGAGGCTGTCGCCGAAATGGTGGAGGCGCTGATTCCTGTTCTTACTAGTGACGCCGTCGTGGTGGTCGAGCGCAATAGTGCTTCACCCGAAACCGCGTGGCCGCAAGGCTTCGAGCCGACCGGGCAGAAGCTCAAGAAGCGCACTTACGGAATCGCCCGCTTCGACATGGCGATTTGGCGGGGCGAGGGTTAGGTTAGGTGCCATGCGAGTAGTTTGCCCCGGATCTTTCGACCCCATCACGCTGGGTCACTTGGATATCTTCACCCGCGCCGCTGCCAACTGGGAGGAGGTCGTGGTTCTGGTGACCTATAACCCGAACAAGAACGGCCTGTTCACCGCCGAAGAGCGCATCGAGCTGATCGAGAAGTCCATCGCTGCCATCCCCAATGGGCCTAAGAACATTACGGTCGATACGTGGGACAAGCTGCTGGTGGACTACCTGAACGAGAACAATATTCAGGCGATGGTCAAGGGGCTGCGCAGCTCCCTGGACTACGAGTACGAGCTGCCGATGGCGCAGATGAATCAGCGCCTGTCGGGCGCGGAGACGTACTTCCTGCTGACCTCCCCGGAGTACGGTTACGTATCTTCCACCTTGTGCAAGGAGGTCGCGAAGTACGGAGGCGACGTCTCCGGGCTGCTGCCGGAGCCGGTCGTCGCGGCGCTGGAGGAGAAGTTCCGCGGCTAGCGCCCGTCAAGGCGTGTCTAAACCTGTAGTTGAGGTCAAGTGATGGCACAGTGGAGGCCATGTACAAGACATTCCAGGGTATGGATGACCTTCAGCAAATGGTGGAGCAGGCCTACGGCGTGCCCATGACCTCCAACTGCATGGTTCCGCGGCGCGAGGTGCTCGACATTCTCGACGAAATGCGCAACGCGATCCCCATTGAGATGGACGACGCGCAGGACGTCCTCGACCACCGCGATGACATTATCGCCGACGCCCAGGACCAGGCCGACGCAACCATCTCCAGCGCCAACTCCGAAGCCGACGCGATCGTGCAGGATGCGCAGGAACGCGCGAACCAGATCCTCCAGGATGCACAGGATCGTGCAACCAACACCGTCGCCCAGGCCGAGGATCAGGCCGACCGCCTGGTCAGCGACGCCCGCCGCGAGTACGAGACGGTCACTACCCGCGCCGCCGACGAAGCTGAGCGCCTGGTCAGCGAAGGTAACGCCAGCTACCAGCGCTCCGTCGACGAAGGCCTGGCCGAGCAGCGCCGCCTGGTTTCTGACTCCGAGGTTGTCCGCAACGCCGAGGCCGAGGCCAACCGCATTATTGAATCCGCCCACGCGGACTCCGACCGCCTGCGCACCGAGTGCGACCGCTACGTCGATTCCACCCTGGCCGAGTTCGAGGACACCCTCACCACCACGCTGCGTACCGTTAACCGCGACCGATCCGCACTGCGCAAGGGCGCCGGTGCCTCCGGATACCAGAACGGCACTGCCGGATACCAGAACGATTCCGACCCCCACGGTTACCGTCAGCAGCGATAGACGGGTAGAAAGAAGGGTATGAGTAACCCCTTCGTTCTTGCAGTCGGCGACATCCCAACTGGACTCAGCGAGCCGGTCGACGCCCAGGGGGCGTCCCCCGTACCGTGGGGCGGCAACATGCTGGGCGTGGCAGAGGGCGCACCCGTCGAAGTTCATGGAACCCTGGCGAACTTGGGCGAGGTAATCATGGCCAACCTGCAGGTCAGCGGCGAGGCCAAGGGAACGTGCTCCCGCTGCCTGCAGGAGCTGTCCACCACCCTGGAGTACTCCATCAGCGACGTCTTCGGCCTGACCCCGGACTTCATCACCGATGACAGCGCCGAGGGCGACGATGCTGAGGACGAGGAAGAACCGCTGCTGGTGCAGGACAACGCCATCGACATCACCCAGCTGGTCATCGACGAGGCCGGCCTGAACGCACCGTTTAGCCCCGTGTGCTCCGACTTCGGCTCCGAATGCCGCGAGGACACCCCGGCGCCGGACGGCATCAGCGAGGAAGCCGAGGAAGAAGACCGCCCCGACCCGCGCTGGGCCGGCCTGGAGAAGTTCAAGAACCTCTAAAACCCTAAAGAAACTTCAAGAAAGGCACCCCGAAACCACATGGCTCGTAAACGCCGACTGACCGGCGAGGCCGCCCTCAACGCCGCCTATGGCAAGTCCGACCACGCACCGCTGCTGGAGGCGTGGGGTGTGGAGCTGCCCGACGACCTGCTGCGACTGGCGCTGACCCACCGCTCCTTCGCCAACGAAAACGGCCACCTGCCGAACAACGAGCGCCTGGAGTTCCTGGGCGACGCAGTGCTGGGCCTGGCCGTCGCGGAGCAGCTGTACCGCCAGTTCCCGGAGCGCGCGGAATCCGACATCTCCAAGATGCGCTCCGGAGTGGTGAACATGTACGCCCTGGCGGATGTCGCGCGTCGCCTCGGGATGGGGGAGTACATCCTGCTCGGCCGCGGCGAGATGCTGACCGGCGGCAAGGATAAGCACTCCATCCTGGCGGACTCCGTGGAGTCCATGCTCGGCGCGATCTATCTGCACCACGGCTTCGAGGTCGCCCGCGCCACGGTGCTGCGCCTGTTCGCAGACAAGATTACCGAGGCTCCCACCACCGGCCTGACAATGGACTGGAAGACCGTGCTGCTGGAGAAGCTCTCTGACATGAAGCTGCCCCTGCCCACCTACGAGGTGCGCGGCGAAGGCCCGGAGCACGACAAGACCTTCTACGCCACCGTCACAATCGAGGACCTGGTGACCCACGGCGAAGGGCACACCAAGAAGGTCGCCGAGCACGCCGCCGCCAAGCAGGCCGTGCAGAAGCTCAACGAACGTGCCTGAGCTCCCCGAGGTTGAGGTCGTCCGCCGCGGCCTCGAAGAACACCTGGTTGGCCGCCGCTTTACCGACGTCGAGGTTTGTCACCCGCGCGCCGTGCGCTCCGGGGATCCGGAAGTTCTTGTTTCTTTTCTTCGTGACGCCACCGTCTCCGCCGTGAAACGCCGCAGAAAATTTTTGTGGTTGGATTTCGGCGAGGACTTCCTGCTGCAAGTGCACCTGGGCATGAGTGGCCAGATGCTCGTGGCCGAGCCCGGCCAGGTGCAATCCCCGCATGTGCGCATCCGGGCCGGGCTATCCGATGGGCGCGAGCTGTGCTTCGTGGACCAGCGAACCTTCGGCGAGTGGCGGTTGGAAAAAGCCGTGCCGGATCCGTGGGCGGTGGGGGCCGGGGTGGCGTCACCAAAAAATTTTTTACCCCAGAACGTCAGCCACATTGCTGCCGATCCGTTAGAGGCCGTCTTCGACGCTCAGGCAGCGGTGGAGCGGATGAGGTCCAAGCGCGCGGCGGTGAAGACGGTGCTGCTGAACCAGGAGGTCGTCTCCGGCATCGGCAATATTTACGCCGACGAGGCGCTGTTTCTGGCTGGGGTGCGTCCGCGACGCAGCGCGGCTCTGCTGAGTAGGCCCACCCTGCACCGGGTGTTGGAGTCGGCGGCGGAAGTGATGGAGCGCGCCTTGGAGCAGGGCGGAACCAGCTTTGATGCGCTGTATGTGAACGTAAACGGTGCGTCGGGGTACTTTTCGCGCTCGCTGAACGTGTATGGGCGCAGCGGTGAACCTTGTAAGAGGTGCGGGGAACCGATCAAGCGGGTTGTCGTCGGCGGGCGGTCGACGCACTATTGCGCGACGTGCCAGCAGTAGGAGTGCCACGGGCGAACAGCAAAAACTTAAAGCTTCCTGAGCTGCAACGATAGGCCAAGAAAAGTGAACATGTCGCATTTATTTTCTGGCACTAGTTTCGGGTAAATTCCTGCGCATGGAAACAATTGAAAATTTCGTGGCGAATACGCTAAACGAAAATATTTGGAAGATCATCCCCGTCTTCCTGCTCGCAGCCGGAGCTTACTTCGGCATTCGCACCCTGGTAGTGCAGATCCGCATGGTGCCGGACATGTTCCGCTCGGTGAAGGAACCGGCGGTCGGCAAGAGCGGAGAGAACATCTCCGCGTTCCAGGCATTCAGCATCTCGGCAGCGTCCCGCGTGGGCACAGGCAACGTGGTGGGCGTGGCTATCGCCATCACCCTGGGTGGCCCGGGCGCGGTGTTCTGGATGTGGATCGTCGCCCTCGTCGGCGGCGCGACCGCCTTCGTGGAGGCCACGCTGGCGCAGCTGTGGAAGACCCGCGATAAGGACGGCTACGTGGGCGGCCCGGCCTACTACATGACCAAGGGGCTGGGCGCGAAGCCGCTTGCGCTGATCTTCGGCATCGCCATCACCATCACCTATGGCTTTGTGTATAACGCCGTGCAGACCAACTCCATCGCGGAGGCCGCGGGTTCCTCCCTGCACTCCCTTAACCCCAATATTGCGGCCGATGCCACCTGGCTGAAGATCGCTACGGGTCTGCTGGTGGCCGCGCTGACCGCGCTGGTGATCTTCGGCGGCGTGAAGCGCATCGCTAACGCCACACAGGTGATCGTCCCGCTCATGGCCAGTGCCTACATTCTGTTGGGCGTGATCGTGCTGGCCATCAACATCAGCGAAGTTCCGGCGATGTTCGGCACCATCGTGGAGCACGCCCTGGGCATCAAGGAGATCGCCGGTGCCACCTTGGGCGCAGCGTTCATGAACGGCATGCGCCGTGGTCTGTTCTCCAACGAGGCCGGCCAGGGCTCTGCACCGAACGCCGCCGCCACCGCGGCAGTATCGCACCCGGTCAAGCAGGGTCTGGTGCAGACCCTGGGCGTGTATTTCGACACGCTGGTGGTTTGTACCATCACGGCCTTCATCATCCTGCTCTCCGATCCGGCTTATGGTGAAGGCGTGCAGACTGCCAACCTGACCCAGAGCGCGCTATCTGCACAGGTGGGCGAGTGGGGCACTCACTTCATCACGATCATCCTGTTCTTCCTGGCGTTCTCCTCCGTGCTGGGCAACTACTACCTTGCTCAGGCGAACGTGGAGTACTTCACCAAGTCCAAGACCAAGCTGAACGTCTTCCGCGTGCTTGTGGTGCTCTGTGTGTTCGGTGGCGCCATCGGTACCGTCCCGCTGGTCTGGTCTCTGGCCGACACCTTCGCCGCGACGATGGTTCTGATCAACCTCTGCGCCATCGTCCCGCTGGGCGGTGTGGCCATCAAGCTGCTGCGGGACTTCTCCCAGCAGAAGGCCGCGGGCATGGATCCGATCTTCCACCGCGACAGCCTGCCGGAGTTGAAGAACGTCGAGTGCTGGGATGGCACGGACCCGGAGTGCCAGCGCCGCGAGGCTCCCACCGGGGCAACCGCCTAGCTGTTTGATAGCATCAGGCAATGCACTTAAAGTCGTTGACGCTCAAAGGATTCAAGTCCTTTGCGTCCGCGACGACCCTGAAATTAGAGCCAGGCATCTGCGCCGTTGTGGGGCCGAACGGCTCCGGAAAATCCAATGTCGTAGATGCCTTGGCCTGGGTCATGGGGGAGCAGGGCGCTAAGACCCTGCGCGGCGGGAAGATGGAAGACGTCATCTTCGCCGGAACGGGGGACCGTAAACCACTGGGGCGCGCGGAAGTCACACTGACCATCGACAACTCCGATGGCAAGCTGCCCATCGAATATTCCGAGGTTTCCATCACCCGCCGCATGTTCCGCGACGGTGCCTCGGAATACGAGATCAACGGCGCCAAGGCTCGCCTGATGGACATCCAGGAGCTGCTGAGTGACTCCGGCATCGGCCGCGAAATGCACGTGATCGTCGGACAAGGCCGACTATCACAGATCTTGGAATCCCGCCCCGAGGAGCGCCGCGCCTTCATCGAGGAGGCCGCTGGTGTGCTGAAGCATCGGCGTCGAAAAGAAAAGGCGCAACGCAAGCTCGTCAACATGCAGGCTAACCTCGACCGTCTGCACGACCTCACCGACGAGCTGCGCAAACAGCTCGGGCCGTTGGCGCGCCAGGCAGAGGCCGCGCAGAAGGCCTCCGCCGTGCAGGCCACCATCCGCAGCACGCGCGTACAGCTGGCCGCGCACAAGGTCAAGCAGTTATCCGAGGAGCTCAACGACTCCACGCGCCGCAGCGAAATGCTGGCCGAACAGCGCGCCGAACTACAGGCTGAGCTGGAAGAACACAGCGAGACCCTGGCCGTCACAGAGGAAGAACTGCGCACCGCCCTGGAGGAAGCCGAGGCGGCCAAGAACCTCTGGTACCGGTTGTCCGCGGTGCAGGAGAAGAACTCCGCCACTTTGCGCATCGCCAGCGACCGCGCGGATCAGGCTCAGGTCGCCGAATGGTCGGGCCCCGACCCGCAAGAGCTGCTGGAACGCGCCGAGCGCGCCGCCGAGGAGCAGGCGGAGCTGGAAGAGAACGTGGAGATCGCCGCCGAGAAGCTGGAGACGATCGCCGAACAGGTCGCCGAGGCAGAGGAGGCCGCCCACGCCGCCGAACAAGAACACTTCGCCCAGGTCCGCGCCATTGCCGACCGGCGCGAGGGCGTGGTGCGCCTGCTGGCCCAGCACGAGGCCGCCGCCACCCAGCGCGACAACGCCGCCGCGGAGGTCGAGCGCCTGCAAGAAAATGCTGCCGAGCAGCGGGAAACCCTCGACAGCCTGATGGAGGACATCACAGAGGCGGAGGAGGCTCTGCGCGAGACCGAGGCTTCGGGCGGCGACCTGGAGGAAACCCGCACACAGGCCGACCGCGAAGCCGCCGGCGCGGAGGAGCGCGCCGAACAGTTGCGCGCCGAGCAGCTGCAGCTGGAGCGCGACATCGCCACCGCCGAGGCCACCATTGCCGCCTGGCAGGACCGCCTGACACCCACCGACGGCGCTGCGGTGGTTGTCCGCGCCGCCGACAAGGAGGGCATCGCCACCCGCCGCCTGGCCGAGCAGCTGCACATTGACGACGGATGGGGTGCCGCCGCGGCCGCCGTTTTGGGCGATGCGGCGAGCTCGGGAATTGTTGCCCCTCTTTCTGACGCCCTCATCTCCGCCCTTACCGATGCCCGCGAAGGCCGCGCGGTGCTGCTCGACCCGGGATCCCCGGAGGGGGAAGCGAGCGCGACGTTCCGCCTGGATACGGACGTCTCCGCAGGCAGGTGGCTGCTGGACCTGATGGACGTGCCCGCCGACCTGCTGCGCCCCCTGACTGCCCTGCTGGTGGACGTGGTGGCCGTGGGCAGTGCGGCGGAAGCCCGGAAGGTCGTGGCTGCGGACCCTCGCCTGCGTGCGGTGACGAAGGACGGCTCCGTCTACGGCGCCGGGTGGGTCGCCAGCGGTTCCGGCGGGACCACCCCTGTCGAGTTGGCGGATAGGATCGCGGCGGAGACAGAGGGCGTCACGAAGAAAAAGAAGGAACTAGGCGACCTGCAGGCCGCACTATCCGGTGCGCTCGACGCGGCCAGCGACCTGCGCACCGCGGCGGCTGCAGCGCGCGCGGCGGAGCAGGAGCACCGGGCACTGCGCGATGCGGCGGCTAAGCGCCTGAGCGCACTGCAGAAGCAGGGCGAGGCCGCGCAGCGCCAACTGGAGCGCAGCACCGCCGAGCAACAATCCGCCGAGCAGCGCCTGGCGAAGGCCACCGAGGAACTCGACGAGCTGGCCGACCGCGTGGCGCGCGTGGACGACGAGGAGCACACGACCGAGCCCTCTTCGGCCGAGCGAGATGCCGCCGCGCTGCACCTTTCGCAGGTCAAGGCCATGGAGATGGAAGCCCGCCTGGCCCAGCGCACCGCCGAGGAACGCGCGCAATCCACCCGCGGCAAGGCAGAGAACCTGCGCCGGCAGGCTCGCGCAGAAGAAGCTGCGCGCAAGCATCACCAGCAGCAACAGGCCCGCCGAGCAGCCGCCCGCGAGATGGCCACCTGCGTGCGCGAACAGGCCCAGCGCATCGCCGAACGCATCGCCGACGCGCTGGCCACCGCCGAGGCCAACCGCTCGCACACCGAGCAGGCGCACAAGCAGTGGCAATCCACGATGGCACAGCAGCGCGACAAGGTCTCCGCACTGACCGCGCACCTGGGGCGCATGAACGACAACGCGCACTCCGCCGAGCTGGCGCGCACCCAGGCGCAGGTCAAGATCGAGCAGGCGGTGGCCGGCGCGATGGAACAACTGGGGCTCACCGCCGAGCAGCTGCTGGCCGAGGAACTGCCGGAGGACTTCGACGCGGCAGCCACCAAGGCCGAGCTGAAGAAGGCCGAGAAGGCACTGAACTCCCTGGGTAAGGTGAACCCGCTGGCGCTGGAGGAGTTCAAGGCGCTGGAGGAACGCTACAACTTCCTGGCCCAGCAGCTGGACGACGTGGAGCGGGCGCGCAACGACCTGCACGAGGTGATCGCGGACGTGGATGCCACGATCCTGCAGCTGTTCACCGAGGCCTGGCAGGACGTCGAGGTTGCCTTCCCGCAGGTCTTCAGCACCCTGTTCCCGGGAGGCGCAGGTCGCCTGGTGCTTACCGACCCGGACGACATGCTGACCACCGGCATCGAGGTCGAGGCCCGCCCGCCGGGCAAGAAGGTCAAGCGCCTGTCGCTGCTGTCCGGTGGCGAGAAGTCCCTGACCGCGCTGGCGATGCTGGTGGCGATTTTCAAGGCCCGCCCGAGCCCGTTCTACGTGATGGACGAGGTTGAGGCTGCCCTGGACGACGTGAACCTGCGGCGCCTGATCGCCCTGTTCGAGGAGCTGCGGAAGGATTCCCAGCTGATCGTTATTACCCACCAGAAGCCCACCATGGACGTAGCCAATGTGCTGTACGGTGTGACAATGCGCGGCGACGGCGTGACCAGGGTGATTTCGCAGAGGATGGCTCCCGAGAAGACCGCCTGACCGGTGACGTAGGATGGTCGCGTGAGTTCTAGCGAGAAGATCCCAGCCAGCACAGCACCTACCACCAGCCCGATCTCCGACATGCAGGATTCGCTCCTGCCGTGGGCCTCGTCCACCGAGGCGGCTCTGGCCGGAAAGCTGGCCGACGTGGAACTTTTCGTAGAGCTAGACATCGACGGCGACGAGCTGGAGCGCACCAGCCGCTTCTTCGGCACCTTCATCGCCCGCCAGGTCGCCGCCGGTTCCACAGAGGAGGCCTTGCTGCAGGCCTGTCCCGCGCTGACGATCGCCACGTTGCTCTCCCGCGCCGCGCGGTTCCATGAGGTCTCGGAACTGCCAGCCGAGTACTGGTACGGCCTTGGTTTGGAGCCGACGCCCACACGTACCCAGCTGATCGAGGGGCGGTTTGGGGAGCTACTTTCCGCCGCTGGGCTGGATCCCATGGATGCGGTATCCGGCGGGCCGGACGGGGAGCTCGGGCGCCTGTTTGCCCACGTGGGCATCGCCTCTGACTGGGTGCCGGAGCTGATCGAGCTGGTGGATAACCGCCGGGCGGACAGCGAAGACAGTGGGGACAGTGGGGAGGGAGCCGACGCCGCCGACATTGCGCGGGCAGTTGTGGCCGAGCTGGCCGACGAACCGCGCCAGGTAGGTCCGCTGTGTGCCACCTTGCCGGAGGCGGCGGTGAAGCTGATCGCCCCGATCGTGGAGATCGTCTCCCACGCCGCCGCGCACCCGGACTCCTGGGAGTACACGCTTCCCGCCGTGGAACTGCCCGCACTCATCCTGGAGGATGTGATTGAAGAGCTGCGGGAAAGGCCGGTGGGCACGCAGGATCGGCGTCACAGCGTGGGCGTGGCGCACCGTGAAGACCAGCCGCGCCTGCAGCTAGACACTCTGCGCCAGCGCGTAGTTCTACGCTTGCCTTCGCAGCCACTGGAAAGCGAGGGGAAGGTGCATACTGAGGTGCGCTGGCGCGTGGACTTCGACGGCGAGCCCGCGGCCTTCCGCACCATGCACGCGGACAACGCCGGCCGGGCCGTGACCGAGATCCTGGACATTCCCGTGCGCCAGCCGCTACGCAAGGTCAGCGTGCGCAACGCCAACGACGGCCAGCACTGGCAGCTACCGCTGGTGGATACAGAGGATCCCGTGCTTGTGTTCACCATCCGTGGCACGGACCTTACCGACCGGGTTTCCCTGCACCACGAGCAGGTGTACGTGGTGGTTCCCTCCGAGACTTCCGCCGTGGACCCGGTGACCGGGGCGGACATCCCGGTGCTGGAAGAACAGCCGATGAAGAGCTGGAACGGCTGGGTTATCCGCCGGCTGGATTTGAGTGAATGCCTGAGCTTGCACATCGCCAAGCCGGGCGAGCGCAGCCCGTCCATGGCCGGAGTGCGTGCCGTAGATCCGCGCCAGCGCGCCCAGTTCGTGGAGCCCGACGATGTGGTGGGTGGCGTGGAGACCACCTCCGGCAAGGTGATCCACTCCCAGAGTCTGCAGGTGGAGTTCCCGCCGACGATTTCCGGCGCGGACGAGATCTGGTACCTGTCTGTCTCCGCCTATGGGGGTCCCGGAGAGACCGGCGAGGCCGTCTCCGACGAGGAACCGCTGGAGGTTCCCGCCGAGGGCGGCGTGTTCGACGTATTCGACCCCGAGGCGTGGGATAGCCCGTGGGTGGGCGAATACCTGGTGCGCCTGCGCGGACCCCGCAACGAATCCTTCCGCCACGAATACGCCCTGGTGGAGGGACTATCCCTGGAGATGGAATTCGGCGGGCCCAGCACCCAGACACGACTGCCGATGGCCGGGGGCCTAAGCCCTGTGACGGTCCGCCTGCTGCCGGGGGAGAAGCCCTTCGAGAAGATCCCGCCGCAGAAGCTCGGACCCACTGACCGCTTCAGCACCACCGTCGTGCAGACCGACGCGGGCGACGCGCTGCCTGTCATCGTCAAGCCCTCCCGCCTGCGCTACCAGCTGACGATGCAGGGGGAGGATCCGATGTGGCGCACCGACCCCATTGAAGTCTCCGCCCGTTCCATCGACACGCAGACCCGCTTCCGCGTACGCCCCGGCTTCCGCCCCGGCATGGGCTCCAAGGCGAAGAACCTGGCGCTGATGGACGACGCCCGCGTGGTGATCCGCAACCACCACGGCTCGCCCGTGCGCACCCTGAAGCTGGAAACGATAGACGAGGTCACCTGGTTCGTGGACCTCGCCAGCGCCGCCGGGTCCCTGGCCACGCTGACCTCCGGAGCAATCGAGCTGGAGTTCGTGGAGGACCGCCGCGTGAGCGTGCGCCTGGCCCGCATCGTGCCCGGGTTCGACTACACAGCCTCCGTCGACGGGGACGCCCTGTTCATCCACGGCGAGGACGAATCCGAAGAGACCCCGGTGCAGTTCGGCGCGCCGGGCGCCGGCGCGTGGGTCTGGCCCATCACCGCGCCCTGGCAGGCCGCATACTTCGTGGAGCTGCAAGCTACGCCCAGTGCTGCAGGCACCCTAGATCAGGGCACTCTAGCCCAGGGCACACTGCCCGCCGAGCTCGTGGGCGCTGGCCCCTTGAGCGTGCAGCTTTTCGGCCGCGACCGCTTCAACTACCTGCGGGCTCCCGTCGCCGCCGGCCAACACGCCGCCGTCGCACAGGCCGAGGGCTACTTCGGGGCCAATAAGGAAGACGCCGACACCGACCCGTGGGTGCAGCTGGCCGCCTTCCTGGCAGGCGAATCCGAAGAGCTCCCCAGCGATACCGCCACGCTTTCCACCCTCTGGGACGTACAGGCCGGCTGGCTGCGCGGACGCTTCGACGTGCTGGACAACCTGCGCACCGCGCTGACGAACAACCCGCGCGAATCCGTCCACGCCATGTCGCAGTCCCTGGTTCCCGCCGCTGACCGCCCCGCGCAGTTCATCCTCTCCGGGCTGGTGCACTCCACCCTGGTGGGAGCCGAAGCCGAGCGCTCGAACACCCCATGGATCGCAGCCCTCGAGATCCTGGGGGACATGTCGCTGGTTGACCCTGAAGGGGCGTCAGAAGAAAAAGAACAAGACAAGCGCTTGCGGCAGGAGCTCAAAAAGGTCGCCGGGCAACCCGCCGTGCAGACCGTCGATACCGGCCGCGACGTGTCCCTGGATACGGCGTGCATCGATAGCACCACCGTGCAGATCGCGCACATGGACCCCGCACAACAGAAGGCCGTGCTGGACATGTTCTTCGGCAAGGCCGGAGTGGTGCCGGGCGCGCTGAGCGAGGAAAACAGCCGCCTTATCGCAGTGTTCGAGACCTTCAACAAGCGCGCCGAACTCTCCGAGCTGCTGGGCGACCCGGAGCTGATGAAGACCGCCGTCACGCTGCTGCGCAAGGTGAAGGCCGCGAACCGGCAGCTGTACCTCTCCGCGCGCGTGCGCTTCGACCGCCTGGAGGGCGTGGATACCGACACTCCGGAAAACCGCTGGGCGCTGGCGCCCGTGATCTCCATGGTGTTCGCCCTGGCCACCCGCATGTACGCGCACAAGAAGATGTCCAGCCTGGGCAAACTGCTCAGCGCCTACCCGGGATGGGCGGCCATGGCGCGGCTGGTGCCGGACCTCGTGACCGGAGACATCGTCATGGCAGATGCCATGGTCCGCGGCGTGTTCGGGCCGACTGTCTGACCATGAGTCGGCATTAGCCACGAAGTTCTGATTCACTGGAAGCTATGAATAGTGTTTTGATGTGGGTCCTAATTGGACTTTTGGTTCTCGTCATTGTCGTGGCGATTCTCGTTGTTCTGGGGCTGCGCCGGAACAAGGCAAAGCAGGTTTCCTTCGAGAAGAAGGAGGAGATCGAGCAGAAGAAGCCCAGCAGTGGCGATTACAAGGCTCAGGGCGGGTTTAACTTCACCGCCGGTGGTGGCGCCGGAGCCGGTGCCGCGACTGCCGAGAAGCAGCCGGAACTGCGCCCTGAC
Source organism: Corynebacterium sp. HMSC08A12 (assembly GCF_001807485.1). Lineage (GTDB taxonomy): Bacteria > Actinomycetota > Actinomycetes > Mycobacteriales > Mycobacteriaceae > Corynebacterium > Corynebacterium evansiae. The sequence continues at coordinate 356,418 of NZ_KV789168.1, read as the reverse complement.
CAGGAGCTGAAGAAACCGAAGGGAACCCCGAAGGCAACCCCAGAGGCAACCCCGGAGTCAGAAGCGACCCCCGAGCCTAAGGCGGACCCGGAACCGGAACCCACCCCGGAACCGGAGCCGACCCCGGAACCAGAGGCAACCCCCGAGCCGGAGCCGACACCCGAACCAGAGGCGCCGAAGGCCGCCCCGGCTCCGGCGCCCACGCCTAAGCCGGAGCCGGTGGAGGAGCCGGAGCCTGTTGCTGAGCCGGAGCCGGAACCCGAACCAGAACCAGCTCCCGCGGAACAGCGCGAGGAGATCGCGCCCGTCCAGGGCCGCCTTGGCAAGCTGCGCGGCCGCATGTCCAAGTCCCAGAATGTCATCGGCCGTGGCGTGCTCGGCATCCTCAGCGCCGGCGACCTCGACGAGGACGCATGGGAGGAGATCGAAGACACCCTCCTCATGGCCGACCTGGGTACCCCAACCACGATGAAGGTCGTCGACGACCTGCGCGAGCGCATCGCCATCAATGGCGTTTCCAGCGAGGAAGAAGCCCGCGGCATGCTCCGCGAGGCGCTGATCGACGCCTGCAAGCCGGACATGGACCGCTCCATCAAGGCCATGCCCTACGAGGGCAAGCCAGCCGTGATCATGGTGGTGGGCGTCAACGGAACCGGCAAGACCACCACCACCGGCAAGCTCTCCCGCGTGCTCATCGGCATGGGCCACAAGGTTCTGCTAGGCGCGGCGGATACGTTCCGTGCGGCTGCGGCTGACCAGCTGGAGACGTGGGGGCGTCGAGTGGGGGCAGAAACGGTACGCGGCGCAGAGGGCGCAGACCCAGCCTCCGTTGCTTTCGACGCAGTGGCGAAGGGCATCGACTCCGGCGTGGACGTCGTCCTGGTCGATACCGCCGGCCGCCTGCACACCAGTGTGGGCCTGATGGACCAGCTGGGCAAGGTCAAGCGCGTGGTGGAGAAGAAGGCGAAGGTCGACGAGGTGCTGCTGGTGCTGGACGCGACCGTGGGCCAGAACGGCCTCATGCAGGCGCGCACGTTCCGCGAGGTCGTGGACATTTCCGGCGTGGTGCTCACCAAGCTCGACGGCACCGCAAAGGGCGGCATCGTCTTCCAGGTGCAGGAAGAACTCGGCGTGCCGGTGAAGATGGTGGGCCTCGGCGAGGGCGCGGACGACCTGGCCCCGTTCGAGGTCGAAAGCTTCGTCGATGCACTGCTGGGGTAGAAAATAAGCCCCTTCGGACAGCAAAAATTAAAAAATTTACGTAAATAGCCCCGTATGCGTGCAGCGTACGGGGTTATTCGCGTTGTCCGGCTAAAAAGTCGGTGATCTGCGTCTCAGAAAATTTTTTCTTTCCTGAATGCGAGTTTTCAGCATTTTACTCTTTGCAGCACAAGTGCTGAGGCTCACAGATATGGATGTGAAAAATGACCCCAGATCAACTTGTACTGACCTCCGGAAATTCGGCTTGGATGCTCATCAGCGCGTCGCTGGTTCTGGCTCTGCTCGTTGGCAAGCGCGCTGGCTTCCCCTCCAAGGTGGGGCGCCCGCACAATCTGCCGATGGTGATGCTCGGTGCCGCACTGTTGTGGTTCGGTTGGTACGGGTTCAACGGCGGCTCCGCCTTCGCCGCCGATGGTATGGCTGGTCTGGCCTGGGTTAACACCATGGTCGCTACCGCGGCCGCGATGCTCGGCTGGATGCTCTGTGAAACTATCCGCGACCGCGCCGCTACCTCTCTGGGTGCCGCGTCTGGCGCCGTGGCAGGTCTGGTTACGATCACCCCGGCGGCTGGAACGTTGACGCCCCTAACTTCCATCGTCATTGGATTCATAGGTGGCGTCATCGCCTGCATGGCAATCGGTCTCAAGTACCGTTTCGGCTACGACGACTCCCTCGACGTCGTGGGTGTACACCTGGCCGCAGGGCTGTGGGGAACGGTGGGCTTGGCGCTGCTGTCGAAGGACAACGGTGTGTTGACCGGCGCCGAGTTCGCGGCGGACTTTGTGCCGAAGGTAAAGCTAGAGATCGTGGCGGCGGACGCCTCGGTGGATAGCATCGTCGACGCGATTGTCAGTGCTGCCTGCACTGGAAAGATCGGGGACGGAAAGATTTGGATAACCCCGGTGGACGAGGTGATCCGCGTGCGTACCGGCGAGCGTGGAGAGGATGCGCTGTAAGGCAGCACTGTAAAACGCTGTAAAACACCGGTGAAATGTGACTGTCGTGTAGGCCACTGGCTAAGCTAGGGGAGTTATAAACCAACCTCCGATACCTACAAGGGAGCACTAAGTAGTGTTTGAGTCTTTGTCAGACCGCCTGCAATCTGCCATGAAGGGCCTTCGTGGCAAGGGCAAGCTGTCCGAGGCTGATATTAATGCCACCGCGCGCGAGATCCGTCTTGCGCTCTTGGAGGCAGACGTATCCCTCCCGGTGGTGCGCGCCTTTATTAAGCGCATCAAGGAGCGCGCCGCCGGGGCAGAGGTATCCGAGGCGCTGAACCCGGCACAGCAGGTCATCAAGATCGTCAACGAGGAGCTCAAGGAAATCCTCGGCGGCGAGACCCGCCGGCTGAACCTGGCTAAGCACCCGCCGACAGTCATCATGTTGGCCGGTTTGCAGGGTGCCGGTAAGACTACCCTGGCCGGTAAGCTGGCTCTGCACTTGGCTAAGAAGGGCCACACTCCCATGCTGGTGGCCTGTGACCTGCAGCGCCCGGGTGCGGTGCAGCAGCTGCAGATCGTCGGCGAGCGCGCCGGAGTAAAGACTTTCGCCCCGGACCCGGGCACCAGCCTGGATTCCCACGACCACGAGATGGGCACCAGCCACGGTGACCCGGTCGACGTCGCGCAGCGCGGTATCGAGGAGGCTTACCGCAGCCAGCACGACATCGTCATTATCGATACCGCGGGTCGCTTGGGCATCGACGAGGAGCTCATGCGCCAGGCGCGCAACATTCGCGATGCGGTGGAGCCCGACGAGGTGCTCTTTGTTATTGACGCCATGATCGGCCAGGATGCCGTTACTACGGCCGAGGCGTTCCGCGATGGCGTGGACTTCACGGGTGTCGTCCTGACGAAGCTGGATGGTGACGCTCGCGGTGGTGCCGCGCTGTCGATCCGTGAGGTTACCGGCAAGCCGATCCTGTTCGCCTCCACCGGCGAGAAGCAGGAGGACTTCGACGTCTTCCACCCGGATCGCATGGCCAACCGCATCCTCGGCATGGGTGACGTGCTCACCCTGATCGAGCAGGCCGAGCAGGTTCTGGACGCCGAAAAGGCCGAAGATTCCGCCATGCGCATGGCCTCCGGCGACCTGACGCTGGAGGACTTCCTCGAACAGATGCTGATGATCCGCAAGATGGGTCCCTTGGGCAACATCCTGAAGATGATGCCCGGTGGCTCCCAGATGTCGAAGATGGCCGACATGGTGGATGAGAAGGAACTGGACCGCATCCAGGCCATCATCCGCGGCATGACTCCCGCCGAGCGCCAGGACCCGAAGATCCTGAACGCCTCCCGCCGCAAGCGCATCGCCAACGGTTCTGGCGTGAGCGTTTCCGACGTGAACAAGCTGGTCGACCGATTCTTCGAGGCCAAGAAGATGATGGGCAAGATGGCCGGTCAGTTCGGCATGGGCGGCCGTTCTGCGACCAAGAAGCAGAAGGTGCACCGCAAGGGCAAGAAGGGCAAGAACGCCAAGAACAAGAACCGCAAGAACATGCGCCGGAACATGGGCGGCGGCCAGGGGATGCCAGGTATGCCCGGCATGCCTGGGATGCCGGGTATGGGCGGCGGAATGCCCAGCATGAAGGATCTGGAGAAGATGCAGGAGCAGCTTCCCCCGGGCTTCGAGGGCATCGACCTGTCGAAGATGAACTTCCCGAAGAAGTAGCCGGCACCGCCAGCAGGGGATTTGGTTCCCGCGGGCACCAGCTACTACACTTATGCAGGTTGTCTGTGTAACACCGTCCCCGACCACGGTCGGCCGGTGGTCACGCGCAGCAAAAATACGAAGGGTTGAACCGGCTCCGGCCAGAAAAATTTTTTCAGCGGATTTTCCGCAGAAATTTTTCGCGGAGTGTCTGAACTGCCCAGTGACCAACTAGAAGAAAAGGAGCCATCACATGGCCGTCAAGATTAAGCTGCAGCGCCTGGGTAAGATCCGTACCCCGGAGTACCGCGTCGTCGTTCAGGATGCACGCACCAAGCGTTCCGGAAAGATCATCGAGAACCTGGGCATCTACCAGCCGACCCAGGAGCCTTCCCTGATCCAGATCGACTCTGAGCGCGCACAGTACTGGCTGGGCGTCGGCGCACAGCCGACCGAGCCGGTTCTGGCTCTGCTGAAGGTCACCGGCGACTGGCAGAAGTACAAGGGCATCGAGGGCGCTGAGGGCACCCTGAAGGTTGCCGAGGAGAAGAAGTCCAAGCTGGACCTGTTCAACGAGGCTCTGGCTGAGGCTGCCGATGGGCCGACCGCTGAGGCCATCACCGAGAAGAAGCGCAAGGCCAAGGAAGAGGCAGAGGCCAAGGCTGCTGCTGAGGCTGCCGCTGAGGAAGAGGCTGCTGCCAAGGCTGCTGAGGAAGCCGAGAAGGCTGAGGCTGACTCCGAGGGCGAGGCAGAGGCTGAGGCCGAGTCTGCAGAGTAAGGGGGCGGCGGTACGAACCGCCACCTGATTCCTAACCCCAGGTTGAGTAGTTGCTGCTCACCTGGGGTTTCTGTATTTGTAGGGTGGATTTCAAGTTGTCTTTCACGCTATCCGCTGCGGCGATTGCCCCCGGAACGCACCACTTGAATGTGTTGTCGGTCATGGGGAGTAGACTAAATGACTGTCATCACAGGTCGGCCGCATGCCGACCATTGGGTTTTCGCGAGAGGCAAAGAAGGCATCCTCAATGAACGTCGAAGAAACCGTCAGCGGTTATTACCAGCAGATCATTCAACGCAACGCCGGGGAGCCTGAGTTCCACCAGGCCGTTGCAGAGGTGCTGGACAGCTTGACGTACGTCCTGAAGAAGGACGAGCACTACGCAAATTATGCACTCATCGAGCGCATGTGTGAGCCGGAGCGGCAGGTCATCTTCCGCGTCCCATGGATCACGGATGAGGGCGAGGTGCGCGTGAACCGCGGTTTCCGCGTGCAGTTCAACTCCGTGCTCGGCCCCTACAAGGGCGGCCTGCGCTTCCACCCGTCGGTGAACCTGGGCATCATCAAGTTCCTCGGCTTCGAGCAGATCTTCAAGAACTCCCTAACCGGCCTGCCGATCGGCGGCGCAAAGGGTGGCTCGGACTTCGACCCGAAGGGCAAGTCGAACCGAGAGATCATGTCCTTCTGCCAGTCTTTCATGACGGAGCTGCACACCCACATCGGCGAGGAGGTCGACGTTCCCGCCGGTGACATCGGCGTGGGCGGTCGCGAAATCGGTTACCTGTTTGGCCAGTACCGCCGTATGACGAACCGCCACGAGTCCGGCGTGCTCACCGGCAAGGGCCTGACCTGGGGCGGCTCCCTGGTCCGCACCGAGGCCACTGGCTATGGCACCGTGTACTTCACTCAGGAAATGATGGGTGCCCACGACGATCGCTTTGACGGTGCCAAGGTCATCGTCTCCGGTTCCGGTAACGTCGCCATCTACGCTGCTCAAAAGGCCCAGGAGCTCGGGGCAACCGTCGTTGCCATGTCTGATTCCTCTGGCTATGTGTGCACCCCCGAAGGCGTGGACATCGAACTTCTGAAGGACATCAAGGAGGTGCGCCGCGCCCGCCTGTCCGACTACGCCAAGGAGACCGACGGCGTGACCTACCACGAGGGCGGCAACATCTGGGAGGTTGAGGCCGACGTGGCTCTGCCGTGCGCCACCCAGAACGAGCTGGACGGCGAGGCGGCCATCATGCTCGCCGACAATGGCTGCCGCTACGTCGCCGAGGGCGCCAACATGCCGTGTACCCCGGAGGCCATCGAGGTCTTCCGCAAGCGCAAGATCTTCTTCGCCCCGGGCAAGGCCGCCAACGCCGGTGGTGTGGCTACCTCTGCGCTGGAGATGCAGCAGAACGCCTCCCGCGATTCCTGGACCTTCGACTACACCGATAGGCGCCTGCGCGACATCATGCGTGGAATCTTCAAGCGTTGCGATAGGACGGCTCGCGAGTACGACCGGGAAGACGATTACGTTCTCGGCGCCAACATCGCCGGCTTCCGCAAGGTAGCCGATGCAATGCTGGCACAGGGTGTTATCTAGCCTATGGAGTTGCAGATCGGCCGGGTGATCAAGCCCCACGGCGTGCGGGGAGAGGTGGTCGTCGATCCCACGACGGACACCCCCGAACAGCGCTTCGCCACCGGCGAGGTTCTGAAAGGTAAGCAGGCGGGCAAGGAGCTGTCCTTGACCGTCCGTTCCTTCCGCCCGCACCAGGGGCGCCTGCTGGTCACCTTCGAGGAGGTCGCCGACCGCACGGCCGCCGAGTCCCTGCGCGGCGTGCGCTTCTTCGCTGCCCCCGTGCACGATGAGGACGACGACGGTTTCTACGACCACGAACTCGAGGGCCTCACCGCCTACCTCCTCGCCCCCGGCACGGATCTGGAGGGCGACGAGATCCAGCTCGGCGATCTGGTAGGGGAGGTCGTCGCCGTTGAGCACACTCCGGCCGGGCAGTTGCTCGTTATTCTTATTGACGCCGAGTCCCAGCTGCCGACCGCCGGCAAGGAAGTGCTCGTACCCTTCCGTCACCAGATTGTCCCGGTGGTGGACCTGGAGGAGGAGATCCTCGTACTCACCCCGCCCGAGGGGCTTTTGGAGCTGAGCTAGTTTTGCGCCTAGACGTAGTAACGATCTTCCCCGAATATTTAGAGCCGCTGCGCCACGCGCTCCTAGGCAAGGCCATTGAGCAGGGCATCCTAAGCGTTGGCGTGCATAATCTGCGCGCCTGGACCAGTGACGTCCACCAGTCGGTGGATTCCACCCCGTGCGGCGGTGGCCCTGGCATGGTGATGAAGCCCGAGGTCTGGGGACCGGCTCTCGATGACGTCGCGGCGGGCACCGGCCCGGCGGCCACGGTCAGCGACCTGGAGAGCTCCGCGGAGCACAAGCGCAACCTGCTGCCAGCCACAAGCGACAGCGATGCTGAGCGTTTAGGTGAGGAAGCGGGTGGCGTCACAAAACCGCTGCTTATTGTCCCCACACCCGCAGGAAAACCGTTCACCCAAGACATGGCAGAACGGTGGAGCACCGAAGAACACGTCGTGTTTGCCTGCGGCCGCTACGAAGGTATCGACCAGCGAGTGGTGGAGGACGCACAGAACCGCTACCGCGTGGAAGAAGTCAGCATTGGCGACTATGTGCTGATCGGCGGGGAAGTCGCAGTGCTGGTCATGGCCGAGGCGATGGTGCGGCTGATCCCCGGCGTGCTGGGCAACCAGGCCAGCCACCAGGAGGATTCCTTCCAGGACGGGCTGCTGGAAGGCCCCAGCTACACGCGCCCCCGGCAGTGGCGCGGGCTGGACGTGCCGGACGTGCTGTTTAGCGGCAACCACGCGAAGATTGCGCAGTGGCGGCGCGAACAATCCCTCGCCCGAACCAAAAAAATACGCCCGGATCTGCTGGATAACGTGGAGCTATCCAAGGCAGATCGGGCGTATCTGGACGGGCTGGAGCCCTAAACCCTAGTGGTCAGCGCCCGGGATGGCGTTGACGTGATCGCGGGGCTCTTCGCCCTCTGCGTACAGCGGCATGTCCTGCTTAGCGTGGTAGAAGGGGATGTCGATCGGATCCAGGGGCTTGTCGCCCTTGATCAGGTCGGCGGCCTTCTCCGCCAGCATGATGACCGGGGCGTAGATGTTGCCGTTGGTGATGATCGGCATGACCGAAGCGTCGGCGATGTACAGGCCCTCAACGCCGTGGACCTGCATGGTCTCCGGGTCGACAACGGCCATCTCGTCGTCCGCCGGGCCCATCTTGGCGGTGCAGGACGGGTGCAGAGCGGTCTCTGCGTCGTTGCGTACCCACTCCAGGATCTCTTCGTCGGTCTCCACGGCAGAGCCGGGGGAGATCTCGCCGTCGGTGAACTCCTTCATCGCCGGGGTATCCAGCAGCTTGCGGGAGGTGCGCACGGCCTCGACCCACTCGCGGCGGTCCTGGTCGGTGGCCAGGTAGTTGAACAGGATCTCCGGCTTGTCCTTCGGGTCGTTCGACTTGATGTGCACGTGGCCCTTGGTGTCGGAGTACATCGGGCCGACGTGGAACTGGAAGCCGTGCTCGCCCTCCGGCTGGGAACCGTCGTAGCGGATCGCCATCGGCAGGAAGTGGAACATCAGGTTCGGGTAGTCCTCGTTCTCGTTGGAACGGGCGAAGCCGCCGGCCTCGAAGTGAGAGGACGCAACCGGACCGCGGCGGGTCAGCAGCCACTGCAGACCGATGAACGGGCGGTTGATCATCTTGTAGTACGGCTGGGAGCTCACCGGCTGGGTGCAGTTGTACTGCACGTAGACCTCGAGGTGGTCCTGCAGGTTGTTGCCCACACCGGGCAGGTGCTTCTTGACCTCGACGCCAGCCTTTTCCAGCACCTCGCGGTCACCAATGCCGGACAGTTCCAGCAGCTGCGGGGTGTTGAAGGCGCCGCCACAGAGGATGACCTTGTCGGCGAAGACGCGGTGGGTCTGGCCCTTCCACTGGTACTCCACGCCCACGGCCTTGCCGTTTTCAACGATGACCTGCGTGGTGTAGGCGCGGGTGCGCACGTCCAGATTCTTGCGGTCCATGACCGGGTGCAGGTAGGCGCGGGCGGCGGACAGGCGCTTGCCGCCCAGGATGTTGCGGTCGAAGGGGGCGAAGCCCTCCTGGCGGTAGCCGTTGACGTCGTTGGTGAGGTTGTAGCCGGCCTGCTGGACGGACTTGAAGAAGGCCTGGAACAGTGGGCTGGTGGCCGGGCCGCGGGTCAGCTTCAGCGGACCGTTGTGGCCGCGGCGCGGGTCGTTAGCGTCGGCGCCCAGGGCGGTTTCCATCTTGTTGAAGTAGGGCAGGACGTGGCTCCAACCCCAGTTGGACATGCCAGGTAGCTTGCCCCACTTCTCGTAGTCCATTGGGTTGCCGCGCTGGAAGATCATGCCGTTGATGGAGGAGGAGCCACCCAGCACCTTGCCGCGGGCGTGGTAGATACGACGGCCGTTCATCTCCGGTTCCGGCTCGGATTCGTACTGCCAGTCGTAGTGCTTGTCGCCGATGGGGAAGGAAAACGCCGCCGGCATGTGGATGAACAGATCCCACAGGGAGTCCGGGCGGCCGGCCTCCAGGACCATGACGTCCTTGGCGGAGTCTTCGGAGAGTCGGTTGGCCAATACGGAACCTGCGGAACCGCCGCCGACGATGACGATATCCCGACGACGGTCTTCGACTACCTGGCCTTTGGTGTCGTTCTTCTTTCCTGGAATCAGCTTGTCGATGAAGCTCATCTATTCACTCGCCTCCTAGTTAAATGACTGAACGTTTACTAGTATGCCATTTTCTTTTTTAATTCGCTAGATAGCAGGTAAAAGGCATGATTAAACCACCTCACTAGTGAGGCAGTAATTAACACCTATGTGAGGGGGAATGCTGGCAAATTAGAATGACCTGTGTACTCTAGGAAATTGTATTTCTGAGAAAATGAACTCCCTTTGGCGAGGAAGCGATCGAGGAGAACAAGAGGAGAACTACATGACAAATGCCGAAAACGACCATCAGCCGCAGGCGGCCGAAAGCGCCTCCCGGCGCATCGGGAGCAGGAAAAACAGCTCTGCTCCACGAGTGATCGTCGGCTCTTTTGATGTTAACGACCGTGATAGCTATTCGCCGGGTGAAGTAACGGACCCCAAGACCAACTGGCCTGTCTTCATCGTCTCGGCACTCGGCATCCTGGCCGTCGCCCTCTACGCTTTCTTCGGACGTGAGCAGGCCAAGGACACCCTGGGCACCGTCACCGGCTGGATCTCCACGAACCTCGGCTGGTTCTACATCGTCACCGCCACGGTCGCTGTGATCTTCGTCCTGGTGGTTGCATTCTCGAAGTCGGGCAACATTCGCCTGGGGCCGGACCACTCCCGTCCGCAGTTCCGCCTCTTCTCCTGGTCGGCGATGCTCTTCGCCGCCGGCATCGGCGTGGATCTGATGTTCTTCGCCGTCGCGGAGCCGGTGACTCAATACATGGCACCGCCAGTAGGGGATGGGCAGACCCGCGAAGCCGCCGAGCAGGCTGTCGTCTGGGCACTGTTCCACTACGGTGTGACCGGCTGGGCCCTGTATGCCCTGATGGGCATGGCCTTCGGCTACTACGCCTACCGCCTGAACATGCCGCTGGCCATCCGCAGCGCCTTGTACCCGCTGATCGGTAAGCGCATCCACGGCCCGATCGGCGGCGCGGTGGACATCGCGGCCGTCCTGGGCACCGTTTTCGGCATCGCGGCTTCGCTGGGCATCGGCGTGGTGCAGCTGACCTACGGCCTGCACCTCATCTTCGGCTGGGATCAGGGCGTGGCCGTCCAATCCGGCCTGATCATCTTCGCCGTCGGCATCGCCACCCTGTCCGCCATCTCCGGCGTGGACAAGGGTATTAAGCGCCTGAGTGAGATCAACGTGTTGCTGGCCATCGGGCTGGTCCTCTACGTCACCGTCACGGGCCAGACTGCCTTCCTTCTTGACGCCCTCGTGATGAACATCGGCGACTATGTGTCCTCCTTCCCGGGCATGACGATGGACACGTTTGCCTTCTCTGAGGACCCGGAGGCCACCAAGGCATGGATGGGCGCGTGGACGCTGTTCTTCTGGGCCTGGTGGGTAGCCTGGGCGCCCTTCGTCGGCCTGTTCCTGGCCCGCATTTCCCGCGGCCGCACCCTGCGCCAATTCGTCGTCGGCGTACTGACCATCCCGTTCCTGTTCATCCTGCTGTGGATGAGCCTGTTCGGAAACACCGCCCTGAAGCGCGTTGTCGGTGGCGACATGGATTTCGCCAACAACACCATGGAAACTCCGGAGCAGGGCTTCTACGCACTGCTGCAGGACATGAACGGCGGCGCGGTGCTGATCGTCCTGTGCACCATGATTGGCCTGCTTCTGTACATCACCTCCGCCGACTCCGGTGCGCTGGTGACCGCCAACTTCACCTCCAAGATCGAGGATTCCCGCCAGGACGGTGCCAAGTGGTCCCGCATCTTCTGGGCCGTGCTGGTCGGCTTGCTGACGCTGGTCATGCTGCAAGTTAACGGCGTCGAAACAGTGCAGCTGGCAACCATCGTGATGGGTCTGCCGTTCACGATCGTGATCTACCTCATCATGTTCGGACTGTGGCGCTCCCTGCGCCTGGAGAGCTACGCCACGGAGGCCCGCAGTATCTCCCTGCACAGCGCCATGTCCGGCCGCTCCGGTGCCGGTGGGGACAAGCAGTCCTGGCGCAAGCGCCTGTCTCGAGCATCCACCTGGCCGAGCCAGGCCAAGGCGAACGAGTACCTCACTAACGTGGCGCAGCCTGCGCTGGAGGCCGTCGCACGCGAGCTGAAGGACGAGGGCATCGACACTACGCTGGTGGCTGCCGACGTGCCGAACCTGCCGGTAAACCAGTTGGACCTCACCATCCACCTGGGTGAAGAGCAAGACTTCCGCTACCAGATCTACCCCTTGGAGCACCCGGTGCCGAGCTTCACCCGCAGCACCAGTAATGGGGAGAACTACTACCGTCTCGAGGTCTTCGATAACACCGGTTCGCTGGGCTACGACATCTACGGCTACACCACGGAGCAGCTGATCGATAACGTCCTGGACCTCTACGAGCGCCACCTGGAGTTCCTGCACATGCAGCGCGATCTTCCGGGCACCTCCGACATGTCCGACGGCGCGGATCCCGTGCGCACCTGGACCGAAGACTAAAAGCTGGACCAACTGGACCGACCAACTGGACCAAAAGGTCAAATACAGAAAGCGAGAATCACAACCATGAACGCTGTACTGTTCGACCCCACCACCTGCGAACTGCTGGCCGGGGTGCACAAGAAAGAGGGCGCTCCCGCCTCGCTGTTCATCAACGGCGAGTGGGTAGCAGCCGAAAAGGGCGAGACCCGCACGATCACCAACCCCGCCGATAACTCCACCGTGGGCTTGGTGTCCGAGGCCTCCGACGAGGACACGAACAAGGCCATCGCCGCTGCCCGTGCCTCCTTCGACTCCGGCGTGTGGGCCGACGTGCCCGCCGCCGAGCGCGGCAAGCTCCTGCTACAGGTCGCCGACAAGATCCGCGAGAACAAGGATGCCTTCGCCCGCGCCGAGTCCGCCGACACGGGCAAGCGCCTGGCCGAGTCCGAGATCGACATGGACGACATCGCCAACTCCTTCGAGTACTTCGGCACTCTCGCCCAGCACCAGGCCGGTCGCGTCGTGGACCCGGGCGATGCAAATGTTCGCTCTCGTATTGACGCCGAACCGGTAGGCGTATGCGGCCTGATTACCCCGTGGAACTACCCGCTGCTGCAGGTGGCCTGGAAGGTCGCCCCGGCCCTGGCCGCCGGCAACTCCTTTGTGCTGAAGCAGGCGGAGCTCACTCCGCACACCGCCATGATGCTGATGACGGTTCTAGACCAGCTGGGTCTGCCGGCCGGCGTGGCTAACCTGATCACCGGCGCGGGCGCCAACTGCGGCAACCCGCTGTCGCAGAGCCCGGATGTGGATATGGTCAGCTTCACCGGTGGCCTGGTCACCGGCAAGCTGATCGCGCGCAACGCGGCGGAGACCGTCAAGCGCGTGGCCCTCGAGCTGGGTGGCAAGAATCCGAACGTTATCTTCGCCGACGCGGACTTCGACGCTGCGGTGGATAACGCACTGAACGGCGCGTTCGTCCACTCCGGCCAGGTCTGCTCTGCGGGCTCCCGCATCGTGGTGGAGGAGTCCATCCACGACCAGTTCGTCGAGGCTCTGGTGGCCAAGGCCGAGAAGATCAAGGTCGGCGGCCCGCTGGACGAGGCCGCCGAGACCGGCGCGCTGATCTCCGCGGATCACCGCGACAAGGTTGCGGCCTACGTCGACCGCGCCCGCGAGCAAGGTGCGAAGATCCTCTGCGGCGGCCGCATCCCGACGGCCGAGGACAACCAGGGCTCTCACGCCACGGGCAACACGGACCTGACCCAGGGCGTGTTCTACCTGCCGACGATCATCGATGGCTGCACGCAAGAGATGGACTGCGTGCACGACGAGGCCTTCGGTCCGGTCGTGACCGTCGAATCCTTCACCACCGAGGACGAGGCCGTGGCCATTGCCAACGACACCGAGTACGGCCTCGCCGGTGCCGTGTGGACCACTGACGCGGGAAAGGCGGAAAGGGCCGCACGTAAGCTGCGTCACGGTACTATCTGGATTAATGACTTCCACCCCTACCTGCCGCAGGCGGAGTGGGGCGGAATGAAGCAGTCCGGCAACGGCCGCGAGCTCGGTCCCACCGGACTGGCCGAGTACCAGGAGCACAAGCACGTCTACACCAACATCGCGCCAGCGGTGACGGGGTGGTTTAAGGAATAGGAAAAGTTGGCGGACAAGAAGCGATCCAGACTGTCAGCTGGCCCTCGGGCCATCGTCGGTACGTACTCTGCGGGGGCGGACCGTTCACGCAGTGGGGAGCCTCCCAAGGCCAACTGGCCCGTGGTGGCGGTCACGATGGTCATCACTTTGCTGGTCGCTATCTGGGCCGCCGTCGCCAGCGATAACTTCGATTCCGTCGTCGGGGGAATCACCGGGTGGCTGACAGAGAGCCTGGGTTGGCTCTACATCGCCACCGTCGCCATTGCGCTGATCTTCATGATCTGGATCGCCCTGTCCAAGGCGGGCGCTATCCGCTTGGGTCCCGACCACTCCAAGCCCCAGTACAGCCTTTTCTCCTGGTCGGCAATGCTCTTCGCCGCCGGTATCGGCATCGGCGTGATGTTCTACTCCGTGGCCGAGCCGCTGGCGCAGTATTCCACCCCGCCGGTGGGCGAGGGGATGACGGAGCAGGCCTACAACGAGGCCATCGCCTGGACTCTATTCCACTGGGGCGTGTCCGGCTGGGCGCTGTACGCGCTGATGGGCCTGGCCTTTGGCTACTACGCCTACCGCCTGAACATGCCCCTGGCCATCCGCAGCGCCCTGTACCCGTTGATCGGCAAGCGGGTGAACGGGCCGATCGGCGACGCGGTCGATATCGCCGCCCTGCTCGGCACGATCTTCGGCGTGGCGGCCTCCCTGGGTATCGGCGTGGTGCAGCTGAACTTCGGTCTGAACATGGTGTTCGGCCTGCCCGAGGGCCGTGGCATGCAAATCGCTCTGGTGGCGCTGGCAGTGGGCGTCGCAGCGATCTCCGCAGTATCCGGTGTGGACAAGGGCATTAAGCGCCTCAGTGAGGCGAACGTCTACCTCGCCACCGCACTACTGCTGTTCGTCCTGTTCACCGGCCGCACTGGCTGGCTGCTGAACTCCGTGGTGAAGAACATGGGCGACTACCTCGCCTGGCTGCCGCGCTGGACCTTCGAGACTTTCTCTTACTCCCAGGACCCGGCAGCCACCGCGGATTGGATGGCTAACTGGACCCTGTTCTTCTGGGCCTGGTGGGTGGCCTGGGCGCCGTTCGTAGGTCTGTTCCTGGCGCGTATTTCCCGTGGCCGCACCTTCCGTCAATTCGTCATCGGTACCCTGTGCGTCCCCTTCCTCTTCGTCGCGCTGTGGGCCTCCATCCTGGGCAACACTGCGCTGGATCGTGCGGTCAACAACAAGGATCACGACTTCCTGCAGACCGCCGTGGACTCCCCGGAGCGTGGCTTCTACACCCTGCTCGATGGACTGCCCGGCGGCACGATCGTGGTGTTTATCGCCATCCTCGTGGGTCTGCTGTTCTTCGTGACCTCCGCGGACTCCGGCGCGCTGGTTATGGCGAAGTTCTCCTCCATCTCGCAGGACCCACAGCAGGACGGCGCGCCGTGGATGCGCCTGATGTGGTCGGGTGCCGTCGCCGTGCTGACGATCGCCATGCTGCAAGTTGGCGGCATCGCCACGCTGCAGATGGCCACGCTGATCATGGGCTTGCCGTTCATGGTGGTGGTGTACCTGATCATGGTGGGCTTGATGCGCTCGATACGCATGGAGACCGCCCAGGTGGATTCCCGTGCCATCGCTCTGCACTCCGCGATTTCCGGGCGCACTCTGCCCTCTGGCAACGACCTGGACTGGGAGAACCGCCTCGATCGCACTTCTACCTGGCCGTCGGAGCAGACCGCGCACCGGTATGTGGTGCAGATCGCCAAGCCCGCCCTCGAATCGGTCGCTACGGCGCTGCGGGCTAGGGATTATGACGCCACGTTGTTGGTCGCCGACAGTAAGGACACCAAGGTTCCCCAGTTGGACCTGTCCGTGATTTTCGGGGAGGACCCGGTCTTCCGCTATCAGCTCTACCCGGTCATCTCCACCACCCCGGAGTTCGCGGTCCGCGAGGGCGCGTCGGACAAACTCGACAACGGCAAGAACTACGTCCGCCTCGAGGTCTTCGGCATGAACGGCTCCCTGGGCTTCGACGTGTTCGGCTACACCCGCGCGCAGCTGATCAATAACGTGCTGGATCTTTTCGATCGCCACCTGGAGTACCTGCACATGCAGCAGGGCTTTAGCGGCGAGCGCGATCTGACGGAGTTCACCAGCGATGCGCCCGAGTGGGGCGAGGACTTCGGCAAGCAGTAGCCCCTCTAGAATGTGGGGAATGACCGATAGCATCGCTAGCATCATTGCCCACGAGCTCGGGGTGGATCAGCCCCGCGTTCAGGCCACCATCGACCTGCTGGATGGCGGGGCGACCGTGCCGTTTATCGCCCGCTACCGCAAGGAAGTCACCGGCGGCATGGACGATAGCCAGCTGCGCCAGCTCGAGCAGCGCCTCGACTACCTACGCGAGCTCGCCGCCCGCAAGGAGACCATCCTCAAGAGCATCGAAGAGCAGGGCAAGCTCACCGACGAGCTGCGTGAAAAGATCCTGGCCGTGGACACGAAGGCCCGCCTCGAGGATCTGTACCTGCCGTTTAAGAAGTCCCGCCGCACCAAGGCCGCCATCGCGCGCGAGGCCGGCTTGGGCGAGCTGGTTGAGAAGCTGCTCGCCGGAGGCAGTCCCGATCTGGCAGCGGACTACGTCCAGGAGGGTTTTGCTGACGCCACCTCGGTGATGGCCGGCGCCAGGGCCATTGTGGTCGAGGACATTTCCACCGACCCGGATTTGGTGGGGGAGATCCGCGAGGAGTACTTCAAGCGCGGCCGTGCCGAATCCGCCGTGATTGAGGGCAAGGAGGAAGAAGGCCAGAAGTACCGCGACTACTTCGAGTTCGACGAACCCTTCGGGGATCTGCCGAGCCACCGCGTGCTAGCACTGCTGCGCGGGGAGAATGAGGGCGTGCTGCGGGTGAGCTTTGCGCCGGGGGAGGACGACGAGTTCTACCAGGGCATCATTGCCGATCGCACCGGGCTGCAGGCTCAGGGTGATCCGGCCGATAAGTTCCGCGCCGAATGCGTGCGCTTCGGCTGGCGCACCAAGCTGGCGGTCAGCTCCGCGGTGGATGTGCGTATGCGTCTGAAGGAGAAGGCCGACGAGGCCGCCGTGGGCGTGTTCTCGAAGAACCTGAAGGATCTCCTGCTGGCGGCCCCCGCGGGCCACCGGGCGACCCTGGGCATGGACCCGGGCTACCGCAACGGCGTGAAGTGCGCCGTGGTGGACGGCACCGGCAAGGTGTTGGACACGGTCGTCGTCTACCCGCACTCGGGCCAGTGGGATAAGGCCCGCACGATCCTCAGCGCGCTGGTGAACAAGCACGGCGTGGAGCTACTGGCAGTGGGCAACGGCACCGCCAGCCGCGAGACCGAGAAGCTGGCAAAGGAGATCGCCGGGCTGGCGGAGGGCACTAAGCCCCAAACCGTCGTCATCTCCGAGGCAGGTGCGTCGGTCTACTCTGCCTCCGAGGTGGCCGCCCAGGAGTTCCCGGACATGGACGTCTCGCTGCGCGGAGCCGTTTCCATTGCCCGCCGCCTGCAGGATCCGCTGGCGGAGCTGGTGAAGATCGACCCGAAATCCATCGGCGTGGGGCAGTACCAGCACGACGTCAACCAGGCGCTGCTGGCCGCCGGGCTGGACACTGTGGTGGAGGATGCAGTGAACTCCGTCGGCGTGGACGTGAACCTGGCCAGTGCGCCGCTGCTCAACCGCGTGGCGGGCATTACCCCGACCCTGGCGGAAAACATCGTGGCCTACCGTGATGAGAACGGCGCTTTCATGTCCCGCAAGGAGCTGCTGAAGGTGCCGCGCCTGGGGCCGAAGGCGTTCGAGCAGGCTGCGGGCTTCCTGCGCATCAACGGAGCTGCCGACCCGCTGGACGGCTCAGCTGTACACCCCGAGGCCTACTCGCTGGTGCGCCGCATCGTGGACGCGACCGGCGTGGAGGTTGCGCAGCTCGTAGGCAACTCCGCCGTGCTGGGCAAGCTGCGTGCGGGGGACTTCGCCGACGAGAAGTTCGGCATCCCCACCGTCACGGACGTGCTGGCGGAGCTGGACAAGCCGGGGCGCGACCCGCGCCCGACGTTTAAGACCGCCACGCTCGCCGAGGGGATCGAGACCATCAAGGACCTCAAGCCGGGCATGGTGCTAGAGGGCACGGTCACTAACGTTGCGGCCTTCGGAGCCTTCGTGGACATCGGCGTGCACCAGGATGGCCTGGTTCACGTCTCCGCCATGAGCGAGCAATTCGTAAAGGATCCGCACGACGTGGTCAGCTCTGGCGAGGTGGTGAAGGTGCGTGTCGTTGACGTGGACGTTCCGCGCAACCGCATTGGCCTTTCCCTGCGCCTGCAGGACGAACCCAAGGCCCCTACAGCCAACGGCAAGTCCAAGCCGAAGAAGGGGGCGCGGAGGAAGCCTAACCCGCGCAATCAGGCCCCGCAGGGCAGCATGGCCGCCGCGCTGAAGAACGCGGGATTTGGACAAAGCCGCTAGTCGGTGTCATACTACTCAAGTTAATTTCTGTTGTGGGTACGAACCCGTAGGCGCGCACGTCACGCGAAAAGCCGCGAGGATCCTCTATCCAGACGAGCAAAAGGATTTCATCCATGCACATTCTTGATAAGGTTGACGCAGCTCAGCTGCGCGACGACATTCCCGAGTTCCGCGCCGGCGATACCCTGGACGTTCACGTCAAGGTTATCGAGGGCTCCAAGTCCCGTCTGCAGGTTTTCCGTGGTGTTGTGATCCGCCGCCAGAACTCCGGCATCCGCGAGACCTTCACCATCCGCAAGGTTTCCTTCGGCATCGGTGTGGAGCGTACCTTCCCGGTTCACTCCCCGAACATCGACCGCATCGACGTCCTGTCCCGCGGTAAGGTTCGCCGTGCGAAGCTGTACTACCTGCGCGAGCGTCGCGGCAAGGCAGCCCGCATCAAGGAGCGCATCTAGTACTTACCCCCTAAGTGCTATCAACCCAGTCACACTTTCGTGGCTGGGTTTTTTGCTGTTCGCCCCACTGGTATCCTCGTTCTTTGTGACTCATCGACAGGAACCCAACGACCCTAACGTGCCCGATGAGGCTGCAGCGCAGCCGGAGCAGGGGGCGTCACCAAAAAAGAAGAAGGAGAAGAAGACCTACCCTTGGTGGGTCGAGATGCCGATCATCATCCTGGTGACGATGCTGGTGCTGGGCGCTTTCAATAACTTTGTGGGCCGCATGTACCTGATTCCTTCCGAGTCTATGGAGCCGACGCTGCACGGCTGCGTGGGCTGCACACCCGACCGCATCTTCGTGAACAAGTTGGCCTACCGCGGCGACAAGATGCCCGACCCGGGCGATGTCGTCGTTTTCGTCGGAACTGAGTCTTGGAACGAGGAATACACCTCCCGCCGCAGCTCCAACGACGTGGTGCGCGGGCTGCAGAACCTTGGCGCCACTATCGGCATCGTCGCGCCGGACGAAAACACCCTGGTCAAGCGCGTGATCGCCACCGGTGGGCAGACCGTGCAGTGCCAGGAGGGCGACCCGGGCATCATGGTCAACGGCAAGAAGGTCGACGATTCCTACACGATGAACCCACCGGCGAACCCGATCGACCCGACCACGGGCTCCAAGGAGTGCCAGGGCGACTACTTCGGACCTGTCACCGTGCCGGACGACGCTGTCTGGGTGATGGGCGACAATCGCACCAACTCGCTGGACTCCCGCGCGCACATGGGCGACGAGCACCAGGGCACCATCCCGGTGGAGAACATCGTCGGCGAGGTCGAGTCCATCCTGCTGCCGTTCAGCCGCATTGGTGGCGTGGACGCCCTGCCCATCCAGGGCTAGATGGAACGCGAGCTAGAGGCCGCGGGGCTGGGGCCTGTCGCGGGAGTGGACGAGGCCGGGCGCGGCGCGTGCTGCGGGCCGATCTCGATTGCGGCGTGCATCCTGCCTGCCGACCTGGACGAGGCCGGGCTGGACCGCCTGACCGACTCGAAGAAGCTCACGGAGAAGACCCGCGAACGGCTGTATGACGTCATCCGCGACGTCGCCGTTTCCTACTCGATCATTCACATCAGCGCCGAAGATATCGACCGCTTCGGCATCCAGCACGCGAACGTCTCGGGCATGCGGCGTGCCGTGGCCGCTTTGGAGGTGCAGCCCGGATACGTGCTGACGGATGCGGTGAAGGTCCCCGGCCTGCCCATGCCGCACCTGCCCGTGGTGAAGGGCGACCAGATGGCCAAGTGCATTAGCGCGGCAAGTGTGCTGGCAAAGGTTTCCAGGGATCGAGTGTTGCGAACGCTCGACGAGGAGTTCCCGGGGTATGGTTTGGCTAGTCACAAGGGCTATGGCACCAAGGCGCACATGACTGCGGTGAGCCTACATGGTGGCACCCCTTATCACCGTTACAGTTACAAGAACGTGGCCGCTGCGCACCAGCAGTGGCTTAAAGGGAAGGATCGAGGGTAAGTCCGTGAGCGCTGAGGAACTAGACGACTACGAGGCAAACGTCGAGCTGTCGATGTACCGCGAGTACCGCGACGTGGTCAGCCAGTTTTCCTACGTTGTGGAGACCGAGCGCCGCTTTTACCTGGCCAACGCCGTCGAGTTGATCCCGCGCAACTCCGGCGGGGAGGTCTACTACGAAGTTCGCATGTCTGATGCCTGGGTGTGGGACATGTACCGCCCCGCCCGCTTCGTCCGCTACGTGCGCGTAATCACCTACAAGGACGTAAACATCGAGGAGCTCGACAAGCCCGAGCTGCAGCTGCCCGACTGACCTGCACCTTTCCTCTTATTCACAGCCCAGGGGTTATCCACAGCCCCCTGGGCTTTTGTTGTCTCTGTTTCTTTTTATGACGCCACCCCACGGGGATGATGCCCCACACTTGTGAACCAGGTGCCGGGCGTGAAGGACCGGTGCCGGATCACGAAAAGGGGAGGGCGACTAGTGACGGCGGCGAACAAGCGAGCAGTGGGAAACCTGGGGGAGGACCTGGCGGCTGAGTATCTGCAGCGGGCGGGGTATGAGGTGCTGGACCGCAACTTCTATACCCGCTATGGGGAGCTGGACTTGGTGGCGCGGACGCCCGAGGACGACCTGGCTTTCATCGAGGTAAAGTATCGCGCCTCGGACTCCGACGGGGGCGGAGTGGCGGCGGTGGGGCCGCGGAAGCTCAGGCGGATTCGCACGCTGGCCGGGCTATGGCTGGAACAGAACCGCGAGGGGGTGCAGTTTTCCGGGGGACTGCGCGTGGACGTGATCGACGTCGGACCGGACGGGGTGCGCGAGCACGTCGAGGGGGTGTGGTGATCGATGGCCGTGGGGCATGCGCAGTCGATAGCGCTGGAGGGGACCAGGCGGACCGTGATCACCGTCGAGTGCGACGTGAGCAGGGGGCTGCCCGGAATATCAATCGTGGGCATGGGGGATACCGCGGTGGTGCAGGCGAAGGACCGCATCCGGTCGGCGCTCAAGAACTCCGGCGTGGGGTGGCCGGGGTCGCGGACCGTGATGAGCCTATCGCCCGCTGGGCTGCCGAAGCAGGGGGCGGGCTACGACCTGGCGATGGTGTGCGCGATGCTTTCCGCGGTGGCGGACGACGCGCTGGGGGCAGGGCGACTAGCCCAGACGATCCTGGTGGGGGAGCTGGGGTTGGACGGGCAAATCCGCCCGGTGCAGGGAGTGTTCGCGCTGGTGTTGGCCGCGGCAATGGAGGGCTTTTCCACTGTCGTGGTGCCCGTGGGAAACGAAAGCGAGGCAGCCGAGGCTGCGCAGGCAGCGGCAGCGAGCGATGGGGGTGTGAGTGTGCTGGTGGCCCCGAACCTGGGTACGGTCATCGACTGGCTGCGCGGGGGAGAGCTGCGAGAGGCGTGCCCGAGGGAGTACGTCCCGCCCCGCCCAGTGGGGGACCTGGCGGAGGTCGTGGGCCAGCCCGCCGCCCGTCGGGCGGTGGAGGTGGCCGCGGCCGGGGGACACAACCTGATGCTGACGGGGCCGCCGGGCAGCGGCAAATCAATGCTGGCCGAACGCCTGCCGGGGATACTCCCGCCCATGACCGATACCGAGCGGGTGGAGGCCGCGAGCGTGCACTCCCTGGCGGGGGTGAAGGGGAGCCTGCCGGAGGTGCTCGCGGGGCAGCGGCCGTTCATCGCCCCGCACCACAACGTGACCCCGGCTGCACTCATCGGCGGCGGGCGCGTTCCCGTGCCCGGGGCCGTGAGCCTGGCCCACCACGGAGTGCTGTTTATCGACGAGGTCAGCGAGGCGCGCCGGGATAGCCTGGAGTGCCTGCGCGTACCCATGGAGCTGCGCCGCGTGGAGCTCATGCGGGCGAATCGGATCTCCAGCTTCCCCGCCGACTTTCAACTGGTGATGGCCGCCAACCCCTGCCCGTGTGGCGCGGAGCTGCCGATTGACTGCACGTGCCCATCGGGGGCGCGGCTGCGGTATCAGGCGAAGCTATCCGGCCCGCTGCGCGACCGGGTGGATGTGTTCGCCACCACCACGGGCAGGCCGCAGATTGAAGCGCTTAGCAGTCCGGGGGAGACTAGCGCCGCCGTGGCCGAAAGGGTGGCCGAGGCCAGGGACCGCGCCCGCCGGCGGTGGGGTACCGCCAGCAACGCGCTGGTGCCCGGAAAAATTTTGCGGCAGGTAGGCGTGGACGATTCCGGCGCCGTGCTGCTGGAGGACATGCTGCGCACCGGCACGATCACGCAGCGGGGAGTGGACCGAACCATCCGTGTCGCCTGGACTCTCGCGGATCTCGACCGGGCATCCGCCCCGCACCTGGGGCACATCAGCGACGCGGTGGAATTCTTCGGAGCGGATAGGGAATTGGCGGAGGTACAGCGATGACGACCCAGGAAAATTTTTTGGAGTGGGTCTACGTGCGCCGGGTCATAGAGGCATCGCGCCTCGACGTGTTGGACATGCTGTGGCCCAACGGTTGGGAGCAGCTCGGCCCCGCGGACGTGCGATCCGTAGCAGAAGCCCTGGCGCGCCGGGGAGGGAAGCTGCCGGGCGCGCTGGCGGACTCGACCTCGCAGCGCTACGAGCAGGACCCCACCCGCGACGCGGAGCTGGCCATCGCCCGCGGCTGGCGGTTGGTCACCCCGGAGGACGACGAGTGGCCGAGCGAACTGACCGCCAGTTTCGTCCGCATGGCCGAATCGGGTGCGGATCACGATTCCTCCGTCCGCGGCCAGGCGGCCGCACCTTTCGCCCTGTGGGTACGCGGAGACACGCGGCTGGATGCGTTGGTGCGCCGCTCGGTTACGGTCGTGGGCACCCGTGCCGCCACACGTTACGGCGAGCAGGTTACCCGGTCCTTCGCAGGAGACCTGGCGGACGCGGGCTTTAGCCTGATCTCCGGGGGTGCGATCGGCATCGATGCTATCGCCCACCGCGCGGCCCTCGATTCCAAGATGCCCACGATTGTGGTCATGGCCTGCGGGCTCGACGTCTCCTACCCCAAGGCGCATGGGGATCTGTTTGAGCAGATAGTCGCCGCCGGCGGAATGCTTATCAGCGAGTATCCACCGGGCACTCCGCCGGCCCGCCATCGCTTCCTCACCCGCAACCGCCTGGCGGCGGCGCTCGGACAGGCGACCCTGGTGGTGGAGGCCCCGCAGCGCAGCGGAGCCCTCAACACCCTGAACTGGGCTGAGGCCTTCGTGAAGCCTACCTTTGCCGTCCCCGGCCCCGTGACCTCCCACGCCTCCCTTGGGTGCCTCGATCGCATTCGCACCGCCCGCGCCACGCTGGCCGTCAGCGCCCGTGACTTGATCGAGGAGCTCACCCCTCTCGGCGAGCAGATGGCGCTGGGGCTGGGCCAAGAGGATCGCTCGTTCCTACCTAGCTGGGAGCACCTCGCCATTATTGACGCCGCAGCCTTGCCGAGCGGCAAAGGCCCCGAAGGCAGACTGCCGCAACTGGTGGAAGCCACCGGTTTGCCCGCCCGCACGGTGATCCGCTGCTTGCGAGACCTGGAGGCCATGGGCAGGCTCCGGAGGGAGGCGGATCGCTGGATTAGGGTCGAGTGACCGGCTAGATTGGTCACATGAGTAACTCTCGTCCCACTGGCACCACGGCGCCGCTGTGGTCTGCGCTGGACGACTACGAACAGCACCTGCGCCACGTGGTCGGGCGCTCCGAGAACACGATCCGCGCCTACCGACGGGATCTCGACAGCGCGCTGGAAGGCTTAGAGCGCATCGAGGAGTTCGACCTGGACCGCGCCCGCGACGTGCTGGGCTGGGCGGTGGATAACGGCGCCAGCCGGGCCAGCCTCTCCCGGCTGGCCTCGAGCATGCGCGGCTTCGGAGCCTTTCTTGCCCACCGCGGCTTCGTGCAGGCCAACCCGGTCGCCGCACTGAAGGCTCCGAAGCCGCAGCGCACGCTGCCGCGCGTGCTGCGCGCCGATCAGGCCACCGACATGCTCAACGGCCTGCAGCCCGAGGCCGATGCATCCACGCCCAGCGCCATCCGCGACTGGGCCATGGTTGAGTTGCTGTACGCCACCGGCATCCGCGTTTCCGAGCTGACCGGCTGCGATGTGGACGACGTGGACTTTTCCAACCGCCTCCTCCGCGTGACGGGTAAGGGTAGCAAGACCCGCGTGGTCCCCTTTGGGGCCACCGTGGTGACGGCCCTGGAGAAATGGCTCGAGGTGCGAGGCGACATGGCCAAGGGAACCCCGGCTCTTTTCGTGGGCGTGCGCGGCAAGCGCATCGATCCCCGCCAGGTGCGCACCGTGGTGAATCGCGTAACCCAGGCTGGCCCCGGCCCGCGCCTGTCTCCCCACGGGCTGCGGCACTCCGCGGCCACAGCGATCCTGGAGGGTGGGGCGGACCTCCGCGTGGTGCAGGAGCTCCTTGGCCACTCGAACATGTCCACCACGCAGATCTATACCCACGTCGGCACCGAGCGCCTGAAGGCCGTCTTTAACCAGGCACATCCCAGAGCCTGACCCGCACGGAACCGAGAAGCGTCATCGGGTCGATGTACACCCGCCCCTTGCCTTCGAATCGCGCGCCCCAGGATAGCCCCGGCGATTTCCGGGCATGCTCAGGCAAGTTGGCGACATCCGCCAGCACGCCGATGACCTCGCCTCGGCGCACCTTTTGACCGGCGCGCACGCGTGCCATGACGGGCTCATAGGTGGTGCGGATACCGTCCGCGTGGCTGATGGAGACAACCGGCGTGCCAGCGACGACTCCTGCAAAGGCGACGGTGCCACCCCGGCTGGCTAAGATCGCCTCACCGGGAGAGGCCTGCAGGTCCACGCCCCGGTGACCCGGTTCCCACACGGCATCGGGAATGTCCGCAGCGCGGATTACCTGCGCATCCTTGGCAGTTGGCAACCTATGGGAGCGGACTATGCGGGGCGCATCGGGTTGGGAACTTGCAGTTGGCAAGGGAGCAGGCGGGGTGCCAACCCAGAGGAGAACCAGCGCAAGCGTTAAGGAAATGGTGCGGTATAGCCGTGGGGTCATGGCTACAGATGATGCGTGGGGGCGTCACCAAAAAGAAAGGGCGAACCGGCGAGGCTGTGGATAACTAAAAGTTGTCCACAGAAACGGCACAACGCGCGGCGATAGGACTTGTTTTGGCAGCGTGAGTGGGGGTAGGGTAGCAAGCGCAGTATGTCCGGATCCGTCTGTCGCACTTTCTTGATACACACAAGTTCTAAGGGAGTGCACTCGGTTTCGCGAAGACCGAGAGGCGGAGTAAGGCGACTGACTACGCGTAGATATTCGCACCCCACCTAATGGCTCACCAGCACGGTCCCGATAGAAGAAGCGGGCGAACATGGCGAGCCACAGCTACACCGGGGACTATCTGCCAGGATGGTGCATAAGCCACGCACGTACAGTGAGTGTCGAGTGCATCGTGAAGAAAACCGTCAAACCCTAAACTTTGAAAGCGAGGAAGGGGCGGCGCCGACCACGCGGTTGGCTAGAAGAAATACGCCCCTGTAACACCATGGCTGTTGTTACTATGCGCGAGCTGCTGGACGCTGGTGTCCACTTCGGTCACCAGACCCGCCGTTGGAACCCGAAGATGAAGCGCTTCATCTTCACCGACCGCAACGGCATCTACATCATCGACCTGCAGCAGACCCTGACCTACATCGACGAGGCATACGAGTTCGTCAAGGAGACCGTCGCCCACGGCGGCAACATCCTGTACGTCGGTACCAAGAAGCAGGCCCAGGAAGCAGTTGCCAACGAGGCAGAGCGCGTGGGCATGCCCTACGTCAACCACCGCTGGCTCGGCGGCATGCTGACCAACTTCCAGACCGTTGCTAAGCGTCTGCACCGCCTCAAGGAGCTGCAGGCAATGGACGCAGCTGAGGACGGCTACAAGGGCCGCACCAAGAAGGAAGTTCTGATGCTGGCCCGCGAGCGCAACAAGCTGGAGCGCGTCCTCGGCGGCATCGCGGACATGACCAAGACCCCGTCCGCTCTGTGGATCGTCGACACCAACAAGGAGCACATCGCTGTCTCCGAGGCACAGAAGCTGAACATCCCGGTTGTCGCAATCCTGGACACCAACTGCGACCCGGATGTTGTCGACTACCCGATCCCGGGCAACGACGACGCTATCCGCTCCGCAAACCTGCTGACCAGTATCATCTCCTCCGCAGTCGAGGCTGGCCGCCAGGCCCGCGCCGAGCGCCAGGAGGCTGCAGCCAAGGAAGCTGCCGGCGACGCTGACAAGGCACCGGCTGAGGCTGAGAAGACCGAGGCCCCCGCCGAAGAGGCTCAGGCTGAGGCAAAGGCCGAGGGCAACACCGAGGCATAAGCTGCTTTAGAGCTAGCGATTTAGCGCCCACCCCCGTATGGGACACAGTTTCAGACCCGTGTCCGACGGGCGTGGGCGTTACTTGTAACCTAGGCTGGAAAACAGGACTGAATTTAGAAACTGTTATTTCAGCCACTATGAACACTTCCACCAGAAGGAGGATCGCCCCACATGGCGAACTACACCGCTGCAGACGTTAAGAAGCTCCGCGAGATCACCGGCGCCGGCATGATGGACTGCAAGAAGGCCCTGGAAGAAGCCGCTGGCGACTTCGACAAGGCCATCGAGATCCTGCGCATCAAGGGCGCCAAGGACGTTGGCAAGCGCGCAGAGCGCTCCGCCTCCGAGGGCCTGATCGCCGTTTCCGGTAACACCATGATCGAGGTCAACGCTGAGACTGACTTCGTGGCCAAGAACTCCGAGTTCATCGAGTTCGCCGACAAGGTCGCAGCCGCTGCAGCCGAGGTTAAGGCTAACTCCCGCGAGGAGCTCGAGGCAGTCGAGGTTGACGGCCAGAAGGCTGTCGACGCTCTGCAGCAGCTGTCCGCAAAGATCGGCGAGAAGCTGGAGCTGAAGCGCGCCACCACCATCGAGGGCGACAAGGTCGCTGTCTACATGCACCACCGCTCCGCTGACCTGCCGCCGGCAGTTGGCGTGCTGGTTGCCTACGAAGGCGACGACGAGGGCGCAGCAAAGGCAGCCGCTATGCAGGTTGCCGCTCTGAAGGCTAAGTACCTGAGCAGCGACGAGGTCCCGGCTGAGACCGTTGCTAAGGAGCGCGAGATCGCCGAGGCTACCGCACGCGAGGAAGGCAAGCCGGAGAAGGCTCTGCCGAACATCATCGAGGGTCGCCTGAAGGGCTACTTCAAGGACGTTTGCCTGCTGGACCAGCCGTCCGTCACCGAGTCCAAGAAGTCTGTTAAGCAGGTTATGGACGAGGCCGGCGTGACCCTGAAGGGCTTCAAGCGCTTCGAGGTTGGCCAGGCATAGCCACGTACCGCTAGGCATAAAGCCTTGTAACTTTGGCCTCGGCCCGTAAGGGTGCCGAGGCCTTTTTCCATGTCTTGGGTGGGGTAGTATGGCCAGCAGTGCAAAACACGTCGACAAAGGAGATTCCCCGGTGACTACAGCCGAAAACCGCGAAGGCTACAAGCGCGTTATGTTGAAGCTGGGGGGTGAGATGTTCGGCGGCGGCAAGGTCGGCATCGACCCCGACGTCGTGCAGAACGTGGCGCGACAGATCGCGGAGGTTTCCAAGTCCGGTGTGGAAGTCGCCGTGGTCATCGGCGGCGGCAACTTCTTCCGCGGGGCAGAGCTGCAGCAGCGCGGCCTGGACCGCTCCCGCTCCGACTACATGGGCATGCTCGGCACGGTCATGAACTGCCTGGCCCTGCAGGATTTCCTCGAGCAGGAGGGCGTGGACTGCCGCGTGCAGACCGCCATCCAGATGACGCAGGTTGCAGAGCCCTACCTGCCGCTGCGCGCCTCCCGCCACCTGGAGAAGGGGCGTGTCGTTATCTTCGGCGCGGGCATGGGCATGCCGTACTTCTCCACCGACACCACCGCCGCCCAGCGCGCCCTGGAGATCGGCTGCGAGGTGCTACTGATGGCCAAGGCCGTCGACGGCGTGTACAGCGACGATCCGCGCACCAACCCAGATGCGGAGCTCTTCCACGAGATCACCCCGTGGGAGGTCATCGAGAAGGGGCTCAAGGTCGCCGACGCCACCGCGTTCTCCCTATGCATGGACAACAAGATGCCGATCCTGGTGTTCAACCTGCTCACCGAGGGCAATATCGCCCGCGCGATCAACGGCGAGCGCATCGGCACCCTGGTCGACGGCAACGTCGGTGCCCGCTAAAGAGCCAACATAACCCGATCCCTAAACCCATATCCCCACCGTAAGCTGGTAAATTTCTAATCATGATTGACGATATTCTGCTTGAGTCCGAAGAGCGTATGACTAGCTCCGTGGAGCACGCCCGAGAGGATCTGACGACCATCCGCACCGGTCGCGCCAACCCCTCCATGTTCAACGGCGTTGTCGCCGAGTACTACGGCGTTCCCACTCCGATCACCCAGATGGCCACCATCAGTGTTCCGGAGCCCCGCATGCTGCTGATCAAGCCTTACGAGCAGTCCACCATGGATGCGATCGAGAACGCTATCCGCAACTCCGACCTGGGCGTCAACCCCACCAACGACGGTCAGGTGCTGCGCGTCACGATCCCGCAGCTCACCGAGGAGCGCCGCAAGGAAATGGTCAAGATGGCCAAGGCCAAGGGCGAGGACGCGAAGATCGCCATCCGCAACATCCGCCGCAAGGGCATGGAGCAGCTGGGCAAGATCCAGAAGGACGGCGAGGCCGGCGAGGACGAAGTTCGCGCAGCTGAGAAGGATCTGGAGAAGATCACCCACAACTACGTCGAGCAGGTTGATTCCCTGGTCGAGGCCAAGGAGAAGGAACTGCTCGAGGTTTAACTCGAGCGCCTGCTAGCCCCCGCGCACGAAAGGCCGATTTCTCATCGTTGCTCGCCCGAAACCCAAGAATGGTCCCGGCCGGGATCTGAAACAGGCCATCGCCGTCGGCGTATTTCTGGGCGCCATCGCCATCGCGGGGCTCTTCACACCTTTCGCGTGGTATCCGCTGGTGGCCTTGGCCTTGTCGCTGGCGGTTTATGAAGTCTGGCGCCGGCTCTACGAGGGCGGCTATGTGCTGAACCTGCCCGTCCTCTTCTTAGGCGCGCAGGTGATCGTGTGGCTTTCGTGGCCTTTCGGGCCGACGGGCGCGCTGGCGGGTTTCGTCATCAGCGTGTTGTTGCTGATGGTGACGCGCCTATTCCACCACGGCCGTTCCTCGCCTCCGCATAACTATCTGCGGGATACGGCGGTCGGCGTTTTTGTACTGACGTGGATCCCCCTGTTTGGCAGCTTCGCGGCCATGTTGTCGCGTATGGAGCGCGATCACGTCGACGGCTGGGCCTTCATCGTCACGTTCATGCTGTGTGTTGTGGGCTCCGACGTGGGCGGTTACATCGCCGGCGTGCTTTTCGGCACGCACCCGATGGCACCCGCTGTCAGTCCCAAGAAGTCCTGGGAGGGCTTCGTCGGCTCGCTGATCCTATCCACCGCCATCGGTGTGGCCTGCGTGACCTTGCTGCTTTCCGGCCCGTTCTGGGTCGGTCTGCTGCTGGGGCCCGGCCTGGCCTGCTGCGCCACCCTCGGCGACCTGGTGGAGTCGCAGTTCAAGCGCGATCTCGGGATCAAGGACATGTCCGGCATGCTGCCGGGCCACGGTGGCCTGATGGATCGCCTGGACGGCATGTTGCCGTCGGCGATGATCACCTGGGTTGTGCTAAATATGCTCAGCGGCGTCTAGCTATTCCGTAACCTGCTTGCGCAGCTGCACGATGCGTACTCCGCCGACCAGTGCCATGATCAGCGCACCGACAATCGCGGCGATCAGCATGCCTACGCCGATCGGGAAGGTCATCGTCCAGCCCAGCAGCTGGAGCTCGGCGGATTCCTGGTTCTGGAGGATAAACACCAGCAACAGGATCAGCAGCAGCACGCCGACGATGAGCGCCACCCACGTCGTTCCCGCCAGGGTCTTCTTCACCTCGCGCTGCTCGCTGTTCTTTTTTGGTGACGCCGGAATCTGCGCCGGCGTTCCAGCCGGAGGGTTAGTGTGCGTTGTCGGCGGGTGCGAGGGAGTGTTAGCCGATTGCTTGTTAGTCGGCTGCGGTACGGACTTCCGGTTGTTGTCGCTCATACCTACTATTCAACGGCATAACGTGGCTGGGTTCAGATTTTTGCAATGTGAGGGTTACCCCCGTTACGTGCAATAATGGGCGCATCATGGCTACACCAGTAAAACTTCAGTTCGCAGCACCCAAAAGGGGAATGCCGCCGGTACACATGGCGGATCTCGATGAGGAGACACTCAAGGAGCGTGTGCAGGAGCTCGGTCTGCCGAAGTTCCGGGCGGATCAGATTCGGCGTCAATACTACGGCCGTTTGCAGGGCGACCCGATGGAGATGACCGACCTGCCCGAGTCCAAGCGCGCGTCGGTAAAGGATGCTCTATTCCCCGAGCTGATGCACCCCATGCGCAACATGGAGGCCGACGATGGGGAGACGCGCAAGACGCTGTGGCGACTGCACGATGGCACGATGCTGGAGAGCGTGCTGATGCGCTACCCGGGGCGCGCCACGCTGTGCATTTCCTCCCAGGCTGGCTGCGGCATGGCCTGCCCGTTCTGCGCGACCGGCCAGGGCGGCCTGGACCGTAACCTCTCCGTCGGCGAGATGGTGGAGCAAGCCCGCGCGGCGGCCAGCACGATGCAGGAGGAGGGCGGTCGCCTGTCCAACATCGTGTTCATGGGAATGGGGGAGCCGCTGGCCAACTACAAGCGCGTGGTGGAGACCATCCGCAAGGTTTCCGCGCCCGCGCCGGATGGCTTCGGCATTTCCCAGCGCAACATCACCGTGTCGACGGTCGGCCTGGCCCCGGCGATCCGCAAGCTGGCGGACGAGGAGATGAAGGTTCGCCTGGCGGTTTCCCTGCACACTCCGGACGATGAGCTGCGCGACGAGCTCGTTCCCGTGAACAACCGCTGGTCGGTGGAGGAGGTGCTGGATGCCGCGCGCTATTACGCGGATACCTCCGGCCGCCGCGTTTCCATTGAGTACGCCCTGATTCGCGACATGAACGACCAGCCGTGGCGCGCGGACCTGCTGGGGAAGAAGCTACGCGGGGCGCTGGGCACGAAGGTGCACGTCAACCTGATTCCGCTGAACCCCACGCCAGGCTCCAAGTGGGATGCCTCCCCGAAGGACCGGCAGGACGAGTTCGTCCGCCGTGTGGAAGCCCAGGGCGTGCCCTGCACCGTGCGAGACACGAAGGGCCAGGAGATCGCCGCGGCCTGTGGCCAGCTGGCAGCAGAAGAGAAATAAAAACTGCGCAGGCTTTCAAACAGCCTGCGCAGTTAAAAAATTTTTTGGGGCTAAAAACTAGCTGGTCAGAGCTAGCGGTTCAGCGTAGCCGGGTCGATGTTCTGGCTACGCAGCTCATCGTCGCTCAGGTCGGCGTAAGCACCCGTCAGGTTCAGCTGGTCAGCGGACCAGACCGGCTCCACGTGACCTTCCGGCTTGTTGTGAGCGGTAACGGTCGTACGCTGCTTGAAGGTCGGGCGGGCCACCCACAGGCCAACGCCGAGGAAGACCACGACTGCCAACACGATCAGCCAGATGTTCTCAACGTTGCCCTTGTGGTTGCCGAAAAGCATGCCCAGCAAGAACAGGCCGCCGATGACACCGGCAGTAATGATTCCGCGACGCGGAAGCTCGCTCCAGCCCCAAGCCGCAGACGGAACGTCCGCAGTGGATACGCCGTTGTAAACTTCAGCTTCCTTAGAGTGGTGCGCCACCGTTTCCTCCTGAAAGTCAAAAAAATTTCTATCCCCGCTATTTTGACACATCGGGGCGAGAATGTCCCTATCCGCGCCCAGGCATGGGCTGGAAAACACCCAATTTAGGTGGGGAGACGGGGCGTCACCAAGAAAAGAAATAGAATAGACCGCGTGAAAACGCGAGTAGTAGTCTTAGGCAGCACCGGATCCATCGGCACCCAAGCGCTGGAGGTGATGGCGGATAACCCGGAGCGCTTCGAGCTGGTCGGCATTTCCGCGCACGGCTCTAAGCCGGAGGTGCTGGCGCAGCAGGTCCGCGACTTTGGACTGGATCTTGCGCGCGTGGCGGTGGCCTCCGAACACACGGCGGAGTGGCTGGACGGGGAGTTCGGCGCCCACTGCATCCGGGGCAAGGATTCCGCCCGCGAGCTGGTCGAGGCCATCGGTCCGGAGCTGGGGGAGGGCGACGTCATCCTGAACGCCCTGGTCGGTTCCCTGGGGCTCGACGCGACGCTGGCGACCCTGGGCACAAAGGCGAAGTTGGCGCTGGCGAACAAGGAATCCCTCGTCGCAGGCGGCCAGCTGGTGCTGAAGGCGGCGGACGAAGGGCAGCTGATCCCCGTGGATTCCGAGCACTCCGCGATGGCGCAATGCCTGCGCTCCGGGCGGGTGGACGAGGTCGACTCGCTGGTGCTCACCGCCTCGGGCGGCCCCTTCCGCGGCTACACGCGCGCCCAGCTGGAGGACGTCACCCCGCTGCAGGCCGCAAACCACCCGACCTGGTCGATGGGGCAGATGAATACCCTGAACTCCGCGACGATGGTCAACAAGGGACTCGAGCTGATCGAAGCCAGCCTGCTATTCGGCATCCCCGCCGAGAAGATCGACGTGACGGTCCACCCGCAGTCGATCGTCCACTCCATGGTCACCTTCATCGACGGGGCGACGATCGCCCAGGCCTCCCCGCCGTCGATGAAGCTGCCGATCTCCCTGGCTCTCGGGTGGCCCGACCGCATCGCGGATGCTCAGCCCAAGCTGGACTTTTCCCAGGCAACCGACTGGCACTTCGAGCCCTTGGACGACGAGGTCTTCCCGGCCGTAATCCTGGCACGCCAGGCGGTCACTGCCGGCGGGACGATGCCCGCGGTTTATAATGCTGCGAACGAGGAAGCGGCCGTCGAGTTCCTCAACGGCCGTCTGAGCTTCCCCCGCATTGTGGACACGGTTGCGGCAACCATGGAGACCTGCCAGCACCTGTCCGCCGAACCCAACGATTTGGAAGATGTGCTGGCGGCAGAGCGCGAAGCCCGAGCCAAGGCGCACGAAAGGATGGCCACGTGGCTTTCGGACTAGGGATCCTTCTCTTCGCCCTAGGCATCGCCCTATCCATCGCCCTGCACGAGGCAGGGCACCTGATTGCCGCCCGCATGTCCGGCATGCGTGTGCGGCGCTACTTCATTGGCTTCGGCCCGACGATCTTTAGCTTCCGCAAGGGCCACACCGAGTACGGGCTGAAGGGAGTGCCCCTCGGTGGCTTTTGCGACATCGCCGGCATGACGAAGCTGGACGAGATGACCGACGAGGAGCGCCCGTACGCCATGTACGACAAGCCGGCGCACCGGCGCATCTTCGTCATGCTCGGCGGCATCATCATGAATATTCTGCTGGCTCTCGGCATTCTCTACGGGGTGGCGCTGGCCTGGGGACTGCCGGACCGCAACGTGGTCTTTACTCCCACCGTCGAATCCACCCAGTGCGCCCCGGCGAAGCAGAACTCGGATGGCACGCTCGCCAAGTGTTCGGGCGACGGTCCCGCGGCGGAATCTGGCGTCCAGACCGGCGATACATTCCTCTCCGTCAACGGCGAAGAGACAGAAGACTTCCGGGAGTTCACCAAGGCCATCGCCGCCGAAGCCGAGCGCGCCGCCGACGACGGCAAGCAGGTCGGCGACCGCATCACGGTCCCCGCGGTCGTCGACCGCAACGGGCAGCACAAGAACCTCGACCTGCAGATCGAACTGGTCGAGCGCCTAAACACCGCCGGCAACACCATGACCTCCGGCGCCGTCGGCATCCGCGCCAAGCGCCCGGATCTCGTGATCAACCAGTACAACCCCGCCAGCGCGGTGGGCGGCACGCTGTCCTTCACCGGCGGCATGGTCAACGACACCTTCCACGGCCTGATCGCCCTGCCGCAGCGCGTGCCGGGCGTGGTCGAGTCCATCTTCGGCGGCAACCGCGAGGACGATTCCCCGATGAGCGTGGTCGGCGCCTCCCGCGTCGGCGGCGAGCTGGTGCAGTACCAGCAGTGGATGAGCTTCCTCATGACCTTGGCTAGCCTGAACCTCTTCCTGGCCGCCTTCAACCTGGTGCCGCTGCCACCGCTGGACGGCGGGCACATCGCCGTGGTGATCTACGAAAAGATCCGCGATTTCTTCCGCCGCCTGCGCGGCAAGCAGCCCGGCGGCCCCGCCGACTACACGAAGCTAATGCCGCTCACGTACGCGGCCACGGCGGTGCTGCTGGTGTTCGGCATCATCGTGATCGTCGCCGATGTGGTTAACCCGATCCGTATTTTCTAGTTAGTTGACGCCCACCTCTGCGCCCGCCGAACGGCGCGTAGAATTGGTGGGAGTTTGAACGGCATTCACGACTGAAAGGTTGTCTTCGTACATGTCTGGTATTTCCCTGGGTATCCCCGACGGTCCGCCTCCGGTGCTGGCTCCGCGGCGCAAGACCCGCCAACTGATGGTCGGCGGGGTAGGGGTCGGTAGTGACCACCCGATTTCGGTGCAGTCGATGACCACCACGAAGACGCACGATGTTAATGCGACTCTGCAGCAGATCGCCCAGCTGACCGCCTCCGGCTGCGACATCGTGCGCGTGGCCTGCCCGAAGACGGTGGATGCCGAAGCCCTGCCCGCGATCGCCGCGAAGTCCCCGATCCCGGTGATCGCGGACATTCACTTCCAGCCGAAGTACATCTTCAGCGCCATCGACGCCGGCTGCGCGGCGGTGCGCGTGAACCCCGGCAACATCAAGGAGTTCGACGGCCGAGTCAAGGAAGTTGCGAAGGCCGCCGGGGATGCGGGCATTCCGATCCGTATTGGCGTCAATGCCGGTTCACTGGATAAGCGCATCATGGAGAAGTATGGGAAGGCCACGCCCGAGGCGCTGGTTGAATCCGCGCTGTGGGAGGCCAGCCTGTTCGAGGAGCACGGCTACGGCGACATCGCCATCTCTGTGAAGCACAATGACCCGGTCGTGATGGTGGAGGCCTACCGCCAGCTCGCCGCCCAGTCGGATTACCCGCTGCACTTGGGTGTCACGGAGGCCGGCCCGGCCTTCCAGGGCACCATCAAGTCCTCCGTGGCTTTCGGAGCCCTGCTGGCCGAGGGCATCGGCGACACGATCCGTGTGTCCCTGTCCGCCGATCCGGTGGAGGAGATCAAGGTCGGCGACCAGATCCTGCAGTCGCTGAACCTGCGCCCGCGCAAGCTCGAGATCGTGTCTTGCCCCTCCTGCGGTCGCGCGCAGGTGGATGTGTACAAGCTGGCCGACGAGGTCACCGCGGGCCTGGAGGGCATGGAGTTCCCGCTGCGCGTGGCCGTCATGGGTTGTGTGGTGAATGGCCCAGGCGAGGCGCGCGATGCCGACCTGGGCGTGGCCTCCGGCAACGGTAAGGGCCAGATTTTCGTCAAGGGCGAGGTTATCAAGACCGTGCCGGAAGATCAGATTGTGGAAACCCTCATCGAGGAAGCTATGCGCATCGCCGAGGAGGAGGGGCTCGAGGCCGTCGAGGGCCAGAAGGCCGAGGTGCGGGTGACTAAGTAGTCGCCATCTCTACCTCGCTGGCCTTGCCGTCGACTAGCTCGATGCGGCGGTCCAGTGTGGCCAGCTGCTCCTGGTCGTGGGAGACGTACAGCACCGGCGTATTGCGCTCGCGCGCCAGGTCCACGATCAGCTCGGTTACTCGCTGCGCGTTGGCGGTATCCAGCGCCGCGGTCGGCTCGTCCACCAGCAGCAGCGCCGGGTCGTTCATCAGGGCGCGCGCCAGGTTCACGCGCGCCTGCTGGCCGCCAGAGAGCTCGGAGACCTTCGCATTTTCTCGCCCTTCCAGCCCCACTTCCTTGAGCAGGCGCTCGGCCTTCTCTTCTTGTTGACGCCACGCCTTGCCGCTGATGCCGAATGGCTTATCCAGGCGGCTCATCACCATGAGCTGCTCCTTGGCCGTCAGTGCCGGCAGCAGGTTCGGCTGCTGGAACACGATGCCCAGGTGGCGGCGGCGAATCTCCGCGGCCTGGCGGCCGGAGACGGTGCCGAGCTCCAGGGTGTCCGCGCCGTGCAGGGTGGCGGAGCCGGAGGTGGCGGTTTCCAGGCAGCCGATGATGGACAGCAGGGTGGACTTACCGGAACCGGAGGGGCCGGTGATGCCGACGACCTCGCCGGGGTCCACGTTGAAGCTGACGTCCGTCAGCAGGTTGCGCTTGGTGGTTCCGTCGGTGATCTCGAGGGAAATGTTCTTTACTTCGAGTGCTGGGAAAATCATGAGTTCATTGCCTTTCGCGGATCGACCTTCATTACGGGGATGATGGACAGGCCGGCGCCGAGCAGGCCTGCGGCCAACAGGATGGCGGCCGGGACGAGGGTGGTGTTGGCGGCGACCTCCATGGGGATGCCTTCCATGAATCCGCCGACGCCGACGGTGAGCAGTGTGCCCGCGGCAATGCCAACGAAGAGCACGACCAGAGCCTGCCCGACCGCGTCGCTCAAGATGCTCGAGCGCGTGCCGCCGAGTGCCACGGTGATGGCCACGCCGCGCAGGCGCTGCATCGTCCACACGGTGAAGAACGCTCCCAGCACCAGAGCGGAGATTACGTAGAGGAGGACGATCATGAGGTTCAGGGAGGACTGCTCGCCCTTGTAGGAGGCACTGGCATCCAGGGCGTTCTTGCCCTTCAGCATGACTGCGCCGTCTATCGGTTTGGCTTCCTCGGCAACCACGCCGAAGGTGGAGGCTCCGGGCAGGTTCTCCACCTCGCCGGTGCTCATCCAGTGGATGGGCTGGTGCTCGAGGTAGAGGTCCTCGCTGGGCTTCTGGCCGTTGTCGGACATTGCGATGAAGGCCTGACCCTCCTCATCCTTCGAGCGGGCCATCGTGACGACCTCTCCGCCACGGCTCTTGACCTCGCTGACTTGGGCGTCAGTAAGAGAACCAGTACTCAAGTTCACAGTGCCGCCGGTATCGTTCAGCACGAGTTGGCGATCGCTTCCGACCTTGTGCTCCAAGGCGGAGGCGGACTGGTAGCTCAGGCCTGCCGACAGGGAGCTCAGGAGCGTGACCATTGCGGTGATGAGCAGGACGGTGGTGATGATGAGCGCCGTCTTGCCACGGGATACGCGCAGCTCGCGGATCCCTTGAAACATGAATCCCCGGACCGGGGTTAACGACTTATTACTTAGCATGGTTCTTATTCTTCGCGCGTTATAGAAGGAACACATCGGGCTAAGGAGTAGTCTTTGCCTCATACTTTTGGTGGAGGCGGGCAGCACCTTTCGGCCACTAGACTTGGGAGCGATCATGATGCACAAAGCCAAGTCGAACAAAGTCGTTGCGCTGAACCGCGCCTGGGCTTACCTGGGTCTGGGGCTCCACCTGCTGATGGCCCTGCTGATGGCCGTGACCGTCATCAGGGACGGCTGGTCCTGGAACGCGGTGGCCCTGTGCTTCATCTACGTCATGGGCCTGTGGCTGCGCCCCACCTGGTTGTGGCTGACGTTGGTCATCGCCACCTGGGCGTGCCTGTTGCTGGTCGCTCCGAGCGCCGTTTTCATGGCATTCGCGCTGTTCTTCCTGTGCGTCGGCGTGTTGCCCCTGTGGCCGGCGATCGTGTGTAACGCGGTGGTGACCATCCTGTCGGTCTATCAGGGTGGAGAGGCACTGGGCCCCACCGTCGCCGCCGTGGTCGCCACCGTCGTCGGCGTGGGCTTTAAGGAGCTGCGCGACGAAGCTAGTGCTCGCGAGGCAGCCAGCCGCCACGCAGGCGAGATGGGTGAGCGCACGCGCCTGGCCGGGGAGATCCACGACACCATCGCGCAAGGGCTAAGCTCCATCCACATGATCCTGCAGGCCGTAGAAAAGCGGGTGGAGGACCCGGAGGTTCTGGAGGACCTGCGCCTTGCCCGCACCACCGCCGAGGACAATCTGGCCGAAACCCGGCGCATTATCGCCGCCCTGCAGCCCGGCCCGTTGGTCGGCGGCGACCTGCCAATAGCCCTGGCGCGCGTGAGTTCCGGCACCCCACTGGGCGAGGCCTTGAGCTTCGAGGTCGAGGGCGAGCCCTATGACCTGGACGAAAAGGTGGAGCAGGAGCTCACCCGCATCGCGCAGTCCCTTGTCTCCAACGTGGTGAAGCACTCGGAAGCCACGCGCGCCCGGGTCACCTTGACCTACCAGAGCGACCTTCTCAGCCTCGACGTCGTGGATAACGGTCGGGGCATGGATGAAGAGTTAGTGAGCAAGATCGCCGCAGACAAGATGAGCCTTTCGCCGGTCGGCCTGGCGGGCGTGCGGCGCCGCGCCAACCTAATCGGCGCGACCATGCACGTGGAAAGCTCGCCGGGCGCCGGCTGTGGTGTATCCATCCAGGTGCCGATTCGTTAGGAGTTAGAAGTGCTAGACCAGCTACGTGTCCTGATCTGCGACGATCACCCCGTGGTTCGCGCCGGGATCGAGGCGATGCTGCGCGGAACGGGGGACGTGGAGATCGTGGCCTCCGTGGGCGACCCCGACCGCGCCGTCGCCATCTGTGCCGAGGAGCAGCCCGACGTGGTGCTCATGGATCTGCGCTTCGGGGAAGGCCCCGGCAACGAGGGGGTCGAATCCGGGGGAGTGCGCGCCACCCGCGCGATCCGCAAGCGCAAGCCCGCCCCGCAGGTGCTGATCCTGACGAACTATTCCACCGACAGCGACGTCCTCGGCGCCATCTCCGCCGGCGCGGTGGGCTACCTGCTTAAGGACTGCGCCCCCGACGAGTTGGCCGAGGGCATCCGCCAGGCCGCCCGCGGGCAGACGGTGATGAACAAGAACATCATGGGCAAGCTCCGCGGCCGGCTGGCCAATCCCTTCGAGTCGCTGACCAATCGCGAGCAGGAGGTCCTTGTGCTCGCCAGCCAAGGCAAGTCCAACCGGGCAATCGCGAAGGACCTCATCCTCACCGAGGCGACCGTGAAGTCCCACATGGCACACGTTTTCTCCAAGCTGAATGTGAAAAACAGAACAGCTGCCGTCGCCGTGGCGAGGGAACGCGGAATCATCGATTAATCCTGTTACTCTCTGTGCCTATGCGCACCACCTCTTGGACCCCTCGCCGGAGCATCACCGCGGCCGTCACGACGGCTGGCCTGGTGCTGGGCGCTGCGGCTTGTACGCCGAAACCCGATGTTGCTGATGACGCCGCCCAGGCCTTCCTCGCCGCCCTTTCCAACCCGGGTGAAGCCTCGCAGGCCGGAGGGGAGACCGATAACCCTGACAAGGCAACCCAGGCCATCGAGAAGGCGTGGCAGTCTCTGCAGGCCGAGGGCCTGCATACGGAACTGAAGAACGTCAATACTCAGGACAATCAGGCCACCGCGCAGTATTCGATGCGCTGGGACCTGCCGGGCGACCGCGAGTTTTCCTATGACTCGTCGATGAACCTCACCCGCACCGGGGATGACTGGTCCGTGCGCTGGCAGCCCGCCGTGCTACACCCGGAGCTGGGCGCCAACCAGCACCTGGAGCTGCGCAGCGTTCCCGCCACCGTCGCCAACGTGGTGGGCTCCGATGGCGCGGTGCTGCTGGAGCCAGGTACCCAGTATCGCGTCCTCGTCGATCCGAACAAGGTTTCCAGCGTCCAGGGGACCATGCGGCGCATCGCCGGCGAGCTGGATGCGCTACGGGGCGGCGATAAGTCCGTGCCCCGCATCGACCCGGTGGAGAAGGCCAAGGAGGCCACCGATGTGGACGGGGAGTACTCCGTACTGACCGTCAACCAGGCCCAGGGCAAGCGCCTGCAGGGCGCCCTCGGCAACGTCGAAGGCGTACGCCTGAATGAGGAACCCGCCCTTGTGCGCCCCGACCCCTCCTTCGCCCCCGACATCATGGCGCGCGTCAGGGGAGTCGTGGAGAAGGACCTGCAGGGCGAGGCTGGCTGGAAGGTCGTCGCCGCCACCAGCGAGGGCAACGAGGTGGCCAAGGTTGGCGGCGAGGATCCGAAGTCTTCCCCAAGTGTGCGCGTATCCCTGTCCCGCAAGGTCCAGGAGGCCGCCCAGAAGGCTGTGGATACCCGAGCCGACGCCAAGACGATGATGGTGGTCATGCGCCCCTCGACCGGCGAAGTGCTGGCGGTCGCCCAGTCTGAGAAGGCCGACGAGGACGGCAACGTTGCCCTGATGGGCCAGTATCCGCCGGGCTCGACGTTCAAGATGCTCACCGCATATGCCGGCCTGCAGAAGCAGGGGCTTAGCCCGGATTCAATCGTCGGCTGCCCCGGCACGCAGGACATCGGCGGGCGCATCGTCACCAATTACAACGGCTTCTCGCTGGGCAACACCCCGTTGGAGAATGCCTTCGCCAAGTCGTGCAACACCACCTTCGCGGACATCTCCACCAAGCTGAAGCCGGGCGAACTGAAGGACATCTCCGCACAGTTCGGCCTGGGCGCCGACTATGACATCGAGGGGCTGGAGACCATCACCGGCGCCGTACCCGAGGGCGAGACGATGCTCGACCGCACCGAGGCCGGCTATGGCCAGGGCCTCGACCTCGCCAGCCCCTTCGGCATGGCTCTGGTCGCTTCCGCCGTGGCAGCCGGCAAGGCGCCCACCCCGTACCTCATCGCCGGCGAGAACCACAACACCGAAGCCAAGAACGACGAGGCCAAGAAGGACGCCAAGAAGAAGCTGGACCCGAAGGCCATCCAAGAACTTCGCCGCATGATGCGCGCCGTGGTCACCAACGGCTCTGGCTCCGGAGTGGCCGGCGCCGGCGAGGTCTATGCCAAGACCGGTGAAGCCGAGATCAACGAGGGGTCCCACAGCTGGCTCGCCGGATACCGCGGCGACCTGGCCTTTGCCACCCTCATTGTCCTTGGCGGCGGCTCCGAGCACGCTACTTCCGTGACCGCCGACTTCTTCAAGAACCTGGATGGCCCAGACGCGGAGGCGGAAGGGCGTCAAGAGTAAGATAGGGAGCCATGACTCGAGCACCATTGACCCCCGGTAACCCCACGCCCATCCGCTCCGTCCCGGCCCACATCGAAAGGCCGGAGTACGCCTGGAAGGACAGTGTGCAGGAGAACGTGGGCGAGCCGTGGGTGCAGACTCCCGAGACCATCGAGAAGATGCGCGAAGCCAGCCGCATCGCCGCCGATGCCCTGCAGGCCGCCGGCGCCGCCGTCGCCCCCGGCGTGACTACCGATGAGGTCGACCGCGTGGCGCACGAGTACATGTGCGACCACGGCGCTTACCCCTCCACGCTTGGCTACCGGCACTTCCCGAAGTCCAGCTGCGTAAGCCTCAACGAGATCATCTGCCACGGCATCCCCGACAGCACCGTGATTCAGGACGGCGACATCGTCAACATCGACATCACCGCCTACAAGAACGGCGTGCACGGCGACACCAACGCGACCTTCCTGGCTGGCGACGTCTCCGAGGAGCACCGCCTGCTGGTCGAGCGCACCGAGAAGGCGATGTGGCGCGGCATCAAGGCCGTGAAGCCCGGTCGGCAGATCAACGTCATCGGCCGCGTGATCGAAAGCTACGCCAAGCGCTTCGGCTACAACGTGGTGGAGGACTTCACCGGCCACGGCGTTGGTCCGACCTTCCACAATGGCCTAGTTGTGCTGCACTACGACCGTCCGACCATGTACACCGACCTGCTGGAACCGGGTATGACCCTGACCATCGAGCCGATGATCAACCTCGGCGGCCTCGACTACGAGGTCTGGGATGACGACTGGACCGTCCAAACCAAGGACCGCCAGTGGACCGCGCAGTTCGAGCACACCCTGGTCGTTACCGAAGACGGCTACGAGGTTCTGACAATTCCCAGCGAGGACTAGCTCGACCGACTAACCTCCCAAAAGTATGGGAGACAAAACTACACCGCTGGGCCCCGGCCCCGCTCAACGTTCTGAACACCTGCGCCGCCTCGGCCCGTTCGGCGCCTTCGCCACGCGCGTGGGCGCCCGCGTGACCAAAAAGAAGAACCTCGGAGTGTTCGCCACCATCGGGCGCGCCCCGCGCCTGTTCTTCTTTTGGCTGCTTTACGGCGGCTCGATGATGCCCTTCGGCTACCTCTCGCGCGTCGAAACCGAAATGATCATCCTGCGCGTCGCCTATCTGCGCGGCAGCGCCTACGAAGCCGACCAGCACCGTGCCCTCGCGGCAAAGGTTGGGGTCAAGGATATTGACGCCCTATTCCAGCCCGACCACGGCCGCACCGGTCGCCACGGCACCTTGCTGGACGCCGCCGAGCAGCTCGTCCGCGACCGTGGGCTTTCCGCCGACATGGCTCAGCGGCTGCGGGATCTGCTGAGCGAACGCGAGCAGGTCGCGTTCGTCATGTTGGTCACCAACTACGACGGCCTGGCCACAGCGTTGGACGTCATGGGAGTCCCAGTAGACGAGCCGCGTTAGGCAACCCTCCTGCGATTCGCCGCGCGCTGGGCGAAGGTTTCCCGCCCCAGCGGCCCGTTGGGTGCCGTCATGACGGTGTGCCCGTCGCCGTGGCTGGTCCAGGTCTCGTTGCCGTTCGGGTGGATGGTGACGTCCCAGGAGCCAGTCGTCTTCGCATTGTGGTGCTTGGCGCAAAGGCAGTGGAGATTTGACGTGGCCGTAGGCCCTCCTGCCTGCGGATTTTCATGGTCGTAGCGCTGCACGTGATCCAACTGGCACTTGTGCGCGGGCACCGAGCAGCCAGGGAAGCGGCACGTCCCGTCGCGGCCTTCCACGCCAGCGCGCACCAGGGGTGTAGGGGAGTAGCCCTCGTTGCTCGCGGCTCCCGGGATCTGGACGTGCGTCACCCGTTTCATCCACTCCGGCGTGGCCAGCGAGCTGAGCCAGCCCCCTGCAGCCCAGATCTGCGAGTCCGGTTCGTCCACACTGCGGTACAGGTTCAGCGTTACCTCCGCCGTGGTCTGCCTGCGCACGAGCTGCATCAGCGCCTCGGCGCGGGAGCAGGAATTGCTCTTGGCCACACTGTTGACCGCTTTGAGCATCTCGAGCCCCTCGAGCTTAGGTAGCGTCAAGAAGAAAACAGTGGTGGTATCGGGCCGATCGTCGATGTCG
The DNA here is from genome assembly GCF_001807485.1 of Corynebacterium sp. HMSC08A12. Taxonomy (GTDB): domain Bacteria; phylum Actinomycetota; class Actinomycetes; order Mycobacteriales; family Mycobacteriaceae; genus Corynebacterium; species Corynebacterium evansiae. The sequence continues at coordinate 313,365 of NZ_KV789168.1, read as the reverse complement.
AGGCGTGCGGAAGAACCCGTATCCGCATCCTTCGGCTCCTCCGGCAGCGCTTGTGGATCGTGCTTGCGAATCACTTGCTCAATCCGGCTGCGGATGGTTGCTCTGGCCAGCATGGCCTGGTTCGGGACGGTCGGGGAGATGGCCTTAAAAATTTTTTCCTCGAAGATTTCGGGGACGTCTTCTTTGACGGGGCTGAGGCATTCGGCCATCCATCGGGGCAGGTCAAGCGAGTAAGCGCCGGTGCGGGCCAGCTCGAGGATGCTAGGGAAGCGGCGGAACATGTGGCCGATCTCGACTAGCGTGAGCGCGCGGTACTCCGTTAGCCCCAGGCGCACGGCCAGGCGGGTGGATACGTCGATGACGCAATCGTTCATCTCGGGCGTGCAGGCCACGGCGAGGTTCACGTGCCCGCGGTTAACTTCGCACGCGGCTGCGCTTAGTGGATCGTTCGGGTCGGTGATGCGCCAGCAGGGTGTGGTGGTGGAATGCTCGAACATGGTCTTTCCCCTTATTGCCTGTTCGGAGGTGGTTTTGTGGTGTAGCCAAAAAATTTTTCCCGGCTTGTGCGTGCAGTATATAAACCGCTTCGGACAACCCCCTTGCACAGAAGTAGAATTAATCGAACACCTGGCACCAGAAAAATTTTGAGGAACACCGATGAGAACAGCAAACCGCACGTGGGCGCTCATTTGGGCGGCGCTGGCGCTGCTTAGCCTGGCGGCCGGGTACGTGGCCGCGCGGTGGGAGGACATTCCGGAGCGCTTCGCGACCCACTTTGGTACTCGCTTCGAGCCGGACAGCTGGAGTGACAAGTCTGTGGGGTCGGTATTCCTACCGACGATATTTGGTGCGGTATTGGTGCTGTCTTTCGTGCTGATAGCTGCGGCGATACTGCGTTGGAAGCCCTCGCATGGTTACACGGCGATGTGGCTAGCCGTGATGAACCTTACGCTGGCCATCATGTTCGCCAGCCTGCAGGTCGTGACCGTACTGCACACGAACTGGGTAGCTCCAGTCATGGTCGGTTCGCTGGTGCTGGTGCTAGGGTCTAGCCTCGCGATGGTTGTGGCGTTGGCGAGGAAGCAGAACAACACCACGAGCCCGAGCACGGACAACGACGAGCACTACAAGTGGGGCATGTTCTACTACAACCCGGAGGATCCGGCCGTGCTGGTCGACAGGCGCTTCGGGGTCGGCATGGACTTCAACTATGCCCACTGGCAGGGCAAGGTGTTCGGCATCTTTGTCGTTCTGGTGCTACTCGGCTCTATCTCGTTGCCCTTTTTACTTTGACGCCCATCGGAACCCAGCGTTAAGCGCCTTCATCACGCCCTTGTAGGCCCACGGGGCGTTGACTTGCGCCCACCGGGCAACAGGGATGTCCCCGCTGGTGTTGATGAGGTACTTGCCCTTATCCACGCCCTTCAAAATTTTTTGAGCCGCCTTGGCGGGGCTTACGGCGTGGCCCTGGAACAGCGAAGTTGCCTTCTGGATGCGCTTCTTGGAGCGATCCACGCCGTGGATGTCGATGGTGCGAACCAGGGGAGTGTCCACCGCTCCCGGGGCGACGGCGTGCACGTCCACGCCGAAGGGTGCCAGGTCGAAGCGCAGCACCTCGCACATGCCCAGCACGCCACCCTTGGAGGCGGAATAGGCCGCGTGCCACGGCAGGCCGATGATGCCCGCGGCGGACGAGACGAACACCAGCTTCCGGCGGTCGCGGCGGCGCCGGCGCACAGGCTGGTCCTCCATCATCTTGGGCGCGAAGGCCTCCACCATGTGCACGGAACCCATCAGGTTCACATCGATCACGCGCTGCCACTTTTCGTGGGGCATCTGGCGCACGTCACCCCAGATGGCGATGCCGGCCACGTGGTGTACCTGGTCCGGGGCGCCGTGGGTAGCGACCACGTCGTCTGCCCAGGCTTTCACTGCTTCCACGTCGGTTACGTCCACGGTGCGTTGGTCGGCGACGGTACCTCCGCGGGAGGTGATGTCTTTGGCAGTAGCGGCCAGGCCTTCCGCGTCGCGGTCGCTGACGGCCACTGCATAGCCACGTTCGGCCAGTTGCAGTGCCACCTCCCGGCCGATACCTGAGGCTGCTCCGGTGACTACTGCAAACATGGCGAGAAAGCTCCTTTGTTAGTTTTCGAAATCTAACCCAAGTAGGGCGTTCTCGACCAATTCTGTCAGAGCGGGGTGGGGCCAATACTGTTTTTCGGCGAAATCGCGGGCATTAATTCCGAAAGTCATGGCGGTGACGAAGCACTGGATCAAAGAGCTAGCCTCCGGCCCGATGATGTGCGCGCCGAGGATCTCGCCGGTGCTGCGGTCGGCGATGACCTTGCAGAACCCGGTGGTGTCTTCCATCGCCCAACCGTAGGCCACGTCGCCGTACTTCTGGATCTTGACGGTGAGGGGGCGGCCGGTCTCGCGCGCCTCCTGCTCGGTCATGCCCACCACGCCGATCTGCGGGTGCGTGAACACTCCGCTGGGGACCACGTCGTGGTTGAACTTTCGCAGGCCATCGGGGTGAGCCAGGTTGTGCGCCACCACTCGCGCCTCGGCGTTGGCGACGTGCTTGAGCTCGAAGTCGTTGCACGCATCACCCAGCGCCCACACGCCGTCGGCGCTGGTGCGGCCGTATTCGTCGACCTCGATTAGGCCGTCTTCTCGGGTTTTGACGCCACCCGCTTCGCAGTCCAACGTGTCCGAATTGTTGACGCGCCCCATCGCAACGAGGACCTCCTCGCCGGTGACGGTAGTTCCGTCATCAAGGGTGAGGGTGATCTGGCCATTGTCGGCTTCCTCGGCGGCGGTGATGGTGCGCCCCAAGTGGTTCGTCCACTGCTGCTTGGCCTGAGTGGTGAAGGCTTCGGAGATGTCGGCGTCCAACTTCCGCAACAGCTTCTCCGAGCGATTGATGAGCGTAACCTGCGTGCCGAGGCCAGAGAACATGGCGGCGAACTCCACGGCGACGATGCCACCGCCGACGACGATGAGGGACTTCGGCAGTTCATCCAGGCGCATGATGTCCTCGTTGGTGCGGTAGCGCACGTCGGCGAGGGCGGGGTGAATGCGCGGGCGGCCGCCGGTGGCGAGCACGATGTTGGCGCCGGTGATGGTGGGGCCGTCGTCGATCTGCAGCGTGCGGGGGCCAACGAAGCGGGCGGTGCCTTCGAAGAGGGTGATGTTCGGGGTTTCGTCTCCCGCGCGGTAGGCAGCGCCGCTTTGACTGATGGGATCGATACGGTCGGCGAAGACGCGGCGCTGGATGTCCTTCCAGTCGACGTGCTGGAGCTCGCCAGTGAGGCTCAGGCGGGAGGCTTCGGAGAAACTGCGGGCAACGTCGGCGGTGTGGACGAACATCTTGGTCGGGATGCAGCCCACGTTGATGCAGGTGCCACCGAAAGTGCCCTTCTCCACGATGGCGATCTTCTGGTGCTCGTTGGCGGGGCTGGGCAGGGAGTTGCCGGAGCCGGTGCCGACAATGATGAGGTCGAAATCAGGCACGGTGAACCTTCCTTTCATTGAAGACGTCGCTAAGCCACTCGTCGGTGGCGGCGAAAGCCTTAGCACGAACTTTGGGGCGGGAGAGGAACACGTCGTGCAGCGCGCCTTCGATCACGATGGTGGTGGACAGGGAAGAAGCGTTGGAGGCCTGCTGCCACATCTGGCTCGGCATGAGGATGAGGTCGGCGTTGTAGGACTCGTGGGACAGCTTCTTGGAGAAGTGATGGGTGTGGCTGGTCAACAGTAGCGTGGGCACGCCCGTGTCACCCTTACCGGAGTGGAGGCGGCGGATCTCCCGGGCCACGCCCAGGAGCCACTGCAGATACTTCGGGCGGGGCTCCAGGGGCTTGAGGCGCAGGTTGTAATTCCACTCGCCGGCCTCGGTGACGTGCAGGGACCGGCCGTAGGTTGGGTTGATCCCGCCGGGTAGCAGCATGTTGGGCCGCAGCTTGTGGACGACCGGCAGCACGCTGTTGATAACGAAGCGAACGGCCGGGTTGAACTGCAGGCCAAACCACGGCGAATTCAAAACGATGGCGGCGATGGAACTGTGGAGGGGGGAACCGGCGTCAAAAAGGCGATGAGCCCACATCGTGACGTCCAACCCGCCGGTCGAGTGCCCAACAGGAACGACCGCGGCGTGGGCGGCGGCGAGGAGGGACGTGGCGGTGGAGAGATCGACGTCGTAGAGGGACTGATCGCTGACGTGATGCCAGGTTTGCCCCTCGCGCCAGGAGCGACCGCACTTGCGCAGATCCAGGCCGTAGACGGCAAAGCCGGAGTCGTGAAAATGGCGGGCTACATGGTCCTGAAAGAAATAGTCCGTCATTCCATGGACAAAAAGCATGGCGGGGCGAGAGAAAAAGGAATCGTCGGGCGTATCCGGACAGTAACGCACCAGGGTGCAACGAATGGGGGACTCGCCATCCGGGTCGTCGCCCAGCTCGAGGAAGCATTGGCCGAAGCCTTCGCCCAGCTCATCGGGCAAAAACTTGAGATCGGCGGCGGAGGTAGGGAGTGCGGGGCTATTAGGCATGTACTCATGCTAGCGCCACGAACAGGCAAAGAACATTGAAACATTGGCCTATAGGCGTAGAGTAAATATGACACAATAACGGTCTGACTTTTTCGCCTTTGAAGGAATGAATAGATAGTGGCACATAAAGATTCTGTGGACGTTGCACTAATTGGCGCTGGTGTAATCTCCACCACCCTGTCCGTCATGCTGAAGCAGCTGCAGCCGGACTGGAGCCAGGTGATCATCGAGCGTCTGGACACCCCTGGTGCGGAATCCTCCGACCCGTGGAACAACGCTGGTACCGGCCACTCCGCGCTGTGCGAGCTGAACTACACCCCCGAGGTCAACGGCAAGATCGACATCTCCAAGGCCGTCGGTGTGAACGAGAAGTTCCAGGTCTCCCGCCAGTTCTGGAGCTACCTGGTCGAGCAGAATGTGCTGGGCGACCCGTCCGAGTTCATCAACAAGGTTCCGCACGTCTCCTTCGCACAGGGTATGGACCAGGTGGACTACCTGAAGGCCCGCTACGAGGCGCTGAAGGACCACCCGCTGTTCCCGAACATGCAGTACAGCGACTCCGACGAGAAGTTCGCCGAGTTCCTGCCGCTGATGGCCCGTGGCCGTGACTTCAACAACCCGGTTGCGATCTCTTGGTTCGACGAGGGCACCGACATCAACTACGGTGCGCTGACCCGCCAGTACCTGGACGCCGTCACCGCTCAGGGTGTCGAGGTTCGCTACGGCAACGAGGTCAAGAACATCAACCGCGACGGTTCCAAGTGGAAGATCACCACCAAGAACCTGCACACCGGTGACACCTCCGTTATCACCGCGAACTTCGTCTTCGTCGGTGCCGGCGGCATGGCTCTGCCGCTGCTGCAGAAGTCCGGCATCCCGGAGATCAAGGGCTACGGCGGTTTCCCGGTTTCCGGCCAGTGGCTGCGCTGCACCAACCCGGAGCTGGTGGAGCAGCACCAGGCCAAGGTCTACGGTAAGGCTTCCGTTGGCGCTCCGCCGATGTCCGTTCCGCACCTGGACACCCGTGTGATCGACGGCAAGAAGGGCCTGCTGTTCGGTCCGTACGCCGGCTGGACTCCGAAGTTCCTGAAGAAGGGCAGCTACCTGGATCTGTTTAAGTCCCTGCGCGTGGGCAACCTCCCGTCCTACCTGGGCGTGGGCGTGCAGGAGATGGGCCTGACCAAGTACCTGATCGAGGAGGTACTGAAGGACCAGGCAGCCCGCGTGGAATCTCTGCGCGAGTACATGCCGGAGGCACGTGCCGAGGATTGGGAGCTGGTCACCGCCGGCCAGCGCGTGCAGGTTATCAAGCCGATCGGCGCGCCGAAGTTCGGCTCCCTGGAGTTCGGCACCGCGCTGATTAACTCCAACGACGGCACCATCGCCGGCCTGATGGGTGCTTCCCCGGGTGCGTCCATTGCACCGTCCGCAATGCTCGAGGTTCTGGAGCGCTGCTTCGGCAACCGCATCGCCGACTGGGCTCCGAAGCTGAAGGAAATGATTCCTTCCTACGGCACTCGCCTGGCTAAGGATGCCAACCTGTTCAACGAGCAGTGGGATCGTTCCCAGAAGGCCCTAAAGCTGGTCTAAGTACCGCAGTAGGTCGTGAACTCGGCTTCCTCGCGCGGCACCGCCGCATGGAGGCCGAGTTTTTCGTATTTGTCGTTCCATTCGAAGGGGCTACGTAGCGCCTCGAGCGCCAGTAGGTAGCGGCTGAGGTCACCCGCCTCGGCCTGCTCTAGCGCGGCCTGCATGCCGTGGTTGCGGGGCAGGTAGATGGGATTGCGCGGGTGGGGGTCCTGGGCCGTCCAATGTTCGGTCCACTCGGCGGCACCCGGAGTGTTCTCTAGACCCTGGGGGATCTCGCCCGGGTTCAGGTTGGCCAGGAGAGCACCGTAGTCGGGAGCCGCTACCTGCAGCAGGTCAAGCAACTGTTCGGCGCAGTCCGGGGCTCCGAGAGCGGCCGCCATCTGCTCGTCCCACGCCGCGGCGTACTGCGGCTGGAAGCGCTGCAAGCGCTCTGTAAGATTTTTGCCGCCCTCATCTACCAGCGGCACGAGCGCCTCAGCCAGGCGCGCGAGGTTCCACATCATGACGGCGGGCTGCTGGGCGTATGCGTAGCGGCCACGGGTATCGATCGAGCTGTACACCGTGTCGGTGGCGAAGTAATCCATGAACGCGCACGGGCCGAAGTCGATGGTCTCCCCGGAAATTGCGATGTTGTCGGTGTTCATCACCCCGTGGATAAAGCCGAAGCGCATCCAGCTGGCGACGAGTTCGGCTTGGCGGGAAACGGTGGCGTCAAAAAGATCGAGCGGCGACGTGCCTTGGGGGAAGTGGCGAGCGAGGATGTAGTCGACGAGGCGTTCGGTGACCTGCGGGCCCATGAGCGCGGCGTATTGGAAGGTGCCGATGCGGATGTGGGAGCTGGCGACGCGCACCCCGACCGCGCCCGGGTGGAGGCGGTTGCGCCGCACGGTGTGGCCGGTGGAGAGGACAGCCAGCGAGCGGGCGGTAGGGACGCCCAGGGCGTGGAGGGACTCGGCGAAGGCATACTCCTTGAGGGCGGCATCGAGGGGATAGTGGCCGTCGCCTCCGCGGGAGAAGGGGGTGCGGCCGGTGCCCTTGGCGTGGATGTCCCAGACTTTGCCCTGGGGATCCGTGTGCTCAGACAGTAGGAGGGCGCGGCCATCGCCCATGCGCGGGTTGAACTGCCCGAACTGGTGGCCGGCGTAGCCGAGTGCATGGCCGCCGTTCTGGCCGGTGAGGAAGGCCATGCCCTCGGGGCTGCGGAGCCACTGCGGATCCAGGCCCAGCTCGGCGGCGAGGGGCTCGTTGAGCACGAGGATCTGCGGGTCGGGGAATACCTCCCCGGTGCAGGGGAGGGCGAGTTCCGGGAATTGCTCGGCAAACGTATTCATGGTGTTGCCCATTGTAGGGGTAGGCTGAATTGCCATGAGTGACACAGGGAAAGTGGTGCTGATCGGCGGCGGGCCTGGGGCATGGGACCTGATTACAGTGCGCGGGATGCGCGCGCTGCAGGCAGCCGACGTGATCCTGACCGATCACCTGGGCCCCACCAGCGAGCTGGACAAGCTGTGCGACGTGGAGGCCAAGGAGGTCATCGACGTGGCGAAACTGCCGTACTCCAGGCAGGTCAGCCAGGAAAAGACCAACGAGCTGCTGGTGGAGCACGCACGGGCGGGCAAGACCGTCGCCCGGCTTAAGGGCGGGGACCCGTTCGTGTTCGGGCGTGGCTTCGAGGAGGTGCAGGCGTGCGCTGCGGCGGGCGTGGCTTGCGAGGTAATCCCCGGCGTGACCAGTGCCGTGAGCGTGCCCGCGGCCATCGGCGTGCCCGTGACCCAGCGGGGAGTGGTGCATGCCTTCACCGTCGTCTCCGGCCACGTGGCGCCGGAAAACCCGAGCAGCCTGGTGGACTGGCGTGCGCTGGCGGCCTCTGGAGCCACGCTGTGCGTGATCATGGGCGTGCGGAACGTGGCCGCGATTGCCGCGGAGTTGCAGGCCGGGGGATTGGCCGCAGATACGCCGGCCGCTGTGATCCAGGAGGGCACCACCGACCAGCAGCGTGGGTTCCGCTGCACACTGGGTACGCTGGCCGAAACTTTCGAAGCCAACGAGGTCGGCTCGCCGGCGGTGTACGTGATCGGTGAGGTCGCGGGCCTCTAGACGACGAGGGTGAGCTCCGTGGAGTCTTGCTCCACGGTGAAGCCGGCGGCGCGGGCGATGTCGGCAACCTCCGTGGCGGTGGTGCCGCTGGGATCCTGAGCCAGCGCGCGAGCGAGCAGGCCCTTGTAGTGCTTGTTGAAGTGGCTGACGACCTTGCGGCTGCCATCGGGTTGCACGGATTCCACCCGCACAGTCACCGCAGTCTTCAGCTTGCCAAGCTGCTGGTAGGCCCCGGAACGTAAGTCCACCACCAGGCCGTGTTCTTGCTCAGCGCGCTGCAGCGCCTCGGTGATAGCAGAACCCCAGCGCTTCTTCATGGTGGTGCCGGGGGTGAGCTTAGTACTACCCGAAAGCCGGTAGTGGGGGATCGGATCCCCGCCCATGACCAGGCCATACAGTGCTGAGCCGATGGCTAGGTGGGGCGTGGTGGCGTCAGAAAGAGAAGACACATCGAGCGCATCGTAGAGCACGCCCGTGTAACGGCGCAGGGCCGGCATCGTCGGGGCGGTGCGCAGCACCTGATTGGCCTCGACCTCGCCGCGCAGTTTCTCGGAAAGGCCCAGGACCTGCATGGCGGCCTCCGGATCTTCGGTGCACAGAGCGACCAGATCGCGGGTGAGCTTCTCGCGGATGGGGTCGAGTTCCGGGAAGTGTAACGGCTCCCCGGCGGGCAGCGAGCCACCGGGAGCCTTGGTTTCGGACGGGGGAAGCACGATCAGCATTCCCACAGACTAGCTAAAACCCCTACCGAACGACACAAGTCAAAGGGTGAAAAGGTAAAGTCATGACTCATGATTACTCGGATGTCACAACTATTCTTGCGCACCCTGCGTGACGACCCCGCAGACGCAGAGGTGCCCAGCCACAAGCTGCTGGTACGCGCGGGATACATCCGCCGCGTTGCCCCCGGCGTGTACTCGTGGCTGCCGCTCGGCCTGCGGGTGCTTCGCAACGTCGAAGAGGTCGTACGCGAGGAGATGAACGCCATCGGCGCGCAGGAGATTTCCTTCCCCGCGCTGCTGCCGCGTGAGCCCTACGAGACGACCGGCCGCTGGGTCGAGTACGGTGATGCGCTGTTCCGCCTGAAGGATCGCAAGAACGCGGACTACCTGCTGGGGCCGACGCACGAGGAGATGTTCACCTCGGTCGTGAAGTCCGAGTACAACTCCTACAAGGACTTCCCCGTGATCCTGTACCAGGTGCAGACGAAGTACCGCGACGAGGAACGCCCGCGCGCCGGCATCCTGCGCGGCCGCGAGTTCATCATGAAGGATTCCTACTCCTTCAACATGGACGATGAGGGGCTGGAGGAGTCCTACCAGCTGCACCGCAAGGCCTACCAGAACATCTTCGACCGCCTGGGCATCAAGTACGCGATCTGCTCTGCGACCTCTGGCGCTATGGGCGGCTCGGCATCCGAGGAGTTCCTGGCTGTGGCCGACACCGGCGAGGACACCTTCGTGCGCTCCACCGAGAGCGACTACGCCGCGAACGTCGAGGCGGTAGTGACGCAGGTCCCGCCGGCTCAGCCGATCGAGGGCCAGCCGGAGGCCAAGGAGTACGAGACCCCGGACAGCGAGACCATCGAGGCGTTGGTGGACTGGGCCAACGACGAAGGCATCACCATCGACGGCCGTGCCGTGGAGGCTGCGGACACGCTGAAGTGCATCGTGATCAAGGTCAACGACCCGACGCTGGACGAAGAGGGCAAGCCACGCGGCGAGTCCCTGGCCGGCGTGCTGGTGCCGGGCAACCGCGAGGTAGACATGAAGCGCCTCGAGGCGGCCATGGAGCCCGCGCAGGTGGAGCTGGCCGAAGAGGCGGACTTCAAGAAGCACCCCTTCCTGGTCAAGGGGTACGTGGGGCCGAAGGGGCTGGCTGCAAACGGTGTTCGCCTGCTGGCCGACCCGCGTGTGGTGGAGGGAACCTCTTGGATCGCCGGTGCGGACGCTAAGAACCGCCACGTCGTGGGCCTGGTCGCAGGGCGCGACTTCACCCCGGACGGCTTCGTGGAGGCCGCCGAGGTGCTCGAGGGCGACCCGTCCCCGGACGGCAAGGGCACCCTGACGCTGGCTCGTGGCATCGAGATTGGCCACATCTTCCAGCTGGGTCGCAAGTACACCGAGGCCTTCGACGTGAAGATTCTGGACGAATCCGGTAAGCGTTCCGTGCCGACGATGGGCTCCTACGGCGTGGGCGTGTCCCGCCTGGTGGGTGTGATCGCCGAGCAGATGCTAGACGATTCCGGACTGCGCTGGCCGGCGTCCGTCGCGCCCTTCGACGTGCACGTGGTGATCGCCAACAAGGACGCCGCCGCAGGCGAGGCCGCCGTGGAACTGGTGGAAACCCTATCCAACGATGGCCTGGAAGTTCTCTTCGACGACCGTCCGAAGGTTTCCCCGGGCGTGAAGTTCAAGGATTCCGAGCTGCTGGGTATGCCTCTGGTGGTTGTTGTTGGCCGCGGGTTCGCCGACGGCAAGGTGGAACTGCGCAATCGCCTGACCGGCGAGACCTACGAGGTCGACTACACCGACGCGCTGCCGGAGGCTAAGCGGGCTCTCCGCGGAGAGGCACGTCCTTAGGGTCCTTGCCCTGGAGCCGCTCGAGGGCAGCTTCGCCGCAGGCGGTGGTCTTTAGCCAGTCGGCGGCGTAGGCGACTGCCTTCTCGTTGACGGCCAGCTCCGTGATACGGCGAAGCTGGGTGCTAATGGGCAGCACGGTGGGGTGGAAGTACTCCACAGCATCCGACTTCCCATCGGCCTCGCCCTGCGTGTATCCGGGTTCGGGGGCGGGGATCTCCGCGCCCAGCTCTTCCAGGATGTCATCCGTGAGGTCGCGTAGCACGCGCAGCTGATCGGCCAAGGATTGGATCTGCGAACGGGTCTTGTCCTCTGGGCTCTTGGCCAGCGCGACGCCCGAGGCGTAGATCGCGCCGTAAGTTAGCGTCAGCAAGGAACGAAACTCCGCTGCCACATCGACATCCGGGTTAGAAAAGCCCTCGACGACCTCAGTGCTGACCTCGGTGGGGTGGTTAGGACGCTCGTTGTCGCCGGCGGCCTTGTAGGCGGCGAATAGCCCGGCGATGAGGGAGGCCTGTGCGCCCAGCTCGCTTGTGAGGGCGCGATCGTAGGCCTTTTCCAGGGAAACAGCTTTCCTGGGTGCGTTCTTGGTCTCGGAAATTTTTTCTTGGCAGCCCTGGGGCGCGTTGCCCTCGCTATCAGTGCCGCATTGGCGCAGGGCTTCCTCCGTGACCAGGTCGTACTGCATGCCGAGGAATCCGGACCACTTCTTCGCCCGCTTGGCCTGAAAATTTTTCTGAGCACTGCGCAGCGCCGTGGCGAGGTCGATGAGCTGCTCGTTTGCTTGTGGCTCCTCGCCGAACTCGCAGGCGGAGATCGCCAGGCCGGCGCCTAGAAGCGTGCTGGCTCCCAGGAAGCGGCGGCGGGTGAGGGAAGGGCGAGAGCTGGTCATATTCATCAAGACTAGGAGTCTACTAGAAGCCAGCTGCTGCTAGACTGCATGGTCATGGCATTTCCAAACAAGGAGCAGCTCGAAGACTCGCTGCGCGGATTGGTAAAAGAGTTCGGACTGGTGATCGAGGACATCAAGATCACGAAGGCCGGAGCGAAGTCCGCCATTCGGATCGCAGTGGATACCGCCGACCCCCGCGCCGAGCGCCCGGATCTGGACCAGTTGGAAGAACTGAGCCGCGAGGTATCGAAGCACTTGGATGACGCCGAGGCGGCGGGGGAGATGAGCTTTGGGGCCGGATACACCCTGGAGTTGACGACGCCTGGCGTCGATTTCCCTCTTCTGGAGCAACGCCACTGGGTGCGCAACATCGGGCGCCTCGTGCGGCTGGCCGACGGGGTGGAGCGCATCGCGCAGGTAGACGGCGACGATGTCGTTTTGATCACACCAGATAAGAAACAGCCCAGCGTGCGCCGCGTGCGATTCGCAGATGTAGCTGGTGCGGTGGTAGAAGTGGAATTCTCACAGGCACCCGCCGCCGAGGTCGATCTTGTCGGATTGGCTATTGACGCCTACGGGTTGCCCCGTGCAGAAGATCAGCAGGATAGTCCGGCGGAAGACTAGGAGTAACAAGTGAATATTGATATGGCCGCGCTGCGTGCAGTCGAAAAGCAGGAGTCGGTGGATTTCGACGACCTGCTGGAAGGGGTTAAGCGGGGGCTGCGGGAGGCGTACCGGGCGAAAAGCCACTTCACCGGTCCGGTCGATGTGGACATCGACCCGATTAGTGGCGAGGTGACCATCTACCAGGTGGAAAAGGACGAAGAGGGGAACGTCACCGGGCGCATCGACGACACTCCGAAAAATTTTGGTCGCGACGGCGCGCTGGCTGTGCGTGAAGCCATTCGCTTCCGCATCAACTTCGCTCGCGTGCAGAACCGCTACGACGAGTACGCCGAGCTGCGCTACCGCGTGGTTTCCGGCGTGGTTTCCGCCGATGCCCGCGCCAACGAGCGCGGTGTGACCATCGTGCACCTGGGCACCGAGGCGAACGGCCAGGACGGGCAGATCCTGCCCGCCGAGCACATCCCCGGCGAGGAGCTGGAGCACGGTATGCGTGTGAAGGCCTTCGTTACGGACGTGATCAACAACGCCAACCGCATGGTGCAGATCAACCTTTCCCGCACGCACCCGGAGCTAGTTAAGGGACTGTTCGCCCTGGAGGTTCCGGAGGTTGCCGACGGTTCCGTCGAGATCGTCTCCGTGGCCCGCGAGGCGGGGCACCGCACCAAGATCGCCGTGCGCTCGACCGTCAAGGGGCTGAACGCCAAGGGCGCCTGCATCGGTCCGCGCGGCCAGCGAGTGTCCAACATCATGCAGGAGCTGGGCGGGGAGAAGATCGACATTATCGACTACTCCGAGGACCCGGCTACTTTCGTCGGCAATGCGCTGTCGCCCTCGAAGGTCGTCAGTGTGAAGGTGACCGACCCGGAGATGCAGATCGCCCGCGCCGTCGTGCCGGACTATCAGCTGAGCCTCGCCATTGGCCGCGAGGGGCAGAATGCCCGTCTGGCCGCACGCCTGACAGGGTGGAAGATCGACATCCGTTCGGAGACGGACGCCGCAGCGGAGGACACGCCCAGTTAACTGTTTCGGGGGCCGGCGCGATACACTGGACTGGTGGTATTCCATGAGTGTCCCACAAGCAAGCACCTTCCGGTGAGGACGTGTATTGCAACGAAGCAGGTGATGGGAATAGATCAGCTGTTGCGTTGCGTTGTGCGGAAAAGCGCGGAAGGAGCCAAGGGTGAACTCCAGGTTGTCCCCGATCCGGGTCGGAAACTTCCCGGGCGAGGCGCATGGATCACCCCCACAGTGGAGGCATGGGAAATCGCCGTGAAACGCAGGGCCTTTGGCCGTGCGTTGAGGGTATCCGCCAACGTGGATGCAGACCCTGTACGTGAATACATCGTCACACTGCCAGTGACAGTGACAAGTAAAGACGAGGAAGTTACGTCGACATGAAGAACAATCAACCCTGATGAGCACGCGATGAAGCAGCATCAGCGATGAGTATCTACAAGTACGGGAGTCGTAAGTAGCCCGGCTGCAGGCGCACCTGCACGCTAGAGCGCACTACGGCTCCGCAAACATGAAGGAGAGTAGTGGCCGGAAAGCTACGCGTACACGAGTTGGCCAAGGAACTCGGAGTGACGAGCAAGGAGTTGCTCGCCACCCTGAAGGAACAAGGCGAGTTCGTTAAGACCGCTTCTTCGACGGTGCAGCCGCCCGTCGTGAAGAAGATGAAGAAGCACTACGGGGTGGGCGAAGAGTCTGCCAAGGAAGGTGCAGCTACCCCGAAGCCCGCAGCAACGCCGGGGCCGAAGCCTGCCGCCAAGGCAGCTCCGAAGGCCGCCGCGAAGCCGGGGCCGAAGCCCGGACCCAAGCCGGGGCCGCAGCCAGTGAAGAACACCAACCCGGTTGCGGGCGCTGGCACCAAGCCCACCTCCTCCGTGAAGCCTGGCGAGAAGCCAGCTCCGAAGCCCGGTGCCAAGCCGGGCCCGAAGCCGGGCGGTGCCAAGCCGGGGCCCAAGCCGGGTCCGAAGCCCGGTGGTGCAAAGCCGGGCCCGAAGCCAGGTGCCAAGCCAGGGCCGAAGCCGGGCGGTCGCGCCCCGCGTGTGGCCAACAACCCGTTTTCCTCCAGCACTCCGGCCGAGCGCCCCGCACCGCGTCCGCGCGGTGGGCAGGCAGGCCCAGGCGACATGCCGCGTCCGGGTAACCGCCCGGGTGGGGCCAAGAAGTCGGGTCCGAAGCCAGGCGCTAAGCAGGGCGGCGGCCGCCGTCCGTCGCCGGCAATGATGCCGAGCCACCCGAACCCGGCCCAGATGCCGTCGAAGTCCGACAACTTCGGCGGTGGCCGTGGTCGCGGTGGACGTCACGGTGGCCCCGGCGGTCCAGGTGGCCCGGGAGGCCCGCGCGGTGGACGCGGTGGGCGTCGTGGCGGCACCGCAGGTGCATTCGGCCGTCCGGGTGGCGCACCGCGTAAGGGGCGCAAGTCGAAGCGTCAGAAGCGCAACGAGTACGAGGCAATGCAGGCGCCGAGCGTCGTTGGCGGCGTGAAGCTGCCTAACGGCAAGGGCGCGAAGATTCGCCTCGCTCGTGGTGCCTCCCTGATGGACTTCGCAGAGAAGATCCAGGCGGATGCGGCAGCACTGGTTCAGGCACTGTTCAACCTGGGCGAGATGGTGACCGCTACTCAGTCGGTCTCCGACGAAACCCTGATGCTGCTCGGCGAGGAAATGGATTACAAGGTCGAGGTCGTCTCCCCCGAGGACGAGGACCGCGAGCTGCTGGAATCCTTCGACCTGCAGTTTGGTGAGGACGAGGGCGAGGACGAAGACCTGGCCCAGCGCCCGCCGGTGGTTACCGTCATGGGTCACGTCGACCACGGTAAGACCCGCCTGCTGGATACGATTCGTAAGGCCAACGTCGGTTCCGGCGAGGCCGGCGGCATCACCCAGCACATCGGTGCTTACCAGGTCTCCGTGAACATGGAGGGCGACGACCGCCTGGTTACCTTCCTGGATACCCCGGGTCACGAGGCGTTCACCGCCATGCGTGCCCGTGGTGCGAAGTCCACCGATATTGCGATCCTGGTGGTCGCCGCGGACGACGGCGTGATGCCGCAGACCGTGGAGGCGATCAACCACGCCAAGGCCGCCGACATTCCGGTCGTGGTTGCGGTGAACAAGATCGATAAGGAAGGCGCCCAGCCGGACAAGATCCGTGGCCAGCTGACCGAGTACGGTCTCATCCCGGAGGAGTACGGTGGCGAGACGATGTTCGTGGACATCTCTGCAAAGCAGGGAACCAACATCGACCAGCTGCTGGAATCCGTCCTGCTGACGGCCGATGCATCGCTGGATCTGCGCGCTAACCCGGATATGGACGCACAGGGTGTCGCCATTGAGGCACACCTCGACCGCGGTCGCGGTCCGGTCGCGACGATCATCGTCCAGCGCGGTACCCTGCGCGTTGGTGACTCCATCGTCGTTGGTGACGCCTACGGCCGCGTGCGCCGCATGATCGACGAGCACGGCAACGACGTCAAGGAAGCCGGCCCGTCCCGCCCGGTCCAGGTTCTGGGTCTGACCAGCGTGTCCGGTGCTGGCGATAACCTGCTGGTTGTCGACGAGGACCGCACCGCCCGCCAGATCGCGGACCGCCGCGACGCCCGCCGTCGTAACGCGCTGGCAGCACGCAGCCGCAAGCGCGTCTCCCTGGAGGATCTGGATGCGGTGTTGAAGGAAACCAACACCCTGAACCTGATCCTGAAGGGCGACAACGCCGGTACGGTCGAGGCCCTGGAAGATGCGCTGCTGAAGATCGAGGTCGACGACGAGGTGGATCTGAACATCATCGACCGCGGTGTTGGTGCTGTGACGGAGACCAACGTCAACCTTGCAGCGGCCTCCGACGCAGTGATCATCGGCTTCAACGTCCGCGCAGAAGGCAAGGCCACCGAGGTGGCCAACGCCGAGGGCGTGGATATCCGCTACTACTCGATCATCTACAAGGCGATCGAGGAGGTAGAGGCAGCGCTGAAGGGCATGCTGAAGCCGATCTACGAGGAGAAGGAGATCGGTACCGCGGAGATCCGCCAGATCTTCAAGGCTTCCTCCGTCGGCCTCATTGCAGGTTGCATGGTGGAGACCGGCAAGGTCCGCCGCAACGCCCAGGCGCGCCTGGTGCGCGACGGCAACGTCGTGGCGGAGAAGGCGACTATCGAGTCGCTGCGCCGCGAGAAGGACGACGTCACCGAGGTCTCCGCAGGTTACGAGTGCGGTATGGTGCTGTCGTACCCTGACATCCAGGTCGACGACATCATCGAGGTATTCGAGCTGGTCGAGGTGCCGCGCACCTAAAAGCCGCGCACCTAAACTGTCTAGTGTCCAAGGTCTTGTAAAGGAGAAGTTAATGGTTGATCACGCGCGTGCTGCGCGCATGGCCAAGCGCATTCAGCAGATTGTTGCCACGGCCATCGAGCGGCAGATCAAGGATCCGCGCCTGGAGTTCGTGACGATCACGGACGCGCGCGTAACCGGCGACCTCCACGACGCGACGGTGTTCTACACCGTGCGCGGTAAGACCGTGGACGCAGAGCCGGATACGGATGCGGCGGAGGCAGCGCTGGCTAAGGCAACGGGACAGTTGCGCAAGATCGTCGGCGATCAGCTGAGCGTGCGCTTCACCCCGACCTTGAGCTTCAGCTTGGACACAGTTCCGGAGGCTTCCGCGCACTTCGAGGAGCTGCTGGCTCGCGCGAAGGCCCAGGACGAGGCTCTGCGTGCGCAGTCCGCGGGCGCCCGCCCGGCGGGCGACGAGGATCCGTACAAGTCGTAGTGACTGCTCCCGCTTCTACCGGCCAGGCCGATGCCCGCACTATCTTGGGGCTGGCCTGGCCGGCTCTCGTTGTATTGGCGGCCACGCCGTTGTACCTGTTGCTGGATACTGCGGTCGTTGGCCGCCTGGGTGCGGCTGATCTGGCCGCGCTGGCTGCGGGCGCGACGGTGTTGGGTACCGTTACTACCCAGCTGACGTTCCTGTCCTATGGCACGACCGCCCGCGCCGCGCGGCACTACGGTGCCGGCCGCCGTTCCGACGCGATCTACGAGGGCGTGCAGGCGACGTGGGTTGCCCTGGCCGTGGGCGCGCTGTTGGCCGGCGTTGTTTTCGCCTTCGCCCCGGCGATCATGGGCTTCTTTTCTAGTGACGCCACCGTCGTCTCCGAGGCCACGAAGTGGATGCGGGTGACGTGCGCGTCGATCATCCCGGCGCTGTGCACCATGGCGGGCAATGGTTGGCTGCGGGGAATGTCCAACACGAAGCTGCCGCTGTGGTTCACACTCGCCGGGGTGATTCCGATGGCGGTAATAGTCCCGCTGGCGGTCAGGCGCTACGGGCTCGTGGGCTCGGCGTACGCCAACGTGCTGGGGGAGGTCATCATCGCCGCCTGCTTCCTCGGGGCGCTGGTCGTGTACTGGCGCGCGGAGGGGGACGGAAAGTCGCTGGCTCCCAACTGGCCGGTGATTAAGTCGCAGCTGGTGATGGGGCGGGACTTGATCCTGCGCAGCCTGAGCTTCCAGGTGGCTTTCATTTCCGCGGCGGTGGTGGCCGGTCGCATGGGGCCGGCTCCGCTGGCTGCCCACCAGGTGCTGCTGCAGCTGTGGAATTTCCTGACGTTGGTGCTGGATTCCGTGGCCATTGCAGCCCAGGCGCTGGTGGGCGCGGCCTTGGGCGCTGGGTCGGCCGCGACGGCACGCAAGGTCGGAGTCTCCGTGCTGCGCTTCTCCGTCGGCGCCAGCCTGGTGCTCGCGGCGGGGCTGGCTGCGGGAGCCCACTTCATCCCGCGCATCTTCACGACGGATGCCGACGTGCTGGCCACGATCGGCGGTCCGTGGTGGCTATTGGTGCTGTTGGTGCTGGCCGGGGGTGTTGTTTTCGCCTTGGATGGAGTGCTGCTCGGGGCGGCGGACGCGGCCTTCCTGCGCACCGCCACCATCGTCTCTGTACTGGCCGGGTTCATCCCGCTGGTGTGGCTTTCCTGGATCTTTGGCTGGGGTTTGGTCGGCATCTGGTGGGGCCTCTTTAGCTTCATTTTGATCCGCCTGGCCTTCGTGACTTGGCGCTTCGCCGGTGATAAGTGGGTTAGCTAGTGTTAAACTTGTTAACCGTTGTGACCTGATTGTGAGAAGGGGGAGCGCCCCGATGTCCCGAACCCTATGGGCCGTCAGCGACCTGCACGTGCGCGCCCCCGGCAACCTGGATCTGGTCCGCGAACACGTCCGGCCTGCTAACGCGGGCGATTGGCTCATCGTCGCCGGGGACATTGCAGAGGATCTGCCCACCATCGAGCGCACCCTGGGGCTGCTGCAGAGCCGCTTCGCCCAGGTCATCTACGCGCCCGGAAACCACGAACTCTATAGCCGCACCAGCGATACCACCCAAGGTCGGGCGAAGTACGACGCAGTCATCGCGGTCGCCCAGCGCCTCGGGGTGCTCACCCCGGAGGATCCCTTCCCGATGTTCGCGGGGCATACTGTGGTGCCGCTGTTTACTCTTTACGATCACTCGTGGCGCGACCCTTCTATGACGCCCACTGAAGCGCTGGCGGCAGCCCGCGACAAAGGCATCGTGTTGATGGACGACCTGGCGATTGCGCCGTATGAGGACGTGATTCTGTGGTGCCGGGAGCGGCTGCGCTACTCGGTGCGCCGGCTGGCGAATGTGGAGGGACCGACCATTCTGGTCAACCACTGGCCGCTGGCGCGGGAGGCGATGGCTAACGTCCGGCATCAGGAGATCGGCCTGTGGTCGGGAACGCGGCACACGCAGGAGTGGCCGGAGCGCTACCGAGCGCGCGCGGTGATTTATGGCCATTTACATATTCCGGTAGAATTTTCGCTCGGAAATGTAACGCATGCGGAGGTCTCCCTCGGTTATCCGAGGGAACGGAAGATCAGCCTTCCGCCCCGCTTGGAGAAAAATTTGTGGCCCTACCCAGTACTCGTCGAGGAGGTGACAGCATGAGGCACAACGGAACACTCGCAACGGCGCCAGGGGATCTGGCGATCGTGGAGACTTTCGGCGCGCAGCAGCCGACCATTCCGCGCGGATTGCTGCCCCAGGGTACGGCCTGCGCAGAGCTGCACAGCGTGCGGGGGGATCTGAGCCAGTTCGACGCCCTCCCGGCGGAGGAGCAGGCGCTGGTGGAAGGGGCAGTGGACCGGCGCAAGGCCGACTTCGGCGATTCGCGCTGGTGCGCACACCAGGCGCTGAAGAACTTCATGGACGCGCACCCGCCCATCCTGCGCGGACCGCGCGGGATGCCGCTGTTCCCGCAGGGAATCTCCGGATCGCTGACCCACACCGACGGCTTCCGCGCGGCCCTGCTGGCGCCATCCGAGCGCTGGGCTTCCGTGGGCATCGACGTGGAGGTGGCTCGCCCGCTGCCGGAGGGCGTATTCAACACGATCGCCAACCTGGGCGAGCAGCGCCGCATCCACAAGACGATGCGCTCCGAGGACATGCAGCTGCTGGATACCGTGCTGTTCAGCGCGAAGGAAGCCACCTACAAGACGTGGTTCCCTCTCACGCACCGCTTCCTGGACTTCGATCAGGCCGACATTGACCTGCGCCCCGACGGCACGTTTACCTCATACCTGCTGGCGCGCCCGGTGCCGGTGCCGTTCATTCAGGGGCGGTGGACCATCCGCAACGGCTATGTGATCACCGCCGCGGCCGTTCCGGCTCGCTAGTCCATTCCCGCCGGGCGGGCGACGAACACACTGGAAGCGCGTTTTCCCTTCTCCTCGATCAGCGCGATGGCCTGCCCGGAGGGAGTGACCGCGGCGCGCACACCCTGGTTGCCAACGGGGTCCAGCCATTTGCCGAGGGAGAGGTCTACGCCCTCCGACTCGCTGATCTCGCGGGTCTCGAAGCAGCGCACCATCGCCTCGTCCAAGGTGAGCGTCAGGCTCGGATGCTCCTCGAGCTGCTCCAGCGTGCGTGCTTCGGAGACGTCGAAGGGGCCCACCGAAGTGCGACGGAGCTGTGTCAGGTGTCCGCCCACACCCAGAGCCTCGCCGACGTCCCGGGCAATCGCCCGGATGTAGGTACCACTAGAACAGTGCACGGAGATGCGGGCGTCGATGCACGAGGTGGCGTCATCCACAACAACATCGAGCACCTCCAGAGAAAAGATTGTGACGGGGCGCTCGGGCAGCACAACGTCGTGGCCCTCGCGGACGAGCTCGTGGGCGCGTTTGCCGTCAATCTTGATGGAGGAAACCGAGGTCGGGCGCTGCATGATGTCGCCCCGCTGAGTAGCGAAAGCCTCGCGGACCTGCTGTTCGGTAAGCGCCTGCAGGTCTTGGGCAGAGGCGGTGGAGACCACGTCGCCCTGTGCATCGTCGGTGTGGGTGGCGGAGCCCAAACGAACGGTGGCCTCGTAGCGCTTGTCGTGCGCGACGACGTGGGCCAGGAACTTTGTTCCTCTTTCGACGCCCACAACCAGCAGCCCGGTGGCCATCGGATCGAGGGTGCCCGAATGGCCGACCCGGCGCGTACCCATGATCCGGCGCAGTTTGGCCACCATGTCGTGCGAGGTGGGGCCGGAGGGCTTGTCCACGAGGACTACCCCGGAGCGGTTCAGTACGGAACGGGCACTGCGTTGGTTCATACCCACAGACTATCGACTAGCATGCAACGTGTGAGTATCTGGTACGGACTGGACAGAATTCCCGAGCACCTGGCAGCCGGCGGCACCGTCGTGACCATCGGCGTGTTCGACGGCGTGCACCGCGGGCACCAAGAACTGCTGCAGCGGGCGGTGGAGCTGGCGCGCGAACGGGGCGTGCCGAGTGTGATGTTCACCTTCGACCCGCACCCGACCGTCGTCTTTAAGCCGGAGGCGGTGCCGCCGCTGCTGTCGAGCGTGCGCCGTCGCGCGGAGCTGGCGCACGAGTACGGCATTGACCACGTGGTGGTCGTTTCCTTTACCAAGGAGATCGCCAGCTGGTCGCCGGAGGAATACGTGGACCAGGTGCTGGTCAAGATGCTGAATGCCAAGGCCGTGGTGGTGGGGGATAACTTCACCTTCGGCCACAAGGCGGCGGGCACGCCCGAGACGCTGCGCGAGTTGGGCGAGGCGCGTGGCATGCGGGTGGACGTACTGGAGCTGCTGGAAGACGGCGACCACGTGGTCTGCTCTACGTGGATCCGCCGGGCCCTGGCCGAGGGCAACGTGGACGGCGCGAACGAGGCGCTGGGTCGGCACTTCCGAGTAGCCGGGGAAGTAACCCACGGTGCTGGCCGCGGCGGCAGGGCGCTGGGATTCCCCACGGCCAACCTGTACTTCGCCGAGAAGTTCGCACTGCCCGCTGACGGCGTTTACGCAGGCTACGTGACGATCCTGCCCGGGCACGGGATTTCCGCCGGGGCGACCATCGGAACCATGCCGGTGGGCGAGCGGCTGCCGGCCGCGATCTCCGTCGGCACCAACCCCACCTTCGGCCACGAGCCGCGCAGCGTGGAGAGCTTCATCCTGGATCACGACGCCGACCTATACGGCCTGGATATCGCCGTGGAGTTCGTACACCACCTGCGGGGAATGGAAACGTACAACTCGCTAGACGAGCTGATCGAGGCCATCGGCCGGGATGTCACCGAAACTCGCAAGGCGCTGGGCTAAGCGTTTTGGGAACAGGGGCGTGGGCGTGCTAAACTCCCCAGGTCTAGCGACTGTGGTCTGCGGTAGTCGCTGGTTAAACCTTTCGCGCGGACTGAAATAACTATCAAGGAGATTCATCCATGGCACTGTCCAAGGAACAGAAGACCGAGACTCTCAAGGAGTTCGGCCTGCACGAGACCGACACGGGCTCCCCGGAGGCTCAGATCGCACTGCTGACCGTTCGCATCCGTCAGCTGACCGAGCACCTGAAGTACCACAAGCACGACCACCACTCCCGCCGCGGCCTGCTGCTGCTGGTTGGTCGCCGCAAGGGCCTGCTGAAGTACCTGGCCGAGAACAACGTCGACCGCTACCGCTCCCTGATCGAGCGCCTGGGTCTGCGTCGCTAAAGCTTTAAAGCAAACGCTCGCCACCTCTCAAAAGACGAGGTGGCGGGCGTTTGTGCTATTTCGTGCTAGTCTTGATGCCGGTTAAAACCTAAAAGCCAATCGAATAGTTCAAGAAAATTCCACGTCGGTGGCGTCGGCACCGAAGACCAGACGAACAGGCAACCGCCGTGGAGTGCAACGCAAGGTAACGCAGAAAGGCGATTGCGAAACTCCATTATGAGTACGAAGAAGCAGAACATCCAAGCAGAGCTCGTTGACCCGGATGCCGGTGTGTGGGAAGTAGAGGCCACCATTGATAACGGCGACTTCGGCACCCGCAGCATCCGCTTTGAAACCGGGCTGCTGGCCCGCCAGGCCGATGGGGCAGTGACGGCCTACCTGGACGAGGACACGATGCTGCTGTCCACCACCGCCGCCTCCCGCCAGCCGCGTGAGGGCATCGATTTCTTCCCGCTGACCGTGGACGTCGAAGAGCGCATGTACTCCGTCGGTCGCATCCCGGGGAGCTTCTTCCGCCGCGAAGGCCGCCCGGGTACGGATGCGATCCTGGCCGCCCGCCTGATTGACCGTCCGCTGCGCCCCACCTTCGTGCGCGGCCTGCGCAACGAGGTGCAGGTCATCGTGACCGTCCTGTCGATGGATCCGAAGGATCGCTACGACGTGCTGGCCATCAATGGCGCTTCCGCTTCCACTCAGCTGTCCGGACTGCCGGTTTCCGGCCCGGTGGGCGGCGTGCGCATGGCACTTGTTGTGGACGCCGACCACCCGGAGGGTCAGTGGGTCGCTTTCCCGACGCGCGAGCAGGAAGAAAAGGCCATCTTTGAGCTGGTCGTGGCCGGTCGCGTGACCGAGCCGGTAAAGCCCGCCCGTGGCCGTGGTCGCGGTCGTGGCAAGGGTGCGGGCAGCGGCGAGCCGAACGTTGCCGTCATGATGGTTGAGGCGGGCGCTACCGACACCGTCGTCGAGCGCATCGCCGAGGGCGCACCGGCGCCGACCGAAGAGGTTGTGGCGCAGGGTATCGAGGCCGCAAAGCCGTTCATCGCCACGCTCTGTGAGGCGCAGGACGCTCTGGCCAAGGCTGTGGACGCCGAGACGCGCGAATTCGAGCTGTTCCCGCCCTATGGCGAGGACGTTTTCGCCTCTGTCCAGGCGGAAGCACTGGATGCGCTAGAAGACATCATGGCGATCGCCGACAAGCAGGAGCGCGACGAGGCACTCGCCGCGAACATGCAGGCCAACGTTGACGATCTGCTACCGGAGTTCCCAGAGCGCGAGGCGGAGATCCGCGCGGCACACAATGAGGTCACCAAGAATGTGGTGCGCCGCCGCATCCTGGAGGACGGCTTCCGCATCGATGGCCGCGACAGCACCACGATCCGCGACCTGGGCATCGTCGTCCAGCTGCTGCCGCGTGCGCACGGCTCCGCCCTGTTCGAGCGCGGCGAGACCCAGATCCTGGGTGTGACCACGCTGGACATGCTGAAGATGGAACAGCAGATCGACTCGCTGGGGCCGGAGACCACGAAGCGCTATATCCACCACTACAACTTCCCGCCGTATTCCACCGGCGAGACCGGTCGCGTGGGCTCCCCGAAGCGCCGCGAGATCGGCCACGGTGCTCTCGCGGAGCGCGCATTGACGCCCGTGATCCCCAGCCGCGATGACTTCCCGTACACCATTCGCCAGGTCTCTGAGGCTCTGGGGTCCAACGGCTCGACCTCCATGGGTTCTGTGTGCGCCTCGACCCTGAGCCTGTACAACGCCGGTGTGCCGCTGAAGGCACCGGTGGCGGGCATTGCAATGGGTCTGGTGACCGGCAAGGTTGGCAAGGCCGGCGAGGACAAGTACGTCACGCTGACCGACATCCTGGGCGCCGAGGATGCCTTCGGTGACATGGACTTCAAGGTCGCGGGTACTCCCGACTTCGTGACCGCGCTGCAGCTGGATACCAAGCTCGACGGCATCCCGTCGGACGTGCTGGCCGAGGCGCTGCAGCAGGCGCGCACCGCACGCCTGGAGATCCTGCAGCTGATGGACGAGGCCATTGACTCTCCGGATGACATGAGCGACCTGGCCCCGCAGATCACCAGCATTAACATCCCGCAAAACAAGATCGGTGAGGTCATCGGCCCCAAGGGCAAGACCATCAACCAGATCACGGAGGAGACCGGCGCGAACATCACCATCGAGGACGATGGCACGGTGTTCATCTCCGCCGTCGGAGGCGAGGCTGCGCGCGAGGCGGAGGAGAAGATCAACGCCATCGCGAATCCGCAGCAGCCGAAGGTGGGCGACCGCTTCCTGGGCACGGTAGTAAAGACCACCGCGTTCGGTGCGTTCGTTTCTCTGCTGCCGGGTAGGGACGGCCTGATCCACATCTCGAACCTGGGCGGCGATCGCCGCATCGAGCGCGTTGAGGACGAGGTCTCGGTGGGCGACAAGCTCGAGGTGGAGATCGCGGACATCGATAACCGCGGCAAGATCTCCCTGGTTCTGGTTGAAGACAACTAACCACTTGCTACGGGCTAATTGAGAGCTATAAAGGAGCGATTGATCTATGACTCGCATTGGTGTTTTGGGTGCCCGCGGGCGTGTTGGCAGCGCCGTTGTAGCCGCCGTTGAGGCTGACGCGAACCACGAGCTGGTGGCCGCCATCGACCACGGTGACGACCTGCAAGCGCTGGTGGATAACAAGGCTGAGGTCGTTGTGGACTTCACCGTTCCGGATGCCGTGATGGGCAACCTGGAGTTTTGCATCAACAACGGCATCCACGCCGTCGTCGGTACCACCGGCTGGACGGAAGAGCGCTTTGAAACCGTTCGCGGTTGGCTGCAGGAATCCCCGGAGACTGGGGTGCTCGTCGCCCCGAACTTCGCCATCTCCGCCGTGCTGACCATGAAGTTTGCGGAGATCGCGGCGCCCTTCTTCGAGTCCGCCGAGGTCGTGGAGCTGCACCACCCGAACAAGGTGGACGCGCCTTCGGGTACTGCGGTGCACACCGCGGAAGGCATCGCGCGCGCTCGTAAGGCAGCCGGTCTGGCCGAGCAGCCCGACGCCACCACGCAGTCCCTGGACGGGGCGCGTGGCGCTGACGTGCAGGGAGTACCGGTGCACGCCGTACGCATGACCGGCATGGTTGCCCACGAGCAGGTCATCTTCGGCACCAAGGGACAGACCTTGACCCTGAAGCAGGATTCCTACGACCGTGAGTCCTTCGTGCCGGGAATCATGATCGGCGTCGAGAAGATCGGTGAGAACCCGGGCCTGACCATCGGTTTGGAGAGGTTCCTGGGACTGGACGGCGATGTCAACGGCGGTGCTAAGGCCTAGTTCATGGCTACTGTTGCACCCCTACAGATCGACCTCGTGGGTCACACCGCCTTTAACTCAGCGCCAGACCTGAACTGGCAAACTGACGTGGATGATAGTGCCGCTTTGGTCGAGTTCGCAGGCAGGGCTTGCTACGAAACGTGGGACAAGCCCAACCCGCACACTGCGACGAATGCGGCGTACGTCCGCCACATCATGGACGTCGGCCACACCACGCTGCTCGAGCACGCCAGTGCCTCGATGTACCTGCGCGGAGTTTCTCGCTCGTGCGGTCACGAGATCATGCGCCACCGGCATTTCAGCTTCAGCCAGCTTTCGCAACGCTACGTACCTGCCGACGAGGCGCGGGTCGTAGTGCCCGAAGCGGTAGCCGGCAATGAGGACTTGAAGAAGCTATTCTTGCAGGCAGCGGATGTGGCCTATGACGCCTACCGGGAGATCCTGGATGGGCTGGGCGAGGACTTCGCTGAGGAGCCAAACGCCGTGTTGCGCACGAAGCAGGCACGGCAGGCGGCTCGAGCGGTGTTGCCGAACTGCATCGAAACTCGCTTTGTCATGACCGGCAACTTCCGCAGCTGGCGACACTTCATCGCCATGCGTGCCGCTGAGCATGCGGATCCGGAGATCCGCCGGATCGCTGTCGCGTGCTTGCGTAAACTGCAGGAAGTAGCGCCGAACGTGTTCGAGGACTTCTCGATCACGCAGTTGCACGATGGCGGGGAAATGGCGACGAGCCCGTACGTCGGTGAATCTTAAGGATGACGGGTCTTAGGGCCATTGAGTACAACCCGCCGAAATCAACACCCAAATACGTGAGTTTCTCGTGAAGGAAGGTAGTCTGGGGAGTCATGAGTACAGGTAACGCAGCAACAAGGGGATCCGCGCACTTCGGAACTATCTCTCTTGCGATGGTGACCCCCTTTAAGAAGGACGGCTCCATCGACTTGGACGCGGGCGTGGCCCTTGCTGGCCACTTCGTGGATGAGGGCTGCGATTCTTTGGTCTTGGCCGGAACTACCGGAGAATCACCCACCACGGGTGCGACCGAGAAGCTTGACCTGCTCAGAGCAGTACGATCCGAGCTCGGCGACCGTGTAAAACTGATCGCCGGAAGCGGATCTTATGACACAGCTGTCACCGTAGAAATGTCTCGCGCATCGCAAGAGGCGGGGGCTGACTCTCTGCTGGTTGTGACTCCTTACTACTCTCGTCCCAGCCAAGAGGGCATCTACCAGCACTTCACGACCGTTGCGGACGCGGTGGATATTCCAGTGTGCGTCTACGACATTCCCTCTCGATCCGTCGTCCCGGTGGAACCGGAGACCCTGCACCGACTGGCCGATCATCCACAGATCGCAGCCGTCAAGGATGCAAAGGGCGACCTGGCCGCCGGCATGGAACTGATTGAGAACACCGACCTGGCTTGGTACTCGGGCGATGACCCGTTGAACCTGCCTTGGTTGGCCGCAGGTGCCACCGGCTTCATCTCTGTGATTGGCCACGTAGCAACGCGACAGCTCAAGCAGATGAGGGATGCGTTCGACGCAGGCGACATCGCCACCGCCCGTAGCATCGCAGTGCAACTGCAGCCGCTACAAAAGGCCCAGGCCCGCCTCGGAGGCGTGACATTCGCGAAGGCAGCGCTAAAGCTAAAGGGGAAGGACGTGGGTGCACCGCGTCTTCCCATTATCGAACCAACAGCCGCTGAGTTGGATCAGCTGGCTCAAGACCTGCAAGCAGCAGGGGTATAGGGAAAATATGACTGAACAACGTTCCCGAGGCCGCAAGGTTACTCGGAAGGCCGCTCCGCCGAGCGCTGAGGCGGAAGCACAATCGGATAACACCGCTGTCTCCAACGCTGAGGCTGCGACGGTTTTCAACGACGGTGGCGTCGCTAAGAACAACGCCAACAACAACTCCGACGGCAACGACAACAACAGCTCTGCCGACAACGGCGGCAACAAGAACAACAACGGTGGCGGTAACCGCAACCGTAACCGTCGTTCCCGTGGCCGTGGCCGCGGCAACGGCAACAACGGCGGCAACAACGGTGGCAACAACGGCGGTAATCGCAACAACAACGGCGGCGGCAAGGGTCGTGGCCGGGGTCGCGGTGGTGACCGTCGCAAGGGCGCACTGAAGGCCATGCAGGGCGCGGACCTGACGCAGCGCCTGCCGAAGCCGCCGAAGCAGCCGAAGGGCAGCCTGCGTATCGTCGCGCTGGGCGGTATCTCCGAGATCGGCCGCAACATGACGGTCTTCGAGTACGAAGGCCGCCTGCTGATCATCGACTGTGGTGTGCTGTTCCCGAGCTCTGGTGAGCCGGGCGTGGATCTGATCCTGCCGGACTTCAGCTACCTGGACGATAAGTGGGACCGCGTGGAAGCGCTGGTCATCACCCACGGCCACGAGGACCACATCGGTGCCATTCCGTGGCTGCTGAAGCAGCGCGCGGATATTCCGATCATCGCCTCCCGCTTTACCTGTGCTCTGATCTCTGCGAAGACTCAGGAGCACCGTCAGCGCCCGAAGCTGATCGAGGTGGACGAGAACTCGCACGAAAGCCGCGGACCTTTCGATCTGCGCTTTTTCGCCGTGAACCACTCCATCCCGGACTGCCTGGGCATCGCCCTGAAGACCGGGGCTGGCCTGCTGGTGCAAACCGGCGATATTAAGCTGGATCAGACCCCGCTGGACGGCCGCCCGACGGATCTGCCGGCGCTGTCTCGTTTCGGCGACGAGGGCGTGGACCTGTTCCTGTGTGACTCCACCAATGCCACCACCCCGGGCGTCTCCGGCTCTGAGGCTGATATCGCGCCGACGCTGAAGCGCCTGGTGCGCGACGCTAAGCAGCGCGTCATCATCGCCTCCTTCGCATCGAACGTCTCCCGCGTGCAGTCGGCTGTGGACGCCGCCGTGGCGGCCAACCGCAAGGTTGCCTTCAACGGCCGTTCCATGATCCGCAATATGGAGATCGCCGAGCGCATGGGCTACCTGAACGTCCCGCGCGGCACCATCGTCTCTATGGACGAGGCCTCCAAGATGGCTCCGCACAAGGTCGTGCTGATTACCACCGGTACACAGGGCGAGCCGATGGCGGCACTGTCGCGCATGGCCCGCCGCGAGCACCGTCAGATCACCGTCCGCGACGGCGACCTGATCATCCTGTCCTCCTCCCTGGTTCCGGGTAACGAGGAAGCAGTGTTCGGCGTGATCAACATGCTGTCCCAGATAGGCGCGACCGTGATCACGGGCCGTGACGCGAAGGTACACACCTCCGGCCACGGCTACGCCGGCGAACTGCTGTTCCTATACAACGCCGCCCGCCCGCGCAACGCGATGCCGGTGCACGGCGAGTGGCGCCACCTGCGCGCCAACAAGGAGCTGGCGATCAGCACCGGTGTGAACCCGAACAACATTCCGCTGGCGCAGAACGGCGTGGTTGTCGACCTGCACAATGGTCACGCGAAGGTGGTCGGCCAGATCACCGTCGGTAACCTGTACGTCGACGGCACCCGTATGGGCGACATCGACAGCGGAGTCCTGGAGGACCGCACCGCGATGTCCGAGGGCGGCCTGATTTCGATCACCACCGTCATCGACAACCGCACCGGCCGTCCGCTGGAGGCCCCGAGCGTGCAGGCCAAGGGCTTCTCCGACGACGCCCGCGACATGCTCAAGGAGATCCAGGAGAAGGTCGACAACGTCATGATCGACCTGGCCGGCGAGGGCGAGAACGATCCCTACCGCATGGCACAGGCCATCCGCCGCAAGGTGGGCAAGCTGATCTCCGACAAGTGGAACCGCAAGCCGATGATCGTGCCTACCGTTGTGCCGATGAGCTCCGAGATCGTCGAGGAACTCGAGGAAGAAGAGGCGCGCGAATCCGTATAGCCTAAGGTTTCGCTACGCTGGGGTGGCATGGAACACAACATGAACACCTCCCAAGCGGAACGCGAAGCCCTGGCGAACCTTCTACAGCAGTCCAGTCCAGACGCACCTACGTTGTGCGCGGGCTGGACTGCTCGCGATTTGGCGGTCCACCTCGTCATCCGCGAGTACCGTCCGGATGCCGCCGCGGGCATGTTCTTCAAGGGCTTGGCCAATCGTCTGGATTCCGTCAGCCACGACTACGAGTCCAAGCCGTACGCAGAGCTGGTGGAGATGTACCGCAACGGCCCGCCGACGTGGAACCCATTGCGACTGGCGGACAAGTACGCCAACCTCGCTGAGAACTTCGTTCACCACGAGGATCTGCGCCGTGGGGGAGGGGAGTACGCTCCCCGCGACCTTCCGCAGTCCGCCCGGGATGACCTGTGGAAGGCGGTGGGGAAGATGGCGAAGTTCTTCCTGCGTTCCTCGAGCATTCACGTGGTGCTGGAGCGTACCGACGCCGCCACGCCGACGGTGGTTCGTGCGGGCGCCGATAGCACCGACGAGGTGCGGGTAAGTGGTGAGGCCGGAGAACTGTTGCTGTGGCTGTATGGCCGTGACGGCGCGGTGGACGTTGTTTTGACACCGGCCGATGAGGGCACGACCGCGCGCATCAAGCGGCACGTGTTCTAGAATTTCTCCCGCCGAATCTGAGCATCTTTTTAGAACAAAGCGCGTGTTGCTCATGTGACTACTGTGATCAGTGCGACTAAAGTGTTGGCCATGTCTGTCACTAGTCGCTCTCGCAGCTCTGCACCCCGAGGTAGGGGCGCACACTCCAACCGACCGAGCTCCGGCCGTCGTGGTGTGTTCGAAGATACTCGGTCCGCCGCCCCGGTCGGTGCCGGTTATTCTGGCTATGCCGGGGGCGAGGACTTCGAGAGGACCGGTAGCGCCTTCGGCGTGGTCGGCCACTCGCTGAGGTCTGCGTTTAGCGGAGCGGCGCGGGGCATCGGTGGCTTGACTCGCCGCCTGGCGACCCGCGGCGATGCGGGTGACTTTGACTCTTATGACGATGCAGATTTTCTTGAGGAGGCGGAAACCCAGGTGATCTCCAAGCGGGGTAAGCAGCGGAATTCGCGCAATAGTCAAGCAAAGAAGCTTGATTCGGGTCGTGGTTCGCGCGCTGGTGACGGTTGGACGCCGGACACTGAGGACGATGGTTTTGACGCCGACTTCAGCGCTCAAGACCCCAGCGAAAGTGCAGGACCGATGCGCATCGGCGGCTCCTACGACGGCGCCGCCATCGGCGTGTTCGCCGTAGCCCTAATCCTGGCTGGAACCCTGTGGTTTGGGGTGGGCGGTGCCGTGGGCAACGGCATTGCGGGAATTCTCACCTGGATCATCGGCGCGGGCGGATACGTAGTCCCGATCGCCATGGCCTTCGCCGCCTGGGTGTTGATGGTCGGCATCGAGCGCACTCAGCGTTCCACCGTCCGCCTGTGGATCGGTTCCGCGCTGGTGGTCCTGCCGATGCTGGGGCTCATTCATATCTTCGCTGGCCAGCCCACTGACAGTGCCGGAAAGGCGAGCGCGGGTGGCCTGGTCGGCCAGGCTATCGGTACGCCGATGGCCGTTGGCTTTAGTGTCTACCTGGCCGTTCCTCTGCTACTGCTGGCCATTGTGTACGGCGCACTGCAGCTCACAGGGCTGACGGTGAAGCAGATTTACACCCTCGCAGCGGACTTCCTGGGGGTGGGCAGTTGGCGCGATGGTCGCGGTAACGATGATTACGCCGACTACGAAGACCAACCCAACGACGTTGACGAGGACGATCAGTACGGCCACGTCGATCGTCAGATCACCCGCGCCGCCCGCCGGACGCCGATGGACAACTACCCGGTGGAGGAACAGGGGAGCGACGTAGACGACGCGGCTGACTCCAACGAGACCCTGGTGCTCGACACTGCGCCCTCCCGCACATCGCAGCGTCGCAAGCGCACTCAGCCGAAGCACACCCAGCCAAAGCGCCCGGAGTCTAAGCGCACCCAGCCGAAGCCTGCACCACAGGTAGAGGACGTCGCAGAGTTGCTGGACGATGACGAGCCGGAGCCCAAGGCAGAATCCAAGCCTGAGCCCAAGCGGGATCCCGTAGCCGACTCCCGTGACTCGGTGCGACAGGCCATCATCGCCCGCTCGGGGATTGACGCTGCCGCGGTTCCAGCCTCCACGCCGAAGTCGGAGCTGGAAGAGGACGTGGCTGAGGGCGTCATAGAAAAGAAGGCAGAAAGCGACTACGCGCTGCCGTCGACGGACCTGCTGCTCAACGGCGATGCGCCGAAGACCCGCAGCGAAACGAACGACCGGATGATCGAGGCGATCACCGAGGTGTTCGAGGAGTTCAACGTCGACGCGCAGGTGACGGGCTTTAGCCGCGGACCGACAGTGACCCGCTACGAGGTCGAGCTCGGACCAGGCGTGAAGGTCTCCAAGATCACGAACCTGCAGTCCAACCTGGCTTACGCGGTGGCCACCGACAACGTGCGCCTGCTGACCCCGATCCCGGGCAAGTCCGCAGTGGGCATTGAGGTGCCCAACACCGACCGCGAAATGGTGCGCCTCGGCGACGTGTTGGAGGCGCCGAAGGTGCGCGGTGATGCCGACCCGATGGTCATCGGCCTGGGCAAGGACATCGAGGGCGACTTCGTGGCCCACTCGATTCAGAAGATGCCGCACCTGCTGGTGGCGGGTTCCACTGGCTCCGGTAAGTCTGCCTTCGTGAACTCCATGCTGGTATCGCTGCTGACCCGCGCCACGCCGGACGAGGTACGCCTGATCCTGGTGGATCCGAAGATGGTGGAGCTGACCCCCTACGAGGGCATCCCGCACCTGATTACGCCCATCATCACCCAGCCGAAGAAGGCGGCCGCCGCCCTGACCTGGCTAGTGGAGGAGATGGAGCAGCGCTACATGGACATGAAGGCCAGCCGCGTACGCCACATCAAGGACTTCAACCGCAAGGTTAAGTCCGGCGAGATCACAACCCCACTGGGCTCGGAGCGCGAGTACCGCCCGTACCCGTACATCGTGTGCGTGGTCGACGAGCTGGCCGACCTGATGATGACCGCCCCGCGCGAGATCGAGGACTCGATTGTGCGCATCACCCAGAAGGCGCGCGCCGCCGGTATCCACCTGGTGCTGGCAACGCAGCGCCCGTCGGTGGACGTGGTCACCGGCCTGATCAAGACGAACGTTCCTTCCCGTCTTGCCTTCGCCACCAGCTCCTCGACCGACTCCCGCGTGATCCTGGACCAGGGCGGCGCGGAGAAGCTGATCGGCATGGGCGATGGTCTGTTCATCCCGCAGGGTGCGGGCAAGCCGCAGCGCATTCAGGGCGCCTTCGTGACGGACGAGGAGATCAACGCCGTCGTGGAAGCCGCCAAGGACCAGGCCGAGCCCGACTACACCGAGGGTGTCACCGAGGACAAGGCCGCCGAGGCGAAGAAGGACATCGACCCGGACATCGGCAACGACCTGGAGGATCTACTGCAGGCAGTGGAGTTGGTGGTCACCAGCCAGTTCGGCTCTACCTCCATGCTGCAGCGCAAGCTGCGCATCGGCTTCGCCAAGGCCGGGCGCCTGATGGATCTGATGGAGACCCGCGGAGTGGTCGGGCCGTCCGAGGGGTCGAAGGCACGTGAGGTGCTGGTGAAGCCCGAGGAGCTCGACACGATGCTTTGGATGATCAAGGGCGCGAACCCCGAGGACGCACCCAAGGAAGTCATAGAGGCAGATGCCGAGGGGGCCGAAGGCGTTCACGACGGCGATGATTCCGGCGATGACGGGACGCGCGTGGTCGCGGCCAACCCGCCGAGCGGAGCCGTGTAGCCCCTATGGCGCAGCCGGCCTCTGCTGGGTGTAGAGTGGTCGGCAGTTGGAGGGGAGTACCCTAACGCCAAGCTTGCTTGGTGCCCTCGACATTGATCGTCAGCACGGCAGGTTGCGGAGTACCCGCGAACCTCCCGGTCATGTCGGCCCGCAACTTTCATGGAACGGGCAGGGGAGACCTCCGGTCTATTTAGTGATGAGTTTTTATCGACCGGAGGTTTTCCATGGAAGTAAATGCCTTGACGTGGATCATCACCATTGTGGTGGTCGTCGGGTTCTTTGTTTTTGATTTCTATAGCCACGTCAAAACACCCCACGAGCCGAGTATCAAGGAGTCGGCACTGTGGAGCTTGTTCTACGTGGCACTCGCCTGCCTTTTCGGTGGTTTCCTCTGGCTGACTTGGGGGGAGCCCGGCAACCCGCACCAGCACGGCCTGGAGTTCTTCGCCGGTTATATCACCGAGAAGGCCTTGAGTGTGGATAACCTCTTTATCTTCGCGCTGATCTTGAGCTCCTTTAAGATCCCCCGCAAGTACCAGCAGAAGGTGCTGCTCATTGGTATTGCGCTGGCGCTGATCCTGCGCGGTATCTTCATCGCCCTGGGTGCGGCGATCATCGAGGCATGGTCCGACGTGTTCTACCTGTTTGGCCTGTTCCTGCTGTGGACCGCGGCGAAGCTGCTGTGGGACGAGGTCTCTGGCGAGGAGGAAAAGGACCCGCAGGACATGATGGTCATCAAGATGACCCGGAAGTTTATCCATGTCTCGGATCACTACGAGTCGGACCGTTTGTGGTTTAAGGAAAACGGCAAAAGGGTTTTGACGCCACTTTTCATCGCCCTGGTGGCCATCGGCTTCGTGGACGTGCTGTTCGCCCTCGATTCCATCCCTGCCATCTACGGCATTACCAGCGAGCCGTACATCGTGTTCACTACCAACGCCCTGGCTCTGATGGGGCTGCGACAGCTGTACTTCCTCTTGAACGGCCTGCTGGAACGTTTGGTGTACCTGGGTTATGGACTCTTTATTATCCTGGCTTTCATCGGCACGAAGCTGATTCTCCACGCTCTGCACGAGAACAATCTTCCGTTTATCAACGGAGGCGAGGGGGTTGCTGTTCCCGAGGTTTCCGTGGAACTGTCGCTTATCGTTATCGTCAGCGTGCTGGTCGTAACCACTGTGTTGAGCATGACGGTGGGCAAGAAGAAGCAGGCCGAAAACGAAAAGAGCTCCACGGTAGGATAGGTACTTGTGAACACTTCAGCACCGCGATCTTCGTTCGGCACCTTCGTCCACAGCGTGAGCTTGCCGAATGTACTCACGTGCATTCGCATTGCTCTGATCCCGGTGTTCCTCTGGCTGATTCTGACCTCCGGTGACTGGGAAGTGCCGGGGGCCGAACCAGATTTGGCTCACCGCTGGTGGGCGCTGCTTGCCTTTAGCCTGTTGATGTTCACCGATCAGCTGGACGGCTATCTGGCCCGGCGCTACGAGGTCATCACCGACTTCGGCAAGCTGGCCGATCCAATCGCGGATAAGGCGCTGATGATTTCCGCGTTCGTCAGTCTGAATTTTTTGGGCGAGCTGCCGTGGTGGGTTACCGCGATAGTCGTGATCCGCGAACTGGGCATCACCGTCTGGCGTATGGTGCTGGCGCGCAAGGGCAACGTCGTTCCGGCCTCCAAGGGCGGCAAGCTGAAGACGGTGCTGCAGACCCTGGCGGTGTTCCTCTACATCCTTCCGTTCGGCGGGGTGGTGCAGACCATCGCGGTGATTGTGATGGGTGTGGCCGTGGTGCAGACAGTAGTGACCGGGGTGCAGTACATCCTGGATTCACGCAAGGAAAACGCTTAGATGAGGGTGAACCCTGCCGCCGAACACCTAGTCCGGGAGTTCACCCGGCGGGGGCGGACGATCGCGACGGCAGAATCCCTAACCGCAGGGCTGTGCGCGGCCACGATTGCAGAGGTCCCTGGGGCTTCGGCGGTCCTACGCGGTGGCGTCATTGTCTATGCAACAGAACTCAAGCACGACCTGGCGGGAGTGGGCGAGGAAACCCTGCGCGCGCATGGGCCGGTGGCGGCGGAGACCGCGGCGGAATTGGCAAAGGGAGCGGCGCGGCGCTGCGGGGCAGACGTTGGTGTGGCGCTGACGGGCGTGGCCGGTCCCGACCCACAAGATGGGCACCCGGCGGGAGAGGTCTTTATTGCCGTCTACGACAGTGCGCGGGGAGCGCGGGTGGAAAACCTATACGCAGAGTATGCGCGGCTGGTTAACGAAGGCGAGTTCGCAGGGCTGGATGCGGCGCAGCTGCGGGCAGAGATCCGCCGGTTCAGCGTAAACCGCGCGCTGGAAATGGCTTGCGCGTAAACTGGCGGGAACAAATTCGTCGCCCGAGACGTTGGGATGATTGATGAGTCAAAATACTATGGTCATGGATACGGTTGCGGTGGAGCGTCCGGCCGAGCGGATGCCCGCGGACGAACCGCTGCTGCGGGAGGCGCTGGGGGCGACCCTGAAGGAATACCGCACCAATAACGGGTTCACGTTGCGCCAGCTGGCCTCGCTGGCGAATGTCAGTCCGGGCTATCTGTCCGAGCTGGAGCGCGGCCGCAAGGAAGTTTCTTCTGAGCTGCTGGCCAGCGTGTGCCACGCGATGGCAGTCTCGGTGGCTTCGGTGATCCTGGAAGCTGCGTCGATGATGGCTCTGGATGCGGCAGCTGCCGAGCTGGCTGCGAACATGGCGGCAGGCGCCGTCGAACGAGCCTAAGTGCAGGGGTGCGCGGAGGATTCTTGGTAGTATTATCCGCGCAAAAGAAATATTTTTAGCCCGTTTTTACCTCTCAATGAAGGAGCAATAGCTCATGGCCAATCCGTTCGTGAAGGCATGGAAGTACCTGATGGCGCTCTTCGACAACAAGATCGAAGAAAACGCCGATCCGAAGATTCAGATCGAACAGGCCATCGCAGAGGCGCAAAAGCAGCACCAGGCACTATCCCAGCAGGCAGCGGCTGTTATCGGCAACCAGCGTCAGCTGGAGATGAAGCTGAACCGCCAGCTCGAAGAGGTAGAGAAGCTGCAGGCCAACACCAAGCAGGCGCTGAACCTTGCCGACAAGGCCCGCGCTCAGGGTGACCAGCAGAAGGCCATGGAGTACGAGAACGCCGCCGAGGCCTTCGCCGCACAGCTGGTGACGGCGGAACAGTCGGTGGAGGACATGAAGAGCCTGCACGACCAGGCCCTGCAGCAGGCCGCGCAAGCCAAGCAGGCCGTGGAACGCAACTCCATGCAGCTGCAGCAGAAGGCCGCAGAGCGGACCAAGCTGCTGAGCCAGCTCGAGCAGGCGAAGATGCAGGAGAAGGTCGCCGATTCCCTGCAGTCCATGAACGCCGTTACCTCGAATGGTTCCCCGAACCTGGATCAGGTGCGCGAGAAGATCGAACGCCGCTACGCCAACGCCCTGGGCCAGGCCGAGCTGGCGCAGAACTCTGTGCAGGGTCGCATGGCGGAGGTTGAGCAGGCCGGCATCCAGATGGCCGGACACTCCCGCCTGGAGCAGATCCGTGCGGAGATGCAAGGTGGTGCGAACAACCAGTTGGGTGGCGCACAGCAGCAGGAAGCCATCGAGCAGGCCCAGCCGCAGGCGGGCAACGTCAGCCAGGATGCAGTGGCCGAGCGCATGCGCCAGCTGCGTGGCGAAAGCTAGTTTTTCCGGCTAGTTACCGACTCCGCGGGACTTCAGCGCCTCTCCGAGGCGACGGGCTCGCAAAAGGCTGCGAACAATCACGGGCACGCCGAAAGCAAGCACGGAGCGCGACGCGCCCCGTGCTTTTCTTGCGTCCAGTACCTCGTTGACCGTCAGTGCCGTCAGCGGAATCAGGCGGATGGTCAGTGCCACCAGCAGGCTGATAGTTTCCACCGGCAGGCCGATTTTGCCCAGGGGCCGCAGGCCGGCCTCGACAGCGTCCATGAGCTGTCCGATGGTGGTCGTTAAGGTCAGCAGAGTTGCCATGGCCACCGCGGAGAGGATCACCACGAAGTAGGTCAGCGCTGTAGGGAAGTCCCGTTGCCACCACAGCAGCGCGGCGAAGGCCAGCAGCAGCACGGCGGGCGCCAACAGCTGGCGCAACGCTAAGCTCACCGGGATTCGCGCCACCACGTAGCACGCGACGGTGAATCCGGCGACAACCCCTGACTGCCACGGCGCGGTCGCCCAGATTGCGCTGCCGACCAGGAAAAAGAAGAGCAAAAAAATTTTTAGACCCGGGCGGGCGCGGTGCAGAATCGACTGCCCCGGGTGGTACACCGACAGCGGAACGTTGATGTGCAGGGACTTTGCCATAACTTACCTACCCGCCGAAGCTCGCCACGTAGTCGGCAATCACGCGGTCGGGCGGGCCGTCGCCGCGTACCTCGCCATCGGAGATCCACAGAACGCGGTCCATGCCTTCTACAAGCTCCAGGTCATGAGTCACCACGATCAGCTGCTGCGGTAGCTCCGCCAGCCTGCGGGCGATCATTTTTCGGTTGCCGAGGTCCAGCAGGGTGGTGGGCTCATCTGCGATCACCAGCTCTGGCTCCACGACCAGCACCGAGGCCAGAGCCAGCAGTTGTTTTTCGCCACCGGAAAGAAAATGGGGGGAGGCGTCCGCGAGGTGCTCCAGCCCCATGGCGCGCAGCATGGCGGTTGCCCTTTCTTCTCTTTCGCGGCCGTTTTTGGTGGTTGTGCGCAGGGAGAACGCGACGTCCTCGGCGACCGTGGGCATGATGATCTGGTTGTCGGCGTCACTAAAGACGAACCCCACCTTGCGCCGCACCTCGCGTCCGCGTTTGGCTACATTGAGCCCAGCGACGCGCACCTGCCCACTGGTGGGTTCGGCGAGTCCGTTGATGAGACGCACCAGGGTGGACTTGCCGGAGCCGTTAGCGCCGATGATGCCGATTCGGCGTTCGTTGAGGGAAAGGTTGATGTCTCGGAGGACGGTCCGCTGGCCTGTTGAGGTATCGAAGGTGACGCCCACGTTTTCGAACTCGATTTGGGGCATGTTCTAGGCCTTGCGCTTCGTTGGCAGCAGGTCTGGCA
The DNA here is from genome assembly GCF_001807485.1 of Corynebacterium sp. HMSC08A12. GTDB lineage: Bacteria > Actinomycetota > Actinomycetes > Mycobacteriales > Mycobacteriaceae > Corynebacterium > Corynebacterium evansiae. The sequence goes on along the minus strand of NZ_KV789168.1, from coordinate 274,842 downwards.
CTGCCTTGGTGACGGTCAGCGCGATGGCGACGGCGATTGTGACCTTGATGAGGTCTCCGGGGATGAATGGGGTGTTGGCCGCCAGGGCGGTGCTGAAGTCGTAGCCGAGGCGCACCATCAGGCCGATCGAACCACAGAGGTATTGGATGATCACGCCAACGATGCCCGCGAGGAAGAACACGGCGGTACGTGCCCTCGCGTTGCGTGGAGCGTACTGGGCGATCAGGCCGATGACAAAGGCGGCGATGATGTAGCCGACGATGTAACCGACGGTGGGACCCGCGACGGCTGCGGCTGCGGGTTTCCAGCCGGCCATGTTGGGGACGCCGACGAAGCCCACGGCGATGAAGAGGGTAGTGGCCAGGCCGCCGCGCCAGAAGCCGAGGATGAGGGAGGCCAGGACGATGCCCATGTTTTGCAGGACGATAGGCACGCCGGCCACGCCGACAGGCAACTGCACGCCGCCGAGGACGATAATGAGTGCTGCGAAGACAGCGATGTACGCGAGATCTACCGCCTTAAATTTTGTAGTTTCTGAGGATGACATAAGTATGATGATAACCCAGATGAGCCAGAACTTGAACACCGTTCAAGGCGAGGCTCTTGGGTGGGGGTGTACATTTGTAGACCATGCGCAGAACAGAGTTTGATCGGCTGACTTTGGGCGAGTTCGGCGATAGCTTTCGGGCTTTTATTGCGGATACTCACGTGCTGAGTTCGCTAGGGGATACGCCCGCCGCGCTAATCGAACAGGGGTATGATCCGCGCGATGTGTGGTTGGCGCTGTGTGATGATTTCGACGTGCCCGAAGAGCGTCGCCTGGGTGAGGATATCTAGCCTTTTCTTTATTGACGCCCACAGTCTGGACTGGTGGGATGGTCAGTTAAACAATCGAACAAAGGTTCGTGTAGGGTGTGTGTCGGAAACGATGGTTGTCCGCGCGGTCGAGTACAACTATCAATGAACCTTTTCGGAGTACTCCCGGTCTAAGGAGATCGGGGGTGCGAAGAAGATGACGATATTGAATACACCGGAATTGAACACACCGGACGTCACAGCAGATGTAAGGAGCAGCAACTCTATGCCACCGAAGAAGAAGCAGACCGCCGCGGCGGGGAAGGATCGGTCGAAGGCGCTGGAGCTTGCGATGGCGCAGATCGAGAAGGATTTCGGCAAGGGTGCGATCATGCGCCTGGGCGACGACACTCGCCCGCCGATCCAGGCGATTTCTTCTGGCAACATCGCAATTAACGCGGCGCTGGGCATCGGCGGTTTCCCGCGCGGTCGTGTGGTGGAGATCTACGGGCCGGAGTCCTCCGGTAAGACCACCGTGGCCCTGCACGCAATCGCGGAGGCGCAGCGTGCCGGCGGCATCGCGGCTTTCGTGGATGCGGAGCACGCGCTGGACCCGGAGTACGCCCGCGCGCTGGGTGTGGATACCGACGCGCTGCTGGTCTCCCAGCCGGACACGGGCGAGCAGGCGCTGGAGATCGCGGACATGCTGATCCGCTCGGGCGCCATCGACATCATCGTGGTGGACTCCGTGGCGGCGCTGACGCCCAAGGCGGAGATCGACGGCGAAATGGGCGACTCGCACGTTGGCCTGCAGGCCCGTCTGATGAGCCAGGCGTTGCGCAAGATGACCGGCGCGCTGTACCAGACGGGTACGACCGCGATCTTCATTAACCAGCTGCGTGAGAAGATCGGCGTGATGTTCGGTTCTCCGGAAACCACCACCGGTGGTAAGGCGCTGAAGTTCTACGCTTCCGTACGCTGCGATATTCGCCGTATCCAGGCGCTGAAGGATGGCCAGGACGTGGTGGGCAACCGAACCCGCCTGAAGATCGTGAAGAACAAGGTCTCGCCGCCGTTCAAGATCGCGGAGTTCGACATCCTCTACGGCGAGGGCATTTCGCGGGAGGGCTCCATCATTGACCTGGGTGTGGAGACCGGCCTGATTAAGAAATCCGGTTCCTGGTTCACCTACGACGGCGACCAGCTGGGCCAGGGTAAGGAGAAGGCCCGCGAGTTCCTCAAGAACAACCCGGACCTGTCCGCGGAGCTGGAGGACCGTATCGCCCGCGAACTGAAGATCGGCCCCTACGCCAAGATGAAGGACGAGCCAGCTGGGGAAGCCGCTGAGGATCAGGCGGACGAGGACAAGCCCATAGAGCTGAGCCCGAACTTCGACGATGACGATGCCAACTGACGATGCCGATTAGGCAAAGCGAGCGCGACCAGAAGGTAGAAGCGCTGCGGCAGGCGATCGCCAACTACTCGCCCGGCGAGGGCGAGCTGTTCCTGGATGCGGCGGAGGAGGAAAGACTCGCGCCGATCAAGGCCAAGGCGGTGCGCTTGATCAATCACCGAGCACGCTCCACGGAGGAGCTGCGCCAAAGGCTGCTCGAGGCGGAGTTCGAGCCCGAGGGCGTGGAGGAGGTCATCGACCGCTGCACGGCAAACGGGATGCTGGACGACGCCGAGTTCGCCAAAGAGTGGGTGCGGCAGCGGGAGAAGAATCAAAAGAAGTCCGTCGCCGTGCTGCGCCGGGAACTACAGCGCAAGGGCATCGCCGCAGTACTGATCGAGGACGCGCTGGCACAAGTGAACGAGGAATCCCAGGAGCAGATCCTGGAGGAGCTCGTAGCCAAGAAGGCAGCCAGCGTAAAAACCCGCCCCGCCGACCGCAAGGAATACGACAAAGCACTGCGCCGAGTAGTGGGCGTGGCCGCCCGCCGCGGATTTCCGCAAGGCGTAGCCCTGGCATATGCTCGCCGCGCGCTGGACGCGCGAATAGAGGAGTTGTAGCGGGCGTCACTAGCTAAGACCTCACTTTTCTAAACGCGGTGGGCAAAGGGGTAGGGTAATCCACGTGACACAGACGATTCAGACGCAAACGAGCGAGAACTCTGGCGCCGGTCGCACCTACGAAGTGCGCACCTTCGGCTGCCAGATGAACGTCCACGATTCCGAGCGACTGTCCGGCCTGCTGGAAGACTCCGGGTACGTGCCCGCAAACGAGGGCGCCACGCCGGACGTCGTGGTGTTTAACACCTGCGCCGTCCGCGAGAACGCGGACAAGCGCCTCTACGGAACCCTGGGCCAGATGAAGGCCATCAAGGACGAGCACCCCGGCATGCAGATCGCCGTGGGCGGATGCATGGCGCAGAAGGACAAGCAGACCGTGGTGGACAAAGCCCCCTGGGTCGACGTGGTCTTCGGCACCCACAACCTAGGCTCGCTGCCCACCCTGCTGGAGCGCTCGGCGCACAACCACAAGGCAGAGGTGGAGATCTTCGACGCGCTCGAGGAGTTCCCCTCCGTGCTCCCCGCCAAGCGTGAATCCGCCTACGCCGGCTGGGTTTCCGTATCCGTCGGCTGCAACAACACCTGCACCTTCTGCATCGTGCCCTCGCTACGCGGCAAGGAGCAGGACCGCCGCCCTGGCGAGATCCTGGCCGAGGTCAAAGCGCTGGTGGAGCAGGGCGTGAGCGAAGTGACGCTGCTCGGGCAGAATGTGAACGCCTACGGCGTGAACTTCGCCGACGAAACCCTCGAGCGCGACCGCACCGCATTCTCCAAGCTGCTTCGCGCCTGCGGGGAAATCGAAGGCCTAGAACGCCTCCGCTTCACCAGCCCACACCCGGCCGAGTTCACCGATGACGTGATCGACGCGATGGCGGAGACCCCCGCCGTGTGCCCGCAGCTGCACATGCCGCTGCAGTCCGGGTCGGACAAGGTGCTGAAGGACATGAAGCGCTCCTACCGCTCCAAGAAGTTCCTGGCGATCCTCGACAAGGTGCGCGAGCGCATCCCGCACGCGGCGATCACCACCGACATCATCGTCGGTTTCCCCGGTGAAACTGAGGAGGACTTCCAGGCGACCATGGACGTAGTGGAGAAGGCCCGCTTCGCCAGCGCCTTCACGTTCCAATATTCTCTGCGACCCGGCACTCCGGCCGCGGAGATGGAAAACCAGGTGCCGAAGGCCGTCGTGCAGGACCGCTACGAGCGCCTCCTCGCACTGCAGGAGCGCATCAGCGAAGAGGAAAACCGCAAGCTCATCGGCACCACGCAGGAACTGCTGGTGCAGGCCGACGGGCGTAAGAACGACCGCACCCACCGCCGCTCCGGGCGTTCCCGCGACGGCCGCCTCGTGCACTTCACGCCCGAAGGCGACATCCGGGCAGGTGACGTTGTGGAGGTTGTTATTACTGACGCCGCGCCGCACTTCCTCATCGCCGACGGCGGAGTCGCGAGCCACACGCGCACCCGGGCGGGGGACATGACAGAGTTGGGAGAGACTCCGACTACGGCGCCTGTGGGCGTCGGACTAGGAATGCCGAGCATAAAGAAGCCCGAGCCGACCGCGGCGGGCGGATGCAGCACGGGAGGATGCGGCTGTGAGTAGTGAGAGCAAGAGCGCCAAGAGCAGCGCCAAGAGCTCCGAACAGGAAGTCGGAGACGACGCGCTGGCGCAGTACCGAGGCGACCTCAGCGGTGCCGAGCGCAAGATAGCCGGGCGCGTGGTGCTGGGCCGCTACGTGCCGCTGATCGTCTTCGGCTTCCTGGTTCCCCTCGTTATGATCTTCCTGCCGCACGCGGGCGACGTGCGCGGCTACGACGTGCTGTTTAGCACCCAGGTGGCGCAGGACGGCGCGACGGCTAAGCCGGAAATGATTTTCTCCTGGCTGCGTCTTATCGCGATCCTTTTGACCATTGGAACCCTGGTTTCGAAATCATGGATCGTGGCGTGGGTGAACTGGGCCTTTGCAGGTGTGGCCTGGTGGTACAACGTGTTCGCGATTTGGGTGCGCCAGACCCAGCCGCCGACGGAGTCGGGCGACGGCCCGGCCATCCCGCTGCTGTTCAGCCTGGTGGGTCTAACGGTGCTTTTCTACGCACTGTCCGCGGTTGTATTTCAAAAGAATCCCCTGCAGCGGGCGCTGGCGGCAGCGCGCCGCGAGGAGGCCCACCGCGACGAGGAATCCCGCCTGGCACAGCAGCGGCTGCGCACGGGCATCGAGGACCGCGAGGATGCGGAGATCGTCGATGACCGCCGCGCCCGCGCGAAGGCCCGCCGCGAGCGCAAGGCCGAGATCGAAAAGAAGGAGAGCGAGCCCCAGCAGGAGAGCGAGGAGGACTAGCCCTCCACGGCGGCAGCGGCGGCGTTTGCCCACTCCTGCCACTGGGCGGCCTGGCCGCGTAGCTTCTCCGCCTTCGCGGACTTACCCGCCTTCTCCGCGGCCTCGGCCTCGCGGTTGAACTGGTCCACCTTTGCCTGGAACTGGGCCACGCGCGCCTGGGCCTCCGGGTCGGTGCGGCGCCACTCGGCATCCGCAGCCTCCTCCACGCGGGCCTCAATGGCCTTGATCTTGTCCTCGAATTCACGCACGCGGCCGCGCGGTACGAAGCCGATCTGTTCCCACTTTTCCTGCAGCTCGTGCAGAACCTTGCGGGCCTTGTCCACTCCGTGCGCCTGCGGATCTACCTTCGGGGAGTACTCGTCGATGAGGGCCTGCTTGGCCTCCGCGTTGGATTCGAACTCCTTGTCGCGCTCGGCGGAATCCGCCTTGCGGGCGGCGAAGAACACGTCCTGTGCCTTGCGGAATCGCTCCCATAGCTGGTCGTCCACGTTGCGCGGGGCGCGGCCTGCGGCCTTCCACTGGCTCATCAGGTCGCGGTACTTGGCGCTGGTTGGCCCCCAGTCGGTGGAATCCTGCAGCGCCTCGGCCTGTTCGATCAGATCTTCCTTCTTTAGCCGCGCCCGCTCGCGGTTGCGGTCCAGCTCGTCGAAGTGCGCCTGACGCTTGCGGTTGAACTCGGAGCGAGCCTTAGAGAAACGCTTCCACAGCTCGTCGTCGGTGGAGCGCTCCACGCCCTTGATGCTGCGCCACTGCTCTACGATCGCGCGGATGCGCTCGCCGGAGCGCTTCCAGTTCAGGGTGGACGGATCGGCCACGGCGATGCCCTCGACCTCTCCCAGCAGCTCTTCCTTCTGCGCCAGTGCGGAATCGCGGCGCTCCTGCTTCGCCTCCGCGACCTGCTTCTCGGCGGTCTGGGTGCGCTGGGAAATTTTTTCTAGGCGGGCATCCAGCGCGGCAATGTCGCCGATGACGGCTGCGGTGGGAAGGGAATCCTGCAGAATTTTCGCGTCGTGGCGAATAGTCTGGGCTTGTTCCGGGTGGCTTTGCAGACGCGCCTCGAGCATCTGCACCTCGGTGCTGAGGTCGTCGTAGCGGGCGCCGAAGTGCTTCAGCCCTTCTTCGGGAGTACCGGCCTTGAACTCGCCGATCTGGCGCTCGCCGTCGGCGGTCTTCAGCCATGCCACGCCGTCCGCATCCACGCGGCCGAACTTCGCGGGGTCGTTCTTGGGGATGCTGACACCCCCGGTCTGCACTCCCTTCAGCCCAGGCTTGGCGCCTGGCTTGGGCCCCGGCTTTGGGCCGGGCTTCGGGACCGGACGAGGATTCGTGGGATCAGTCATTGCGGGTACTCCTACCTAAAACCAAAACATGCCAATCGCCTTATACGCCTTGTAGCCTCTCAGCTTCTCAGCCTCGTATAGGGCAATGAAGTAATTATTACACCAGCCGCACCGCTAGACTGGGTTTCTATGAGTTCTTCCACTGAGATCCGCCCGATCGCAGTCGTTGGCCCTACCGCCTCTGGCAAGACGGCGATCTCCCTGGAACTGGCCAAGCGGCTGGACGGGGAGGTGGTGAACATCGATTCCATGCAGCTGTACCGCGGCATGGATATCGGAACGGCCAAGGTTCCGCCGTCAGAGCGACAGGGGATCCCGCACCACCAGCTGGATATTTGGCCGGTGACCAAGCCCGCAAGCGTCGCGGAGTATCGCGCGGGGGCGATCGAGACGGTGGAAAAAATTTTTTCCAGGGGCAAGACGCCCATAATCGTCGGCGGCTCCATGATGTACATCCAGGCGCTGGTGGACGAGTGGGACTTTCCGCCCACGGATCCGATGGTGCGCGAGAAGTGGCAGCGTGAGCTCGACGTCCGTGGGGTGGCCGCCATGCACCAGCACCTGGCGACGATCGACCCCGAGGCCGCGCGCATTATCGAGGACAACGACCCGCGCCGCACCGTCCGCGCCCTCGAAGTCATCGAGTTGACCGGCAAGCCTTTCGCGGCCTCACAGCCGCCGAAGAATTCCACGCCCCGCTGGAACATGCGCCTGTTGGGGCTGAACGCGCCCGCCGAGTGGCTGAACCCCCGTATCGAGTTGCGCGTGCGCCAGATGTTCGACCAAGGCCTGGTGGAGGAAGTACGTGCCCTGGTTGCCGATGGGTTGGTCCGCGGGTCCACCGCCGGTCAGGCCATCGGATACGCGCAGGTGCTGGACTATTTCGCGGGCGAGCTCACTTTTGAGGAAGCCGTGGACCGCACGATAACCGGCACCCGTCGCTATGCTCGACGGCAGCGTTCCTGGTTCCGCAGGGATAAGCGCATTATTTGGATTGACGCCAACTCACCCGACCCGGCCCGCGCGGCAACGGAAGCGCTAGGGATTGGCAGCCAGCAGTAAATAGAGGGAGTGCTCAGCATGATCGATTTCATTAAGGCTCACGGCACGGAGAACGACTTCGTTATCCTGATGGACGAGGCGACCCAGGTGAACCTCACTGAGGATCGCGTGCGACACCTCGCAGACCGGCGGGCCGGGATCGGCGGCGACGGGGTGATTCGCATCGCCACCGGTGACGCCCTGGTGAGCGCGGGCGTGCTGACCGAACTTCCTGCGAGCGTGCACGGTGACGAATGGTTCATGGACTACCGCAACGCCGACGGCTCCCTGGCTGAGATGTGCGGCAACGGCGTGCGCGCCTTCGCCCACGTGCTGTGCCGACAAGGGAAAGTTACCGTCGGCGAACAGTTCGGCATTGGCACCCGGGCGGGCCGCAAGCTGGTGAAAGTGCACGAACTGAGTGGAGAAAACCAGGAACACGCGATCGTGAGCGTGGAGATGGGCACCCCGGAAGTGCTGGGTGTATCTACCGCACAGGTGGGCGACATGAAGGTCGCGGGGCTAGGCGTGGATATGGGCAACCCGCACCTAGCCGCGGTGGTACCCAACCTCACGGCGCTGGAGCTGCAGAAGCTGCCGATCGATCAGCAGGTGCAGTTCGACCCGGAGTTCTTCCCGGCAGGGGTCAACCTGGAGGTACTCACACCCCTGGACGATGCGGGTGCGGTGCACATGCGCGTCCACGAGCGCGGCGTGGGGGAGACTCGCTCTTGCGGCACCGGCACTGTCGCCGCCGCTGTTTCTGCCCTTGCTGACGCCGAATTGGCCACAGGCACCGTCACCGTGCACGTTCCAGGGGGAGCCGTGCAGGTGGAGATCTCCGAGGACGGTTCGATCCTCCGCGGGCCCTCGGCGATCGTGGTCTGGGGAAAGACTGTGCTTTAACGGCTTTCTAGTGGCCACCGCAGCCGCAGCTGCCGGAGCCGCAGGCGCCGCCGCAGCCAGCGGAGTCCACGGTGCTGGCTGTGAATTGCACGGTACCGGCCACGATCAGCGGGGCATCTGACTGTGCGAGCTCCTCGTCGACCGCGTCCTCGGGAAGAACCACCGTGAACTCGAAGGGGGAGGTCACTGTCGCGGTCCAGAACTTCTGTCCCGTCAGAGAGTTGATCTTGAGGGACCAACCGGAGGCCTCCACCGCGATCTCCGCCGTGGCATGCGGGGCAGTGGCCGGGGAGTTGATATCTTGCAAACCGCTCGAATTGACCTCGCCGATCTTCAAGCCGCCGTCCTTGGCGAACTCAGTGGAGCCCCCATACACGCGTACGGAGTTGGCCAGAGCCCCAATGTGGAACTGGTGGTACTCCAACGAGGGGGCGTCCACAAGCAAGGGGCCTTGAGCGATGGTGGCGGTGAGGGAAGCGATCGTCGGTGCCTGCTGGCCGGAGATCTGCAGCATGGGGCTGTCGTCCACGACGTCCAGCACGCCGATGATGTCGTTCAGCATCGACAGATGCGCCGTGGCGGGCACTCCGCCGGTGTAGCTGGCGAAGGAGCCGAAGGGCTCGACGGCGAGCACGACCATGCGGGCGCCCGAGGGGTCGTCGAACTGCAGAACCTGGCCGCCGCGAACCTCACCCGACACTCCCAAGCTGCCGGAGCCATATGCGGCCTCGAGGGCCTGCTGCCACTTGGGGAAATCCATACCAATGCTGCGGAGTTCAGGAATCATGCCCACCACTCTAGTCCGCCGCACCAAATTTCCTATTTACCGCCCCTGACAGGTAAAAATAGAGCGTAATGACGGAAAAGACGGATAAAACCGAACACACTACACACCTTTATGATTCGCACGCGGCGCCCACGGTCGGCGAGCTCGATCTGGAGGAGCGCTCGAGCCTCCGACGGCTATCCCGCGGAGTAAATACCTACACAGACGAACAGTCCGACGGCTACGACGTTGAGTACCGCAAGCTGAGGCTGGAGAAGGTCGTGCTGGTCGGCGTGTGGACCACCGGGACGATCGCGCAGGTGGAGGCGAGCCTGGAGGAACTGCGAGCCCTGGCCGAAACCGCAGGCTCCGAGGTGGCCGAGATGCTCTACCAGCGGCGCGACAAGCCGGATTCCGGCACCTATATCGGCCGCGGCAAGGTCGAGGAGCTGAAGTCCGTGGTGCAAGAAACCGGTGCAGATACCGTGGTCTGCGACGGTGAGCTGAGCCCGGGCCAGATGATCGCGCTTGAGAAGGCACTGGACGTCAAGGTGATCGACCGGACCATGCTAATTCTGGATATCTTCGCCCAGCATGCGAAGTCCAAGGAAGGCAAGGCGCAAGTCTCGCTGGCGCAGATGGAGTACCTCATCACACGCGTGCGCGGCTGGGGTGGCGCGCTGTCCCGGCAGGCCGGCGGTCGTGCGGGATCCAACGGCGGCGTGGGCCTGCGCGGTCCGGGTGAGACGAAGATCGAGGCGGATCGCCGCCGCCTGCGTTCCGACATGGCGAAGCTACGCAAGGAGATTGCGGCGATGAAGACCTCGCGCGAGGTCAAGCGAGAGCGGCGCGATGCGTCGGCGATTCCTCAGATCGCGATTGCGGGTTACACGAACGCGGGCAAATCCTCCCTGATTAACGCACTGACGGGTGCGGGTGTGTTGGTTGAGGATGCCCTGTTCGCCACCCTGGATCCGACGACGCGCCGCGCGAGCCTGGCGGACGGTCGCACAGTGGTGTTCAGCGACACGGTGGGCTTCGTCCGCCACCTGCCCACGCAGCTGGTGGAGGCGTTCCGTTCCACTCTGGAGGAAGTCCTGGCCGCCGACGTGGTGCTGCACGTTGTGGATGGCTCCGACCCGTTCCCGCTGGAGCAGATCAAGGCAGTGAACACCGTGATCGGTGGGATCGTGGAGGAATCCGGGCAGGAGGCGCCGCCGGAGATCTTGGTCATCAACAAGATCGACGCAGCCGACCCGCTGGTGCTGGCGGAGCTGCGGCACCGCATTCCGGATGCCGTGTATGTGTCCGCGAAGACAGGGGAGGGCATTCCGGAATTGGAGGCCCAGCTGGAGTTGTTCCTCAACTCGCTGGATTCTCACGTGACCCTGCACGTTCCATTTGACCGTGGCGATGTGGTGGCCAAGGTCCACGAGCTGGGAACGGTGATTGCGGAGGATTACGACGCGGCCGGAACCAAGCTGGACGTCCGGCTGCCGAAGGTGGTCGCCGCCGAGCTGGAGGAATTTGTCGTCACTGAGTAGCTAGTCGGCGGAGCTAGTCGGGCGGAGCTAGTCGGCAAAGGTGACGTCGATGCCTAAGTTTCTTAGTTCGTTGACGTACGGCTCGGGGGCGCCGCGGTCGGTGACGATGGCGGCGATGTCATCGATGCTGGCGAAACTGACGAGGTAATCGAGGCCGAACTTGGTGGAATCGCACAGGGCGACTACCGAATCGGAGTTGGCGACCATGGCGCGCTTGATTGCCCCCTCTTGAGCATCTGGGGTGGATAGGCCGTGGTCGATGGTGAGCGCGTTGGTGCCGATAAAGGACACGTCCGCATGTAGTACACCGAGGGCGCGGGTGGCTAGGTCGCCGACGACGGCCTGGGAGGCCGCCCGGACGTGCCCGCCGATCAGCTGCACATCGCAGCGCGAGGATTCCGCCAGGGTAGTGGCGATGAACAACGAGTTCGTGACGATGTTCAGCTTCGGCGCCATGAGCTTCGGGTCGTTCGTTGCGTTGGCTTCCGCGATTGCTTCGGCGAATACGCCCGTGGTGGTGCCTGCGTCGATGAACACGGTTCCAGAGGGTGGCAGCAGCTGCACCGCTGCCCGGGCGATTGCGCGCTTGGCCCCGAGGGCGGCCTTCGACCTGGTGGCGAGCGTGGTGAAGTCCGTACGGAAGTTCTGTACGGGTACGGCGCCGCCGTGGACGCGGAAGAGCTCGCCGCCGTCGTCGAGGACCGCTAGGTCGCGGCGAATTGTTTCTGCGGTGACGCCGAACTTCTCCGCCAACTCATTCACAGTTACCCTGCCGTGAATGGCGGTGAGGGAGAGTATCTGACGGCGCCGTTCTGCTGATTCCATAAGCGTCATTTTAGTTGCTTGCGGGTGGGAAACGGCGGCGTCAGAACCAATGGGGGGAACCTAGATCTTGCGCAGGACCGCGGCGACCTTGCCCAGGATCGTCGCTTCCTCGGCGGGAATGGGTTCGAACAGCGGATTGTGGGGGATCAGCCACAGGCCGTCGGAATCCTTTTGGAACTCCTTGACCGTTGCCTCCCCGTCGATCATTGCCGCCACGAAGTCGCCGAACTCGGCGACGGACTGCGAGCGGACGACAACCCAGTCACCGTTGAAAATGCCCGCGTCGTGCATCGATTCGCCCACGACCTGAAGCAGGAAGAGTTCGCCGTTGCCCACGAGCTCCTGAGGGAGGGGGAAGTGGGCTTCGACGTTCTGCTCCGCGAGAATCGGGGCGCCGGCAGCGATCTGGCCGACGACCGGAACGTAAGTTGCCTCCGGCATGATCTCGCCGTCGGCGGCCGGCTCCGGAGCTGAAGCGTTGGCCTTGGGCTTGCTGGTGTTGTTCTTCGTGCCCTCGTTGCCCAGCTGGCCACCGTCGAATGCCCGCACGTCGACGGCGCGGGGGCGCTTGCCATCACGGCGAAGGTAGCCGCGCTTCTCGAGTTGGGTGAGGTGGTAGGAGACCGAAGATGTGGAGTGCAGCCCCACTGCGTCCGCAATCTCGCGGATGCTCGGTGGATAGCCACGGATGACCGTCGAATCCTTAATGACCTCCAGAATGCGGCGCTGGCGGGTGCTCAAGGCAGGCTTCTGGCCATCCTTCTGGGCCTGCTTCTCCGCGCGCTTGTCGGCTTCCGACTTCGGCGGGCGGCCAAGCCGCGGGCGCGGTGTGGGGCTATCGGTGGAATCGTCGGTGCTCACGGGATCTACCTCGCTCGGTATTCGGTGTGGATTCGGTACTCGGCAGTAGCTGTTCGCTTCAGCTGTCTCAATCGACTTTACCCGATAAAAGGAGAATTTCTAGTGTGTGTGTTCGAAAAAGTTTAGATTCCGCTAGACACGTTCGAACGGGCGTGCTAAATTTCTGAATGTAACCGGAATTAGAACACGTGATCTAGTGTTCTATTAATTATCCACAACATGTCTGGCGCAGATGGTTCACTGTGAATCGCAGCGAAGCAAGTCTTGTGCACCGCCTCGAAGGTGGCGCCGATGCGCTGCTGATATGCCGCCAATACACCAAGGAGTAAGTAGATGACCACCTCGATCGTACGCCCTGCAACGTCTCGCCAGTCTGCGACCTTCCGTTCTTCTGCCACGCGCGCCCGGGTGACGCGCCACGATCGGGTAGCCCCGCTGCGCCAGCCGCGGGTGCTTAAGCCGGATTGGGATCAGGTGAGTGAGGGGCGCAAATCGAACACCTACGGCTACTCTACGGCGCCGGTAGCCCGTTCGATATCCAGGGAGAGGGCTGCGCGGATTTCGGGCGCTAACGAAAGGGTGTTCGAAGTACAGCCGAACCGTATCGAGGCGATTCGGGCGCGTGTGGATCGCGTGGTTCACTCTCCGGGTGCGACCATGGTGTCCTTGGGGGCAATGTCCGCACTAGTTGGCCTCGCGCCCATGCTGATCCCTTAAGGAGGATCCATCTAGGTGGCGAACAAGTCTGTCGCGTCTGTAGCTTCTGTATCTTCTGTCCCGTTGAGGTGAAGGACTAAGCTGGGTGGCGTGTTGTGCCCCTCTTGCAGTTCTGAATCCTCCCGCGTAGTCGACTCGCGCTCTATCGAAATGGGCGTATCCATTCGCCGCCGCCGTGAGTGCAGCGAGTGTCAGACGCGTTTCACGACCATCGAAAGATCCGTCCTGTTGGTGGTCAAGCGAAACGGGGTGACCGAGGAGTTCAGCAGGGAAAAGGTCATCAAGGGCGTTCGGCGGGCATGCCAAGGGCGAGACGTCTCTGATGACGCTTTGAAGCGCCTTGCACACGAGGTGGAGCAGGCAGTGCGCGTGGCACATGGGTCACAAGTCCCCGCTAACCAGATCGGCTTGGCGATCCTCGACCCGTTGCGCACCCTAGACGAGGTTGCATATCTGCGCTTTGCCTCGGTGTATAAGTCCTTCAACTGCGCCGAAGACTTCGAGCAGGAGATCGAATCCCTGCGGGCGCACCGCCACGCCCTAGCTGAGCCTCAACTGGAACCCACCGACGAAGAAAACTAGCGGCGAGGATAACCTAGCGAATCTTCTCCAGCTTCTTCCGGATTCGCTGCAGGGAAACCGAATGAGCCGTGCCGAGGTTCTGGGCGAAGAGGCTGACCCGGAGCTCCTCGATCATCCAGCGCACCTCCTTAATCTGCGGCGAGGCAGCCCGCGCAGTAGGTAGGCGCTTCTTGGTCTTTTCTAATAACTCGAAGGCCTCCTGGACCTCATCGTCCAGATCCTCCTCCTTGTCCGGATCCGTCTTCATCAGCTCCAGGCGTGCACGCATCGCCTCCACATAACGCGGAACATGGCGCATGTGCTCAATGCCATTACGAGCGATAGCGTGCTTGCCCAAGAAGAAGTCGAGTTGTGCGCGCATATCGTCGATAGCCTCGCCCGACCAGCCCTTAAGCTCCGCTGACATATCGGCTACCGCCAGCACCGCAGGAGCCAGGGCAACGACATACTGCCGCACCCGGCCCGGCCCCTGGGATCGTGCGGTCCCAACTACCTCCTCGCACTTCTCCGGATCGCGGATCACCGGCCCCAGCTTCATCAGCATGTCGCGGCATGCCAGCGCCACAACGTCGTTCACCAGGCCGTCCACGCCCCCGGGAGTATTCTCCATGGCCACCCGCTGGCGCAGCGGCAGCCCCTTGATCATCTGCTTCGGCGACACAGTGCAGGCCGCAACCATCATGTTCAGCACCGTCGTAAACTGCTGGCCGTCCGCCGCCTGCTTGGTGGGGAAGGCCTTCAAGGTCACTCGGCCCTTTGCTGAGCCCTCTGTACCCTCTGCACCCTCTGAGCCGCGCTTAGAGATGACGATCGCCGGGTAGGTGTTGAGGGTCTGACCATCCACCACCGTTTCCACCGTTTCCGGCAGCACGCCGATGCCATCCGCGGTCCACGCATCTGCAGTGGCCAGCACGCCGGTGGACGTTCCGGCCTGTTTCTTCGATCCCTTCCGGCGCGGCGGCGTATGCTGCGCCACATCGCTCGGGGCAGCGGTCTTGGAACGCGCGGCGGCCTGCGCAATCGCGGACGTGACCTGCCCGGCCAGCTTGTTCTGCAGGTACTGCAGGTCGCGCGACTTCTCGATCACGTTTCCTCGGCGGTCGATGGCGGCAAACTGCATGCGTAAGTGCCCGGGAACCCGAGACCAGTCGAAGTCCTGTGCGGAGATCCCCTGGCCGCCGAGCTCGCGCAGCGCCTCGGCCAGCGCAAACCCAAACTCCCCGTCAAAGGGAACCATCCGACGCAGAGCAGCAGCGGCGAAGTTGCTGGCGGGCACCACACTCGTGCGCAAAGGCTTGGGCAGGGAACGGATAAGGGCGATCGCCAGCTCCTCCCGCATACCGGCCACCAACCAGCGAGTTTCCGGTTCGGAGACGTTCGCCAGCAGGGGTATCGGCACGCGCATTGTCATGCCGTCGTCCGGGTCGCCAGGCATAAAGACATAGCTGAGCTCGAACTCCAGGCTGCCCTGCCGCCACACGTCGGGGAACTCATCGGCAGCCTTCGCCGCCTCCTCCGAGTCGATCAGCGCGTCGAGCGTGAAATCCAGCTGGTGCGGGTCTTTATGGCGAGCCTTCTTCCACCAGGAATCAAAGTGCCGGGAGGAAACGATCTTCTCTGGCAAGCGGGCGTCATAGAAATCAAAGAGCGCTTGATCGTCGACGACGATGTCGCGGCGGCGAGCCTTGTCCTCCAATTCGGTCGCCTCGGAGAGAAGGTTCTGGTTGTGGGCGAAGAAATGGTGGCGGGTTCTCCAATCGCCCTCCACAAGCGCGTGCCGAATGAACAGTTCGCGCGCCAATGCCCGGTCCACCTTCGACGCATTGACCATCCGGTCGGCGACGATCGGCAATCCCAGAAGCAGCACCTTTTCGTGCACCATTGCCGCCCCGCGGGAGGACGACCACACCGGCTCGGAATAGTTGTACTTCACCATGTGCGGGGCGATTGCCTCGATCCAGCTCGGGTCGATGGGCCCTACGGTGCGGGCGAACACCTGCGAGGTTTCCACCAGCTCAGCGGCCATAAGCCACTGCGGGGGCTTCTTGGACACGTGCGAGGAAGGGTGCACCACAAAGTGCGAGCCGCGGGTGCCGGTGAACTGCTTGGAGTTGCCTTCGCGCATTCCCACGTGTGTCAAAAGGCCGGTAAGGATGGACTTGTGAACCAGATCCTCGTCGATCGCCTCCGGCTCGAAAACCAGCTCCCTCACGTGGCGAATATTCGGAATCTTCCAGCTAAGGTCCTGCACGACAGACAGCATCTGGCGCACCAAATCCATCCACTCGCGGACGCGCACGTAGTGGATAAACTCCCGCTGGCACAGCTTGCGGAACTTGTTCGCGGACAGCTCCTGGCGCTGTTCCTGCAGGTAGTTCCAGAGCTTCAGCAGGCTCACAAAGTCGGAGTTCGCCTTAAAACGCGCGTGCATTTCGTCAGCCTGTTGCTGCTTTTCCAAGGGGCGTTCGCGCACGTCCTGGATGGACAGGGCGGACACGATGACCGCAATGGGCTCGATGATGTTGTTCGCATGCCCGGCCGCCAGCATGCGCGCGAGCCGCGGATCGGTGGGGATGCGCGCCATGTCGCGGCCGATGGGGGTAAGCGCTGCGTCCTTTGTTGACGCCAACGCTCCGAGCTCCTGCAGCAGAGCCACACCGTCACGGATGGACTTGTTGTCGGGTGCCTGCAGGAACGGGAAGCGTTCAATATCGCCTAGGCCAAGGGCGGCCATGGACAGGATCACGCTGGACAGGTGGGTGCGCAGGATCTCCGGGTCGGTGAACTCGGGGCGCGCCTCGAAGTCCTCTTCGGAGTACAGGCGGATGGCGATGCCGTCGGCGATGCGGCCCGAGCGGCCGGAACGCTGCTTGGCGCTGGCCTGGCTGATGGGCTCCACCGGCAGGCGCTGAACCTTGGTGCGGTTGGAGTAGCGAGAGATGCGGGCATAGCCAGTGTCCACGACGTAGTGGATGCCAGGAACCGTCAGCGAGGTTTCCGCGATGTTGGTGGCCAGCACGATGCGGCGGCGTGGCCCGGTGCGGAACACACGGTGCTGCTCGGCGTTCGAAAGGCGACCGAACAGCGGTAACACGTCTACCTTGCGTGCCCCGCCGGCGCCGGCGAACTCACCTTCCAGTGCCTCGGCGGCATCGCGGATCTCGCGTTCGCCGGAGAAGAAGCACAGGATGTCGCCCTCGCCGGCGCGCATCAGTTCCTTACACGCAGCGACGAGTCCGTCCAGGGGATCTGTCTCCACCTCGATGACCTCGCCGGTTTTCGGGTTCTCCCGTTCCGTCACGAGCGGGCGATAGCGAATCTCCACCGGGTAGGTACGCCCCGAGACCTCGATGATGGGGGCGGGGGAACCGGAAGCGTCCGCAAAGTGCTCCGCGAAGCTCTCGGGGTCGATCGTCGCGGAGGTGATGATGACCTTCAAGTCCGGCCGCTTCGGCAGCAGCTGCTTCAGGTAGCCCAGGAGGAAGTCGATGTTGAGGCTGCGCTCGTGGGCCTCGTCGACGATGATCGTGTCGTAGTCCCGCAAGAGGCGGTCGCGCTGGATCTCGTTGAGTAGCACACCGTCGGTCATGAGCTTTACGGCGGTGTGCTTGGAGATCGTATCGTCGAAGCGGATCTTGTAGCCGACCAGGGAAGTGTCGTCGCCGATCTGCTGGTCGAGTTCTTCCGCGATGCGCTCGGCGACACTGCGAGCTGCGATGCGGCGCGGCTGGGTGTGACCGATCACCTTGGTGCGTCCGCGGCCGAGTTCCAGGCACATCTTGGGAATCTGGGTGGTCTTACCCGAGCCGGTTTCACCGGCGATGATGACCACCTGGTTGTCCTCGATGGCCTTCTTGATGTCCTCCCGCCGCTCGGAGACCGGCAGGTCGGGGTAGGTAATCGGCGGAATGGTGCGGATGAATTGCGGGCGGCGGCGCTTGTTTGAGCGTCGCCGGGAGCGCCTGCGCCCCTGCGGCTTGCCCTGGGCGCGGCCTTCATTGGTGGGGGAGGCCGACCCGTGCGCGTCCGTCATGTGTGAATCACCCGTCTCGCTTGCCAGAATTTCCCCGTGTTTACGGGGCTGAACAGGCCGATTCTAGCAATGAGCCTCCAGAGGAGGAACCTGCACCCCTGAACAGTTTTTACCCCCAAACAAGATTAGAGGACCATAAATGTTTGCTTAATATACACAAACTGTCCCGCAGTCCCATGGATTCGGTCTAGTCTTTCGCTAGTCAAAACAATCTAACTTTTTAAGTAGTTTTGAGAAGCGAGAGACCTCATGTGTGAACACGGCCAGAACGCCACCCCGAACAATCTGCAGAACCCGCTGAAGTCCCAGCTCAGCCGTCGCAACTTCTTCCGTGGAATGGCTGCGGTATCCGGCACCGTACTCTGGGCCTCCGCCGGTGCGCCCGGAGCAAGCGCGCAGGAAGCTAGTGGCGGCAGTGGAGGAGGCTTCCACGTCGGCCGCGGTCTGGCGGACATGACCGGCGAGCCCTGGGGCGCCGGCATGTTCGGCTACGCCGTGGACGAGCAGAAGACCGTCGGTATTCAGCGCCGCCAGTACGCCCGCGCGTTTATTTTTGTTGACGCCAACCGCGACAACTCCCGTTTCGTCCACGTCACCTGCGACGTTGGGCTGATGTTCCAGTCCATCCACCTGGAGGTGCTCCGCCGCCTCAAGGAGAAGTTCGGGGACCTGTACGACCAGACCAACGTCGTGCTTACGGCCACCCACACTCACGTGGCTCCAGGCGGCACGTCCCAGCATTTGATGGTCGACATCACCCACGGTGGCTTCCGCCCGAAGACCTTCGAGGCTACGGTGGCGGGAATTGTTACCGCCATTGAACGCGCGCACGCGGACATCCAGCCTTCAGACGTCACGGTTGCTGAGACGACGGTCGCTGATGCGGGCGTCAATAGGTCAGAGACCTCGTGGGACCGCAACCCCGAAGAGGACAAGAAGGCGCTACCCAACGGGGTGGACACCCGCAGTGTGACCCTCCATGTTTCGCGCGGTGGCAAGCAGGTCGGCTTGATCAACTGGTACTCGCTGCACCCGACGAGCTTCGGCGCGGAGTACAAGCACATCGCAGGCGACAACAAGGGGTACGCCGCCTGGGCGACCGAGGAAGCTCACGGAGTGGTGCACCGCCACCCCGAAGATGCGCCGTTTGTCGCTGCTTTCGCCAACATGACGCCCGGTGACATCACGCCGAATATGGGATTGACGCCCAACTCCGGGCCGGGAGCAGACGAGCGCGAATCTGCGCAGATCCTCGGTGAGCGGATGATGGCGGCGACCAATGACCTAGGCAAGGACTGGTCAGCAGGTGGTATCGACGGGCGCATGCGATGGGTGAACTGCCCGCAGCTGGTAGCCAGCCCGCGCTTTACCCCGGACAAGAAGGAGCACAAGCTGGGGCCGGCGATTCTGGGGGCGGCTTTTGCTGCGTCCTCGCAGGAAGACGGCGGCGGTGTGCCCATCCTGGGCTTCAATGAGGGCGAGCGCGGTGGTAATCCGTGGGTGCGCGACCTCAACAACTTCCTTTCGCCCCAGGAGATCAAGGATATCCACGGCCCGAAGGAGGGCCTGCTGCCGATGGGCTACATCGACGGCATGATCCAGCAGGTTCACCCGTTCACGATCCACCGCCTGGGCTCGTTTGTGCTGGTGAGCCTCGGCTTCGAGCCAACGGTCACCAGCGGCTTGCGCATGAAGCGCACCGTGGCAGCGGCGCTGGGCGTGCCTGAGAACACCATCGTGGTACAGGGGTACACCAACGCCTACGGCCACTACATCACCACGCCCGAAGAGTACGAGGCGCAGAACTACGAGGGCGGTGCGACGATTTTCGGCCAGTATCAGCTGCCCGCGTTCCAGGACGTGCTCGACGAGATGGCCCGCGCCCTCAAGGAGGGCAAGCCCGTGGAGGTCGGGCAGCCCGCAGGTGACCTGACGGGGCTGATCCCGAATGTGCCGGGCAGCGACAACTGGATGGATGCGCCGCCGCCGGGCAAGAAGTTCGGCGAGGTGCTGGAAGCGCCCAGGGAGGTGAAGGCCGGCTCGCGGGCGCGGGTGGTATTTGTAGGCGCGAACCCGAACAACGACATGCGCCACGGCGAGGGCTACGTGACGATCGAGGACGCCAGCGGGAAGGTGGTCGCGGACGACTCTAGCGAGAACACTCTAATCACCTTCGAGAATTCTTTCGGGCAGACACGCACCACCGTCGAGTGGGGCACACGCGATGTGCAGCCCGGCAAGTACACCGTGCGTCTCAAGGGCGATTGGAAGGCCTTCCTGGGCAAGCTTTCGCCCTTCGAGGGGACCGCTGAACTACAGGTGAGCTAGATATAGGGCAAAGGTACTTATTTTTCCGGTTGTAATTATACTTTTCTAATAATTGCTGTAGAGTTGAGGACGTGGTTCAAAGAGAGTATCGACCAACAGTTGCCCAACTACGTACCTTCGTGACCATCGCCGAACACGGTCACTTCGGCACCGCCGCCTCGCACCTGGGGATCTCCCAGCCGTCGCTGTCTCAAGCGCTGGCAGCGCTGGAGGCGGGGCTTGGCGTGCAGCTGATCGAACGATCCACTCGCAAGGTCATCGTCACCCCGGTGGGGCGGGGACTGCTGCCATTCGCGCAGGCGACGCTGGAGAGCTTGGAGACCTTCGTCACCCACGCCCGCGGCGCCCACGGCGGCCTGGTCGGCTCGCTGGCCATCGGCATGATCCCCACCGTCGCGCCGTACATCCTGCCCGACGTGCTGCACACGGTTAACGACGTTGCCCCGAAGCTGGAGCCGCGCATCGTGGAGGAAAAGTCCCCGCTGCTGGTCGACGCACTACGCCAGGGCAAGATCGACGTTGCCATTCTCGGCATGCCGGGCGAAGGCGGCGGACTGAACACCGTTGACCTGTACACCGAAGAGTTCGTGCTGGTTCTGCCTGAGGGCCACCCTCTGGCCGGTCGTAAGGACCTGGCGGTCGACGAGTTGAAGAACATCGAGCTGTTGCTGCTGGACGACGGGCACTGCCTGCGCGACCAGATCCTGGAGCTGTGTCGCACCGTGGACATGGCCAACGACCCGCGCCATTCCGTGACCCGCGCCGCAAGCCTGTCCACGGTAATCCAGCTGGTAGCTGCCGGTTTGGGTGCGACCCTGGTGCCGCTGTCCGCGGTGGCCGTGGAGTGCCAGCGCCCGGGAATTTCCCTGGCGACGTTCGCCGGCGGTGCCGTGCGCGCCGGCCGTACGATCGGCATGGCCTACCGCTCCAGCTCCACGCGCATCGACGACTATGCGGCGCTGGGGGAGATCGTGGCGCAGTCCTTCAACCACGTGGCGAAGGATAGCCGCCGCGTGCTGGAGACCTACCTCTAAGCCAGTGGTTAGCCCGGGGTTAAACCTGCGGGCTATCCCTGCACGATCGTGAGCTCCGACAGGCGGATCTCACCGGCCTCGTCCGTCGCGGCGAGGTCCACCACACCTTCCAGCGCCCAGCCGTGGTCGCCTTCCGGATCGTCGATGATCTGACGGACGAACCAGCTTCCGGCCTCGGAGCCGGTGCCTCGCTTGATGAGGATGTTCTTATTTGACCGCGCGGCGGCGTCCACACCAACATCCGCATACTCGTCGAAGTAGTCGTCCATCGCGGCGGGCCAGTCCGGCGGCGAGTCCAGGTATTCGTCCATCTCCGCAAGCTCGCGCTCTTTTTCGAAGGCGAAGAGCTCCACGTGGCGGAAGAAGTAGTTGCGCACCATGCGGGTCAGAGCCTGCGGGTTGGCGGACAGCAGGTTCGTATCCTCCACCCCATAGGCGTGCTCGGCGACCTGATCCTCGGTCAGCGGGGCATCCGGGTCGGCCATCTGCACCCACTCGTCGATGAGGGAGGAATCGACCTGGCGGATCAGTTCGCCCAGCCACACGAGGATGTCGTCAAACTCCTCGGAGCGGTAGCTCTCCGGCACCGAGTGCTCCAGCGTGCGGTAAGCGTCCGTCAGGTAGCGCAGCACCACGCCCTCGGAGCGGCCGAGCCCGTAGGTGGACACGAAGTCGGAGAAGGTCATGGCCTTTTCCACCATGTCACGCACGATGGATTTCGGGCTGATCTGGAAGTCCCGGGCCCACGGGTTTCCCTCGCAGAAGGTGTCGTATGCCTGGTCTAGCTCGTCGGCCAGCGGCATGGGCCAGGTGATGTCTTCGACGATGGCCATGCGTTCGGTGTAATCGACGCCCTCTGCCTTTAGCGCCGCGATCTCCTCACCCCGCTCCGCTTTCTGCTGGGCTATAAGCACTTGTCGGGGATCCTCTAGCACGGCCTCAAACGTCGAGATGACGTCCAGGGCGAAGGTTTCGGACTCCGGATCCAGCAGCTCCAGGGCGGCCAAAGCGAAGGGGGAGAGCGGCTGGTTCAGCGCGAAGTCGCGGCTTAAGTCCGCGGTCAGGCGTGCATCCTTGCCGCTGGGCGTATCGGCCGCATACTCCTCGACAACGTCGGCGTTGATAAGCCCGCGATACAGCTCGATCGTTCGCAGGATGGCCTTGTTCTGCTTCGATCGCGTGTCATGGTTGGTGCGCAACAGGTGCTTGAGCGACTCAAAGGTCCACTGGTCGCGGGCGACCACGTTCAGCAGCATCGAGTTGCTCATGCGGAATTGGCTGGTCAGCTCCTCCGGCTCCGCGTGGGTGAGCCGCTCGTAGGTCGACTCGCTCCAGGTCGCCTGGCCTTCCGGCGCCGAACGCTTGCGCAGCTTCTTGATTTTCTTCGGGTCGCTTCCCGCGCGCTGACGGAGGCGGAAGTTTTCGATCTCGTGTTCCGGGGCTTGGACCACGACGGTGCCTTCCGTGTCGTAGCCCGCTCGGCCCGCACGTCCAGCGATCTGGTGGAACTCCCGGGACTTCAGCACGCGGTGCTTCACCCCGTCGTACTTCGTAAGCCCCGTCATCAGTACGGTGCGGATCGGCACGTTGATGCCCACGCCCAGGGTGTCGGTGCCGCAGATGATCTTCAGCAAGCCCTTCTGGGATAGCCGCTCGACCAAGCGACGATACTTCGGCAGCAGACCCGCGTGGTGCACGCCGATGCCCTTGCGCAGCAGGCGGGAAAGGGTCTTGCCGAAGGCGGAGGTGAAGCGGAAGTCGCCGATCTCCTCGGCGATGGCGGCCTTTGCCTCGTCGTTCACCAGCTTCATGCTGGTCAGGGCCTGGGCACGCTCGATGGCCTCGCGTTGGGTGAAGTGGACTATGTAGATCGGCGACTTGCCGTCGCTGATCAGCTCTTCCACCGTCTCGTGGACGGGGGTGTAGACGTAGTGAAAGTCCAGTGGCACGGGCCGGGTGGTGCCCGTCACCAGGGTGGTCTGCCGGCCCGTGCGCTCAGTGAGGTCATCCTCCAGCCACTTCGTATCGCCCAGGGTGGCGCTCATCAAAAGAAACTGCGCATTGGGGAGTTCCAGCAGCGGAACCTGCCAGGCCCAGCCGCGATCCGGCTCGGAGTAGTAGTGAAACTCGTCCATCACTACCTGGTCGATCTTCGCCTTCGCACCATCGCGCAGGGCAATGTTGGCAACGATTTCGGCGGTGGCGCAGATGATCGGTGCCCCACCATTCACTGTGGCGTCACCAGTCATCATCCCGACGTTTTCCGGGCCGAAGGTTTGGCAAAGGTCGAAGAACTTCTCGCTCACCAGGGCCTTGATCGGCGCGGTGTAGAAGCTGCGCTGCTTGCGTGCCATGGCGATAAAGTGCGCGGCGATGGCGACCATGGACTTGCCCGAGCCGGTGGGGGTGGCCAGAATGACGTTGTCTTGGGCGACCAGCGCGGTGGCCGCCTCCTCTTGGGCGGGGTAGAGGCTAATGCCGCGGTCGCGCGTCCAGCCGAGGAAGGATTCCAGAATTGCGTCGTCGATTAGCGACTCTGGAACCTCGTCCAGGTCCGGAAGTAGTTCTGCTAGTTCGGCGGCAATACCCACTGTTTTCTAGTTATCCTCTTGCTCGTCGGAGTCAGCGCGGTTCTCGTCGGACATGTTCTGCAGGAACGCCTCGAACTCCGCGCCCAGCTCTTCGCCGGTTGGGATGTCCTGGCCCGGCTTCAGCAGGTTGTTCTCTCGCTTGCGACGCATGCGTTCCATCTCTGCGTCGTATTGGTGCTCGAGGGCGCTGACGACCGTGGCGATCTCCTGGGAGTCCTCCACCTGGTCCTGCAGCTGGTGCTGCACCCGCTCCAGTTCCTTCTCCAGCGCCTTCAGCGGCAGGTCGCGGTCCGCGACTTCCCCGAAGGCCTGCAGTAGGCGCAGCGTCGCCTCCGGGTAGTCCGAGGCCGCAATGTAGTGCGGTACGTGGGCGGTCAGCCCGATCGTCTCGAATCCGTGGCGGTTCAGCTTCTTCTCCGTCTCCAGCGCGGCCGCGCCCGGGACGATCATCCGGGAGTCCCAGGTGTGGAAGTCCTGGATCAGCGAGGAATCCGAAGCGTGCGCGGAGATCACCAGCGGCCTGGTGTGCGGCACCGTCATCGGCGCTGAGTATAGGGAGGCAACCATGCCTACTTGGCCACGCCGGGCCAGGTCCACCACGGCATCGCTAAACGCGCCCCACTTCAGATCCGGCTCGAGTCCACTGAGCAGCAGGAATGGGCGACCCTGCGTGTCCTTCACAAGGTGCAGGTCCAGGCGCACATCGTCGCTATCCACAACCTTGGAGTTATCGATGGTCACACCGGGCCGGCGGGAGCGGTAATCGATCAGCTCGTCTACCTTGAACGAGGCCACTGGGCTGTGTTCCAGGGCGGCTAGCAGGTGGGAGCTGGCGCTGGAAACGGCCTGTCCCGCGTCGGCATAGCCCTGCAGCGCGACCAGCATCGGTAGCTCTTCGGCGCCGTCCTCAGCGCCGCCAAGCCCCGCGGTAGCGTCCGCAATGGAGGGGCGGTCGAACTGGATCGGAGCCGGGTATTCCATCTCGTACATCCGACCCGCGGCCTTGCGCTCGTGGCGACCATTCATAGTTTCGCTCTCCCTTCCGGCGGAACCCTTGTCCAACCAAGCACTGTCTGCCAAGCCTATCAGGCAGTTCGGACAACCTAGCCCGAGACGGCGCGTATTTCGAACAGCTAGAAAGCTGTATTCACAGTTTTGAGTTATCCACAGGTCCCTGGGGCAACGCCTAGTCCAGCGGCCTCCGCGGCCGCGTCAAAAATTTTTCTCGGCGAGTATCTGCGGTATGAGCAACTCACCAGAACACAACGATCAGAACGCACAATCTATTCCCGCGCCCGCCGCCTCCGCGATGCCAGCTCCCTCGGTCCACCTCGGGGCCGACAAAGGAAAGCTCATTGCGGCCATTCCGTCGCTGTTGGGCTTCCCGCCCGTCGATTCGATGGTCATCATCGGCCTCGTCGCCTCCACCGAACCCACCGAACCGATCAACACCGGCACTACCGGCCCCGCCCCGCTGCCAGAGAACCACCGCCGTTTCCGCATCGGCCCCGTCCTACGCTGCGACCTTATCCCCGCAGCCGTGACCGAAGCGGCTCGCGGTCTCATCAATATTCTTTGTGACGCCCCAGCGGCAGAGGCCATCATCCTCACCATCGGCGACATGGATGACCGCCTGCGTGCCTGTGTAGCCTCCGCCATCAAGCAGCTCCAGGACGGATGTGTGGAAGTTCAGTCGGCGCTGGAGGTCTCGCAGATTGCCACGGGGAAACCGTGGACAGATGTCCTAGACGGGGAGACGGGCACTGTCGCCAGCGTGGAAACCAACGAGCTGGCGGACATCAGCGCACTCAGTGGTGCGCGCCGCATGGGCGACAGAGAGGAAATGGAACGCTGGCTAGATCCCGCGAACATCGCAGCACCGGATTGGATGTTGCAGGATCGCGGGGAAGCCACGACGGTCGACCTGATCCAGGTACTAGTCGGGGTGGCTGCCGTGGCGGAAGGCCAGCGAGTGCTGGAGGAGGAGTGCGAAGACGAGTACCTGATCGATAGTCTCGCCGCGATCTGCTGCGACGAATTTCTGCACACGGTAGTTATCGCATGGTCGCTCGGTGTAAACAGCGCCATCCTGCGGGAGATGTTGGCAAGTACCGCGCGGCGGACGACGGGATCGGTGCGACGACGGGTGATGTTGATTCTGGCACTGGTGGCGTCGGCTAACGACGAAGGAGTGCTGGCCTACCACACGCTTACGCGCCTGCTGGAGGAGCTCGAGGCGGACCTCTACACCGAGGATGCGTGCGCGAAGCTGGATCTGTTGGAGCACGCCGACGATCCGGCTGCGCTGGCTGCCGACCCCGAAGCAGCGCTGGAAGACATTTTGCGTGGCGTGGAGGATGCCGATGAGTCCGATATGCAGCCACAGCTCAGTGCCTTGGATGAGTTCACCGCGGACATCGCGATCGCGGCGCTGGACGCGCACCAGAGGGGCAAGATCAAGCTGCTGCTGTCCAAGGCCGTGCGCGCGGCATGTACGGTCATGGCGAATGTGCAGATGGATCTGGACGCGGCGGAGGATCTAGATGATCCGCGCAGCCAAGGCGATACGGACGATTCTGGCGAGTCGGAAGGAGCCGGGTGGGTTCCGGAGCGCAGCTACATCACAGTCCGGGAGTACGCCGGGCTTGATCTCGCCTGGGAATACGAGCGCCTACTGCAGACCGTGGACTGGGACGCGGTTAACGCTGTGCGGAATGCAACCTATCACCCAGTTGTCCGCTAAACGCCCAGGCATCCGAAATGATCGTATGCAGGTCGGAGCGGGTCGGGTTCCAACCGAGCTCGGCCTTCGCCTTGGCGGAGGAGGCGATGAGGGTGGCGGGGTCGCCTGCACGGCGCGGGGATTCCACGGCCGGAATCGGGTGGCCAGTTACCTCGCGGCAGGTGTCGATCACCTGGCGTACGCTAAAACCATCACCGGAGCCGAGATTGAAGATGCGGTGCTGGCCGGCAGCGTTAGAGGCCGCGGCTAGCAGGTGTGCGTCCGCCAAATCCCGAATGTGAATGTAATCGCGCACCGCAGTCCCGTCAGCGGTGGGGTAGTCGGTGCCGAAGATGGAGATGTGCTCCCGGTGGCCGAGGGCTACCTGCAGCACCAGCGGAATCAGGTGCGTCTCTACCTTGTGGTTTTCCCCAATGTCGCCGTACGCGCCGGCGACGTTGAAGTAGCGCAGGGAAGTCGCGGCCAGCCCGTAAGCGTTGGCATAGGAGGTGATCATGTGGTCGATCGCCAGCTTGGATGCGCCATAGGGGTTGGTGGGGGCGGTGGGCATATCCTCTGTAATCGGAACCTGCTCGGGTTCCCCGTAGGTAGCGGCGGTGGAGGAGAACACGAGGTTCTGCACTCCGTGCTCGCGCATCTGATCCAGCAGGTACAAGCTGGTTCCCACGTTGTGGTGCCAGTAGATGTCCGGCTTTTCCACCGACTCGCCGACCAAAGAGCGGGCGGCGAAGTGCATCACGGCGGCAACGTCACCGGCTGCGAAGACGTCGGAAATGACGTCGCGGATGTCACCCTGAACAAAGGTAGCGCCCTCTGGCACGGCGTAGTCGTTGCCGGTGGACAGGTCGTCGACGACCGTCACGCGGAAGCCGTGTTCCAGCAGCACGCTGGCACACACGCTGCCGACATATCCGGCACCGCCGGTGACGACAATGTGGGAGGAAGGGGATAGGGCAGAAGAGGAAAGATCGATGCTACTCACATGCCCCACGCTACCGCACTGATTAGCTAACCTTCTCCACTCGCACGGCGTGGCCGAGTTCTTCCGGAATTACCATGGCGCCGTTGTCGTTGCTGAACTCCAGGCCGTCCTCGGTGGCAACCAGGCTCACAACGCTGCCCGGGCGCATGTCAAGCGCATGGAACTTAGCCATCAGCTTGTACTCGACCTGGATGATTTCGTTGATGCTGAGGATCTTCACCTGGATCGGCTCCGACGGCTCAATGTCGGAGGCGCGCTGCGAGGTTCCCTCCTGCAGGGCGTTAACCTTCTCCAGCATCTCCGCGCGCTCGGCCTCCGGGATGCCCTCCACCAGCTCGTCCAGCCCCGGGATCGGGTTGCCGAAAGGAGAGGTGGCGTATTCGCTGAGCACCTTTACCAGTTGGACCTCGACCTCGTCGCCCATGACGTGTTCCCAACGGCAAGCCTCGTCGTGCACCTTTTCCCACGGCAGGCCGATCACATCAGTAAGCAGGCGCTCTGCCAAGCGGTGCTTTCGCATCACGGCGGTGGCCAGTGCGCGCCCCTGCGCGCTGAGCTTTAGGGAGCGATCCTTCTCGACGGTCAGAAGTTCGTCGCGCTCCATGCGGGCGACGGTCTGGCTCACGGTCGGACCGGACTGGTCGAGCCTCTCGGCGATACGGGCGCGTAGCGGTGGGATGCCCTCTTCTTCCAACTCGTAAATCGTTCGGAGATACATCTCAGTGGTATCGACGAGATCCCTCACGTGCGCTACGCCCTTTCTGTGCTTGTTGACTTCTCACGATTATAGCCCCGTCCACATTGGGAGCGGGGCAGAAGTGTAGGTACTGGTTCTACAGCGGGGTTAAACCGCGTACTCGCGCAGCTTGTCCGCCCGGTCGCCTTCGCGCAGCTTCGCCATGACCTCGCGTTCGATCTGGCGGACGCGCTCGCGGGACAGCCCGAAGCGACGGCCGATCTGGTCCAGCGTGCGGGGCATCCCGTCATCCAGGCCGTAGCGTAGCTTGATCACGTCCTGCTCGCGCTCCTCCAAGGTGCCCAGGACTGCGCGCACATCGGAGTGGCGCAGGGAAGCAACCACGGCGGTTTCCGCGTCAGTCGCCTCGGAATCTTCGATGAAGTCGCCCAGCGGGGCTTCCTCGTCGCTGCCGACTGGCATGTCCAGGCTCACCGGATCTCGGGACTGCTTCAGCAGCATCTCGATCTTGGACTCCTCGATGCCGGACTCCTCCGACAGCTCTTCGTTCGTGGCTTCGCGGCCCAGCTGCTGGTACATCTCCCGCTTGATGCGGGACAGCTTGTTGACCTGCTCGACGAGGTGGACGGGAAGGCGGATGGTGCGGGACTGGTCGGCCATGCCACGGGTGATGGCCTGGCGAATCCACCAGGTCGCGTAGGTGGAGAACTTAAAGCCCTTGGTGTAGTCGAACTTTTCCATCGCGCGGATCAGGCCCAGGTTGCCCTCCTGGATGAGATCCAGCAGCGGCATTCCGCGGCCGGTGTAGCGCTTCGCTAGGGAGACGACCAGGCGCAGGTTTGCCTCCAGCAGGTGGCTGCGGGCTGCCTTGCCCTCGCGGGCGAGAACCTTCAGGTCGCGCTTCTTTGCGCGGGTTAGCTTCTCGGCGTTGGCCAGCAGGTACTCGGAGTACAGGCCTACTTCGATCCGCTTCGACAGTTCGACTTCGTCCTCGGCGGTCAGCAGCGCGGTCTTGCCGATGCCGTTGAGGTAAACGCGAACCAAGTCCGCCGACGGGTTCTCGTTGTTTCCGCGCCGCCGACCCTTGTCTTCCTTTTTATCGCTATCGTCGGCCGAACCGCCGTTGCCCTTACCGCTGTTGATGCCGTTGTACTCGTCATCAATCATGGAGTTTTTCATAGTGCTGGTGTGCCTCCCGTGGCTCGATAGCGCTCAAGCTCTTCAAGATTTTTCTCGTTTTGTGCCGAAGCTCTAAGGGGTTAACGGACATCTTCGATGAATTGTTCCCCACCCACCCCCTAGGAGGGAACCGTGCTTACCCCCGCAATAGGGTTTAGCGTCGCGTTTCGCCGCAGATGCGGTCGCCAATATGCCCTTCTAACTGGCGAAATGCGGGTCGGTGCGGGCCGGTCTACGTTTCTACCAGCACGGTGAACGGCCCCTCGTTTACGCTAGAGACCTTCATCATGGCTCCGAATCGGCCTGTTTCTACAACTATTCCCCGCTGGCGCAGTAGTTCGGCGATGCGGTCGAACACCGGTTGCGCGGCCTCGCCCGGTGCCGCGTTCGCCCAGGAAGGTCGCCGCCCCTTCTTTGTCTCGCCCATGAGCGTGAACTGACTGACCAGTAGAATCTGCCCGCCCACTTCCTCAACCGAGTGATTGCGCGGGCTATCCCACGGCTCGCCAGCAGCGGGCAGTAAGCGCAGTTCGGCGATCTTCCGCGCCATCTTTTCCACAGCCGCCTCTGCCACGCTCTCGTCTGCAATGTCGGCCACGCCGATGCCGACGAGGGCCAGCAATGCAGGGCCTTGTACCGATCCGACGACCTCGCCGTCCACGGTCACCTCTGCACTGCTGACTGTGCTCACTACTGCTTTCACCGTTGTTCTGCCTTCCTTCCAAAAAATTTTTCCGGGTTCTAGAGCATCCAGGTTCTAGAGGTTGCCTCTAGTACAGATCACGCAAATCTTCCGGCACGATCATTCCGTGCCGCACTAGGTCCACCGCGATCGGCACCAGTTGATCCACCAGCTCCTCGGCGCTGATCCCCAGCTCGTCGCCGTGCACCGCGTGATAGAACTCGGCCACGTCGCGCAGGTTTAGCCCCTCCCAGCTGAGCCCTGCCAGAATCGTTGCCAGCACACCGTCGACCTCGTGCGACCAGCCCGGGCCGTCGATGCGGGTTAGTCGCGCGCTCTCGTCGCCGAACCCCTGGTCGGTGGCGCTCGCTGTTTTTTCTAGTATGACGCCCCGTCCCAGCCGGTAGCGGCTCTCCGCCACCGCTGTGGCAGCGGAGCGGCCGGGAACCTCCAGCTGGTCGATCCACCGGCAGCGAGCGAACCACTGGGCGGCCTCCAGGCCGAGGTACGCCCCGGCCGGTAGCGCATGGTCGAGCGACTCGACGGTCAGCTCGGTGGCGCCCTCGAACTTTTCAATGTGGATCCAGCCCAGGCCGATGCGGGTGATCTGGTGGCGGGCGAAGAAGTCCAGCCATTCCGTGGTGCGTAGTTGGCCCGCGGTGCTCCGGGGATCGATGCTTTCATCGCGCAGCCAGGTGGTCACGTAAGTGGCAACGTCCACCTCGTCGCGCTGCAAAACCCAGGCGCGGGCGCCCTCGTCGGGCAGCCAGCCGAGGATCCGTTCGGCGGCGGAGCTGGCAGCATTGCTGCCTTCCTCGCCGAGCGCCCAGCCGATCAGCAGGTGCGCGTGGCCTCCCGGCGCCAGGTGCTGAACTGATTGTTCGACCACTAGCTTGCTGGCTGCGTCGAGTGGCAGGCCGGAGTCGCGGTACACGTGCCCTTCTTCCGCATCCAGATCCACGGAAGGGCCGATGACGAAGGGAGGGTTGGCGACGATGACGTCGAAGGCGCCAGCGTTGGTGGACTGAGCACTAAAGGGCTCGAACCAGGAGCCCTGCACCCAGTTGACCAGCGGTGATTCCAGGCCTTGTGCAGCGGCGGCCACGCGGGCGTAATCCAGGGCGCGGGCGTGGATGTCGCTGCCAAAAATTTTTGGCGGCTCGGCTCCGGCGTTGGCGGCCAGCACCAATGCGAGTACGCCGGAGCCCGTGCCGAGATCCAGCACCCTTGCATCTGCAGGCAGCTGGGGGATGGAGTTGAGCAGTGACAGGGGAGCGTTGCCGACTCCGGGAACGTGGCCCGGGCCGGGAACGCGCTCTTCCAAGGAAGCGTCCGGATCCGACAGCACCTGCACCTCCGTGTCACCGTGAGCCGGGTGGTGGACAGGCCGGATGTCCAGGTTCAGGCGTAGCAATTCTGCACTGTCATCTGCGTCTTGCGCGGATTGCTGCTCCACGGGGATCAGCGCATTCTCCGCCACCAAGCCGGAGGTCACCTCGGCCCCGATGAGATCCCGGAAGAAGGCGGCAGGCTGGGGGCGTCGTAAATAGACAGCAGCGACGAGCTGGGCGGCCGCGGACCCGCGCCGCGACAGGTGCCATGTGGCGGCCGCGGGCGAACCCGATTGGGCGGCGGCCACTCCCTCCACGCCGAGCGCCTCCAAGATCAACACAGAGCCGTATCCTCGCTCGACTAGGGTGCGAACCAGCTGTTCAGTGGCTTTACCGGGCGTGCACAGGGGAAAGTCGGGCATTGAAGTTCCTTGATGAGTCAGTGCTAGTTGGGCGCTAGATCGGCGTTAGGAAGAGGACTGATCGGGGTTGTACTCGATGATCTCCGGGTGCGAGGAGTTGGATTCCAGCATGGGGCGGGAAGTCTCCCCGGCAAGAGCAGCGCGCTGGGCACGACGCTGCTCACGGACGAGGGCAGGCTTGTAGACCTTGTTCGTGGTCTCGTCCACCTGGCCGGATTCGTTGGCTAGCAGCACGGCGATCCAGGGCAGAGGCAGGCTTACCGCCGCCACGCACACCGCGAGGGCGGCGTTATGGGTGAGCAACATCACCAACGCGGCGAGGGCGAGGATGGGAATGCGCAGAAGCTGCAGCACGGCGTAAAGCCTGCGACGGTGGTGCCATCCCTGCAAACGCGAACTCTTGGCATCGGTGATAATTTCCACCTGTGAAGCTCGCTTGGTCCGGGATTCACCTCCCGTTTTCCTTTTTCGTGCATCAGCCATAGACCTAACGCTAGTACGCAGCTGGAAAACAAGCAGATTCAGGGGCATGATGGTGAACTGTGAGTAACCCAAGTACGACAACGATTGAGCGCCCCGAAGTCAACACGGATACGACGACGGATGACGATGTACCGAAGTTCTTCCACTACGTGAAGAAGGACCAGATCGTCGAATCCGCCGTGATGGGCAAGCTGGTCGTGGCTCTGTGCGGCGAGACCTTCCCTGTGCGCAAGCAGGCCAAGCCGGGATCGCCTGTCTGCCCGGATTGCGAGCAGATCTACAAGGGGCTGCGCAAGAAGTGAAGCACCTCCGCCTATGGCAGCAGGAGGCACTGAACAAGTACGTCGAGGCCAGCCCGAAGGACTTCCTGGCCGTGGCGACCCCGGGTGCGGGTAAGACGACCTTCGCCCTGACGATTGCACGGTTGCTACTGGATACCCGTGCAGTGGACCGGCTGGTTATCGTGGTGCCCACCGAACACCTGAAGGTGCAGTGGGCGCAGTCCGCCGCGGAGCGGGGAATCGCGCTTGACTCCGAGTTCACCAACTCCTCGCCGTTCAACAACGCCTACGACGGCGTGTGCGTGACCTATGCCCAGGTGGGCATGAAGCCTACGAAGCACTACCAGGTAGCCACCGCCAAGAAGGCGCTGGTGATCCTGGACGAGATCCACCACGCCGGCGACGCAAAGAGCTGGGGAGACGGCGTGCGCATGGCCTACGAGCACGTGGAACGCCGCCTCGCGCTGACGGGTACGCCCTTCCGCTCCGACGATTCCCAGATCCCCTTTGTGCGCTACGAAGCCGTGGAGGGCGCCGACGGCGCACTCGTGTCCTCCGCCGACTACACCTACGGCTACGCGGATGCGCTGAAGGACGGAGTCGTCCGCCCGGTGGTGTTCCTGGCCTATTCCGGCCAGGCACGCTGGCGCAACTCCGCCGGCGAGGAGTTTGAGGCACGCCTGGGCGAGCCGCTGAACGCAGAGCAGACCGCGCGGGCGTGGCGCACCGCGCTGGACCCCAAGGGCGACTGGATCCCCGCCGTACTCAATGCCGCGCAGACGCGCCTGCAGCAGCTGCGCGAGACCATTCCCGACGCGGGTGGCCTGGTGATCGCCACCGACAAGACCACGGCGCGCGCCTACGCGCGGATTCTGGAGCGGATCAGCAACACCCCGGTGACGGTGGTGCTCTCCGACGAGGCGGGGGCTTCCGAACGCATCAAGGAGTTCTCCGCCAGCACCGACGAGTGGATGGTGGCCGTGCGAATGGTCTCCGAGGGCGTGGACGTGCCGCGCTTGGCCGTGGGCGTGTACGCCACATCCTCTTCCACACCACTGTTCTTCGCTCAGGCCATCGGCCGTTTCGTGCGCTCCAGGCGGCCGGGGGAGTCGGCGTCAATCTTCCTCCCCAGTGTGTCCGTACTCCTCGAGTTAGCCTCCAAGATGGAGCAGCAGCGCAACCACGTGCTCGGCAAGCCCCACCGACAGAACGAAGGCTGGGACGACCAACTCCTACAACAAGCCAACCAGGAGCAAAACGAGCCGGAAGAGGACAAAGGCTACGAGTCCGTCGGCGCCGAGGCCGAGCTCGACAGTCTCATCTACGACGGTTCGACCTACGGCACGGCCACCTTGAGCGGGTCGGAGGAGGAGCAGGCATACCTTGGCCTACCCGGTCTTCTGGACGCCGAACAGATGCGTACGTTGCTGCGTCAGCGCCAAGCCGAGCAGTTGGACGCGCGGGCGAAGGAAGAGGAAGAGCGCCGCAAGCAGGAGAAGCAGAGGCCGGCCGAAGAGGGCAGTGGCGCGGACTTGCGCAATAAGCGCGTGGCCAGCGAGGAACTCCCGGCCCTGCGCAAGGAGTTGAACGCCCTGGTGTCTATGAAGTCCGCCCGCACCGGCAAACCGCATGGGCAGATTCACAACGATGCGCGGAGAAACTGCGGCGGGCCGTCCACGGCGCTGTGCACGGCACAGCAGCTACGCGACCGCATCGCTTACCTAAGAGACTGGTGAGGATGGATAAGGGGGACACCGGGAAAGTGGGGTAAGATACACCGCGGCAAGCAACGGCGGTGTATCGCCGGATGCCTAGAGGCAAGCGATCCCGGAGGGAAGGAAACGGCACGATGGCTCGAGAAGACTACATCGATCTGGATAAGTCCAACGCGCAGGAGGTCGAACTCCAGAAGATCGCGCCGCGCAAGGTCAGCGGGCTGAGCCTGGCCGCCCTGATCGTGGGTATCCTGTCTATCCCGGCGGCGATGTTCCCCCTGATCGGCATCGTGGTGGCAGCGGTGGCGATCCTGGTGGGAATCGCATCGGTGGTCATCGCGAACCGCCGGGGCACGCAGCGCAGTTACGCGATTATCGGACTGGTGCTGGGGGTATTGGCCATGGCTATCGCGATCTTCTTCACCCAGGTGGCCATGAAGAGCATGGAGGGTTGCGAGGATCTGCGTGGCACGGAGTTCTCCGACTGCGTGAAGAACAACCAGAACTAGTGCAGAACTAGTCCAGAACTAGTCCAGGTAGTCGCGCAGCACCTGGGACCGCGACGGGTGGCGCAGCTTGGACATCGTCTTCGACTCGATCTGGCGGATGCGCTCGCGGGTAACCCCGTAAACCTGGCCGATTTCGTCTAAAGTGCGCGGCATGCCGTCGGTCAGGCCGAAGCGCAGCTTCACCACGCCGGCCTCGCGCTCGGACAGTGTGTGCAGCACATCCTGCAGCTGATCCTGCAGCAGGGTGAACGAGACCGCGTCGACGGCCACGACGGCCTCCGAGTCCTCGATGAAGTCGCCCAGCTGGGAATCGCCCTCGTCGCCGATGGTCTGGTCCAGGGAAATCGGCTCGCGGGCGTACTGCTGGATCTCCAGCACCTTGTCCACGGTGATGTCCATCTCGCGCGCCAGCTCCTCCGGAGTGGGCTCGCGACCCAGGTCCTGCAGCAGCTCGCGCTGAATGCGGCCCAGCTTGTTGATGACCTCGACCATGTGCACCGGGATACGGATGGTGCGGGCCTGGTCGGCCATGGCGCGGGTGATCGCCTGGCGAATCCACCAGGTGGCGTACGTGGAGAACTTGTAGCCCTTCACGTAGTCGAACTTCTCGACTGCGCGGATAAGACCCAAGTTGCCCTCCTGGATCAGATCCAGGAACGCCATACCGCGGCCGGTGTAACGCTTGGCCAGGGACACCACGAGGCGCAGGTTGGCCTCCAGCAAGTGGTTCTTAGCGCGGCGCCCGTCGCGGTCGATTTCGCGCAGGTCGCGACGGTGCATCGGGGAGAGCTTCTCGCCCGACTCCTTGATCTCCTGCAGACGATAAGCGGCGTACAGGCCGGCCTCGATGCGCTTGGCCAGGGAGACCTCTTGCTCCGCGTTCAGCAGCGCGACCTTGCCGATCTGCTTCAGGTACGCACGCACCGAGTCCGCGGAAGCCGTGAGCTCGGCATCCTTTCGAGCCTGGCGCAGCGCTGCGGATTCGTCCTCATCCCAGACGAAGCTGCCGTCCTTCTTGTCGTCTTCCTCGTCGGAATCCTCGGAGTCTTCGTCGTCCTCGTCATCATCGTCGAGGTCGTCGTCATCGTCCTCGAGATCGTCGAGATCCTCCAGGTCGTCGAGGTCTTCGTCCTCATCCATGTCCTCGAGCGCATCGAGTTCATCCGGAGCGTCTGCGTCCTCGTCATCGTCGAAGTCGTCCCGTTCTTCTACGCTATCCGGCGCATCCTGCTGCTTGGCCGAAGTAGCGGCGGTGCCGGCTGCAGCTACGTCCTCCTCGAGGACCTCCTCAGCCGCCTTTGCCGCCTTGGTGCCGCGCTTCGCGGTAGTCTTCTTCGCGGTTTTCTTGGTTGCCTTCTT
>NZ_KV789168.1:222564-238724 GCF_001807485.1 Corynebacterium sp. HMSC08A12 | reverse complement strand
CTTGGTTGCCTTCTTGGCCGTCTTCTTCGCGGCCTTGCGCGCAGTCTTCTTGGCAGCCTTCTTTGCGGTTTTCTTCGCCGCCTTCTTTACGGGAGTGGACGCCTGCTCCTCCTGCTCGGCAACAGATTCAGCAGCCTTTGCCGTAGCCTTCCGCGCGGTGGCCTTCTTGGCAACCGTCGACTTCTTCGCCACCTTTCGGGCAGTTTTCTTCGCTGCCGTCTTCTTTGCAACCTTGCGCACAACACCCTCGGTGCTGTCTTCGCCGGTGGTGGTCGAGTCGTTCGCTGCCACGGAAGCCCTTTCACTCGTATTGCATGGTGCACTGAAATGGCCGCCCTATAAGGCCACATTCCGAAGATGAATTGGGGTGCACCAGGTTGCGGCATACCCGCAACCGATGGTTTAGGAGGGGCGTTGAGACCCCTGCTGTGCTAATCGACCGCCCATTATAACTCAAATATCAGCACGGCGTTGCAACCATCCCGGGGATAGAGCGGTTGCTTTCTAGCGAATACTAAGGCTTGATGCCATCCTGCACGGCCATTGCAGCGCCGATAATGCCCGCCTGGTTGCGCAACTTCGCCGGGATGACGTTTTCTTCGACGGTCAACAGGGGAACCCATTTGTCAGCCTTGCGAGAAATGCCGCCGCCGACGATAAAGGTCCTCGGGCTAAACAGGGCGCTGTAGGCGTGGAGAACCTCATCCACGCGAGCAGCCCACTTCTTATAGGACAACTCTTCGCGATCCTTCGCTGCGGAGCTGGCATACCACTCGACGTCACCGTTCTCGTCGTGCGGCAGGTGGCCGAGCTCGGAGTTGGGGAACAGGTGGCCATCACACAGCATGGCCGAGCCGATGCCGGTTCCGAAGGTAAGCATCAGAACTGCGCCTTGCTTCGCACTCTCCTCGCCGTACTTCACCTCGGCCAGGCCGGCTGCGTCGGCGTCATTAAGAACAGCGATTTCCCTTTCGCCGAGGTGGCGCTTGAACAGCTCCTGCATATCGGTATCGATCCACGACTTGTCGATGTTCGCCGCGGAGCGAGCCTTCTGGTCCTTAACTACGGCGGGCACCGTGACACCCACCGGACCGTCCCATTCGGCCATGTCCATCAGCTTGCGCACGACCTCCGCCACTGCATCCGGGGTGGAGGGCTTCGGGGTGAGGATCTTAAAACGCTCGGTGACCAGCTCGCCGGTGTTGAGGTCTACTACGGCGCCTTTCACACCGGATCCACCGATGTCTACGCCGAAACTCAGGTTCTGCTCTGCCTTGTCCTCAGTCATGCCCATAACACTACCTTGAAGATATTGGGCTGCGCTCGGCATCGGGGTCTAGCAGTCTGCCCCGTGGAAGGTGGCTGTGAAGAGTGATCAGGAATGGCAAGGTGGAGAGCATGGAAAACACGGGTTCAGCAAGTATGAGCGCTAAGGCGCGTGAGGTAGCGACGATTTTCCAGCGGGCAGAATCCAACCAGGCGCCCCTGCGAGTGTTCGACGAGGTGTCGACGGCGGGGGAGGCTGGGGCGTCCACAAGAGAAAAAACCCTTAGCCCTGCCGACCTGGAGGCAGTAGCCCTCGAGGTGGCGCGCGAGACGGCTGTCCTTATTCGACGCCGTCGTGGCGAACTCGCCGACGAGCACGGTCACGTCGGCGTGGTGGGGACGAAGACCTCCGAGGTGGATCCGGTGACGGAGGTAGACCAGGCCAGCGAGAAACTCATTACAGAGCAGCTGCTGCAGCGGGTGCCCGGATCCCGCGTGCTCGGTGAGGAAAGCGGCTTGAGTAGCGAGGACAGTGCCCCGGGGGAGGTTCTATGGATCGTTGATCCGATTGATGGAACAGTGAACTTCCTCTACGGGGTTCCGGCCTATGCCGTGAGCATCGCCGCAGTGGTGAACGGTCAGCCAGTAGCCGGAGTGGTGGTGGACGTGACAGGCCAGGTTGCCTACGTGGCGCATGCGGGCGGGCCGGCGCGGCGCTTGAAGGACATTGCCGATAAGGCCGCGGCCGTTACTCTGCGCGTGGAACCGGCGGAGCAGGAGGCAGCGCCTGGTGGAGCACTGGGGAAGGCGCTGGTTGCTACCGGCTTTTCGTACGTGGCTGAAGATCGCCGCCGCCAGGCGGAACGGCTGACCCGCCTGCTGCCGAAGGTTCGCGATATTCGACGGATCGGTTCGGCGGCACTGGACCTGTGTCGCGTGGCAAGCGGGGAAGTAGATGCTTACTTTGAACACGGGTTGGGTCCGTGGGATCACGCGGCGGGATGTCTGATTGCCGCGCGTGCCGGAGCGATCAGCGTGGCCCCGGATTACGACGTGACGAAGGAGGAGAAGGCGCTTGTCTTGGCGGTGAAGCCGGGGGTGGCTGCGGAACTGGCTGAACTGCTGGTGGAATAGCCACGGGGGGATCCTTTTACCCCAATCGGGCGCCAGAGCGCGCGTGAAAGTGACAAGGGGTGTACATGTGCTCTAGGATCCGCGAACAGTGAGACGAGTTAAGGCAATTTTCAGCCAGTCCCGCTGGCTGTTTTGCACTCCATCTGATCGACACAACCGACGTAAGTAAGGACCCCTAATGGCCACTGACTACGACGCGCCGCGCCGACGTTCCGAAGACGACATCGAGACCGACTCTCTGGAGGGCCTGAAGGCCGCCGAGAAGGCCGAGCCGTCCGTTTCCGATACGGATGATGGAGAGATCGTTGAGCCCTTCGACGTACCCATGGCGGACCTTTCTGGCGAGGAGCTGTCCGGTTCTGTAATCCCGCGCCAGAGCGACGAGTTCACCTGCAGCGTGTGTTTCCTGGTGCAGCACCGCAGCTGCATTGCAGAAACCGTTGCCGACGGCGAGTACATCTGCAAGGACTGCGCTTAAGCTGCATTAGTAGATCGGGCGACCAAGCTGCTCCAGAACCTCCTGAGGTTCCTTAGTGGAGATCAGCCAGTAGGGGGTTGGGTCGTCCGGATCGTCCAGGACGAGCATCGCCATCGTCGGGATCCAATTTTTGTGCACGACATAAGCAGCCGGATCCAACTGGCGGCCCATTGCTGCGCGCTTGGCGGTAGGGGGAATAACCAAGCTGCGGCTAACCACGCTTGCGGGCAGTTTTGCCGGCCCGACGTGCAGCCACCGCTCGCCGGAGCTATCTTCCCTGACTTCCACCTTCGTGCGGGAGAAGTAGATCAATGTCCATACGGCCAGCGCACCGGAGATTACGAGGGCGACGTAGAAGGCCCACATCGGACGACCCATCTGCGCCTGCCAC
Organism: Corynebacterium sp. HMSC08A12; assembly: GCF_001807485.1. GTDB lineage: Bacteria > Actinomycetota > Actinomycetes > Mycobacteriales > Mycobacteriaceae > Corynebacterium > Corynebacterium evansiae. Next base: position 235,455 of record NZ_KV789168.1, on the reverse strand, counting down.
GCAATGATCGCGACTACGCCCGCGGCGAACAGCCACCACACTAGGGGTACGCGCTGGTGCTCCGAATACAGCAGCTTTTCCTGCTGAACGTCCGATGCCAATTGAATAACTCCTGATAGTTCTGTTCGCTTTGCGTGCTGTCTAGTAATTCTAGCCCGTGGGGTTTCGAACATCGTAACTTCGGTTGGGTACTTGTAGTCTTGGAGACCGTGACCTTTAAGCAAAATGGACTAGATGGAAATGACGCCCCGCTGCGCATCGTTCGCTTAGACAAGGAGCTGCCCTTGCCGCGACGCGCCCACCCAACGGATGCCGGCATCGACCTCTACACAGCTCAGGATGTGACCATTGCCCCTGGTCACCGAGAGCTTGTAGGGACAGGCATTGCGATCGCATTGCCCGTAGGCACGGTGGGTTTGGTGCACCCGCGTAGTGGGCTCGCACTGAAGAAGGGGCTTTCCATCGTTAACGCCCCGGGGACGATCGATGCGGACTACCGCGGGGAGATCAAGGTATGCCTGATCAACCTAGATCCTGAACAGCCCATTGAGCTGACACGCGGCGAGCGAATTGCACAGTTGCTGGTGCAGGAAGTCAGCCTGTGCGATGTCGAAGAGGTCGAGAGCGTAGAGCAACTGGGGGAGACCGTGCGGGGCGAGTCCGGCTATGGCTCCACTGGGGTTTAGACTCGCAACGCTTAGCTGCACTCGAAGTAACTTAAGAAGCCAACAGAAGACGGAGTTTTGAGATGTTTGGTCGCAAGAATAACGACGACAAGAATCAAGTAGAGGAAGCTGTTCAGCCGCAGCAGGATCAGCCAGAAAACGACTTTGGCCCGTTTGACGGCGACACGGTGAACTTCCAGGACTTCGACTTCTCGGATTTTGCCGCGGGAGCTTTGGATCTGGGCTCCATGCTCATTCCGGTGCCGCACGGCGGTGAGGTCAAGGTGGATATGGGGCCGGAGGGGCCGCAGATGATTCACCTGGAGATCGACGGTGGGCGCATTACCCCGATTGCCTTCGCTGCACCGCGAAACGGTGACCTGTGGGCCGAATCTGTCGAGGAGACGGTCGCGGGCATGACGAAGGACGGCCTGGACGTTCACGTCGAGGACGGCCCGTGGGGCCAGGAGATCTGCGCGGTAGCCGGTGAGGGGCAGATGCGCCTGATCGGCGTGAACGGTCCGCGTTGGATGTTCCGGGCGACGCTGGCCGGAGAGAAGTCCAAGGCGGACGAGTTGGCCAAGGTGGGCCGGGAGATCATCGCACGTACCTTTATCCGCCGCGGCAGCGACCCAATTCCGGCCGGCCAGCCTTTGCCGGTGTTGATGCCGCAGGCCATGGCGGATGCTTTGCAGGAGCAGCTGCAGGAGCTGGCCCACCGCCAGAATGCCGAATCCCAGGGAGCTACCCGGAATCTGGGCGAGGATCTGCAGTAATGGCAGGAAAGACAGAGCCGCAACAGGGCGGCGATGCAGCCCAGGCCACCCTGCTGGAGCAAATGGGAGGCCTGTCCGGACTGGTCTCCTCCACGTTGCCCGTGCTGGTTCTGGTGCCGGTAAACAGCCAGTGGGGTCTGGGACCCGCGCTGATTTCTGCGCTGGCGGTTGCAGTGTTGATTCTGGTGTGGCGCGTAGCGCGCAAGGAGAACCTGCAGCCGGCGATCTCCGGCTTCCTCGCGGTCGCGCTGTGCGCAGCGATCGCCTGGATCATGGGGGATGCAAAGGGCTATTTCGCCTACGGCATCTGGTACTCGCTGGTGGCAGGCATCGCATCCATTATTTCGATCTTTGTTCGCTGGCCGCTGGTCGGCGCGGTATGGCGCGGCATCAATGGTGATGATCACCGCTGGCGCACGAACCGCCGAGCAGTGCGGGCCTTCAACATCGCCACCCTTGCGTGGGCCGTGGTGTTCTTCGCCCGCTTTGCCGTTCAGCAGTGGCTCTATGCTGGCGATAAGACTGACGCCCTCGGGTACACCCGCATCGCAATGGGATGGCCCCTGACGCTGGTAGCAGTGGCGGTCACCGTTTGGGCAGTGAAGGCAGCGAACCGAGCGGAGGGGCGGCACTCGGAGAAGCCGGGCGAAGACGCGCAAGACCCAACGCAGATCGAAGCGGAAAGCGTAGAAGAAGGTATCGAAGAGGTGGAGGCTGATGGGCGTCACTAAGAAGGAAGAAGTAGTGATCGACCTGGCGGGTCCGGCGAACGGCGGCACCGTGATCGGCCGACTGGACGGGCAAATCGTGTTCGTGCGCGGTGGACTGCCGGGCGAGAAGGATGTGACGGTGGCGCTGGATCCGGCGCGGAACTCGAAGTCTAAGAAAGGTTTCCGCAACGGCGAGGCTGTAGCCATCGGACAGCCGAGCCCCCACCGTGTGTCCCCGGCATGCCCGGCAGCACAGGCTGGGGCTGGGTGTTGCGACCTGGATTTCGTGGACGCAGCCGGGTCGCTGGACTATAAGAAGCAAGTGGTGCTGGATCAGCTGGCTCGCGTGGGCAAGATCGATGCCGAATCCCTACAGAATGTCACCATCGATACCGAGAGCCTGCAGCCCTTCGCGGGCTCGCGCACGCGCGTGCGTCTGGCAGTGGACGGGGAGGGCAACGTCGGCCAGCGGGCACGCGGCTCGCACCAGGTGGTGCCCGTAGAGCACCCCTGTGCGCAGTGGAGCGAGGCGCTGCGAGAAGGGCTGGCCGAAGAAATCGAGCAGCTGCGAGCGGCCGGGAACTTGGTACCCAACACCGAGATCGCCGTTGCCGTGGCAGATGACGGCACTCGCAAGATGGTGCAGCTGCGGGGTAAAGCCACGGATGGTGCGGGCGAGATCCCCACCGTTTCCCGCACCGTGCACTTTGGGGTCGGCCTCGACCAGGAGTTCAACGTGCAGTGGGAAAGCCAGGTGCAGGACTTCTGGCAGGCGCACCGTGTAGCGCCGGAGTTCTACTCCGCCTGGATTGCCCGCCACATCCCGCCGGTGGCGCAGGGGCAGAAGGCTGAGGGGGCAAAGCCTAAGCAGTCGATTGCGTGGGATCTGTACGGCGGCGCTGGAGTATTCAGCGCGCCGCTATCCCGCAAGGCCGACCGAGTGGTCTGCGTAGACGTGGCCGGTAGCGCCAGCGAGGCAGGGGCACAGGCCCTGGCGGCGGCTGGCATCGACAATGTCGAGTTTGTCGGTGGCGATGTGGCGGGTCTGGTTCCCCAACTGCCAAGCGGAGGATCCGTGCACGCGGTGGTTCTGGACCCGCCGCGCACGGGCGCGGGCACGCAGACGGTTGCCGATATTGCCAAGGCCCGCCCGCGGCACGTCGTTCACGTGGGATGCGACCCGGCCACCGCCGCCCGCGACCTTTCAGCTTGGATCGACAACGGATACGCAATTAAGGAGCTGTGCGTGGTGGATGCCTTCGGCCTTAACCACCACGTAGAACTGCTGGCATATTTGGTTCCGGACCGCCGCGGTCGCGCAGGCTCTTAAACCCCGGTAGGGGATTCTTTCAAAACACTTGAGCGCAGTTAGAATGGACAGACAAAACATTCGGCGCGAGACATGAGGACGGAGAAGAGTAGTTTCACATGGGAATTCTCGATAGGGTGTCTTCGCCCGCTGACCTCAAGGGGCTGGACGCAGACCAGCTAGAGCAGCTGGCCGCGGAGATCCGCGAGTTTCTTATCCAGAAGGTCTCCGCAACCGGCGGCCACCTGGGACCGAACCTGGGCGTTGTAGAGCTGACGATCGCCATGCACCGGGTATTCGACTCGCCTTCGGACCCGCTGATTTTCGACACCGGCCACCAGTCTTATGTGCACAAGATCTTGACGGGTCGCCGGGACCTTTTCGACACGCTGCGTCAAAAGGACGGGCTCTCCGGTTACCCGGATCGGGCGGAGTCTCCCCACGACTGGACTGAATCCTCCCACGCTTCCGCCTCGCTGTCCTACGCAGATGGTCTGGCCAAGGCCTTCGAGCTGACCGGACAGGTTCACCGCCACGTCGTCGCCCTAGTCGGCGACGGCGCGCTGACCGGCGGCATGACGTGGGAGGCGCTGAACAACATCGCCGCCGCGAAGAAGCGCAGCCTGGTCATCGTCGTCAATGACAACGGCCGCTCCTATTCGCCCACGATCGGCGGCCTGGCCGAGAACCTGGCAGCGCTGCGCCTGCAGCCGATGTACGACCGGGTGATGGATACCGGCAAGTACGCCCTGGGTCGAATGGGCTGGGTGGGCGACCGCGCCTTCCAGGTGATTCACGGCCTCAAGGAGGGCGTGAAGCACACCGTCATCCCGCATGAGATGTTTCCGGAGCTGGGCCTGAAGTACATTGGCCCCGTCGATGGCCACGACCTCAAGCAGGTCGAGAACGCTCTGCGCTACGCCAAGGACTACGGCGGCCCCGTGATCGTCCATACCGTCACGCAGAAGGGCAAGGGCTTCGACCCCGCCGAGCAGGACGAGGCCGACCAGATGCACTCCACCGGCGTGATCGACCCGATCACCGGTGAGTCGATGGCGAAGAAGACCGAGGGCGCGATCAGCTGGACCAAGGTGTTCTCCAACCACCTGATCGACATTGCCAACGAGCGGGAGGACATCGTCGCCATCACCGCCGCCATGGCTGGCCCGACCGGCCTGGCCGACTTTGCTAAGGTCCACCCCAGCCGCACCTACGACGTCGGCATCGCCGAGCAACATGCTGTGACCTCCGCCGCCGGCCTGGCTCTCGGCGGCCTGCACCCGGTAGTGGCCGTCTACTCGACGTTCCTCAACCGCGCATTTGACCAGCTTTTGATGGACGTCGCCCTGCTGAAGCTGGGCGTCACCATCGTCCTCGACCGCGCCGGCATCACGGGCTCCGACGGCGCCAGCCACAACGGCATGTGGGACTTGTCGATCACCGGCATTGTCCCCGGCATCCACGTCGCCGCCCCGCGCGACGCGCGCACCCTGCAGCTGGCACTCGACCGCGCAGTGGCCATCGACGATGCTCCGACCGTCGTGCGCTTCCCGAAGGGCAACGCCCCCGCCGATGTGCCCGCCGTGCGCGAGGAGGCCGATTACGACGTCCTGTTCGAGCAGGGCGGAGAGCAGGCCGACGGTCGCGTACTCATTGTCTCTTTCGGAGCTCTTACGGACCAGGCTCTGGGGGCTGCGCAAGCTCTTTGTGACGCCAACTTCTCCGCCACCGTCGTGGATCCCCACTGGGTAGTTCCCACTGCGGATAGCTTGCTGGAGCTCGCCCGCGACTTCGACCTCATCGTGACGATCGAGGACAACGGCGTGCACGGCGGAGCGGGTAGCCGTCTGCACTACGACCTGTCCCAGGCAGGCATCGACGTGCCCGTCCGCAACCTGGGCGTACCGCAAGAGTTCCTGGCTCATGCCTCGCGCGGCGAGGTGCTCGAGGAGCTGGGCCTGGACGTGGAGACCGTCGCCCGGACCGTCGTGGGTTACGCGGAGAAGCTCTAGCCTGCGTAGACTGCCGCGACGGCAGGGGTGACAGCGTCGAGCAATAACTCCACCTGCCACGGTCGCAGCCCCAGGGCGGACCACTTTTCGCCGAGCAGTTCCTCCCACTCCGCGATCGGGTCATCGGCCCCATCTAGCGCGCTTGAGTCTTCGGCCTGCCAGCAGGACCAGGCAGCTTGGCGCAGATTTTTCCTGGTAACAACCGTGTCGAGGCGGATCTGCAGGCGATCCGCTACGTCATCGGCCGCGGAGAGAATCGCTTCGGAGTAGGCAGCCGCACGGGGGTATTCCTCCGGCCAGACTTTGTGATCCGGAATGCCGCGCGTGGGGTTTCGCGGCGGCAGGAACTGTTGGGTTTCGAGGTCTTGGGTCTCGGACGTGAGGGCGTCCGAAAGAAGCTCGGCCATGTGCCTGCGAGCCCGAGGTTTCATGCGCGCCCGCGAGTGATGCAGGCAGGAGTTCAACTGCCGCAGCGCACCGGCGCGGTCGCGATCGGCACGGCCGGCGATGTCCACGAGGTCACGGCTGCGCAGGATGGCCTCCGGGGAGATGTCGCCGCGGCGGGCCATGGTGTCGCGGGATTCCCAGAGGTCGTGGGCGATCCGGCGGGGCAGGGCGCCGCGCAGAGAACTCAAGCCCTTCAGACTCGTCCAGTCGTTCGCGGACAGGGGAGAGGCGGATGCCAGCACGTGTGCGCACTCCTGGACATACCACTCGGTGCGACCCGCCTCGGTGAGGTCATCGAGGCAGTGTTCCAGTAGCTCCAGCAGCCATTCGACGTCCAGGGCGGCGTAGTTCAGCATCGCGTCGGTCAGCGGCCTGCGCGACCAGTCCGCGTTGCCTTTATCCTTGGGCACCTCAATGTCGAAGTAGGCCTCCAGCATGCCGGAAAGGCCGATGCGCTCGGCCCCGAGGATCTGCCCGGCAATCTGCGTGTCGTGCAGTACCTGTGGGTGCCAATCCAAGGCCAGCAGACATGGAAGGTCGGTGTGCGCGGCGTGGAGCACCCATTCGGCTTCGTTCACGACCTTGGCCATGCGGCGGGTGGCTTGGGGTTCGGCCTCCGGATCAATCAGAAAGGTGCCGGAGCCGTGGCGACGCAGCTGGATCAGGAACGCGCGATCGTCGTAGCGGTAGGCAGAGGCGCGCTCCGTGTCGATGGCGATGGGGCCGTGGCCTGCGGCGAGTGCGCGGGCGGCTGCGTCGATGTGCTGCGGGGTATCCCGCAGTACCGGGGTGCCGGCGGCGGGGACAGAGACAAAACTCACGGCTCTAACGATACGTCAGCCCGCCGGTTACCTCGCCCCGGAGCCTCCCACCTGTACTAGAAGTTGTTTTACTAGGAGTCGTTGGCGGCCGCGGTGCCCGCGGGGCGGGCACCGAAAGCCAGGCTGGTCACACCCTCGGGCGGCAGGCCGGCGACGTTAGCCAGCACCTCCGCGAAGGCTTGGACGTGGCCCGTGAGGTCGGAACCGGTGGCGGTCCAGGAGGCGCGCATCTCCAGTTGGAAGGCGCGCGGTGGGCCGCCGATCTCTCCGTAGCGGACGGAAGCAGTAGAAGTCACCGTGCCGCCGAGGTCGGTGTATTCACAACTCGGGGAATCCAGCTGCTCCTTGAGCCAGTCCCATGCCACGTCCGGCAGCAGCGGGTCGGAGGCCACGGCGGCATCCATGTCCGCCTGGATGTAGGCGACCATGCGCATGCGCTTGCCCTTCCATTGCTCTTCGCCCTGCGGGTCGTGGAGCAGGATCAGGCGGCCGAAGGCATCGCCGGCGGGGGTTCCGGTGCTGTCGTCACTGTCCTCGTCGGCGGGCAGCACCTCGAGGCCGATGGCGTGGCTGAGGGGTGCGAGGTTGCGGGGCGGTCGGATGTCTCCGACGCTGATGCCGCGACGCACTTGTGCTTCCGACATGGAGCGCACCGCTTCGTGGAAGTACTCTGGGATCTCAGTCTCTTGGCTCACAAGGCCTAAACCTAGCCTTTAAGGTTTGTCGCGTTTGTGAGGCGCGCCGAGGGCGCTGGCATAATGGCATCTATGACGAGTGAGCCTATTGATTGCCCCATCCAAGCTGATACCGCTGCCGCCGAAGCGCGGCGTCGCGCCCACAAGGACGCGCCGTTCCTCGCCGCAGCGCGCGGAGAAACCCCTAGTCGCCGCCCGGTGTGGATGATGCGCCAAGCCGGACGCTCGCTACCGGAGTACCGCGAGATCCGTAAAGACTACGGAATGCTGGAATCCTGCTTTAACCCGGAGCTGCTCGCGGAGATTACCCTGCAGCCGGTTCGTCGGCACGATGCGGACGCGGCGATCCTGTTTTCCGACATCGTGGTGCCGCTCAAGGCCGCAGGAGTGGATCTGGATATTGTGGCCGGCCGCGGTCCCGTCGTACAGCACCCCGTGCGCACGGCAGAGGAGGTAGCTGCGCTGCCGATTGTGGAGAGCAGTCAGCTCGATAGCATCGTCGAAGGCATCGGCGGTGTGCTGGAGGGGCTGCGCGACGACCAGGTTCTCATCGGTTTCGCCGGTGCTCCGTTTACGCTTGCCTCCTACCTCGTCGAGGGCGGTCCCTCGAAGAACCACGAGGTCACGAAGGCCCTGATGTACTCGCAGCCGGATGTGTGGCATGCCCTGATGCGCCAATTGACGCCCACTATTATCCGCTTCCTGCAGGTTCAGGCAGAGGCTGGTGTGGATGCCCTGCAGTTGTTTGACTCCTGGGCCGGCTATCTGACGGCGCGGGATTACCGCGAGTTCGTCCGCCCGTACTCCACCGAGATTTTCAATGCGATGCGCGCCTATGGCGTGCCGATGATCCACTTTGGCGTGGGCACCGGGGAGCTGTTGGGCGACATGGCTCTGGCCGGCCCCGACGTGGTGGGCGTGGATTGGCGCGTGCCGCTGGATTCCGCAGCCACCCGCGTATCCGCCGCGTTGCAAGAGGCTAACCCGACGGCGGAGCCGACCACCCGCGCCAAGGCGCTGCAGGGCAACCTGGATCCGGCTGTGCTGTTCGCTGGTTCGGACGTTGTAGAGGCGCAGATCGCCCGCATCTGTGCCGAGGCCGACCGCGCCATCGAGCGCGGCCAGGCCCGCGGACACATCTTCAACCTGGGGCACGGGGTTTTGCCGAACACCGATCCCGATGCCATCACCCGCGCCTTCGAGGAGGTACACAAGCGATGAAGGCCAACCAGTTTTCCTGCCACTTCGAGAAGCTAGATACCTCCGGGCTGGAGGGGCTGCGCGTCGCCATTATCGGCGGCGGCATCGCCGGCCTGGCCGCGGCATGGGAGCTGCGCCGGCAGCTGGGGCCGAACGCCCGCATCCTGCTGACTGAGGCCTACGATCGCCTGGGCGGAAAGCTAAAGACGGTGAACTATGCCAACGGTCCGGTGGATATGGGAGCGGAGGCCTACATGGGTTTCCGCCAGGACTTCACTGAACTGGTTGAGTCCGTTGGGCTGGGGGACCAGTTGTGTGTGCCCTCTGGCCTGCCAAGCGGTTTCTATGTGGACGGTGCGCTGGTGGATATTCCGCGGCGCACGTTGATGGGCATCCCTTCCCGCGGCGCGGACGTTGCCGAGGTGGTGGGGCAAGACGGTGCTGCGCGCATCGACGCCGAGCGTAACGGGCAGCCCATGACCTGGACGCCGGGACAGGACACGTCAGTCGGACAGTTGGTAGAAGCCCGCCTGGGCCGCATTGTGGTCGACCGCTTGGTCTCCCCGCTGCTGGGCGGCGTGTATTCCTGCAACGCTTTTGACCTGGGAGTGCGCGCCACGCTTCCGCAGCTGGCGGCGGAGCTGGATCGCCGTGGCGCGGAGGGCCAACCGTTCTTCCTGGTGGATGCCATCGAGCACCTTCTTTCCCAGCGCCCCGAGCCCAAGGAGGGGGAGAAGCCGAATCCCGTCTTCCGCAGCCTGCGCGGGGGTTACGCCAGCCTGGTAGACGCGCTGGTGCGCCACGCAAATCCGGAGCTCCTGCGCAACACCGCAGTGGAATCCATCGGCCGCACTCGAGGCGGCTACTACATCGATCCCATCGGCGAGTTCGATGCCGTCATCATCGCCACCCCGGCGCCCACTGCGTCGGCCATCCTGCAGTACATGGCTCCCACCGCCGCGGACGTGCTGGGTGAGATCGACCTCGCCAGCAGCGTAGTCGTCGGCATGCGCATGGCTTCTGCACACGGCATCCCGGAGCGTTCGGGCGTTCTTTTGGGAAGTGACGCCCCCACGGAGGCGAAGGCTTTCACGTTCTCGTCTCGTAAGTGGCCGCACCTGGCCGAACGCGGGGGAGCCATTGTGCGGGCTAGCTTCGGCAGCTTTGGCAACCCGTGGCACCTGGAGGTAGATAACCGTGCCCTGCTGAGCTTCGCGGTCGAGGATCTGGAGCGCATCACCGGCGAGCGGAAGACCCCGGAGGAGTATTTCGTCCAGCGCTGGTGGGGTGGCTTGCCGCGCTATGGCGTGGGCTACATGGATGCAATGTCCCAGGCCTACGACGAGGTACTGGGTATCCGCGGGCTGGCGCTTGCCGGTTCGATGCTCAACGGTGTGGGCGTGCCCGCAACCGCCGCTTCGGGCGTGGAGGCCGCGCGGGAGATCATCCGCGAGATGGCGTGATCCACCCCACGCCTAGCTCCTCAGGAGGGTGATCTCGCGTAGATTGGATTTGGTATAAGCCGTTAACGGCTGCCATAGAACCTATGAATGGAACTCAGAAAGGCTAAAGAGGCTAAACACCATGACTGAACTGAACGCGCAGGAAATCAAGCGTCTCAACGCCGTCGTTCGCTTCGCCACCTACTCGGTCTTCAAGATCGAGCCGGGCGTGCTGGGGGATCGCGCGGAGGTAGCTGCTGATTTTCAGGCATTCATTGATTCCTTCGAGGATGAGGACCTGGTTATCCGCGGTGTCTACGACCTGTCCGCACTGCGCGCCGAGGCCGACGTCATGATCTGGTGGCACGCGGAGAAGATGCAGGATCTGCAGGTGGCCTACCGCCGCTTCCTCAAGGAAACCAAGCTGGGGCAGGCCTGCGAGCCGGTATGGTCCAACACCTGCCTGCACCGCCCGAGCGAGTTCAACAAGGCTCACCTGCCGTCCTTCATCATGGGCGAGGAGCCGGGCGATTGGATCTGCGTCTACCCGTTCGTTCGCAGCTACGAGTGGTACACCATGGATCGCGCGGAGCGCTCCCGCCTGCTGCGCGAGCACGGCAAGGCCGCCCTGGGCTTCGACGAGGTTCGTGCTAACACCGTTCCCGCCTTCGCACTGGGTGACTACGAGTGGATCCTGGCCTTTGAGTCCCCGACCCTGGAGCGCATCGTCGAGCTGATGTACAAGATGCGCTACACGGAGGCTCGCCACCACGTGCGCGAGGAAATCCCGTTCTTCACCGGTCGCCGCGTTAACGGCGACAAGGAGGAGCTGGCTAGCTTCGTGGAGTCGCTGGCCTAGCAGCATCCGGCCCTAACTGGGCTCTAGCTGGCCGGATCCTCGGCCGGCTGCAGCGTCAAAGCAATGCTGTTGATGCAATAGCGCAAATCAGTGGGCGTGGGATAACCCTCGCCCTCGAAAACATGGCCCAGGTGGCCTTCGCACTGCGCACACAGAACCTCGATGCGGCGCATGCCGAGGGAATCGTCGACGCGGGTAATCACCGCGTCCGAATCCTTCGGGTCGAAAAAGCTCGGCCAGCCGCAGTGCGAGTGGAACTTCTCGGTCGAGCGGAACAGTTCCGCGCCGCAGCCCTTGCAGGCGTACACACCCTCGGTCTCGGTGTCCGTGTACTCGCCCTTAAAGGGGGCCTCGGTTCCGGCCCGGCGGAGCACGGCGAACTCCTCAGGGGTCAGGCGCTCGCGCCATTGTTCGTCAGTGAGCTCGCGGAAATCAGCGGTCGGGTTCAACTCAGCCATCAGTAGCTTCTCCTGTCCTAGTCTTCTCCCGGTAGAAAAGACCATTCGTGTGTACATCGCCTAGGGGGTGGACGTTGTGGCGTCGATCCCTAAAGAACCACATCGTAGAAACCACCGCAGCGGCGACCAGCAACAGTGACCAACCAATAGTGCCGCGCGTATATTCCGCCACCCGGCCGTAGTTGACCCACCGGTCCGAGAACCACGAATCGTGGCTGAAGAAGAAGTACACTCCCAGCCACGCCACGGGGCTGTGCATCACGGAGCGGGAGGAAAGAACCGTGAAGAGGATCGGCAGCAGCAGCATCGAGTAGTACATCTGGCCTAGGCTGCTAATCAGGAACACGCCCGTCAGAAGCACGCCGGCGGTGGTGGCGGCCCACATCACCGGATCGCGGTCGCGGAAGCGCAGCAGCATCGCCAACGCCACGAGCACGCAGATGGCGGCCAAAATGCGCCACAGCCAGATCGTCCAATCCGGGAAGCCGAAGTACACGCCCACGCCGGGGATCGACGAGTTGGCGAAATCCCGCACCCCGCCGAGGTAGGGCAGCAGCTTGTCGAAGTAATCGCCCGCGTTTGTGGTGAGCGGCCAGGCGATGACGTTCATGGCGACCGGGATCGCCAGTCCAGTGGCGATGGTGGACAGCTGGCGGCGCATCAGGGGAATGAAGAGCAGCGGCAGGAACTGCGGCTTGATCGTGATGGCCAGGCCGATGACGATACCCGCCAGAACTCCTCGGTTGTTGATGAGCAGCCACAGGAACAGCGCCTCGGCCAGCAACAGCACGCCGTTGATGTTGCCGAACCCGAGGGTGTTGGCGATCGATTCGGAGCTGAAGAGGAAGAAGATGCCGACGGGTAGAACCCAGGAGCGCAGGGAATAATCAAAGAGCTTCGTGAGCACCACGACCGCCAGCACCGCCGCAACACCGTTGCCGACCACGTACACGGCCCGCGCGAGGTCGATGTTCGTTAGCAACGACAGGGGGCTCAGCAGCAGCGTGGCGCCGGGGGAGTAGAGGTAGTGCGGATCCGTGGAGGAGTAGTCCTGGTCGTAGATCGCCTCCTGGGCGCGGAACTTGTACAGCGCTGAGATAACCGTGCCGAAGTCGTCGGTGAGTCGCGAGTTCCAAGGGTGAACGAATACGCGATGGATAAAGGTCATTACAGCCAGCGGCCAGAACACCCAGCAGAGGATCTGGGAGGTGTCCACGCGGCTTTCTGCACGTGTAGAGGAAGAATTCTCGGCGTTCATCGCCGACTAATTTTAGCCCCCGAATCTCCCCGGGAGCGCTGCCACGCCGCTGGTAAGGCATGAAAAAAGGGGGCATGGCGCCCCCAAAAAACTTTGGAGCGGATGACGAGACTCGAACTCGCGACCCTCACCTTGGCAAGGTGATGCGCTACCAACTGCGCTACATCCGCGTGCGAAAGGGTTTAATCCTTCGCAGGTGGATCCGAAGATCCTGTGCGCGATACTGGGATCGAACCAGT
>NZ_KV789168.1:0-222544 GCF_001807485.1 Corynebacterium sp. HMSC08A12 | reverse complement strand
AGGGAAGCGCTCTCCCGCTGAGCTAAACGCGCCTATAGTTCACTATGTGTAAAAGAATGTGGAGGTGGAAACGGGAATCGAACCCGTGTACACGGTTTTGCAGACCGTTGCCTAAGCCACTCAGCCATTCCACCGCGGCAAGAGATTCTTGCTCGTGGCCCACTTTAGTGAACCGTGGAGCGGATGACGAGACTCGAACTCGCGACCCTCACCTTGGCAAGGTGATGCGCTACCAACTGCGCTACATCCGCGTGCGAAAGGTTTGATCCTTCGCAGGTGGATCCGAAGCGGATCCTGTGCGCGATACTGGGATCGAACCAGTGACCTCTTCCGTGTCAGGGAAGCGCTCTCCCGCTGAGCTAAACGCGCTAAAACAACAACCCAAGCCCCGAAACTAGCTCGGGATATTGCTTGAGCGTGGAGCGGATGACGAGACTCGAACTCGCGACCCTCACCTTGGCAAGGTGATGCGCTACCAACTGCGCTACATCCGCATAAGCAACCTTGAACGCTTAAAAGCGATTCTTCGTCGCTGCGACAACAAACACTAGCCTGTTAGTCACCTAGTTCACAAATCCCCAGGTAGATAAGGGCTTCGGAAGGCTGCCCTCGCGCCGATTAAACACCGTTGAACTACAATCTTGCAATTCAGCAATATGGCACGAAGGCGGCTAGAAAGTGGCACCTGCCTACGGGTTTTGGTCTTGCTTAGCGCCTAGTGGTACCTTTCCCTCTTGAAGGTTCCATAGCTCAGTGGAAGAGCGTTCCGCTCACACCGGAAAGGTCGCTGGTTCGAACCCAGTTGGAACCACAATTCACCGCCTGGCATTCTCGCTGGGCGGTTTTCTTTTTCTCCCCCAGGTGCCCCCGTCGGGGTCGGGCTGGGAACTCTTTGCCCGCGGCGCCCGACTACTTGGATAGCGCTGGGAAAACTCGCAGGATTGAGCTCAGTCTTTTCGGCGCTATGGTGTTAGCAGTGTCGTGACAGAAAGGTTCACCGTTTACATGCCTCGCCGTTTTTCTTCTTTTGGACGCCCCTTCGCCCGCATCCTCGCGGCATCTGGAATGGTTGCCGCCGTTTCCGTGGGTTTCGGTGCTCCAGCCTCTGCCCATGACGTCGTGGTGAAATCCACCCCGGAGGCCAATTCCACGGTCGACCACCTGCCTGAAAAGATCGTCCTGAACTTCTCGGGCGAGCCGCAGGAGGGCTTCAACACCATCGCGCTGTCGCACGATGGTGAGGTGCTTTTCCGCGATGAGCCGACGGCCGATGGCCGAGAGCTTTCCGTGGATGTTCCGGCTGATGTGCAGGAGAAGAAGGACGGTGGCGAGTACACCGTCGGCTACCAGATCACTAGCTCCGACGGTCATTCCACCCGTGGCAGCCTGAAGTTCAATCTGGCTTCCGCGGATGGCGGCGAAGGTAACGGCAGCGGCGGAAGCCAGTCCGAAGGGGGCTCCGAGGAGGGGGCACAGGGGGAGCAGTCCCTGAGTGTTCCTTCTTGGTTATTGCCTTTGGGCGGTATCGTCGTAGTTGTGGGTGCTTTGGCAATCGCCATCGCACGCTTTCGCGACTTGAAGGACGACTAGCCGACAGTAGGGTAGAGCGTTCCTCATGTCCGATTAGTTGACGATTACCTGATCAGGAGATTTCCCGTGAAGAAGTTCCGCTCTGCAACCGCTGCCGCTCTGGCTCTGACCACCGCCCTTGCACTGTCCGCTTGCACCCCTCCTAACGAGAATGACGGCGACCAGCGCGAGGACACCGCAACCACCGGCCCGGCTAGCCCGAGCATCCAGTCCACCGAGGAAGCAGCTACCGACTCGTCCGAGTCCGAGGCTGAAGCGACCGACGCTACCGATGCGGACGAGACCGACGCTTCCGTAGAGACTGAGATGGACGGCGCTGAAGTGGCCACCGATAACGCCGAGGCAACCGCCACCGGCGCAGCATCCGCGTCGGGTGCCACCAACTAGCACGCGAACTACTAGGAATCGCGTACAGCGTGTTCGGGGGAATAAGCCCCCGGACACGGGAAAATGGTTGGGAAGCCCGCACGCCTTTTAATTGAAAGGTTCGTTATGTCCCTGACCTCCCTGAATAACACCAAGAAGCGCGCCGCAGCCGTGGCTGCCGTCGCGTTGAGCAGTGCGCTGTTCCTTTCCGCATGCTCGGACGATGGGGAAGGCAAGAACGACGCTTCCACCTCGGCGGAGACTACGCAGTCCGCTGAGTCCGCAGAGTCCGCTGACGACAAGGCTGCGGACGAGCAGGCTTTGGAGTTCAACGACTCCTATGTCACCGCCAAGCCTGCCGACAAGAATATGACGTCTGTGTTCGGCACCCTGCACAACACCACCGACAAGGACATCACTATCACCGAGGTGAAGGGTGACATTGACGGTGCGAAGTACGAGCTGCACGAGGTCAACGACGACGGCGAGATGCAGCAGATCTCCAGCCTGACTATCCCCGCGGGCGAGGATAGCGTGCTGGAGCCGGGCGGAAACCACATCATGATCATGGAAGTTTCCGACGAGATCGCTGCCGGCGATTCCCTGTCCTTCACCCTGGTCGACGAGGATGGCAAGGAGTACAAGCTGGAGAACGTTCCGGTGCGTGTTCAGCAGTCCACCCACGAGCACTACGGTGACGAAGATGGCGGCAACATGGAGGGCATGGACGGTATGGACGGCATGCAGCACGGCGAAGAGCACGGACACGAGCACTAAGCCCCATGCCTGATCCCGCACGTTTTCGTTCTTCCATTTCTGACGCCCCCACCCCCGAGCCCCCCGAAGGTGTGAAGTTCACCCGCCGTGGATTCTTCGCGGGACTAGGAATGACCGGCGCCGCATCCGTCCTGGCAGCTTGCAGCACGACAGAAGACTCTGCTGGTACAGCTGGCAATAGTGGTGCTGGCGATGGGGCGTCAATAAGAAAGATTGATTTCGACGGCCCGCACCAGGCGGGCATCCGGGAAGACTCGCAGAACCACGCGCTGCTGGTGGCCTTCAACCTGAAGAGGGACGGGCTACCGCGCGGTGGGCTGAAGAAGAACCTGGAGCGCCTGATGCGCATCTGGACCGGTGATGCGCGCTCCCTGACCCAGGGGCAGGTCGCCCTGGCGGATCTGGAGCACGAGCTATCGATCGCTCCGCAGAATCTAACGGTGACTGCAGGGTGGGGGCCTAAGCTAATCAAGGATGCGGACTTGATTGGCGCGGCTCCTTCCTGGGTGAAGAAGAACCTCAATGGGCTGCCGAAGTTCAAGGGAGACAAACTCGACCCGGACTTTGGTGGCGCCGACGTGGTCCTGCAGATCTGTGGCGACGACCTCACTGCCGTGAGTCATGCCGCGCGCGTGCTGACCCGTGGCGGTCGTGACTATGCGACGCCGAAGTGGACCCAGCGCGGATTCGTGGACTCGCCGACAGGCGAAACCCCGCGCAACCTGTTGGGCTTCAAGGACGGCACCGCCATTCCCCGCACCGACGAAGAATACGACGAATCTATCTGGGACGACCAGGGCGGCAGTGCCATGGTGGTTCGCCGGGTCGTGTTCGACATGCCGGGGTGGGAGCAGCTGGATCGCAAGTCCCGCGAGGTCGTGTTCGGCCGACACGCAGACACCGGCGCGCCACTGGGCGCGAAGGACGAGTTCGACCCGGTGGATCTGAACAAGACCGGCGATGATGGTTTGCCGATGATCGACGAGCGCAGCCACGTGGGCATCTCCGCGGGCGAGGGCACCCATATGCGGCGCCGCGCCTACAACTGGGACAACGAGGTCACCCCACTGGGCAACAGCGGGCTGATTTTCATCTGCTTCCAGGCCGACCCGGACGAGGCATTCACGCCTCTGCAGAAGCGCCTCGCGGAGAAGGACCGGCTGAATACGTGGATCACCCACGTCGGTTCAGCGGTGTTCTGGGTACTGCCCGGCACGCAAAACGGGGCGTACTGGGGGCAAGAGATCCTGGAGGGGTAGAATCTACGGGCGTTGAGGACCGTCACCAGGTATGTGACCGTCACTAAAGCCCGAGAAGGAGCACGATCCACAAGTGAGTACCCCCGAAATCACCCCAGTCGCCGTTACTTTCCGCGTTCCGGCTGGCACCCCGGCCGGAGCCGCCATGCGCGAGCTGGGTCTTCCCAACAAGGGTCCGGAAGCCATCGTTTGTGTGAAGGAGACCGAGGGGGAGGACGCCGGCCAGCTGCGTGACCTTTCCTGGGCGCCTGAGCAGGACGTGGACGTCGTCGCCGTTCCGGCTAACACCGATGAGGGGCGCGGCGTAATCCGCCACTCCTGCGCCCACGTGCTCGCACAGGCAGTGCAGAAGGAATTCCCCGGCACCAAGCTGGGAATCGGCCCGGCCATCGACAATGGCTTCTACTACGACTTCCAGGTTGCAGAGCCCTTCACCCCGGAGGATCTGAACAAGCTGGAAAAGACGATGAAGAAGATCATCAAGTCCGGCCAGAAGTTTGAGCGCAAGGCTTATGCCGACGCAGAGCAGGCTCGCGCGGAGTACGCAGACGAGCCCTTTAAGACCGAACTGATTGCCGACAAGGGCAATGTGGATCCGGACTCCGACGAAGCCACCGAGGTCGGAACCGGCGAACTGACCGCCTACAGCAACGTGAACCCGCGCACCGGGGAGGTCGAGTGGTACGACCTCTGCCGCGGCCCGCACGTGCCGACCACCCGCTACATCCCAGCTTTCGCCCTAACCCGTTCCTCCGCTGCCTACTGGCGCGGTGACCAGTCCAAGGCCGGACTGCAGCGCATCTACGGCACGGCTTGGGAGTCGAAGGAAGCCCTGGCGGAATACCAGACGATGATGGCGGAGGCCGAGAAGCGCGACCACCGACGCCTGGGCCAGGAGCTGGACCTGTTCAGCTTCCCCGACGAGATCGGCTCCGGCTTCCCGGTATTCCACCCGGACGGCGGCATCGTGCGCCTGGAGATGGAGGAGCACTCCCGCAAGCGCCACATTGCCTCCGGTTACAGCTTCGTCAACACCCCGCACATTACGAAGGGCGACCTGTTCCAGAAGTCCGGTCACCTGGACTTTTACGCCGACGGCATGTTCCCGCCCATGCAGCTGGATGGGGAGACCGACGAAGATGGCAACGTCACCAAGCCGGCGCAGGACTACTACGCCAAGCCCATGAACTGCCCGATGCACAACCTGATCTTCGCCTCGCGCGGACGTTCCTACCGCGAGCTGCCGCTGCGACTGTTCGAGTTCGGAACCGTGTACCGCTACGAAAAGTCCGGCGTGATCCATGGCCTGACCCGCGCGCGTGGCTTCACCCAGGATGACGCCCACATCTACTGCACCGAGGATCAGCTGGAACAGGAGCTGACCACCGTGCTGGAGTTCATCATCTCCCTGCTGCGCGACTACGGACTGGACGACTTCTATCTGGAGCTATCCACCAAGGATCCGAACAAGTTCGTGGGCACCGACGAGATCTGGGAGCGTTCCACGCAGATCCTGGAGCGTGTGGCCACCAAGTCCGGCCTGGAGCTGGTTCCGGATCCGGCGGGCGCGGCCTTCTACGGCCCGAAGATCTCCGTCCAGGCTCGCGACGCCATTGGGCGTACCTGGCAGATGTCCACCGTGCAGTTGGACTTCAACCTGCCGGAGCGCTTCAACCTGGAGTACACCGCGCCGGACGGCTCCAAGCAGCGCCCGATCATGATTCACCGTGCGCTTTTCGGCTCCATCGAGCGCTTCTTCGGCGTGCTGCTGGAGCACTACGCCGGTGCGTTCCCTGCATGGCTGGCCCCGCATCAGGTCGTGGGCATCCCGGTCGCTGACGAGTTCAACGAGTACCTGGAAAACTTCGCTGCGGACCTGCGCGCCCAGGGCATCCGCGCGGAGGTCGATACCTCCGACGACCGCATGCAGAAGAAGATCCGCAACCACACCACCGGCAAGGTGCCTTTCATGCTGCTGGTCGGTGGGCGCGATGTGGAGGCGAACGCGGTGAGCTTCCGCTTCCTGGACGGCACCCAGGTCAATGGCGTGCCGCGCGCGGATGCGCTGCGCATCATCTCCACCTGGATCGCTGAGCGCCGCAACGACCAGCCGAGCTCGGAGCTGGTTCAGCCGCTGGTGGAGGCTTAACACCGCAGTGGAGCAGCAACAGGAACCGGAACAGCAGTCCGAAGCGTATGTGGACTTAGGCGTGGGCTCCCAACCCGACCTGCAAGGCGGGCTGGAGCGACTGTGGGCGCCCTACCGCTCCCAGTACATCGCCAAATCCAAGCGATCTGCCGACCCCTTCGCCACGCTGCCGGAGCTTTCGGACGAGGAGGCGCTGATTGTCGCCCGCGGCAAGTCCGTCTACTGCGTGCTGAACCTGTACCCGTATAACCCCGGCCATATGCTGGTGGTTCCTTATCGCCAAGTGGCCGATTACACGGAGCTCAGCGACGCAGAAACCGCAGAGCTGGCGGAGTTTACGAAGATTGCGCTGAAGGCACTGCGGGCGGTTTCCAAGCCCGATGCGGTCAACGTTGGCCTCAATTTGGGCAAGGCCTCCGGAGGCTCCATTCCGACACACCTGCACCAACATATAGTGCCCAGGTGGGCCGGTGATGCTAACTTCATGACAGTCATGACGGGC
The DNA here is from genome assembly GCF_001807485.1 of Corynebacterium sp. HMSC08A12. GTDB lineage: Bacteria > Actinomycetota > Actinomycetes > Mycobacteriales > Mycobacteriaceae > Corynebacterium > Corynebacterium evansiae. The sequence goes on along the minus strand of NZ_KV789168.1, from coordinate 215,901 downwards.
ACCAAGGTGTTGCCACAGACGCTGCGGGAGACCCGTGCGCTGCTGGCGGAGGCCTGGGAAAGCGTTACCCGTTCCACCGACTAGCGGTTCAAACCATTAGGGAGAATAACTTCAGCGATGCTTAGCGTGCACGGCCGTGGCCCCGCCGCGGTCATCATTGAACCGATTGCCCGGGTGCTGCACAAGATGGGGATTACCCCCAACGCAGTGACCGTTTTCGGCACCCTGCTGGCGATCGGTTTCGCGCTCTGGCTGATTCCCTCTGGTCACCACTTCGCCGCCGCCGTACTGATCGGCCTTACGGTCGCCACCGACATGGTGGACGGCACGATGGCCCGCATGCGCGGCGGCGGCACCCGCTTCGGTGCCACGCTAGATGCCACCTGTGATCGCCTCAGCGACGGCGCCATCTTCGGCGCCCTGGTTCTCTGGTTTGGCCTGCAGGAGCCTGCGAACGTGGTGATGATGAGCGTCTGCCTGGTCATCCTTGTCGCCAGCCAGGTCACCAGCTACGTCAAAGCCCGTGCGGAGGCCTCGGGCATCAAGGTCGTGGGCGGGCTCATCGAGCGACCGGAACGCCTCATCATCTCCCTGGTCGCCGTCGGTATCGGCGGCCTCGGCGTGCCGCACGTTCTGGCGTGGGGGCTGTGGATTCTCGCCGCTGGTTCGCTGTACACGGTCGTCGAGCGGCTGGTGATTGTTGCTCGTTCGGACGCCGCGTCCCAGACCATCGCCGCCCCAGAAGGAGCCCGCGAGTTTCCCGCAGAGGGGAGTGAAGGCTGATGGGCGAGCGGCTATCCGCCGCGGCGTATATCGCCGGCTGGAAGATAACCTCCAAGCTGCCGAAGCCGGTGGCGAAAGCATTGTTTGAATGGGGCGCGGACGTAGCGTCCAAAAAGGGCAAAGGGCCAGAACAGCTGCGCCGCAACCTCGCCCGCATCGTCGGGCCGGAGAACGTCACGCGCGACCTGGTGCGCCGCTCCATGCGCAGCTACATGCGCTACTGGCGCGAGGCCTTCCAGCTGCCGGCGATGGCCGGGCGCGAGCTGGCGGAGGAGCTCAACCGCAACTTCGTACCCGGCTCGCTGGAGCTGCTGCATGCGAGCGCCGAATCCGGCCGGGGCACCGTCATCGCCTTGCCGCACGCGGGCAACTGGGACATGGCCGGGGTGTGGCTGGTGCACCACTACGGGACCTTCACCACCGTCGCGGAGCGCCTGAAGCCGGAGATCCTGTTCGAAGCTTTCGTGGAGTACCGCGAGTCGCTGGGCTTTGAAATCATCGCGCTGACGGGCGCGGACGTACCGCCCCTGGAGCGGATGGAGGAAGTGCTGCGCAGTGGTGGGACCGTGTGCCTGATGGGGGAGCGAGACCTGACGGGCCACGGGGTAGAGGTGGAGTTCTTCGGGGAGAAGACCTCCATGCCCGCCGGGGCGGCGCTGCTGGCACAGCGCACCGGGGCGAACCTGTTCACCGCACGAGTGGCGTTCCGCGGCGGATCCACGGACCCCGAGCCCGAGCGGCGGGGCACGCCGGAGACCTGGGAGCACGAGGTCACGCCCGTAGAGGTGGAAGGGCAGAGCCTGCAGCAGATCGTCCAGCAGATGGCGGACAACTTCGCCCGCGGCATCGCCATGGACCCGCAGGATTGGCACATGCTGCAGCCGCTGTGGTTCTCGGACCTATCGGAGGCGCGCCGCAAGCGCCTGGGGTTGGGTGAAGAAGGCCAGACGGAAGGGCAGGGCCAATGAGGGTAGGAATGGTCTGTCCGTACTCCTTCGACGAGCCGGGCGGCGTGCAGATCCACGCCATCGACCTGTGCACGGAGCTGCGCAAGCGCGGACACGAAGTCAGCCTGATCGGCCCCGGCAAATCCACCGAGGGGCTGCCGGATTTTGTGGAGCTGGGTGGTTCTAGCATTCCGATTCGCTACAACGGCTCGGTCGCGCGGCTGAGCTTCGGCCCGCGGACGAAGAGGCACTTGAAGCAGTGGATCCGCGACAATCAGTTCGACCTGCTGCACATCCACGAGCCGAACTCCCCGTCCTATTCGATGATGGCCATGGCCGTGGCGGAAGGGCCGATCGTGGCGACGTATCACGCCTCGGCCAGCGAGTCGAAGATTCTGAAGGTGGCGCTGCCTTTCCTGCGCCCCTACCTGGAGCGTATTCACGGTGGTATCGCGGTAAGTGAGGAGGCCCGCCGTTGGCAGGTGGAAAACCTGGCAGGCGACCCGGTGCTGATTCCCAACGGCGTGGAGACTTCCGTCTACCGGAACGCTGAACCCCTGGCCGGGCTGGGCACGCTCGAACAGCCCCGGCCGCGTCCGCGCCTGATGTTCCTGGGTCGTTTCGAGGAGCCCCGCAAGGGCCTGCAGGTCCTGCTGGAGGCCATGCCGCGGATCGTCGCGGAAGTGCCCGACGTGGAGCTGATCATCGCCGGTGGCGGCGACATCGATGCACTGGTCGAGCGCGTGCGGAAGCTCGGACTGTCCGTCTGTGTGGGGTTGGGACCCAGCGCGAAGCCTAGTGACGCCCACGTGCGCGTTCTCGGGCGCGTCAGCGACGCGGACAAGGCCAGCGCGCTGAGCGCAAGCGATGTCTACGTGGCCCCGAATACGGGCGGCGAGAGCTTCGGCATCGTCCTGGTGGAGGGCATGGCGGCCGGGGCGGCGGTGCTAGCCAGCGACATTCCCGCCTTTGAAGCCGTCGGCCAGCACGGAAGGTCTGCGCGCCTGTTCCGCAATGGTTCGGCCGAGGACCTGGCCGAGAAGGCTATCGGCCTGCTGCGCGACGACGCGGGCCGGGGCAAACTCATCGCGGCCGGGGCGCAGCGCGCCGTCGATTTCGATTGGCAGACGGTAACCGACCAGGTGGAGCAGGTGTATGACACGGTGACGGTCAAGGGGCGAAAGGTGACACTGGCATGATCACGATTCCCGTGTGGGGCTTCATTGTCGCGGTGGTTTTGATCCTCGCGATCGTTGCGGGCGTGTGGGCTTCAGGGATGGCCAGCCGGCTGAACCGGTTGCACATCCGCACGGACTCCGCGCGCGTAAGTCTGGAGGGGGCGCTGCACTCCCGCTCGAGCGTGGTCGCAACGCTGCAGCCGGAGCTAGGGCAGGACGTGGCGCACGTGAACCGCGTAGCACTGCGGGCCACCGACATGGGTGCGCGCAGCGAGGCGGAGAACGAGTTGCTGAGCGAGTTGGATTCGCAGGTGTGGACCAACCCGAACTTCCTGGAGGCCTCGGCGAAGGTAGACCTGGCGGCCCGCTTCTACAACGATGCGGTCTCTGATACCTTGAGCGTGCGTTCCCGCCCGCTGGTGCGCGTCCTGCGATTGGCCGGCCGGGCGCCGCTGCCGGAGTATTACGAAGCCCTTCTGTCCAGTCCCGCACCCAGCGAAGATTCCGCCGACAACGGGGGCTCCGCGGAGGGCTAGTTTTAATCCAATCCCGATAGTGGGATTGGAAAGTAGACAGGTTAGACTAGAGCCGATCTAAAACTCTTCATAGATGGGAAGTTAAGCATCGTGACCAATAATTCTTCAGCTGCGAACACCGGTACCGCTCGCGTGAAGCGCGGCCTGGCCGACATGCTCAAGGGCGGCGTGATCATGGACGTCGTTACCCCGGAGCAGGCAAAGATCGCCGAGGATGCCGGCGCTACCGCCGTGATGGCGCTGGAGCGCGTGCCCGCCGATATTCGCGCCGAAGGTGGCGTTTCCCGCATGTCCGACCCGGACATGATTGAGGGCATCATCAATGCCGTCTCGATCCCTGTTATGGCCAAGGCCCGCATCGGCCACTTCGTCGAGGCACAGGTTCTGCAGTCCCTGGGTGTGGACTTCATCGACGAGTCCGAGGTGCTCACCCCGGCCGACTACAAGAACCACATCGACAAGTTCGACTTCGAGGTGCCCTTCGTCTGCGGTGCTACCAACCTGGGCGAGGCCCTGCGCCGCGTTAACGAGGGTGCGGCCATGATCCGCTCCAAGGGCGAGGCCGGCACCGGTGACGTCTCCAACGCAGTCACCCACATGCGCACCATCCGGGCAGAGATCAACCGCCTGACCTCCATGGCCGAGGACGAGCTGTACGTGGCCGCCAAGGAGCTGCAGGCTCCCTACGAGCTGGTGCGCGAGGTTGCTGCCAACGGCAAGCTGCCGGTCGTTCTGTTCACCGCCGGTGGCATCGCCACCCCGGCTGACGCTGCGATGATGATGCAGCTGGGCGCCGAGGGTGTCTTCGTCGGCTCCGGCATCTTCAAGTCCGGCAACCCGGAGCAGCGCGCCCGCGCCATCGTGCAGGCCACCCAGAACTACGACGACCCGGCTACCATCGCCAAGGTCTCCCGCGGCCTGGGCGAGGCCATGGTCGGCATCAACGTCGACGAGATCCCGCAGCCGCACCGTCTGGCGGAGCGCGGCTGGTAATGTCTCCGCACCGTCCGAAGATCCTGGATGTCCTGGATCTAGAGCGCATCGACCGCGACATCTTCCGCGGCAGCCCGCTGCCGTCGAAGCTGGCGCGCACGTACGGCGGCCAGGTTGCCGCGCAGGCTTTGGTCGCGGCCACCCGCACCGTCAGCGAGGACTTCGCCGTGCACTCCCTGCACGGTTACTTCGTTGGCCCGGGTAACCCCGATGCGTCGACGGTGTTCTTGGTCGACCGTGTGCGCGACGGTCGATCTTTCGTCTCCCGTTCTGTGAAGGTTGTGCAGGACGGCAAGGCGATTTTCAGCATGCAGGCCAGTTTCCACATTCGTGACGACCACGGCCCGCAGCACTCCGACGAGATGCGCGCAGTGCCGAACCCCGAGTCCATCGCGGTGGATACCGAGTCGCTAACTAGCGTTCAGCGCCTGTTCCGCGACGAGTGGGCCGACTGGGACGTGCGCATCGTCCCGCCGGAGGACTACGAGCACAACAAGTACACGGCCTCCCAGCAGGTGGTGTGGTTCCGCACGAAGTCCAAGCTGCCGGACATCGACACCCTGCACGTCTGCACCCTGGCCTACATGTCGGACATGACCCTGCTGTCGTCCGCGCTGGTGCCGCACCGTCCGGCGGAGTTCCAGGAGGCCTCGCTGGACCACGCCATGTGGTTCCTGCGCCCCTTCCGCGCCGACGAGTGGCTGTTGTACGACCAGGTTTCCCCGTCCGCCCACGGCGGCCGTGCGCTGACCCACGGGCGGATCTTCAACCAGCAGGGCGACCTGGTGGCCGTGGTCACCCAGGAGGGGCTCACCCGCACCCTGCGCGACGGCGCCCAGTCGGTGCCGTTGAAGGAGCAAGAGGAGCAGTAGGCCGATGATCATTGGCGTGTTGAGCGTGCAAGGCGGGTTCGTCGAGCACATGCGCAGCATCGAACGCCTGGGCCACGAGGCCCGCGCTGTTCGCCGCCCCGAACACCTCGAAGGCCTCGACGGGCTGATCATGCCCGGCGGCGAGTCCACCACGATGTCTAAGCTGCTGGAGCTCGGCGGAATGCTGGAGCCTCTGCGGACGCTGGTTGCCGACGGCCTGCCCGTGTTCGGCACATGCGCTGGGCTGATTCTGCTGGCCGATCGGGTCTTGGACACTCGTAGTGACGCCCACAGCTTGCACGCCATGGACATCACAGTGCGGCGCAACGCCTTCGGCCGCCAGGTGGACTCCTTCGAGACCCAGCTGCCGTTCGGGGATATCGACACGCCCGTCGAGGCCGTGTTTATTCGCGCCCCCAAGGTGGAGGAAGTGGGCGACGGGGTAGAGGTTGTGTCCACTTTGCCGGACGGCACGGTCGTCGGCGTGCGGCAAGGCAACGCGCTGGGATGCAGCTTCCACCCGGAGCTTTCCGAGGATGACCGCGTGCACGAGTACTTCCTGCGAATGGTCGAGCAATACGGCGTGGAATAGCTGCCGCATAGCTTCGGCGGTTGGGGCGTAGGGGCGTCATAAAGAAAAAAGCGACGTACGTGACGGCGGCTACACCGTGGGGGTCTAGTATGGAAGCGATACAAACGTACCCGACTACCGAAAGAGGATCATGGCCGGCCACTCCAAATGGGCAACTACCAAGCACAAGAAGGCTGCCAACGACGCAAAGCGCGGCAAGGAATTCGCCAAGCTGATTAAGAACATCGAAGTGGCAGCCCGCACCGGTGGTGGCGACCCCAGCGCAAACCCGACGCTGCAGGACGCGATCACCAAGGCCAAGAAGTCCTCGGTGCCCAACGACAACATCGAGCGCGCCCGCAAGCGTGGCTCCGGCGAAGAGGCCGGCGGTGCTAACTGGGAAACCGTGATGTACGAAGGCTACGGCCCGAACGGTGTGGCCATGCTAATCGAGTGCCTGACCGATAACCGCAACCGCGCCACCACCGACGTGCGCACCGCCATGAACAAGAACGGCGGCAACATGGCGGATGCGGGCTCCGTTTCCTACCTGTTCACCCGCAAGGGTGTGGCAGTGCTGGACAAGGGCGAAAACACCGAGGACGACATCCTGCTCGCCGTGCTAGACGCCGGTGCGGAAGAGGTCAACGACATCGGCGAGAAGTTCGAGGTCGTGTGCGAATCCTCCGACATCAACGCGGTGCGTGACGCGCTGAAGGAAGCCGAGATCGACTACGACTCCATCGAACTCGACTTCCGCGCGTCTATGGAGGTTCCGGCGGATGCCACCACAGCGAAGAAGGTGTTCAACCTGATCGACGCGCTGGAGGATTCCGACGACGTGCAGAACGTGTTCACCAACATGAATGTGCCGGATGACGTGCTGGCAGAGCTCGACAGCGAATAATTAAAACACGTGTGCTATTCTTGGCTACACGATGAACACTCCACATAATTCCGCCTGGGGCAGCCCCGTCGGCGGCCCGACCTCGCTGGCCGGGCTGCGCGTCATGGGGATAGACCCCGGGCTGACGCGCTGCGGACTATCCGTGGTGCAGGCGGGGAAGGGGAGGGCCGTGTACCCCGTGGCCGTAGGAGTGGTGCGCACTCCGTCGGACATGCCGGTGGAGCAGCGCCTCAACAGACTCTTCAACGCGGTGGAGGAGTGGTTCGACGACTATCAGCCACACGTGGTGGCGCTGGAGCGCGTGTTCGAACGCTCGAATGTTTCCACGGTGATGAACACCGCCCACGCCTCCGGCGTGTTGATGCTGGCCGCCGCCAAGCGCGGGGTAGATGTGCACATGTACACACCCAGCGAGGTGAAAAAGTCCATCAGCGGCAACGGGCGGGCGGACAAAGCGCAGATGACGCGCATGATCACCCGCATCCTGGGGCTAAGCGAAGCACCCAAGCCGCCGGATGCGGCCGATGCGCTGGCGCTGGCCGTGTGCCATTGCTGGCGGGCGCCACTGAACCATCTAGTAAAGGGGAAACCATGATCGCATCGCTGCGCGGAACCGTGATTGATAAGGGCCTGGACTACGTCATCATCGAGTGCGCGGGCGTGGGGTACCAGTGCACCGGTACCGCCACCACTATTTCGGAGCTGCCGAGGGGCGAGGAAGTCTTCGTGACTACCGCGATGGTGGTGCGCGAGGACTCGCAGACGCTGTACGTGTTCAAGGACGCAGACGAAAAGCGCGCCTTCGCCACCCTGCAGTCCGTCTCCGGCGTGGGCGCCCGGCTGGCTTTGGCGATCCTGTCGGTTATCAGCCCGCAGGAGCTCGCCCGAGCGGTATCCAACGGCGACCACAAGACCCTGCAGAAGGCCCCCGGAGTGGGCAAGCGCCTGGCCGAACGCATGGCTGTGGATCTGAAGGGCAAGGTGGCGGATCTGGGAGAGATCGCGGATACCGGTGCTGCGGGCGCGGTTGGCGCGGCCGGCGTTGCAGGTGACGGCCAGGCCGTGGCGACGGACGTGCGGGAACAGGTCCTCGAGGCGCTCGTGGGTCTCGGGTTCACGGAGTCCAAGGCAGGTACCACCATCGACGCTGTACTGTCCCAATGGTCCGCCCCGCAAGCCCCGGACGCTTCCGGGCTGCTGCGCGCCTCGCTGGCGGCTATTAAATAGGCACAGGCAAGCCCAAGTACGCTGCTGAAGAATAGGGGAGACTGGAGACCATGAGCGACACCGAGCGCACAGAGTTTGAACTTCCACCGGGCGTGGGGCCAGGCGCCGCACCCGGCGGCCAAGGCTTCTCCCAGAACGCGGACCTGGACCCGCAGCAGTCCGCCGGGGAATCGGACATTGATACTTCGCTGCGCCCCAAGTCACTGGATGAGTTCATCGGTCAGCCGAAGGTGCGCACGCAGCTGGACCTGGTGTTGGGCGGCGCGCGCTCCCGCGGGGTAGCCCCCGACCACGTGCTGTTGGCCGGCCCGCCCGGGTTGGGCAAGACCACCATGGCGATGATCATCGCCCAGGAGCTCGGCAGTTCCCTGCGCATGACCTCCGGCCCCGCCCTCGAGCGGGCGGGCGATCTGGCCGCCATGCTCTCCAACCTGATGGAGGGCGACGTGCTGTTTATCGACGAGATCCACCGCATGGCCCGCCCCGCCGAGGAGATGCTCTACATGGCGATGGAGGACTTCCGCATCGACGTCATCGTCGGCAAGGGCCCCGGCGCCACCTCCATCCCCATTGAGATCGCCCCGTTCACCCTGGTGGGCGCCACCACCCGTGCGGGCATGCTCACCGGGCCGCTGCGCGACCGCTTCGGCTTCACCGCCCAGATGGAGTTCTACGACACCGCCGATCTAACCCGGGTCGTCACGCGCGCTGCGGGAATCTTGGGAGTTGAAATTACTGGTGACGCCGCAGCGGAGATCGCATCCCGTTCCCGCGGAACCCCGCGCATCGCCAACCGACTGCTGCGCCGGGTGCGCGACTTCGCGGACGTGAATGCCGACGGAAAGATCACCGTCGAGGTGGCGCGTGCCGCGCTGCTGGTCTTCGACGTGGACGAATCTGGTCTGGATAGGCTCGACCGGGCGGTCATCGAAGCCCTGGTGAAAGGCCACGGTGGTGGCCCTGTGGGCGTCAACACCCTTGCGCTGGCGGTAGGCGAAGAACCGTCAACGGTCGAGGAAGTCTGCGAGCCCTACCTCGTGCGCGCCGGAATGGTCAGCCGCACCCCGCGTGGGCGCGTAGCGACGGCGGCGGCGTGGCGGCACATCGGTTTGGAACCGCCTGAGGGCACAATCGGGCTATAGCGGGGTAAAGAGGATGTGGAACGGGCATATGGCAAAATTGTCACTATGCCATTTGAAATTATTCTCATTGTCCTTGTCCTACTTGTGTTCGTCGGCTTGCCGCTGGTCCAGATCCGCAAGCAGAACAAGCGGATTCAGCAGATCCGCCAGTTTCAGGATCAGCTGGGTCCGGGCATGGTTGTCAAGACGACCTCCGGCCTCCACGGCCGTGTGGTCCACGTGGGGGATACGACCGTCGACCTGGAGATCGCGACAGGCGTGGTGACCACCTGGGAGAGGGTTTCCATCCTGGAGACCGTCGACTCTGTGGAGCCGGGCTCGCAGCAAGAGACGCAGCTGACCGAAGAAAAAGAAGACTAACTAGCTGGTTCGGTATTCCGTTTGTCCGAACCCAGGCGTTAGTATCACGGGGTTAGATTTTTTAGTACACCGGCCGCGCGTGTTTGCGGCTGGATTGCAGGAGACTTAAAGCGGTGGCAAAGAAGAAAAAGAGAACTGCTGCACAGGGCGGCTTCGCGTGGCCGAAGCGGGCGCTCGCCGCATTCGTGGTGGTCGTCTTCATCGTGCTGGGCTTGATCATGTTTACGGGAAACAAATCCTTCGAGCCCAAGCTGGGTATCGACCTGCAGGGCGGTACCCGAGTGACGTTGGTTCCGCAGGGGGATACGCCCACGCCGGATCAGCTGAGCCAGGCGCGCACGATTCTGGAAAACCGCGTGAACGGCATGGGTGTTTCCGGTGCCTCCGTGGTGACGGATGGCAACAACCTGGTCATTACCGTTCCCGGATCGGACGCGGGCGAGGCGCGCTCGTTGGGCAAGACCTCGCAGCTGCTGTTCCGCCCCGAATCGCAGCCGGGGCAGCCCACCAAGGACTTCCCACAGGCCCTGAAGAAGATGGCGAACCGTTGGGTGGAGAACGGAATTATCACCCCAGATTTCGCCAACGAGCGCCTTGGGCAAATGGTTAAGGCATTCCCGCAGCTCGGCCTGGAGGATGCGCCGAAGGAACTGAAGGTCTCCGCCAAGCCACCGGCGGAGCCAAAGGATTCTGTCGAGGAGCAGGAGCGCCGCGACAAGCAGGTCGAGGTACTAAAGGCAGACCGCCAGAGCATGGACGGAAACAAGCAGCAGGCAGCCGGTGCGCTGCTGGACTGTGAAGCTAACGATCCCATGGCAGGCTCCGATGATGCGGATAAGCCTCTGGTCACCTGTAGCGACCAGGGACCCATGGTTCTGGGCCCGGCGCCGCTGCTGAAGGGCGAGACCGACGAGAAGAACGGCGAGCGCCTGACCGGCGAGATGATCGACACGAACTCGCAGATCACCGGCGGCCTGCAGCCGAACTCGGCGCAGATGGCCATCACCTTTAAGTTCAAGACCGGTGAGCAGACCCCGGGTGGCGAGACCTGGTACGCACTCGGCCAAGAGATGATGGGCAAGCGAGTGGCCATCACCCTGGACTCCAAGGTGATCTCCGCGCCTGAGATCCAGTCGCCGACGCCCCCGGGCGAGGTCTCCCAGATCACGGGTAGTTTCTCCGAAAAGGAAGCCCAGGACCTGGCTAATAACCTGCGCTATGGCGCGCTGCCGTTGAGCTTCGTCGGTGAGAACGGCGAGCCGGGTGGCACTACCACCACGATCTCCCCATCGCTGGGTGCCGCTTCCCTGAAGGCCGGCATCATTGCCGGTCTGGTGGGCCTGGTTCTGGTCGGCCTGTACGCGCTGGCCTACTACCGCGGCCTGGGTGTCGTGGCCATTGTGTCCCTCGTTGCGGCGTTCGCCCTGGTGTACGGATTCATCGTTCTGCTGGGGCGTTGGATTGGCTACAGTCTGGATCTGGCGGGCATCGCCGGCCTGATCATCGGCCTGGGCACCACGGCCGACTCCTTCGTGATTTACTTCGAGAGGATCAAGGACGAGATCAAGAATGGTGCTACGTTCCGCTCTGCAGTGCCACGCGCCTGGCAGCGAGCTCGCAGCACGATCGTCACCGGTAACATCGTCTCCCTGATCGCCGCCGTGATCCTGTACTTCCTGGCTGTCGGCGACGTCAAGGGCTTCGCATTCACCCTGGGTCTGACGACCGTGTTCGACCTGGTCGTGGCGTTCCTGCTGACCGCCCCGCTGTTGATCCTGATGTCCCGCCGACCGCAATTCGCCTCGCCGAAGCTCAACGGACTGGGCGCGGCCTACCGCGTTGCGGAGCGCAAGTACGGGCGGAAGCCCCACGAGCACGCGGTGCGTGCTAAGTCGGCCAAGAAGGCAGATAAAGCCGAGAAGCCAGAGAAGGCTGACAAGGCTGAAGACTCGGATGATGCGCAAGACAAGGCGTCCACAAAGGCAGATACCCCGGCCACCGACGACAAGGAGGGGAAGTAAATGAGTAACCCCGAAACCCTAAGCGTGAAAGAGTCCGAGGCCGTGGAGTCCGCGGAGCTTTCGGCGGCCGAAGCCACCCCGGTCGACGCGCCCGATACCGAGGCGTCCGGCTTCTTCGAGAAGCTCTATAACGGCAACGGTGGGTTCCCCATCGTGCAAAACCGCGGTCGCCTCTATGGCATCCTCGTTGCGGTGGTCGTGGCGTGTCTGCTGTCCATCCTCGTACGCGGCTTCACTCTAGGCATCGACTTCGAGGGCGGCACCCGTATGACCATGCCGCCTGCGGGCGGGGCCACCGAATCTAGCGTTTCGGAGGTCTTCGAGGAGGCCACCGGCATCGCTCCGCAGTCCACTCAGACCGTCGGTAGCGGCGATGCCGAGTCCATCGAAATCACCTCCGAGCGCCTGAGCGAGGAGCAGATCCGCGAGGCCCGTTCGGCGCTGTTCAACGAGTATCACCCGAAGAACAACGTCGGCGAAGTCACTCAGGATGCGATCAGTGACTCCACAGTCTCCGAGTCGTGGGGTAGCAGCATCACCAAGAAGATGCTCATCGCCCTGGGCGTGTTCCTGCTGACGGTGTTCCTCTACATCGCGATCCGCATGGAGCGCGACATGGCCGCCGCGGCCATCATCTGTCTGTTGATCGACCTCACAGTTGTCTCCGGCATTTACGCACTGGTCGGCTTCGAGGTTTCGCCGGCGACCGTGATCGGCCTGCTGACGATTCTGGCGTACTCGCTCTACGACACGGTAGTAGTGTTCGACAAGGTGCAGGAAAACACGTCCGGCCTGTTTGGTTCCACGCGCGCCACCTATGCCGAGGAAACGAACCTGGCCATTAACCAGACGATCATGCGCTCGATCAACACCTCCATCTTCTCCCTGGTACCGATCGCCTCGCTGCTGATCGTTGCCGTCGGCATCATGGGTGTGGGCACGCTGAAGGACCTGGCGCTTGTGCAGTTCATCGGTGTGATCGCCGGTACGTTTAGCTCCATCTTCTTTGCCGCGCCGCTGCTGGTGACGTTCAAGATGCGCCAGCAGAAGTACAAGCAGCACGAGGCCCGCGTGGAGCGCGCCCGTTCCCTCGCTACGTCGCAGGAGGGGTCTTCCGATGAGGACGCCGCAGTGGAGACCGCCGAAGATGCCAACGAAAAGGTAGGAGTTTCCGCCGCAGACGCGGGTGCAGGCGCGGATGCAGATGAGGCGAAGAAGGCCGGAAAGCGCAGCGTATCCAGCCCGAATTCCCGCCTGGCAGACGATTCCACGGAGGACTTCAAGCGCGAGACCCACAACGAAGACGCCGGAAGGTCCTGGCGCCCGGGCATGTAGCCCGGAGAGGCCCGCAGGCTCTTTTCGTTTAGATGTGTTGGAGGAAGGAAGGCGACCAGTGATCCGCAAGCAGGATGCAGTACGGTCCACCGCAGCCTTGGCGCTATCCGCAGCCCTGGCTGCAGCCGGTCTGGCCGGCTGTTCGGAGGATTCCCCGCTGAGCAGCCCGCCGGAGCAGTTCGGATACGTGCTGACCAGCGACCTGGTGACCTCCAACGCGGGCACAGCGGTGGGCGTGGCGACGGATGCCGCGAAAATTTCCGCTCGCCTCTACCCGGGAGCCTTCATCGCGGGGCCGCGCGGACAGAACCTGCCGAATGGCGACTTGGTGACGGCCAAGCCGGCCCCCGGGAATCCTCGACAGGTGGACTACACCATCAACGAGAAGGCCACCTACTCGGATTCCAAGCCGGTAGTCTGCGACGACTTTTTGCTGAGCTTGCAGGCCAGCTCTCGCCCGGACCTTTTCGGCTCCGACATGCCGCTGTTCGGCCAGGTGGAGAAGATTGACTGCGCAGCGGGCGCGAAACAGTTCAGCGTGCACTTCGCCGATAAGCGCGGTGAACGCTACCGGGAACTGTTTGGGCCCGGCACGGTGCTGCCTTCCCACACTGTGGCCGAGAAGGCCGGGGTGGAGGATGTCGTATCCGCCGTCGACACTAAGGACGAACAAGCACTGACGGAGCTGGGTAAGGCCTGGCAGGATGTGTTCACCTTCTCGAAGACTGATCCTTCCCAGGTGCCGACCTCCGGGCCGTACAAGATTGCCGCCCGAAAGGAAGATGGCTCGCTGAAGCTGGAGAAGAATCCTGAATGGAGCGGGGTGGAGCCCGCCCAATCCCCGGTGTACCTCTGGCCGCAGGGGGCGGACGTTAAGAAGCTGGGGGAGCACAACCAGCTTTCCGTGGTGGATACCAATCGCGGTGCCGGGGAGACTCCTGGCAAGGTGGCTGAGGAGCTGGGCCTCAACGGTGATGAGTTCCGCGTGGTTGAGAGCAACTCTGAGCGCGTGGATACCTTGCGTGTCTCCGACCTTGGCCCGCTGCAGAATCCCGACTCCCGCAAGGCTCTAAATGCTTGCATCGACCGGGAGGCGATCGCCAAGGCCGTAGAGGAGGAGACCGGAGCGGCCGTCGAGCCGACCGGCCTGCGAGTGGTCGGCTCCGAGCACCCGCTGCGCGGCTACCTGGACGACATCAACGATCGGAATATCAAGGTCAATGTCGATGAGGCCCGATCGCAGCTGAACGGAATGACTATCCGCGTGGGCTTCCTCGATTCGGTGCCGCGGTATAAGAAGATTGTTGACGCCCTTAAGTCCCAGTGCGCGGAGGCGGGGGTAAACATTGAACCTGTGCCCCGCTCGGCCGATGACTACGGCCTGCTGGGCGTGGATTACGACGTAGCCCTCGACACCCGTTCGGCCAACGGTCGGAACTCAGCGGTGAACGCCACGCCGGGCGCCGGGCTCAAGGAGATCAGGGGGGCGGAGACGGCGTTGGCCGACGACGCCATGACTTTGCCGCTGGTGACCGAGCCGCGCACCATCCTTGCCGAGGTTCATGCGGCTAACGTGCTGGATAGCTCCTCGGATACGGGGGTGAGCTGGAACATGGATCGCTGGGTGGAGTCCGACGAGCCTGTGGCGACCGGCCGTGCCTCCGACGAAGGCAACGACGGGGCGGAGGGAACTTCCGCTAGCGAGTCCCCCGCAGCTCCCGAAGATGAAGAGCCCAGCAAGTAAGCCCCACCTGTAAGGCTGGCCGGGGCGTTAAGGTAGGAAATGCCCGTGCTGCCGCAGATCCCTCGCAGTCCTAAGAGAGAAAGAGACCTAAGAGCTTGACTTCCGCCGACAACGCCGACCACGCTGACTATTCCGGCAAAGACAGCAATCCCCAGCGCGCAGAGACCGCGGCAAGCGCGCTGCGCCGAAGCATCCGGGTAGTCCCGGACTTTCCCTCACGAGGCATCGTTTTCGAAGACCTCACCCCCGTGCTGGCAGACCCGCACTCCTTCAAGCTTTTGGTGCAGGATCTAGCGGAGCACTGCCGCAATTTCGACATCGACTTGATCGGCGGGTTGGATGCCCGTGGCTTCCTGCTGGGAAGCGCCGTCGCCTACGAGCTGGGCGTGGGTATCCTGGCAGTTCGAAAAGGCGGCAAACTGCCGCCTCCTGTCCACCATGTGGACTACGCTTTGGAGTACGGCACGGCCTCACTAGAGATCCCGGCTGACAACGCGATCCCGCTGCAGGGCAAGAACGTCTTCCTCATCGACGACGTGCTAGCCACCGGCGGTACGCTCGCTGCCTCGCGCGAGCTGTTGGAAAACGCCGGGGCAAGGGTCTGCGGACTCGGCGTGGTGCTAGAAGTATCCGCGTTGGACGGTCGCGATCGTCTGAAGGATCTTCCGCTCTACGTGGTCGACCAGGCCGTCTGATACCCCCAGGGGTCATTGGCGCAGGTGGCGTCAATAAAAAGAAGAGAAGAAACAGGCAGGACTTGAAGCGGCTATGAGCAACGAAAAGGGTTCGCTGTGGATGGCGGCTCGCATTGCGCGAAGCCTCACCGGCACCGGTAAGCCAAAGATCAACCCCGTACTGGGGCCGCTCATTTCCGTGCACAGGCGCTTTCACCCGCGCGCCGACCTCGCCCTGCTGAACCGCGCCTATGCCACCGCCGAGAAGTTGCACGAGGGCGTGAAGCGCAAGTCTGGCGAGCCCTACATCACGCACCCGCTGGCGGTGGCGACGATTGCTGCGGAGATCGGCATGGACACAACCACCGTGGTCGCAGCGCTGCTGCACGACACGGTGGAAGATACTGATTACTCCCTGGATGAACTTTCCCGCGACTTCGGCAGCGAGGTCGCCCGCTTGGTGGACGGCGTGACGAAGCTGGACAAGGTGGTGCTGGGCTCCGCGGCGGAGGCGGAGACCATCCGCAAGATGATCGTCGCCATGGCGGAGGACCCGCGCGTGCTAGTGATTAAGGTGTCTGATCGCCTGCACAATATGCGCACCATGCGCTTCCTGCCGCCGGAAAAGCAGGCGAAGAAGGCACGCGAGACCCTCGAGGTGATTGCCCCGCTGGCCCACCGCCTGGGCATGGCAACCGTGAAGTGGGAGCTGGAAGATCTGGCTTTCGCCATCCTGTATCCGAAGAAGTACGACGAGATCGTGCGCCTGGTTGCCGACCGCGCCCCGAAGCGCGACCAGTACCTGGCGAAGGTGAAGCAGGAGATCGAGCTGGCTATGTCGCGCAGCTCGCTGCACGCCACCGTGGAGGGTCGCCCGAAGCACTACTGGTCGATCTACCAGAAGATGATCGTGCGCGGCCGCGACTTCGACGAGATCTTTGACCTGGTGGGCGTGCGCATCCTGGTGGATAGCGTGCAGGATTGCTACGCGGCCGTGGGTGCCATCCACACCCTCTATCAGCCGATGCCGGGGCGGTTCAAGGACTATATTTCCTCCCCGCGCTTTGGGGTGTACCAGTCGCTGCACACCACCGTGATCGGCCCGGACACTAAGCCGCTGGAAGTGCAGATCCGTACCCACGAGATGCACCACAACGCCGAATACGGCATTGCGGCGCACTGGCGGTACAAGGAAACCCGCGGCAACAATAACAGTGAGTCCGCAGAGGTGGACCAGATGGCGTGGATGCGCCAGCTGCTGGACTGGCAGAAGGAGGCCGCGGATCCGAACGAGTTCCTGGATTCACTGCGCTACGACCTGTCGACGAACCAGATCTTCGTGTTCACGCCGAAGGGCGATGCCATCACACTGCCGAACGGCTCCACGCCGATCGACTTTGCCTACGCGGTGCACACGGAGATCGGACACCGTTGCATTGGTGCGAAGGTCAACGGCAAGCTGGTGGCACTGGAATCCAAGCTGAATACCGGCGACAAGGTGGAGGTCTTTACCTCCAAGGACCAGAACTCCGGGCCGTCGAAGGACTGGATGAACATCGTCGTTTCGCCGCGCGCGAAGGCGAAGATCCGGCAGTGGTTCGCCAAGGAGCGGCGCGAGGAAGCTGCGGAGAAGGGGCGCGACCTGTTGGCTGCCGAAGCGCAGCGGGGTGGCCTGGCGGTACACCGCCTGTTTACTCACGAATCCCTGCGCCTGCTGGCCAGTGACATGAACTACCAGGATGTCGAGGCGCTCTATACGGCCATTGGACGGGGAGAGGTCACCGCCGGGCACGTCTGCCACCGCCTGGTTGAGGGGATGGAGCCGGAATCCGAGGCAGATGACGTCCTGCAGTCGGGTTCGGCGACCTCGAAGATTGCGAACACCCCGCAGGAAGGCCGCGGCGATGGCTCCGGCATTCTGGTGCAGGGGGAGGCCGACTTCTCCGCGAAGCTGGCGAAGTGCTGCACCCCGGTGCCGGGCGATAAGATCTTCGGCTTCATCACCAAGGGCGGGGGAGTAAGCGTGCACCGCACGGACTGCACCAATTCTGAGAAGCTGCACCAGGAGCCGCAGCGGATCATCGAGGTCTCGTGGGCCAGCAGCTTCCACAATGCGGTGTTTATGGTCACGATCCAGATCGAGGGCCTGGATCGCAACGGTTTGCTCTCTGAGGTCACGCGCGTGGTCTCTGACCAGAAGGTGCCGATCATCGCCACGAACTCGCACACCGCGGGCGATAGGGTGGCGACTATCCGCTTCACCTTCGAGGTGTCGGACACGAAGCAGCTGGGCTACATGATGAACCAGCTGCGCAACGTCGAAGGTGTCTACGACGTCTACCGCGTCACGACGGGCGGCTAGCTGCGTGGCTAGCCCAGAAAACTAACCCAGCACCGCGGACTCGATGTTGATGTCCTCGGACGGGGAGGCATCGCCCTCCGGTGCCTTTTCCATCAGCTTGTCCAGTGCCTTCAGGCCGGCCTCGTCGATGGTGCCGAAGACGTTGTAGCTCGGCGGCAGGGTGGTGTCGCCGGTGACCAGGAAGAACTGGCTGCCGTTGGTATCCGGGCCACTGTTGGCCATCGCCAGGGTGCCGCGCTTGTAGTTGACCGGGGAGTCGGCCTGGCCTTCGTCCACGCCGTTGCTCGGGAACTCATCCGCGAAGCTGTAGCCCGGGCCGCCTGCGCCGGTGCCCTCGGGGTCGCCGCACTGCAGGATCGTCATGGAGTCAGACTTCACGGAACGGTGGCACTTGGTGGAGTCGTAGAACTTCTTCTCCACCAGGTGCTTGAAGGAGTTGGTGGAGCACGGAGACTTGTCGTTGGCCAGCTCCAGGCCGACCTTCTGGCCGTTCATGGTCAGGGTGACCTTCTCGGTTCCCTTGGCGGTCACGTCCTTGCCGTTGGGCAGTCCTGCGTCGCTGAGCTCGCCTTCCGGATCCTTCTTGTACTCGCACTTCACCGTGTCACCGTAGGGCTCCTTGGGGCCTGCCGGCAGCGCCACGGGCTTCACATCCGGCTCTTCGGACTGCTGCTGCTCGCTCTCGGCGACCTGATCTTCTTCCTCGTCGGAGGTGTAGGTGGCGGCGAACCAGATGCCGCCGACGATGACCACCAGCACGGCGAGGGTTGCTGCGACCACGCCCAGCGGTGCGATCTTGGCCTTGCGCTCGCGGGACTTCAGAGCTTTCTCTAGCTCCGACAGCGCCTGGTCGCGCTGAGCCGCGTTCGGGTAGTTGTTGTCAGACACGTTTTTCTAGGACCTTTCTTGTGCTAGATACGGTGATCCATTATGCCCTATATACTGGCCGATTCGGGTGAAGGGGCACGGGCTCGTTGCTGTTTTCGCTAGGGTTTAGTGGCATGAGCACAGACGCAACCCTCCTGCCGGATACGACGCAGATCCTTTCTTTTCCCGCCGGTCCTTTCGAAACCAATTGCTATGTGGTGATTGATGGTTCTGACGCCACTAGCGGGGAAAACTCCCCGGCGGTCGTTATAGACCCGGGGTTGGGTGCTTTCGAGAACATCCAAAGGCTCGCCGAGGAACACAAGTTCTTCGTCGAGAAGGTCGTGCTGACTCACGGGCACATCGACCACATCCGCGACGCGGGAGCGTTCGGGGTGCCGGTCTACGTCCACGAGTTGGATCGCTTCATGCTGGAGATGGATCAGGCGGCCAGCCCGCTGGCGCAGCCTTTCGACGTGGCGAACATGCCCGCGATCGAGGACATCCGCCACCTGGGGGATTCCATCAGTATCGGTGGCGCGGAGTTCGAGATCCATCACATGCCGGGCCACTCGCCGGGGCATGTTATGTTCCGCGTGAATGGGCTGATCTTCGGCGGCGATGTGCTGTTCCGCGGGGGAGTGGGCCGCACCGACCTTCCGGGCTGCTCGCCTGAGGACATGATGCTGAGCCTCAAGAAGCTCACCACCGATTTCGCCGATGAGGACATTGTGCTGCCGGGGCACGGCCCGCACACGACCATCGGGGAAGAAAAGCGCACCAATAGCTTCCTGGCGGCAGTCCAATAGCTGTTTAGTAGACTGTTCTTTTGTGACTGAGAGCGAGAAGAAGCAACAGAAGTCCCAGAAGACTAAGGCTGAGAAGTTTAAGGCGCTAAGCGCGCCGAAGGGCGTGCCGGACTACGTGCCGCCAACATCGGCGGAATTCAAGGCGGTCAAGGATGCGTTCACCTCCGCCGCGCACGCCGCAGGCTACGAGCACGTGGAGCTGCCGATCTTCGAGGAGACCTCTCTGTTCGCCCGTGGCGTTGGCGAATCCACCGACGTTGTGTCGAAGGAGATGTACACCTTCGCCGACCGGGGCGGCCGTTCGGTAACCCTGCGGCCGGAGGGCACGGCGGGCGTCATGCGTGCCGTCATTGAGCACAACCTGGATCGCGGGCAGCTCCCCGTCAAGCTGGTCTACAACGGCCCCTTCTTCCGCTACGAGCGCCCCCAGGCAGGCCGCTACCGCCAGCTGCAGCAGGTGGGCGTGGAAGCCATCGGCGTGGACGATCCGGCGCTGGACGCCGAGGTTATCGCACTGGCGCACCGCTGCTTTAGCTCCATTGGGTTGAATGGTTTCCGCCTGGAGCTAACCAGCCTGGGCGACTGGGACGACCGCCCCGCCTACCGGCAGAAGCTGCAGGACTTCCTGGCCACGCTACCGTTGGACGAGGAGACGCAGCGCCGTGCGCAGCTGAACCCGCTGCGCGTCCTGGACGATAAACGCCCCGAGATGCAGGAGATGCTGGCAGAGGCCCCCTTGATGTTGGATCACCTCAGCGATTCCTCCCGCGAGCACTTCGAGACCGTGACCGGGCTGCTGGACGACCTGGGCGTGGGCTACACCATCAACCCGCGGATGGTGCGCGGCCTGGACTACTACACGAAGACCTGCTTTGAGTTCGTCCACGACGGCCTGGGCGCGCAGTCCGGCATCGGCGGCGGTGGCCGCTACGACGGCCTGATGGCTCAGCTGGGCGGGCAGGATCTTTCCGGAATCGGCTTCGGGCTGGGAGTTGATAGGGCACTGCTGGCGCTCGAGGCGGAGGAGAAGAGGGCGTCAACAGGAAGAAGGGTTGATGTCTACGGCGTGGCACTCGGCGCGGAGGCCAAGCGGCGCATGGTGGGCATCGTGGACGACCTGCGCGAGCGCGGGGTCGCCGCCGATATGTCCTACGGCGACCGCGGGTTGAAGGGAGCCATGAAGGGCGCCGACCGTGCCGGTGCACTGTATGCCCTGGTGCTGGGGGATAAGGAGCTGGCTGAGGGCACGGTGACGGTGAAGGATCTCGGCGCTCACGAACAGCACGAGGTGGATCTGGCTGCCGTCGTAGAGCTGCTGGCGGAGAAGACGGAGAAGCCGGCAGAGAGGACGACAGGCGCTTAGTAGAACGGCTTTGCCGAACTGGCTGCGCCCATACCTGCCGCCGCAGCGTTAAGAGCGCTGCAGGCGGGGCGCCGCGGGGCTACGTGCACGGGACTTAGCGCTGGAAGTCCTGGTGGCAGGACTTCATGGTGCCGCCCTGGTAGCCGCGCATGAACCAGTCCACGCGCATTTCGGAAGACCCGTGGGTCCACTTGTCGGGATCTACTTCCTGTCCGGAGCTGGACTGGATGGCGTCATCGCCAATAGAACGAGCAGTCGCAATAGCCTGCTCGACCTGCTCCTGGGTTAGGGGCTCCAACAGAGCGTCCTCACCCTTGTCGGCGTTCTGGGCCCATACGCCGGCGTAGCAATCGGCCTGGACCTCCATCTTCACCGCGTTGGAATCCTCACCCGGGTTGTCGTAGTCGCTCAACCCCAGGTTGCCTTCCAGGTTCTGGATGTGGTGGCCGAACTCGTGGGCGGTGACGTACATCTGGGCGAACGGTCCGTTGGATCCGCCCATCTGCTTCAGCTCGTCGAAGAACGGGACGGACATGTAGACCGTCTCGTCGCCGGGGCAGTAGAACGGCCCGGTGCTAGCTAGGTTCGCGGAGCCACAGCGGGTGCTGGTCTGCCCCTCGGCAAGCACCAGCCCCGGCTCCCTGTAATCGGTCCCAGCCTCGTCCGGCAGTGCCGAGTTCCAGAACTGGTCGACCGACTTCGCCGTGGCCAGCACACGGCAATCGTCGTTGTTGTTGGCGTCCTCGGCCGTCTGGCAGTGCTCGAAGCCCTCGCCGCCCTGACTGCTATTGACGCCCGCACGCTGATCCGCGCCGTTGTTTCCGCCCAACATCCCCATTCCACCGTTGAAGAAGAACACGAGAATGGCGGCAACGATGATTCCGGGAATGCCAAAGCGGCGGGCGAGAGCGCCAAAGAGCAGCCCCGTAAAGAGGCCGCCGCCTCCACCCTGATTGCCACCCCCGCCGCCGAAGCCGAATCCGCCCCCGCCGGAGCCGGTGCCTCCGCGCTGTCCACGGTCGGAATAATTGTTGAGATTGTTGTTAAAAGTCACAAGTGAATCGTGCCATACCCGGGCGACGTACACACCCCATTGCGGACAAGGTAAGCTGTAAGGCCGAAAAGGCTAAAAATCGAGGAAGGACTATAGGAACGTGCTGCGCACACACCTGGCGGGCGAACTGCGCCCAGAGAATATTGGTGATGAAGTGACCCTGACCGGCTGGGTTGGTCGTCGACGCGACCACGGTGGCGTCATTTTCATCGACCTGCGCGACCGCAGCGGCGTGGCACAAGTCGTCTTCCGCGAGTCCGAGGTGGCGGAGCGTGCGCACGACCTGCGCAGCGAGTACTGCCTGAAGGTAACCGGTGTGGTGGAGGCACGCCCGGAGGGATCCGAGAACCCGAACTTGGCTTCTGGCGGCATCGAGGTCAACGTGTCCGCCCTGGAGGTTCTGAACGAGGCGGCGGCGCTGCCGTTCCAGATCGACGATCCGTCCTCCTCCGGCGAGGTGGGCGAGGAAACCCGCCTGAAGTACCGCTACCTGGATCTGCGCCGCAAGACCCAGGGCGATGCGCTGCGCCTCCGCTCCCGTGTTAACCAGGCTGCCCGCGGGGTTCTGGCCGAGCACGACTTCACGGAGATCGAAACCCCGACGCTGACCCGCTCCACCCCAGAGGGCGCCCGTGACTTCCTGGTGCCTGCACGCCTGCGCCCGGGCACGTTCTACGCCCTGCCGCAGTCCCCGCAGCTGTTTAAGCAGCTGCTGATGGTGGCTGGCATGGAGCGCTACTACCAGATCGCCCGCTGCTACCGTGACGAGGACTTCCGCGCCGACCGCCAGCCGGAGTTCACCCAGCTGGACGTCGAGATGTCCTTCGTGGACCAGGAAGATGTGATCTCTCTGGCAGAGGAGATCCTGGTGGCGATCTGGAAGGAGATCGGCTACGAGATCTCCACCCCGATCCCGCGCATGACCTACGCCGATGCCATGAAGTACTACGGCTCCGACAAACCGGACCTGCGCTTCGACATCCAGATCACTGAGTGCACCGACTTCTTCAAGAACACCACCTTCCGCGTGTTCCAGAACGAATACGTCGGCGCAGTGGTCATGGAAGGCGGCGCAGACCAGCCCCGCCGCCAGCTGGATGCTTGGCAGGAGTGGGCTAAGCAGCGCGGCGCGAAGGGCCTGGCCTACATTCTGGTGGGCGAGGACGGCGAGCTGTCCGGACCGGTTGCCAAGAACATTACTGACGAAGAGCGTGCGGGCATTGCCGAGCACGTCGGTGCCAAGCCGGGCGACTGCATCTTCTTCGCCGCAGGCGAGACCAAGCCGTCCCGCGCCCTGCTGGGTGCTGCCCGCGGCGAGATCGCTAACAAGCTGGGCCTGATCAAGGAAGGAGACTGGGCCTTCACCTGGGTTGTTGACGCCCCACTGTTCGAGCCGGCTGCGGATGCCGCCGCGTCTGGCGACGTGGCCCTGGGCCACTCCGCGTGGACTGCCGTGCACCACGCCTTTACCTCCCCGAAGCCGGAGTACCTGGATAACTTCGACGAGAACCCGGGCGAGGCGCTGGCCTACGCCTACGACATCGTGTGTAACGGCAACGAGATCGGCGGCGGTTCTATTCGTATCCACCAGCCGGATGTGCAGGAGCGCGTGTTCAAGGTCATGGGCATCACCGAGGAGGAGGCCCGCGAGAAGTTCGGCTTCCTGCTGGATGCGTTTGCCTTCGGTGCCCCGCCGCACGGTGGTATCGCGTTCGGTTGGGACCGCATCGTCTCCCTGCTGGGCGGCTTCGATTCCATCCGCGACGTCATCGCCTTCCCGAAGTCCGGCGGCGGCGTGGATCCGCTGACCGACGCCCCGGGCGAGATCTCCGCGGAGCAGCGTAAGGAATCCGGTATCGATTTCAAGCCGAAGAAGGGCCAGAAGGGCCAGAAGGAAAAGTAGGCGAGTAGTAGTGCAATCAGTCGAGTCCACTGTCGAGGCGGCAACCCAGGTTTTGGCGAACCGCTTCGGAGGTTCACCCGAACTCAGCGATCCGCAGGATCTGGGTGGCAGTGGCTCCTCGATGGTTCTGCGCTGCCGGATTTCCGCCGACCCCTTCCTGCAGGAACGCACGGTGGTTATCAAGCAGCTGCCGCCGGAAAGCGAAGGGGACGCGGCCGCCGCGAACGCTGATGGCAGCGACGGTGCCGGCGATGCAGGGGAGTTCGGTCCGGATGCCCTCGGCATGCTCCGCGAGGTCGTGGCCTACCAGTACACCAATACTCTGGCGGAGACGGTACGCCCCGGCCCTGTACTGCTGGCTTATGACATCGACCAGCGCCTGCTGATTCTGTCGGACGCGGGCGACGGCACGAGCTTTACCGACGTGCTTACGCTCCAGGATTCCAAGTCCCGCATCGGAGCCCTGCGTAAGCTCGGCCGTTCGCTGGGCAAAATGCACGCCGCCACGTTCGGTGGCGCGCAGTCTTACTCCACCCTGATGCGCCGCCAGTGCCAGCGCCACCACATCAGCCCCGAGGCGATCGAAGAGTCCGACATCAACGTCGGCGAGCTCATCCAGTCGGGCGTGGACCTCATGATTTCCAACGGCCTGACCATCGACCCGGTGGTACAGCGCTACGCCACCAAGGCCGTCGAGCGCCAGAACAAGTCCGAGTTTCTGGTCTTCACCCCCTTCGACCTGGCGCCCGACAACGTCATGCTCACGGACAACATCGTGCTGCTGGACTACGAGTGGGCCGGTTTCCGGGACGCGGCCTTCGACGTCGCCTGCGTGGTGGCGGGGTTCCCCCAGGACAATTCCACCCCGGCTTTGGACGAGCCGGAGACCACGGAGTTCCTCGCCGCCTGGCGGGCGGAGGCCCAGCAGATCTGGCCTGCAATCTCCGACGACGAGGTCTTCCACGACTGGGTCATGTCTGCCCTTATCGGCTGGGCATTCCTGTCGTTGATCATGATGTACTACGGCCGGCTTTCCGTGGCCAAGCACTCCTCGTTCGTCTTCGGTGAAGAATCCGACAACCAGGAGGTTTCGCGCTCGATCCGCCACATGTCGGAGGAGCAGCTCGAGGACCTGGCCACGACGGTGGAGGCCATCGAGCGCTTCTCCCGCCGCCGCGACTCCCAAGACTTCGAGGCGATTGGTGGCTTCGCCCGAGTCCTGTTGAAGGTGCTGTCGCAGCTGGGAGCTTTCCCGAACGAGCGCGACGAGTAGCGCCCGCAGCCTAAAGCCGATGGACGATCTGTTTTCCCAAGGTCAGCAGGGCAGCGGCGCCGACGCGCACTCGGCTGAGGCCTATTTTCACCCCGGCTCCCACGCCCCACTGGCGGTTCGCATGCGCCCCCGCAGCCTCGATGAGGTGGTGGGGCAGGACAAGGTTCTCGGCCCGGGCTCGCCGCTGCGCCGCCTGATCGAAGGCCACGGCGATACCTCCGTCATCCTCTATGGCCCGCCCGGCACCGGAAAAACCACCATCGCCAGCCTCATCTCCCAGGCTTCCGGCCGCCGCTTCGAGGCCTTGAGCGCCCTGAACTCCGGCGTCAAGGAAGTCCGCGCGATCATCGAGCAGGCCCGCAAGCGCCTGGTCATGGGCGAGCACACCGTGCTGTTCATCGACGAGGTGCACCGATTCTCCAAAACCCAGCAGGACGCGCTGCTCTCCGCCGTCGAAAACCGCACCGTGCTGCTGGTCGCCGCCACCACCGAGAACCCCTCGTTCTCTGTGGTCTCGCCGCTCTTGTCGCGGTCGTTGCTTGTCCAACTTTCTTCTCTTAGTGACGCCGACATCCGCACCGTACTGCAGCGCGCTCTCGACGATGAGCGCGGATACGCCGGCCGACTGCGGGTGACCCCCGAGGCCATGGACCAGCTCGTCGCCATGGCGGCAGGGGACGCCCGCCGTAGCCTGACGTACCTGGAGGCCGCGGCCGAGGGAGTCGAGCCGGAAGGGGAGGACGGCGTGGCGGAGCTGGTGGCGTCACAAGTAAAAAAGTCCCTTAACAAGGCAGTGGCGCGATACGACCGCGACGGCGACCAGCACTACGACATCACCAGTGCCTTCATTAAATCCATCCGCGGCTCGGATCCGGACGCCGCGCTGCACTACCTAGCCCGCATGCTGGAAGGCGGCGAAGATCCGCGCTTCATCGCCCGTAGGCTGGTGATCCACGCCAGCGAGGACATCGGCATGGCTGATCCGCAGGCGCTGCAGGTGGCGGTGGCGGCTTATCACGCGGTGAGCTTCATCGGCATGCCGGAGGCACGGCTCAACCTGGCTCAGGCCACGATCCACCTGGCGACCGCGCCGAAGTCCAACGGAGTGATCGCGGCCATCAACTCCGCCATTGGGGACGTGCAGGCGGGCAAGGGCGGGGCAGTGCCGGCTCACCTGCGCGACGGCCACTACCAGGGGGCGAAGGCGCTGGGTAACGCGGTGGGATACGTCTATCCGCACGACGATCCGAAGGGCGTGGTGCCGCAGCAGTACTTGCCGGACGATCTGAAGGACGCGGTGTACTACCGGCCGACAACCCACGGCCATGAAAAGACCATTGCCGCGCGCTTGAGTAGCCTTAGGGCTATCGTTCGCTCCTTTCTGACCCGGGGGTAGAATGTACGCATTCCATTTACAGTCGACATAGAACTCTACGAGGTAAAGCCACCGTGCAAACGCATGAGATCCGCCAGCGCTTCATCGAGCACTTCACCAAGGTCGGGCACACCGAGGTACCCAGCGCATCGCTGATCCTGGACGACCCGAACCTTCTGTTCGTGAACGCCGGCATGGTTCCGTTCAAGCCCTACTTCCTGGGCCAGCAGAACCCACCGTTTGAAAACGGCACGGCGACCTCCATCCAGAAGTGCGTGCGCACCCTGGACATCGACGAGGTCGGCATCACCACCCGCCACAACACGTTCTTCCAGATGGCGGGCAACTTCTCCTTTGGTGCGTACTTCAAGGAAGGCGCGATCACGCACGCTTGGACGCTGCTGACCGACCCGGTGGAAGAAGGCGGCCTGGGCCTGGATCCGGAGCGCCTGTGGGTCACCGTCTTTACCGACGACGATGAGGCGGCGGAGATCTGGAACAAGAAGATCGGCGTACCCGAGCACAAGATCCAGCGCCTCGGTATGGAGGACAACTACTGGTCCATGGGCATTCCCGGCCCGTGTGGACCCTGCTCGGAGATCTACTACGACCGCGGCCCGGAGCACGGCCAGGAGGGTGGTCCGATCGTCGACGACACCCGCTACATCGAGATCTGGAACCTCGTGTTCATGGAGAACGAGCGCGGTGAGGGCCTGGGCAAGGGCAACTTCGAGATCGTCGGCAAGCTGCCGAAGAAGAACATCGATACCGGCCTGGGCATCGAGCGTGTCGCCTGCATCCTGCAGGACGTGGACAACGTGTACGAGACCGACCTGCTGCGCCCCGTCATTGACGTGGCCCAGGAGGTCACCGGCGCCAAGTACGGCGCAGACCAGGCCAACGATGTGCGCTTCCGCGTGATCGCCGACCACTCCCGCACCGGTCTGATGCTGATGTTGGACGGCGTGACCCCCGGCAACGAGGGACGCGGCTACATTCTGCGCCGCCTGCTGCGCCGCATCATCCGCTCCGCCCGCCTGCTGGGCGCAACGGGGGAGACCCTGGAGAAGTTCATGGACACCGTGCGGGAGACCATGACGCCCTCCTACCCAGAAATCGCCGAGAACTACGAGCGCATTCGCGCCGTGGCTCTGGCCGAGGAGAAGTCCTTCCTGAAGACCCTGGAATCCGGCTCCCAGATGTTCGACAACTGGGCCCACGGCGCCAAGGAGCGCGGCGAGGGCACCGTCCCGGGCGACGTTGCTTTCTCCCTGCACGACACCCACGGCTTCCCGATCGACCTGACCCAGGAGATGGCCGCCGAGGCCGGCCTGAAGGTGGACATTGACGGCTTCCACGACCTGATGGCGGAGCAGAAGGCTCGTGCAAAGGCCGATAACAACGCCAAGAAGCTGGGCCACGTGGATCAGACGATCTACCGCCCGTTCGTGGATAACCACCCGACCGTGTTCACCGGCTACGAGAACCTGGCTGACGAGGCCTCCGTGCTGGGCATCATCCGCGACGGCGCGCTGGTGGAGACTGTCCCGGAGGGCGCTGCTGCTCAGGTGATCCTGGACCGCACCCCGTTCTACGCCGAGGCCGGCGGCCAGATGGCCGATCGCGGCGAGATGACCACCACCTCGGGCGCTGCCCGAGTGGAGGACGTACAGAAGGTCGGCAAGAAGGTCTGGGTACACCACGTGACCGTCAGTGGCGGCGAGCTGGCCGTGGGGCAGAAGGTGCAGGCCACGGTGGACAAGGCGTGGCGCCACCAGGCACGCCAGGCGCACTCCGGCACGCACCTGATCCACGCCGCCCTGCGCGAGGTGCTGGGGCCGACAGCCGTCCAGGCGGGCTCCATGAACAAGCCGGGCTACCTGCGCTTCGACTTCAACTACGGCGAGCAGCTGACCGAGCACCAGCTGAACCAGATTGAGGAGATCGCCAACGGCGCCGTGGATAGCGACTACCAGGTGAACACCATCGAGACCTCCCTGGAGGAGGCCAAGGCGATGGGCGCCATGGCTCTGTTCGGCGAGAACTACGGCTCCGAGGTGCGCGTCGTGGAGATCGGCGGACCGTTCTCCATGGAGCTGTGTGGCGGTATCCACGTGGAGCACTCCTCCCAGGTCGGCCCGATCTCCGTGCTCGGTGAGTCCTCCGTCGGCTCCGGCGTGCGCCGCATCGAGGCCTACACCGGCATGGATTCCTTCCGCTTCCTCAGCACCGAGAAGTCTCTGGTGGCCGGCCTGGCGACCAGCCTGAAGACCCCGAGCGAGGAACTGCCGGAGCGCATCGACGCGCTTACTGCCAAGTTGAAGGCCGCCGAGAAGCAGATCCAGCAGCTGCGTGCGCAGCAGCTGCAGGGGCAGGTAGGCCAGCTGGTGGAGAAGGCCGAAACTATCGGCGAGGTCAAGGTACTGGCCGAGCAGCTGCCGGAAGGCGTTGCTGCAGGCGACCTGCGCACCCTCGCCATGGATGCGAAGAACCGTCTGGGCTCCGAGCCCGCCGTCGTGGTATTCGCCTCCGTGGACGGCGCGAAGGTTCCTTTCGTCGCCGCTGCGAACGATGCCGCTGTGGACAAGGGCATCAAGGCCGGCGAGCTCGTCAAGGCCTTCGGGGAGAAGGTTGCCGGTCGCGGTGGCGGTAAGCCGGCCATGGCACAGGGCTCTGGTTCGGACGCCGCCGGCATCTCCGCCGGTATCGAGGCCGTCAAGAGCGCGCTGCGCGGATAGTCGGCCGGGGAGTTTTCGCTGATGCAGACCGAAAAACCAGACCCAGCCACCGACCCGGGCCGCGGCCGGAGGCTCGGCCTCGACGTGGGCACCGTGCGCATTGGGGTGGCGATCTCGGACCCGGACTGCATCCTGGCCACTCCGGTGGAGACCGTCCAGGCCACCGCAGACGACGCGGATGTGCGGCGCGTCGCGGAGATCTGCCGGGAGAATTTCGTGGTGGAGATCGTAGTTGGTCTGCCGGTCGCGCTGCGCGGGAACCATACACAAAGCACCCTTAATGCCGAGGAATTTGCCCGCTTAGTTAAAGAAGAATTGCCGGATATTCCGCTGCGCATGGTGGACGAAAGAATGTCTACGATGGCCGCTACGCATGCGTTTCACGCCTCTGGCGTCAATAGTAAAAAAGGCAGAAAGAAGATCGACCAAGCAGCAGCAGTACATATTCTGCAGGGGTGGTTAGACACGCGGCGGCGCGCGCTTTCCTAAAATTTACCAATTCGTGAGAAAATGACCGGCGACGCTTAACATCGTTGGGCTCAGCTCGTATTTGACGTTATAGAGCAAACTCAAGAGCACACTCAAGACTAAACCCTGTACGAAAGGCCACACGGATCTATGGGATCGACCCGTAACATGCAGCCGAAGTTTAGACGGCGCCGTCAGATGGCGGCCGCGCTGGCTATCGCTCTGGTCGTTCTGTTGGTTGGCACTTGCGCCTACGTCTGGTACCAGCGCGACGTTGTGGCCGTGCGTGATTACGAGGGGGAGGGCAACGGCAACGTCGTCATGGTGCGCGTGAGCCCGGGCGACTCCGTGGATAGCCTGGCCGAACAACTGGTGGAAAAGGACGTGGTGGGCTCCCGCCGCGCCCTGATGTCTGCCGCGGAGCGCAAGGATCCCGAACTGCAGGCGGGCTACTACCCACTGCAAGAGCAGATGTCTGCCGATAAGGCTCTGGAGTGGCTGTCCAGCGATGACCGGCGCCGGGGTGTAGTCGATATTCCCAACGGTCTGACCCTCCAAGACGTCAAGGTGGTCGACGGCGATAACCGCAAGGGCATCTTCACTCTGGTCTCCGAGCAGACCTGCCAGGACGAGCACACCTGTGTGTCTGTCGAAGACCTGCAGAAGGCCGCGGCCCAGACCCCGCCGGAACAACTGGAGATCGCGGACTGGGCTTTGGACAAGGTGAACGCGCGCGGCGATGACCCGAAGCGCATCGAAGGTCTGATTTCCCCGGGTGTGCACCTGTTCGACCCGACCAGTAGTCCGGAGGAGATCCTGAAGTCTCTGCTGAAGACCTCCAAGGAGCAGTACGAGAACACCGGACTGCTGTCTTCTGCAGAGAAGGTGGGCTTAAGCCCCTATGACATGCTGGTGGCGGCTTCCCTGGTGGAGCGCGAGGCTCCGGAGGGCGACTTCGACAAGGTTGCGCGCGTGATCCTGAACCGCCTGGACGTAAACCAAAAGCTCGAGTTTGACTCGACGGTGAACTACGACCTGAGCGAGGTTGAGGTCGCCACCACCGACGAGGATCGTAAGCGCCCGACCCCGTGGAACACTTATGCCAAGGAGGGGCTGCCGGACACCCCGATCTCCTCGCCTGGCCTGCAGGCTCTGCACGCGATCGAGAACCCAGCCGAAGGCGACTGGCTGTACTTCGTTACCGTAGACCGCGACGGCCGCACCGTCTTCAACCGCGACTTTGACGCGCACGAGCGGGCAATCGAGGAATCCCGCCGCAACGGTGTGCTGGATTCGAACCGCTAGAACTTAAGCCAAGATCAAGAGCAAACCTAAGAGCAAAGGGTGAATTAGTATGTCCGCCGCAGGCCACGTGCTGTCGGTAGATGAGTTCCTGGAGACGCCCGGCATGCGCTGCGCGGTGCTGGGCAGCCCGATCGAACACTCGCTGTCCCCGCAACTGCACAACGCCGGATACGGCGCGCTGGGGCTGCAGATGGATTACTACCGCGTGGAGGCGGGGGAAGCGCGCGACATTCGCCGTCTGTTGAGCGAGTCCGGCGATCAGGTCCGCGGCTTCTCCGTGACGATGCCCGGCAAGCAGGCGGCCTTGGAGTTGGCGGATTTGGCGACGAACCGAGCCCAGGAGATCGGCTCCGCCAACACGTTGGTGCCGCAGGGCGATGGCCAATGGCTGGCCGACAATACCGACGTGGACGGTGTGACCCGCTGCCTGGAGCACCTCTACGGCGGAGACACTTCCGCTCTGCAGGACGGTAAAGCGGTGATCGTCGGCAACGGAGGCACTGCCCGCCCGGCCGTTGCAGCACTGGCGGCCGCCGGGGTCACCGAGGTGACGGTGCTGGCTCGCTCCGAACGCGCCTTGAACCTGCAGGCCGTGGTGGAAACCCTGGGCATGGATTTTTCTTGGTCCCGCTTCGAGGAGGCCGACATCGCTGGGATCTGTGCCGATGCCGCCGCCGTGATTTCCACGATCCCAGCCCACGCCGCCGAGGATTTGGCCGAGGGGCTGTGCGCCGCCGCGGGCATCGTGGACGTGATTTACGACCCTTATCCCACGCCGTTGCTTTCTGCGGCTCAGGCAAAGTCGATCCCGCACGCCGACGGTCTGCGCATGTTGGCGGGCCAGGCCGAGGAACAGTTCCGCCTGTTCACGGGCCATCCTGCCCCGGAAGGACTCATGCTAGATACCGTGCTGCGAGCCAAGGGGCAAGCCTAGTTTCTCGCCCCTGTGGATAACTTTCCGCTCTCCACAGGCCGGACTTTCTCGAAGCCGCGCGCACGGGGGCCTGTCCGCGCGCCTGGTTAACCTTCTGAAGCGTGAATGCAACCTCGCTTCTTTCCTGGTGGCCGCTGCTGCCTTTCCTGCCGTGGGCTATCGCCCTTTTTCTTATTGACGCCCGCACCTCCCGCCTGCCGAACTATTTGACCCTTCCCGCGATACCCGCTGCCGGGCTCGTGCCCTTAGCCATACCGGGCGCAAACCACTGGGCTCTACTCGGCGGGGTGGCCTGGTGGGCGGTGGCCTTCGGGCTTCCGCTGCTGCACCCTCGGCTGATGGCGGGTGGCGGGGATGCAAAGCTCGCGCTTACGACGGGAACACTGGCCGCAATTGTCGCTCCGTTGGGCGCCGTGGCCGCGCTGGGATTGAGCGGTGTGATGCACTGCTTCCTTCGCGGAGGGCAAAGAGCAGGCCGCGATAGGGCCAGCCCCCACGGCCCGGCGATGTTGGTGGCGACGGGGGCGGTGGTGGTGGCGTCATTAATCTTCCGTTAATAATCCGGGACGTCATTGAAGCTAAGGCTGCATATGGCCTGTATCATGCTCTTTATGCTTCGTTGGACTACTGCAGGTGAATCGCACGGCCAGGCCCTCATTTCGATGATCGAGAACCTCCCGGCCGGTTTGTCGGTAACTCGGGAAGACGTTTCTTATCAGCTGGCTCGCCGCCGTCTGGGCTACGGCCGCGGAGCTCGCATGAAGTTCGAAGCCGACGAAGTGACCTTCGTCGGCGGCGTGCGCCACGGCAAGACCCTCGGCAGCCCGGTGGCCGTGATGATCGGCAACACCGAGTGGCCGAAGTGGACCACGATCATGTCCGCCGACCCGATCGACGAGTCGGATCCGGAGGTTGCCAAGGAGATGGCCAGCGGTCGCGGTGCGAAGCTGACCCGCCCGCGACCGGGTCACGCCGATTTCTCCGGCATGGTGAAGTACGACCACGATGAGGCGCGCCCGATCCTGGAGCGTTCCTCCGCCCGCGAGACCGCCGCCCGCGTGGCCGCCGGAACTTTTGCCCGCGCGCTGCTGCGCGAGGTGCTGGGCGTGGAGGTCCTCTCGCACGTCATCAGCATCGGCCGCTCGGAGCCCTATGAGGGGCCGAGCCCGGAGTTTTCCGACCTGGAGGGCATCGACGCCTCGCCGGTGCGCGCCTTCGATTCAGCCGCGGAAGAGTCCATGATCGACGAGATCAAGGCCGCCAAGAAGTCCGGCGATACCCTCGGCGGCATCGTCGAGGTCGTTGTTAAGGGCCTGCCGATCGGCCTGGGCTCCCACGTCTCCGGTGACGAGCGACTGGATGCCCAGCTGGCTGCCGCCCTCATGGGCATTCAGGCGATCAAGGGTGTGGAGATCGGCGATGGCTTCGAGGAGGCCCGCCGCCGTGGCTCGGAGGCGCACGACGAGATGGAGGCGACTGCAGGCGGTGGCGTACACCGCCTGAGCAACCGTGCCGGTGGCCTGGAAGGCGGCATGACCAACGGCGAGGAGTTGCGCGTCCGCGCCGCCATGAAGCCGATCAGCACAGTCCCGCGCGCGCTGAAGACAGTGGATATGGCCACTGGCGAGGCCGCTACGGGCATCCACCAGCGCTCCGACGTGTGCGCTGTGCCGGCTGCCGGTGTGGTGGCCGAGACCATGGTCGCCCTGGTGCTGGCCCGCGCCGTGCTGAAGAAGTTCGGCGGAGACTCCGTAGAGGAGACTAAGCGCAACGTGCAGTCCTACCTGGAGTACGTAGATACCCGCCTCGACTGGTCCGCTGCGGCCAGCGACGTGGCCGACGGGGAAGTGGCGGACGGAGAAATCCGATGAGCCCCCGCGCAGTGCTGGTGGGGCTGCCGGGCTCCGGCAAGACAACCATCGGTAAGCGCCTGGCCAACGCCCTAAACCTGCAGCTCGTGGACACCGACCACATGCTCGAGGAGAAGCTCGGCAAGACCTGCAACCAGATCATGGGCGAGCTCGGGGAGCCGGGTTTTCGCGAACAAGAGGCCATCGTGGTGTCTGAAGCCCTGCAGACCGACGGAATCGTCTCCCTCGGCGGCGGGGCAGTGGTGACCGAAAGCACCCGGAACCTGCTCGCCGACCACACGGTGGTGTACCTCAACGTCTCCATCGACGAGGGGGTGCGACGCACCTCCGGCTCGAACACCAGGCCGCTGCTGAACGTCGCCGACCCGCGGAGCAAGTACGCACAGCTCTTTGCGCAGCGCTCTGCGTACTACGAGGAAGTCTCCAACTTCATGGTGCGCTGCGACGGCAAGGAGCCGCGCCGCGTGGTCACCGACATCCTGATGTTCATCGAAGAGGTGCGCCTGGAGCGCCTCAACGACCGCGATGCTTCCCACCCAACCCGGACCCTTTAGTCCGGGTCCAATATTCCGGCCCCGTAATCAGAACTCACATAAGGATCCTCTCCAACCATGACCAACGCACAGTCCGCAGACTTTCAGCAGCAGCGCATCAAGGTGGCCTCCCAGTCGCCCTACGAGGTGGTCATCGACCGGGGCATCGACTTCGCCACCGAGGAGATCCTGAAGGCCGCGGGAGCCACTGCCAACTACCTGATCATTCACCAGCCCGCACTCGCAGACCGCGCCAACGAGCTGTCCAAACGGCTGACCGCAGCTGGGTTCGCCGCGCACACCCACCAGATCGAGGACGCCGAGTCGGCGAAGACGGCCCAGTCCGCCGCCGAGTGCTGGGATGTTTGCGCGCAAGTTGGCCTGACCCGCGCCGATACCATCATCGGCCTGGGCGGCGGCGCCGCCACGGACCTGGCCGGCTTCATCGCCGCCACCTGGATGCGCGGAATCAAGGTCGTGCACTATCCCACCACCTTGCTAGCCATGGTGGATGCCGCCGTCGGCGGCAAGACCGGCATCAACACCCCCGCAGGTAAGAACCTGGTGGGCGCTTTCCACGAGCCCAGCGCGGTCATCGTTGACCTGGAGGTTCTGGAGACCCTGCCGGAGGCCGAGATGGTCGCTGGCTCGGCGGAGATCGTCAAGGCCGGCTTCATTGCGGACACGGGAATCCTGGACATCTACGAGGCCGACCCGCAGGCCGCACTGGATCCGCACGGCAGCCTGCCGGAGCTGATCGCCCGAGCCATCCAGGTGAAGGCCGACGTGGTGGCGGTGGATCTGAAGGAATCCAGCCTGCGCGAGATTCTCAACTACGGCCACACCTACGGCCACGCGGTCGAGCACCACGAGGACTACCGCTGGCGCCACGGCCAGGCGGTTGCCGTGGGCATGATCTTCGAGGCGGAGCTGGCCAAGGCGGCTGGGTTGCTGAGCGAGGCAGACGTTCGGCGTCACCGCGACATCCTAAACTCGGTAGGCTTGGCGACCAGCTACGACGGCGCCGAGCTCGACGAGCTGCTGGCGGCGATGGGGCGCGACAAGAAGAACAAGGGCGGCAAGATTCGCTTCGTGGTGCTCGAGCAGATCGGCAAGCCCACCCGCCTGGAAGGGCCCAGCGAGGAGCTGCTGCGCGCGGCCTACGCCGCTAGCGTGGAAGCTTAAAAGGGTCGACAGCCAACTAGAGACAACCAACTAGGAGGAGACAGCGATGAATGCAGCACAGCCGCAGGCGCCGAAGGTGTGCGTGATCAACGGCCCGAACCTCAACCGGCTGGGAAAGCGCCAGCCTGAGGTCTACGGCACCACCACGCTGGCCGACGTAGAGGATCTGCTGGCCCGCGAGGCGGCCTCCCTGGGCATCGAGGTCGACTTCTTCCAGTCCAACCACGAGGGCGAGCTGTTGGATCGCGTGCACCGCGCTGCCGACGAGGGCGCCGCGGTAATCATCAACCCCGGCGGCTTTACCCACACATCCGTCGCGCTGCGCGACGCGCTGGCGGAGATCGCCGACGGCGCGGGCTTCGTGGAGGTGCACATCTCGAACGTGCACGCGCGCGAGGAGTTCCGCCACCACAGCTACCTAAGCCCCCTGGCCAGCGGAGTGATCGCCGGCCTGGGCATCTACGGATACGTCGCCGCCCTGCGGTTCTTCGCACAGTAGTCACCGCTAGTTACTGTTGAAGGGAAGTTGGAGAGTTCATGTCTGAAAAATTTTTTGACGCCTACCGCACCCGCCGCAACAAGGCCACCGCAAAGATCCAGGATTCCGAGTACGCAGCCTTGCTGATCAGCGACTTGAAGAATGTCCGCTACCTGACCGGCTTTTCTGGATCGAACGCGCTATTGGTGGTCCGCGAGGACGGCCAGCACCTGCTGCTGACGGACGGGCGCTACGATACGCAGATCCGCGTCGAGACCGGCGAGCCGGAAGACATCTCCATCGAAATCGGCGGCAAGCTGTTCGACCGCGCGGCCGAGTTTGCGGGAGAGGACTTCGCCGTAGAACCCAGCCTGGGCTACGGCCAGGCCCGGGCGTTGGGGAACCCGCCGGTGCTGGAATCGGTGGTGGAGGATCTGCGCCTGGTCAAGGACGAGCTCGAGGTCGAGGCTCTGGCCGCCGCCGGCGAGCTGGCCGATAGCGTGTGGCGCTCCTTCATCGAGGACGACGGCATCCGCGAGGGCATCACGGAGATCCAGGCGGCGGCCGAGTTGGAGTTTCAGCTGCGCACCGCTGGAGCCGACGGGCTGAGTTTCGACACGATCCTGGCCAGCGGCTTGAACGCCACCAAGCCGCACGCGGGAGTCTCCCGCGACAGAATCGTTCCCGGCCTGGTGACCGTGGACTTCGGGGTGTATCTGGACGGCTACGCCTCCGACCAGACCCGCACGGTCTGCGTGGGCGAGCCCGACGAGCTGTCCCGCGAACTCTACGACGTGGTCTACCGCGCCCAGAAGGCCGGTGAGGCGATCCTGGCCCCGGGTGTGGCGCTGCGTAACGTGGACGCAGCCTGCCGCGACGTCATTACTGAGGCCGGATATGGGGACTTCTTCGTGCACTCCACGGGACACGGCGTGGGGCTCGACGTGCATGAGGCCCCGCGGGCAGCAGCGGGCGTCAATCCCGAAGAAGAGCTAGTAGAAGGCATGACGGTAACGGTCGAGCCGGGCATCTACATCCCCGGCAAGACGGGCCTGCGCATCGAGAACACGTACGTAATCACCAACGATGGGGCGCGTAGCTTCAACGCCTCGCCGACGGAACTCATCGTCGTTTAGGTTTGGCCGGCTGCTAGACTGTAGCAGCCAAAAATTTTTTAATACTCGCAATCGCAATCTCAATAAGGAGACCATTCGTGGCAACCACCGCTGACTTCAAGAACGGCCTTGTCCTCAAGGTTGATGGCAAGCTGCAGCAGATCGTCGAATTCCAGCACGTCAAGCCGGGCAAGGGCCCCGCTTTCGTGCGCACGAAGCTCAAGGATGTCGTCTCCGGCAAGACCATCGACAAGACCTGGAATGCAGGCGTGAAGGTGGAGACCGCTACCGTTGACCGCCGCGACATGACCTACCTGTACAACGACGGCACCAGCTTCGTTCTGATGGACGAGAAGACCTACGACCAGATCGAGCTGGCCCCGCACCTGATGGGCGAGGGCGCGAAGTTCCTGCTGGAGAACACCAGCGTCCAGGTTTCCTTCCACGAGGGCGAGCCGCTGTTCGCTGAGCTGCCGGTATCCGTGGAGCTGAAGATCGAGCACACCGACCCGGGCCTGCAGGGCGACCGCTCCACCGGCGGCTCCAAGCCCGCCACCCTGGAGACCGGCGCCGAGATTCAGGTGCCGCTGTTCCTCGAGACCGGCAACGTCGTTAAGGTAGACACCCGCACCGGCGAGTACCTGTCCCGCGTAAACAACTAAGGCAGCGACTGTTTTTCACCCATGACTGAGGAACACACAGCTGGAAGCAACGCAGCTAACGCAGCTAAGGCGGCTAAGGCCGCTTCCTTCAAGCGCCACGGCTCGCGCTACAAGGCGCGCCGTCGCGCCGTAGACATCCTGTTCGAGGCCGAGTTCCGTGACATCGACCCGGTGGAGATCGTCGAGGAGCGCATCTCGCTGGCCAAGGATTCCGCGAACCAGGTCAAGCCCGTGCCGGAGTACACCCAGCAGATCGTGCCCGGCGTGGCGACGAACCTGGACGCACTCGACGAGGCCATTGCGCTGCACCTGTCCAGCGATTGGCGGCTGGATCGCCTTCCCGCCGTCGACCGCGCGGTGCTGCGGGTGGCGGCGTGGGAGCTGAAGTTCAACGACGACGTGCCGCCGCAGGTTGCCGTGGTTGAGGGAGTGGAGCTGGCCAGCGAGTACTCCCACGACAAGGCGCCCAGCTACATCCACGCGGTGCTGGACGGCATCAATAAGGAACTGCAACTGCAGGCGGACATGAAGATCGCCGACGCGGCCGCCGCTCAGAGGGCCGAGCAGGCAGAGCGCACCGACGACCTGGACGGGCTGCTCGACGGGGTCGTCAAAGAATCCGGCGAAGCGTGATAGACTTCTAGTCGTCAAAAGTAGACATCCTTTAACGGACCGCACAGAGAGGCGGGAAAGGAGGTCACGATGAACTCGACGGCTGGGGAAGCTGGCGTCACCTTACTCGACGCGGATCAAGTTTCCCGTACTGTCGCGCGCATCGCGCACCAGATTATTGAAAAGACGGCGCTGGATGGGGAAGACTCCCGGCGCGTAGTTCTACTCGGCATTCCATCGGGGGGAGTGCCGCTTGCGGCCCGCCTGGCCGAGAAGATTCAGCACTTCACGGGGGTAGAGGTGTTCCAGGGTTCCCTGGACATCACCCTGTACCGCGACGACCTGCGCAACACCACCCACCGCGCGCTGAAACCCACCAAGGTTCCCGCGGAGGGGATTGATGACGCCATCGTCGTCCTGGTCGACGACGTCCTCTACAGTGGCCGTTCCATCCGTGCGGCACTCGATGCCCTCACGGACATCGGCCGGCCGTATGCCGTGCAGGTGGCGGTGCTGATCGATCGCGGTCACCGCAAGCTGCCGATCCGCGCGGACTACGTGGGCAAGAACATTCCGACCGCCGCCGACGAGGACGTGACGGTGAACCTCGCGGAGCTGGACGGGGTAGACAACGTGGTTCTGACCCGCAGGCCAGGCACTGGGGAAGGGAGCAACTAAGCCATGAAGCACCTGATTAGCATTGCCGATCTGAACAAGTCCGAGATCTTAGGCCTGATGGACGAGGCCGACCGCTTCGCCGAGGCCCTCGAAGGCCGCGAGATGAAGAAGCTGCCCACGCTGCGCGGCCGCACAATCTTCACCCTGTTCTACGAAAACTCCACTCGTACGCGCTCCTCTTTCGAGACCGCGGGCAAGTGGATGAGCGCGGACGTCATCAACATATCCGCCTCCAGCTCGTCGGTGAAGAAGGGCGAGTCCCTGCGCGATACCGCTCTGACTCTGAAGGCCGTGGGAGCCGACGCGATCATCATGCGCCACCCGTCCTCCGGCGCGGCTCGGCAGGTGGCCGGTTGGCTAGACGATACGGCCATCATCAACGCAGGTGACGGTTCCAACCAGCACCCCACCCAGGCTCTTTTGGACGCCACCACGATGCGCAACCGCATCGGGGAGATTAGCGGCAAGAAGGTAGTGATTGTCGGGGATATCCTGCACTCCCGCGTGGCCCGCTCGAATGCGCAGCTGCTCACGACCCTCGGAGCGGAGGTGGTGTTCGTGGCACCCCCGACGCTGGTGCCGCTGGGTATTGAGCACTGGGGTGCGGAACCGGACAGCGTGCGCGTGAGCTACGACTTCGACAGCGAGATCGCCGATGCAGACGTGGTGATGATGCTGCGTGTGCAGGCCGAGCGCATGCACGGCGGCTTCTTCCCCTCGCACCGCGAGTACGCCACCCGCTACGGCCTTTCCCAGGCCCGCGCGGAGCGTATGAAGGAAGGCGCCATCATCATGCACCCGGGCCCGATGCTGCGCGGCATGGAGATCAACTACGACGTTGCGGACGCCCCGCAGACCGTGGTGCTGAACCAGGTCACCGCGGGCGTGCACGTGCGCATGGCGGTGCTGTTCACCCTGCTAGTCGGAGAAGAGGGCTAGGCGCACATGGCACAGACGGATAAGAAGACTTTCGATAAAGGAGCTTTGACGATGACCTCCGAGTACCCGGCCACCGGCGAGCTGGCGGGCCACCCCACCGGCGCCGAGAACGCAGTGCTGCTGCGTGGCGTTTTGCTCTACGGCGAGGGGGAGAAACAGGACGTGCTGATCCAGGACGGCGTGATCGCCGAGATCG
This sequence comes from Corynebacterium sp. HMSC08A12, assembly GCF_001807485.1. Classification (GTDB taxonomy): domain Bacteria; phylum Actinomycetota; class Actinomycetes; order Mycobacteriales; family Mycobacteriaceae; genus Corynebacterium; species Corynebacterium evansiae. Next base: position 175,891 of record NZ_KV789168.1, on the reverse strand, counting down.
GCGCTGACCTGGCCGACTCGGCTCCACAGGGCGCGGAGGTGCTGGACCTGGAAGGCCAGGTGCTGCTGCCGGGGCTGGTGGACATGCACGTTCACCTGCGCGAGCCGGGCCGCGAGGATACCGAGACCATTGCCACCGGCTCCGCGGCCGCCGCCCAGGGCGGCTTCACGGCTGTGTTCACCATGGCGAACACGGCACCGGTCACCGACAACCCCGCCATCGCGGAGATGGTGTGGTTCAAGGGCCAGAACACGAACCTGTGCGACGTGCACCCGGTCGGCTCGATCTCCAAGGGGCTGGAGGGCAAGGAGCTCACGGAATTCGGCATGATGGCCGATTCCGATGCGAAGGTGCGCATGTTCTCCGACGACGGCAAGTGCGTCGACGACCCCCGCCTTATGCGCCGCGCCATCGAATACTCCAAGGGCATGGACGTGCTGCTGGCTCAGCACTGTGAGGAGCCCCGCCTGACGGAGGGCGCCGTGGCCCACGAGGGCGAGACCGCCGCCCGCCTGGGGCTGGGTGGCTGGCCGCGCGTGGCCGAGGAATCCATCGTCGCCCGCGATGCCATCATGGCCCGCGACTACGGTGGCCGCCTGCACATCTGCCACGCCTCCACCGAGGGAACTGTGGAGCTCCTGCGCTGGGCTAAGGATCAGGACATTCCGCTCTCCGCGGAAGTCACCCCGCACCACCTGCTTCTCACCGACGCGCGGCTGGAGACCTACGACGGCGTGAACCGCGTGAACCCGCCGCTGCGCGAGCAGCGCGACGTGGAGGCCCTACGCGCCGCCCTGATCGACGGCACCGTCGACTGCGTGGCCACCGACCACGCCCCGCACGGCTCCGAGGACAAGTGCTGCGAGTTCGACCAGGCACGCCCCGGCATGCTGGGCATCGAGACCTCGCTGGCGCTGATCGCCAAGATCTTCGTCATCGACGGCGACGAGGACTGGCGCTTCGTCGCCAAGGTCATGTCCGAGCGCCCGGCGGAGATCACCAAGCTGCCCGGCCACGGACGCCCGATCGCGGTAGGGGAGCCGGCGAACCTGTGCGCGGTGGACCTGAACCAGAAGTGGACGGCGCACGGAAAGGACATGGCCTCCAAGGCCAACAACACCCCGTACGAGGGAATGGAAATGCCGGTCAAGGTGACCACCACGCTGTTGCGAGGCAAGGTGACCTGCAAGAACGGCTCAGCGGTGAAGTAAGCACCCACGAGTGGGCGTCACTAAAAAGAACCAAACACAACAGCTAAGAGTTAAGGAAACAAGCACAATGAGCTACACGCCAGCAGCACTGGTTCTCGCCGACGGAAAGATCTTCCGCGGCCGCGCATTCGGCGCGACGGGCCGCACCCTGGGCGAGGCGGTGTTCACCACCGCCATGACCGGCTACCAGGAGACCATGACCGACCCCTCCTACCACCGTCAGATCGTGGTGGCGACGGCCCCGCAGATCGGCAACACGGGTTGGAACGACGAGGATTCCGAGTCCCGCGGCGACAAGATCTGGGTCGCCGGCCTGGTTATCCGAGACCTGTCCCGCTCCGTGAGCAACTGGCGCGCCGACCGCAGCCTGACCGACGAGATGGAAGCCCAGGGAATCATTGGCATCCAGAACGTCGACACCCGTGCGATCGTGCGCCACCTGCGCGACAAGGGCTCCGTCGCGGCAGGCATTTTTAGCGGTGACGCCCTCACCTCCGACGAGGATATGCTCAGCCAGGTGCAGGCCCAGCCCTCCATGGCGGGTGCGGATCTTTCCGCCGACGTCAGCACCGACGAGCTGTACGTGGTGGAGCCGGAAGGGGAGACCAAGCACACCGTCATCGCCTACGACATGGGTATTAAGACGAACACCCCGCGCGAGTTCTCCAAGCGCGGCGTGCGCAGCGTGGTCGTGCCTTCCAACACCACCTTCGAGGAGGTGCAGAAGCTGATGGCCGAGTACAACGCCACCGGCGTGTTCATCTCGAACGGCCCGGGCGACCCGGCGACGGCCGACGCGACGGTGGAGGAGCTGAGGAAGATCCTGGAGGCCAAGATTCCTTTCTTCGGCATCTGCTTCGGCAACCAGCTGCTCGGCCGTGCGCTGGGCATGGAGACCTACAAGCTGAAGTTCGGCCACCGTGGCACCAACGTGCCGGTCCTGGATCACCAGACCGGCCGGATCGACATCACCGCGCAGAACCACGGCTTCGCCCTGAAGGGCAAGGCGCTGGAGAAGTTCGACACCCCGTTCGGCGAGGCGCAGGTGACGCACACCTGCCTGAACGACGACGTGGTCGAGGGCGTGGCACTGCTGGACGGCAGCGCATTCTCCGTCCAATACCACCCGGAATCGGCAGCCGGCCCGCACGACGCAAACCCGCTGTTCGATAAGTTCTTCGCGAATCTCGAGAAGAACAGCTAACGCAACAGAGCAAAGCAACAGAGCCAAGCAAAAGCTAGTAACACCGAATTAAAGGGAAAACCAATGCCACGTCGCGAAGACATCAACCACGTACTCGTCATCGGCTCCGGCCCGATCGTCATCGGCCAGGCCTGCGAGTTCGACTACTCCGGTACTCAGGCCTGCCGAGTCCTGAAGGAAGAGGGCCTGCGCGTTACGCTGATCAACTCCAACCCGGCGACCATCATGACCGACCCGGAGTTTGCCGATAACACCTACATCGAACCGATCGCCCCGAAGTACATCGAGAAGATCTTCCAGGAGCAGCAGGCCGCCGGCCACAAGGTCGACGCGGTCCTGGCGACTCTAGGCGGCCAGACCGCGCTGAACGCTGCGATCCAGCTGGATCGCCTGGGCATCCTCGACAAGTACGGCGTGGAGCTGATCGGCGCGGACATCGACGCCATCGAGCGCGGTGAGGACCGCCAGAAGTTCAAGGACATCGTGGCGAAGATCGGCGGCGATTCCGCCCGCTCCCGCGTGTGCCACAACATGGACGAGGTTCACGAGACGGTCGCCGAGCTGGGCCTGCCAGTCGTCGTGCGCCCGTCGTTCACCATGGGTGGCCTGGGTTCCGGCCTGGCCTTCAACGAGAAGGACCTGGAGCGCATCGCCGGCGGTGGCCTGGCTGCCTCCCCGGAGGCCAACGTTCTGATCGAGGAGTCCATCCTCGGTTGGAAGGAGTTCGAGCTAGAGCTGATGCGCGACGGCAAGGATAACGTCGTGATCGTCTGCTCCATTGAGAACGTGGACGCGCTGGGCGTGCACACCGGCGACTCCATGACCGTCGCCCCGAGCATGACCCTGACCGACCGCGAGTACCAGGTGATGCGCGACCAGGGCATCGCCATCCTGCGCGAAGTCGGCGTGGATACCGGCGGCTGTAACATCCAGTTCGCCGTGAACCCGAAGGACGGGCGCATCATCACCATCGAGATGAACCCGCGCGTGTCCCGTTCTTCGGCCCTAGCCTCCAAGGCCACCGGCTTCCCGATCGCGAAGCTGGCCGCCAAGCTGGCCATCGGCTACACCTTGGACGAGGTCCGCAACGACATCACCGAGGTCACTCCAGCAGCCTTCGAGCCGACCCTGGACTACGTGATCGTCAAGGCCCCGCGTTTTGCCTTCGAGAAGTTCCCCGGTGCCGACGACACGCTGACCACCACCATGAAGTCCGTCGGCGAGGCCATGGCCGTCGGCCGCAACTACATCACGGGCCTGAACAAAGTCATGCGTTCCCTGGAAACCAAGCAGGCCGGCTTCTGGACGGTCCCGGACGAGGAGTTCGCCGGCGAACGCGCCACCGACAAGCAGGCCGTGCTGGAGGACCTGAAGCGCCCGACCGAGGGCCGCATGTACGACGTGGAGCTGGCCCTGCGCCTCGGCGCCACCGTCGAGGAGGTCTACGCGGCCTCCGGCATTGACCCCTGGTTCCTGCACGAGCTCGCCGGTCTGGTGGAGTTCCGCAGCCGTCTTATTGACGCCCCAGTCTTGGACGTCGACCTTCTCCGCGAGGCGAAGTACATGGGTCTGTCGGATAAGCAGATTGCAGCGCTGCGTCCGGAGCTGGCGGGCGAGGACGGCGTGCGCGCTCTGCGCTGGGCCCAGGGCATCCGCCCGGTCTTCAAGACCGTGGACACCTGCGCTGCCGAGTTCGAGGCGAAGACCCCGTACCACTACAGCTCCTACGAGCTGGATCCGGCCGCCGAGTCCGAGGTTGCCCCGCAGCCGGACAAGAAGAAGGTGCTGATCCTGGGCTCCGGCCCGAACCGCATTGGCCAGGGCATCGAGTTCGACTACTCCTGCGTGCACGCCGCCCTGGAGCTGTCTCGCGTGGGCTATGAGACCGTCATGGTCAACTGCAACCCGGAGACCGTCTCCACGGACTACGACACCGCCGACCGCCTGTACTTCGAGCCGCTGACCTTCGAGGACGTCATGGAGGTCTACCACGCAGAAGCCGAGTCCGGCGAGATCGCAGGCGTGATCGTGCAGCTGGGTGGCCAGACTCCGCTGGGTCTGGCGCAGCGTCTGGCGGACGCTGGCGTGCCGGTTGTTGGCACCTCCCCGGAGGCCATCAACCTGGCCGAGGATCGTGGCGAATTCGGCAAGGTGCTGGAGCAGGCCGCCCTGCCGGCGCCGGAGTTCGGCACCGCCACCAGCGTCGAGGAGGCACACGACGTGGCCGCCCGCATCGGCTTCCCGGTGCTGGTTCGCCCGTCCTACGTGCTGGGCGGACGTGGCATGGAGATCGTCTACGACGACGAGAGCCTGTCCAACTACATCCAGCGCGCCACTGAGATCACCAACGACCACCCGGTTCTGGTGGACCGCTTCCTGGACTCCGCAATCGAGATCGACGTGGATGCACTGTGCGACGGCGAGCACGTGTACCTGGCCGGCGTGATGGAGCACATCGAGGAGGCCGGCATCCACTCCGGCGACTCCGCCTGTGCGATCCCGCCGATGACCCTGGGCGCGGAGGACATCGACAAGGTGCGCAAGGCCACCGCCAAGCTGGCTCACGGCATCGGCGTGAAGGGTCTGATGAATGTTCAGTTCGCACTGAAGGACGACATCCTCTACGTCATCGAGGCCAACCCGCGCGCCTCCCGTACCGTGCCCTTCGTCTCTAAGGCCACGGGCGTGCAGCTGTCCAAGGCCGCCGCGCGCATCATGCTGGGCACCAGCATCCCGGACTTGATCGAGGAGGGCATCCTGCCGCACGACCGCGACGGCGGCTCCCTGCCGCAGGGCCACCCGATCGCTGTGAAGGAGGCCGTTATGCCCTTCAACCGCTTCCGCAGCCCGGAGGGCCACGTGCTGGACTCCCTGCTGAGCCCGGAGATGAAGTCCACCGGTGAGGTCATGGGCCTGGACGACGACTTCGGCACCGCCTTCGCAAAGTCCCAGGAAGCCACCGGCGACCTGCCGACCGAGGGCACCGTCTTCGTCTCAGTAGCCAACCGCGATAAGCGCACTTTGATCCTGCCTATCCAGCGCCTGTACTCGCTGGGCTTTAAGATCCTGGCCACCCAGGGCACCGCCGCCATGCTGCGCCGCAACGGCGTGGAGTGCGAGGTTGTGGCAAAGATTTCCGACGAGCGCCGCGCCGCCGCGGAGAACACCCCGCTGGTTGATACCAACGGCGAGCCACTGCGCACCGTGGGCGACTGGATCAAGGACGGCGACGTCGACCTGATCCTGAACACGCCGGCTGGCTCCGCCGGGGCTCGTCACGATGGCTACGACATCCGCTCCGCTGCGGTGAACATGGGTGTGCCGTGCGTGACCACCGTCCAGGGCGCCGTTGCAGCCGTGCAGGGCATCGAAGCTCTGCAGGGCGCCGAGCCGACCGTGCGCGCCATTCAGGAGGTCGATCACTCGTGACCGCGAGTGCGAGTTCGGTAGGCCGCCCAACCTTCGGCGAGCGGTTCCTGGAGCGTTCCCAGGACCACGGGCAGCTCTGTGTGGGCATGGATCCGCACGTGGGCATCCTGGAGGACTGGGGCTTAAAGGCCGACGTGGCCGGACTGGAGGCCTTCAGCAAGACCTGCGTGGAGGCCTTCGCGGACGTCGCCTGTGTGGTCAAGCCCCAGGTGGCCTTCTACGAGCAGTTCGGCTCGGCCGGCTTGACCGTGCTGGAGCGATCGATCGCGGAGCTGCGGAAGGCCGGAGTGTTGGTTATTGCCGACGCCAAACGGGGCGACATTGGCTCGACCATGGCCGGGTACGCACGGGCGTGGTTGGATCCGGAATCTCCGCTGTGCAGCGACGCTGTGACCGTATCCCCGTGGTTGGGCTTCGACTCCCTGCGCCCTGTTATCGACTTGGGTGAGCAGCACGGCAGAGGTGTGATCGTCCTGGCCGCCACATCTAACCCGGAGGCGCGGGGTCTGCAACGCTCCTACTTCGACGGCACAGACACGAACTTGGCCCAGTACATTGTGGACCGCGTGGCCGCGGAAAACTCCCAGCATCCTGGGGCTGGCAACCTCGGCGTAGTAGTCGGCGCGACTCTGGCGGAGCCGCCGCGCTTGGACGAGGTGGGCGGCATGGTTCTGATGCCGGGAGTCGGCGCCCAGGGAGGCACCATGGACGATGTGCGACGTATCGCCGGGGGAGACCAGACGGCGTCACTAGTATCGCCCAACGTTTCCCGCGGCGTACTGCGCGCAGGGCCTGTGGTTGCGGATCTGCGAAACGCAGTGGCCGAGCAGGCGGCAACTCTACGGCTCTAGCAGGGGCTTTTGCTGTTCTTCATGGATTCAGGTGTTACACTGTTACTCATTGTTTGAAACCTGGTCGCGTGGCGCCACGCCTGCACATATAGGCGGTTCGGGCGAAGCGTGTACAGTAGTCGAGAACATGAATCCGAAAAATGAATCTCGGTGTGTCAGCTTGGCATTTTCCACCGAGAGGATTTAATATCCAGCGTTGCTTGGAATACCGTTTGGTCTCTACAGCATGCTGGTTATGGACCAGAAAAACTTTCCATCCTTTAAGACGAGAAAAATTTAACGGAGGCACCCGTGGCACTTCCCCAGTTGACCGATGAGCAGCGCGCAGCAGCGCTGAAGAAGGCAGCCGAGGCACGCAAGGCACGCGCAGAACTGCGCGAGAAGCTGAAGCGTGGCGGCACCGACCTGAAGCAGGTCCTGAAGGACGCCGAGACCGACGAGACCCTGGGCAAGATGAAGGTTTCCGCCCTGCTGGTTTCCCTGCCGAAGGTTGGCAAGGTGAAGGCCAAGGAGATCATGGAGCAGCTGGAGATCGCTGAGACCCGTCGCATCCGCGGCCTGGGCGACCGTCAGCGCCGCGCCCTGCTGGAGCACTTCGGTTTCGAGGAATAGTCTTGAGCCAGGACCTGAATAGCGGACGGATCGTCGTACTGGCGGGCCCTTCTGCGGTGGGTAAGTCCACCGTCGTGCGGCGCCTACGCACAGACGTTCCGAACCTGTTTTTCAGTGTGTCCATGACGACCCGCGACCCGCGACCTGGCGAAGTCGATGGCGAGGACTACATCTACGTCACCCGCGAACAGTTCGAACAGAACATTGCGGCAGACAAGATGCTCGAATGGGCGGAGATCCACGGAGGCCTACAGCTTTCCGGCACGCCGCGCGAACCCATCGAAAAGGCGCTGGCTGAATCCCGTCCGGTACTCGTCGAGGTAGACCTCGAGGGCGCGCGCAACGTCAAGAAGATGCTGCCCCAGGTGCAGACCGTCTTCCTGGCTCCGCCGTCGTGGGAGGTGCTGGTTGACCGTCTGACCGGTCGCGGAACCGAGACGCAGGACGTCATAGAGCGCCGCCTGCAGACCGCGAAGGTCGAGATGGCCTCGCAGTCCGAGTTTGATCACGTGGTTGTGAACGACGACGTGGATCGGGCAGTGGCGGCCATCAGCGAGATCCTTCGCTAATTGGACGCTTAGGACACGGCAGGCACAGAAGCTCCAGCGGCGCACTCTTTCAGTCCCACGCTTTGAAGAACTAAATAAATAATCAAACAACCCACCAAAGAAAAGGTGAATACCGTGGAAAACCAGGACGTGAATGCGAACGATAGCGTGTTCGATCCTCCTGTTGGCATCACCAATCCACCGATCGACGAGCTGCTGACGAAGGTCTCCTCTAAGTACGCCTTGGTCATCTTCGCTGCCAAGCGCGCACGTCAGATCAACGACTACTTCCAGACGGTCGACGAGGGCGTCTTCGAGTTCGTCGGGCCTCTGGTGACCCCAGACGTCCACGAGAAGCCGCTGTCCATCGCCCTGCGCGAGATTAACCGGGATCTGTTGGAACACACCGAGGGTTAAACCAGCTAGGCTGATTCGTTGTGAACGTTGCATCAGCTGAATTGAACACCAAGCCGCTCCGCGTCGTCATCGGCGTAGGGGGCGGCATTGCTGCGTATAAGGCCGCCCACTTGGTTCGCTACTTCACCGAGCGCGGCCACCAGGTGCGGGTGATCCCCACCCGCTCTGCGCTGAACTTCGTGGGTGCCGCCACCTTCGAGGCTCTCTCGGGCCAGCCGGTGGCCACCGATGTTTTTGACGCCGTGGACGAGGTGCAGCACGTCCGCCTGGGGCAGGAGGCCGATCTCATCGTCGTGGCCCCGGCCACTGCAGACCTGATGGCCCGGATCGCCCATGGGCGTGCCGACGATCTGCTTACAGCTAGCTGCCTGGTTGCCACGTGCCCCGTGGTGCTGGCTCCGGCGATGCACACCGAGATGTGGCTGAACCCGGCGACCGTGGACAACGTGGCCACGCTGCGCCGCCACGGCCTGACGGTGCTGGATCCCGCGCACGGGCGGCTCACGGGCAAAGATACCGGCGCCGGGCGGTTGCCGGAGCCGGAGCAGATCGGCGAGCTGGCGCTCACCGTCCTAGCAGACCGCGAGGCCTTCACCCGCGACCTGGAGGGCAAGAAGGTCGTCATCAGTGCCGGTGGTACGCACGAGCCCCTGGATCCCGTTCGCTACCTCGGCAACGCATCCTCCGGCCGCCAGGGCTACGCGCTAGCGGAGGTTGCCGCCCAGCGCGGCGCCGAGGTCACCCTTGTTGCGGGTGTGACCGAGAACCTGCCCACTCCCATCGGCGCTGAGGTAGTGCGGGTGAAGACCGCCCGCGAGATGCAGCAGGCCGTCATGGAGCACGCGCCTACCGCCGACGTCGTGGTCATGGCCGCGGCCGTTGCCGACTACCGTCCCGCAGAGGTGGCAGGCTCAAAGATGAAGAAGGGCTCGGAGGCCGACCTGTCGACCATTCAGCTGACCGAGAACCCGGACATCCTCGCGGGCGTGGTTGAGGCGCGCAGGCAGGGAGACGTGGCGTCCACAACAAAGATCGTGGGCTTCGCGGCAGAAACCGGCGACGATAACAGCACCCCGCTCGACTTCGCCCGCAAGAAGCTCGAGAAGAAGGGCTGCGACCTGCTGATGTGCAACGCAGTGGGCGACGGCAAGGTCTTCGGACAGCCGGATAGCTCGGGCTGGATCCTGCGCCCGGACGGTGAGGTCACCGAGGTGCCGCAAGGGCCCAAGACCGGGGTCGCTGCCGCTATCTGGAAGGCCGTGTGCGAGACTCTCTAGGCAGCTACGTGACAAATACAGACAGCTTAGTCTAGTATGTGTCCATCGACTTAAAAGTCTTCAGTAATTCAAACGTATAAAAGGAAAATCCACGTGTCTTTGCGCCTGTTTAGTAGCGAGTCCGTCACCGAAGGGCACCCCGACAAGATCTGCGACGCGATCTCCGACAAGATCCTCGACGCGCTGATTGCCAAGGACCCCGAGGCGCGCGTGGCCGTTGAGACCGTCGTGACCACCGGCCTGGTGCACGTCGTCGGCGAAATCCGCACCACCACCTACGTAGAGATCCCCGCGCTGGTGCGCAAGACCCTGCTGGAGATCGGCTTCAACAGCTCCGACATGGGCTTCGACGGCTCCACCTGTGGTGTTAGCGTGGCCATCGGCGAGCAGTCCCAGGAGATCGCCCAGGGTGTCGATACCGCCCTCGAGCACCGCTCGCACGACGCGGAAGGCGGCACCGAGCTGGACGAGATCGACCGCCTCGGCGCCGGCGACCAGGGCCTGATGTTCGGCTACGCCACCAACGAGACCCCGGAGTACATGCCGCTGCCGATCGCGCTGGCACACCGCCTGTCCCGCCGCCTGACGGAGGTGCGCAAGAAGGGCATCGTCCCGCACCTGCGCCCCGACGGCAAGACCCAGGTGACCTTCGCCTACGACGCGGAAGGCGCCCCGGTGCGTCTGGATACCGTCGTGGTCTCCACACAGCACGACGCAGGCATCGAGCAGGAGTGGCTGCACGAGCAGATCCGCACCCACGTTGTCCAGTACGTACTGGACGAGGCGGGCCTCAGCGGCAACCTGGCGGACACCGACTACACGCTGCTGGTGAACCCCTCCGGCTCCTTCGTGCTGGGCGGCCCGATGGGCGATGCCGGCCTGACCGGCCGCAAGATCATCGTCGACACCTATGGCGGTATGGCTCGCCACGGTGGCGGCGCGTTCTCCGGCAAGGACCCGAGCAAGGTGGACCGCTCCGGCGCCTACGCCATGCGCTGGGTTGCCAAGAACATCGTCGCCGCCGGACTGGCCGACCGCGCCGAGGTTCAGGTGGCCTACGCCATCGGCCGCGCGACCCCGGTGGGCCTGTACGTGGAGACCTTCGGCACCGAGAAGGCACCGGTCGAGGCCATCCAGGATGCCGTTCGCCAGGTGTTCGACCTGCGCCCGGCCGCGATCCTGCAGGAGCTGGACCTGAAGCGCCCGATCTACGCCCAGACCAGTGCTTACGGCCACTTTGGCCGCACCGACCTGGACTTGCCGTGGGAGCGCACCGACCGCGTGGAAGCGCTACAGAAGGCCGTCGCCGCCGCCCAGCAGTCCCAGTAGGTTTAAAGCACCGTGGACCAGCCCGTCGCCCGCGTACTGCCGATGCTCGGCGTGCCACACCTCGACCGGCTTTTCGACTACGCGGTGCCCGCAGACATGGACGCGCATGCCCAGCCGGGTGTGCGCGTCCGCGTTCGTTTCTCCGGCCGGTTGGTCGATGCGTTCGTCATCGAGCGCCGCCGCCGAAGCGACCACCCCGGCGAGCTGCGCCAGCTGGAGCGCGTGATCAGCCCCATCCAGGTGCTACCGAAGCCCCTGTGGGAGCTCGTGAACACGCTCGCCGAGCGCTACGCTGGCGTGCGTTCGGACATTCTGCGCTCCGTCGTGCCCTCCCGCCACGCCTCGGCGGAAAACGCGGGGTTGTTTGCCGACGGTGCGGCCTGGGAGGACCTCGGAGCCAAGCTGCAGTCTGTCGAACAGGCCGCCACCGATTCTTACGCCGCCGCCGAGGAGGCTTTGGCGCCCTACACTCACGGCGCGGCGTACCTGTCGGCGCTCGTCGAGGGCAAGGCTGCGCGTGCTTGTTTATTGACGCCCCCAGGCCGCGACATCTCCACCCTCATCGCGGCCATCACCGCCGCCGTGGCCTGGAATACGCAGGGGAGCGTGCTGGTGGTGGCTCCCAACCAACGTCTGGTGGATCGACTGGTGGCGGGGTTGAAGGAGCACATGAACCCCGCACAGGTGATGGAACTGACGGCACAGGTGGGACCGAATGCGCGCTATCGCCGCTACCTTTCGGTGCTCGCGGGCCAGGCGCGCGTGGTGGTGGGCACGCGCTCTGCGGCACTGCTGCCCGTCGTCGCACCCCGCCTGATGGTGCTGGTGGGCGAGGCCGACGACAACCTGGTGGACCCGCGCGCCCCGTACATCCACGCGCGGGAGGCGCTGGCGTTGCACGCGCAGCGCACCGGAGCGGGGCTGCTGATCGTCGGGGTGCACCGCTCGGCCGAGGTGCAGCAGTGGGTGGATAGCGGGCTAGTGTATCCGCTGCTGCCCACGCGGGAGGTACTGCACGATGCCATGCCGTGGATCCGCGGCATGGGGGAGACCGACAGCGCGACAGAGCGGGAGCTCCACGCGCCCGGGGCGCGCATCCCCTCCATGGGCTTCGAGGCGCTACGCGAGTGCGTGGATAACGGCGTGCCCGCGTTGGTGCAGGTTCCGCGGCGGGGATACGCACCCGCGCTGGCGTGTGCGAAATGCCGCACGCCCGCCCGCTGCCGGCACTGCAACGGCCCTTTGGAGTTGCCCACGAGTGCTGAGGCCGCCCCGCCGCGCTGCCGCTGGTGCGGGCTGACCGCCGGGCTATTTACTTGTTCCGCCTGCGGCAACCACAGCGTACGGCTGTCCGTAATCGGCCACGACCGGACGGTGGAGGAGCTGGGGCGGGCATTCCCCGGAGTGCCGATCATCGCCAGCGGCGGCAAACACGTGGTGGATAGCGTGCGGCTGCGCAAGAGCATCGTCGTGGCCACGCCTGGGGCGGAACCCACCGTCGAGGGCGGCCTGTACGGCGCGGCGATCCTGGTGGATCCGTGGATCCTGCTGGGAAGGCAGGACCTCCGTGCCGCGGAGACTGCGCTGCGCCACTGGATGGAGGCTGCCGCCCTCGTCGCCCCACGGAGCCAGGGCGGCAAGGTGGTCTTCGCCGGGGCAGCGAACCTGCCGACGGCTCAGCAACTGATCCGCTGGGATCCCGTCGGATCTGCGCGCGCGGAGCTGGCGCACCGGGCCGAAGCCGCCTTCCCGCCTGCCTTTAGCGTGGCCGCCATCGACGGCACCACTTCTGCCATCGAAGCGCTCGAGGCGGCGTGGGAGTTACCGGAAGGTGCGGAGACCCTGGGACCAGTGGAGCTGCCTCCCGGCGTGCGCCTGCCCGCGGGCATCGATTCCCACGATCCACAGGCCAGAAAGTCCGCGCGCCGGCTGCTGGTGCGCGTGCCCGCCGAGCAGCGGATTGCGCTTGGCCAGGCCCTGCGCAGCGCCCAATCGGTGCGGACCATCCATCGGGGCTCACGGGCGGCCCAACCGGAGGCCTTGCGGGTTGTCATGGATCCCGTGCGCATCGGTTAGGGTTAGTAACCATGACCGTGCTTAACATGCGCTACTTCGGGGACCCGGTTCTCAAGACCGTGGCGGACCCCGTCAAGCCAGAACAGATCCAGGATGCCGGAACCCGGCGGCTGGTCGAGGACATGCTGGAGACCATGGATCACTACGGGGGAGTGGGCCTGGCCGCCAACCAGATCGGCATCACCCGTCGCATCTTCGTTTTCGACTGCGACGGCGACCGTGGCCACGTGATCAACCCCACCTGGGAGGCCGTGGGCGAGGAGATCCAGACCGGCGGCGAGGGCTGCCTTTCCATCCCCGACGTCCACGGGGACGTCACCCGCGCCCAGCGCGTGCGCCTGCGCGGGGTGACCGTCGACGGCGAGCAGGTGGACCGCGAGGTTACGGACCTTATGGCTCGATGCGTGCAGCACGAAGCCGACCACCTGGACGGCGTTCTGTTCATTCAGCACCTCTCGGCTGAGCAGCGCCGCGAGGCAATGAAGCAGATCCGCGAATCGGAGTGGTTTAAGCAGTGAAGATCGTCTTTGCCGGAACCCCGGAGCCAGCCGCCGTGGCCCTCGAGCACCTCATCGCCGATGAGCGCATCGAGGTCGTTGCGGTGGTTACCCAACCGGACGCCAAGCGGGGGCGTGGCCGTAGCCTGCGCCCATCGAAGGTCGCGGAGGTCGCTGAGGAGGCCGCCATCCCGACCTACAAGTGGCCGAGCCTCAAGGCCGGAACTGAATCTGGTGACGAGGCCCGGGCCGTTTTGAGCGACCTCGCAGCGCAGGGGGTAACCGCATCCGCCGTCGTAGCCTACGGAAACCTGATCCCCAAGGACATCCTCGACGTCTTTGAGCACGGCTGGGTGAACCTGCACTACTCGCTGCTCCCACGCTGGCGCGGCGCCGCGCCCGTGCAGGCCGCCCTGGCGGCGGGCGACGAGACCACCGGCGCCTCCATCTTCCGCATCGAGGAAGGCCTGGACACCGGCCCCGTCGCCGCCCAGCTGACACGGACGATCGGCCTAGAGGACACCGCCGACGACCTGCTGGCCAGCCTGACCTACGCCGGCCGCGAACTGCTGGCCGATACGCTCGTCGCCATGGACGAAGGCACGGCCGAGCTTTCCCCGCAGGACGACGCGCAGGCCACCCACGCACCGAAGATTCACCCCTCGGACGCGCAGATCGACTGGTCCCAACCTGCCGAGGTAATCCAGCGCGTTGCCCGCGCCCACACCCCGGCACCCGGTGCGTGGACTTTGCTGGACGGCCAGCGATACAAGATCGGCATGCTGCTGCCCGGTAGCACAGAAGAGGTCACTGGGCTTGGCGTCGGCGAAGTGGTGGCGTCACCAAAGAAGGTTTTCGTCGGCACCGGCACCGACCCACTAGAGATCACCCGCATCCAGCCGCCGGGCAAGAAGATGATGGAAGCCGCGGCGTGGGCGCGCGGGCAGCAAGAACTGCTGGCTGGCCGCCCGACGTTCAGCGCGCGGGAAACGGGGGAGTAAGGCCATGGGAGGCTTCAGATCTCGTTCCGAATCCGCCCGCAGCGGCGAGGGACAGCGCAAGAAGGCGACGGGCTACCAGCAGCGCCGCCCCGAGCACAAGCAGCGAAAGAGCAGGTCGCGCGGCTCCGGCGACAAGGTGCGCGACGTGGTTTTCTGCGTGCTGCGCGATGTAACGGTGGACGGTGCCTTCGGCAACCTCGCGCTACCTAAGGCGCTGCGGGAGGCGGGCATCAAGGGTCGTGACGCCGCATTTGCGACCGAGCTAACCTATGGCACGCTGCGGGCGCGGGGGTTGCTCGACGCGATCATCGAAGACGCGGCCGGGCGCAAGATCGAGAAGATCGACTCCGTGGCCCTGGATGCTCTGAGGCTGGGCGCCTACCAGATCCTGCGCACGCGGGTGGAAAACCACGCCGCGGTGAACACCTCGGTGGAGTTGGTGAAGGCCTTCGGAGCAGGCCAGGCCTCCGGGTTCGTCAATGGCGTGCTGCGCGCGCTGACGCGCAAGAAGCCGGAGACGTGGATCGAGCGCGTAGCTCCCAGCGACAGCCTGGCCGACCTAGCTCTGCGCAACGCGCACCCCGAGTGGATCGCCGAGGTCTTCGCGGAAGCGCTGGGCGTGGATCCCGCGACTGATGCCGGCCGCGCCGAGCTCGAGGGCGCCCTGGCGGCCGACGACGCCCGCCCGATCGTGCACCTGGCCGCCCGCCCCGGACAGATCAGCGGCGAGGAACTGGCGCTGATCACCGGCGGCACGGAGGGCAAGTTCTCTCCCTATGCGGTGTACCTGGACGAGGGCGCCCCCGGCGAAATCGCCCCTGTACGCGAGGGGATGGCCAGCGTGCAGGACGAAGGCTCCCAGCTGATCGGCCTGGCGACCACGCGCGTTCCCGTCGCCGACAACCTGCCCGCCCGTTGGCTGGACCTGTGCGCCGGCCCCGGCGGCAAGACCGCATTCATCGCCTCGGTGGCCATGTCGGAGCAGGCCACCGTGGATGCAATCGAGATCGCAGACCACCGCGCCAAGCTGATTGAGCAGACGACCCGCGACCTGCCCGTGCGCGTGCACGTCGGCGACGGCCGGAAGCTGGAGGCCATCGGCGGCCTGAATGCCCCGGAGGGCGGCTTTGCGCGCGTGCTCATCGACGCGCCGTGCTCCGGACTGGGCGCGCTGCGCCGCCGCCCGGAGGCCCGCTGGACCAAGGATCCGCAGGACATCGCCCCGCTGGTCACGCTGCAGCGAGAGCTGCTGGTCAGCGGCCTTGCAGCCACCGCCCCCGGCGGCGTGGTGATCTACTCCACCTGCTCGCCGCACCCCAAGGAAACCTCGGAGGTCGTCCGCTCCGTCGCCGCCCGCACGGGCGCGGAGATCCTGGATGTCACCGAGTTTCTACCCGAACTGGCAGAGACGAACACCGCCCAGACCGCACCGTTCGTGCAGCTCTGGCCACACATCCACGGCACGGACGCGATGTTCTTCGCCGCCCTGCGCCCCGCCAGCACAAACACGAGCACAAGCACTAGCCAAGAGTGAGGAAGCCCAACCCATGTCCGATTCCCGCACCCCGCTGATCGCCCCGTCCATCCTCGCCGCCGACTTCGCCAATCTGGCCCAAGAGGTTGCCCGCGTGCCAAACGCCGACTGGTTGCACATCGACGTGATGGACAATCACTTCGTCCCGAACCTCTCCTTCGGCCTGCCCGTGGCCAAGTCCCTGCTGCCGCACACGGACCAGCACCTGGACGTCCACCTGATGATCGAGAACCCGGAGAAGTGGGCGGAGGACTACGCCGACGACTTCCAGTCCGTGACTTTCCACTTGGAGGCCGTTGCGGACGTCGATACCGCCATCGCTCTGGCCGATAAGCTGCGCGGTCACGGCACGATGGCGGGCATCTCCATCAAGCCCAACACCCCGGTGGAACCGCTGCTGGACCACCTGGATCGCTTCGACCTCGTGCTCGTCATGAGCGTGGAGCCCGGCTTCGGCGGCCAGAAGTTCATGCCGGAGGTGCTGGATAAGGTCCGCGCGCTGCGCAGCCGAATCGATGCCGACGGCCTGGATACCCTCATCGAGATCGACGGTGGCATTGGGGCTGAGACCGCCGCCGAGTCCGCCGCAGCGGGCGTGGACGTGTTCGTCGCTGGTTCCAGCGTGTTTGGCAAGCCGGACCCCGCCGCGGCGGTCGATGAGATCCGCGCCAGCGCCAAGTAGCTCTATGGATCTTTCTCTTTTTTCTGACGCCCACAGTCTCGGCTGGCAAGCGGCCCAGCTAGCCAGCCCGAACCCGCCGGTCGGCGCGGTGATCGAGGATTCCTCCGGGCAGGTGGTGGGGCGCGGGTACACGCAGGCCCCCGGCGGCGCGCATGCGGAGGTCGTCGCCCTGCGTCAGGCCGGGGAGAAGGTCCGGGGCGGCAGGGCGATCGTCACCCTGGAGCCCTGCAACCACACCGGCCGTACCGGCCCGTGTGCAGAGGCGCTTATCCGCGCTGGTATCCGGCGGGTGGATTTCCTCTTCGCGGACCCAAACCCCACCGCCGAAGGTGGCGCCGCCACGCTCCGCGCCGCGGGCGTGGAGGTTCACGGCCCCTATTTGCCGCATCCGACGGCCAGCGACGAAGCAAAGCTGCCCGCGTGGTCGGCGATGTACAGCGTGGAGCCCTGGCTGATTTCCGAGGCCCGGCAGCGCCCGCACGTGTGCCTGAAGATGGCCTCCACGCTGGATGGACGGGTGGCAGCCGTGGATGGAAGCAGCCAGTGGATCACCGGCGAGCCAGCGCGCGTGGCGGTGCACGAGGATAGAACCCGCCGCGACGCGATCCTGGTGGGCACCGGAACCATTGCGGCGGATAACCCGCGGCTGACCGCCCGCGATGCCGACGGCCAGCCCTTCGCCGAGGAGTTGCAGCCGCTGCGAGTCATCATGGGCACCAGCGACATTACCGCGGACGCGGCGGTGTTCGCCACGCCCGGGCGCGCCCTCCACCTGCAGACCCGCGACGTGCACGAAGTGCTGGCGGAGCTCTGGAAGCGCGAGGTACGCACCCTGCTGGTGGAAGGCGGAGCTCAAGTAGCCGCAGCCTTCATGAAAGCCGACGTGGTGGACGAGGTTCAGTACTACGCGGCCCCGGCGGTATTGGGGGCGGGGGTGGCGTCACTAAGCGATAGCGAGAACCGCCTCGGCCAAACGATCGGGGACATCCGCCGCTTCGTCCCGCGTGAGCTGCAGGTTTTCGGCCAAGACCTGCGCTGGACGCTCACCGCGCCCGGGCGCACCCCCTGATACTGGGATCAACCCACAGTGGGATAATGTGTATGTAATCACATACACAAAATTTAAGGAGCGCGTATGTTCACCGGGATCATCGAGGAGGTCGGGCGGGTAGCCGCGATCGAAGAAGCCGGGGATTCTTTAAGGATGCGCTTCACGGCGCCGGGTGTGCTGGAGGACGCCAAGCGCGGCGATTCCATCGCCATCAACGGCGTGTGCCTGACCGTGGCCGAGCTTTCGCCCGAGGAATTCACTGCCGATGTGATGCAGGTGACGCTGGAATACAGCGCGCTGGGCAGCGTTTCCGTCGGCGACCGGGTGAACGTGGAACGCGCCATGGCCAGCGGCCAACGCTTCGACGGACACATCGTGCAGGGGCACGTGGACGGCACCGCGACCTTGCAGCAGCGCCGCCCCTCGGAGCACTGGGAGGTGTTCCGCTTCCAGCTGGAGGATCCCCAATTGGCCCGCTACGTGGCCAAGAAGGGATCCGTGGCGATCAACGGCACGTCGCTAACGGCTGCCGAGGTGGCGGAGGTAGCCGAAGCAGGCGGCACTGGCTCGACCGAGGCGTGGTTCGAGGTCTCCCTGATCCCGACCACCCTGGCGGACACGATGCTGGGCGATCTGAACCCGGGCGATACGGTGAATGTGGAATGCGACGTACTGGCGAAGTACGTCGAGCGGCTG
Organism: Corynebacterium sp. HMSC08A12; assembly: GCF_001807485.1. Taxonomy (GTDB): domain Bacteria; phylum Actinomycetota; class Actinomycetes; order Mycobacteriales; family Mycobacteriaceae; genus Corynebacterium; species Corynebacterium evansiae. The sequence goes on along the minus strand of NZ_KV789168.1, from coordinate 157,476 downwards.
GCACAGCACGGCGCGCAGGATAATCAGTAAAAGGCATAAAGGGCACCAATGAGCACGAGCGAAACTAGCGAACCCCAAGACATCAAACTGGATTCCGTAGAGCGCGCCATCGCCGACATCGCGGCGGGCAAGGCCGTGGTGGTCGTCGACGACGAGGACCGGGAGAACGAGGGCGACCTCATCTTCGCCGCGGAGCTGGCCACCCCGGAGCTGATGGCCTTCATGGTGCGCCACAGCTCCGGCTATGTGTGCGTGGGTATGGATAGCGCCGACTGCGACCGTCTGGGTCTGCCGCCGATGGTGGCCCGCAACGAGGATGTGCGCGGCACGGCCTACACCGTGACTGTGGACGCCGCCGAGGGCGTGGATACCGGCATCAGCGCCACCGACCGCGCCCGCACCGTGCGTCTGCTGGCTGATCCCAAGTCCACCGTCGCCACCTTTAACCGCCCCGGCCACGTGGTGCCGCTGCGTGCAAAGCGCGGAGGCGTGCTCGTGCGACAGGGGCACACGGAAGCAGCGGTGGACCTGGCCCGCGCGGCGAACCTGGCGCCCGCCGGCGCACTGTGCGAGATCGTCTCTGAGGAAGATCCCACGACCATGGCCCGCCTGCCGGAGCTGCGCCGCTTCGCCGACGAGCACGACCTGGCCCTGATCAGCATCGAGCAGCTGCAGGACTGGCGCCGCCACCACACCCAGACCCTCGAGCGCGCCGTGGAAACCCGCCTGCCGACCGTCCACGGCAACTTCCGGGCCATCGGCTACGTCAACATCATCGACGGCACGGAGCACGTGGCTCTGGTCAAGGGCGATGTGAGCGCCGGCAGCACTGGCAGCACCGCTAACGAGGAGCCGGTTCCGGTGCGCGTACACTCCGAGTGCCTGACCGGCGACGTCTTCGGTTCCCGCCGCTGCGACTGCGGGGACCAGCTTTCCGCCGCCCTGGACTACATCGAGGCCAAGGGTCGGGGTGTGGTCATCTACCTGCGTGGCCACGAGGGCCGGGGCATCGGCCTGCTGCCGAAGCTACGCGCCTACGTGCTGCAGGACGAGGGTCTCGATACCGTCGACGCAAACCTGGAGCAGGGACTTCCGGTGGATGCCCGCGAGTACAGCGCCGCCGCGCAGATCCTCAAGGACCTGCAGGTTCAGTCGGTCGCACTGATCTCCAACAACCCGGACAAGATCCACGACCTGGCCAGCCACGGCGTGAACGTGACCAAGCGCATCCCGGTGGAGCTGAACGCCAACGAGGACAATGTGGTGTACCTGCGCACGAAACGCGACCGCATGGGCCACCAACTCGATACCCTGGACTAGAACCCACTAAAAGAAAGAAGGAGCCCCGCAACCGTGGCACACAACGGAGTCGCCGACGTCCAGCTCAAGGCCGGTTCTGCCTATGGCATGACCGTGGCCGTCATCAGCGCATCCTGGAACGCCGACATCACCGACCAGCTGCACGAGCACTCGATCGCCGCCGCCAAGGAAGCCGGCGCGCAGGTCTCGGAGTGGCGGGTCGCCGGGGCACTGGAGCTGCCGGTTGCCGTCGCCGCGGCATGCAAGCGTTTTGACGCCGTAGTGGCGAACGGCTGCGTAATCCAGGGGGAGACCGAGCACTTCCGCGTGGTCTGCGATGCGGTCACCTACGGTCTGACGCGCGCGGGCATGGACTCGGGCACGCCCGTCGGCAACGGCGTGCTGACCGTCGATACCCATGAGCAGGCGGTGGACCGTGCGGGTGGCGTCGATGCGAAAGAGGACAAGGGGCGCGACGCAGCGGTCGCCGCGATCCACACCGCGCTGGTGCTACGCCAGATCGAGCGTGGCGTTTAGGGGCTACCACCCCGAACAGAGTAGGGTGGATTGCCGTGAGCGATAAGGAGAATTGGGAGCTGGAAGTATCCTCGCCCTTCTTGAAGAAGCTGGCGTGGATCCTGGTCGTGCTGATCATGGCGGTGCACATCTTCATGGCCATCGTCGTGGCCGTGGGAGATACCGGTGTGACGGTGACGAAGGCCGACCAATGGGGGTTCATCGGCATCGGCCTGGTCTTCTCCTTCGTGGCGCTCTCCCTGCTCCGCCCGCACGTCAAGGTGAACAGTGAGGGCGTGGAGGTGCGCAACATCGTGAACGGACAGTTCTACCCGTGGGAGATCATCCACGGGCTGTCCTTCCCGCAGGAGGCCAAGTGGGCGCGCCTGGAACTGCCCGACTTCGAGTTCGTGCCGATGATGGCGCTGAACATTTACGACAAGCAGCTGATCGCCCAGCGTGTAGAGGACTTCCGCCAGCTGGAGGACCGCTACATGCCTTTCGATGACTAGCGTTTCCTACCGCCCCGAGCCCGGCAGCATCCCCACCGACCCGGGGGTTTATACCTTTCGGGACGCCCACGAGCGCGTCATTTATGTCGGCAAGGCCAAGAACCTACGCGCCCGGCTGTCTAACTACTTCCAGGACCTCGACCAGCTGCACCCGCGCACCCGCGCGATGGTGCAGTCCGCCAACCACGTGCAGTGGACGGTGGTCTCCAGCGAGCTCGAGGCCCTGAACCTGGAGTACACCTGGATCAAGCGCTTCAACCCCCGGTTCAACGTGATGTATCGGGATGACAAGACCTATCCCATGCTGGCGATCAGCGTGAAGGAGCAGATCCCGCGCGCATTCATGTACCGCGGGCCCCGGCGCAAGGGCGTGCGTTACTTCGGTCCATACCCCAAGGCGTGGGCGATCCGGGAGACCCTCGAGTCGCTGACGCGCGTGTTTCCGATCAGAACGTGCTCGGCTGGGGTGTATAGGCGTCACGAAGCATTGGGAAGACCCTGCCTACTGGGCTACATCGATCGCTGCAGTGCCCCTTGCGTGGACAAGATCACCCCGGAGGGTCACCGCGCGCTGGTGGATCAGTTCTCCAGCTTCCTGGCGGGCAACACGGAACCCGTGCTGCGCAGGGTGCGCAAGGAGATGGAACAGGCCAGCGAAAACCTGGACTTTGAACGCGCCGCATCCTTGCGCGACCAGCTACAGGCCATGCAGAAATCCATGGAGCGGCAGGCGGTGGTGTTCTCCGACAACACGGATGCCGACCTCATCGCCTTCGTGGCCGACGAGCTAGAGGCCGCGGTGCAGATTTTCCACGTCCGCGGCGGCCGCATTCACGGCCAGCGCGGCTGGGTGGTCGAGCGCGAGGACTTGAGCGAGGAGAAACTGGTCGCGGACTTCATCACCCAGTTCTACGGCGAGACGGCGGAGCTGGCGAAGGCGACGGAAACCCAGGTGGGCGGCGCCTCCGGCCCGGAGGTGGACCGGGACCTGGCGCGCGCCATCAACCCGGCCGCCGCACAGGACCTGGGCGACCTGGTGGGCGACGTTCAGGTCACGCCCGTGCCCCGCGAGATCCTGGTTCACGCGATGCCGGAGGATTCCGAGGACCTAGCGGTGTGGCTGACGAGCCTGCGCGGCTCCAACGTGCAGATCCGCGTGCCGCAGCGCGGCGACAAGAAGGCGCTGATGACCACCGCGGAGACCAACGCCACGCAGGCCCTGGCGCAGCACAAGTTGAAGCGTGCGGGTGACATCACGGCTCGCTCGGCGGCGCTCAAGGAGCTGCAGGAGGCGCTGTGGATGGACGAATCCCCGCTGCGCATCGAGTGCACCGACATCTCGCACATCCAGGGCACCGACGTGGTGGCCAGCCTGGTGGTCTTCGAGGACGGCCTGCCAAAGAAGGCCGACTACCGCCGGTACAAGATCCGCGACGCGGCGGGCGATGGGCACTCCGACGACGTCGCCAGCATCGCGGAAGTCGTGCGCCGCCGCTTCAAGCGCTATCAGCAGGATAAGTCCGCGGTGCCCGCGGGCGATGATGCGGGCGATCTGCTGGAAGGTGAGACGGAGCTGGAAGACAGCGCCCCGGAAGGCACAGACCCAGCAGCCGAGAAGCGCAAGTTCGCCTACCCGCCGCAGCTATTCATCGTGGACGGCGGCCTGCCGCAGGTAAACGCCGCCCAGGAGGTGCTCGACGAGTTAGGCGTGAACGACGTCACCCTGGTGGGCATCGCCAAGCGCCTGGAAGAGATCTGGGTGCCGGGGGAGGAGTATCCGATCATCGTGCCCCGCAACTCTCCCGCGCTATACCTGGTGCAGAACCTGCGCGACGAGGCGCACCGCTTCGCCATCACGTTCCACCGCCAGCAGCGCAGCGCCCGCATGCGCCGCAGCAAACTGGACGATATTCCAGGGCTGGGACCGAAGCGCCGCAAGCAGCTGGTCAAGGAGTTTGGCTCGGTGGCGAGGGTCAAGGAAGCCAGCGTGGAGGACATTGCCGCGCTGCCGGGCTTTGGCCCCAAGTTGGCGCAACTCATTCACGACGCGCTGAATGCTGGGTAGGATCGGGGACATGAGCGCATCAACGCAGCAAGAGCCCAGTTTGATCCTTATTACGGGCATGTCTGGGGCGGGGCGTCGAGCCACTGCCGCAGCCCTGGAGGAGCTCGGGTGGTACGTCGCAGACAACCTCCCGCCCGAGCTCATTGTGCGCATGGTCGAGCTCAGTTTCTCTGAGGATTCGCCGATCGAGAAACTGGCGATCGTCACCGACGTGCGCTCCCGCGACTTCGCCGGCAACCTGACCAGCGTGCTGCACGACCTGCACACCGGGGGTCGGCGCCCAACGGTGCTGTACCTGGATGCCACCGACGAGGCGCTGATCGCCCGCTTCGACGCGGTTCGCCGCACCCACCCGCTGCAGCAGAAGGGCACGCTGCAGGACGGCATCGACCGGGAGCGCGAGATGCTGACCAGCATCCGCGAGCGCGCCGACATTGTGTTGGACACGACCAACCGCAGCATCCACGATCTGCGCCGCGAGCTGGAGAAGTTCTTCGCCGCCGCCGACCACTCGAGCGTGCGCATCAACGTCCAGAGCTTCGGCTTTAAGCACGGTCCGCCGAAGGACATCGACTTGTTGCTGGATGCTCGCTTTTTGCCGAACCCTTATTGGGATCCGGAGCTGCGGCCCTTTAGAGGTATTGACGCCCCCGTCTCCGACTTTGTGCTGTCTCAGCCAGGCGCGCAAACGTTCCTCGACCACATCGTCGGGCTCATCCATTCTGTGCTGCCGGGCTACCGCAAAGAGGGCAAGTTCTTCGTCTCCGTGGCCATCGGCTGCACGGGTGGCCACCACCGCAGCGTGGCAATTGTCGAGGAGCTGACCCGCCGTCTGGCCGACGACGGCGTGCTGGTGAACCTGTCCCACCGGGACCTGGAACGTTAGGAAAGGGGCTGGAGACCAACCATGAGTACTTCCGAGAAGCCCGGCAAGCCCATTGCGAACATCGCCTGCCTCGGCGGCGGGCACGGGCTGTTTAACACGCTGCGTTCGGCGCGCACCATCGCCGACTATGTTTCCGCCATCGTGACAGTTGCCGACGACGGCGGCTCTTCCGGCCGCATCCGCCGCGAGCTGGGATCGCTTCCGCCGGGCGATCTGCGCATGGCGCTGGCGGCTTTGACCAGGGACAACGAGCGCGGTCGCATGTGGGAGGAAGTCCTCCAGCACCGCTTCGGTGGCTCCGGCGCGCTGAAGGGCCACGCGCTCGGCAACTTCCTTATCACAGGCCTGGCGCAGGTGATGGGCAGCGAAATGGAAGCCCTCGACGAGATCGGGCGCCTGCTGGGCATCGAGGGGCGCGTGATCCCCATGAGCAACGAGCCGCTGGATCTCGAGGCAGAAGTGCTGGGGCTCGAAGAGGATCCCCGCGAGGTCGTGGCCGTCCGTGGCCAGGTGGCCGTTGCCTCCACCCTCGGCGAGGTGCGCCGCGTGAAGCTGTACCCGGAAAACCCGCCGGCATCGAAGGAGGCCGTGGAGGCGATCCTGAACGCCGACCTGGTTTCCATGGGTCCGGGATCCTGGTTCTCTAGCGTCATCCCGCACCTGCTGGTGCCGGAGATCGTGGACGCGCTGAACCAGACGAAGGCCGTCAAGGCGCTGGTGCTCAACCTGGTCCCGGAACCGGGGGAGACCGCAGGCATGTCCTTGGAGCACCATATCCACATGGTGCGGCAGCACTGCCCAAGCCTGCAGATTGACGTTGTCATCGTCGATCTGTCAACGATGCCAGTGGCCAGCACTCGGCGTCATATCGATAGAGCCGCAGCGGCACTCGGCGCCAAAGTCATCTACCGCGACGTGCGAGAGGACGACAACCGGGGGCGCTGGACCGACCGACACAACCCGCAGAAGCTGGCGGCCGTGTTGCGCGAGGTATCAGGGGGCGTGAAGGACCTGCCCGAGCGGGAATAGTTTTCCCGGCTATAATCAGATGCTTTGAGCACTGATTGCATACGACCAATCGGGACAAGAGACACAAGAAAGGAAGCCCGTGGCACTGACGGCCGATGTGAAGGCAGAGCTAAACCGAGTTCTGGTGACCCGCCACGACGAGATGACCGCCGAGGTCGCCAGCCTGCTGCGCTACACGGCCGCCCTGCACCTGGTGGGCAAGAAGATCGTGGTGGAATCCGAGGTCGACTCGGCAGAGACCGCCCGGCGCCTGACCGACATGGTCGAGCAGCTGTACAAGATCGAGCCGGAGCACCAGATCATCGGCGCCGGCAACCTACGCCGCCGACCGCGCCACGTTCTGCGCTGGACCGAGGGCGGCATGGAGCTGGCCCGCCGCACCGAACTGATCGACCGCGTGGGCCGGCCCGTTCGCGGCCTGCCGCGCTTCATCATCGGCGGTACCTCGGAACAGTGCGTGGCGGCCTGGCGCGGCGCCTTCCTGGCTCACGGCTACATCACCGACCCGGGGCGCTCCTCGGCGCTGGAGGTACAGACGCCCTCCAACGAAGCCGCACTGGCGCTGGTGGGAACCGCCCGCCGCATCGACGTGACGGCCAAGACGAAGGAGGCTCGGGGAGTCAATCGCGTGGTCATCCGCGACGGCGATTCCATCGGACGGCTGCTGATGTTGATGGGCGCCCAGGAGACCCGCGAGGTTTGGGAGAAGCAGCGCCGTACCCGGGAGAATCGGGCGAAGGCCAACCGACTGGCCAACTTCGACGACGCCAACCTGCGCCGCAGCGCGCGTGCCGCCGTGGCCGCCGCGGCCCGCGTAGAGCGCGCCCTGGAGATCCTGGAGAACGACGTGCCTCAGCACCTGGCTCAGGCCGGCCAGCTGCGCGTGGAGCACAAGGAGGCTTCCTTGGAGGAGCTCGGCCGCCTGGCGGAACCGCCGATGACGAAGGACGCGGTGGCGGGCCGCATCCGCCGCCTGCTGTCTATGGCGGACAAGCGCGCGGAGGAGCTGGGGCTGCCGGATACACACTCCGCGGTGACCTCTGAACTGTTTAACGACGTGGACTAGTACCCCCGTCCCCAAAGGGTTAGTAATCCCTGCGAAGCTGGTGGGGCGCAGGTACTCTCGGAAGTGTCGGCGTGAGGGTCGAGGGCTTGGTTTATTGAGCCGTGGGCCTTGGCGTCTAGATCGAAGTAAATGTAGACGCTCTGTTTAGGAGATCAACTTATGACTATCCGTGTTGGCATTAACGGCTTTGGCCGCATCGGCCGCAACTTCTTCCGCGCTATCCGTTCCCAGGGCGCTGACATCGAGGTCGTCGGCATCAACGACCTGACCGACAACAAGACCCTGTCCGTGCTGCTGAAGAACGACTCCGTGATGGGTCGCCTGGACGCAGAGGTCGAGTACGACGACGAGTCCATCACCGTCGACGGCAAGCGCATCGCCGTTTCCGCTGAGCGTGAGCCGAAGAACCTGAAGTGGGGCGAGCTGGGCGCGGACATCGTCATCGAGTCCACCGGCTTCTTCACCGACGCTGAGGCTGCCAAGGCTCACATCGAAGCCGGCGCCAAGAAGGTCATCATCTCCGCCCCGGCGAAGAACGAGGACGCTACCTTCGTCGTCGGTGTTAACCACACCGATTACGACCCGGAGAACCACCACATCATCTCCAACGCATCCTGCACCACCAACTGCCTGGCTCCGCTGGCCAAGACCCTGGACGAGGAATTCGGCATCGTCAAGGGCCTGATGACCACCGTCCACGCTTACACCGGTGACCAGCGCCTGCACGACGCTCCGCACAAGGACCTGCGCCGCGCCCGCGCCGCAGCCGTGAACCTGGTTCCGACCTCCACCGGTGCTGCAAAGGCCGTCTCCCTGGTTCTGCCGCAGCTGAAGGGCAAGCTGGACGGTTACGCAGTCCGCGTTCCGGTTATCACCGGCTCCCTGACCGACCTGACCTTCGAGGCTGAGAAGCCGGTCACCGTCGAGGCCGTGAACGCTGCGCTGAAGAAGGCTGCCGAGAACGAGCTGAAGGGCATCGCTAAGTACTCCGACGACGCTCCGCTGGTCTCCACCGACATCGTCGGCGACCCGCACTCCTCCGTCTTCGACTCCGGCCTGACCAAGGTCATCGACAACCAGGTCAAGGTTGTCTCCTGGTACGACAACGAGTGGGGCTACTCCTGCCGCCTGGTCGACCTGGCCACCTACGTCGGCGAGCGCCTCTAAGCCGCTTACCGGCCGAAAGTCCCTTTAGGACGTTTTAGGACAATGACGGGTTCGGCTCCGATCGCCGCACGTTAGCGCGTCGCGCCGATCGAGTCGACCCGTTTTCTCTTATTCATACAAACCCGCTTTAACCCCATAAGAATCAACCCCAGCAGAAAATTTAAGGAGCTTCCCATGGCCATCAAGACCGTTCAAGATCTGATCAACGAGGGCGTACAGGGCCGCCACGTCCTGGTCCGCGCTGACCTGAACGTCCCGCTGTCCGACGGCAACATCACCGACCCGGGTCGCATCGATGCCTCCGTCCCGACCCTGAAGGCTCTGCTGGAAGCCGGCGCCCGCGTCGTCGTTTCCGCCCACCTGGGCCGCCCGAAGGGCGAGTTCAAGGAGGAGTTCTCCCTGGCTCCTGTCGCCGAGGCTCTCGCCGAGCGCCTGGACCAGTGGGTACCGCTGGCCACCGACGTCACCGGCGAGGATGCCCACGAGCGCGCCAACGGCCTGGACGACGGTGACATCCTGCTGCTGGAAAACGTCCGCTTCGACGCCCGCGAGACCTCCAAGGATGAGGCCGAGCGCACCGAGTTCGCCGCCGAGCTGGCAGCCCTGACCGGCGACAACGGTGCCTTCGTCTCCGACGGCTTCGGCGTGGTTCACCGCAAGCAGGCCTCCGTGTACGACGTGGCCAAGAAGCTGCCGCACTATGCCGGCGGCCTGGTGGAGGCCGAGCTGAACGTGTTGCGCAAGGTATCGGAGAACCCGGAGAAGCCCTACGCCGTCGTACTGGGTGGCTCCAAGGTCTCTGACAAGCTGGGCGTCATCGAGGCCCTCGCCCCGCGCGTGGACAACCTCATCATCGGCGGCGGCATGTGCTTCACCTTCCTCGCTGCCAAGGGCTACGAGGTCGGCGGCTCCCTGCTGCAGGAAGACATGATCGACACCTGCAAGGATCTGCTGGAGCGCTTCGGCGACGTCATCGCGCTGCCCACCGACGTTGTGGTCGCAGAGCGCTTCGACAAGGACGCTGAACACCGCACCGTCGACCTGAACTCCATCCCGGCGGGCTGGATGGGTCTGGACATCGGCCCGGAGTCCGTCAAGGCCTTCGCCGAAGTCCTCTCCAACTCCAAGACCGTCTTCTGGAACGGCCCGATGGGCGTATTCGAGTTCCCTGCGTTCGCTGAGGGTACGCGCGGTGTTGCTCAGGCGATTATTGACGCCACCGCTGCCGGTGCATTCTCGGTCGTGGGCGGCGGCGACTCTGCTGCAGCTGTACGCACCCTGGGGCTGGACGAGGAGGGCTTCTCTCACATCTCCACCGGTGGCGGCGCCTCCCTGGAGTTCCTGGAGGGCAAGGAGCTGCCCGGCGTTTCCGTGCTGGAAAGCTAAGCAGCCCCCCCTCCGACGTTTGCAACAAGAACAAGCTGCTCCGAGCAGCAACCATCTAGAAAGAACTAGAGAGGCATAGACTTTCATGACCGCACGCAAGCCCCTGATTGCCGGCAACTGGAAGATGAACCTGAACCACCTGGAGGCCATGCAGGTCGTCCAGAAGTTCGTCTTCGCATTGCCGAAGGAATACTACGAGGCCGTTGACGTGGCCTTCATCCCGCCCTTTACCGACATCCGCTCCGTGCAGACCCTGGTGGACGGGGACAAGCTGGCCATCACCTACGGCGGCCAGGACGTCTCCCAGCACGCCTCCGGCGCCTACACCGGCGAGGTTTCCGGCACGATGCTGAAGAAGCTCGGCTGCACCTGGGCCATCGTCGGCCACTCCGAGCGCCGACAGTACCACGGGGAGACCGACGAGATTGTCGCCGCCAAGGCACGCGCCGCGCTGGACAACGAGCTGCAGCCGATCGTGTGCGTCGGCGAGCAGCTGGACGTCCGCGAGAAGGGCGAGCACGTCGAGTTCGTCAAGGAGCAGACCAAGGCCTCCCTGGCCGGCCTGTCCGCGGAAGATTTGGCCAAGACGGTCATCGCCTACGAGCCGGTCTGGGCGATCGGCACCGGCAAGGTGGCCTCCGCCGAGGACGCGCAGGAAGTCTGCCACGCCATCCGCGAGCTCGTAGCAGAGCTGGCGGGCGAGGAGGTTGCCGGTGGCATCCGCATCCTCTACGGCGGTTCCGTGAAGACCGACTCCGTCGGGGAGCTGGTCAGCCAGCCTGACGTCGATGGCGGTCTGGTCGGCGGGGCGTCACTAGACGGCGAAGACTTTGCCCGTCTGGCTGCCGCAGCGGCTAAGGCAACCGCTTAAGAAGCGATAGAGATGAGCAAAGACACGATCCGCGGCACAGCAATTCCCGTCGCTCCCGAAGAGATCGCCCACCCCGAGATCAGTCCAACGGTGCGGGACGATACCCGCTACCTGGGGCGCATCTTGGGCGAGGTGATCCGCGAGCAGGAGGGCGACTACACATTCAACCTCATCGAAAACACCCGCAGCGCGGCGTTTGACCTGCGCTATGGCGAGATGCCTATTGAGGAGCTCGCCGAGCAGTTCAACACCCTGCCGACCGAGAAGGCACTGCCCGTCATCCGCGCGTTCTCGCACTTCGCGTTGATGGCCAACCTGGCGGAAGACCTGTACGTCGAGCGGGTGCGCGACCTCGAGGAGGACCGCGGTAACACCGCGCCGCGCTCCACGCTGGCCTACACCTGGCAGGAGCTGCACAACCGCGAGGTGCCGGGGGAGAAGGTCGCCGAGACGATGGCGAACGCGCTGGTTGCGCCCGTTTTGACGGCGCACCCGACGGAAACCCGCCGCCGGACCGTGTTTGACGTGCAGACCGACATCATGAAGATGATGCGGCGGCGCGCACGTGTGCTCAAGGAGCTGAAGCTCAACCCCGATTCGGTACGTTCTGCCCGCCAGCTGGCCGAGATCGAGCTGGTGATCCGCCGCCGGATGACGCTGCTGTGGCAGACCTCCCTGATCCGCAGCGTGCGTCCGCGCATCGAGGACGAGATCAAGGTGGGGCTGCGCTACTACGGCATTAGCCTGCTCAGCGAGATTCCGGCCATCAACCGCCGCGTGAACGAGCACATGAAGGAGCAGTACGGAGACGCGGTGCCCCGCACCGCGGTCGTGCGCCCCGGCTCGTGGATCGGTGGTGACCACGACGGCAACCCGTACGTGACGGCGGAAACGGTGGGCATAGCCACAACCTTCGCAGCGCGGACCATCTTCGACCACTACCAGAAGACCATTTACGCGCTGGAGCACGAGCTCAGCTTGTCCTCCAAGTTCATCGACACGACCGAAGCGCTGGAGCAACTGGCCGACCGTGGGCGCAACGACGTGCCCTCCCGCGTAGACGAGCCCTTCCGCCGCGCCCTCCACGGTATGCGTGGGCGCGTGGCTGCCACGGCCAAGCACACCCTGGGAGAGCCGGTGGTCTCCGGAGGCATCCACAAGGGCCACGAGCCCTATGCCAACCCGACGGAACTGCTGGCGGACATCGACACGGTGGATCAGGCCCTGCGCCATTCCATGGACGACCTGCTGGCCGATCACACCCTGGCGGATCTGCGGGAAGCCGTGGAGACCTTCGGCTTCAACCTGTACTCGCTGGACCTGCGCCAGAACTCCGAGAGCTTCGAGAACGTGCTGACGGAAGTCTTCGCCCGCGCGGGCGTGGCGGAGAACTATGCCGAGTTGGACGAGGACGCGAAGGTGGAGCTGCTGCTAACCGAGCTGGCCAGCCCGCGCCCCCTTTCCGACCCGGAGGCCGAATGGTCTGAAGAGACCGCCCGCGAGCTCGGCATCTTCCGCGCGGCCGCGAAGGCTGCCAAGAAGTTCGGCGCGGAGGTGGTGCCGCACTGCATCATCTCGATGGCCTCGTCCGTCTCCGACGTGATCGAACCGATGATCCTGCTCAAGGAAGTCGGGCTGATCCAGGCGAACGGCGAACACCCGCAGGGATCCGTGGACATCATCCCGCTGTTCGAGACCATCGACGACCTCGCTGGTGGGGCGGACATCATGCGCCAGCTCTGGCAGTTGCCGCTGTACCGCAACTACGTGGCAGGGCGCGGGGATATCCAGGAGATCATGCTGGGCTACTCCGATTCCAACAAGGACGGGGGCTACTTCGCCGCCAACTGGGCGCTCTACGACGCGGAGCTGGCGCTGGTCGAGGCCTCCCGCGAGGCCGGGCTGTTCCTGCGCCTGTTCCACGGCCGCGGCGGCACCGTCGGCCGCGGCGGTGGCCCTTCCTACGACGCGATCCTGGCGCAGCCGAAGGGCGCAGTGCAGGGTGCGGTGCGCATCACCGAGCAGGGCGAGATCATCTCCGCCAAGTACGGCGATCCCGCCAACGCCTCTCGCAACCTGGAGGCTCTCGTGGCCGCCACTCTGGAGGCCAGCCTGCTGCCCGTCGACGACCTCAACGACCCGGACGTGGCCTTCGAGACCATGCGCCAGATCGCGGAGGAGTCGCGGAAGGCCTACTCCGCACTGATGCACGAGGATCCGGGCTTCATCGAGTACTTCACAACCTCAACGCCGCTGGCGGAGATCGGCAGCCTGAACATCGGCTCCCGCCCCTCCTCGCGCAAGCAGACCACCGCGGTCTCGGATCTGCGCGCCATCCCGTGGGTGCTCAGCTGGTCGCAGTCGCGCGTGATGCTGCCCGGTTGGTTCGGCGTGGGCAGCGCCCTGAAGCGCTGGATCGAGGATGGTTCTTCTGTTTCTGGTGACGCCACCTCGCGCCTCAACTACCTGCGGGAGCTCCACAGGCGCTGGCCTTTCTTCGACTCGGTGCTTTCTAATATGGCCCAGGTGATGTCGAAGGCGGACCTTTCCATTGCGCAGCTGTACTCCGAGCTGGTGGGCGATAGGGAAGCGGCGGAGCGGATCTTCGGCGTGATCGTCGAGGAGTACAAGCTGACCGTGGAGATGTTCCTGCAGATCACCGAGCGGGAAACCCTGCTGGCGGACAACCCGGAGCTGGTCAGCTCCGTGCGCAACCGCTTCCCGTACCTGGTGCCGCTGAACCTGCTGCAGGTGGAGCTGCTGCGCCGCTTCCGTGCCGGCGACGATTCCGATAGCGTGCGCTCCGGCATCCAGCTGACGATGAACGGTCTGGCCACCGCGCTGCGGAACTCGGGTTAGAACACCTCACCCCGCGTGGCAGGTTGTCACGCGGGGGCCACAGCGGGTAAATTCGTGGTGTTAATTGAAAGTTTTAGTTAGTCGATTTCTACAGAAGAGTTGAGGGTAGGGCATTGATCCTAACGCTGCAGATCATCCTGGTTGTCACCAGCTTGCTGATGGGCCTTTCCGTGTTGCTGCACAAGGGTAAGGGTGGCGGCCTGTCCAGCCTGTTCGGTGGCGGCATGCAGTCCAACCTGTCCGGTTCCACCGTGGCGGAGAAGAACCTGGATCGCCTGACCGTGGGCACCGCAGTGATCTGGCTGCTGGCCCTGATCGGCCTGAACCTGGTTCTGCACTACGGCCTGGCCTAAAAGCCAGACCGCTTACACAACTTAAAGCAGCGGGTTGGCGGCTTCGTCAACCCACAGCAGCGTCGTCTCCGTACCGGAGGCCAAAGCTGCGGGCCATTCGGCGCCATTGCCGCCGTTGAACACCTGGCCCGCAGCTTCTTTCTTTTCCTCGCCGCTGACCAGCAGCCACACCTGCCGGGAGCGGTTCACCGCCTGCATGGTCAGGCTAATGCGCTCCGCTGGAGGCTTCGGGCACTCGCGCACCGCAACCACCGAACCCTCGGCGTGCAGTAGCGCGTCGGTGTGCGGGAACAGCGAGTTGATGTGCCCTTCCGGCCCCAGTCCCAGCAGGTGAATGTCGAAGCCCTCGGGAGCCACCTGGTCCACCGTCTTGCCGTAGAACTCCGCGGCGGCGTCCAGCGCCGGGCCGTCAGGCTCCTCGCCGGCGGCCAGGGCCGGAACACGGAATACGTTCAGCGAGGGGATGTTCACGTGGCGCAGCAGGGCATCGAAGGCCTGCTTGTCGTTTCGCTCCGGGTCGCCGGCGGCCAGGAAACGTTCGTCGCCGAAGAAGACATACACCTGGGACCAGTCAATCGCGGTGACTGGGAAGTCCTCTGCCGTCTGCTGCGCCGCATGGTCCAGGGCGGCGATCTCCGCCAGGGTGGCGATGCCCGCACCGCCGCCGGTCAGCACCACGCGGACGATGCCGTCGCCCGTTACGGTGTCGCCGGTGCGCTGCAGCTCCGCCACGGTGTTGATGAATTCGCGGGCCGCGGCGGTTGCCAGGTCCTGCTTGTTGTCGCGGGGGCGCAGCTCCACCCCCGTCTTGTCGCTGATAACTGAGGTGCGGCGGTTATTCTGCGTGGGCTTCATCGTAGAGACTCCTGACCATCAAAGGTGTTATAGGTTTCGCGGGCATCGCGGGAGGTCCAGCGGTCCAGCTTGTCCTCCTGCGGCCCAGGGGTTTGCACGCCACGATACTGGGAGGTGCGGGGACCGCGGTCCGGGCGGTTCACGCGCACCAGGCCGCGGAGGGCATGCCCGAAGGCGTAGTCCGGGTCTAGGTGGCGCAGCTCCTCGGCCAGGCAATCGGCCAGTGCACGCCTGCCGAGGGTGACCATGGACTTCTGGTCGCCGACGGTCAGCGAAACCGTGTTGGCGTCAACAACCTCAACCTCAATGGCTCCCACCTGGCGGTACAGCACCGCCTTCTCGATAGAGATCAGGCGATTGCCTTCCGCGTCCTCGCCATAGCGACCATCGACCGTAACGTGCCTGGTCAGCGGCACATCCAGGCGCTCCGCCAGCCAGCCGGCTGCAATGTCCACGGACGGATCGTGCTTCGGCCCCCACACCTCGGCGGACACGATCGGGTGGTGCGGCGGCTGATCCAGCGCGGAGGCTAGCAGACCGCGCCACAGCGTGATGCGGCTCCACACCATGTCCGAATCTCCGCGGGTGTACGTCATGCGGCGGCGGTAGAGGGCATCCTCGTCCTCGTCCGTCAGCGAGTCGGTGATGCGGCGAGTCGCCAGCGCGCCGATAGGGTCGGAGGCCGGGTTGCGCGGGCCAGTGCCAGGCCACCAGGCCACGATCGGGGTATCGGGCAGCAGCAGGGGAGTCACGACGGAGGCGCGGTTGGCGGACAGCTCGCCGTGCAGGTGCATGATGATGATCTCGGAGGCCCCGGCATCGCCACCAATGCGCAGCTGCGCGTCCAGCAAAGACTCCTCGCTGCGGTGCGTGACCAGCACGATCACGCGGGCGGGGTGCTCGCGGGAAGCGTCGTGGGTGGAGCTGATGATGCGGTCGAGATCGTCGTCCTCACTGGTGACGACGATGAGGGTGAGCACGCGCCCGCTCGTGACGTCGCCGCGTTCCTCACGCAGCGCGCGGATGCGCCGCTCGATGTCTTTGGTCTTGGTGTTCGGAAGGTCGATGATCATGGGCGTTTAGTGAGCGCTCCTCGCGCGGTCGGAGGGGTAGGTGGGGGAACGAAAAAGGTTTTAGGGGCGACGCCACTGCCGCCCGGACCGGGACAGGATCTCTTCGGCACCCTTCGGCCCCCACGTGCCGGCGGGGTAGTCTTCCGGGCGCCCGTGGAGGGCCCAGTGCTCCAGGATCGGATCCAGGATCTTCCAGGAGAGCTCCACTTCCTCGTTGGTGGGGAACAGGCTCGCCTCGTCCAGCAGGGCATCCAGGATCAGTCGCTCGTAGGCCTCGGGGGATTCCTCGGTGAAGGACTCGGAGTAGCTGAAGTCCATGTTCACGTCGCGAACTTCCATGGCCGAGCCCGGCACCTTGGAGCCGAAGCGCACCAGCACGCCCTCCTCGGGCTGCACGCGGATGACCAGCATGTTGTTGCCCTGGGCCGTGGTCTGGCCCGGGCCGAACGGCAGGTGCGGAGCCTCCTTGAACACGATGGCGATCTCCGTCACGCGGCGCCCCAGGCGCTTGCCGGTGCGCAGGTAGAACGGCACCCCGGCCCAGCGGCGGGAGGAGATCTCGAAGGTCGCCGCAGCGTAGGTCTCCGTGGTGGACTCCGGGTCGAAGCCGTCCTCTTGGCGCAGCCCCTTGACCGGGATCGAGCCCTGCCAGCCAGAGGTGTACTGCCCGCGGGCCGTGGTTTGTGCGAAAGGCCCGACCGGGGTGGTCGCGCGCAGCACCTTCACCTTTTCTGCCTGCAGCTCCTCCGGGTTGAACGTCACCGGCTCCTCCATGGCGATCAGCGCCAGCAGCTGCAGCAGGTGGTTCTGAATCACGTCGCGGGCCGCGCCGATGCCGTCGTAGTAGCCAGCGCGTCCGCCCAGGCCGATGTCCTCGGCCATGGTGATCTGCACGTGGTCCACGTAGTGCGCGTTGAACATTGGGTCGAATAGCTGGTTGGCGAAGCGCAGCGCCAGGATGTTCTGCACCGTCTCCTTGCCCAGGTAGTGGTCGATGCGGAACACACTGGATTCCGGGAACACGCTGTTCACGATCTCATTGAGCTCGTGGGCCGACTGCTCGTCGTGGCCGAAGGGCTTCTCGATGACCACGCGACGCCAGCCGTTGTGCAGCTCTCCCAGCTCCGGATCCGGCTTGGCCAGCCCAGAGCGCTCGAGTTGGTGACACACGCTAGGGAAGTGGTCCGGCGGGACGGACAGGTAATAAGCCCAGTTGCCGGCGGTGCCGCGCGCGTTGTCGATCTCCCGGGTCTTCTCTGCGAGGGCGTCAAAAGCAGAATCGGTGGTGAAGTCGCCGGTGACGAAGAAGATGCCTTCGGCGAGGCGATCCCACACGTTCTGGCGCCACGGGGTGCGCGCGCGATCCTTGACGCACTCCAGGACTTGCTCCTCGAACTGCTCCTTCGACCAGTCGCGGCGGCCGTAGCCGATCAGGCTGAAGCCGGGTGGCAGCAGGCCGCGGTTCGCCAGGTCGTAGACGGCGGGCAGCAGCTTCTTGCGCGCCAGGTCGCCGGTCACGCCGAAGATCACCAGGCCGCAGGGGCCGGCGATGCGCGGCAGGCGCTTATCCAGTTCGTCGCGCAACGGGTTGCGCCATTCCTCGGCGGAAAAGGGAAGTTGCACTTGTCTAAAGTCCTATTTTCTTTAGTCTTTTCTTTAGTTGGTAGGGGTGGGTGCTGCGCTCGCTGAGCTACTTGGCTTCTAGCTGCGCGGAGAGAGTGCCCAGCAGCTCGTTCCAGGAGGCCACGAACTTCTCCACGCCCTCGTCCTCCAGCACGGCCCACACCTCGGCCAGGTTTACGCCCACCGCGTCCAGGCGAGCGAACACTTCGCGTGCATCCTCCGCCGTGCCGCTGAGCGAATCGCCACGGATCTCGCCGTGGTCGATCGTTGCGTCCAAAGTGTTCTCCGGCATCGTGTTCACGGTGCGCGGTCCGGCCAGCTCGGTCACGTACAGGGTGTCTGGGTACTCGGGGTTCTTTACTGAGGTGGACGCCCACAATGGTCGCTGAACGTGCGCTCCCTTATCGGCAAGCGCGGTCCAGTCGGGGTTGTTGAGCAGGCGCTCCTCGAAGGCGGCGTAGGCCAGCTGCGCGTTGGCCACGCCGGCCTTGCCCTTGATCTGCTTGGCCTCGTCGGTGCCGATGCCATCCAGGCGCTTGTCGATTTCGGTGTCCACGCGGGAGACGAAGAAGCTGGCCACGGAGTGGATCTTGGTGAGGTCCTTGCCGGCTTCGGCGGCGCGGGCAATACCGGCGATGAATGCCTCCATCACCTGGATGTAGCGGCTGACGGAGAAGATCAGGGTCACGTTCACGCTGATGCCCTCGGCCAGCACGTCGGTGATGGCGGGCAGGCATTCCTGCGTGGCGGGGATCTTGATCATCAGGTTCTCGCGCCCCACCTTCGCAGCCAGCTCCTTGGCCTGGGTGACGGTGGCCTCGCGCTCGTTGGCCAGGCGCGGATCCACCTCGAGGGAGACTCGGCCGTCCACACCATCGGTCTTCTCGTAAATGGGCAGGAAGACGTCGCAGGCGTCCGCCACGTCGTCCGCCGCCATCTCGAACACTGCGCTTTCGGCAGGGGTGCCAGCGGCGGCGAGCTCGCGGAGCTGTTCGTCGTAAGCCGTGCCCTGGGACATCGCGTTGGCGAAGATGGCCGGGTTCGTGGTCACGCCGACCACGCCCTTGTTCTCAATGACCTCGGCGAGGTTGCCCGAGCGCAGGCGGTCGCGGGACAGGTCGTCCAGCCACACAGAGGTGCCGGCTTGTGCAAGTGCGTCGATGTTGGCGGGGGTGCTCATATAAGGAATCAGTCCTTGCTGTGGGGGTGGGGGTGGGGTTGTGGGGTTTACTTGTTCGCCGCGATGGAGTCGTGCGCAGCGGCGACGACTGCCTCGGAAGTGATGCCGAACTCGCGGTAGAGCGTCTGGTAGTCCGCCGAAGCGCCGTAGTGCTCCAGGGAGACCGTGCGGCCGTTCAGGCCGACGAAGCGGTGCCACGGCATGGAGATGCCGGCCTCGACGGAGACGCGAGCCGTCACGTCGCTCGGCAGAACCTGCTCCTGGTACTCGGCATCCTGCTCGAGGAACCACTCCATGACCGGCATGGAGACCACGCGGGTGCCCACGCCCTGGCTCTCCAGCTCCTTGGCGGCCTCCACGGCCAGCTGTACTTCGGAGCCGGTGGCCAGCAGGATGACCTCCGGGGTGTCCGTCGATTCTTCGACCAGCACGTAGGCGCCGCGAGCCACGCCCTTGGCAGCCTTGTCCTGGGTTCCCTCCAACACGGGGACGTTCTGGCGGGTCAAGACCAGAGCCTTCGGGGACTCCTCGGCCTGCAGGGCAGCCACCCAGCCGGCAGCGGTCTCGTTAGCGTCCGCCGGGCGGATAACCGCCAGGTGGGGGATGGCGCGCAGGGAGGCCAGGTGCTCGACCGGCTGGTGGGTGGGGCCGTCCTCACCCAGGCCGATGGAGTCGTGCGTCCACACGTGGTAAACATCCGACTTCATCAGTGCGCCCAGGCGCACCGCACCGCGGGCGTAGTCGGAGAACTGCAGGAACGTTGCGCCGTACGGGCGAGTCGGGCCGTGCAGGGCGATGCCGTTCAGGATGGCGACCATGCCGTGTTCGCGGATACCGAAGTGCAGGTTGCGGCCGCCCGGTTCCGCGGTGAAGTTGCGGGTGCTGATGGCCTCCGGGCCGAAGCTCGGGGAGCCCTTGATGATGGTGTTGGTGGAGCCAGCCAGGTCAGCGGAACCGCCCCACAGCTCCGGCAGGGTCTTACCCAGAGCCTGCAGGGTGGCCTCCGAAGCCTTGCGGGTAGCCAGGGACTCGCCGGCCTCCCAGCTGGGAACCTCGGCGTCGAAGCCCTCCGGAAGCTCCCGGGAGTACAGACGGTCGAACAGAGCCTTGTTCTCCGGGTTGTTCTCCGCCCAGGCGTCAAAAAGAACCTGCCACTGCTTGTGCGCCTCCGCGCCACGATCGATCAGACCGCGGGTGTGGGCGATTACCTTGTCCTCCACCGGGAACGGCTCGTCCGGGAAGTCCAGGGCCTGCTTGATGCCGGTGATCTCCTCCGCGCCGAGGGCAGCACCGTGGGAGGCACCGGTATCCATCTTCGTCGGGGCGGGGTAGGCGATGACGCTGCGCAGGCGGATGAAGGTGGGGCGGGAGGTCTCGGCCTTGGCGCGCTCGACTGCGTCCAGGATGCCCTCCACGTCCTCGCCAGTGACCTCGAGGGTCTGCCAACCGTAGGCGGCGTAGCGGGCGGAGACATCTTCGGTGAAGGCGATCTCGGTCTGGTCCTCGATGGAGATCCCGTTGTCGTCCCAGAAAACAATGAGGTTGCCCAGCTGCTGGGTGCCTGCCAGGGAGGAAGCCTCGGAAGTCACGCCCTCCTGCACGTCGCCGTCAGAAGCGATGACGTAGATGAAGTGGTCGAAGGGGGACTCGCCGGCCGGAGCCTGCGGGTCGAACAGGGCGCGCTCGCGGCGGGAAGCCATCGCCATACCCACCGCGGACGCCAGGCCCTGGCCCAGCGGGCCGGTGGTGATCTCCACGCCGTCGGTGTGGTGCACCTCCGGGTGGCCCGGTGTCTTGGAGTCCCAGGTGCGCAGCGCCTGCAGGTCCTCCAGTTCCAGGCCGAAGCCGCCCAGGTACAGCTGGATGTATTGGGTCAGGGAGGAGTGGCCAGCCGAGAGGACGAAGCGATCCCTGCCTACCCAGTGCACGTCCTGCGGGTCGTGGCGCAGCACGCGCTGGTACAGGGTGTATGCCAGCGGCGCCAGGCTCATTGCCGTGCCGGGGTGGCCCGAGCCGCAGTTCTCCACGGCGTCTGCGGCCAGTACGCGGGCAAGGTCGACCGCGCGCGTGTCGGTCTCCGTCCAGTCCGCCGGGTAGTTGCGCACCGTGAGTGCCTGCTGTTCTGGGGAGAGAGTCACTGTCAGTTGCCTTTCTTCATCAAGCCGAATACCCCATACATACTAATGGTCGTAAACGTTCGCCGTGGCTAGTGGGCGCAGTTGCAGGCCGGATTTTCGGGGCAAAAATTTCTTGCACTCCGCGGGAACTATTTGAAGCTCCCGTACGACCATATGTAGATGGGCGAGTGCAGGCTCTGTTTCGGCCTGCACCCTGCGCTCGGGTAGCGTTAGACGCGATTCGGAAAATATTCGAGAAGGTGGAAGCGAGGCAGCCGGTGAAGACATTCGCTGAGACGGCCAAGGCATATCTAGCACTGACCAAACCCAGGGTCATTGAATTGTTGCTGGTGGCCACGATCCCTGCGATGTTGCAGGCAGCGCGCGGCGAAGTGAACTTCGGCCTTATCCTCCTGACTCTCATCGGCGGCTGGATGGGAGCTGGCGCGGCCAACACGTTCAACAACGTGGTCGATCACGACATCGACCAGCTGATGCGCCGCACCCGTCGCCGTCCGACTGCCCGCCAGACCGTCTCCGTCGGGGAGGCCCGCGTCTTCGCCTGGGTGCTGCTGATTGCCTCTGTGCTGTGGCTGGGCTTCTTGTGCCACTCCTGGCTGGCCGCCGGATTTATCGTGCTGACGAACTGGTTCTATGTTTTCGTCTACACCAAGTGGCTCAAGCGCCGTACCTGGCAGAACGTCATCTGGGGCGGCGCTGCTGGCTGCATGCCGGTGATTGTTGGCTGGGCCGTCATCACTGATAACAACGGCGGTGCGTTCCACGCCGGGTGGTCCTCGTGGGTTCAGGCGCTCATTTTGTTCATGATTATTTTCTTTTGGACGCCGCCGCATACCTGGGCTCTGGGAATGCGCTACCGCGAAGACTACGAGGCCGCGGGCGTGCCCATGATGCCCGTGGTCAAGCCTCCGCTGCAGGTAACGCGCCAGATCCTGGGCTACACCTGGGCGACCGTGATCACTTCGCTCCTGCTGGTTCCGGCGGCTAGCTGGATCTACCTGGCTGCCGCACTGATTTCCGGCGGCTGGTTCATCATCAAGGCTCACATGCTGCACCAGGGAGTGAAGAATGGTACGCCGGTGAAGCCGATGCAGCTGTTCTTCCTATCGAACAACTACCTGTCTATCCTCTTCGTCGCGCTCTCCGTGGACGCGGTGCTGGGGTGGCAGACGCTCGCCGAGGCTGTGCTCGGCTAGCATCACGACTAAGATCACCAAGCCGTCCTGAGCCAGTAGCGTTCAGCGAGGTTGAATATGGCTTCGCACTGTTGGTGCGTGAGTCCGGGGTCGAGTTCGGCATGCGTCTGCCCAGGAAGGCGACTTATACCGACGATTGCCCATCCGTTATTGTTCCAACTATTCGCGACAGCGGTTTGCGCCGATGAGGCCATATTGCAACGCATGCGATACCAGTCGGGCCTGGCCTTCATCTCGAATTCAAAAGACTGCATCTGCCGGAACGAGCCATCCGGGTAGAGCACTTGGAGAGGTGCCCGGTAGTAGTCGATCCAGCCATTCTTCCAGGCAGTAGCTATTCTCCTGCGCCGCGTGCACTACCGAATGGCATCATGAGGGCGATGACTGTAAAGACAACACCGACGAGTCCAGCTGCCACGAGGATAGAAATACGTAATGGCATTTCCTGTGAGTATGGCGGAGGACCCGCCACGCTCAAGGCTTGAAAGCATCCGCTGTTATCCCGCATCGGGTTAGGAGTGGAGTAGTAGTGTTCGCCCCGACCGGGCACCAATGGAGTGTCCACCCCCGAGTTGAATTTCAGGGTGGTGCGCGGCATGCGCGTCGGCTGAGTCATATTTCGGCATCTTAGCCGTCTTAAGCGTCGACGGTCTCCTGACGCTGGCAGTCACCGGCCGTCGTGCCCGTCAGGCTGGCGTTGCCGCCGCTGTAGCGGTACTTCAGAGCCCAGAGGAAGCCGGTGGCCGCGGTAGTAAGCCCGGAGCCGATAACGTGAATCGGCACCGACCAGCGGGGGACACCCAGCCAGTACTGCATGATGCCGACGATGGCCTGCAGAA
Source organism: Corynebacterium sp. HMSC08A12 (assembly GCF_001807485.1). Classification (GTDB taxonomy): domain Bacteria; phylum Actinomycetota; class Actinomycetes; order Mycobacteriales; family Mycobacteriaceae; genus Corynebacterium; species Corynebacterium evansiae. Next base: position 134,563 of record NZ_KV789168.1, on the reverse strand, counting down.
TGATCGCGGCGATCACCCAGTAGGAGGCCGTTTTTATGCGGTGCTCCAGGTTCAGTGCGAACACGCCTGCCAGCAAGCCAACGGTCAGGCCCAGGTAGAGGTACATGAAGCCAGCGTGGATGTGCGCCATGTCAATCAGCGGAACCTGCAGACGGTGCTCCGGAAGAATCGCCTCGTCGCCCGCGTGCGGACCGGCACCGGTCACCAGGGTGCCGGTAATCAGGACGATCGCCAGGCTCAGCGCGGATCCGTCGGTGAGAATGCGCAGGGGACGTGGCATCAGGGGTTGCATCTCGCCATCGTCGGGCTCACCGATGCGCACCACCAGCTTCGCGGCCAGGAAGACCAGCAGCATGCTGGGCAGGAAGTGCAGGGCAACGGTCCACCACATCAAATCCATGTGCACGGTGATGCCACCCAGAACGGCCTGGACGATAATGCCGATGCCCTGGATGAAGGCCAGGTGGAGAATCGTAGAGCGGCGCGCGGCGCGCACCACGGAAATGAAGCACACCAGGGCGGCGATGATCAGTACGAATGTCAGCGTCCGGTTGCCGAACTCGATCAGTTGGTGAATCCACGGCGCGGAGCCAGCAACCGGGAACAGGGAGCCCGGGTGGCACTGCGGCCACGTGTCGCAGCCCAAACCGGAGCCCGTAACGCGCACCAAAGAGCCGGTGAAGGTAATTCCCGTCTGGCAAGCCAACAGGATGATGGCGAAGAGCCGCTGGCGCCGGATAGTCGGGGCGGTAACGGGCCGAGGGAAGCCAAACCTGCGGTCGGCTGCATGTGCAAAGGCGTACAGCTTCAGCAGCGCTCTGACGAAGGGATTGTTCTCCTCCGCGGCGCGTTGTTTCATAGTCTCAAGCACGCCTTTAAGACTATCGGAAGCCCACGTGGCGGGGCTAATTGCCGCTAGCCGTCCTTGCGTTAGTCGCTCTCCATGGTGAAGCGGAAAAGCTTTAGCGCGAGGACCGAGCCGATCACGGCCCACACGGCCAGGCTCAGCAGCGCCAACCAGTTGAATCCACCGGCAACCACTGCGGTGTGGAAGCCTTCCATTAGCGCCACCGAGGGCACGGCCATGAGGAAAGCACTGACGTTTTCACCGGCCGGGGTTGCCATGGTGGCGAACACAGCCGCACCTAGCAAAACGAACCAGATCGTGTTGCCCAGCGCCAGCACCAGCTCCGAGCTCAGGGTGCCGCCCAGCAGCAGCCCCAGGCTGGTGAAGGCCGCAACCCCCAGTACCGCCGTCACCAGGGCCGCGGGCAACCCCACGATGTCCGGGCGCCATCCCAGCGCGAATGAGGCGATGGATAGCACCAACACCTGCAGCAGCACCACGATGCACACTGCGACAACCTTGCCCGCGATCAGCGCCCAGGTGGGCACACCCGCCGCGCCGATGCGCTTCAGAGCCCCATAGCGCCGGTCGAAGGCTACCGCGATGGCCTGGCCCGTGAAACCCGCACCCATCAGTGCAATCGCCAAAGCCATGGGGAAGATGCGGCTGACTGCGTGGGATGCGTCATCGCCGGGAACCAGCGTCAGACCAATAAGCAGCCCCAGCGGGATGACCATAGAGAGCAATTGCTGCTCCCCGTGACGCAAGAAGAGCAGCGATTCTATCTTGGCCTGGGCCTTTACGATGTCGCCGGACTTCGCCTGCTGAGGTGCGGGGGCAAAGAGCCCCGGCTCGAAGCGGCTGGTGGTACTCATGAGCGGATGTCCTTTCCGGTGATAGAGAGGAAGACGTCCTCCAGCGACTGCCTGTTGACCTCGAGCTGGCTGATCATCACGGACTCATCGGCGAAAGCCTCGGCCACCGCTGCAACCAACTGCGGGCTCAGCTCCTCAGCCTCGATCCTGAAGTGGCGGGGGCGCAGCTCGTCCACCGTCACCGGCACCTCCGCGCGCTTGGCAATGGCCGCGGAGACATCGGGGAGTGCGGCGTCGGAATCAACCTGCACCGCAAGCCACGCACCGGTGGAATTCGGGTCGCGGCTCGACATCATCTCCTCGGGCGTGCCAGAAGCGACCACGCGACCGGAGTCAATGATGACCACCTGGTCGGCCAGCGCCTCGGCCTCGTCCATCAGGTGGGTGGTCAGCACCACCGCCACGCCGTCGCGCTTCAGCGAGGCCACCAGATCCCACACCGCCAGGCGGGACTGGGCGTCCAGGCCGGCGGTCGGCTCGTCCAGGAACACCAGCTCGGGGCGCCCAACCAGTGCACAGGCCAGGCTCAGGCGCTGCTGTTGGCCACCCGATAGGCGCCGGTAGGGAGTCTTTTCGTGGCCGGTCAGCCCGACGGTCTCGAGCAGCCAGTCGGGATCCAAGGGGTTTTTCGAGTATGACGCCACCAGCCGTAACATCTCGCCCACGCGGATTCCGGGGTACGCGCCGCCACCTTGCAGCATTACCCCGATGCGACTGCGCACCTCGTCCGACTCGACGGCCGGATCCTTGCCGAACACGCGGATGGTGCCCTCGGTGGGACGGATGAAGCCCTCGCACATTTCGACGGTCGTGGTCTTGCCAGCGCCGTTCGGGCCGAGGAGAGCGAGCACCTGGCCGGCGGACAACTCGAGGCTCAGCCCGTCGACGGCGCGGCGCTCGCCGTAGGTCTTGACTACGTCGCGGAGCTGAAGCACGGGAGAGCTCGCCCGTGCTGGGGCTGCTTGGGTTGCCTGGGTTTCAGGTCTTGTGGTCATGATGTGAAAGTCTAGCCCCCTGGCAGCGTTTTACGTAGCAGCGGCTACTGCCCGCCGGAGTTTATCGGAGCGAAACGACAGGGCCTCGGCCAGATCTGCGTTGTGGGCCGCCATAGCCCGCAGAGCCACCAGCGCTACCAGGAAGAACACGAGACTCATCGCATAGATGTAGATCACCGTGGAGGTTGGCAGGGAAAGTCCGCGGGGGAGGATGAAGAAGCTGAACACCACCGAATAGATAACGGCGGTGAGGGGGAACGCGCGCCTGTTCGCCCAGGCCGCAAGGGGGAGAATCGCCCACAGAAGGTACCAGGGGTGCACGACGGGGAAGAAAAGCACCAGGATGAGGGTGGCCACGCCCAGCCCGCCTACGGGGTGGATACGGCCGCGGAAGGAGGCCCACAGCATGCGAACCACCCAGAACGCACCCACGAGCAGTCCGAGGGTGCGGAAGATGATCAGCGCCGAATCGGTGTGATCGCCCAGCCCCAAGAGGGCACCGAGCGCCCCGGAGGACAGCCCAAGGGAGGTGGTGATCGACATCCAGGAGATGATCTCCGCAGCGCCACCCTGGGAGGTGATCCAGCCGAAACCGACACCGGTGAATAGGGAGAATGCGACGGACGTTACGACCGCGACGGCTACGGCGACACTCGCGGCGGAGCAGAGATCCAGCAGGCGCCCGCCGAACCAGCGGGCGAGTGCGGCACCGGCGAAGCCCAGGCCGATGAAAGCCGTGACTTTGACCAAGCCGGCCATTGTGATCAGGCCGAAACCGCCGATGATTAGTATCCAGCGGCTGGTGAGGGGGCGCTCTTCGTTATCCACGCCGCGCAGCACCAACTCCATGCCTGCGAGCAGAAGGCCGATCAGGGCGGCCTCGTTGTGAATGCCGCCGACCAGGTGCAGGATCGCCAACGGGTTCAACACGCCCAGCCACAAGGCAGCTCCACTCGACACGCCACAGCGCCGTGCCAGGCGTACGAGAGCCCAGCCGCTTAAGGCCAGCCCCAGGATGGCCACCAACCGATGCAGCACGATGCCGAGGATGATGGAGTTGTCAGTGAGCATGGAGATGACCCCGCTATAGCCCAGCGCCACCGGCCCATAGGGTGCAGGGGAGTGCGCCCACATCAGGGGCACGGAACGGGCCAGGGGGTCGTCGATACCCAGCAGGTCTACGGGGCCGGCGCTGTAGGGGTCCCAGCCCCTCGCGGCGATCGCTCCCTGCGCCAGGTAGGAGTAGATGTCCTGGGTAAACAGTGGCGGGGTGACCATGAGCGGGGTGACCCACACGAAGAATGTGCGCCAATAGGTTCGCACCGGGATCGGGTGGTTGGGCCTGCCGGGCGCGGAGACAGCAAAGGTAGACAGAAGCAACCAGCCGTAGACCAAGAAGCCGATGCCAACGAAGACCAAAACGGTGGTGGAGTGCAGCATCCGCGCCAGCGTGTTCACGCCGGGGAAGTCCCAATAGGGGTTGTGGATCACGGGGAACGCGCCGGCGCCCAGGCCGCCGACCGTGATCAGCATGGTGCCGAGGGCTCCCAGGAATACCGCAGCGTAAAGCCGCATGGAAAGCGCGCGACTCAGGGGCTGGAGCTGCAGGGAGCTTTCCGGCACATTGTCGCCCTCGGATTCCGAGTGCAGCTGTGCCGATCGCGACCCCGCCAGGCCCAGGTGGGGCAATTGCTCCTGGAACCTCCGCCAGGGCGCCAAGAGACGCGACCCCCGAGACGAGCTCGGGGTGGCCCTCGGGGTGGCTGAGGTGGGGGTAGTCATAGGTGCAGATACTACCGAATGTCGCAAGCAATCTTCTTCAGCCATGGCCGTGACCAGCGCCACAGAGATAGCTCCAAGGATGGCCGCGAGTTAGGCAGGGTTACCTTAGTAGACAAGCGGGAATATTTACGACACACTTTTGTTGTCTAATCATGTAGGCACAACTTTAAGTTGCACAGGCGCACTCGAACAGAAGCTAAAGGAGGTACTAGCGTGGCACGGACATCTGAGGAGCGGGCAACCCAGCCCACTCCAGAGCACGACACGCGGCACCGCATTCTTCTGCATGTGCTGCGCCACGGTCCGGTGAGCGCATCGGACATTAGCGAGGCATTTGGGCTAAGCGCCGCCGGCGTTCGGCGTCACTTAGACAACATCGTCTCCGACGGCCTCGCCGAGGTCGTCGAGGCACCTCGTTCCGGGCAACGTGGACGGCCCGCCAAGCTCTTCAGGCTGACCGACCAAGGCCGGGCGGAGTTTGGACATGATTACGACACGCTCGCCTTGCTGGCTCTGCGTGCTCTTCGCTCTGCAGGAGGAGAGGAAGCGGTGGAGGACTTCGCCGCTCAGCGCATCAACGATCTGCTGCAGGACGTCTCCGACTCCGACGCAGACGTAGCCGCCAAGGCCCAGGCCATTGCCGACGCATTGACCGAGAGGGGCTACGCTGCCACTGTCGGCCACGCAGGCGGTGGCGTACAGATTTGCCGTCATCACTGCCCGATCCAAGATGTCGCTCACGAGTTCCCAGAACTGTGCGCGGCGGAGCACCGGGTGGTTGCAGAGCTGCTGGGACAGCACACCCAACCTTTGGCGACAATCGCCGACGGCAACGGTGTCTGCACCACCTATATTCCGCTTAGAACCATTGACCCTTCCCCCAAGAAGGAAAGTTAAACCATGACTCAAGCTGCACAAACACCTGAAACTAAACCCCAGACCGACGAAGAGATTATCGATTCCATCGGCGCGTACGGCTACGGCTGGCACGATTCCGATGTCGCCGGCGCCTCTGCCCGCCGTGGCCTTAACGAGGACGTCGTCCGCGACATCTCCGCGAAGAAGAACGAGCCGGAGTGGATGCTGAAGCGTCGCCTGAAGGCTCTGGACATCTTCGACAAGAAGCCACTGCCGACGTGGGGCGCGGACCTCAGCGATATCGACTTCGACAACATCAAGTACTTCGTCCGCTCCACCGAGAAGCAGGCTCAGACCTGGGAGGACCTGCCGGAGGACATCAAGAACACCTACGACAAGTTGGGCATCCCGGAGGCCGAGAAGCAGCGCCTGGTCGCTGGCGTGGCCGCCCAGTACGAGTCCGAGGTTGTGTACCACCAGATCCGCGAGGACCTGGAGAAGCAGGGCGTGATCTTCGTCGATACCGATACCGGACTGCGCGAGTACCCCGAGCTGTTCGAGGAGTACTTCGGCACCGTGATCCCGGCCGGCGACAACAAGTTCTCCGCGCTGAACACGGCCGTCTGGTCCGGTGGTTCCTTCATTTACGTGCCAAAGGGCGTGCACGTGGACATTCCGCTGCAGGCGTACTTCCGCATTAACACCGAGAACATGGGTCAGTTCGAGCGCACGCTGATCATCGTCGACGAGGACGCTTACGTCCACTACGTCGAGGGCTGCACCGCACCGATCTACAAGACCGACTCCCTCCACTCCGCAGTGGTCGAGATCATCGTGAAGAAGGGCGGCCGCTGCCGTTACACCACGATCCAGAACTGGTCGAACAACGTCTACAACCTCGTCACCAAGCGCACCAAGTGCGAAGAGGGCGGCACGATGGAGTGGGTCGACGGCAACATCGGCTCCAAGGTGACCATGAAGTACCCGGCCGTGTGGATGACCGGCCCGCACGCGAAGGGCGAGGTGCTCTCCGTGGCTTTCGCCGGCGAGGGTCAGTTCCAGGACACGGGCGCGAAGATGGTGCACATGGCTCCGCACACGAGCTCGAATATCGTCTCCAAGTCCGTCGCCCGCGCCGGTGGCCGCGCTGCCTACCGCGGCCTGGTGCAGGTGAACAAGGATGCGCACCACTCCGCTTCGAATGTCGAGTGTGACGCGCTGCTGGTCGACTCCATCTCGCGATCGGACACATACCCGTACAACGACATTCGTAACGACCACGTGACGCTGGGCCACGAGGCCACCGTCTCCCAGGTCTCCGAGGATCAGCTGTTCTACCTGATGTCCCGCGGCATCGAGGAGGAAGAGGCAATGGCGATGATCGTCCGCGGCTTCGTGGAGCCCATCGCCAAGGAGCTGCCCATGGAGTACGCCCTGGAGCTCAACCGTCTAATCGAACTGCAGATGGAAGGATCGGTGGGTTAAACCAAATGACCACCCCACTCAACGAAACCGAAGCGACTATCACACCGGTTCAGGCTGGTACGGATCACCAGACCAAGGGTGACCGTTTCACCTCTTTCTCGGCCGCGGACTTCTCCGTGCCGCGCGGTAAGGATGAGGATTGGCGCTTCACCCCGCTGCGCGAGCTGCGCGGCCTGCACGATGGCTCGGCCGTAGCTGGCAAGCGTGCTGCCGTCGCCGTCGGTGTTTCTGATGATGACGCCCCCAGCGTGACCGTCGAGCAGTTGGAGCCAGGCGACGAGCGCCTCGGTCGCGCGGGTGCTCCCGTGGATCGTGCGGCAGCCCAGGCGTGGGAAAACACCGAGTCCGCGGACTACGTGCGCGTCTCTAAGGATGCGGCGCTGAAGGCTCCGGTGACCATCACCGTCGACGGCCCGGGGGAGGACGAGGTCTCCTACGGCACCCTGGTCGTGGAGCTCGAGCCCCACGCTGAGGCCGTGGTGTTTGTCCGCTATGAGGGCTCCGGCGCGCACTCCGACAACGTCGAGTTCGTCGTTGGCACCGGAGCGAAGCTGACCACCGTGGTCTTCGAGGACTGGAACGACGATGCGGTGCACCTGTCGAACTCGCACATCCAGGTTGGCCGCGATGCAACCGTGCGCCACTACTACGCGGCCTTCGGTGGCCACGTGGTGCGCTCCGTGCCGCACGTGCGCTACACGGACACCGGCGGCGATGCTGAGCTGCTGGGACTGTACTTCGCGGATGCGGGTCAGTACTTCGAACAGCGCCTGCTGGTGGACCACTCGATCCGTAACTGCCGCTCCAACGTGCTGTACAAGGGTGCGCTGCAGGGCGAGCCGGAGAAGGGCAAGGATGCCCGCGAGGCACGCACAGCATGGATCGGCGACGTTCTGATCCGCCCGGATGCAACGGGCACCGACACTTACGAGAAGAACAACAACCTGCTGCTAACCTCCGGCGCCCGCGCTGATGCCGTGCCGAACCTGGAGATTCAGACCGGCGAGATCGTCGGTGCGGGCCACGCCGCCACCGTCGGTCGCTTCGACGACGAGCACATGTTCTACCTGCAGTCCCGAGGCATCGACCCGGCTAGCGCAAAAATGCTGATCGTCCGCGGTTTCTTCACCGACGTGATCAAGCGCATTCCGGAAGAGTCTATCCGCGAGCTGCTGGAGGACAAGGTCGAAGCCGAGCTGCAGCACACGGTTCTTTAAATTCATCCACCCGTCAAACACCCAAAGAAAGCTTTTACACACCATGAGCACTCTGGAAATCAAGAACCTGCACGCGCAGGTCGTCCCCGCCGACGAGAACGAGGATCCGAAGCCGATCCTGCACGGCGTTAATCTGACCATCAACTCCGGTGAGACTCACGCCATCATGGGTCCGAATGGCTCTGGCAAGTCCACCCTGTCCTACGCCATCGCCGGCCACCCGCGCTACGAGATCACTGAAGGCGAGGTGCTGCTGGACGGCGAGAACCTGCTGGACATGGAAGTCGACGAGCGCGCCCGCGCGGGCCTGTTCCTGGCTATGCAGTACCCGACTGAGGTACCGGGTGTCTCCATGGCTAATTTCCTGCGCTCTTCCGCCACCGCTGTGCGCGGTGAGGCACCGAAGATCCGCGAGTGGGTCAAGGAAGCCCGCGGCGCGATGGAAGAGCTGGCGATCGACCCGTCGTTCTCCGAGCGCTCCATCAACGAGGGCTTCTCCGGTGGCGAGAAGAAGCGCCACGAGATTCTGCAGCTGGGTCTGCTGAAGCCGAAGTTCGCAATCCTGGACGAGACCGACTCTGGTCTCGACGTTGATGCGCTGCGTATCGTTTCTGAGGGCATCAACCGCTACCAGGAGCGTGAGAACGGCGGCGTGGTAATGATCACGCACTACCAGCGCATCCTGAACTACGTGAAGCCCGACCACGTGCACGTCTTCGCCGGCGGCCGCATCGTGGAATCCGGTGGACCGGAGCTGGCTGAGCAGCTCGAGGCCGAGGGCTACGACAAGTTCATCTAAGCCTGCGGTCTATCCCACCCATCCGTTTCCTTCAACCAACCTTGCTCGCCCCAGCATCAACTGGGCAGAAAGTGTGAACTTGTGAGTTCCAACAGTTCCCTGGACACAGCGAAGATCCGCAGCGACTTCCCGATCCTTTCGCGCACCGTGCGCGATGGGCAGAAGCTGGTGTATCTGGATTCCGGAGCTACCGCCCAGCGGCCCGTGCAGGTGTTGGATGCGGAGCGGGAGTTTTTGACCACCCACAACGCTCCCGTGCACCGCGGTGCCTACGAAATCGCGGAGGAGGCTACCGAGTCCTACGAATCGGCCCGTGAGGCCATCGCGGGCTTCGTCGGGGCCGAGGACCGGGAGATCGCGTTCACCAAGAACGCCACCGAGGCGCTCAACGAAGTCGCCTACATCCTGGGTGACGCACGGGCGTGGGAGCTGCAGGTCACCGAGGGCGACGAGATCGTCGTCTCCGAACTGGAGCACCACGCCAACCTGGTCCCGTGGCAGGAACTCGCACAGCGCACCGGCGCGACCTTGAAGTGGTATTCCGCCACTTCGGATGGCCGTATCGACCTGGACAGCCTGGAGCTCAGCGAGCGCACAAAGGTGGTTGCGCTGACGCACCAGTCGAACGTCACCGGCGCCGTGCTGGACGTCAAGGAGGCCGTGCGCCGCGCCCGCGAAGTTGGGGCGATCTTTGTCTTGGACGCCTGCCAATCCGTGCCGCACATGCCCGTAAACTTCCACGAACTGGACGTGGACTTCGCCGCTTTCTCCGGCCACAAGATGCTGGGACCTAACGGCGTCGGCGTCCTTTACGGTAAGGCACAGCACTTCGACCAGCTACCTCCTTTCCTGACCGGCGGCTCGATGGTGGAGAAGGTCACGATGGAGCGCACGACCTTTACTGAGGCTCCACAGCGTTTCGAGGCGGGCACTCAGATGACTTCCCAGGTCGTAGGCCTGGGTGCAGCCGTGAAGTACCTGGAGGACCTGGGTATGGATAAGGTCGCCGCCCACGAGGCGGAGCTGACGGAGTACGCCCTGGAGCAGCTGCAAACCATCGAGGGCTTGCGCATCATCGGTCCCACCGACTCGCAGGATCGCGGCAGTGCCCTAAGCTTCGTCGTGGAGGGGATCCACCCGCACGATCTAGGCCAGGTAGTCGACGATCAGGGCGTGTGCATCCGCGTAGGCCACCACTGCGCGTGGCCGGTGCACACGTGCATGGATGTGCAGGCTACCGCCCGCGCCAGCTTCTACATCTACAATGACCTTTCGGAAGTCGACGCGCTGATCGCCGCCATCCGCAAGGCGCAAGAGTTCTTCGGCACGGCATAGAAAGCAACGGCGAAGAAAAAGCGCATACACGGCGATTGAGGAAAGTACTAGAGGATACTAGGGCCCTATGAAACTTGAGCAGATGTACCAGGAAGTGATCCTGGACCACTACAAGCACCCGCAGCACGCGGGCTTGCGCGAGCCCTTCGAGGCCGAGGTGCACCACGTTAACACTTCGTGCGGCGACGAGCTCACGCTGCGCCTGCACCTCAGCGAGGACAACCAGACGGTCGAGGACATCTCCTACGACGCTGTGGGGTGCTCCATTAGCCAGGCCTCCACGTCCGTCATGGCCGAGGAGCTGGTCGGCCGACCCGTCGCGGAAGCCTTCGCCAAGCTTGCGGAGTTCGAGCGCATGGTCACCTCTCGCGGCAAGATCGAAGGCGACGACGAGATCATCGGCGACGGCATTGCCTTCGCGGGTGTCTCCAAGTACCCCGCCCGCGTGAAGTGCGCCTTGCTGGGCTGGAAGGCCTTCGAGGCCGCTGCCACCGAGGCCGGCGTGAGCGCTAACACCAACACAGAGTAAGGAACACACCATGACTGAGAACGCAGAACCCACCGCCCCGGAGATGGACCCCTCGCCGCTGGACAAGGCTCCGGAGGGCCCGTCTGAGCGCAGCCCGGAGGACATGGCGCTGGCCGGCAAGGTCGAGGAGCACCTGCTGGACGTTATCGACCCGGAGCTCGGCATCAACGTCATCGATCTGGGCCTGGTCTATGACATCTGGATCGAGGACAAGACCGCTGTGCTGAACATGACCCTGACCTCCCCGGCCTGCCCGCTGCAGGACGTGCTGGAGGATCAGGCGCGCGATGCTGTGATCAACAACGTCGACGAGGTCTCCGACCTGCAGATCAACTGGGTGTGGACCCCGGCCTGGGGTCCGCACATGATCAACGAAGAAGGCCGCGAGCAGCTGCGTTTCCTCGGGTTCACGGTCTAGGGGCTTCACAGTCTAGGCCGAGTACATCCTCTGCCACACCGCCCGGCCCACCGACCAGGGGCGGCGGAATAGGGGACGGAGGAACTCGTGGCGCAGTCCGGTTCCCTCCCTTAGCGCCCACATCGTGCGTGCCACTTCCAGTCCGTTGCGCCCGCTCAGGTACGCCAGCTGCGCCCGCGTATCCAGAGCAAAGAAGTGCCCGAAGAAGTCCTGCAGCGTCGCACCATCCGCCCGGGCGATGAGCTCCCCGCCGACCTGCCGCAGCACATACGCCAGCCACCCGCCGGCGCGTTTGCCGTCCAGGAAGTCGTCGGCGGCCTCCAGTGCGTGCCCCAGCGAGTAGCCCGTCGCGGGATTGATAAACCCCGCCGCGGCGCCGAACTTTCTTTCTTTGTGACGCCGCCTAGTCCCCATCGGGATCGCGACCCGTTCTTCGCGCACTACAGTTTGGGTCCCTATGCGGTCTGCCAGGCGCGCCCGCAGCACCGCGAATACTTCTTCCTGTTTCGCTGCATCGGCGCTGCAGTGCGCCGCGAGGATCGTCTCCTCGTACAGCCAGCCCTCGTCCGTGCGCTGGACATAGCAGAAGCTGGGTGGGCAATCCCCGGCCTGGGCAACCGTCCCGGTCCAATCCATGAAGGTGGGGGTGGACCCTGAAGGGGCGTCAGTAAAGGGTAGGAACCACCCGACGGCCAGTTGCCACAGTGCGGCGTCCGTCCGTGGGGCGCCGGTGCAGTCGATCGCCTCCATGCCATTGGGAAGCGGCTCAGGTTCGATGCGCACGCTCGAGCTGCGCAGGGCCTCCGCGGCCGCCTCCTGGTTCAGCATCCGATAGCTAAACCCCAGCGTGCGGCGGGTGAGGGGAGTGCCCGCGACGACGTCCAGGGGTTCCGGTGCACCAAATAGGGGATCGGCCCAGGTGGGGATCTGCGTGGAAAACACGCCATAGGTGCCGGGGAACGGGGTGGGGCTGGTCACGTCGAAGGCCGGGTCATAGGCGGTGACGTGGAAACCGCGCTGTGCAGCTCGAATGGCCAGGAGCGCTCCGGCTGGACCGAGGCCTTTAAGCGCGAGCCGCTGGGTCACTTGAAACCTCCGATTCAGGATTCTTACCCCCGAACTTACACAGCCGTGTTTTACTCATCACTTCTTTAGGAAATTTTTGCGGCTTAATGCATTAGCTACAGGTATAAGAAGTGCCTAATAGAATAAGAAGCTTCGCAAGCTCAGGTTTAAGTTCAAGGTTTGGGGGACAGGCCAAAATCGGGTGTAACGCTTAGCCTGCGGGCGCCAAACACAGTTTCTAACATGAACGTTGTCCTACTCGGTACGAACATACCGAAAGGTGGGGCACGAAAAGAAGACAACCCCGTCGGTGACACACACCGGATGCGACTCGGGACTGTGGGGGACCCGGGCAACGCGACTCCGGTGTTCATGGGGTGGGAAGGGTCACCGACGGGGATGGCTGATAGGCTTCTTCCTTGTGATTGTTACTAATGACCTCGAGGTTCGGGTGGGGGCCCGAACCCTGCTGAACGCCCCCGGACAGCACCTACGAGTGCAGCCCGGCGATCGCATCGGCCTGGTCGGGCGAAACGGTGCGGGCAAGACCACCACCATGCGCATCCTGGCGGGCGAGGGCGAGCCCTACGGTGGCACCGTCACACGCAGCGGCGAGATGGGCTACCTGCCGCAGGACTCCAAAGAAGGCGACATCGAGCAGAGCGCGCGCGACCGCGTGCTTTCCGCGCGTGGCCTGGACCGCATCCGGCACTCCATGGAGCGCCAGCAGGAAATCATGGAGACCAGCGAATCCGCCGGCCAGCGCGATGCCGCGATCCTCAAGTACAGCCGCCTGGAGGAGAAGTACCACGCCCTCGGCGGCTACGAGGCCGACAGTGAAGCCGCGCAGATCTGCGACTCACTGGGGCTGCCCGAACGGGTGCTGGACCAGCCACTGAAGACCCTCTCCGGCGGCCAGCGCCGCCGCGTGGAGCTAGCGCAGATCCTCTTTGCAGCCACCGCCGGCTCCGGCCGTTCGCAGACGACACTTCTTTTGGACGAGCCGACTAACCACCTGGACGCGGACTCCATCACCTGGCTGCGCGGCTTTTTGGCCAAGCACGAGGGCGGGCTGATCATGATCAGCCACGACGTGGAACTACTGGACGACGTCTGCAACAAGATCTGGTTCCTGGACGCTGTGCGCGGCGAGGCCGACGTCTACAACATGGGCTGGACCAAGTACAAGGACGCCCGCGCCACCGATGAGGCGCGCCGCCGCCGTGAGAAGGCCAATGCCGAGAAGAAGGCCAGCGCGCTGAAGCAGCAGGCCGAGAAACTGGGCGCCAAGGCCACCAAGGCAAAGGCCGCCAAGCAGATGGCCGCCCGCGCGGAAAAGATGCTGGGCAATCTGGACGAGATTCGCGTCGAGGACCGCGTGGCCAACATCAGCTTCCCGGAGCCAGCACCGTGCGGCAAGACTCCCATGAACGCAAAGGGGCTGACCAAGATGTACGGCTCCCTGGAAGTCTTCGCCGGGGTGGATCTAGCCATCGATAAGGGATCCCGCGTGGTGGTGCTCGGCTTCAACGGCGCGGGAAAGACCACCCTGCTGAAGCTGCTAGCCGGAGTGGAACGCACCGACGGCGAGGGCGGCATCGTCACCGGCCACGGCCTGAAGGTGGGCTACTTCGCCCAGGAGCACGACACGATCGACCCTGACAAGTCCGTCTGGGACAATGCCATCGAGGCTTGCCCCGATGCCGGCGAGCAGGACCTCCGCGGCCTGCTGGGCGCCTTCATGTTCTCCGGCGAGCAGTTGGAGCAGCCCGCCGGCACCCTTTCCGGCGGTGAGAAGACCCGCCTGGCCCTAGCCACCCTCGTCAGCTCCCGGGCAAACGTGCTGCTGCTGGATGAGCCGACCAATAACCTGGATCCGCAGTCCCGCGAGCAGGTGCTGGACGCGCTGCGCACCTACACCGGCGCGGTCGTGCTGGTCACCCACGACCCGGGCGCGGTGAAGGCCCTGGAGCCCGAGCGCGTGATCGTGCTGCCCGACGGGGTGGAGGACCTGTGGAGCGACGAGTACATGGAGATCGTCGAGCTGGCCTAGCTCAGCCATCTAACTCAGCCAGCTAGCCCACCATCCCCAGCGAGGCGCGGGAGTGCTCCACGAAGCGCCGCAGCAGCGAGTTCGCCGCCGCCGTATCCTGCCCCTCGAAGCGGGCGTAGGTCTCCGCTATCTCCGCGGGGTCGCAGTAGCCCTCGTCCTCGTAGAAGCTGAGCCGCCGAGTGATGCCTGCCGCATCCATCTCCGGGTGGAATTGGCTGGTCCAGACGTTTTCGCGGTAGCGGTAGATCTGCACAGGGCAGGTCACGCCGGTGGCCAGCAGCGTGGCCTCCGCGGGCACGCGCGACACGGAATCCTTGTGGCCCGTCAACGCGGTGAAGCGGTCGGGGAGCGCACCCGTGATGGGGTCGACGCGCCCGGCGTCAGTAAGAGAAACCTCGCTGGTGCCCGCCGATTCCGAGTACTTGCTGTTGACCTCGCCGTCCAGGTAGTGCGCCAGCATGGAGGTTCCGTAGCAGGTGGAAAAGATGCCGAAGCGCTGCCGCTCCGATTCGACCTGGATGAAGTCCACCAGCTTCTGCGAGATCGCTTCCTGCCATTCCACGTCGACCGGACGGGTGATCGTAAACGGCGAGCCGCCGATGAACACGCCCTCCACGCCGTCGAAGCTTCCCAGGTCGGCGCTGGGGTTATCCAGCGGTCGCTGTTCGAGCTCGGCGGGGGTGAGGCCGCTGTAGCTGAGGAAGTCGGCGTATTCCGCGGCGAGCACCTCGGCGCCGCTGCGGGGGCATAGCAGTACGAAAGTCACATTCGTTACTGTAACAGACCGCTTAGTCTATTTACTATTTTTTGACGCCCGCGCGCCCCAACTTCTGCAGCAACTCCTGCGCACTGTCGATCTTCTTGTCCTCGAATCCCCGGACCCCGTCGGCTGCAGCGGCCAGCGAGGCCAGCTCCGCCACCTGCTCGGGTGCGTGGAGGTTCCGCGCCCGGCTCAGGATCTCTTCCCGGTAGGCGTTCACGAGCTTGCGCTCCAGCTTGCGCACCTCCGCGTAGCCGAAGATGTCCAGGCGCGTGCCACGCAGCCCCTTGGCCTTCGCCAGCGCACTGAGAACTGGGCGCATCCGCGGGCCAAGGCCGATCTTGCGGTTCAGCCCCAGCGCGCGCAGCAGCGGCGGCTGGAACTGCACCGTAACCTTGCCACCCTTCTGTGCCTCCGCGAATCCGGGATCCAGCGCCAGGCGGGCGACCTCGTACTCGTCCTTATAGGCGGATAGCTTGTGCAGTCCGGCGGCGAAGGCGCGGGTCAGCTCTGCCGGGCCGTCCGGGTTCACGCGCCGCTCGTGGGCGTGCACCGCGCGCACGTCGGTCAGGTAATCCTGGGCGTCCTGCTCGGAGCCCCAGCGGCGCATCTCGTCGAAGTACACCGCAACCTCGTCCACCAGGCTCGGCTCCAGCACCTCCTCGATCTTGGACCGGGTGCGGTCAAGGGGCTGAACTTCCTGGTACTGGGAGTAGTCGGGCTCCACGCCCATCAGCTCGATCAGCGCCTCCGGACGGCTCACCAGCTGGCGGCCACGGCGGAAGGCCTGAATGTTGGCCTCGGCCTTCTTGCCGTTGATCCGCAGGGCCTTTTCCATCGACTCCGGGGTCACCGGCAGCGCACCAGCCTGCACCGCAGCGCCGATCAGCAGCATGATCTGGAACGTGGACTCACCGAAGAGCTTGGTGGACACCCGAATCGCGTCGGTGATGATCGCCCGCTTCGCCGCATGCCCCAGCGCACCGGTGACCTGCACGCCATCGGGGCGGGTGGCCTTGACGTCCGTGCACATCTGGCCCGTGGGGGTCGCGGAGTTCGACAGCACCGCAACCGTCCGCGCCGCGTTGAGTACCGAGGTGCTGGCGTCTTCCGCACCCGTCACGCCGTCCAGCGCGATCAGCAGGTCCGCGCCGCCGCGCGGCACCGTGCCTGTGTGCTGGCCAATGCTCCTAGAGATCCGCAGGTCGGAGACCACCGACCCGCCCTTCTGCGCCAGGCCCGTCATGTCCGTGCCGCGCACCGCAAGTCCATCGAGGTGTGCGGCGGTGGCGATCACGGCCGAGGCCGTCATCACGCCCGTGCCGCCCACACCCGAGATGCGGATGTTCCACGGGTGCTTGCTGTCCAGTGTGCTCTCCGGCACCGGGTCAAGCGCGGTGGCGTCAATAGGCGGCACCTCGCGCTTCTCCTCGACCGCAACGACGGTCGTGAAGGCCGGGCAATCGCCGGACAGGCACGAGCGGTCGGTGTTGCAGCTGGTCTGGTCCACGCGGGTCTTGCGCCCGAACTGCGTGTCCACCGGCTGCAGGGACAGGCAGCCGGACTTTTCGCCACAGTCGCCGCAGCCTTCGCAGATGCGCTCGTTGATCACGATCTTTTCAGTCGCCTGGGCGCGCTGGTTGCGGTTGCGGGCGCGGCGCTTCTCAGCGGCGCACTCCTGGTCGTGGATGAGCACGGAGACACCCTGTAGGACCTCCAGCTCCTTTTGCACCTTGGCGAGATCCTCGCGCGGGCGCACCTGCACGCCGGAACCCCGCAGGGCGCGCCGCGTGCGCCGCACATCGTCGCTGGTCACGACGATCCTGGCCGGGTTCTCGGCCCGCACCATGTCGACCAGCCCCGCCAGGCTCGGCTGCCCCACGGGGTCCTGGCCGCCCGTCATCGCCACCGTGCCGTTGTGCAGCAGCTTGAGGGTTGCGTTTACCTTGGACGCCACCATTGCCCGCAGCGCCAGCGATCCCGAATGCAGGAACGTCCCGTCGCCCATGTTCTGCACGAAGTGCTCCTCGGACACGAAGCTGTGCATCCCGATCCAGTGTGCGCCCTCGCCGCCCATCTGCGCGGTGCCCATGATCTTGCCCACGCGCTTGTCGTCCATCAGCATCACCATGGCGTGGCAGCCGATTCCGGCTCCGACCAGCGTGTCCTCGTCCGCACGGGTGGAGAGGTTGTGCGGGCAGCCGGAGCAGAAGTGCGGCACGCGGTTAGGCACCGCCAGCGGCAGGGAGATCCGAGTGGGACCGCTCGTCACGCCGGCGACCTCGATACCCTCGTTGCGCAGGAGTTTGGGCAGTTGCTTCAGCGGGTCGTTCACGTGCTCGATCGCGGGGCGCACCGGGAGGTCGTAGAGGCAGGCGCGGACGGATTCCAGCAGGTGAGTACCGAGCTCCTCGGCCACCACGAGCGTATCCAGCCCCTCGCAGAAGCTCTCCAGCTCCTGCGGGTCCAGCGGGTAAGTCATCGCCAACTGCAGCACGCGCACGTTCGCCTCGCCCACGACCTCCGCGACCTCCAGGGAAGTGTTGCCCGCGCAGATCACGCCCACGCGGTCGCCGTCCCGCGCGCCCCACCAGCGGTTCAGTCGGTGCTCGCGGGCGTACTCCAGAGCCCGCTGCAGGCGCTCGCCCACGCGGGTGTCCTCCAGGTCCAGCAGTCGCTTGCCCAGCAGGCGAGCTTCGGGCACATGCTCGCCGCCGCGCTCCAGACCGCGGGCCGTCGTGGCCTCGCGGATGGCCTCCAGATCCACGCTGGCGGAGCCGTCAGCCACGGGAGTGGTGATGCGCAGCGCTGTCCACAGGCCGCTGTAGCGCGACATCCACGCTGCGTGCGTGCCGAGGCGCAGCACGTCGCCAGCGTCCGCCGGCACGAGGGTCGGCAATCCGAGATCCGCCAGGATTCGCCCGGAGGCCGAGGGGATCGTCGAGGATTTCGCCGTCGGGTCGTCGCCCACGAAGGCCACTGCGCCGCCCGTGCCGCTGGTGCCGGTCATGTTCGCGTGCCGCAGTGCATCGGCCGCCCTATCCAACCCCGGCGCCTTCCCGTACCAGTAGCCGACTACGCCGTCGATGCCATCCTTGACCGTCGCCCGATCCGTCATCTGCGATCCCGCAACGGCGGTGACGCCCAACTCCTCATTGACGGCAGGGAAGTGCTGCACATCAAACTGGCCGAGCAGCGACTTGCGGCGCCCCAGCTCGAGGTCGTACCCGCCCAGCGGGGAGCCCTCGTAGCCGGAAACGAAGCTGGAGGTCTGCAGCCCAATTTCACGGTCCGCCTCCGCGCGATCCAGCACGGTGCGCACGAGCGCCTGAATGCCGGTTAAGTGGATGTGCCCGGTCTTCTCCCGATAGCGCGACTGGGTGTAGTCGGGGAGATCCTGGACGGGGGAAATTGAGTCGGGGATGAAGGTGGAGGTCATCGCTGTTCACCCTTTCGTGCGAGCTGTCAGTTTGTGGTTTGAATCACATTAAGTGACAGCGAACCGCACTCGGTAGCACCTACGGGAAAATAGTTCACTTAGCAAAGGTTTTTTAGATTCCAGACCTGAAACCTAGGCCAATGGCCTAAAATCCCACCCAAGCAACAACAGATTTGCACACAAAAGTAGATGTTTCTTGCCAACAGGCCGTGAAGGGGCGTCACAAAGAAAGGTCAGAAGAATGAGGGACCTCGACCGGACAGACATCGAGCTCTGCATGCTACTCAACGAAAGGCCCAAGGCCGGGGTGCGCGAGTATGCGCGGGTACTCGGGGTGGCGCGAGCGACGGTGAGCAGCCGCATAGACAAGCTCGTGGAAAGGGGAGTGATAGGCAGCTTCGCCCCTCATTTCGACCCCGGCGCACTCGGCTTCCCGCTAGGCGCTTTCGTGCACGTCACACTGGACCAGCGGGCGCTCGACCAGGCGACGGCGGCGATCCTGAACATCCCGTGGATCACGGAGGCGCATTCTATCGCCGGGCCTTACGACCTATCGTGCCGGGTGGTGGCGCGCGACCACGAGCACCTGGAGCACATCACCCTCAAACTGCAGGAGGTCGAGGGAGTGCAGCGCACGCGGACGGAAATCATCCTGCGCTCCCGCATCCCCGCCCGGCACGGCCAGCTGCTGCGGGCGTTAGTGGATCTGCGAAACCTCTAGCGCCGCCTTGACCTGCTTGGCCGACAGGTCGGTAGAAATAGTGGCCGTTTCCGGCTGGCCCGCGATGTACCGGCAAATGGTCCAGCCGTTGGTGAACTCGGGCTCCAGCACGTCCATGGGGCCGTCCGCCATGTGCAGGTTATAGGGGCGCCCCTCCCAGTTGGCCGGGGCGTTGAACTCGCTGGTGCGGAACGTGAACGGCTCGGTGCCGTCGGTGGGGTAGGCCTGCACCATGGCCTTGTAGTAATAGCGGCGCTCCGTGTTCATGCGCTCCCCGTTGTCGTTGTGGGTAGACACCCGCGTTATCCACACGCCGCCCACGCGGGCGGGCGCAAATCGCAACCAGCCATTTCCCCAGGCCTTGCCCAGGATCCGCAGCCGACCGCGACGCTTGGAGGCGCTATAGAGTGCAACGCCCGCCATCAGCAGGCCAATGGCCCCGATCACCAGGCCAATGACCAGAGTCTGGGTGCCTCCGCGGGCGGCCAGGAAGCCACCCAGGCCAAACAGCACCACGCCGATTGTCAGCACCACCGTCTGCACCACGCTAAAGCCCGCGGTGTTGCCGGCAACGGGCATGCGGCCGTTGTTCGACAGCGCCGCGTTCAGCGCGACCGACCCGGCGGGGAGGGTGCACCGCTGATCGAATGTGCCCGACTGGTCGCCCCGCACGAGCCCGTCGAGCGGATCGTCGATGACAACCGAGGAGCGACCGTACTTGAAGACCTGCACCATGCGAGCGAGTAATCCTTCCTAGTTGCGGTAGCCATGCAGCGGGGCGGGGATGAAGCCACCGCGGTTGATGAACTCGGCGCTGCTTGCACGGTTCACGCCGATCACCGGTGCGTAGCCCAGCAGGCCACCGAAGTCCACATCGTCGCCCACCTTTGTACCGACGGCGGGGATCACGCGCACGGCGGTGGTCTTATGGTTCATCACGCCGATGGCGGCCTCGTCGGCGATCATTCCAGCAATCGACTCCGCAGGGGTGTCACCCGGGATGGCGATCATGTCCAGGCCGACGGAACAGATGGCCGTCATGGCCTCCAGCTTGTCGATGCTAATGGCGCCGCTGCGCACAGCGTCGATCATCCCTTTGTCCTCGGAGACCGGGATAAACGAACCCGAGAGGCCGCCGACGCGCGAGCAGGCCATCATGCCGCCCTTCTTCACCGCATCGTTCAGCAGCGCCAGGGCAGCGGTGGTGCCGTGGGTGCCCACCTGGCCGAGCCCCATGTGCTCCAGAATGTGCGCCACGGAATCGCCGAGTTCCGCGGTGGGCGCCAGGGACAGGTCCACGATGCCGAAGGGCACGCCCAACCTTTGGGCGGCCATCACGCCGACCAGCTGACCGGTGCGGGTGATCTTAAACGCCGCGCGCTTGATCTCCTCGGAGACCTCGTTGAGTGTTGCGCCTTCCATTCCGGCAACCGCGCGGTCGACCACGCCGGGGCCGGAAACACCCACGTTGATCACACAATCCTGCTCTTCCACCCCGTGGTAGGCGCCAGCCATAAACGGGTTGTCGGAGACGGAGTTGGCAAACACGACCAGCTTCGCGCAGGCCAGCGTGCCGCCCGGCCCATAAGTGGAGGCATCCTTGATGACGTGCCCCATCTCGCGGACCGCATTCATGTTGATGCCGGCCTTCGAGCTGCCGACGTTCACGGACGCGCAGACGACATTAGTTTCGTTCAGCGCCTCGGGCAGCGAGCGGATCAGGTCCAGCTCGCCGCGCGTGGCCCCCTTGTCCACCAGGGCCGAGTAGCCGCCGATGAAGTTCACACCCACCTCGGTGGCCGCGCGATCCAGCGCTTCGGCAATACGCACCGGGTTGCCCTCTACCGCGGAGGCGAGGATGCCAACCGGGGTCACGGAGATGCGCTTGTTTACGATGGGGATGCCCAGCTCCCGCTCGATCTCCTGAGCCACCGGCACGAGGTTCCGCGCGTAGTCCACCACGCGCTCGAACACCGCCTCGGCGGTGGCCTCCATCGTTTCGCGGATGCAGGGCATGAGGTTGATGCCCATCGTTACCGTTCGGATGTCGAGACGGTACTTCTCGATCATCTCGATGGTTTCTAGGATGTTGTTGCTTTGGTTTGTGACGCCACGACGTGGATTCATTCTTTAACCCTCCAGAACCCTTACACGTCGTGCATGGCGGAGAAAATGGCCTCCGATTGCACTCGGATGACGAGCTTCTCCTGCTTCTCGACCTCCGCCATGCGGTCCTGCACGTCGGCGATCCCGTGCTGGGAGTCGTCGATACGAACGTGCAGGATCATGGTGAAGTAGTCGTCCATGATGGTCTGGGAGACGTTGAGGATGTTGACGTCTAGCTCGGCCAGGGCGGTGGACACGGCGGCGATGATCCCGGTGTGGTCCAGCCCGGTGACGGTCATGATTGCGATCATGCACTACATGCTACTCACCGGGTTGGACAGCCTATTGTCCGGGGGAACGCAGCGCGCTTTCTACGAAGTCCAGCGCGTCGGACAGGCCCTCGGTGCCCTGCCGCTGGGCAAGCCGCCCAAGCACCCCCTCGAGCACCAACTCCAGCGTCTGGGCGATCGTCTCTACCTCCACGTCCTTGCGGATTCGCCCGCTGGAGCGCTGTTCCCGCAGGCGGGTGCGCACAGTCTCGCGCAGCGCCAGCTGATCCAGCTCCCACTTCGCCGCGAAGCAGGGGTCTATGTTGACCCTGCGGGTGATCTCCACACGCATACCCCACCAGTCGGTCAAGTCTTTTGACTTGACTAGGGCGCGAATAGCACCGATAAGCCCCTCGTCGGCCGCTAGTTCGGCCATTTTGCGCATGTCTTCATGGGCAACCTCGAGAAACAGCTGATCCTTGTTGCCGTAATGGTGGAAGATCGCGCCGCGGGACTTGCCGATGGTTTCTTCCAGCCGGGCGACGGTCGCGCCGTCGTAGCCGTAGGTAGCGAAGCAGTGGCGCGCGCCGGACAGGATCTCGACCTTCCGCTCTGCCAGGTCCGTGTCGCTTACTTTGGGCATCTGCTTAAACCTCGTTGAGTTGTATGGGAGCACAAAGGCGGTGACCCGCGCTTCTCTCCCCTTAGGGGAAGAGGGCGCCGGTCACCGCCTCATGCCAGGCTTATAAGGAGTTATTCCTTACTTGCCGGACATCATGTTGCGCAGAACGAACTGCAGGATGCCACCGTTGCGGTAGTAGTCTGCCTCACCGGGGGTATCGATGCGGGTCACGGCGTCGAACTCAATCTTCTCGCCGTTCTCCTTGGTGGCAGTTACCTTGACGGTCTTCGGGGTGGAGCCGTTGTTGAGCTCCTCGATGCCCTCGATGTCGAAGGTCTCGGTGCCCTCGATGCCCAGGGACTTCCAGGACTCACCCTCCGGGAACTGCAGCGGGACCACGCCCATGCCGATCAGGTTGGAGCGGTGGATACGCTCGAAGGACTCGGCGATGACGGCCTTCACACCCAGCAGCAGGGTGCCCTTAGCAGCCCAGTCACGGGAGGAGCCGGTGCCGTATTCCTTACCACCCAGAACGACCAGCGGAGTGTTCTCCTTCTGGTAGTTCATGGCGGCGTCGTAGATGAAGGACTGCGGGCCGCCCTCCTGGGTGAAGTCGCGGGTGTAGCCACCGGAAACACCGTCGAGCAGCTGGTTCTGCAGGCGGATGTTAGCGAAGGTACCGCGAACCATGACCTCGTGGTTACCACGACGTGCGCCCAGGGAGTTGTAGTCCTTGCGCTCCACACCGTTTGCATCCAGGTACTGAGCAGCCGGGGTGCCCGGCTTAATGGTGGAAGCAGGGGAGATGTGGTCGGTGGTCACGGAGTCGCCCAGCAGAGCCAGGACGCGAGCGCCCTTGACATCATTGACAGCCTCCGGCTCCTTGCTCATACCGTCGAAGTACGGAGCCTTGCGGATGTAGGTGGACTTCGGATCCCAGTCGAAGGTCTTGCCGGAAGGAACCTCCAGGGAGCGCCAGCGCTCGTCGCCCTCGAAGACGTTTGCGTAGTCCTCGGCGTACAGGTCCTTGGTGATGGAGGAAGCGATAACTTCCTCGATGTCCTCGGTGGACGGCCAGATGTCCTTCAGGAAGACATCGTTGCCATCCTGGTCCTGGCCCAGCGGCTGGTTCTCGAAGTCGAAGTCCATCGTGCCGGCGATCGCGTAGGCGATAACCAGGATCGGGGAGGCCAAGTAGTTCATCTTGACGTCCGGGTTGATGCGCCCCTCGAAGTTACGGTTACCGGACAGGACAGCGGTGGCGGCCAGGTCGCCCTCGTTGATGCCTGCGGAGATCTCCTCCGGCAGCGGACCAGAGTTACCGATACAGGTGGTGCAGCCGTAGCCGACCAGGTAGAAGCCCATGGCCTCCAGGTCCTTCCACAGGCCCGCCTTCTCGTAGTAGCCGTTAACAACCTGGGAGCCCGGCGCCATGGAGGTCTTAACCCACGGTGCGGACTTCAGGCCCTTGGCGGCAGCGTTGCGTGCCAGCAGGCCAGCGCCGACCATGACGGACGGGTTAGAGGTGTTGGTGCAGGAGGTGATGGAGGCGATGGCAACCATACCGTGGTCCAGCTCGATGTCCTCACCGTTGTAGTTGACGGTGACCGGGTTGGACGGGCGGCCCTCTGCACCTGCAGCTGCGGAAGGAATGTTGCCCTTCGCATCAGCAGCGGATGCCGGGGTGCCGGCAGCCTGGGCAGAAGTGTCCTCGGTAGCCGGGCCCTCTGCGTCGAAGTCCGGGGTAGAGGCAGAAGCATCGGCGTCGACGTAGTTGTGCAGATCCTTGCGGAACTGTGCCTTGGAGTCGTTCAGCTCGATGCGGTCCTGCGGACGCTTCGGGCCAGCGATGGAAGGAACGACGGTGGACAGGTCCAGCTCGAGGTACTCGGAGTACTCGACTTCCTTCTCCGGGTCCAGCCACATGCCCTGTGCCTTGGCGTAAGCCTCGACGCGATCCAGGGTCTCCTGGTCGCGGCCGGTCAGCTCCAGGTACTTCACGGTCTCTTCGTCGATCGGGAACATAGCCGCGGTGGAGCCGAACTCCGGAGACATGTTGCCGATGGTTGCGCGGTTGGCCAGCGGCAGCTCGCCAACGCCCTTGCCGTAGAACTCGACGAACTTGCCGACCACGCCGTGCTGGCGCAGCATGTCGGTGATGGTCAGAACGACGTCGGTGGCGGTAACGCCAGCCGGGATCTCGCCGGTCAGCTTGAAGCCAACGACGCGCGGGATCAGCATGGAGATCGGCTGGCCGAGCATTGCAGCCTCAGCCTCGATGCCGCCGACACCCCAGCCCAGGATGCCCAGGCCGTTTTCCATGGTGGTGTGGGAGTCAGTACCAACACAGGTGTCCGGGTATGCCAGGCCGTTGTTGTCGAAGACGGAGCGGGCCAGGTACTCGATGTTCACCTGGTGGACGATGCCGGTTCCCGGAGGAACAACGCGGAAGTTCTCGAAGGCGCCGGTGCCCCAACGCAGGAACTTGTAGCGCTCGTCGTTGCGCTGGTACTCGATCTCGACGTTCTTCTCCAGAGCGTCGGCGTTACCAAATGCCTCGATGATCACGGAGTGGTCGATGACCATCTCAGCCGGGTTCAGCGGGTTAACGTCGTCTGCGTTGCCGCCCAGGGCAACCACGGCGTCACGAATGGTAGCCAGGTCAACGATGCAGGCCACGCCGGTGAAGTCCTGCATGATAACGCGGGCCGGGGTGAACTGGATCTCGAAGTTGGGCTCTGCGGAAGGATCCCAGTTGGCGATGGCCTCGATGTGCTCGCGAGTGATGTTCTTGCCATCCTCGTTGCGCAGCAGGTTCTCGCCGAGAACCTTCAGGGAGTAGGGAAGCTTCTCCATTCCCGGCACAGCATCCAGCGCGAAGTAGTCATAGGACTTCTCGCCGACCTGCAGAGTGCTCTTGGAATCGAAGGAGTTGATGCTTTCAGCCACAGTGAGCTCCTTTAATCTCTTCTCTTAGTCGAAATGTCGTCGTCGATGTGGTCGCCGCCACGCACGGGACAGCCGCCCGCGGCGGAGGCTCTGCTTACCATTGTGGCAGCATTCTTGCCGCGACGTCACTAAAAATTTTAACAGTACGATTGTCCTGCTGCGAATCCTGCGAGTTTAAGCGTGTCGCCGATACCCCCACCCCTCTTTCGGTGCTAAAAACATCCCATGACCGATACGCCTAACCCCGCCCCTTCGGACGACGTTGCGCAGCTCATTGCCTCTCTTAATGACGCCCCAGTCTTCGTCGCCGAAGATTTCCCAACCGAGGTGGAGTCTGGATCGGCCGGCCTATCCAAGAGCCTCAACGATGTGGTTGAGGCGACCGAGAGGGGAGAGTCGGCGTCCAAAATAGGCACCCTAAAGATCGGCTACATCAACCAGGACGGGGAGCGCCACAACAGTCTGCGCGACGTGGCGCAGAAAGTGCTGGACGGCACGGACGCGGACACGGTGATCCTGAAGTCCCCGAGCCAGGCGACGGCAGTGTCGGAGAATCTGTCGCGCTATGCCATCGAATCGAACTACAAGGTTCTCTCTGGCGCCAACAGTCATCCGGAGGTGACACAGGAGTTCCTCAACCAGGCGGCGGGGTACGAAACTCCCACAGGCCTGGCCAACGTGGGAGTGTTCCTAGCAGTGGCCGTGGCGGCCGTAATCGCTTCGTTATCAAAGCCGTGGACCAAG
The DNA here is from genome assembly GCF_001807485.1 of Corynebacterium sp. HMSC08A12. GTDB lineage: Bacteria > Actinomycetota > Actinomycetes > Mycobacteriales > Mycobacteriaceae > Corynebacterium > Corynebacterium evansiae. The sequence continues at coordinate 108,695 of NZ_KV789168.1, read as the reverse complement.
CAGAAATAGGTAACGGTTTAAAATAGTCAAGCCTGGGGGATTGACTAACCTTAAGGGTGAATCTAGAAAAACGGGGGCTTTCTACAGGTAGTGCAATACGACACGCCTACACGCTCATAAATGTGACATAAATCACACTTGTAACTTTTCCGTTACTATTCGCAGGTCAAGGCAATTGCCGTTACTTATGTGACTAGTGCGATTCATGGGATTCATGGTGAAAAAGTTTACGGCCTTGACTCGTGTGCTCTAGGGTTCCCAGTGTCAACTTTTGAAACGAGTTGATCTCGAAGTGATTTTTGAGAGTCACCCGACGGGACCTGTACTGATCGCATGGGGAAGTGCGGCCAGCTGGACCGAGGGTTTCGCTCGCTTCAAAGCCAGTTGTATAAACACCAGGAGAATCGATCGTGACACCACGACCACAAAGCCGTAAGCGAACGGTGTTGGCCGTCGCAGTGACCGCCGGAGTGACGCTGCAGTCGACGACTATGGTCGCCCAGGCCGACGACAAGCGCACCGTTGAAAGCTTCCTGGCCGACCTCGTCGGCCAGGTTTCTCGCGCCAAGTCCCAGGTCTCCGAGATGGAGACGCTCATGGGATCGCTGCGAGAAGATGCCAACAAGGCCCGCGTCGACCTCGTCAACAGCCAGTCCGCCGCCCAAACGGCCCAGGACAAGGTCGTGGACGCACGCGGACGCCTCAAGGATTCCGACACCGAGGTAACCAAGGCACAGTCGAAGCTGAACGACATCGCGCGTTCCGCCTACGCCCAGGGCGGCGACGCCTCCGCCGTGAACCTGGCTGCCGGCGGCAGCGACGCAGTTGGTGACACGCTCGATCGCTCCTCCTACATCGACGCAGCCTCCAAGAAGCAGAAGGACGAGGTCGACCGCCTCGACCTGGCGCGTACCCAGAACGCCAACGAGGAGTCCTCGCTACGCGACTCCCGCGATAAGGCGAACTCCGCCGTCGACGACGCGGTAAACAAGTACAACACCGCGCGCGACACCCTGAACAACTCCCAGAAGACCCTCACCGAGAAGCAGAAGGAGTACAAGCGCCTGCTCGATGAGAAGTCGAAGGCGGAGAAGGCGCTCCGCGAGGCTCGCGCCGCCGTGGAGACCTTCACCAACACCCACCCGGAGGCTTCTAGCTGGGACAAGCGCAAGGTCGCCGAGAAGGCAGCCGAGAACGCGGGAGCCAAGGTCGAGAAGGCCGATGAAAAGGCGGAGGAGACTCAGTCCACTGAGGACTCCACCGAGAACACCGAGAACACTGAAAACACAGAGAACACTGAGGACGCTCAGCCGGCCGAGGCTAACGAGACCACTGAGACCACCGAGTCCGACCAGTCCGACGAGTCCCCGGCACAGGGCTCCCTCGGCAACCCGGCAGGTCTGCCGGAGCTCCCGGCAGAGCTGCAGTCCTCCTACGATCTGAACGCCAGCGGCGATGACCAGCGCCAGGCAGCCCTCGACGGCCTGCGCAAGGCCGGCGAGTCCGCACTGATGGCTGGCTTCACCACCGCACTGTCCGGCAACCCGGATGGTGCCGTGGCTGCCGCCGCGCGTGCGGGCCGCGAAACCGCAGGCCAGGAGTATGACCGCGCCATGGGCGGCGGCACCAGCACCGCACCGGCGGCGCAGGAGACCCCGGAGACCCCCACGGCTCCGGAAACCGAGGAAGCAACCGAAGCTCTGGAGACCCCAGAAACTCCAGAGACTCCCGAAACTCCGGACGAGGCCGTTACTCCGGAGACCCCGGAGACCCCTGAAAACCCAGCTGAGGCCATCGCCGATGCACTGGACCCGAGTAGCCCCGATACCTCCGGCACCGCCGAGGAGAAGATCGAGCGCGTCATTAAGCGCGCCGAAAGCCAGCTGGGCCTGCCCTACGCATGGGGCGGCGGTAACTTCCACGGCCCGACCAAGGGCATCCGCGACGGCGGTGTAGCCGACGCGCACGGCGACTACAACAAGGTCGGCTTCGACTGCTCCGGCCTGATGATGTACGCATTCTACGGCGTAGGCATCGAGCTACAGCACTACTCCGGCTACCAGTACACGGCCGGCAAGCAGGTTCCTTCCTCGCAGGCCAAGCGTGGCGACATGCTGTTCTGGCCGGGCCACGTCGCCCTGTACCTGGGCGATGGCAAGATGATCGAGGCCCCGCAGTCCGGCGATGTCGTCAAGATCTCCGACGTGCGCTGGGGCGGCATGCAGCCCATGGCAGTCCGCATGATCGAGTGATGATCTAACGCAGTAGCTCCCGCTGCGCATAATCCACAGCCACCATCCGGGCGGTTCTTACCGCCCGGAGCATTGGCATTAGATGGGGGTCCAGGCTCGCACCCACCTCGGAGCGCTTAGTGACCTCCACAATCGCCGCCACCTGATCGGCCCTGGCCATCAGCTTGGCGGCGCGACTGGGCACTCCCGGCGGCATCCCGGGCAGTCCAAAGGCATCGTTCAGTGCCCCCACCGCCAGCTCGGCGCGTTGAAACGCCGCCCCACCTCTCGGCACGTGCCCCGCGTTCCGCACCATCCTCGTTGCATTATCCGCAGCCTCACGCAGCAGCTGATCCGCCTCGCCCGGCGAGTAGACCGGCAGCGGCGGAACCGGGCCCTCCACCTGATCCCACGACCAGCTGACCAGGTGGGCGTCAATAACACGAGGGCTAAGCACGTGACTGACCAAGGGGTCGCGGTCGGCAAGGATTAGTGACGCCCCCTCCGGGCCGACCGGCAACACGGTCGCGTCGCCGGGGCCGGAGAGTGCCAGTTGGATCAGGGGACGTTCGTCCAACCCGACTGTCGCCTCGTCCGCCACGGAGCGGATCTGGCCGAGCATCTCCACGAGTCCGCCGCCGTCGGGCTCCAGGCGGTGGTGCTTGCCCTGGGTGGCGTGGAAGGCGTCGATTACTTCATCCGCCCCGATAAGCCCGTGCAGCCACCAGGCCAGCCACAGGGAGGTGTTCTGCACGGGCGACCAGAGTTGCGCCCCAAGCCACGTCGGTACCGGATCAGTCATTTTTCCTAGCCTAAGCTGGTTGCCCATGAGCTTCAATTACGGTGACATCATGAAGGGTCATTCCCGCAACCAGAAACCCAGCATTCCGCGCGTCACGCCGGAACTGGGCATGGTGGTGGAGGTCATCGCCGATGACTTCGTCGGCGCCGTGGTGGGTGGGGAGAAGACCGCCGACGGCGACTTTATTCGCCTGGAGGATCGCTATGGAAAGACACGCCTATTCAAACTCCGCGAAGGCGCATTCCTACTCGAAGGCAAGCCTATTACCTTGACTCGCTATGTGGATCCCAGGTTACTACCACCGAAGCAACGTACCTCTAACTCCGGCTCACGGCGGGTGGAAAACGTGCAAGCCAAGGTCGCGGCGCCCTCGCGCATTTGGGTGGAGGGCATTCACGATGCGGCGATCGTCGAACAAGTCTGGGGGCATGACTTGCGCGTGGAAGGCGTGGTCGTCGAGTACCTGGAGGGCCTCGACAATCTGCCGGAGCGGCTCGCCGAGTTCCAGCCCTCCGCGACCCGCCGTGTGGGCGTGCTTGCGGATCACCTCGTCGAGGGGACGAAGGAAGCGCGTTTGACCGCATCCTTAGGTCCGCACGTGATGGTCACCGGCCACCCGTACATAGACATCTGGGAGGCCGTGAAGCCGCAAAGCGTGGGCATCCGCGAGTGGCCGAAGATCCCACGCGGCACCGACTGGAAGACCGGTGTGTGCCAAGAACTCGGCTGGGGTACCCCGCAGGACGGTTGGCGTCGGGTGGCGGCTGCAGCCAAGACCTTTCGCGATCTGGACTCTACTCTTATCGGTGCGGTGGAAAGGCTGATCGATTTCGTTACTGTCCCGCCGGAATACTGAACCACCAACTAGGATCCTGACTATGGGTCCGATCATTTGGTTAATCGCGGCAGGAGTGCTGGCTCTCGGCGAGCTCCTGGTAGCGGACATGTCCTTGCTCATGCTCAGCGCGGCCGCGTTGATTACCGCCGGAGTTTCGCTGGCGGATATTCCGGTGTGGGCGGAGATTGTGGTTTTCGGCGTGGCTTCGCTAGCGACCACCCTGGCGATCCGGCCCATCCTACGGAAACGCTTCCTGCAGACGACTCCGACGCGCACGTTTGACTACGCCGAGCTGACCGGCAAGACCGCTGAGGTAGTAGAGGCTGTCACCGACGATGTGCAAAGCGGTGGCATGGTGCGCATCGCCGGCGAGCTGTGGTCAGCCCGCTCGGCAAACTTGGGGGATACTTACCCCCAAGGAGAGTCCGTGCAAGTGATAGACATCGACGGCACGACGGCGGTCGTGTGGCGAAACAATTAGAAGGGCTTAAAACATGAGCTTCACAATTTTCTTGGTGGTCTTACTGGTCATCATTGCGACGATCATCATCAAGATGGTCGCCCTCATCCCGCAGGGTGAGGCGGCAGTCATCGAACGCTTGGGTACGTACACCCGCACTGTTTCTGGCGGCCTGACGATCCTCGTTCCGTTCGTCGACCGTATCCGCGACAAGGTCGATACCCGTGAGCAGGTCGTGAGCTTCCCGCCCCAGGCCGTGATCACGCAGGATAACCTGACCGTCGCCATCGATACGGTGGTTACCTTCCAGATCAACGATCCGGCCCGCGCCATCTACGGCGTGAACAACTACATCGTCGGCGTGGAGCAGATTTCCGTCGCCACGCTGCGCGATGTGGTTGGTGGTATGACGCTGGAGGAGACCCTGACTTCCCGTGAGGTCATCAACCGCCGCCTGCGCGGCGAGTTGGACGCGGCCACCACCAAGTGGGGCCTGCGCATCTCCCGCGTGGAGCTGAAGGCCATCGACCCGCCGGCATCCATCCAGCAGTCGATGGAGATGCAGATGAAGGCGGACCGCGAGAAGCGCGCCATGATTCTTACCGCCGAGGGTCGCCGTGAGTCGGACATCAAGACCGCCGAGGGTGAGAAGCAGGCCCGCATCCTGGCCGCAGAGGGTGAAAAGCACGCGCACATCCTGGCCGCAGAGGCCGAGCGCCAGGCAGCCATCCTGCGCGCAGAGGGTACCCGCGCTGCCCGCTACCTGGAGGCCCAGGGTGAGGCCAAGGCCATCCAGAAGGTCAACGCGGCCATCAAGTCCGCCCAGGTCACGCCAGAGGTGCTGGCCTACCAGTACCTGGAGAAGCTGCCGGAGATGGCGAAGGGCTCTGCCAACAAGACCTGGATGATCCCAATGCAGTTCGGCGACTCCCTGGAGCAGTTCGCCAAGGCCCTGGCCAAGAAGGACGACGAGGGAGTATTCCGTTACGAGCCGAAGCCGGTGGACGATGCCACTCGCGAGCAGGCCAACGAGTCGAGCTCCGAGGATTGGTTCAACACCGCCTCCTCACCCGAGATCGCCGAGGCCGTTGCCGCCGCCAACGCCGTGGCGAACAAGCCCGTCGACGAAGCGGCGCTCGATAATCCCTACAACGAACGCTAGTTCTTTAGCTCGTCCGCCCTGGCCAGCATGTGCACGGCCAGGGTCCAGCCGGCCTGCTCCGCATGCCAGCCCGCTGCGGCCAGCCGCTGGCTCATCGCCTGCTTGCTGATGCCCACAATCTCCGCCGCCTCGGCCTGCAAGTGCCCAGCGCGCAGCAGGGCAGTGGCCTCGCGGCCCTCCTTTGTGCGCCGCGCCAGCACGTGGGCCAGCAGGGTGAAGGCCGCCGCGATGTCCTGAGCAACTTCGGCCGCCCGCCCTGGGGCGATCACACCGCCCGGGCCTGGCTTTTCAATCCGCACCGATACCGCACCCGCACGCTGCGAGCGGGTCACCGCACGGGTGGCTGCACCGATGGTCTCTTCCACGGACGACGGGGCGTCACCATCAACCTCCGCAACCACCGAGCCAATGCCGAGCGCGAAGTCACCCGCCTGCAGCAAAGACATCACCAGACCGCCGGCCTCGTCGGGGCCTGGCGCGATGCAGACGAAGTCCTCGATGCCCTTCATCTCCACGGACTCGACCATCGAGGATCGCTCCAGCGCCGCCGCGACGTCGCGGACGTACTCTCCACGGCGTTGCGAACGGCCCCGATAGGCGGCATACACGGCAAACATGTTTATAAACCTACTTCATTGGCTTTGCGCAGCTGGCGCCAGAGTCGAATCTCGTTCGCGGCGAGCGCGAATCCGGTGCACACCACCACAACGCTGAGTAGCAAGATCCACGGCTGACCGCCCGTTGCGAGCGCGTCGGAGGCCATGGCCGTGGCGATGGTGTTCGGCGCGGAACCCACGATTGTGGCCAGCACATAGGGCACAAACGGGATGCGGCTCAGCCCACAGGCGTAGTTCAGCAGCGAAAAGGGTATGGCCGGAACCATGCGCAGCCCCAGCACGGCAATCCAGCCACGCTCGGCGATCCTTTCCTGCAGAAACTGGATGCGCTGGGCATCGCGGGTCTTCTTTTCCACCCACTTGCCACCGACGGCATGCACCAGGATCAGCGACAGCGCGGCAGAGGCGCCCACGCCCACCAGCGCCAGCACTGAACCCCACAGGGACCCGAACATCACTCCTGCAGCAATGGTCCAGATGGTGCGGGGGAGCGGCAGCTGGGTGAAGGCGACCAACAGCACCACAAAAGTCAACGGCGCCCACGCGCCCGTGGAGGCCACCCAGGTGCGAATATCCTCGACCGCGGGTTTCGGGACGAAGTAGACGAAAGCGACCAGCAGGATGGGCACGAGGACGCTTAGGAAGCGGTACCGCAGCTTTAGCCCCCACCACGCGCTAAAGGCGTGGCCTACAAAGCGTGGGATTTTCATGTTGTGTCCGGAGGGGGACTTGAACCCCCACGTCCGTTAATAGGACACTAGCACCTCAAGCTAGCGCGTCTGCCATTCCGCCACCCGGACTTGGGTTGCGCACACCACGAGAAGTGGTGGCAACTCCCGTCACTTTAATGCCAAGCCAGTGATTTACACAAATACGCAGGTCACAGGGAGTTACTTGTATATGGATAAGCACTTTAGTGCGCTCGTCGAAAGCTTTGACTAGCGTGGTGCTATGTCCGAAAACAATGCACAGCACCAGCCCACTTACATCGATGACCGTTTCCCCGGCCCGGATCCGTACGCGCCGCTGACGGACCTGCCCGCACTGGAGGTCACCAGCGAGACCTTCGCCGACGGCGATCGCCTGCCCGAGGATCAGCTGGGAGGCAACGACGTCTCGCCCCAGCTGAGCTGGTCTAAAGGCCCGGAGGGCACGAAGACTTACGCGGTTACCTGTTTTGATCCGGACGCCCCTACGGCCAGCGGCTTTTGGCACTGGGCCGTCTTTAACATTCCGGCGGACGTAACCTCCCTGCCTCTCGGTGCTGGCAACGAGGACTTGAGCGGCCTGCCCGAAGGGGCAGTGGCGCTACGTGGCGACAGCCGTTCCTGGGGCTACTACGGCGCCAACCCGCCGGCCGGCCACGGTCCGCACCGCTACCTGTTCGCCGTCCACGCGGTGGGCGAGGAGCTGGACATCGACGACCGCCAGACCCCGACCGTCCTAGGCTTTAACCTGAACTTCAAGGCCACCGCCCGCGGCATCCTCTGGGGTTGGGCCGAGAACTAGTTCTCCACCCACGGCAACCCGCTGCCCACGGCCTGCGAGATGTTCTCCAGGCCGTGGGCTTTCAGCTGTGCGGACAGACCCTGGTGGATCTCGCGGATCCAATCCGGGCCGCCGTAGATGAACGGTGTGTAGCCCTGGATCAGGCTGGCACCAGCGGCGATGCGCTCCCACGCGGCCCGCGGGGAGTCGATTCCGCCCACGCCGATCAAAACCAGCTTCCCGTCGGCGCGGGCCGCCAGGCGGCGCAGCACCTCCAGCGCGCGGGCTGCCACCGGGGCGCCGGAAATTCCGCCCGCGCCCATGGCCTCCACCTCGTGTGCCGGGGTCTTCAGGCCCTCGCGGCTGATGGTGGTGTTCGTGGCGATCAGGCCCGTCACTCCCATCTCGATAGCCAGGTCGCAGACCTTGTCAATGTCCTCATCGCTCAGGTCCGGGGCGATCTTCACGAACAGCGGGCGGGTGCTTTCCTCCTGCACCGCGCGGATGATCGGGCGTAGGGATTCCACCGCCTGCAGGTCGCGCAACCCCGGGGTGTTGGGGGAGGAGACGTTGATAACCAGGTAGTCGGCCACCCCGCCGATGGCCTTGGCGGACTCGCGGTAGTCGCGATCGGCAATCTCAGCGGCCACCAGCTTGGACTTACCGAGGTTCGCGCCCACCGGGATGTCCGTGCTGCGCTTCGCCAAGCGCATCGCCGCCGCACGCGACCCCTCATTGTTGAAGCCCATACGGTTGAGGATGGCCTTGTCCTGCGGCAGGCGGAACAAGCGCGGGGTGGGGTTGCCCGGCTGCGCTAGGGCGGTGACGGTGCCGATCTCCGCGAAGCCGAAGCCCAGCGGGCCCCAGGCGTCGACCTCCTTGGCATCCTTGTCGAAGCCCGCGGCCAGGCCGAGCGGGCGCGGGAAGGTGAGCCCGGCGATCTGCTGGCTCAGCGCGTCATCGTGCACTGCCAGCGCGCCGTCCATCGCGGACAGGGCCGCCCTGGAGTCCGCAACCTGCTGCAGCCCGCGGGAAATCAGCCCGTGGATGCGCTCCGGGCGCAGGGTAAACATTCCCTTCAGCGCCACCTGGTAGGCGCCGTGGCGAATCTTCTTTAGCATTTCTGATCCCCTTTTATTCCTTCTCCGCCGGGTACTCGTCTTCCGGCGTAGTCTGCTTATCCTGCACCGCGTCGTCCACGCTCTGCGCGCTGTACACACTGACCTTTCCGTCCTCTGTGACCAGCACCAACGCACCATTGGCGGCGTCCAAAACCTCGCGCACCTTGCTCGGAGCCTCGACCTCGGCAACCTTCACAGGCGCGCCGCTGTCGATGAGGAAGGACGTCAGCTTGCTTTCCCCGGCCGAGCTCACCCAGGCCAGCTGGCGCTTCGCATCCCACGCCACGCCCCACGGGGAGGCCTTCGTGGGGATCGCCTGGTGCAGGCGTACGACGTCGTTCATGGTGTAAATAAGCATCTGATCCTGACGCGCGTCGCTGGCAACCACCACGCCGTCGTCGCCGCGCCCGGTGGCCACCTGGCCCACGCCCTGGCCGATGCGCAGGGAGGCGTTCAGAGAACCATCGTCCACGTCCACGTCGTTGATACTGGTCTGCCCCCGGTCGATCAGCGCAGCGCGCTGTCCGCGGCCGTGCGGCTTGACCAACACCGCCTCGTCTAGGCTCCGGCTCACGATCGCATCGCCGGTCTCGTTGCCGTCCTTGTCGTAGAAGCGCGCCTTGTCCTCGCCCGCCTTGCCCAGCACGGCCTTGCCGTTTTCCAGGAAGGTCACGGTGGTCACCTTGCCGTCCACGTCCAGGCTGCGGGTCTCCTTGCCGTCCGGGCCCAGTTCGATGGCCTTGTCCTGGCAGGCCACCGCCACGCCCGTCGCGGTAGTGGAGATGTTGTCGCAGGAATCGTCGACATCTACCTGGCTCGGCTCGTCCTTGGGACTGGTGGCGTCAATAAAGTGCACCTTGCCCTTCGTAAGCACCGCAACCAGGTTCGCTCCCGGCGCGTTCTCGTCGGCAGAAAGGCCCACGCGCGCGGCTCCCAGGGTGGATTCCCCCAGCTCGATCTGCTCGCCCAGACCGGACGAATCATCGGGGGAATCCTGCGGCTGCGCGGGCTCACCCGCAACGGGCGCGTTTTCTTCCGGCTCTTCGGATCCACAGGCGGAAAGTGACCCCAGGGCCAGGGCGGCAGCGGCGGTCACGCAGAGGGTTCGGCTAAAGCGATTGACGTGCACATTCACAACTTCTAACGCTACCAGCCCGGCCACGTCACTCTTTCACGACGGGGGAGAAGGACTAGGCTCAATCCCCATGACTACAGATATGACTTGGGCACAGACGATCATTCTGTCGCTTATCCAGGGTCTGACGGAGTTCCTACCTGTGTCTTCGTCCGGCCACCTGCGCATCTTCTCCACCCTGTTGTGGGGCGAGGATGCCGGCGCGTCGTTCACGGCCGTCATCCAGCTGGGCACAGAGCTGGCGGTGCTGGTGTTCTTCGCCAAGGACATATGGAACATCGCCAGCGCCTGGTGCAAGGGCGTGTGGGAGTGGCTCACCGACCTCACCGGAAAGCACGGCCGCCGCATTCACCGCCAGAGCTTCGACTACCGGATGGGCTGGATGGTCATCGTCGGTACCCTGCCCGTGGCTGTCCTGGGGTACCTGGGCAAGGACCTGATCCGCGACAACCTGCGCAACCTCTGGATCACTGCCACGATGCTGGTGCTGTTCTCCTTCGTCTTCATCCTCGCTGAGCGCATGGGCCGCCACGAGCGCAGCTTCAACCAGCTGACCATGCGCGATTCGGTGATCATGGGCTTCGCGCAGTGCCTGGCGCTCATCCCGGGTGTATCCCGCTCCGGCGGCACGGTCTCGGCTGGCCTGTTCTTGAACCTGGATCGCGAGGTCGCCACCCGTTACTCCTTCCTGCTCGCCATCCCTGCCGTGCTGGCCTCGGGGCTTTTTTCGCTTCCTGACGCCTTTAGCCCCGACGCCGGACAGGCCGCCTCGGGCGCCCAGTTGTTCGTGGGCACCGCAATTGCCTTTGCGGTGGGCTATGCGTCTATCGCCTGGCTGCTGAAGTTCGTTGCCAACCACTCCTTTGCCTGGTTCGCGCTGTGGCGCATCCCGCTGGGCCTGGCGGTCATGGCCCTGCTCGCATTCGGGGTACTGCCAGCCTAGAATCGGAGCCCATGCACTCTTGGCCCGAACCGGAAGTCCCACAGCTGCCGGGTGAAGCCCCGCAGCTTCGCCTGTACGACACCGCGGACGACGTGGTGAAACCCGTCGAGATTCCCGCCGGGGAGGTGGGGATGTACGTCTGCGGTATTACCCCGTACGACTCCACCCACCTGGGCCACGCAGCCACCTATCTGACCTTCGACCTGATCCACCGCTACCTGCGCGCGGGCGGGCACGGCGTGCACTACGTGCAGAACATCACCGACGTGGACGATCCATTGTTTGAGCGCGCCGAGCGGGACGGGGTGGATTGGCAGGATCTGGGCACTAGCCAGATCGACCTGTTCCGCTCCGACATGGAGGACCTGGCGGTCATCCCGCCGCGCGACTACATCGGCGCGATGGAATCCATCGACGAGGTCATCGAGATGGTGGCCAAGCTCCTGGAAGTCGGCGCTGCCTACCAGCTGGAAGGCGACGAGTACCCGGACATCTACGCCGACTACACCTTCCTGCCGCAGTTCGGCTACGAGTCCCGCTACGACGAAGATCAGATGGCGGAGTTCTTCGCCGAGCGCGGGGGAGACCCGGAGCGCCCCGGCAAGCGGCACCCGCTGGACGCGCTGCTGTGGCGCGCCCACCGCGACGACGAGCCGAAGTGGGAGTCTCCCTTTGGCGCCGGCCGCCCTGGCTGGCACATCGAATGCTCGGCCATTGCCGTCAACCGCCTGGGCGCCCCCTTCGCAATCCAAGGTGGCGGCAGCGACCTGCGCTTCCCGCACCACGAGTTCTCCGCCACCCACGCCGAGGCCGCCCACGGAGTAGATCGCATGGCCCACCACTACGTCCACACCGGCATGATCGGCCTGGACGGCACCAAGATGAGCAAGTCGCTGGGCAACCTCGTGTTCGTCTCCAAGCTCACCGCCGCCGGCCACGAGCCCGCGGCCATCCGCCTGGGCGTGTACGCGGGCCACTATCGCCAGGACCGCGACTGGACCAAGGAAGTGCTGGCTCACGCCGAGCATCGCCTGGCCACCTGGCGGGCGGCCCTGGTCGCAGGCTCCACCACCGTGGATGAGGCCCGCGAGCTGGTAGCTACCGTGCGCGGCCACCTGGCCAATGACCTCGACACGGCGGCGGCCCTGGAGGCGCTCGACCACTGGGCCGCGGCCACCAAGGCTGGGGCGGCAGGGGACGAGGCTGCGGCGTCAGAAATAAAAACCGCAATCGATGCGCTGCTGGGCGTGCGCCTCTAGCTCACACAGGGCAAACTGTCTCTTATGAGCACCACACAGCTGAGCACAGCCACCACATCCGCCCGCGAAGAGTTCCTCGACAACCTGCGCCAAATGGCGACAGGCAGCTACCTGCGCGACGAGGATCGCGAGTTTTGGGAGGCCCCGTACCCGGAGTCGGCGGTGGACGACGCACAGGCCATCGTCGACGGCATGCTGCAGGCCGCGCAGTCCGTGGCCGCCAGCAGCGAAGCGGAGCTGAAGAAGATCGCGGCCTCCCTGCACCTGCAGAACACCGAGGAAAGCGCCGACGAGCAGCCCACCGCAACCACCCTGGCGATCACCGCCGTGATCAACCAGCACATCGAGAAGCTGAAGGAGCTCTCCGCCCGCCACGAGGACGCGCTGCTGGAGGACGAGGAGATCAAGGACCTGCTCGCCCTGGTGGAGAAGCTGGCCGTAGACCTGGATGCCGACGATATGTTCGTGACCACCCAGGCCGAGGCCGTCTGCGAGGCCTAGCGCGGGGCCAGCATGATCCCCTGGTTGCAGGTGCCGATGAGCCCCTGCTCGTCGTAGATCCGCGTGACGGTGGTGCCGATGCCATCGGTGCCGTAGTTGGCCTCCGCGGATAGGCCCAGCCACTCTCCGCGCATCTCGTGGTGCAGGTAGACGGTGGTGTCGACGTTCATGTACGTCCACTTGTCCGTATCCAGCAGGTTGTTCAGGCCGTTGGCGATGTCCACCGTCTTCATCAGGCGCACCCACGTGGAATCCTCCTTGCCCTCGACGGCGGGCAGGTCGGTGCGCGACCAGTAGATCGCGGGGTTGCGGGATTCGTCGACGTTCAGGTGGCGCTCGTCCAGGTCGGCACGGCGGGCCTCGATGGAGTTGATGTAACCACTGGCCCAGCGTTCGAGGAAGTCGCTGCCATCCCCGGCGCCGGCCGGGCCAGGCATCGGCTCGCCGACGGTGCGCTCGATCTCCTTTGTATCCCCGCGGCGGATCCACCAGCCGGAGCCGCGGATAAACTCGCGGCCGGATTCGTCGGTGACGATGGCCTCCAGGAAGCTGATGCGCTTTCCGGGGCGCACCACCCGCGCGTGGGTACGCAGCTCGCTGAGCGGCACAGCGCCCAGGATCTCGACGGTCATTCGGCTAAAACGGCCTTCCTCCAGGGACAGCCCGGCATCGCGCGCGCCGTCTTCCAGCACCGTGGCTACCAGCGCGGCGGGCGGGGAGCCGTGCTGGAAGCCCGGTCCCCAGGGGCTTTCCGTGTGCTGGGTGGGGTGGTAGTTGCGGTAGATCTGGCCTTCCTCCTCCGTGACCTTGCCGGGGACGAAGTATGCTGACTGCTCGCTCATCGTGCTCCTTACTCCTGGGGTGTGTCCTACGTCACTAACTATGGCACAGGGGCGCCGGTGGGAAGCGCAATTGACCTAAACTGAACGTCATCATGAAAGCAATACTTTGGGACATGGACGGCACCCTGGTCGATACCGAACCGCTGTGGGGCATCGCAACCTTCGAGATGGGCGAGAAGATGGGGCGCCCGCTGACCGCGGAAGTGCGGGAGAAGACCGTCGGCGCGACCACCCCCACCACCGTTGAGATCTGCGCGGCACATGCGGGGTTGGTTCTTGATGACGCCGCCAAGGCCGAATGGCTGAACTTCATGTACACGCGCGTCGAGGAGCTCCTTGCGGGGCAGCTGGAATTCCGACCCGGCATCAGGGAGATTCTTTCCGAAGCCAAGGTCGCCGGGTTCCCGATGGCGCTGGTGACAAACACGAACCGCGCCCTTACCGAGGTTTCGCTGAACTCCATTGGCCGCGAGTTCTTCGACTTCACCCTGTGCGGCGACGAGGTGCCCAATGGCAAGCCCGCCCCGGATATCTACGCCACCGCCGCCGCGCGCTTTGGTTTCGCCCCCGACGAGTGCCTGGTGGTGGAGGATTCCACCACGGGCATGACCGCCGCCCGCGACGCGGGCTGCCGCGTGCTGGGAGCCCCCACCGACCCGGAGACCGAGATCCCGCAAGGGGTGCGCACCCTGGCTGAACTGCGCGGGGGAGCCCAGGACTTGAGCGGCTACGCATTGGAGGATCTGCGCCGAATTTACGCAGAGCTGGGGCACACTGCGCCGGCCGATGTGCGATCTGCCACAATGGAAGGCGTGAACGAACAAGAACTCAAGACCTTCGATTCCCTTTTCGCCGAGTTGTCTTCCCGCGCCAAGGAGCGCCCCGAGGGCTCCGGCACGGTCAAGGCTCTGGACGCCGGGGTGCATTTCCAGGGCAAGAAGATCGTCGAAGAGGCCGGCGAGGTGTGGCTGGCCGCGGAGTACGAGTCTGACGAGGAGCTGGCCGAGGAGATCTCCCAGCTGCTGTACTGGCTGCAGGTCGTGATGGTTGGCCGTGGCCTGACCCCCGCTGACGTTTACAAGTACCTCTAGACCACATAAAGCAAACCCGAGAAAGGCAGCCACCACGATCATGCTGCGCGTCGCAGTCCCCAATAAGGGTTCCCTGTCCGAGACAGCCACCTCGATCCTGAAGGAGGCCGGCTACGCCACCCGCGGCGATTCGAAGTCTCTGACTATCGCCGACGAGGACAACGGGGTAGAGTTCTACTTCCTGCGCCCCAAGGACATCGCGATTTACATCGCCTCCGGCCACCTGGACATCGGCATCACCGGCCGCGACCTGGCCGCGGACACGCGCGAGGAGGTCGACGAGCTGCTACCCCTGGGCTTCGGCGCTTCCACCTTCCGCTATGCCGCTCCGAAGGACGAGGGCTGGACCGTCGAGCAGCTCGCTGGCAAGCGCATCGCCACCAGCTACCCGAACCTGGTGCGCAAGGACCTCGCCAACCGGGGACTGGAGGCACAGGTGATTCGCCTGGACGGCGCGGTGGAGATCTCCATCCGCCTAGGTGTAGCCGACGTCATCGCCGACGTGGTCTCCACCGGCCGGACGCTGCGCCAGCAGGGCCTGAAGCCCTTCGGCGAGCCGCTGTGCGTCTCCGAGGCCGTGATCGTCGGCCGCAAAGGCGCGGAGGTGACCGCCGAGCAGCGGGTGCTCATCAAGCGCATCCAGGGCATCCTGCACGCCCACAACTACGTGATGCTGGACTACAACGTGGCCCGCGAGAACCTGGACAAGGTCGCCGCCATCACGCCGGGGCTGTCCGCCCCGACCGTCTCCCCGCTGGCCAACGACAGCTGGGTGGCCGTCCGCGCTATGGTGCCGAAGACCCAGGCCAACTCCCTGATGGACGAGCTTTCCGCCCTCGGCGCGGAGGCAATTCTGGCTACCGACATAAGGATCGCGCGCATCTAGGTCCAATTTCGTTAGGGTGGGGGAACAGAAAGTTGTTCCCCAACCAGAGGACGAATAGTGACCGATAAACCAATTCCGTCAAAGGCAGCGGCAGAGGTTCACGGCGATGCAGTCGTGAGCTCCACTGACATCATCACGTCGGCTGAAACACACTCCCAGTTGGCGCGTGCTGCAAAGAGTTTCCGTACCGAAGAGGATCTGCTGGGCACCATGGAGGTGCCCGACCACGCCTACTACGGCGTGCACACCCTCCGCGCGGTGGACAACTTCCAGGTCTCGCGCACCACGATCAACCAGATCCCGGAGTTCATCCGCGGCATGGTGATGGTCAAGAAGGCCACCGCCATCGCCAACAACGAGGTTTTCGCCCTGCCCGATGAGAAGGCCAAGGCCATCATCTGGGCCTGCGACCAGGTGCTGGAAGAGTACCGCTGCATGGATCAGTTCCCAATCGACGTCTTCCAGGGCGGCGCGGGCACCAGTGTGAACATGAACACCAACGAGGTGATCGCCAACCTCGCCTTGGAGTACCTGGGGCACCCGAAGGGCTCCTACGACATCATCAACCCAAACGATGACGTCAACATGTCCCAGTCCACCAACGACGCTTACCCCACCGGCTTCCGCCTGGGGTTGCACTTCGCAATCGATCAGCTGATCAAGCACCTCGACGCCCTCGAGCGCGCGTTCCTGGCCAAGGGCCACGAGTTCCGCAACATCCTGAAGATGGGACGCACCCAGCTCCAGGACGCAGTGCCCATGTCCCTGGGTCAGGAGTTCCGCGCCTTCGGTTACAACATCGCCGAGGAGCGCCTGCAGCTGGAGCGTTCCCAGGCGCAGCTGCGCGAGGTGAACCTCGGCGCCACCGCCATCGGCACCGGCGTGAACACCCCGCCCGGCTACCAGAGCGCGGTCATCCGCGCGCTCAGCGAGGTCAGCGGCCTGAAGATCGAGCCGTCCCGCGACCTCATCGAGGCCACCAGTGATACCGGCGCCTACGTCAACGCCCACGCCGCCGTGAAGCGCGTGGCCATGAAGCTGTCGAAGATCTGTAACGACCTGCGCCTGCTGTCCTCCGGCCCGCGCGCCGGACTGAACGAGATCAACCTGCCGGAGCGCCAGGCCGGTTCGTCGATCATGCCGGCCAAGGTGAACCCGGTCATCCCCGAGGTCGTGAACCAGATCTGCTTCAAGGTCTTCGGCAACGACCAGACGGTCTCCATGGCCGCCGAGGCCGGCCAGCTGCAGCTCAATGTCATGGAACCGGTCATCGCCCAGTGCGTGTTCGAGTCCGTGCGTTTCCTGGCCCGCGCCTGCACCACGCTGCGCGCCCTGTGCGTCGTGGACATCACGGCCAACGCCGACGTGTGCCGCCGCTACGTGGAGAACTCCATCGGCATCATCACCTACCTGAACCCGCTGATTGGCCACCACAACGGCGACCTGGTGGGCAAGGAGGCCGCCCGCACCGGCAAGCCCGTGCGCGACCTGGTTCTGGAAAAGGGCCTGTTGGACGAAGAAACCCTCGACGAGGTCTTGAGCCCGGAGAACCTGCTGAACCCGACGTTCCAGGGCAAGCTCTACACGGACTACGAAGAGGAAACCTCCAAGGGATAGTCCGGCGGGGTGCCACCGAAGGCGGGGCAGAGATCCTGGAAGTGGCACCACCCGCACAGCTTGGTGGTGCGTGGCTGGAAGTCTCCGCTGCGCACATCCGCCAGGATGCGCGCCCACAGCTCGCCCAGTTCGCGCTCGAAGGCAGCCAGCTCGGTGGCGGTGGGGCTCAGCACCATGTCGTCGCTGACCTTCAGGTACATCAGCCTCAGCTGGGTGGGCAGCTCGCCCGTCATGCGCCACCACACCAGGGCGTAGAACATCATCTGGAAGCGAGCCGAGTCCGCAAAGCGGGGCGCGGGTTTCTTGCCCGTCTTGTAGTCCACCACACGCACCTGGCCGGTCTCCGCGATATCCACCCGGTCGATGAAACCGCGCACCGGCACATCGTTGGGCAGGGTTAGATTCACGAATTGCTCGCACTCGTGAGCGTCAAAACCATCCGGATTCTCCATCTGGAAGTAGCCCTTCACCAGCTCGCGGCATTCCTCCCAAAACTCCACGGTGGACTGCTCGGGCACCAGCTCCGAAAGCTCCGGGTCCTTGGCCAGCATCTTCTCCCACTCCGGGCGGATCATCTTCACCGCCGCCGGGTAAGTGCGACTGCCGCGTGGCAGCTGGTGCAGGTTCTCCAACACCGCATGCACGAGCGTGCCCTTCACCTGTGCGATCGTGTTCGGCTCCTCCAACTTGTCGATGGCTCGAAAGCGGTACAGCAGCGGGCACTGCTTGTAGTCGTTGGCGCGGGAAGGGGAGAGAGCTAGTTTCGTAGTCACCCGACCCACCCTAGTAAAATGAACCGGATCTCTTAAAGCAGGAAGGAAGACCACATGGCATATTCCGGCCGTTTCACCGAAGGCGACCGCGTGCAGCTCACAGACGCCAAGCGCCGCCACTTCACCATCACCCTGGCCAAGGGCGAGAGCTTCTTCACCCACAAGGGCGAAATCCGCCACGACGACATCATCGGCCAGCACGAGGGCACCGTGGTCAAGTCCTCCGGGGCCGCCGAGTACCTGTGCTTCCGCCACTTGCTGGTCGATCACGTGCTCTCCATGCCCCGCGGTGCGGCGGTTATCTACCCGAAGGACGCCGCCCAGATCCTCGTGGAGGGCGACATTTTCCCGGGCGCCACGGTGCTGGAGGCCGGCGCGGGCTCCGGAGCCATGAGCACCTGGCTGCTGCGGGCCGTGGGGCCGAAGGGCAAGGTCATCAGCTACGAGATCCGCGAGGATCACCTGGCCTACGCCAAGGAAAACGTAGAGGACTACTTCGACGGCCACCCCGACAACTGGGACCTGCGCTTGGGAGACCTGAAGACCGTCACCAAGGAGGATGTCGGCGACGTCGACCGCGTACTGCTGGACATGTTGGAGCCCTGGGAGATGCTGGATACCGTCAAGGACGTGCTGATCCCCGGCGGCGTGTTCATGACGTACGTCGCCACTGTCCCGCAGCTGATGAAGGTCATGGAGGGCATCCGCGAGACCGGCTGCTTCACCGAACCGAAGGCCTGGGAATCCCTGGTGCGTGAGTGGAAGGTCGATGGCCTGGCCACCCGCCCCGAGCACCGGATGAACGCGCACACGGCATTTCTGATCCTGGCGCGCAGGCTGGCTGATGGCGTCACCGCACCTCGACCGCAACGCCGCGCGCGCCGTTAGTAGACTGGTCAGTATGACCGAGAACACATCAGCGGAAGGGCCACAGACTCTGCGCGAGTTGCAGATCGCGAACCGACAGCTCGGCGCGCGCAACGCGAAGCTCGTGGAGCTGCTGCAGGCCAGCCGCACGAAGCTGGAGGAGATCAACGGTCGGCTGGAAGCGCTGGCCGAACCGCCGAGCACCTACGGCACGCTGCTGCAGGCCAACCGGGACTTCACCGCCGAGGTCTTCACGGCCGGCCGCCGGATGCGCCTGATGGTCTCGCCGCACGTCCCGCAGCACGAGCTGGTGCCCGGCGCGATGGTGCGCCTGGGGGAGGGCCAGCAGGTCGTGGAAGTTACCGGCCAGCCGGACTTCGGCGACATCGCCCAGGTCGTGGAGGTCTCGGGAGACCGGCTGATCATCGCCGACAAGGTGGGCGAGGAGTACGTGGTCAAGGCCGCCGGCGACCTGGCAGGCGATGTGGTCACCGGGGATTCCGTGATCGTGGACCGCAAATCCGGCTGGGCCTTCGAGGCCGTGCCGCGCGCGGAGACGAACAACCTCATCCTGGAGGAAGTCCCGGACGTCACTTACGACGACATCGGCGGCCTGGGCCAGCAGATCACGCAGATCCGCGACGCGGTCGAGCTGCCTTTCCTGCACCCCGAGATCTACACCCGCTACGGCCTGCGCCCGCCGAAGGGTGTGTTGCTCTACGGCCCGCCCGGCAACGGTAAGACCCTGATTGCGAAGGCTGTGGCGAACTCCCTGGCGCAGTCGGATTCCCCGTACTTCCTGAACATCAAGGGCCCTGAGCTGCTGAACAAGTTCGTGGGCGAGACCGAGCGCCAGATCCGCGCGATCTTCGAGCAGGCCCGCCGCGTGGCCAGCTCCGGCCGCCCCGTCATCGTCTTCTTCGACGAGATGGAGGCGCTGTTCCGCACGCGCGGCACCGGCGTGAGCTCCGACATGGAGTCCACCGTCGTCCCGCAGCTGCTCGCCGAGCTCGACGGCGTGGAGGCTGCGGGCAACGTCATCGTCATCGGCGCCTCGAACCGCGAGGAGCTCATCGACCCGGCCATCCTGCGCCCCGGCCGCCTGGACGTGAAGATTCGTATCGCCCGGCCCGACGCTGACGGTGCGGCCGCCATCCTGTCGAAGCACCTCGATGCTTCTCTACCTATTGACGCCGACTTCTCCGCCGCTGCCGGCTCCAACGAAGCGGCAGCGGAGGCCCTGCGGCAGAGCATCGTCGACGAGCTGTTTACTCGGGACGAGGCGCACCGCTATGTCACGCTCCACTACGCCGACGGCAGCCGCGAGGATCTGTACTGGGCGGACTTCGTTTCCGGCGCGATGCTGGCGAATATCGTGGACCGGGCGAAGACCCTGGCCATCAAGGACGCACTGCACAACGGCACCGACGGCCTGCGCCCGGAGCACGTGCACGCGGCCGTTCTGGCCGAGGTGGGGGATTCCGAGGATCTGCCGGATACCACCAACCCCGCGGAGTGGGCGCGCATCTACGGCCACGGCACGAAGCGCGTCGTGGACATCGACGTGCACAAGGTCTAGGGAGGATACAAGTTTGTTTGGCCCGCACATCATTGGCTCGGAGACGGAGTACGGCATCGTCGCCGTGGACGATCCGTCGGCCAGCCCGATTCACACCTCCACCCAGGCCGTCGTGGCCTATGCGGAGCACAGCGGCCAGGGGGTGAACCGCCGCACCCGGTGGGACTACGAGAACGAATCCCCTCTGCGTGACATCCGCGGCTTCGACCTGCGCCGCTACCGTCGGGGTGCCGCCCCGGTGCTGGATCCGAATGCCCTCGGCGCGGCGAACGTCATCACCGCCAACGGCGCGCGCTTCTATGTGGATCACGCGCACCCGGAGTATTCCTCCCCGGAGACCACGACTGCCCGCGACGCGGTGGTGTGGGACAAGGCCGGGGACATCATCATGCACCGCGCCGCCGAGGCCGCCGAGCCGGAGCTGAAGATCTACAAGAACAACGTGGACGGCAAGGGCGCCAGCTACGGCTCGCACGAGAACTACCTGTACCCGCGCGACCTGGACGTCGAGGACGTGCAGGCGGCTTTAATCCCGCATTTCGTCACCCGGCAGGTCTACTGCGGCGCCGGCCGCATCGGGCTGGGGCAGCAGGGGGAGCAACCGGGCTTCCAGATCAGCCAGCGCGCCGACTACATCGAGACGGAGGTCTCGCTGGAGACCACGCTGAACCGCGGCATCGTGAATACCCGCGACGAGCCGCACGCGGAGGCCGACAAGTGGCGCCGCCTGCACGTGATCATCGGGGATGCGAACTTGAGCGAGTTCTCCAACTACCTGAAGTTCGGCACCACTGCGCTGGTGCTGGCGGCGGTAGCCGAGGGCGCTTACTTCGGCGACCTGCGTCTGCTGGAGCCGGTGGCGGACGTCCAGCGCGTCTCCCGGGATCTGGACTGCACCTACCGCCTGCGCTTCTACGGCCAGGCGGAACGCACCGCCATCGAGACCCAGCGGGAGATCCGCAAGCGCGTGTGGGAGATCATGGAGCTGCGCGGCGACAACCTGGAGGTCTTCGAGCTGTGGGGCAAGATCCTCGACGACCTCGAGGCCGATCCGCTGTCCACCGCCGACCGGCTGGACTGGACGGCCAAGCTGCAGCTGATGAACGCCTACCGGGCGCGCGGCCTGGAGTGGACCGACCCGCGCCTGGCCCTGGTGGACCTGCAGTACTCGGACATCGACCCGCGACGCGGGCTCTACCATGCGCTGGTGCGGAAGGGCCGGATGCAAACCCTGCTGGACCCGGCAGAGATCGAGGCCGCGGTGGACACCCCGCCACAGGCCACGCGCGCGTGGCTGCGCGGGCACCTGGTGGCGAACTACTCCGCCGACATCCTCTCGGCGAACTGGGATAGCGTCATCGTAGACACCCCGGACGGCGCAGCACAGATCACCATGGACGACCCCCGCGGGTTCAACCAGTTGGAGCTACGCGCGCTGCTGGAAACGCAACCGCGCCCCGGCATCGGCGAGCTCGTGGCAGGCTTGAAGGAAATCAACCCGGACAAGATCTCCGGGGTTGGCAGAAAGGAAGATTAATCATGGCACAGGGCGGACAGGTCAGCGCCGGCGGCGGTCGGCGCGACGACGACGAACCCATCGAGCAGGCCTCCGGCGCGGGCACCCAGCAGGTGAACGTCACCGGTACCGACGATCTGCTGGACGAGATCGACGGCCTGCTGGAGAACAACGCGGAGGAGTTCGTCCGCTCCTACGTACAAAAGGGCGGCCAGTGACCGCTATCCGCCGCCGCATCATGGGCCTGGAGACCGAGTATGGAATCGCCAACATGCAGGATTCCTCCCGGCGCCTGGGCCCCGACGAGATTGCCCGCAAGCTCTTCGCCCCCGTGGTGGAGGAGCACCGCAGCTCGAACATCTACACCGAGAACGCCTCGCGCCTCTACCTAGACGTCGGCGCGCACCCGGAGTTCGCTACCGCGGAGTGCGATAGCCTGCACCAGCTGATCGCCTATGACCGCTCTGGCGACCTGTTGTTTCACGAGCTGGCCGACCGCGCCGAGCAGGCCGTCGGCGGCAAGGTATACCTGCTGAAGAACAACACGGACTCCCTGGGAAACTCCTATGGCTGCCACGAGAACTACCTGGTCAGCCGCGATATTCCCCTGAAGGGTCTCAGCAAGCAGCTGCTGCCGTTCCTGGTTACCCGCCAGCTGATTTGCGGCGCGGGCAAGCTTGCTATCCCTTATCCCGGCGCGCCGAACGAGAACTTCGGCCCGGGCTACACCATGAGCCAGCGCGCCGACCACGTCTGGGAGGGCGTGTCCAGCGCGACGACCCGCTCGCGCCCCATCATCAATACGCGCGACGAGCCGCACGCCGATTCTTCCAAGTATCGCCGCCTGCACGTCATCGTTGGCGATTCGAACATGTCGGAGGTCACCACGGCTCTGAAGGTCGGCTCCACGCTGCTGGTGCTGGAGATGATCGAGGCCGGCGTGGCTCTCCCGGACTTTGAGATGGCCAACGAGATCCGCTCTATCCGCGAGATCTCCCGCGACTTCACCGGCCAGGTGGACATTGCCCTGCGCAGCGGGTCGACTGCCACGCCGCTGGAGATCCAGCGCGCTTTTTATGACGCCGCCTGCGCCTACCTGGCCTCGCGTGAAGACCCGGAGCGGGGCACTCCCAACGCAGAGCTAACCCCCGTGGTGGACCTGTGGGGCCGCGTGCTGGACTGCTTCGACACGGGCGACTTCTCGCCGGTCTCCACGGAGATCGACTGGGTCATCAAGAAGTCCCTGCTGGACCGCATGGCCGCCGCCCGGGGGCTGGATCCCATCGACCCCCGCCTGGCACAAATCGACCTGATGTATCACGATATCCACCCCACCCGCGGCCTGTTTAACGTGCTGGCCCGCCGCGGCCTGGCGCGCACGCTGCTGGCTCCGGAGGCGATCGAGCAGGCTGTACGCCAGGCTCCGCCGACGACCCGAGCCACGGTGCGCGGCCGCTTCATCGCCGCGGTGCGCGCCCACCCGGAGCTGTCCTACACGGTGGATTGGATGCGCGTGAAGGTCAACGGCGAGAACGGGGCCGAGGCACTGCTTGCCGACCCCTTTGCCAACACCAGCGAGGACGTCGACCGCATCATCGAAGCCCTGGAAGCCCGATGAACCGCAACCGCCCCGTCGAGACTCACTGGATTCCGGGCGCCACGCGCCTGTTTAACCTGGTGATCGCACTGCTGAACTCCGACGGCCCGCGCTCCATCGAGTGGGTGCTCGCCAACGTCGAGGGCTACCAGCACGCCAAGGATGGCTCCGCCCGCAAGCAGCTGAGCCGCGACCGCCAGGACCTTGCCGAGCTGGGCGTGCGCATCACGGGCGAAGACATGCTCACCCTTGACCCCGCCCAGACCTTCCTGCCGGACATCGAGTTCACCGACGGCGAGGCCACCGTCCTCGCCGCCGCCAGCCGGTGGGCGCAGTCGGGGGAGATGCAGCACGCCGCCCGCTCCGCCTACACCAAGCTGGCCGCAGCGGGCATGCAGCACCGCGTTTCCACCGGCGAGGTCGCCGTCCCGAGCGTCCCGGACCACACCGCCCTGGACGGCGATTCCCTCGACGCGATCTTCCGCGCCCTCGACAACGGCCTGGTCTTGGAGTTCAACTACTATCCTTCGCTGGTCGATACTCCCCAACAGCGCCGCCTGGAGCCCTGGGCTTATGGAGCCAAGGATGGCTTGGTCTACGTCACGGGCTTCGACCCGGACCGTACGGCCCAGCGCACGTTCCGCTTAGCGCGCATCGATTCCGTCACCGCTTTGCCCGAATTCGCCCAGCACCCGCGCCCAG
The DNA here is from genome assembly GCF_001807485.1 of Corynebacterium sp. HMSC08A12. Taxonomy (GTDB): domain Bacteria; phylum Actinomycetota; class Actinomycetes; order Mycobacteriales; family Mycobacteriaceae; genus Corynebacterium; species Corynebacterium evansiae. The sequence goes on along the minus strand of NZ_KV789168.1, from coordinate 84,668 downwards.
AAGGCACTCCACAGCAGCTGATCCAGCAGGGGCTTTTGAGCAGCCGCCAGATGGTCACCGCCACCGTGGAGTTCCCGGAGCCCGGCGCCTGGGAGCTGCGCCGCCTGGCCAACGAGGATGGCCAGATCGGCCCCGTGGAGCGCGACTGGTTCGTCCGCACCGCCGCGGCCTACGCGCCCCACGTAATCGTCACCTCGCCGCCGGATGTCGTCGCCGATGTTGTTGCCGTTCTCAAGGAGGCTGCTTCATGACGCTCCCTCGTTCCAATGCCGAACAATTCCTCCGTACCCTGTCCGTCCTCGCCTGGTTCCGGTCCCACCCGGACAGCAGCCTGATGGCGGCCTCTCGAGCGCTGGACCTATCCACCGCGCAGATCGCCCACGAGCTCGGTCAGGTTTCCCAGTGCCGCGTGCCCGCCAGCATCCTCGACATGCCGGTGGAGGTCACGGTGGATCGCATGCGTGCCTCCGTGGAGTTCTCCGCCGGCCTGGACCGCCCGCTCGCCCTGACCGCGATGGAGGCCGGTGTGCTGCTGCTGAACTTGCAGGCGCTGCGCTCCACCGCGCCGGCGGAGGCGCAGGCGGACATCGACTCCGCCAGCGAGAAGATTCAGGCTCTCTTACGCTCCCGGCGCGGGTACACGGATTCCTTCACCCCCGAAACGGCGCCCTCAACCCCCGCCTATGTGCAGCTGCGCCGCCAGCTCTCGGAGGCCATCCAGTCGCGCCGCCAGGTCACCTTTAACTACCAGTCGCTGTCCAGCGATAGCTTCAGCACCCGCACGGTAGACCCCGACCACGTGGCCCTCGTGGACGGCGAGTATTACCTGTGGGCGCGGGAACGTGGCGTCACTACAAAAACCTTTGCGCTTGCACGCATTGACGGGCTCGACCTGGGGGAGGAGGGTTCGGCCAGTGCCCAACAGGTACCCGAGATCGACCCGGAAGATCCCTTCGGTTTCGGCCTCAGTGACAGCTGGGCGCGTCTGGAACTAGATGAATCGCTGCGGTGGATGTTGGAGTACTTCCCCATGTGGGTGGTCGAGGACGAAACCCGGCTGGTCGTCGACGTGCCGGATACCGGTGAATGGTTTTTAAGGTTCCTGCTAGGTTTTTCATCCGGTATTCGCGAGGTAGAACCGCTACCATTGGCCGAGAACTTAAAAGCCCTAGCCCGGCGTGGCCTCGATGCCTACGAGGCTCGCGAGCTAGGATAGTAAGACCAATCCCAACGACAGAAAGCTCGTAGATAATGCCGAACCTTGGCGTTCCTGAACTACTAATCATCGCTCTGGTCATCTTCCTGCTGTTCGGAGCGACCCGCCTGCCCAACGCAGCGCGTTCCCTGGGCCGTTCGATGCGCATCTTCAAGTCCGAAATGGACGAGATGAAGACTGACGGCGACCAGAAGGAGCTGGCAAAGAAGCAGGCTCCGACCGCCGAGCAGCAGCAGGCCCAAGACCTGGCTCAGCCCAAGTCCGAGCAGCCGAACGAGCACAACGCTTAAAAGTTAAGTGGCTAAGAAGCTAAAGAAGCCCGCCGATGGTTCTATGACCATCGTCGAGCACATCAATGAGCTGCGCAAGCGCGTCTTCATTTCCCTGGTCGCCATCTTCATCGGCACGATCATCGGCTACATCTGGTACAACGTCGAGGTCGGCCCGATCCCGTCTCTGGGCGAGGTGCTGCGCGGACCGTACTGTAACCTGCCGCCGGAGGCCCGCTTTGGCTCCGAGGCGGGGGAGTGCCGTCTGCTGGCTACCAGCCCTTTTGAGATGTTTATGCTGCGTCTTAAGGTTGGCGCGTTGGCAGGCATGGTCTTTTCCTCGCCAATTTGGTTAGGCCAGATCTGGGCGTACATCACCCCGGGCCTGCACAAGAACGAGAAGCGCTGGACATTAGGCGTGGGTATTTCCGCAGGCCTACTGTTCACCGTCGGCGCGGTGCTGGCTTACTTCGTGCTCGCCTTTGGCCTGGAGTTCCTGCTGACCATCGGCGACGAGGCGCAGATCGCTGCCCTGAACGGCGAGAAATACTTCAGCTTCGCCATGGCGCTGCTGCTAATTTTCGGCGTGAGCTTCGAGGTGCCGCTCATTACCGTGCTGCTGAACTTGGCACACGTGGTCACGTACCAGCAGCTGAAGGAGAAGCGCCGCTTCATCTGGGCGTTTCTGTTCATCTTTGCAGCGTTCGTCACCCCGGGTCAGGATCCGATCTCCATGGTCATCCTGGCGATCTCCCTGTGCGCGATGATGGAGATCGCCACTCAGATCGCCCGCCTGAACGACAAGCGCCGCAAGAAGAACCAGGCGGACTGGCTCGAGGTGGATGACGACGAGACCACCGACATCGCCGCACCGGAACCCATTAGCCCGGTGACTGCCACCCCAGCCCCGCAGTCCACTAGCGCGGCCCGCCCGATCGACTCGCCGAAGCGCCAGGACCCGAAGGCTCAAGACTTCACCCGCAGCGATTTCGATGACATTCTCTAGCCCCCAGGTAGAGCGCTTCTGCGCCCAATACGACTTCCCGCTGGACGGCTTCCAGATCCAAGCGGCTGAAGCTATCGACCGGGGCAAGGGGGTGCTTGTCGCCGCCCCGACGGGCGCGGGCAAGACCATCGTCGGCGAGTTTGCCGTTTTCGCCGCCTTCCACGGCGACGGCACCTGCTTTTACACCACGCCTATCAAGGCCTTGAGCAACCAGAAGTTCCACGACTTGGTGGAGCGCTACGGCGAGGCCAACGTGGGTCTGCTCACCGGCGACGTCACCATTAATGGCGACGCGCCCATCGTTGTGATGACCACCGAGGTCTTGCGCAACATGATCTACGCCGACTCCGAGCGGCTGGAAACCCTCACGCACGTCGTCATGGACGAGGTGCACTTCCTGGCCGATCGTTCCCGCGGCCCGGTCTGGGAGGAGGCGATCCTCAACCTCGATCCGCGCGTGATCCTCGTGTCCCTGTCGGCCACCGTCTCCAACGTCGAAGAGTTCGGCGGCTGGCTGTCCGCCGTCCGCGGCGATACCGAGATCATCGTCACGGAGAAGCGACCGGTGCCGCTGACCCAGTTCATGATGGTCGGCCGCCAGATTCTGCCCCTCTTCGAGGGCTCGGAGCAGCACCTCGGCGCCATCAACCGCAAGGTCGTCGCCGCTGCCGCGAAGGCCGAGGAAACTGGCAAGCGCCGCGGGCCAAAGCGTGGCGACGTGGTGCAGCACATGGCCACCGCCGGCATGTTGCCTGCGATTTACTTTATCTTCTCGCGCGTTGGTTGTGACGCCGCCGTCCGCGCCCTGCTGATCGACCGCGTGGACTATTCGTCCCCGTCGGAAAGGGAGGAGATCCTGCGCACCATCGACGCGGGCGTGGCGGACCTGACGGAGGAGGACCTGGACGTCCTGGGCTTCCGCCAGTGGCGCCGCGCCCTGTCGCGCGGTTTCGCCGCCCACCACGCCGGCATGCTGCCGGCCTTCCGCCACATAGTGGAGGATCTGTTCGCCCGCGGCCTGCTGAAGGTCTGCTTTGCCACGGAGACCCTGGCGCTGGGCATCAACATGCCTGCCCGCTCGGTGGTGCTGGAGAAGCTGGTGAAGTTCAACGGCGAGACGCACGCCGACCTCACCCCCGGCCAATACACGCAGCTCACGGGTCGCGCCGGCCGCCGAGGCATCGACACGAAGGGTAACGCGGTGGTGCTGTGGAGCCAGGGGCTGGACCCTTATGGGGTTGCAGACTTGGCGTCAACAAGAACCTATCCGCTGGATTCCACCTTCCGTCCGGGCTACAACATGGCTGTGAACCTCATCGGCACGATGGGGCTGGATGAGGCCCACCGGCTGCTGCTGCGTTCCTTTGCGCAGTACCAGACCAATGGCGCTGTGGTGGAGAGCGCCGAGCAGATAGAGAAGCGGCGCCGAGAGCTGGCCCAGCAGGAAAAGCAGCTAAAGGCCACGATCCGCGAGGTGCGCCGCCCCTCGAACAGCCTCAACGAGGACTTCCAGCTGGTCACCGAGTACGGCCAGCTGCGCCGCGAGCTTTCACAGGAGGAGCGCCGCGCCAAGCGCATGGTCATCGACGAGGCTTCGACGGAGACCACGGCCCTGCTGCAGTCTCTGCAGCCGGGCGACGTGATCGCGCTGCCCACCGGCAAGAACCCCACGACCGCCGTGATTGCCCGTGCCGACCACCGCGGCCGGCCGACGATCATCACCGACGACGGCTGGGTGGAGCGTATCAACCCCGACATGTTCGGCAACACCCCGGTGCACATCGGCCACATGCGCCTGCACAAGGGCGTGGTGCGCAACCCGAAGCGGCAGGCCAGGGGAGTGGCCGCCAACCTGCGCCGCCTGCAGCTGGATAAGCCGAAGAAGCTCAAGCCCCGGGCTCGCCGCCGCTCCCTGCGTGCGGTCGAGCTGCGCGAGCAGGTCCACGCCCACCCGGTGCACGCCTGGGAGGGCCGCGAGGAGCTCTGCCGCGCCGCCGAGCAGTACCTGAAGGCCGCCCGCCGCTTAGAGTTCGAACAGAAGGAGCAGCCGCAGGAATCCGATTCCCTGTCCGCCCAGTTCAACCGCATCCTCGCGCTGCTGGCGGAGTTGGACTACGTGGAGCTCGAGGGCAACACCGCCCGCATCACCATGGAGGGCGAGCGCCTGTCCAAGATCCACCACGAGTCCGATCTGCTGGTCGCCCAGTGCCTGCGCCGCGGTATCTGGGACGAGCTGGACCCGGCGGAGCTGGCGGCCGTGGCCAGCACTTGCGTATTCGAGAACCGTCGCGACTCCGGCGCCAAGGACGATGGCGTGCCCACCGAGCCGCTGGCCGAGGCGATCAGCCAGACGTGGCGCATCTACCAGGAGCTTTCCACCGACGAGCAGCGCCACCGCCTCGCCGTGACCCGCGAGCCAGAGCTGGGCTTTGCCACCGCGGTGCACCAGTGGACCGCCGGCGCCCCGCTGGAGTACTGCCTGCGCGCGGCCGAGGCCAGCGGCGCCACCCTGACCCCCGGCGATTTCGTGCGCTGGTGCCGCCGCGTGATCGACCTGCTGGATCAGATCAAGCTGACTGGCTATTCCAATGAAGTGAAGGCGGCCTCCCGCAAGGCGGTCGCCGCGATGAGACGAGGAGTTGTGGCCCTCGATGGCTAAGAAAATTGCAATCTTCGGCGCGACCAGCGAGATCGGCGGCGAGATCGCACGCCTGCTCGCCCCCGGCAACCACTTGGTGCTCGCCGCCCGCCGCACCACGGAACTGGCCGATGAGCTGTACCGACTCGGCGCCACACAGGTCGATTCCTTCTTTTTTGACGCCACCGACGTGGATTCCCACGCAGACCTCATCGCGGAGATCGAGGCCACCGGCCCGCTGGACGTGGCGCTGGCGATGTTCGGCGTGCTGGGCGACCAGGAGCTCGCAGAGCGCGACTCCTCCGAGGTCTACCGCGTGCTGCACACGGACTTCACCGCCCAGGCGGTGCTGCTGACGGAGCTGTCCCGGGTGATGAAGTCCCGCGGCAGGGGAGTGCTGGTGGCCTATTCATCCATCGCCGGGGCTCGCGTGCGCCGCCCGAACTATGTCTACGGCTCGGCGAAGGCCGGCCTGGATGGTTTCTGCCAGGGCATGCAGGACGCGCTGCAGGGCACCGGAGTGCGCCTGGTGATCGTGCGCCCGGGTTTCGTGATCGGCCGGATGACCCGCGGCATGGATCCGGCGCCGCTGTCCACCACGCCGGACGTGGTCGCCGAGGCCACGGTTCGCGCCATCAACGACGAAAGCGCGGAATCCGTGTGGATCCCGCGCTCCCTGAAGCTGCTGGCCGCCACCATGCAGGTGGTCCCGCGTTGGCTGTGGCGGCGCGCGCCACGCTAGACGTGGAAGATGTTGTAGAAGATCGTCCGCAGGATCCCGAAGGCCACGGAGATGCCGGTGGCCGCCGCGATGCCGATCGCAACCTTTGCAACCGGGTGCAGGCCGTCCCACCACTCGTCGGAGTCGCTCGAGCTGGTGCTGGTGCTGGAGCTCGTGCTCTGGGTGTCGGTTTCTGCCACTGCCGGGGTGACGGATGCCAGAGCAACCGTGGGGGCCAGAACTGCAGCGAGGATAGAGCGGCGTAGACGCATCGAAGTACTCCCTAAAACGTAGTTAAGCTATCGCGTGTAGGAACTATTTTTCCTACACCTTCGTTATCGTTATGTAAGCACGCTTTCGTTACAAAGATCGCGTTTTCATAACAATTTTTCAGACGGATACTTTAGGAGTTTCCTTACAGCCATGCAATTCTTACCCGCCGTGTATCTCGTCGTGGAAATCATCGCCTTCATTCTCTTGGGAGTGTGGATCGGCTGGGGCTGGGCACTGCTGTTTCTGTTGGGCCTGTTTGTGCTGGGTATCGCCCTGGCCACCTGGCAGATGCGCGAGCTCACCGTCCGCGCGCTGCAGCAGAAGGATCACCCCGGGGAGCTCACGGCCGACATGGCGCTATCCATGGTGGGTGCAGTGGGCGTGGCCGTTCCCGGAATCGTTACGAGCTTCTTTGGCATCTTCTTCCTGATTCCGCCGACCCGGTCCCTGATCCGCAAGATGCTGGGCCAGGCCGCGCGCCGTTCCCTGGAACGCTTCGGCGTGACCACCTATTCGCGCGTTAGCCACATCCAGAACTCGGGCGGTTGGGGAGACGTCATCGACCACCGCGCGGGCGAGAACGGATGATTTTAAGGCTCCTCGCCGCTGCCTTTAGCGGCGTGATGGTCTTTGCCGCCTTCGAGCCGACCGGCCTGTGGTGGGCCGCACCGCTCGGGTTCGCGCTGCTGTTTTACTTCGCCGACCACCGTCACGCCATGCTGATGGCCTGGGTGCAGGGCCTCACCATCTACGGCCTGTTGCTGCCGTGGGTCGGGGAGTTCGTCGGCCCGGCCGCCTGGATCGCGTTGGCGCTGATCCAGTCCCTTTACAGCCTGCTGTTCGGCGCAGGCCTAAAGCTTTTGGTCCGACGCCCCCTCCCGGCCCAGATCATCGGCATTCCGACCTGGTTCGTCGCGACTGAGTGGCTGCGCTCTTCCTTTCCCTTCGGGGGTTTCCCGTGGGGGCGCATCGCGTGGGGCCAGGCCAGCGGCCCGATTAGCTGGCTGATCCGCCTCGGTGGCCCCGCGCTTGTCACCTTCGCCGTGGTGCTGATCGGCCTGCTCCTGGCTTTGAGCCTCCGCAAGCACCGCGCGCCCGTGTACTCCTTGGCTGGCGTGGTGGCCGTGATAGCCGCCTACGCGCTACTGATCCCCGCCACGCCCACCGACCGCACCGTGGACGTCGTCGCGGTGCAGGGCAACGTTCCGCGCCTGGGCCTGGACTTCAATGCCCAGCGCCGCGCCGTGCTGGATAACCACGTGCGGCGCACCGAGCAGTTGGAGTCAGATCCGGACATCGTCATCTGGCCGGAGAACTCTGCTGACGTCAATCCCTTCACCGATCCTGCCGCCCGCCAGCAGATCGAGCGTGCCCAGCGCTCCGTCGACGCGCCGATCCTCGTCGGCACCGTCAGCCCGGAGCACAACACGATGGTGGTGTGGGATAGCGACGGCCCAGGGGAGAGCCACGTCAAGCGCTTCCTGCAGCCCTTCGGCGAGTACATGCCCTTCCGCGATTTCTTGCGCAACTTCAGCGAGCATGTCGACCGCGCCGGCAACTTCCAGCCCGGCGACGACAACGGAGTGGTCCACATGAACGGCGTCCCCGTCGGCGTGGCCACCTGCTACGAGGTCAGCTTCGACGGCGCGTTCCGCATGGCTGTGCAGGGCGGCGCGCAGATTCTCACCAGCCCGACGAACAACGCGACCTTCGGGTTTACCGACATGACGTATCAGCAGCTCGCCATGTCCCGCATGCGCGCCAAGGAGTATGATCGCGCCGTGGTGGTCGCCGCGACCTCGGGTGTGTCGGCGATCGTTGCGCCCGATGGCTCGGTGAAGCAGCGCACTGCCATTTTTACTTCTGACGCCCTCGAGGCCGAGTTGCCCCTAAGCGATACAATGACACTGTCAGCCCGCGTCGGCCCATGGGTGGAATGGATTCTAGCTATTCTGGGTCTGCTGTCCGTGGCATTTACTTATAGGAGAGGTAAGAAAGCTTTTCATGACTAAGCTGAGCGATAAAACACTGGTCATCATCCCGACCTACAACGAGAGGGAAAACCTTCCTCTGATCATCGGTCGACTGCTAAAGGCCGAGCCCGAGCGCGTGGACGTCCTCGTCGTCGATGATTCCAGCCCGGACGGCACCGGAGATCTGGCCGACGAGATGGCCGCTGAGAACTCGAAGATCCACGTGATGCACCGCGGCGGCAAGGGCGGCCTGGGTGGCGCTTATATCGCCGGCTTCCGCTGGGGTCTGGAGCGCGACTACGAGATCCTGTGCGAGATGGATGCCGACGGCTCCCACGCTCCCGAGCAGCTGTACCTGCTGCTGGACCGCATCGACTCTGGCGCGGAGATGGTCCTGGGTTCCCGTTACGTCAAGGGCGGCAAGACCGTGAACTGGCCGGTCAGCCGCGAGGTTCTCTCCCGCGGCGGCAACATTTACGCCTCTCTGGCGTTGGGCGCGGGCCTGTCCGACATCACCGGCGGCTACCGAGCATACCGCCGCGAGGTGTTGGAGGAGATCGACCTGGATGCCGTCGATTCCGCCGGCTATGTTTTCCAGGTGGATCTGGCTTGGCGCGCCGTCGAGGCCGGCTTCGACGTGCGCGAGGTTCCGATCACCTTCACCGAGCGAGAGATTGGCGACTCCAAGATGAGCGGCAACATCGTCTCCGAGGCTCTGCTGCAGGTGACGAAGTGGGGTGCCGCGCACCGCTTTAACCAGTTCAAGAACCTGGCTCAGGAGTCTTGGCGCATCGGTGCCGGCACCGTGCGTAGCTACTTCTGATTCGCTTCCTGCTGCTCCTTCATGAGCTTCACCGCAGTGCGGCGGCGCTTACGGAGCAGCTCGATGCGCTCGTCGAGCAGCTCGTCGAGCTCCTCGAGGCTGCGGCGCTCGCGCAGCATGTCCCAGTGAGTGCGCGGGGGCTTCACCGGCTTGGATTCCTGGCCTTCGCCCTCGACCAGCGTGCCCATCTGGCCGTTCTTGCACATCCACTCCTGTGGAACCTCCGCATCGTCGGCGAAGGGAACCTCGTAAATTTCCCCAGCCTCGGTGCGGTATTTCACCATGCGGCGGGGAGCTAGGTCGTGGTCGCGGTCCGTCTCATAAGAAACGGCACCCATGCGACTTCCACGCAGTACGCGATCGGCCATTCTTCATCACTCCTAAATCAGTTCGAACTAATCCATCATAACAACGAAGTTTCGTTAAGAATTGTTCCATGCCTCGACCAAAGCACTGCGCCTGGTGCGGCAGGGTAGTTGAACCCGGCCCGACGAACCGGCCCCGCAAGTTTTGCAATCAATCGTGCCGCCAGCGCGCCTACGAGCAGCGCGCCCAGTTGGCGGGCACCTCGATCCCGGCGGATTCCGTCATTATGTCGGCCAGCGCGGCCGAGAAGTTCCACGATGACCTCTTCGAGCTGCGCTGCGCCGCCGAGGACCTGTGCACCGCCGCAAAGGAAGGGGAGTCCGCCGAGGTGGTGGAGGAGTTGGCGTCAGAACTAGAGAGCATGGCCCGCCGCATCGAGCAACTTAGGGGTCGCAGGTAGGAGGGGCTATGCTATAGGGCATGCGTAAGGGAATCATCACTCTCGCCGTAATTGGCATGATTGTCGGTGTGCTGATGGCTTTCGGGCCGCTGGTGGCGAATTACTTTAGCGACCGAGGCTTGCGAACCGCCGACATAACCGCAGGTGGCGAGCCTGCCAGCGTGGGAATAGACGGCTCCTGGCACGTGGTAAGGGGAGCCGGTGACAACGTTTCGCAGGCTGGCTACACCTTCGACGAGAAGCTGCCCGCCGGCTCCAAGACCACCTCGGGCCGCACCGAAGACGTTGAGGGCGACGTTAAGGTTGAGGATAAGAAGCTCACCGAGGGCAAGATCACGGTCGACGTTGCCAGCATCAGCAGTGACGTGGAAAAGCGCGACATCAACGTGCGCAAGAGCATCCTGCACACCGATAAGTTCCCGAAGGCCACGTTTACGCTGACGGAGCCCGCCGACGTCTCCAATCTGCCGGACGATGGCACGACCGAGAAGGTAAAGGTCACCGGCGACCTCGAGCTGCGCGGCAAGAAGAATCCGGTGACCGCCGAGCTGAAGGTTCTGCGCACCGGCGAGCACGTGATCCTGCAGGGCAACATCCCGTTCAAGCGCAGCGACTTCGACATCCAGACCCCGCAGTTCGTCGCCGCGACGATCGCCGACGAAGGCACCATCGATCTGCTGCTGGTTCTCGAGCAGGATAAGTAGGCGGCGGTCACATGTCTCCGGAGATGCTCAAGTACTCGCGCATCATGCGCATCGTGGTGCTGTTGTTCTTTATCGGCTACCTGCTGTGGCAGGGCACGGGCCTGACGTATTTCTTCGCCGCGGTCTGCGCGCTGTTCCTGGCCGCCACCTGCTATCAGCTGTGGCAGTCCAGGGATTAGCCGATAATATACATTATGACACTTTAGCTTCCCGCCACGTTGGGTAGCACTGCACTGCCTTCCACGGATCCCTGCAGCTGCCCCACCGGCGCCTCGCACGTGCGCCCCAGCGGCTCGCCGCGGAAACGCTTCAAGATGAAGTCGATACCGAATGCGCCGCCCGTCACCGCCTGGATGAAGTGATTGTATTCACCCACCGGCGGCATGATGTCGTCGCGGTACTCGACCTGCGCCCCCTTCTCGCACCACGTGCGCGCCAGTTCCTTCGCCTGGTTGTACTCGACGTTCTTATCGTGACGCCCAGATATCACCATCACCGGTGCCACCGGACGTTTAAGCCCAATGCGCTGATCCTCCATAGCTTCCCGCGCCTCGGGCATCTCCTTCAACAACTCATCGAGCGTCTTGCCCGACTTTGTCCACTCACTGGTCTTCTTGTGCCCGTATTTGTCCGTAATCTCCCCGGTGCACATCGTGGATAGATCCTTCAGCGCCTGCTTGCCCTCTTCGTTGAGGTGCTTATCCAGCAGCGGCTGCAGGTGCGGATAGCGTTCCAACAAGCCGTTGATCGTGAAGCCGATCGCCCCCATAAGGTCCGATCCGTCGATGTTCCGCTGCACCGCCTCCAGATCCGCAGGCGGCGCCGAGGCGTAGGCCCCCACCACGTTAAGCTCCGGAGCGTACTCACCTGCCGCCTCAACCGCCGCAGCCGACGCGCCGCCACCCTGCGAATGCCCGTAGAACGCCACCGGCCCGTCACCCACGCCGGCCGCGCGCGCCGCATCCAGCATCGCGTGCGCCTGGTCATCGCGGTTCATGTACGTATGAATTCCCGGGGTTCCCATACCGATGTAGTCGGTCACCACCACGCGCACACCCTTGGAGGCAAATACCCAGTCGTAGATACCCTCCAGATTCACCGTCCGCTTCGCCTTGATCGGATCCGGCTGCCCATCAAGCGGCCAGTTCCTACTCGGCGCGCACTGGTCTCCCTGCCCGACCGTTCCGCGGCCAATCACCACTGTCGGGCGCGGCCCCTTACCTTTCCACTCCACGACCGGCTCCACAATGTAGCCGCTTACCTGGGTTTTCTTCCCCTCCGAGGTGGTCGTCGTGTATTCGATTCGGTCCACCGTCTTCGGCAACCTCATGTGCAGGTCGCCGAACACATTGGAATATGCGACCTTCTCCCTCTTAGTTATCTGCGCAGCCTCGGCGGGCGACGCGAATCCGGCAAATGCAATGGCTGTTGCGCATGCGAGCGCTGCTGTTTTCTTGAGCATTACTTTGTTGTAGCAAACCAATTACCCCCGATGGGGTAAAAACCGAAAACTTTGCCAACGGAAACTAAGGGCGTCAATAAGTTAAGTGCATGGACCTCAGCAACATCCGCATCGGCACCGCATCGGCCGGGCTACAGATCGAAGGATCGCCGCGCCCCAACAATTGGAGCGAGTGGGTCGCCAAGGACGGCACCACCCCGCACCCCACGACCGACCACTGGCGCCGCTGGCGCGAAGACAACCAGCTCATGAGCGACCTCGGCCTGCAGATCGCGCGCGTCGGCGTGGAGTGGTCGCGCGTAGAGCCCGAGCCCGGTCGTTACGACCACGACGCACTCCAACGCTACCGGGAAGAGTTTCTTGACCTGCGCGAACGCGGCATCGAGCCGCTAGTCACCCTGCATCACTTCGGCCACCCCGCCTGGTTCGAAGCCACCGGTGCATTCACCCGCGAGCCGAACGTGGAGATCTTCCTGCGCTACGTCGACGTCGTGCTCGACCATCTGGGTGACGTGGTGACCGACTGGATCACCATCAACGAGCCGAACGTCTTCGCCACCGAGGCTTACCTCTTCGGCTCCACCCCACCCGGCCGCGGTGGCCTGCCGAAGGTACGCCCCTGCCTGCGGAACATGGCGGCCGCGCACTTGCTGGCCTACCAGCGTATCCACTCACGCTTGGACAATCCGCGAGTCACCTTCGCCCACCACCGCCGAGTCTTCGCCCCCATGAACCCGCGCAACCCCGTCCACCGGCTGCTTACTCCCCTGGTCGAGTGGCTTTTCCAGGGCGCGATCGAGCCTGCCTTCTTCGAGGGGCGCTTCCATCCCGTGCTCGGTCGCCCCGGCCTCGACCTGCCCAGCGGCGGGGTCTTCGCCGATGCTGTGGCCATTAACTACTACTCGCGCACGGCGGTGCGCGGTTTTTCTGACGCCACCTTCCCCGGAACCCCAACTAATGACCTCGGCTGGGAAGTCTACCCGCCGGGGATTGCGGAGGTCTCCGCCGAGCTCGCGAAGCGCTACCAACTGCCGGTGTGGATCACCGAGAACGGCACCGCCGACGCCGCCGAGCGCTTCCGTTGCGCGTTCATCCTGGACCACCTGGCGGAGCTTTCCCGCGTTCCGGAGGTCGAGCGCTACTACCACTGGTGCTTCGTGGACAACTGGGAGTGGTCCGAGGGGATGGCGCAGAAGTTCGGCGTGGTGAACGTGGACCGGCAAGTCAAGCCCGCTGGGCGTCTGCTACAGGCGCTGATCCGCGAGGGCGCCATCACCCCGGAAATCGATGCCGAGTTCAGAGAGAAGGGCCACTGATGCTGCAGACTCTTACCGCCGCCGAGCGCGAGCCGAAGCGGTTCTATTGGAAGTTCGGCGTGGCCTTCTTCGGCTCCGTCTTCGCCTGGGCCGGCCCCACGCAGCTGCTGCTGGGGTTGCAGATGATCGAGCTGCGGCCCGACAACAAAGAGGATTCCCTCGCCCTCATGATGATGCTCGGCGGTGCGACCGCCGTAGTTACGAGCCTGCTGACCGGATATATCGCCGACCGCAGCTGGTTCTGGGTGGGTCGCTGGGGCAAGCGCCTGCCGTGGGTTCTGTTGGCCGCGCCGTTGGTAACGCTGGGATTGCTGCTGATGTCCTTCAGCCCCAGCTTCTGGGTGCTCACCGGGTTGTGGTGCTTGGTTCAGGTGTTCGTGGCGTTCGTAACGAACAACCTGATGACAGTCACCGCGGATGTTGTCCCCCAAGAAAAGTTCGGGTTGGTGTCCGGAATCGTCGGCGCGACCTACACTTTCGGAATTGTCGGCGGGACCGCCGTTGCCGCAGCTTTGCCGATTCAGCAGGCGTACTGGGTTGTGGGCGTCATTTCCCTTCTCTTTATCTTCCAATTCGCTTTCGGGCGCGGTCACGTAGACGTGCACGTCCGTCCGCATAATTCGCTGTCCGCGACGGTCGGCGACGAGGGCTCTTACCGGAACTATTGGCTTGTTTTCACCAGCCGTTTCGTGATTCACCTGGCCAACTACACCAGCTTGTTCTACCTGCTGTATTACCTGCGGGATCACATTGGCGTGCCCGACCCGGATGCTGGCGTACTGGAGCTGACCCTGCTGTATGCGGTATTCACCATCATTACTGCGTTCGTCAGCGGTGGCGTGTCGGACCGGCTGGGGCGGAGGAAGATCCTGGTGGTCGTCTCGGCGCTTGGTGTCGCGGGCGCTACGGGCATGATGACTATCGCCACCGGCATGGGTTTGGTTTATGCCGCGGCGACGCTGTTGGGGTTGAGTTGGGGCGTGTTCAGCAGCGTGGATCAGGCCATGGTTAATGAGTCGCTGCCCAGCAAGAAGAACCGTGCGCGCGACGTGTCGCTGATGTCGCTCACCCAGGGGGTCAGCAACATGTTCTGCGGTGGCCTCGCGGCCCTCGCGTTGAGGCATTTCGATTACCCCGGCATGTTCCTGATGTGCAGTATCATCTGCGTGTTCGGCGCGCTGCTGGTACTGCCCGTCACCTCCTCAAAGTAGTGGTTAGAACGGCGGCTCCTCTTCGTCCTTCTGCAATTGTTTGAGCTGCTTGATCTGGCTGTTCAGTTCCTTTCGCGCCAGCTCGGCGATGGCGTTGGCGATCGTGATCTCACTCTTGATCCGCCGCTGAAGCTCTTCCTTGATTTCTCCGACGGAGGCGCAGTTCAGCATCTTCTGCAGCTCCTCGCGGGTGATGGACAGCCCGCGCGGCATCATCGGATCGGCGTTGAGCTTCTCCTCGTTAAGCTTGCGCACCACCCGCGCCTTGCGCACCCCGCGCTCGGCGAAGTTCTCGCGCGCTAGTGGCCCGTCGGGCACGGTGACAACCTCGTGGCCGTCTCCGTGCGAGGTCCACACTTCGGTGCCATCGGCGTGCAGCGCAACGTCCCAGGTACCGGCCGTTTTCAGCCGGTGATGGGTACGACAGAGCAGATGCATATTCGCCGTCGACGTCGGTCCGCCGTCGGCGTGGCGGTGCACATGGTCGATGTCGCATGTGTACCCCGGCGCATCACAGCCCGGAAAACGGCAGTGCCCATCGCGCCCTATTACTGACGCCCGCAGCAACTCCGTCGGCTGGTACCCCTCCGTCGCGGTGTAACCGGGGGCTGCCAGGTGGGTGACTTTCGCGAGCCACTCGCAACTAGCGGCCTCGGACAGCCAGTGATCCTCGGCGAAGACTCCGCGGGGCTGCGGGCCGACGGCCTTGTACAGGTTCAAGGTGACGTCGGTGGTGATGTTCTGCTCGAGCATCGCCAGGAAAGCCTCCCCCATGGAGCATCCGCGCTTCAGGGAGGCCGCCTTCACCGCCTTGTGCAGCTCCACGCCGCGCAGGCGCGGCACTGTGAGGGTGAACGCGGTGGTCTCGTACTGGCTGCGGTCGATCACCAATTCGGGCGAATTCGTGTCCATGGGCGGAGTGTCGTCCAGCGGAACCGCTAGCTTGTCCCGATCCCCCACAATCGCCTTGACCTTGTTGTAGGCCGCCCGTGGGGTGGGAACCTGCTGGTTCGGCACGGTGGGCTTAAGGGCCTTCAGGATCTCCTGTTCCACCTCGGCGCGCTTGTCCGGGGCTACGGCCTCGACAGCCTCGGTGACCTGCTGGATATGACGAATAGTGAAAGCGCCGCTGCGGAACAGCTGGTGGAGCTGTGGGAAGACTTGGAGCATCAGCCCAGCGTCGGCATAGTTGGCCGCCACTACCTTGCTGATGCCGAAACGCACCGCGAGCTTGGAGACATGATCAGGAACGAGGTCGTCCGGCGCCGGAGTAGACTGCTCGACCATGGCGAGGTGGGTCAGATTGAGGGCACGGGACGTCGCCGTTAGTGGGTCGTCGGAACGCGCAAGCCGGTAGTAGGGCTCGACAGTATCGGGCGGCGGTTCGGTGGTGTTTGTGGCGAGTGTTGTGGTGTTCATACGATCCCCTTCGTGAACTGACACCAGTTTAGAACATACAATCGACCACAGTCAAGGTTTTTGGCTACTTAAATGCAAAGACTCAATCTTTACTAGAACGTTTGACCTAATGTTCATTCTCCACCCAAGCCCCAGATTTCGTGTAAAAATGACACCATGAGCACTTTGGATCTCTCCCAAGAAACCGTCCTCATCACAGGCGCCAGCTCGGGCCTCGGCAAGGAATTCGCCACCCAACTGGCAGCCAAGGGCGCAAACCTTGTACTGGTCGCGCGCCGCCAGGATCGGCTGAACAAGATTGCGGCGGAGATTAAGAGGCGTCATAAAGTAAAGGTCGAGGTAATAGCCAAAGACCTATCCGAGCACGGCGTGGCCGGCGAGATCTCGTGGGAGCTTTCGACGCGCGGGATTACGGTGACCTCGCTGATCAACAACGCGGGCTTCGCCAACTACGAATCCTTTACCGACATCCCGACCGACCGCCTCCGCGCGGAAATCGCGGTTAACGTGCACGCGCTGGTGGAGCTGACGCACATGTTCCTGCCGCGGTTCGAGGAGCGCGGGAATGGATTCATTCTGAATGTGGCGTCTATCGCGGGGTTCCAGCCCTCCCCCGGCATGGTCGTTTACGGCGCGACGAAGTCGTTTGTTCTGTCGTTTACGGAGGGTCTGTACGCCGAGCGGAAGGGCTCCGGCGTGCGGATTATGGCGCTGTGCCCCGGGCCGACGGAGACCGAGTTCTTCCGGGTGGCGGGCAGCGACCGCGCCGACGGAGGGCTGAAGCGAATGAGCAGCCACGACGTTGTGGCCGATGGAATCGAATCCTTGCTACGCAAGTCCCCGCCGCCGTCTGTGGTCTCGGGTACGTTCAACAAGGTGCTAATGAGCGTGTCGCAGCGCATGCCGCGGCGCGCCATGACGGAAATTATGGCGCGGATGATGAAGCGCTAGCTAGATCCAGCAGAAGGCGCTCGTCGCGAGCCACCAATTGCACGCCGACGGGCAGACCATCGCTTCCTCTACCTGCGGGAATACTCAGCGCGGGGTGTCCGGAAACATTCCACAGAGCGGTGTAAGCCACCGATGGCAGACTAGCGATCTGTGCAGCCAGCATGCCCTTGCCCGACAGCACACCGGCGCGCGCCGGGCGGGAAGCGACAGTCGGGGTCAGCAGCACGTCAATGTCGTCGAACACTCGATCCAGCTGCTCCCCCAGCCGATCTGAGAATCCTTCGGCCCAGCGCAGCACCGGACCTTGGGCCCACACACCTGCCGCGCGGGTGACCTTGTGGCGCCTTTCGATGCGGTCGGGATACTCCAGCTTTGCAATCTCCTTGCGAATCCCTGCGAAAAACTGAGTGACGAACGCCGCCGTCGGATCCTTATGCCGCAGCCTGTAGTCGCGCACCTCGTGGCCCATTCCGCGCAGCCGCTCAGCTATCGCGTGCACAGCACGGACATGGTCACGATGCGGTGGGGTTAGCGGCGTTGAGGGTTGCAGGCTCACGCCGATTCTTATTGACGCCCCCTCGGTTTCGGTAGCGACGGAGTCAGATAGGGCGTCAAAAAGAAGGGCGCAGTCGCGTGCAGAACGGGCGATGGGACCGGCGGTACCGAGACGGCACCACAGGTCCTCCCCCGGCAGTGTGCCGCGAGCGGGCTTTAGTCCATAGAGGCCACAGTGCGCGGAGGGAATCCGGATGGACCCGCCACCATCGCCGCCGACGGCGAAAGGCACCCAA
Source organism: Corynebacterium sp. HMSC08A12 (assembly GCF_001807485.1). GTDB lineage: Bacteria > Actinomycetota > Actinomycetes > Mycobacteriales > Mycobacteriaceae > Corynebacterium > Corynebacterium evansiae. The sequence continues at coordinate 67,129 of NZ_KV789168.1, read as the reverse complement.
CCAGCGGCAACGGCGACGGCGGAGCCTCCGGAGGAACCGCCCGGAGTGTAGCTCGTATTGTGCGGGTTGCGGGTGATACCGCGGGCCTCGGACTCGGTGAAGGGGAACGCGCCAAAGGCAGGCATAGTGGTTTTGCCCAGAATGATCGCGCCCGCGTTACGCAAGCGACGAACGATTTCGTCGTCGGTGGCGGCGGGCGTGGGGTTCGCATTAGTGCCGTAGGTTGTGGGCACTCCGCGAACGTCGACTTCCTCTTTGATGAGCACCGGTACACCGTGCAGTGGGCCAGGGTCGGTACTGGAGTCGAGCTCGGCGGCGGCTTCCAAAGCCTCGTCGTCCAGGAGAACCGAGATGGCATTGAAGTGCCGGTCCTGAGCGCGGATACGGCGGAGGGCCTTCTCAATGAGCGGCACGGCGCCGCACTCAAGTGCCTCGGCGCGCCATTCGTTAGAGCTGAGCAATAGTCGCCTTCAGGTTCTCGCCGACGCGCTTGCCGGAGTGGATGCAGCCGCCGAGGAAGGTGCCCTCGAGGGCGTTCTTGCCGTGCATGCCGCCACCGCCGAAGCCGGCGACCTCGCCGGCGGCGTAAAGGCCGGGCAGAACCGAGCCGTCGGTGCGCAGGCAACGGCCGGAAAGGTCGGTCTCGATGCCGCCGAGGGTCTTGCGGGTCAGCACGTGCAGCTTGACGGCGATCAGCGGCCCCTTCGACTCATCGAGCAGGCGGTGCGGGGCAGCGCAGCGGACGATCTTGTCGCCCAGGTATCCGCGGGCAGTGCGGATGTAGTTGATCTGCGCGTCCTTGCTGAAGTTGTTGTCCACCTGCGAATCGCGGTCCTCGATGATGCGGCGCAGGTCGTGGACGTCGAGGGCGGGGGCATCGTCATCGGCGATGGCGTTCATGCCCTCGACCAGGGAACCCAGGTCGTCGGCGACCACCCAGTCCTCGCCATGGTCCATGAATGCCTTCACGGCGGGGTGCGTGCCGGGGCCGACCTTGGAGAGCAGGTTCTTAACCTTCTTGATGGTCAGGTCCGGGTTCTGCTCGGAGCCGGAGAAGATGAACTCCTTGTCGGCAATCGTCTTGTTCAGGATGAACCAGGAGTAGCTATGGCCGGTGGTGCCGAGGTGCTTCATGGTAGCAATCGTGTCGCCACCTGGGATGATGTTGCTGGGGAAACGCTTGCCGGTCGCGTCGATCCACAGGGAGGACGGGCCAGGGATGATGCGGATACCGTGGCCGGGCCAAATGGAGTTCCAGTTCTTCATGCCCTCGGTGTAGGCCCACATGCGGTCGGTGTTCACCAGGTTCGCGCCGGCGGTTTCGGAGATCTGGATCATGCGGCCATCGACGTGAGCGGGCACGCCGGTGACCATGTCGTTCGGCACCGGGCCCCACTGGTCGGTCGGCCACGCGCGACGCACCAGGTCGAGGTTGCCGCCGATGCCGCCGGAAGTCACGACGACGGCACGCGCGCGCAGCTCGAACTCCCCTACGGTCTTTCTAGAGGACGCCACGCCGCGGTCCAGATCGCTCGGTTCCAGCACGCTGCCGCGCACGCCGACGACGGCGTCATTTTCTACGATCAGCTCGTCGACCTGGTGGCGGAAGCGGAACTCGACCTTGCCTTCCGCCTCCGCGGCCTCGATGGGCTCGCGGAAGACGCGCACGACCTCCGGGCCAGTGCCCCAGGTCAGGTGGAAGCGAGGAACGGAGTTGCCGTGGCCGCTGGCGTCTCCGGAACCGCGCTCGGCCCAGCCGACGGTGGGCAGCACATTGAGGCCGAGGGCCTTGAGGTAGTCGCGCTTTTCAGTGGCTGCGAAGCGGACGTACTCGCGGCCCCAGCGGCGCGGCCAGTAGTCGTTCTGGGAATCGTCGAACTGCGCGGAGTTCTCCCAGTCGCGCCAGGCGAGCTCCTCGGAGTCTTTGACCCCCATCAGCTTCTGCTCGGGGCTTCCCACGTAGAACAGGCCACCGAGCGACCAGAATGCCTGTCCGCCAAGGTTGTTGCGGTTTTCCTGGTCCAGGATCAGGACCTTCAGACCCGACTTCTGCGCCTCGTAGGCGGCGACGAGGCCGGCCAGGCCGGCGCCAACGATGATGACATCGGGGTTCGTGGGAGTAGTCACGGAAAGAGTTCCTCTCGGGGGTTATGCGCGAATAGTTATTATTACGCTAAAACTATCCGGCGAGCCCCGTGGGGAAATCGCAAAACTACTTCGGGGCGAGGACGAATTGGACGCACCCGATGTCTTCGGAGGTGGCCAGGGCCTCGTGGAGAGCCAGTTGGTAGTCCCAGAGGTGGCGGAACACCGGGTCAAAGCCGGCGGCCGCGGCCTGGCGCTCGCGGGAGAGGAAGTTCGCACGCCACAGTGGCAACGTTGCGCGCAGGTGGGCGCTGAGGTTGTTCTCCGCGACGACGGTGAGCTGGGTGTGCTCGGCCGCGGCCTCGCGGACCTGCTGGACGGTGGGGTACTCCAGGGCGGGCCAGACGTAGGCACGCATGACGTCCAGGGATTCGCGGGCGGTCTCACGCATCTCGTCGGTGGCGATGATCGACTGGATCACGGCCAGCCCGTCGTCGGAGAGCATGCGGTCGACAGCCTTGAGGTAGTGGCTCAAACCCCCGAGCCCCAGGGTCTCCATGCGCTCGACGGAGAAGATGGCCTCGTAGCGGCCGGACCACTGGCGCGGGGAGGGCACCGGCCCGGCGATGACCTCCACGTTCACTGCTCCCCCGACCCCGGCGGTGTGGACGCGGGCGCGTACGGCGTCCGCGTGGTCCTCGTCGCTGGTCAGAACGTCCACACGGGCGCCGCGCTTGGCGGCCTGCACTGCCAGCTGGCCGCCGGAGGAGGGCATCTCCAGCACGCGGTCGCCGGGTCCGACCTCGGCCTCGTCGAGCATGGTGGTGATGCGGCGGCGCTGCGCGTCGTCCAGGTCAAGGCGCTCCACTGGGTCCGGCTCGCCGAACCAGGTGAAGTCGATGCCGTCCTCATGCGCGCTCGTGCGGGAGGCGCTACTGAACTGGGCGGCGCCCGTGGCGCGGGTGGCGCCGGCGTAGAGCTCCACGAGGGCCTCCGGCAGCTCCCCCGGAGCCGGACCGCGGCGCTTCGGAGTCCGGCGGGCGAAAAACTCCCCGAACTTCCCCTCGAAGGGCTGATCCATCAAGGCTCCAAGAACCTCCGGGAGCGGTTCGGCGGACCACTCCCCGGCCATGTAGCCTTCCGCCAAGCCCAACCAGCCCTCGGCGACTACCCGATCGATCACCTGGCCGTCCCGAACGACCATGTGCGGCACCGAGCCGGCGTTCAAAGCAATTCCGTGAGAAGAAAGTAGCGCTTCCATGCGCGTGGTGACGGCCTCGGCCCGGCGGCCCATAAAACGAGATTGCGGGGCGGCAACCAGGCGCGGCCAGCGTTCCTCGTCGATGTACGGAGACGTCATCATGCCTTCCTTTTGCGCTGTAACTCCCCCCGAAGTTACTAGGAAAACAACTTTTGGCTTCCTAGGCGCAACCGAAAGCGCCCGAATTTTTCAGATCCGGGGGATCTCGGTGTGAAGCGCACGCCTGAAACAATTAAGATGGTGCCGGATTACAACCATCATTGAGGAGAAGCAACTAGATGACCAGCACATCAAACCGCCACCACGTCGTAATCATCGGCGCGGGCTTCGGCGGACTGTTTGCGGCGAAAAAGTTTAAAAACGAGAACGTCCAGGTCACAATCGTCGACCGGACGAACCACCACCTGTTCCAGCCGCTGCTTTACCAGGTTGCGACCGGCATCCTCTCCGAGGGCGAGATCGCCCCGTCCATCCGCCAGATCCTGGCGGACCAGAACAACGTCCGCGTGGTCAAGGGCGAGGTCCGCAACGTGGACATCAACGAGCAGACCGTCACCGCCGACCTGGGCGGCACCGATGCCGTACTGAAGTACGACTCGCTGATCCTGGCGGCCGGCGCCGGCCAGTCCTACTTCGGCAACGAGCAGTTCGCAGAGTTCGCGCCGGGTATGAAGACCGTCGACGACGCGCTGGAGATCCGCGCCCGTGTGACCGGCGCCTTCGAGCGCGCCGAGATCACCACCGACCCGGAGGCCCGCGAGCGCCTGCTGACCTTCGTGGTCGTCGGCGCCGGCCCGACCGGCGTGGAGCTGGCCGGCCAGCTGGCCGAGATGTCCCACCGCACCCTGCGCGACGAGTTCCGCGAGATCGACACTGAGGACACCCGCATCCTGCTGATCGACGGTGGCTCGCAGGTGCTGGCGCCGTTCGGCAAGCGCCTGGGCCGCAAGGCTGCCCGCCGCCTGGAGGACCTGGGCGTGGAGGTCATCCTCAACTCCCTGGTCACCGACGTGTCCAAGGAAGGCGTGCGCTACAAGGACATGAAGACCGAGGAGGAGCACTTCGTGCCCTCCTACGCCAAGATCTGGTCCGCTGGTGTTGCCGCTTCTCCGCTGGGCAAGCACGTGGCAGAGCAGGCTGGCATCGAGGTCGACCGCGCGGGTCGCGTGCCGGTGAACGACGACCTGACCCTGGGCGAGCACCGCAACATCTTCATCGTGGGCGACATGATGAGCAAGGACCGTCTGCCGGGCGTGGCTCAGGTGGCGATGCAGGGCGGCCAGTACGCGGCAAGCACCATCCTGGATGAGGTCAACAACGGCACCGCCCCCGAAGGCCGCGTTCCGTTTAGCTACTTCGACAAGGGCTCCATGGCCATCGTCTCCCGCTTCAACGCGGTCGTGAAGATGAACAAGGCCGAGGTCTCCGGCTTCTTCGGCTGGGTCATGTGGCTGGTGCTGCACCTGCTGTACATGGTGGGCTTCCGCAACCGTGCGGTCGCGGCCTTCAGCTGGGGCCTGAACTCCGTGTCCCGCCGCCGCTGGCAGCTGGTGGCCACCCGCCAGCAGCTGCACGCGCGCAACGCGATCCGCAAGCTGCGCGACCTGGAGGACAAGGAAGGCATCCGCTCCATCGAGGTTCGCGACAACCTGCGCTTCGGCGAGGGTCGCGACACCCGCGCAGTATCCGACTAGGCCTTCGGCATATCCGGCACTACCTGCGTCTTGAGGAAGGTCAAGGCGCAGGTCTTGCCGGTTTTTTCGTTCTTGTGCTCCACGCGGAACAGGTGCGTGGTGCGCCCGACATGCTCCGCCTGGACGGTGGAGACGATGACGTCGCCCTTGACGGACGGGCGCAGGAAGTGCGTCTGGTTGGAGGTGCCCACGACTGCCGGACCGGCGCCCGCGGCGACGAAGCTGGCCATGGAGCCGGCGGTCTCCCCCAGGCTGGCGTACACGCCGCCGTTGGTCACGCCCCAGGGCTGCAGGTGATCCTCGGTGATCTCGAGGGCCAGCTGCATCTTGTCCGGGCCGACGGCGCGGTACTGCACGCCGAGGGTGCGGTCGAGAGTGGGGTGCTTGGCCAGTAGTTCGTTGAGGGTGGCGATCTCCTGCTCGGTGAGTTCGCGCTCGGTGGCAACACGACTTAGTTCAATGAAAATATTGGACATGCGCCTAAGCCTAACCAACCCATCGCCCTGTAAGATGTAAAACCATGACTACTGCTGAAGGAACCGCCCAGATTGGTGTTGTTGGACTGGCCGTGATGGGCTCCAACATCGCCCGGAACTTTGCCAACAACGGTCACACCGTGGCCGTCTACAACCGCACCACCGCGAAGACCGACAAGTTCATGGAGGACTTCGGCGAGACCGGCAACTTCGTTCCCTCGGAGACGATCGCCGATTTCGTTAAGTCGCTGGAGCGGCCCCGTCGCGCCCTGATCATGGTGCAGGCAGGTGCTGGTACTGACGCCGTTATTTCCCAGCTCGCCGCGGAAATGGACGAAGGCGACATCATCATCGACGGCGGTAATGCCCTGTACACCGACACGATCCGCCGCGAGGCCGAGATGTCCGAGCGCGGCCTGAACTTTGTCGGCGCCGGCATCTCCGGCGGTGAGGAAGGCGCGCTGAACGGCCCGGCGATTATGCCCGGTGGCCCGGCGGAATCCTGGGAGGCCCTGGGGCCGCTGCTGGAATCCGTGGCGGCGAAGGTCGACGGCACCCCGTGTGTGACGCACATCGGCCCCGACGGCGCGGGACACTTCGTGAAGATGGTGCACAACGGCATCGAGTACGCCGACATGCAGGTTATCGGCGAGGCCTACCAGCTGCTGCGCTACGGCGCGGGCATGGAGCCGGCGGAGATCGCGGAGGTGTTCAAGACGTGGAACGAGGGCGACCTGGATTCCTACCTGATCGAGATCACCGCCGAGGTGCTCTCCCAGACCGATGAGAAGACCGGCAAGCCGCTGATCGACGTCATCGTGGACTCCGCGGGCCAGAAGGGCACCGGCCGCTGGACCGTGAAGGCGGCCCTGGACCTGGGCATCCCGACCACCGGCATCGGCGAGGCCGTGTTCGCCCGCGCGCTGTCGGGCGCCCGCGAGCAGCGCGACGCCACCATCGGCAACCTGCCTAGCGGCGAGCTGTCCACCCTGGACGTGCCGAAGGAAGAGTTCATCGAGGACGTCCGCCGCGCGCTCTACGCCTCCAAGCTGGTGGCATACGCGCAGGGCTTCGACGAGATCAAGGCTGGCTCCGAGGAGCACAAGTGGGGCGTGGACCCCCGCGACCTGGCCACCATCTGGCGTGGCGGCTGCATCATCCGCGCGAAGTTCCTGAACCGCATCCGCGAGGCCTACGACGCGAACGCGGAGCTGCCCTCCCTGCTACTGGACCCGTACTTCAAGGGTGAGCTGGGCGGCCTAATCGACTCCTGGCGCCGCGTGGTCATCCTGGCTACCCAGCTGGGCCAGCCGGTGCCGGTGTTCGCCTCTTCCCTGTCCTACTACGACTCGCTGCGCGCCGAGCGCCTGCCGGCGGCTCTGATTCAGGGTCAGCGCGACTACTTCGGCGCCCACACCTACCGCCGTACCGACCGCGAGGGCTCTTTCCACACCCTCTGGTCCGGGGATCGTAGTGAGGTCGAAGCGTAATTGTCCCGATCAGAGTTCGGAAAGCTCGGGCTAGATGATTGCATCACCAAGGAGCTTTCCGCCGAGGGAATAACCAAGCCCTTCCCCATCCAGGCGGCCGCCACCCCCGCGGCCGTCGAGGGGCGGGATGTTCTCGGCCGCGGACCGACAGGTTCCGGCAAAACATTCACGTTCGGGCTGCCGATGATTCAGCTGCTGAGGCGGGGGGCGTCAAAACCAAAAAAGCCGCGTGGCGTGGTGCTGGTACCGACCAGAGAGCTGGCGACGCAGGTGCGCTCGCGGCTGGATCCGATTGCGAACGCGGCCGGTCAGCGGCTGCTGGAGGTCGTCGGCGGGGTGAAGATCCAGCGCAACGTTACGGCGCTGGCCAGGCCGGTGGACATTCTGGTGGCCACGCCGGGGCGCGCCCTGGATTTGCTGGGGCAAGGCATGTTGGACTTTTCCGACGTGAAGGTCGTGGCCATCGACGAAGCAGACCAGATGGCCGACATGGGCTTTCTGCCGCAGGTGACCAAGCTGCTGGACCGCATGCCAAAGCAGGCGCAGCACCTGCTGTTTTCCGCCACGCTGGACGGCGACGTGCAGGTGCTGGTGGATAAGTACATGCGCGAACCCGTGACGCACTCCACCGGCGAGGCCACCGCCAGCGTAGACACGATGCGCCACCTGCTGGGCGTGGTGGAAAGCCGGGAGGAGCGCAACGAGCTGGTGGTGGCCATTGGAAAGCTGCGGAAGCGTACTGTAATGTTCATGCGCACCAAGTACGCCGTAGACCGGCAGGTAAAGAAGCTGGTGCGCGCGGGAGTGCCCGCCGTGGGGATTCACGGTAATAAGGGGCAGAACACCCGCCAAGCGGCGTTGGATGGCTTTACCGAAGGCAAGAATACCGTGCTGGTGGCCACCGACATTGCCGCCCGCGGGATCGACGTGAAGGACGTGGAGCTGGTCGTGCACATCGACCCTCCGGCCGAGCACAAGGCGTATGTCCACCGGGCCGGGCGCACCGCCCGCGCCGGAGCAAGCGGCACAGTGGTGACGCTGTCCTTCGCGGACCAGCAAGCTGACACCGAGAAAATGATGGCCAAGGCCGGGGTGCACCCAACCGTGCTGCCGGGCGCCAAATTGGTCGCCGAGCTGAAAAAGATTTAGGAGTCGGAATACTCAAGTGGACATAGTTCTTTCCCTAGTCGGGCTAGTCCTGTTTGTGCTGCTAACGGCCGCTACCGGCCTGTTCGTGGCTGTGGAATTCGCGATGACGGGGCTGGAACGCTCCACCATTGACGAGCACGCCCGCACCAAGGGCGACGGTACGGCGAAGCTGGTGCAAAAGGCGCACGGGCAGCTCTCCTTTCTGCTTTCCGGCGCGCAGCTGGGCATTACGATCACCACCCTGGCCACGGGTTATCTGGCGGAGCCGATCCTGGCGAAGTTCTTCGACCCAGTGCTGGAAGCTGCGGGGTTAAGCGAGGCCGCCGCCATGCCGATCGCCCTGGTGCTGTCGCTGATTGTGGCGACGGTGCTGTCGATGGTGTTCGGCGAGCTGGTGCCGAAGAACCTGGCAATCACCCACCCCATCGAAGTGGCGCGAACCGCTATCCGCCCGGCGTGGACCTTCAACGTGGTGCTGAAGTGGTTCATCAACGGGATGAACTCCATGGCCAACGCGGTTGTCCGGAGGTTGGGCATTGAGCCGGCGGACGAGTTGGCGTCCGCACGATCGGCCGAGGAGCTCTCGGCGCTGGTGAGAAACTCGACGGGCAGCGGTGGGTTCACCGAGTCTAAGGCGCGGATTCTGGATCTGTCGCTGCGGTTTAGTGACGCCTCAGCGGAGGATGTGATGACACCCCGGTCGACCGTCGAATCTCTGACTGTCGAGGAGACCGCGCAGGATCTGATCGAGCTGGCGCTGGAAACCGGGCACTCGCGCTTCCCCGTGACCCGTGGGGACCTGGACGAGACCGTGGGCGTGGTGCACGTGAAGGATGCACTGACCATCCCCCACGACTCGCGCCCCACCACCACTTTGAACAAGCTGATGAAGAACGTCCCCTCCGTGCCGGATTCTTTGAGCGGCGATGACGTGCTGAATCAGGTGCGGGCCGCGGGCTCGCAGCTGGTGATGGTCGTGGACGAGTACGGCGGCACCGCCGGAATCGTGACGATCGAGGACGTGGTCGAGGAGATCCTCGGCGAGGTGTGGGACGAGCACGACGACGTGGAAGAGGACAAGGAAGTCCGCAAGACGGGCACCCACTGGGAGGTTTCCGGCCTGGTGCGCACCGACGAGCTGCCGGACGCCGTGGGCTACACCGCGCCAGAGGGCGACTACGATACGCTCGGCGGGTTGATCATGGCCACGCTGGGGCGCATCCCCGCCGAGGGGGACGAGGTGTTGCTGCCCGTCGGCGACAACGAGATGATGGAGAGCTTCGAAACGGGCATGTCCGGACGCTGGCGGGCCACCGTCAAGGAGATGGATAACCGGCGCGTGGACAAGGTGCTGCTGCAACCGCTGACCAAGGAGGAGGCAAACTAATGAGTGACATTTGGGCCATCGTCTTTGCCGTCTTCCTGCTGGCGCTCAACGCCTTCTTCGTGGCGGTGGAGTTCGCGCTGATTTCCTCGCGCAGGGATCGCCTGGATTCCATGATCGCCGCGGGCAACAAGCGCGCCAAGCGGGTGCTTTACGCCAGCGAGCACCTGTCGATCATGCTGGCGGGCGCGCAGTTCGGCATTACGATCGCCTCGCTGCTGCTGGGTAAGGTCGGCGAGCCCGCGATCGCGCACCTCATCGAGGCGCCGTTCGAGGCACTGGGGCTGCCACCGGAGATGCTGCACCCGGTGAGCTTTGCGATTGCCCTGCTGGTAGTGACGATGCTGCACATCATCCTGGGTGAGATGGTGCCGAAGAACATCGCCCTGGCCGGCCCGGAAACCGTGGCGACGTTCGTGGTGCCACTGCACCTGTTGTTCGTGAAAATCACGAACCCGATCATGCAGCTGCTGAACTGGATCGCGCGCCACACGCTCAAGCTGATGGGCGTGGAGCAGAAGGACGAGCTGGACTCCACCGTCTCCCCTGCCGAGCTGGCCAGCATGATCCAGGATTCCCGCTCCGAAGGGCTGATCGCCCCGGAGGAGGCCAACCGCCTGGACAAGGCACTGAGCTCCTCGCGGCGCACGCTGGACGAGGTGCTGATCCCCGCGGCCGACGTGCACTGCATCCGACAGGATGGCCCACGGATGAAGGTCGCGGCCGTGGAGAAGGCGGTGCAGGAGACGGGCTACTCCCGCTTCCCCGTCACCGATACCAAGGGCAAGTGGATCGGCTACGTCCACGTCAAGGACGTGCTGGACAACCTGGTGGAGCCCGACGGCCAGCTGGATACCACGGACATCCGCCCCCTGCTGGAGGTCAAGACCGGTTCCAGCTTCGACGTAGCGATGCGCAACATGCGCCGCACCTCCAGCCACATCGCCGCGGTGGTGGATGCGGATGGGCAGATCATCGGCATGATCACGCTGGAGGACATCATCGAGGAGCTCGTCGGCACCGTCCGCGACTGGACCCATGACTGAGGTACTGCACAACTGGCGCGATAGGCAAGCCGCCCACCGGGAGCGCGTGCAGCGCCTCACCGAGGGGCACCGCAGGCGCCGCGCGGAGGGTGAAAGGCACCCGGTGTGGGATTTCATGTTCACCTACTACCCCACTACCCCTGGGAAGCTGAGCCACTGGCATCCGGGCGTCAATAAGGGTGTGGTGTGGGATGGCGACGGCGACCTGCCGCAGTACAAGGACCACTACGTGCGCCGCGGCGACGTGTGGACCCTCGATGCGGAACGGTTTATGGCCACGCGAGGCAAGACGGTGCGCTATATCGCGCGGCTATTGGACGCCACGTACCGGCATCCGCCCGTGCTCGGCTGCTTTGGGTTGCACGAGTGGGCGATGGTCTACAAGGATGCGCCCCGCCACCCCGAGCCTTTGCGGCTGGGCGCGGCCGGTACCGACGAGGTGGTGGAAGCGTCGCAGTTGAAGTGCACGCACTTTGACGCTTATCGCTTTTTTACGGACGCCGCCGCGCCCCGCAACGCCCACACCCCAACACGCGACTCGCAGCCCCAGATGGAGCAGCCGGGCTGCCTGCACGCCACCATGGATCTATACAAGTGGGCTACGAAGCTGGGGCCGCTGATCCCCGGCGAGCTGTGGCTGGACTGCTTCGAGCTGGCCTGCGACGTGCGCCGGCTGGACATGGAGGCTTCGCCCTATGACCTGTGCGAATGGGGTTTCGAGCCGGTGCGGATCGAGACCCCGGCGGGACGGGCGGAGTACGTGGCCCGGCAAAAGGGGCTGATGGAGCGCGGACAGGGGCTGCGCAAGCGGCTACTGGCCTACACTGGGTAGAAAACTACTGGGAGGAAGAAGAATCGTGGCACGTCACGCAAGCGGAAAGCAGAACTATCGGGTTGCCGGATGGGTCTGGGCAGCGCTCGCGGCCGTGATCGTGGTGGCGCTCCTAGTGGCCGGGTGGGTGGCGCTGGCGCGGAATAACCAGGACGACTTGGCCGCGCCGGAATGCCCGCAGGGGGAATTCGTGGTGCAGGTGTGGGCTGCGAATGAGGCGGAGTTGAAGGATGCGGTGCAGGAGTTCAACGATGCGAACGAGGTGGAGCTGGACCACTGCCTAAAGGCGGAGGTTGTGCGTAAGCCGGACGCGGAAGCGATTAAGGCTTACAAGGCGTGGGGTGAGGGTGGCCAGCCGGGCGCGGAGCTGTGGAAGCCAGCGGATCGGCAGATGGCCGATGAGGCGCTGGCGGTCTCCAAGGTGGAGGTCGCAGAAGAGAATGGTGGAGTGTTGGCCCCGCAGCTGCAGGATGGTCCCCTGCCGGAGCTGAACCAGCGGGCGCGGGGAGCTTTTCTGAGGCAGCTTTAGGCCATACGGCGACGGCGGCGCTCGGCCAGCTCGTCGATGGCAGCGTCCTGCACGACCTTCTCGGAGGGGAAGGCGGTGATGGTGCCGGTCAGTTCCTTCATCAGGCCCGGAACGGCAATGCCGAATACGCCCTGGCCGCCGTTGAGGAGGTCGATGACTTCCTCGGAGGAGCGGCACTCGTAGACGGTGTGGCCGTCGGAGACGAGGGTGATGCCGGCGAGGTCGTCGACGCCCAGGTTCTCCAGCTTTTCCACGGCCTTGCGGATGTTCTGCAGGGAAATGCCGGTATCCAGCAGGCCTTTCACGATCTTCAGCACCAGGATGTCGCGGAAGGAGTACAGGCGCTGGGATCCGGAGCCGGCGGCATTACGGATGCTGGGCTGAACCAGCTTGGTGCGGGCCCAGTAGTCCAGCTGACGGTAGGTAATGCCGGCGACTTGGCAGGCGATCGGCACGCGGTAGCCGACCTCGTCGTCGGGGCCATGGACGTCGAAAAGGGCATCCTGCATGAAACACTCCTGGTGTAATTTCAATTCTCTTCTAAAGATTAGACCGGTTTGCGGCACAGTCAACCGCTAGCCGAACATTACTTTAACACGAGTCACAAAAATCACACGTGTAACAACAGGCGTGTCATTCCTTGAGCCAGTCGTCGAGATCGCTCGACAGTCCCAGGCCCTCCCACATTTGTTGGAAGTCGGAATCCGCGTTGTCGCTGGCGGTGAAGCCCATGTCCTCCGGGTTCCAATCCAGCAGGAAGTCCACCTGGTCGCCGTCTTCGTCCACCTGCTTGAGCTTCGCCTCGAGTTCGTCGACCCAGGCGGGGTTTACGCGGATCAGCGAGCTTTCCACCCCGGGTTCAACGCGCACGTCGAAGATCACGCCCGCGTGCCACAAGGGCTCCAGGATGGAGGGGCGAATGTCGATGAAACGCTCGGACTCCCCTTCCTCCAGCACCAAACCGGCGGTCATCTGGCCGCGAGAGTTGGTGACGATGCGGGCAAACCACGGGTCGCGCGCCTCGTCGTGCTTCAGGATGTTCGCCAGCACCTCGGCATCCGTGGGGCGCCCGCCCAGATCCAACGTTGGCTCCACCCAGATCGGCAGGATGTGGGTGCGCTGGGGCGTCATAAAAATAAGACAGTCGGGCACGGGCGCGCCGCAACCGAGAGAGCTACCGACAGCGCGGCCGAGGAAGACGACTTCGGTGCCTTTAGCCAAGGTTGCCCTTCACCAGCGCGGTGTTGAGCGAAATGATCAGCGCGGACATCTCGCGGGCGGTCTCGGCGGAGCGCTGCTGGGCGTTCTCGTCGCGGCCGTGAGCCAGCGGGTCGGCGATGCGGGAAACCATGTCGAACTGGCGGTTCGCGATGGTCAACAGCGCCTTCAGGTGGCGGTTATCCAGGCCGTGGTCGGTCAGGTTCTGCGCGATCTGCACGATCTCTACGTCATCGACCGAGAAGAAACCGGCCGAGTCGGCGGAGATCAGCCCCATGCGGATCAGGGATCCGGTGAAAGAATCCTGCACGTTGGCGCGCGCCGTAACGTCCGCGCGGGTCAGGCGGCGGGACTGCGTGGCCCGCATCTGCTCCGGGGAGATCGCACCGGGGGCGGACTTGCGGGCGGCGGTCACGGGGGTGACCTTGCCGGAATCCATGGCCTCCAGACGTTCGCGGATAACCTTCAGCGGCAGGTAGTTATCCCGCTGGAGGGTCAAAATGTAGCGCAGCCTGGAAATATCCTCCGGGGAAAAGCGCCGGTAACCGCTCTGCGAACGGCGCGGGCTAACCAGACCTTCGGATTCCAGGAAGCGGATCTTCGAGACGGTGACGTCCGGGAAGTCCGGCTTCAGCTGCTTCAGCACATCGCCAATGGACGAAGTGGGAAGAACCCTTCCGGCTGGTGAGGAGGCAGGTGCAGGAGCGCTAGCGTGGCTTCTCTGTGCGCTCACTTTTCCTTAGGCTTCCTTCGAACCGTTCAGGAACACCAGGCGGAACTTGCCGATCTGGATCTCGTCGCCATTGGACAGAACGGAGGAGTTCTTCGGCTCGCGGTTCACGTAGGTGCCGTTCAGGGACCCGACATCCACAACCTCGTACTGGTCGCCATTGCGGCGGAACTCAGCGTGGCGGCGGGAAACGGTGACGTCATCCAGGAAGATGTCGCTGTCCGGGTGGCGGCCAGCGGCGGTCGTGTCTTGGTCCAGCAGGAAGCGGGAGCCAGCGTTCGGGCCGCGCTTCACAACCAGCAGCGCAGAGCCTTCAGGAAGGCCCTCCACACCGGCGGGAGAGGCATCGTGCTGCGAACCAGACTCCATCTCCTTTAGAAGGTCTGCGCGAAAGACTGACGTGGTCTCGACAGATGCCTCAGGCACTCCGGTGTTATCGCTCATGGCTTTCAAGTCCTCTCATTCGAACTAATCGGTTCGGCTATAACAATACGTCTAACAATACCCTAAAGCAGCTAGCGGAACATCTGAACGATAGACCCCATCACAGATCCCCCGGAGGAGGATAGCGGGTTGTCGTTCACCATGTAAGTCCACGTAGCGCTGGGCTTGTGTAGGCCCATCTCGCCCAGCTGGGCACCCTCGGAAGTGATCTCTACCTCGTCAAACGTCTCGCGAGCCTTGTTGACGGCACGCTCTGCCAGCTCGCCGAAGGCGGCGATGGACATGCGGTGGAACTCATCGATCGGCGATTCGCGGGCAATGGCGCGCAAGTGGATGGATTCGCGCACGTCATCCAGGTAGGCCAGGTGCTCCGACCACTCGTTATCCAGGTGGAACAACATGATCTCGCGGGCGGCCTGCTCCAGCACTTCCTCGCTGATCCCCTGCTTCTTTAGCTCTGCGGCGCGGTCGACGTTGTGGTAGCTCAAGTCGTCCCAGGCCGCGGTGGTATCCAGCAGGGTGTCGCGGCGGTCGTTGACGATGTCGCGCTGGTCCTTGATCATCTTGTTGTACTTCCAGGTGGTGGCGTGGATGTCCAGCATCTGGCCCTCGGTCACGCGCTGGCAGTGGTCCACGAACTGCTGGACCTTCTTCTGCGGCAGCAGGCCGTCCTCCTCTGGCTGGGCCTGCAGCTCCTCCCCTGCGCCGCCCACGGCGACCACGTCGTCTTCCAGGGAAACGAAGAACAGGGAGCTGCCTGGGTCGCCCTGACGGCCCGCGCGGCCGCGCAGCTGGTTATCCAGGCGCTGGGAGCGGAAGCGGCCCACGCCAACGACGTGCAGGCCACCGGTCTCCACGACCTCGTCGTGCTCGGCCTCGTCGGTGCCGCCTAGCTTGATGTCCGTACCGCGGCCGGCCATCTGCGTGGAGACGGTCACGCGGCCCGGGCGGCCGGCCTCGGCGACGACGGCCGCCTCGGCCTCGTGGTTCTTCGCGTTCAGCACGGAGCATTCCACGCCCGCGGAGAGCAGGGCCTCTGCCAGTTCCTCGGATTCCGCGACGTCCTGGGTGCCCACCAGCTGCGGCTGGCCGGTCTTTTGCACCTCGACGATGTGCTTGACCACCGCGTCGTTGCGCTCGGCGGCGGAGACGTACACCCGGTCGGCTTCGTCGAAGCGGATGTTCGGCACGTTCGGCTCGATGACGGAGACCTGCAGGTTGTAGAACTGTCGCAGCTGATCGCCGGCTGCCAGGGCCGTACCGGTCATGCCGCAAACCTCGGGGTACATGCCGACCAGCGCCTGGATGGTGATCTGGTCGAGGATGCGGCCGCCGTCGGTGACGTCCAGCCCCTCCTTGGCTTCCACTGCGGCCTGCAGGCCGTCGGGCCAACGTTGCAGCTCGGCCACACGGCCGCGGGAACCGTCAATAAGAGCCACCTTGCCGTCGCGCACGATGTAGTGAACGTCGCGGATCAGCAGGTGCTCGGCGTGCAGGGCTACGTTCACCTGCACTAGTAGCTCGCCCTCGTCCTCGTAGAGGGACTCCACGCCCAGCTGCTTCTCTACGAACGCCGCGCCCTCGTCGGTGAGGAAGACGTTTCGGTGGTCCTCGGAGACGTGGAAGTGCTTGTCTTCCTCCATGCGCTTGACCAGGTCGGTAATGCGGCCGGCGGGCGCCGGGCCGGGCTCAGAACCGGCGAGCACCAGCGGCACCAGGGCTTCGTCGACCATCACCGAATCGGCCTCATCGATCACGGCCACGTCCGCAGGGGTGCGCACCTGGTCGGCCCGGCGGGTGATCAGCTGGTCGCGCAGGACGTCGAAGCCGAGCTCGTTGATGGCGCCGAAAATGACGTCGCGGGAGTAAATGTCGCGGCGCTGGTCCGCGGTGAGGTCCTCGTGGATCGCGCCGTGGGTCAGCCCGAAGAAGTCGAACATCGGACCCATCCAGTCGTTATCGCGCCCAGCCAGGTAGCTGTTGACCGTGATGACGTGAACGCGCTTGCTCTGCAAAGCGAAGCCGACGGCGGCCATCGCGCCGGCTAGGGTCTTGCCCTCACCGGTGGCCATCTCCACCACATCGCCGTGCAACAGGCGGTAGGTGCCCTGCATCTGTACGTCGAAGGGCTCCATGTTCAGGGTGCGGCTTGCCGCTTCGCGCAGGATTGCCAGCAGCGCGGGAGCGTCGTCTACCTGCCCACCGAAGTGGTGGCCATCCTCGCTAGTGGATTGTTCGGTGACGACGTCCGAGGCGGCGTCACGAAGCTCCGCATCGCTTAGCCCCGAGTAGCGCGACGAGTCGGCCTGAGCGACCACGGCCCGGCTTTTCTTCTGATTCTTCTTCGGGGAAGATCCCATCGCCTTCCAGAACCAGTCAAATGCCATGAATGTGCCCTTCGAGTTTGAGGTGTAAGAATATGTAGACCACGTTAATCGACTGAAGGCGAGAGGCGATCCATGACCCGCACGATACGCTCCGTTCACGTGACCATTCCCACAGAAAATGGCTGGCAATTGGCGGGAACGGTGGACTTGCCGCGGGATTTGAAATTGGAAGATGCGCCCCGGCGGGCGGTCGTCGCGCACTGCTTCACGTGTACGCGCGGGGCGATTGGGGTGACGCGCATTTCCAAGGCTCTGGCGCGGGCGGGCTATGCGAGCTTGCGTTTCGATTTCGCTGGACTGGGCGATTCGGGTGGCAAGTTTGAGGAGACCACGCTGGGGACGAATGTTTCCGACGTGCAGGCGGCGGCGAAATGGTTCGGTGGGGCGGAGCTACTGGTGGGCCATTCGCTGGGAGGTACAGCGGTGCAGCGGGCTGCGGCAGACGTTGCCTCGGTGGAAAGCATCGTGACCGTCGGCACGCCTTTTGAACTGCAGGAAACCGCGAAGCGTGCGCCGGAGATCATGCAGATGTTTGAGCGCCAGCGGGAGCTTTCTTTGGGGCAGGCGCTGCTGGATGAGCTCGCCGCGGCCGATTCGGCCGATACTGTGGCCGCCGTTTCTTCTGGTGACGCCACGTCTCTGGTGCTGCACTCCCCCGATGACCTGGTAGTTCCCGTGGCGGAGGCGCATGCGATGCGGGCGGCCCTGCCTCGCGCGGACTGGGTGAGCCTGGAGGGGATGGATCACCTGCTTCTGCAGAGGGGATCTGGGCATCGTGTGGGCGAAATGATCGCGGCGTGGGAGGGCTTGCGCCTAAAGTAGGTGGCATGGCTGAAGAGAAACTGACTTTTATTCCGACCGCCGACCTGGTGGACATCATTGGCAGCGACGTGCGCAGCTGTGACACGCAGTTCCGCGACCTGGGTGGCGTGGTGGAGTTCTGCGGGAAGATCACCACGGTGAAGTGCTTCCAGGACAATGCACTGCTGAAGAGCGTGCTGCAGGAGGACAACCCAGGTGGCGTGCTGGTGATCGACGGTGATGCGTCGATGCACACTGCGCTGGTGGGCGACATTATTGCGGGGCTGGGCAAGGACCACGGCTGGGCCGGCGTGGTGATTAACGGGCCGATCCGCGATTCCAAGGTGATTGGCCAGATGGAGTTCGGCTGCAAGGCGCTGGGCACCAACCCGCGCAAGTCGACGAAGACCGGCGAGGGCGAGCGTGACGTGACGGTGAGCTTCGGCGGCGTGGACTTTATCCCCGGCGAGTACATCTACTGCGATTCGGACGGCATCATCGTTTCCGACGAGATTGTGCAGCCGGTCTAAGCTGGGGATTTCCTAACGGCGATGGGAGTGGGGTAACCTATCGCCGTTGCCCTTTTTGCAGGGCTTCGGCGGACTGTGGCGCAGCTTGGTAGCGCACTACACTGGGGGTGTAGGGGTCGCAGGTTCAAATCCTGTCAGTCCGACAAATTTCGGCACTAAGGACTATTCGTCCAACTTCCCCATCTCCTTGGCAGCAGCCATCAGCTCTGCCAGGACTCCAATCACGCCGTGCAACACGTCTCGGTCGCTGGAGAGTAGCGCGTCGCGTTGCTGACGCTCAGCGATTCCCGAGAAAATTGCCTTCGTCGCCTCGCCTTGGAATCTCTTGGAGCGCTTCAGCTGCTCCTTGTTATTGGTTCGTCCTAGCTTCAACGCTTCAGGCTGAGCGGAGAGCGTTCCCCACGCAGCGACGATCATCTGCGCGGTTTCACCGGAGGTCACATCCACCCCCGCCATTGAGAAGATGTCGTTGACCTTTTCGACTGCCTCGTCGAATGCAGCGCGTAACGGGGTGGCATCCCCGCCGACGGTGACGTCGAAAGTTGGCACCTTCAAGGCTTCCCCTCCCCCGTCGGTCAATGACCGATCGACCTCGATCTCGTTTTGGGTGATCGCAACACCGGCCAGTGAGAGTCCGGTGATGAAGTCTTCATCCTCGTCGTCGTACTCCGAAAGGTGAAGGTTGCGCTCCAGCACGGCGGCGAGCATCGCACGCTTGGAAACCTCCGCGTCTGCGTAGGCGACGATCTGGGAGAGGAATTCGTAGGCGTGGCGGTACTTTTCCGCGTTGGACTTGAAATTGTGTGCATCGGCGTGCCCATCTTTGCCAGAGTCCCGTCGAACCTGCCACCGCCGGATGATCGGCGCGGCCGCACCGCGGAGCGCTTCCGAGTCGGTGCCGTCCATGTAGATCTGCGCGACCTGCTCCATCTCCTCGGGCGTGTAGAACCCGGAGGTGTCGAGCTCTTCACCGAGGGTGTGCAGCGCGTTCGGGTCGATGTCCGTGTCGATCGCTGCACCCTCGTAGTAGCGCTTAAAGTCCTTAATGATCATTTCCGGATCGTTGACGAAGTCCACCACCATCGGGGTGGGCTTGTTCTCGTGGATGCGGTTGAGCCGTGAGAGCGTCTGCACGGTGGTGACGCCGGAGAGCTGCTTATCGACGTACATCGCGCACAGCCGGGGCTCGTTAAAGCCGGTCTGGAACTTGTTCGCGACGATAATGACGCGGTAGTCCTGCTCGTCGTCTTTGAAGGCGCGCTCGACGTCGGAGACACCGTTGAGCTGGACTTCCGTGACAGGTTCGGAGTTCTCGTCAACGCGCACTGCGTCTGAGAAGGCCACTAGGGAGCGGAAGTCGTAGCCATTGGACTGGATGTAGCGGTTCATTTCCTCCGACCAGCGGACTGCAGCCTTTCGGGAGGAGGTCACGACCATCGCGCGAGCCTGGCCGCCCAGGTGGTGGGCGACGTTGCGGCGGAAATGTTCGATGACGACCTCCACTTTCTGCGCGATGGAGGTTGGGTGCAGGCGGACGAAGCGCACCATGTCGGTGACTGCTGCAGACTCGTCGACTTCCTCGGTTCTTCCCAGCTCGTCGCGGACTTCGGCCCACATTTGGTAGGTCGAGTAATTGCCGAGCACGTCGAGAATGAAGCCCTCCTCGATGGCTTGCCCCATTGGGTAGGTGTCGAAAGCGACGAATTGGCCGTCCGGGGTTTCGGTGCCGAACAGTCGCAGGGTCTTTCCCTTGGGCGTCGCGGTGAGTGCCACGAAGGTCATGTTTTCGGCGACGGCGATGGCTTCCTGCCGCAGTTCCAGCAGGTCGTCGGCGGTGTACTCCTCCCCTTCGTCGAGTTCGACATCCGTGAGTAGCTCGCGCAGCGCTGAGGCACTGGAACCGGTCTGGGAGGAGTGCGCCTCGTCAGCGATGACGCACCAGCGCCGGCCCGCGAGGTCTTGCTCGTTTTCAAGGAGCTTGAGCACGTGCGGGAAGGTTTGGAGGGTGCAGGTGATGATGTGGTCACCCTCCTCGATCGCCTGGCGCAGCTGCGGGGATTTCGCCCCGGCGTTCTCGCTGACGGAGACCACCAGTCCCATGGAGGCGTCCATCATCTGCATGTCCTGGCGGACGTTAGTGTCCAGAGCCGTGCGGTCGGTAACGACGATGACGGAGTCGAAAGTCTTCTGTCCGTCTTTGTCGACGTGCCGGATGAGGCGGTGAGCCAGCCACGCAATGGTCTTGGTCTTGCCGGAACCCGCTGAGTGCTCGATGAGGTAGCGCCCGCCGGCACCGCGTCGGGTGACGTCCCGGGTGACGCGCTCTACCGCGCGGAGCTGGTGGTAGCGCGGGAAGATGAGTTTGCCTCCCGGGGTGCCGCGCTTTGGCTTTGCATCGGGTTCCCACACTGCGAAGTCGCGCAGGATGCGGAGGAACATGTCGCGTTCCAGCACTTCCTCCCACAAGTAGGAAGTTTCGGATTTGCCGGGGATGGGAGGGTTTCCGGCGCCACCGTCGACGCCGCGGTTGAAGGGAAGGAAGAAGGTATCCGAGCCTTTAAGCGCAGTAGTCATGTAGACCTCTGCATTGGAGACGGCGAAGTGGACGAGCGCGCGGCCCGGCTGCAGCAGGCGGCGAGCTGGGCTCGGCACGCGGTCCTCCCGGTACTGCTTGCGAGCGTGGGCCACGGACTGGGTGCTGTCCGTCTTCAGCTCCATCGTCACGACTGGGATGCCATTGACGGTGAGCACGAGATCGATCGTCTCGTTGGTTTTCGGGTCAAAGTGCACCTGGCGGATGACACGCAGGATGTTGTCTTGAGCGCGCTCGGCAACCTTCTCCAGCAAGGGGTTCGCCGGCGGGAAGGCCACCATGGGGCCGAAGCTGGCGGAGCGGGCGCCGACCTGGGCGTATTTGAAGCCCTCCCGCAGGGTGCCCAGCAGCCCGCCGAGTGTTCTCCCTGACTGCGGATCCTTCCGGGTTCTGGACTCAAGCTGCTCGGCGACGCGCTCGAGGAGTTTGCGCTGTGCGACCTCGCGGGTGGCCTCCGGGGCATCCGCGGGCACGGCCTTGGCGTATTCCTCCGGGTATTGGGTGGAGAGCCACTGCAGCACGTCAGCCGGGTAGAGCGCGAGACGCCGATCCCAGCCTTGATCGTTCTTGCCTTCCTCGTAGGTCCAGCCGCGCTCGGCGAGTGCCTTGCATATGGCGCTCTCGTGCGCTTTTTCGCGGGTGATTTCCGTGTTAGTCATGGATGGTCTCCTCGGCGGCGGGGATGTCGATTTGGCCGGTCACGGCCGCTGCAATGACGACGGCACGGCGCTCGGCGAGCAGGTCGCGCAATTCGGTGATGTCGGCGAGCATAGCGTCGATCTCGGAGGTTTCGCGGGCGATCTCGTCGACGATTCGATGCTGTTCCTCGAGCGGTGGCAGGGGTACTCGATGCTGGCGCAAACCGCCCAGATCAAGAGTGGGGACAGGTCCGGAGCGCTCCAGCACATTAATGTCCACCATCGAAAGAGCATGTTCTAGAAATTTTGCCTCGATCTCGGGAGTAGGAATTAGCGCCAACATGTTGTTATCGATACAACAGGGCTTTGCGTTTCGAACAAAGCGGCCTAGAAGCAGAGCCGCGCCAATCTTAGCGAGCAAAACACTTCCATCCGGGATCACGTGTGCCCGGAGAGTAGCGGCGTCTTCCCGACTAATCGAGTTCCGATCATCAACGATCGTTCCGTCACTACCAGTCATGGAAAGCGATCCAACTTTGTAGAACGGCAGCTCCTTCCCCTCCTGCCCTTGGAGCCTATGGGGAAAACCACTACCTGAAATCATCTGCACGAGTGTTCCGAGTTTAGGCGTCGGCCACTTCACGGAAAGCCGAGAGATAGTGCTGGTCAGAACCGCGGACCGGCGCTCTGTTAGCAGCGACTCCATCTCGTCCAGGTCGGCGCTCATGGCGTCAATTTCGGCAGTTTCGTGGTCGAGGTAATCCGCAATTGCGCGCTGGTTCTGCAGTCGCGGAAGCGGTACACGTACTTGATCCAGGCGCTCCGGTTGAAGATCCCACTGCGCTGGACGAATCCCCTTCGAGTTCGCAGCGTACAGATCGATATAAGGCCCGGAGCGCAGAACATAGTTCAGGTATCGAGAATTCGCCTCGTGGCGCGGTGCATAGACGAAGTATGCCGGAGACACAATGCCCCGGAATTCCGAAACTCCGAGAGACCCTTGCCATGCCTTCATCTTGTTGAAAACAAGGTCCCCCGGTTTGACCAGCTGATATCTACTGATTTCTGCTCCGAGGCGGTTGTTGTTGTCATCACGCCCTTCCCTCTTAACCACGCCGTAATCACGGTAGACGGATAACAGTTCCTCATCCGGGAAACCGGTACGGGCCACACGACTGAAAAGACTCCAGAAGGGCACGTTTCGGGTTTGTTCCTCCATTACTCCCGCACCTCCGCGAACTTCTCAGCCAGACGGCCCATTACCGTGGCCACGTCGGCGTCGATTTCCTCCAGTGAGCGCACCGGAGCTGGACGATAGAACACGCGCTTGAACGGGATCTCATAACCCACCTTGGCGGCCTCCTCATCCCAGGTGACGTCCGGTGCGAATGGGAGAACCTCGCGGGCCATGTGATCGTCGACGTCCTCGGTCAGCGGAATCCGCTCCGTCATGGA
This sequence comes from Corynebacterium sp. HMSC08A12, assembly GCF_001807485.1. Lineage (GTDB taxonomy): Bacteria > Actinomycetota > Actinomycetes > Mycobacteriales > Mycobacteriaceae > Corynebacterium > Corynebacterium evansiae. The sequence goes on along the minus strand of NZ_KV789168.1, from coordinate 44,387 downwards.
AAACGCCGGGTCAAGGATCGGGTTGCCCTTGCGGTCCACGCTGGGATCGGCGTTCTCATCCGGGACACCCACGGCGTCAAGCACCACGTCGATCAAGCCGGCGAGCATCTTCACGCCACGATTCTTGGCCGCAGCCTTCAGTGCCTCCGGCAAGTCGTTGAACTTCACTTCTGCCACGTCGGCGAGCACGTCCGCGTGCTCAGACACGGCAGACTTGTGCTCCATCACCTGTGCCACGGCCTCCGGCGTGACCTCAACGCGCAGGCGCTTCTGCTTGGTGATCTCCACGTCCCGGAAGCCCAGGTCCGCAGGCGTGAGCACTTTCGAGATCTCAGTGTCCTTAAACCCGGCGTACTCTTCGAGTACGCGCTTGCGGTCTGGCTCCTTCATCTCCCGGCGCTTCTCCCCCAGACCCTTATCCGGTACCGACCAGCACTCGGAAGCATCGATCATCTGAACGAAGCCCTTGCGGTGCTCCTCCTTGTTCGTATCCAGGAACCAAACATAGGTGGAAATTCCGGTGCCATAGAACATATTGGTCGGTAACTGGATGATCGCGTCCACTAGGTCGTTTTCCAGCAACCACGCGCGGATCTTGTCTGGGCCCGATTCTGGAGCACCGGTGAATAGCGGCGAACCATTCGAGACCACCGCGCCACGACCGCCAGAGCCATTCGGACCCGCGGGCATGAGCTTTGACGCAACATGTGCGAGGAAAAGCATCTGCCCATCATTCTTACTCGGCAGGCCGTGGCTGAACCGGGAGCCTGGCACTTTGGCCTGCTCCTTCACCGACTTCTGCTGAACCTCCCAGTCCATGCCGAACGGCGGGTTGGAGAGAATGTACTCGAACTGCTCACCCTCGTAGAGGTCAGTGAGCAAGGTATCGCCATGGCGAATGGCGTCCGGCTCCCCGCCCTGGATGAGCAGGTCGGCCTTACCGATGGCATAACCGGTGGACATCAGTTCTTGGCCTGCAAGCACCACCTCGATATCCGGGTTGAGCTCCTTGAGGGCACGTGCGGCAACGAGCAGCATGCCGCCGGTGCCCGCAGTCGGGTCGTAGACCGTATCAAGTTGGATGCAGGGGCTTGTGGTGCGCGGATGACGCAGATGGGGCGAAACTAGCTCGCCGATAGGGAATACGTGCCGTGGCGCTGGTCATTGAGTGGTCTGCTCGGACGGTGTGGATCCGCGATCTGGTGCGATCGGGAGGTGGAGTCCGGCGATGTGAACCCCGACCGGCAAGGCTGAGAGTGAGGCGCTAAAAGGTGGGGCGAGCGCCAAAAGGTAGTGCCGGTTGCGACTTGCTATTAGCAATGAACAGAGCGTGTAGGTACGTGACGCAAAGACAGGATCCGCCGCCATCCACTACTCCGATCTGGTGACAGTCCACGCCCGCCTGACGTACCGGCTGACCAGCTTCCTCCTCGAAAATCTCGCCGCCGGGGACAGCGTCGAGTGGATGGCCGCATTCCGCGCCCAACGTCACGCAGCCATCGTCTTCACGATCAGCGAGTGGGAGCTGTACTGGCTGGGTACGCGTGTGGATCTGCGAACCTTAGAAAAGGATGTAATACTGGCAAGCACAGTTGTGCATCACTATTTGAATGAGCAAGGAGTCAAGAATGAAGTTATATTCTATTTACAGTAAACTGCTTAATTCAGAGTCTTACATAGAGCTGATGAATAGGGATAGATCGGAGATACAATCTTATTTCTTATATGACGAAGGCGAACTAACTACGAAACCTAAATTTAGAGGACAGGAAGGTTTCAGTACCAAGAATATTAAACTTACCGATAAATATGACAGCATAGATAGTCTGTTGGTTTTTTCTGCTGATTTTTATGAAAAAATGAGGCTTCTACTCGAAGACGAAATGCAGTTTTCTGAAGCAGAGCTAACAATAGGTGGTGAAATCATCAATTGTTATATTGGGAAAATAACCAACATTCAAAGCATTTTAAACGAAGAGGAATCAGAATATGATGAGTGGCTAGGGGATGAAGATGAGCCTTTTGTAGAAACGCCAGTATTTATGAAGGAGATTCGCAATACTGTTCATTGTGCTAAAAACACATCCCGACAATATATCGTAGCATTTACAGAGCTGTTTAAACAACAGGTAGAACAAAACGGTTTAAAAATTGATTTTCAAGAGGTTAAACAATAATTTATTCGACTCTCTGATTTAACAGGACCTAATCAAGGCCATAAGGGACATTAAACCTAATGAAGTTCAGCACATGCGCGATGAATAACTAACGACGTGATCGGTGCCGCACAGAATCCTTCAAAGATTTCTTGACGACGAACGAAGACGCTACAGGAATGGAAATCCGTCTTGCCGGTGGGGTCACACATCGAGTTCCAATTCAGAAGTGAGCCAACCACGGACACAATGCCCATGATCAAAGTCGCGCACTCGCAGTGGGCCCGCAAAGAAGCTGTAATCTGCCCGCTGTTCATGGTAGGTTCGCCCCTCTCCTTATCCCTGCATCTCTGCACCAATGGGGCCTTTTCCGGTATCCCATCTACCGTGACCATATGGCCCCAGAACGCATCAGCTTCCCCACCGTCACCAACGCGATCATCATGATGACCCAGTGCGGCAGCGCAGAGGTGCTCCCGGGCGAAGGCAGCCCAACGGGAGATCGCTTTGATGCCTTCGTTGAAGCGTGGGACTCGACCGCCACATGCTTGGTGCGCTGACCGGGCACGCCATTTGACAATGGTTTAAAGCTACTTAAAACCCATATCATCCAATAAAAGGTGTTCCTATAAATGGGGGCTTAGACTCTGTATTTCAATTATGCAATAAGTCAATTGGCGCAACACCTGAATCATTTTCCTTGCTTTTATCCGCACCTCTTGCAAGCAAAAGTTTTGCCGTTGAACTATTCTCATCTGGAGAGTTCATCGCTGCACGCCAAAGCGGTGTATTACCCCAAGCATCCACTGGATCAATCTCAGCACCGTTATCAAGTAGCAACTCAGCCATATCGCAGTAATCATGAATAGCCGCTATGTGCAAAGCGGTCATACCTTGATTGTCGACGGCAGACAGATCATAGTTCTGCTCGATTAAATATGACACCAGGCTAAGATTATTTTTAGCAACAGCTAATGAGAAAAAAGTTCTGCCATCTCTATCTACTGCATCAATACCATTTTTCTTTATAAATGCATCTAAAGCCCGCTTATCATCTGAATTAGTAATAAGCTGAATCATTTGTTCGTCCATAGTTGACATAAAAATCTCACTTTTCTATTTTAGTACTGACTTTGAAAACGATGATTATTCTTCACCTGCTCGTCAGCGGCAGACCGGCTCATGACACGGGTTTCACCCCATGCCTTAGCTTTGGACCCCCGCACTACTTCCTGACCTAGGTTCATCAACAGTTGTGGGGTACCGAGGTGATCGCACACATAATGATAAAGTTTCGATGTTGCTGGAATTTCTTGTGCTAACTCGGCCTGCCACTTCCGTGAGCCGAGTAGTTCCGCTTGTGCATCACTGCTATCAATGTATTGTGCCAAGGGCACAAATTGACCATCTTTGTAGAGATACTACACATTCAAGGCCATGGCCGGTGCGTTCTGCAAGTCACGTCCCGGATTGGCTGCATGTTTGCCCAACTGCTGACCGCTTCGCTCTTCTGAAGCAATGGTTAAACCTTCCCAATCATCGTCTATGACCACGTGATCCGTCTGCAAATCTCTTCGCCACGTGCCGCTATTGTTGCAGCGACGCTGGTGGGCGGCATTGGTTCGTGGTTGAACTGGGGCTTCGGCCTGGTGATGGGCGGCATTGTTGCGCAGAAGCTCGCGATGAACGTTAAGGGCCTGCACTATCCTCTTGCGATTGCGGCCGGCTATTCCGGATTCGCGGTCTACGGCATCGGGCTTTCTGGTTCGGTTCCTTTGTTGCTCGCGACGCCTGGCAACTTTATGGAAGAGAAGGTCGGCCTAATTCCGCTGACGGATACTCTGTTCTCTCCGTACCTGTTGCTGACGAACCTTGCGGTGTTCATCATTTTGCCGATTTTCAACATGTTGTTGCACCCTAAGGATCCGGCGAAGGTGCGTGAGATCAACCGGGAAGATTTCCCTGCGGTTTCCGTAAAGCCTGTGCAGGAAAGCACCCCAACCATTGCTAGCCGTCTGAACAACTCCCGCGTTGTGGGGATCGGTTTCGGGTTGATCGCGATGCTGTTCGCGGTCCGCTACTTCGTCAAGGGCGGCACGCTAAACCTGGACACGGTGAACTTCATGTTCCTGTTCCTCGGAATTCTGTTGTTCATGCGGCCTTCCGCCTTCCTCGCGGCAGTCAACGATGGTGTCAAGGTTGTTGCCGGCATCATCATCCAGTACCCGTTCTATGCGGGCATCATGGGTATTTTGAGCGCGTCTGGGTTGGCCGTTGCGTTCGCTGACGCGTTCGGTAGCTTCGCTAGCGCGGAAACTCTGCCGTTTTGGTCGTTCATTTCTGGCGGTATTTTGAACATCTTGATGCCGTCTGGTGGCGGCCAGTTCGCAGTCCAGGGGCCGGTCATGGCAGAGGCTGCGGCCGCGCTTGGCGCGGATCACGCTGCGACCGCGGTTGCAGTGCAGATTGGTGACCAGTGGACCAATATGGTTCAGCCGTTCTGGGTTCTGCCGGTCCTGGCCATCTCCGGTCTCAAGCTGCGCGACGTGATGGGCTACATGGTCCTGATCCTCATCGTGCTGGGAATCATCTTCGCTGTTTCGGTTCTGGTGTGGGGCTCCATGCTCGCCTAAACCACCGGCCTGAGACAGGCTAAACACACGAGCGGGGGTTGTCGCGATACATCGCGACAACCCCCGCTTCCGTCTCTGTGTCAACACACCACCCCCGGGTTTACCTGCCGTTCACCGACGGTTGCTGACCAGTTCACCATGGGCGGCTAACGTGATTTCAAAAGATACTTCCTTAACCTTAGCGTCAGGTTCCTGCAGTTCCACCAGCGAAAGCGGTGGAACTGCACCGAAGATAAAGGACGTCGCTGTGACAACCTCACCAGAAGCACCGAATACTTCGAAAACTCCGATGGCTCGCAGGCTTCTCAAGAAGGTCCCGCCTCAGATCCGAATTATCTTCGTCGTCCTCGGATTACTCCTGATCTTCGGGCTGTTCTCCCTAGGGATGCAACTGTTCATGCTCCTGGTCGTAGTGATGTCGGAAGTGCCGTGGGTCGCATCAGGGATTCTCCTCGGGATCTTCCTCATACTGCTCCTCCCAAGCAAGGGGTGGACCGTGTTCGGTACCCTCCTGTTCATAGTCGGGGCCATCGTCAGCGCGATCGCGGACGTCCCTGGCAACCCGATCTACAACGCGCCGTTTGAGGCACTGTTCCTCAACGAGGGCGAATACCTCTCCGCTAGCGTCATCATCGAGCACCCCACCCAAGGCGAAACAGCCGTCACCCCCGACAACATCATCGTGGATGCAGAGGGCAACGAGCTCCGCGACATCAACGACTTCCTCACGTTCCTCTACCGCCTGGTTCTGTATTCCGTCATCTACGGCGTACTCATCACGCTGCGCGGCTTCCTCGCGAAAATGAAAACCACATCCACGAGCGCCTCCCCTCGCAAGAAAGGGAACGACGAGGCTCACCTCAAGACGCCTTAGGCACGTCGGCGGCGCATCACCATCAACAACGCCATACCCGCCACAACAGTCACGGCCGCCAACGCGGCTGGCACAACCTCAGCCCCCGTGCGGGCCAACGCTCCCCCAGCCTCCGATGCGGTGCCTGCGTTATCGGTTCCACCAGCGTCCGATGGGGTGCTTGCGTTATCGGTGCCGTCAGCGTTGTCGGTGGCGTCCGGTTGCGCTGGGTCGGCTGGCTGCCTGCTGGGGTTTTGTGTTTGCGCTGGTCAGGTCCACGTCGTTAGTGCCATGAGGGCCACCATTGTCGTGGCTGTCATATCTCTTGTGGGATTCTTGTGGGATTCTGGCCCCCATGGTTTTTCTTGACGATGCTGACACCTACCCCGTCGTCGATCAGGAGCGTGTGCCGGCAGAGGAGTGCGGAATTCTCGGGGCGGCGCAGCAGGCGCCGCGGGAACTGCGCATCGAGCACTCGACGATCCAGCTCGAACACCCCGGGCAAGTCGAGCACGAAGCGGTGTGCGGGGATCAGTAGAAGGCCACCTCGGCGCCCCCGTACTCCACGACGGTGTAACCCTCGGTCTCGGTGGCGGCGAACTGCAGGCCCCGACCGTGCTCACGATCCTCCGCCAGCCAGAAGGACACCCCGAAGCGCCAGCGTTCCAGGGGTTCGGACAGCACGCACACGCTGGTCAGCTCAGGTACCTCACCGTCCGGAAATTCCTCCCGGATCCGCTCCCGTGCTACCGCCAACCACTCCGGTGCCTCTTCGAGAGCCTCAGCGATGCGCGCCGTCATCTCCGGTGACAGGGGAACGTAAGCCGCATCGAGGTCATCGGAGAGGATGAGGCGGACCTGCCACTCGCCCGGAATCTCGACGAGCGTCTCGAAATCGTGGAACTCGTAGTTCATGGTGTCTAGTGACCGCGGATGGCGGTGTCCTCCATCATCTCGACGTCATACTGCGAGATCTCGGCGGCCGGGGGCGGTGCGCAGGTCGCCGTGGAGGTCCTCGCACTCCAAGACGGCGTCCGCGTCCACAGGCTCCCGCAACCGGTTACTTCGGGATCCCCGAAGGTGGCATTGACTTGTCATGGGGTGATCTTTGGGGCCACAAATCCGTCAATGAGCGGCCCCGACCAGGAGCCCACATTCCAGACACTTTCCTCGATGAATTGGAAGAAAATGGATGTAAGGCTCTCGTTGAAGGCCGCGATTGGTCCTGTGAGCGCACTCGCCATGATAGAGCTTCCCTTGTGATGAAAACGGTTTGCCGTACTTGTGTTTACAAGAATATAACCGCTCAGAGATTAGGTGGCTGCCCTTAAAGCGCAAGATTTCTCGAGCGATTGTCATGGGCGGTTACCCCTGGAGAGCCTTTTCCGTTTTGTGTTTTGTCTGGCTCGCTATTCTGGCGGGCAAGATCGAAGCCGTCCCCATGAGAGGGCAATGACAACAGCACGTGAATAGCCTCCTCGCTAGTTGAACCAGTCAGGCAGCTAAATCGCAGTTCGCGCGCGTTTGTATCCCTCGTGCTATGAAAGTTTCGTACACGGTACGCGAAGCGCCGTCCGCGGTCAGCCCGACGTCGTCGGAAGCGAAAAGAATATCCACCATGAGCCGGATCGCGTCACGCGGAGTGTAGAACGCACCCGCGGCTTTGCCCTTGGTGTCGAATGCCTTGTACATGACGTGCTCGAAGAGGTCACCCATCTGGGCATCGGGCAGCGCCTCCATGCTCATGTCGATGGTGGCGAAGTGCTTAACCACCGGCCACAAGCGCGAGGCGCTGTCGAGGGTCTTCATCTTCACCGCGAAATCGAAGGCATCCCACACGTCGCGGACGGAGGCCGAAAACGCACCGACATAATCCATCAGCGCCTCATACACGTGGTCGTCGAGCTGGGCGATCCTCGTCAGATCCAGGCGAGAAGAGTTATAGAAGGAAAGGCCAAAACGGGCCTGCACCTCCCAATCGATCATCTCGTCACTGAAGCCCTCCTCCTGGAGACCCCATACCAGGTCGAGAACTTCGTCTTTGGTCGGCGCGAGAATGCACTCGAGACGGCGCAGCACCGTCATCGGCAGAATATAGTCTCCGTAATCTTCAGGTTCGACGATGGAGCGCAGAAACTTGTCTGCTGTGTTCCAAACGGCGGACTGGTTGAGTTCCGCTGTACTCATCCGGGCATGCCTCCTTGGGCCGAAAGTCTCAGTGCCCCTACGGTAAACGCACTGTCCAAAATCGTTCTCGAGACACGCACGTGCTGTCTCGCCTTCTAGTGCATCACCCCCGATAGACACCGTGCTGCCATGTTCGAACGAAGTATCGAGAACCTCAGTTCCTCTAACATTGTTGGACTGCTCCCTTTAGCTATCAGATCTTCAACGGAGCATGGCGTACCTGCTCCACGGCGCTCCCCCAAGACACAAGGCATTTTCCACCCCCCCACACCGCGTCAACTACTAGTTGACACTCCTGTCAACCTATGGTTGACTTACGACCATGGATCCATTGACAAATATCCGACACACACTGCAAGCAGTCAGCCTCGCTGAACACGAATTGGAGGATGCCGTCTCGCAAGCAAGGAACGCGGGACATTCATGGGCGGACATTGGGCAAGCGCTCAACGTTTCCCGCCAGGCAGCCTTCAAACGATTCGGTGCGGTACGAAACCCCTTTACAGGAGAAACCATGGCCCCAGTATCAACCGACAAGCTCCCAGAGATTTCCGACGCACTCATTCGCCACATTTCCAAGGGCGAAGAAGCAGAAACCGTTGAAATGCTCGATCCGCACGTCCGTGAGGATCTCCCCTGGTCCGTCATCGTGGACGTGTGGACTTCAATCCTGACCGACTTCGGCGAGCTCCAGGAGATCACCGACCAGACGATCGTTCCCATCAAGGGCGACCGCAACGCGGCACCGGCGTCAGAAGCGCTCTCCACAAAAAGCACAGGCACCTCGGTTGTCGTCTCGACGCTCAACCATGAAGCCGGCGAACTGATGTCTCGAATCGCCGTCAGCCGAGAGGGCACAGTAGTTGGCGTTCTTTTCTTGACGCCCGACGCCACGGACTACCCGTTCTAAGTCAGCTCCCGTAGTGGTAGCGGCGATCCGCCGTCTGCCACCACAAATAGTCCCCCCCAAGGCAGACTCATCTCAAACGAGAATCATTAGTCCTCAATGAGGTCGTGGTGAGCGCCGCGCCCCCGCTCCAGGTTCTCGATGGAACCGAGGAGGCGGCAAGCGTTCTCGGGAGAACGCAAAAGGTAGGCAGTTTCCCGCAGTGATTCATACTCGGTATAGCTAATCGGCTTCACAGCGCACCTCCTGTCCTGAAAACCGCCGCAGGTCGTGTGCCTTCAATACTATCTGCCCCACTGGGGGGGTAGAAATCGCCTCCATTGGCGAGTTACCAGCCCCTGTGAGGCAGACTACAATCCATGGAACTCTTGCTGATTTACCTCGGTGTGGTCTTCGTATGCGGCCTCCTTGCTTGGGCCGTGCGGCTCCCACCCCTCATTGGCTTCCTCGCCGCCGGCTTCGCACTCCACGCGGCTGGCGTGGAACACGTTGATTCCCTGGACCTTTTCGCCGATATCGGTGTGACCCTCATGCTCTTCGCCATCGGCCTGCGCCTGGATCTTCGAGCGTTGATGGATAAGGCAGTCTGGCTAACCGCTAGTGCCCATGTTCTTGTGATGACGCTGATTGGCGCGGGCTTCATCACCGCCCTCGGCGCGCTTGGCGCCTTCGGCCCCACCGATTTCTCCGTGGCTGTAAACATCGCGCTGGTCTTGAGCTTCTCCAGCACCATCGTCGTCATCAAGATTCTGCAGGACCGCGGCGACGAGCAAGCCCTCTACGGCAATATCTGCATCGGCGTACTGATCATGCAGGACATTCTGGCCGTCGCGTTCATGAGCATCCTTCGGGGCGAACCGCCACGCCTGGCTTCTCTGTTGCTGGTCGCCATCGTCCCGCTGCTGGCATTGACCACCCGCCGCTGGTACAAGCTCGGCCACGGTGAACTCGGTGCCCTGTTCGGCATCGTTATGGCCCTGCTGCCGGGTTACGCGCTCTTCGAGTGGGTGGGGCTCTCCGGCAGCCTCGGAGCCCTCATCATGGGCATTGTTCTCTCCCGCTCCCCCGGCGCAGAACAACTCAGCCATTCCCTGTTCACCCTCAAGGAGCTGCTACTGGTTGGCTTCTTCGTCAACATCGGCTTCCTGGGTCTACCAGACCTGCAGAACCTCGCCGACGCTGCCCTGTTGCTCATTCTGCTGCCCGTCCAAGGCATCGCCTACTGGGCGATCTTGTGGGGACTCGGGCTGCGCAATCGCACCTCCGTTCTCGCTTCACTATTGTTGGCGAACTACTCGGAGTTCGCACTCATTATCGCTGCTCTCGGAGTAAGTGACGGTTGGCTCAACCAGCGCTGGCTGCTTTCTCTCGTCCTCGCGGTATCCCTCAGCTTCGTCATCTCGGCGATCCTCAACCCGCAGAGTGTCTCGCGGGCAACGCGCCTGGCCAAGCGCCTTCCGACGCGCCCGCCGCACAAGATCCACCCGGAGGATCGCCCCATCGACCTCGGCGATGCCCACGCCCTGGTTCTCGGCGTGGGCCGCCTGGGGGTGTCTTGCTACAACGAACTCACCGAGGTCTACGGTGCGAAGGTCTTGGGCGTGGAGCACGACCCCGCCCGAGTGCGCCACCTGCAGGAGCGCGGTTACAACGTTGTGGAGGGCGACGCCACAGATATCGACTTCTGGGAGCGAGTAAAGGACAGTCACCAAATCGAGATGATCATGCTTGCCATGCCCGCCCAGCACGCCAACGTAGACGCAGTAAAGGAGATTTTTGCCTCCAACATCAACCCGGAGGAATGCACCATCAGTTCAGTGGCCATGTACCGCGAGGATGTCGAGGAACTCGAAGAACTTGGGATCAATGTTGTTGTCCACCTGCAAGACGGTGCCGGTGAATCCCTCGCCGAGCGCACCTTTACACAGAATCAGCAGCGTCGCGCTCGGTTCCAGTAGTGCGCCGGTCCGTGAAATACCGGACCGTATAGTACGCTGCGGCCACCACGACGAAGGCCACGCCCAGGAAGGTGAAGGCGCCCTGCCACAGCGGGTTATCGTGAGCCACGCCCTGGCCGAAGAAGCCGAACCTGCGGGACGTTGCGTTGCTGACGAAAGGCAGGAACACAACTGTCAGGGCCGCCACTACGGCAAAGCTCAGCAGCTGTTCGAGAACCCAGCCCGGCGCGCCCTTCACCTTGTCTGAGACCGCCCGTACGAGCTGGAACCCGGCGTCCAGAAAAACGACAAAGAGCGGCACCAAGAACACCCAGTGGTGATACCAGCTAAACGGCGAGATGATGCAGGCAACAACCCCGCCGAGGGCCATGATCATCGAGTAGTTACCGCAGCGATAGCAGCCCAGGACCACGATGCTGTACAGCGCCAAGATGACGACCACGCAGGCGAGCCACAGTACCGTGCTGTCGTAACCCAGGCGGTGGAAGACGGCGCCGAGGGACTGCGCGCCCGGGTTGTCCTCGCCGCCGATGCGCTGCGTTTCGAAGATTTTGGTCTGCCAGAAAGACTTGGCGTCCGGGACGAAAAGGAGGCCGATGACGATGGTCGCGAGGATCGTGAGGGTCATGTAAACCATGGCGCGCCAGCGCCTGCCCAGCAACAGCGGCAGGGAGAAGAAGACCGGGGTGAGTTTAATGCCGGCGGCCAGGCCGCTGAAGATGCCGCCGCCCTTGTTGCCGGTGCGCCTGCGCAGGAAATCCAGGGCAATTAGACCCATGAGGAAGATGTTGATCTGGCCCCAGAAGAAGGTGCCGAAAATCGGGGCCAGGTGGATGGAAGCGACTAGCGCCGCCAGGGAAACGAGGATTAGCCCCGGGGACCAGGCATAACCGCGCTCCCGGAAGACCCCTACGATCACCGCAAACAGCACCAACGCGGTGAGGCCTAGCCAGATACTTGCCGCAACCTCAAACGATGCAAGCGGCAGCAACCTAAAAATCACGCCAGAAAAGGGCGGATACGTAAATGGAAGGCCCCCGACGAAAGGCTGAGAATACAGCTCCTGGCCACTGTTCAGTGCCACCGCCGCGTTGTAATAGACCTTGAAATCCGTCGGCCACTTAAAGAGGTTCGTGAACCAGTAAGCACGAACCTCTGGCAAAGTAAGCCGGTACACCGCATACGCAGCGAGAAGAGCGAAAGCCACGAACGCACCAAAAGCGCCCGGCAGCCTCTTGGAGGTGCCGCGCGAACTGGTGGAAGCTATAACACTCATCTCGTTTACTTTAAAACGCAAATCGTTGCTTTTTGGTTACCACGACCAAGCAAGGAAAAAAATTTTGCAGAGCTTATGACAGCCCATGACAAACGTCACGGTGCAATTCGTGATGAACGGTATGCGCGGTCCCTACTTCGGCGAAATAGCGTAAAAACCATGAGTACAACAAAACTGGCACAGGCCATAGAAGTAAGAGGAATCAGCAAGACCTTCAAGCCACGATCCAACCAACCGGTGCATGCGCTGAAAGACGTTAGCCTCAGCGTTCGCCCGGGCGAGATCGTCGCACTGCTCGGCACCAACGGCGCGGGCAAGACCACCCTCGTGGACCTGATCCTAGGGCTCACTTCCCCGACCGCCGGCACAGTGAAAGTTATGGGCCAAACCCCCAAGCAGGCGGTGTACAACCAGAACATCAGCGCACTGATGCAGACCGGAGGCCTGCTCCACGAGTTGACTGTGAAGGACACGGTGGAGATGATCGCCGCTGCCTTCCCGGAGCACCTACCGCTCGACGAGGTTATCGAGCAGGCAAACCTGGAACCCATCTACAAGCGGCGCGTAGGCAAGTGCTCTGGCGGCGAGCAGCAGCGCCTCCGCTTCGCCCTGGCCATCCTCGGCAACCCGGACATCCTCATCCTCGATGAGCCGACCGCTGGTATGGACGCCGGCGCACGCCACCGCTTCTGGGTCTCCATGAAGCACCAGGCCCAGCTGGGGCGCACGATCATCTTTGCCACCCACTACTTAGAGGAAGCGGACAACTTCGCCCAGCGCATTGTGCTTATGCACGAAGGCGAGATCATCGCCGATGGCACCACCGACGAGCTGCGAAACCTTAGCTCCAACCGCGTGGTCAGCGCCGAATTCCCGGGCGGATTCCCCGAGCTGTCGGGCCTTAGGGGCGTCATAAAGAGCGAAGTAAACGGCCGTCGCCTGCGGATGACGACCAACGACTCTGACGCGCTTGCCCGGTACCTGTTGACGGAAACTGACGCCCGCGATCTCGACATCACTAGCCACAGCCTAGAGGACACTTTCCTCGCGCTGACGAACGACAACCAGGAGGCCTAGAACAATGAGCACCACCCTAAAATTCGCCGGCCACGAGCTGCTACGCCTGCGCCGGGACATGACCACCTTGTTCTTCAGCGTCGGTCTGCCAATCTTCTTCTACCTGCTTTTCGGCGCAATGCAGGAATACGGCGATCAGGAAATGAACGGCGGTAACGTCTCCGCATTCGTCATGCTAGGCATGGCTTTCTACGCCGGAGTGGTTGGAGCCGTCGGCGCTGCAGGAATGTCGATGACAGATAACCGTAGCGGTTGGGGCAGGCAGCTGGCCCTTACTCCACTCCGGCCGTGGCAACTGGCCTTCGCCAATGGCCTGAGCATCGCCGTGCGTGCGGTGCTGCCGATCGTGGCCGTGTTCATCGTCGGCGGGCTGACCAATGCCGAGATGCAGCCCGACCAGTGGGCTTTGAGCTTCGTTGCGTGCGTGCTGTGTGCCATCCCATTCGGTTTCTACGGCCTGGCGTGGACGTTGGTGGTTCCGAAAGAGAACACGGTGGCCATCGCCACTGCCTCCATCGTGATCCTGGCCTTCGCGGGCAACATCTTCATGCCACTCAGCGGATCGCTGTTGGACATCGGTCGTTTCACCCCGATGTACGGCGCGATGATGCTGGTTCGCTGGCCGCTGGCCGAAGGCGCGCAACTGCTTGATGATGGGTTTATGTACGACCCGATGTGGTACGCCTGGGTTAGCATCGCGGTATGGACGGCGATCTTCGTAGGCTTCTGCCTGCTGATGGGCAAGCGCGACAAGGAACGCAGCTAATGCGCTCTTTCGACGGGTTCCGGCTGAACGATGCACTGGCAGCCTCGATATGGCTGGTATTTCTAGGGCCGACTCTGCTCCAGGCCTTCACTAATGAGGGATTCAGTACCGCTAGCAAAGCCTGGATAGCCGTCTGCGTTCTGGCCTTTTGCACGATCTACTTCTGGACTTTCGGCTCGCTTTCCTACTATCCGCGCGGGTGGAACCCTCTACATTGGGCGCTGCTTCGGTGGTGTGCCTTATTAGCTATTGCACTAGCCAGCGTGCCTGCGTATCAAGTCGGTGCGGTCGCCTTCGCCCCTTACCTGGCAACAACACTTGGGTTTACGCTCGCCTTCAGGCAGTCGCTCCCCATCGTGTTCGCCACGGGGGCGGTTGGGGTAATCATGGTCTGGATCTGGGCGCCGAACGACCTCAGCTGGACGATCTTCATCTTGCTGGGAATCCCCCTTGTATTGGTACTTCTGGGAGCCCATGCACAGCATGAAGAATCCCGCCACAAGCTGCGGCACGAGCTGGACCTGGCGCAGCAGCGGGAGGATATCGCCACGGACGTGCACGACCTGCTGGGTCACTCGCTGACGGTGATCAACCTGAAGTCCGAGGTCGCCAGGCGGGCAATGGACAACAACCCCGAGCAGGCCAAACGGGAGCTCAAGGAAATCAGCGACCTCTCCCGCCTAGCCTTGGCGGAGGTGCGCTCGACGGTTACCCGAATGCGCACACCCACCTTCGCCGGCGAGCTGCAGGCGGCGCGCCGGGCTTTGGAAACTAAGGGCGTCACCGCGCATCTACCCGAACTCCTGAAGGCACCGGGCGCGCACGACACAGTGTTTTCCTGGGGCCTGCGCGAGCTAACGACGAACGTGGTGCGGCATTCCGGAGCGAGCGCGTGCTGGGTGAGCGTCACCGCCGACAAGCTGCAGGTCACCGACGACGGCTGCGGGTTTAACGGTGAGGCCACGCAGGGCAGCGGCGGCCTGGCAGGCCTGCGCGAGAGGGTCGAGGACGCCGGCGGGAAGCTGATCGTGCGCCGCGACCGGGGCCTGAGTACTGTGTTGATCGCCATGGAAGGCGACGGCGAACTGATCGACGACGGCGCAGTGGCGAAGGAGGCCACCCGATGACCATTCGAGTACTACTCGCCGAGGATCAATCGCTGGTGCGCGGGGCACTGATCGCGCTGCTCAACGCGGAGCCGGACATCGAAGTCGTTGCCGAGTGCGCGACCGGGACCGAGGCCGTGGCACTGGCGCAGGAGCAGCCCATCGACGTGGCTCTGCTGGACATCGAGATGCCGGGGCTAAACGGCATCGATGCCGCGAAGGAGCTAGCCAATAATCGGTGCCGCTGCCTGATCGTGACGACATTCGACAAGGCCGGGTACGTCAAACGTGCGATGGAAGTGGGCGTAGACGGGTTCATCGTTAAGGACACGCCTCCCGAGGAGCTCGCCGATGCGATCCGGCGGGTCCATGCCGGGCTGCGCGTTATCGACCCGACGCTCGCTCAGGAAAGTCTATTGACGCCCGATAATCCCCTTAGCGAGAGGGAAACCGAGGTGTGCCAGCAGCTTTTCGAGGGCAAGAGCTCCCCTTCCATCGCCAAGGCGTTGCATCTATCTCCTGGGACTGTGCGTAACCACATCTCCAGCATCATGACAAAGACGGGCGCGGGGAATCGCTACGAGGCGGCGCACCTAGCGAAGACGAATGGGTGGATTTAGCTCGCGCTGCCGAGTAGCTGAACGGCTGTTAGGTTTATGTGAGTTACTTCACGACTCCACCGCAGCACTCACGACTCGCAGTTAGGAATACATGAAGACATCCCTCACCTGGCGCAAGACCGCTGCCGCAGCAGTGGCCGCCATCGTTTCCCTCGGTTCCGCCGGCACCGCAGTTGCCGCGCAGGGTTCCATCGCCGGATCCTCCTTCAGCTTCGGCTCCTCCATCGCTGGTTCCTCCAAGCCTCAACCAAAAGAACCGCAGGGCTTCGACCTGCAGTCCCACCGTGGTGGCCGCGGCGAATACACAGAGCAATCTCGCAAGGCATTCGAAGAGTCCGTGAAGATGGGCGTATCCACCCTGGAACTGGACATCGTCTTAGCCGAGGATGGCACTCCAGTTGTTTGGCACGACCCGGTGATCCAGGCCGAGAAGTGCACCGACACCAAGCCCGCCACCGAAAACGACCCAGAGTTCCCCTACGTAGGCAAGCTCATCCATGAGCTGAACTGGAAGCAGCTGCAGACCCTGAACTGCAACAAGGTGCTGAAGGACTTCCCGGATGCGAAGGCCGAGGAAGAAAACAAGCTGCTGCAACTGCAAGATGTGTTCGACATCGCCGCTGCGGACCCGCAGATGCGTTTCAACATCGAAACCAAGATCGAGGCAGAAGAACCCGAGAAGTCCGCCGAGCCGCAGGAGTTCGTCGACGCGATCCTGCCGGTCGTGCGCGCCAACAAGGCCACATCCCGCACCACCATCCAGTCCTTCGACTGGCGCTCGCTGCCGCTGGTGCGCAAGGCCCAGCCGGATATTTCTCTGGCACTTCTCTACAGCGCCAAGACGTGGGCCTCCGGCTCCAAGTGGACCGGTGATGTGGACTACGACCAGGTTGGCGGCGACGTAAACAAGGCCGCGACCCAGCTGGGCGCGGAGATCCTCTCCCCGGAATACAAGCTGGCCACACCGGAGAACGTGGCCTCCGCCCACGAGGCCGGCCTGCAGGTTCTGCCGTGGACGGTCAATGAGAAGCCCGACATGCAGGCCGTGATCGACGCGAAGGTCGACGGTCTGATCACCGACTATCCGACCCGCGGCATGGAGGTTCTCAAGGAGAACAAGCTCCAAGTCCTCTAGGCGAGCTTGAGCTCCCGGTAGCGGTTTGCCGCAGCCAGGATTTCCGCCCCGCGCGGGCGACTCAGGTGTCCGGGATGATCACGCCCCGGCGCCAGCACGGCCAGGCCCTTCTCGGTGATCTGCTGCTCCAGGCGAGCAACCAGATCCACCAGCGGGGTCTGGCCATCGGCGTTCTTGGACAACCACTCCAGCGCCGCCGCGATCGCCGCCGTCTGGGACGGCGCAACTAGCTGGCCGACGGCACTCAGGTCAATGTCGGAACGGTCCACGCTGATGGTGGATAGTCCGCGCGGCTTCGGCGGCTTGCGGGAAGATAGAGTCCCGCGCGCGAGGACACGTTCAGCAGTGATGTGGCGGAACTCCCCCGCTTCCTCCATGCCTTCTCTGTTTACCGTGGCCTCCCCCTCCCGCGCGATGTCATGAGCGCGTGCGGTCACCTCGCTGGGACGGTAGGCATCCATCGCAATGACGGTATCGGCCAGCCGCAGATAGGCACCCGAGCCACCAGCGATAAGGACGGTGGAGACCGAGGTGGCGTCATATAAAGAACGAACACGCTGCACAAACGGGGTGATGGGCTCCTTGTCGTTCGGGACGAGGCGCTGCATGAGGCGGTCGCGGATCATGAAGTTGGTGGCAGAGGTGTCCTCATCGATGAGCAGCGCGGAGGCGCCGGCAGCATGCGCTTCGACGACATTGGCGGCCTGGGATGTGGAGCCCGAGGCGTTCGTGGTGGTGAAGTGGCGTGTGTCGGCGCCAGTGGGCAGGTTGGTGATGAACGGCGAAATGTCGTCGCCGGTAATGGGGCGGCCATCCTCGGCGCGAACGCTGGCGACGTCGGCGCGGGAGATCACCCACTCACGGCCATCGCCGGCGACGTGCGGGTAGACGCCGCGCTCCAGGGCGCGCAGCAGCGTTGACTTGCCGTGGTAGCCGCCGCCGACGATGACGGTGAGGCCCTCCGGTATGCCCATCCCCGTGACCGTGCGGCCGCTGGGGAGCTCGAAGGTTTGGGAAAGCGACTCCGGGGATTCGAAGGCCGTGGCCTGGTTGGCGGCAAGTGGGCGGTCGCTATCCCCCGCAGCGCGCGGGAGGATCGCGCCGTTGCCGACGAAGGCGACGAGTTTGCGGGGTGTCAGCTGGGCGCGAAGGGCTTCCTGGTCGCGCAGAAGTGCCACGTGATCCTCGAGAGCTTGAACGTCTGCAGGCTCGAAGCGATCGTGCCGCAGGCAGTCGTCGGCGATGTGAGGCAGGTCATCGGCCAGCAGGTGTGCGGCCTGGCGGCCCAGAATCCGGCGGCCTTTGGCGGGGAGGCCGACGAGTAGTCGGGCCTCCACGCGATCAGGGGTGACCAGCACGTGAGTACGTTCAAGGACCTGCTGCCCGATGTCGCCGATGTGGACGTTGCGCGGGCGGTTGGGATCGGCCTGGATCCGCCGGGCCAGGAAGTCGGATACCGCTACCCTGCCGGTGGCATCGTCAACGAGATACTGCGGGATGCCCGCGGCCTGCATGGGCAGGATGAGCCGCACCTTGGAGGGGCTGGCGTAAGGATCGGCCTGCACACGGTCGATGGAAACCGTTAGCCCCGGTTCGCTATAGGCGCCCTTCAGCTTCTTGTAGGCGCCGTAGCCCGCGCCGTCGAGATTCTTGGTACGGGAGAAAAGATCCGAGAGAGTGTTTCGTGCCATGTACCCCAGCGTAGGGAAAATTTTTCTCTGACTCTCACCTGCGAAAAGAACGCCTTTCACAATTTTTCCGAGAAAATTGTATCTAGGGCGTAACGCTTAGAGATGACAAACGATTGTTAGTGTGAAGGCGCTAACAAACTCACAAAATCCCTAGCGCCCGCCACTACACACTGAAAGGATCACTCCCATGATTGAACTGATTGCAAACTTCTTCCAGGGTCTCGTTAGCCTGATCGGCGGCGCACTCGCTGGCCTGGCTGGCCTGATCTCCGGCAAGTAAGGTCCGGCCACTCAGAAAGTCCTAATCTGAGGTTTCTCTTGGGTCCCCGCTCACCTCGTGTGGGCGGGGATTTCTTTATAGGATCAAGATCATGCTGGCATTCCTTGCTGAAAATCCGCTGATCGCCCTAGTCATTATCCTCGCCCTCGGTTTCGCCATCGGCAAGATACGCCTCGGCGGCATGTCGCTCGGCACCGCGGCAATCCTCTTCGTCGCCATTGGATTCTCCACGGCGAATCCCGACATCCAGCTACCCCCGATCATCTTCCAATTCGGCCTGGCCATCTTCGTCTACGCCATCGGCCTGACGGCTGGACATGCCTTCTTCGCCGACTTCCGCGAGCGCGGCTGGCGCATGATCCTCTTCGTCGTGGTGCTGCTCGTCGGCCTGATGGGCATGACGTGGCTGCTGGTGCCGATCTTCGGCGTGGAGGCCGCCACGGCCACCGGCTCCTTCGCGGCCGCACTGACTTCCACACCAGGTATGGCGGCCGTCGTCGACATGCTGGAAGGCACCCACCCAGAGCTGGCCGCCGATCCCGTCGTCGGCTACTCCCTGGCCTACCCCGGCGGCGTGCTCGGCGCGATCGCCGTGGCCGCCATTGGAACCAAGCTCTTGAAGGTGAACCATCGCCAGGACGCGATCGACGAGGGCGTGCTACACGCGCCACTGGAGCACCGCGGCGTACGCCTGCGCGAGGGCATCGAAGGCTGCGTGCGCGACCTGCGCGCCATCGCGGATTCAAAGATTATCGTCACCCGCTTGGTCCGCCCCCACCACGCCACCGAGGACGTCCAGGAAAAGGATCACAAGCTGGCCTACCCGGATGCAGAGGTGTACCCCGGCATGATCGTGGTGATCACCGGCACACCGGACTCCCTGGACAAGGCCACGGCCGCGCTGGGCGAGCAGATCGACATCGACGTGGATAGCTCCTACATCGGCTACCGCCGCATCACTGTTTCTAACCCCAGCATCGCCGGGCGCAGCATCAAGGACATCGACCCAATCAGCCACGGCTTCATCATCGCCCGCATCCGCCGCGGCGACGAAGACCTAGTTCCCGGCCCAGACGACGTGCTGCACTATTCCGACCGCGTGCGAGTAGTCACCCCGAAGCACCGCATCGACGAGGTCTCCCAATTCCTGGGCGATTCCGAACGCTCCCTGGCGGACGTGAACCTGCTGCCCTTTACCCTAGGCCTGGCCATCGGTCTGCTCATCGGTGCGATCCCCATTCCCCTGCCCGGCGGCACCACGCTCAACCTGGGCTTCGGTGGCGGCCCGATCGTCATGGGTCTCATCTTTGGAGCACTTGCCCGCACCGGCCCCATCGGGTGGCAAATCCCTTATCACGCCAACAAGGCCCTCAGCAGCCTGGGTCTGGCCATCTTCCTGGCTGGCGTGGGCACCATCGCGGGCACGGGTTTCCGCGACGCACTGACGGACATCACATCCCTGAGCTACATCGCCCTCGGCTTCATCATCACCGTGACCTCTGCCGTTGTCTGCGGCCTGGCCGGGCTGTGGCTGCTGCGCCTGAAGTGGGACGAGGCGATGGGCATGGCCGCGGGCGTCTCTACCAACCCCGCGGTGATCAGCTACCTCAACGATCAGGCGGACACGGAGCTGCCCATGCGTGGCTACGCCACCGTCTATCCGGCGGCGATGATCGGCAAGATCATCGGCTGCCAGATGCTCCTGCTGATGCTGCTATAACCCAGCACCAGCACTGGTGCTAGTGCTGGTGTCTTCTACAGGTCCAGCGCTGCGGCACGCTGCGGCAGCACGCGCGGACGCACGCCGGCGATCTCCTCGACAATGCGGATCACCTGGTTCGAGTAGCCGAACTCATTG
Source organism: Corynebacterium sp. HMSC08A12 (assembly GCF_001807485.1). GTDB lineage: Bacteria > Actinomycetota > Actinomycetes > Mycobacteriales > Mycobacteriaceae > Corynebacterium > Corynebacterium evansiae. The sequence continues at coordinate 23,884 of NZ_KV789168.1, read as the reverse complement.
TCGTACCAGACATACAGCACCAGGTGGTTGCCGTTCGCAATGGTTGCCAGGCCGTCGACGATGCCCGCGTGGGTAGTACCAACGAAGTCGGTGGAGACGACCTCCGGGGACTTAATGAAGTCGATCTGCTGGCGCAGCGTGGAGTGCAGGGACACGCGGCGCAGGAAGTTGTTCACCTCGTCGGCCTCGACTTCCTGGTTCAGGGTCAGGTTCAGCACCGCCATGGAGACGTCCGGGGTGGGCACGCGGATGGCATTGCCCGTCAGCTTGCCCGCGAACTCCGGCAAAGCCTTGGCCACGGCCTTCGCCGCGCCCGTGGCGGTGAGCACCATGTTCAGGCCCGCGGCGCGGCCACGGCGGTCGCCCTTGTGGAAGTTATCGATCAGGTTCTGGTCGTTGGTGAAGGAGTGCACGGTCTCCACGTGGCCGTGTTCCACGCCGTAGCGGTCGTTGATGACCTTCAGCACCGGGGTGATGCCGTTGGTAGTGCAGGACGCCGCAGAAAGAATGCGATCATCCTCAGTGATGTCGCCGTGGTTGATGCCGTAGACGATGTTCTTGATGTCGCCCTTGCCCGGGGCGGTCAGCAGAACCTTGGAGACACCCTTGGCCTCCAGGTGCTGAGACAGGCCGTCCCGGTCGCGCCACACGCCAGTGTTGTCCACCACGATTGCATCGTTGATGCCGTATTCGGTGTAGTCGATCTCCGCCGGGTTGTTGGCGTAGATAATGCGGATCGGGGTGCCGTTGGCCCAGATCGTGTTGTTTTCCTCATCCGTGGTGATAGTGCCGTCGAAGGCTCCGTGAACGGAATCGCGGCGCAGCAGAGAAGCACGCTTGATCAGGTCGCCCTCACCCTTGGAGCGGACGACGACGGCACGCAGGCGCGCACCGCCATAGGTGGCCTCGCGGGCAACCAGGATGCGGGCCAGCAGGCGGCCGATGCGGCCGAAGCCATAGAGGACGATGTCGCGGGGCTCGACCTGCTCCGGACCGCCGATGACCTCCGCCAGCTCGCGCTCCAGGTACTCGCGCAGGGGCAGCCCCTCAGAGTCCTTGTTGTAGCGGCTGGCCAGGGATCCAATGTCGATGGAGGCAGTGCCCAGGTTCATCTCCACCAGCTCGCGCAGCACGGGCAGGGTCTGCTCCAGCGGCAGCTCCTTTTCCACCACACGGCGGGCGTAGCGGTGGGACTTGATGATGTCAATATCGGTGACGTTGACAAGCAGCCGGCCGAAGATGGAAGTCACCACGTTCTTGTCGCGGTGCAGGCGGCTGATCAGAGGCAGCATCTCCTGCGCCACGGCCAGCCGCTCGTTCCAATCGCTGTGCAGAGCGCTCTTGGTGTGTGCGTTGTCGGTCATCTATACCTCACTACCTCACTGGAAGTAATCGTTTTGCGAATATTCGGGGGGTTACCCTCTTACCCCCTGAAGTCTAGTTGCCCCCAGCCTTACACCCGCTATTACGGGGGCGATTAGGGGTAGGCGTTTATTCTGGGAATATGACTAACTCTTCTGCAACCAGCAATCCCCAACCCAGCGACGTCGAAATCGCTCAGGCCCACACCCTGGAGCCCATCACCACGATCGCGGAACGCGCCGGCATCCCGGAGGCCGCTTTGATCCCCTACGGTCGCACAAAGGCCAAGATCGACGTTCCCGCTCTGCGAGCGGAGCGTGAGGGCGTCAATAAGAAGGGCAAGCTCGTGCTCGTGACCGCAATGAGCCCGACCCCCGCGGGCGAGGGCAAGTCCACCGTGCTGATCGGCCTTGCGGATGCGGTGCGGGCGGCCGGGCGCCAGACGATGGTGGCGATCCGCGAACCCTCCCAGGGGCCAGTCATGGGCATCAAGGGAGGTGCGGCCGGCGGCGGTTATGCGCAAATTGTGCCGATGGAGGACATCAACCTGCACTTCACCGGCGACATGCACGCTATTACCGCCGCAACCAATACCCTGGCGGCCATTGTCGACAACCATGTACAGCACGGCAATGCCCTGGGCATCGACCCGCGGCGCGTGACGTGGCGGCGCTGCCTGGACGTCAACGACCGCTCGCTGCGCCACGTGGTCACGGGCCTCGGCGGGCCGGGCCAGGGCACTCCGCGCGAGGGCGGGTTCGACATCACGGCGGCCAGCGAGATCATGGCTATCCTGTGCCTGGCCACCGATCTGGAGGACCTGAAGAAGCGCATCGGGCGCATCGTGGTGGGCCAGACTTATGACCGCCAGCCCGTCACCGCGGGCGACCTAAAGTGCGCGGGCGCTATCACCGCCCTGCTGCGCGACGCGATCAACCCGAACCTGGTGCAAACTCTGGGTGGTACTCCTGCCCTGGTGCACGGCGGGCCTTTCGCCAACATCGCACACGGCTGCAACTCGCTGATCGCAACCACCACGGCGCTGGATCTATCGGAGGTTGTGCTGACCGAGGCCGGTTTCGGCAGCGACCTGGGTGCGGAAAAGTTCTTTGATATCAAGTCCCGCGCAGGCAGCCTCGACGTCGCCGCAACGGTCGTGGTGGCCACCATCCGCTCGCTGAAACACAACGGCGATTCCGTGCTGAAGGCCGGTTTGGCCAACCTGGAGCGCCACGTCAGCAACATCCGCAAGTTCGGCGTGGAACCCGTGGTGGCGCTGAACCTGTTTAGCTCTGATACCGCCACGGAGCGCGCTCAGGTCGCCGATTGGGGCGAGCAGTTCGGTGTGCGCGTGGTGGAGTGCAACGTGTGGGCCGAGGGCGGTGCTGGCGCGGCCGATCTGGCCTCTGCCGTGTTGGAGGTCGTCGATGGTGTTTCTGGTGAGGACGCCCCCAGCTCCAGTCACCAGATCTATCAGCCAGTCGATGGCGTGGAAGCCACTCTGAACACGCTTGCTACGGAGATCTACGGCGCGGCAGACGTGCAGTTCGGCCCGCAGGCCGTGAAGGACCTGGCGTTTCTGAAGGACAACGGCTGGGACAAGCTGCCGGTGTGCGTGTCGAAGACGCAGTACTCCTTCAGCGACGACCCCAAGGCCCTGGGTGCGCCGAGCGGCCACACCCTGCACGTCCGCGAGCTGGTGCCGCGCATCGGCGCCGGTTTCGTCGTGGCACTCACTGGCGACGTGATGACCCTGCCGGGTCTGCCGAAGAAGCCCGCGGCCGAGCGCATCGATGTTGACGCGCAGGGGGTTATTTCGGGGCTGTTCTAAACGCGTATGCGCGTAGACTTTCTTTCGTGCATAAAACTCAAGTGCTGACGAAGAAGTCCCCTCGACCCGTATTCGACCGTGGACCACGCCCGTATATGCGGGGGCGGTTGCACACCGCCGCCGCATGGTATTTCGGCGGCATGGGCACGGCACTGACCATCGTTGCGGCCTCCAAGTTTCACCTGTCCTGGATGACCATGGCCACGGCGCTGTACGCACTGTGCCTGGCCGGGATGCTCACCGTCAGCGCGCTGTACCACCGCGTGCCGTGGCGCTCCGAGGGCGCGGTGAATAGCTGGCGGCGCGCCGACCACGCCATGATCGCGGTCTTCATCGCCGGCACCTACGGGCCGGTAACGGTTGGCGCTTTCGGCGCGCAGTGGTTCACCGGCTGGGGCTGGTTTAACACCGGCGGGCTGTGGATCTTGGCCGTGAGCTGGCTGGCCGCCACCGCGGCAGTGGTACTGAACCTAGTGTGGATTGATCACCCGCGGTGGCTGGATGCCACCACGTACCTCACCCTCGGCTGGCTGGCCGCCATCGGCGCCGTGGGCTACTACCAGCAGCTGGGTCTGGCCGTGAGCCTGCTGATGCTGCTGGGCGGGATCATCTACTCCCTCGGCGCAGTGATCTACGCCAAGCAGTGGCCGAACCCCTCCCCGCGCTGGTTCGGATTCCACGAGGTTTTCCACGCCGCCACGATCCTGGCGGCGCTGCTGCACCACATCGCCATTTGGATCCTGGTGCTGCGCTAGAACCTGCTTTTCGCGCCTACTTCTTGCGCTTCTTCTCGCGCACGCGCACCGCGATGCGCACCGGCGAGCCCTCGAACCCGAAGGATTCACGCAGCTTGCGCTCCAAGAAGCGGCGGTAGCCGTGCTCCAGGAAGCCGGTGGTGAACAGCACAATCACCGGCGGCTTGGTGGAGGCCTGGGTGGCAAACAGCACGCGTGGCAGGCGGCCGCCGCGCATCGGCGGCGGGGTCTCCGCAATCACCGCACGTAGCCAGGTATTCAGCTGACCGGTGGAGATGCGCTGATCCCAGCTCTCCAAGGCCTCGATCATCGCGGGCTCCAGCTTCTGCAGCGCGCGGCCCGTCTTTGCGGAAATGTTCACGCGGCGGGCCCATGGGACGTGGGAAAGCTGCAGCTCGATCTCCCGCTCCAGCAGGTCGCGACGGTCCTCATCCACCAGGTCCCACTTGTTGTAGGCCACCACCAGGGCACGCCCCGAGTCGAGGATCATGCGAAGTACTCGTTGATCCTGTTCGGCGATGGGCTCGCTGGCGTCAACAAGAAAAACAACGACCTCCGCCGCGTCGATCGCGGAGCGGGTGCGCAGCGAGGCGTAGAACTCGTGGCCGCGCGCGTGCTTCGTCTTCTTGCGGATGCCGGCAGTATCCACGAACTTCCAGGTCTTTTCCTCCAGCTCCACGATAGAATCGACCGGGTCGACGGTGGTGCCCGCAACGTTGTTGACCACGGAGCGCTCCTCGCCCGTGATCTTGTTCAGCAGGGAGGACTTGCCCACGTTCGGGCGACCGACCAGGGCCACGCGGCGCGGGCCGGAAACGACGGAGAGCTCGCGTGGGTGCTCCGGGAATACGCGCAGGACCTCGTCCATGACGTCCGCCGCGCCCTTGCCGTGCTGGGCGGACACCGGGTACGGGTTATCCAGACCCAGCGCCCAGAACTCGGCGACGTCGCCCAGCTGCGCGTCGGCATCGCACTTGTTGGCCACCACGATCACGGGCACCTTACTACGCTGCAGCTTGCGGGCGATGACCTCGTCGGTGGAGGTGATGCCGACCTTCGAGTCGACCACGAAGACGATCACATCGGCGGTCTCCATGGCAGTCTCCGCCTGGCGGGCGATGGCCGCGTGGATGCCCTTCGCATCCGGATCCCAGCCGCCCGTATCCTGCACCCAGAAGCGGCGGCCGGACCACTCGCCCAGGTAGGAAATACGGTCGCGGGTGACGCCCGGGAAGTCCTCCACCACAGCCTCGCGGCGGCCGATGAAGCGGTTCACCAGGGTGGACTTGCCCACGTTCGGGCGGCCGACGATGGCAACGGTGCACAAGGCCTCCTGCTCGGCCTCCTCGTCGCCGAGCACACCGAAGGCTTCCTCCAGGGCTTCCCAGTCCTTGTCGGATTCCGGCATGTCGCCGCCGCCCTCGAGGGTGAAGTCGTCTGGGCCGGTGATAAAGAATTCGTCGGGGCCGGACTCGTTGCCCTCGTCGAACTCGTCATCGTCGTACTCGGAGAACTCGACGGCGGAGAAGTCGGACTCCCCCAGCACCTCGCCATCGGCAGTGCGGAAGATCAGCTCCGCCGGGGAATCCAGGCTGTCCGGCTTAGCGCTTGCCAGGGTCAGCTGCGCCAACTTCTCCAGCACCTCGTCGATGTCCATCTCGCCGGTGTCTACAATCACGGCATCCTCTGCCGGGCGGAGCGGAGAGGTCTTACGGGAGGAGTCGGCCTCATCACGGCGCTGCACATCCGCGAGTACAGCCTCGTAGTCCGCGTCTCGGCCAGCTTCCAGGTCCTGATCGTATCGGCGCTGAGCCCGCACCTCGGCGGAGGCCGTCATGAAGATCTTCACTGGGGCGTCCTCAAGAACCACAGTTCCGATGTCGCGGCCCTCGACCACGCAGCGACCGGCGGCGAAGGCCAAAGAGCGCTGCAGGGCCACCAGGTTCTCGCGCACCTCCGGGATGGCGGCGACGGCGGAAACGTGCGCGGTGACCTCGGGGCCGCGGATCTCACCGGAAACGTCGGTGCCGTCCAGCAGCACCTCGGTGGAGGTGGGATCCTCGTTGATCTCCAGCGGCAGGTCAGCGGTGGCGGCGATGATCGCCTCGCGTGCGGACTCCTCGGAAGGGTCGATGCCCTGGCGCAGCACATGCAACGTGGCGACGCGGTACATGGCGCCGGTATCCAGATATTTCGCGTCCGCGGCGGTAGCCAGGCGGCGGCAGACGGTGGACTTGCCGGTGCCGCTCGGGCCGTCGACGGCGACGATCAGGCCGCCGTCCTCAATGTTCTTTGCGCTGGCGAGCTGATCCAGCGCGGAGCCGGGCTCGTAGAAAGGTGCGTTCGTCATAGAAAGGTCGTTCCCCTAAATAATTGTGTGTTTATGTCGGCTGTTCTAGCTGCTGGCTAACTACAGCCCGACCTTCTTGTACATGCTCTGCAATTCCGCCTGGTTCAGCGCGCGGATCGTGCCCGGCTTCTGCTCGCCCAGCTGCACGGTGTGGATCTTGGTGCGCACCAGCGCCTGGACCGGGAAGCCGGCCTCCTTCAGCATGCGGCGCACGATGTGCTTGCGGCCCTCGTGCAGCTCCACCTTGATCAGCGACTTGCCCTGCCACACGTCTACGATCTGCACGCTGTCGGCGCGGGCAATGCCATCGTCCAGCTCCACGCCGTCCTTCAGCTCGCGGATCAGCTTGCGGCTCGCCTCGCCCAGCACGGTGGCCATGTAGGTCTTCTTCACCTCGTACTTGGGGTGCATCAGGCGGTTGGCCAGCTCGCCGTCGTTGGTGAGCAGCAGCAGGCCTTCGGTCTGGGCATCCAGGCGGCCGACGTGGAACAGCCCCTGGCCTTCCTTCAGGCGCGTACCGACCAGGTCGCCAACGCACGGACGGCCCAGGTCGTCGCTCATCGTGGAGTGCACACCGCGGGGCTTGTTCAATGCAAAGTAGACCATCTCTTCGTTGACCTGCACGCGCTCGCCGTCCACGCGGACGATGTCCACGCTCGGGTCGATGCGGGTGCCCATCTTCACCACGACTTCGCCGTTTACTTCCACGCGACCGGCGGCGATGAGCTTCTCGCTCATGCGGCGGCTTGCCACACCCGCAGAGGCCAGCACCTTCTGCAGGCGCACCTGGGCCTTCTCCGAATCTGGTTTGTTGAGGGCGGCCTCTGCCTCCTGCGCCGTCACGTGCTGGCGCTTGGCGGGCTTGGCCTGGGATAGGTAGATGTCTTTCGGAGCGGTCTCCGGTGTGCCGTCTCGGCGAGCGGGTGTGTCCACGGTGTTTCTAGCCCTTCGAACTAAAATCTTGAATTATCAGCCCGAACTATACCCCTCAACCTGCTTAATTGTCGATATTGTCCAGGCTGTCGATGCTGTCCACTTCCGGCAGCAACGGCGCCAGATCCGGCAATTCCTCCAGCGATTCAATGCCGATCTGCTCCAGGAAAAGCTCGGTAGTGGAGTACAGGTGCGCGCCACCCTGCTCCCCCGTCTCGGCGATTAGCCCGCGCAGGGAAAGCGTGCGCATCACACCGTCGCAGTTCACGCCGCGCACTGCCGCCACCTGGCTGCGGGTGACGGGCTGCCGATAGGCCACCACAGCCAGGGTCTCCAGGGCCGCGCGGCTCAGGCGCTGTTGCGTGCCGTCCAGCAGCTTCGCCTCCACTACGTCCGAGTTCGCGCGCCGTGTGTACAGCCGGAAGGCCCCCTCATGTTCACGCAGCTCAAAGCCGTTTCCGCGGGCTTCGTACTCCGCCGCGATCTCGTGGAGGGTGCGCGCCACCTCGGCCTCTGGCACCGCGTTCTCCTCGTTGGAAAGCACGCGGGCGAGCTCTGTGGGCGTCACTGCCTCGTCGCTTACCAGCAGCAGCGATTCCACGCGGCTGCGCAGCACCGACACCTGCGGCAGCGGCGCGGGGTTGGGGTTTGGATCGCTCATGGTGTGTGCCTTTCTGTTCTTTCTTTGTGACGCCTACTCCCAGTTGCTGGCCGCCACCACCGCCGGGTCGACATCCAGCCCGGTCCAGGCCACCGACATGTCCTGCAGCGGCTCGGGCTGTTCGATGCCGATGGCGCGGGCCTTGTACAGCTCCAACAGTGCCAGGAAGCGCCCGACGACGATCATGTTCAGCTCCGCGTCGGCGATGAGCGCGCCGAAGGTCACCCAGGTGTTCTCGCCGGCGACCTTGAGGGTGTTGAGGATCCGCCCGGCCTGCTCAGGCACAGACACCGCGACCTGGTGGATGTGTCCGGTCTCCACATGGTCAGGCTTGGGTCTGAACACGGCCGCAGCCAGCTCGGCGAACTCGTCGGCGGTCTTGCCGATCTTCACCTCCGGCAGCAGGTTTGCGTGGTGCTCCTCCAGGGACAGGGTTGCCGGGTAGGCACGGGCGGCGTCGCGCTGCCAGTCGGCGAACAGGTCGGCCACTTGCTTGAAGGCGCGGTACTGCAGCAGGCGGGCGAACAGCAGGTCGCGGGTTTCCAGTAGCGCGAGGTCCTCCTCGCTATCCACCTCACCGCGTGGCACCAGCCGGGCTGCCTTGAGGTCCAGCAGCGTGGAGGCCACCACCAGGAACTCCGTGACCTCGTCCAGGTCCTCGGCGCTGGAGCTTAAGTTCTTGGTGTAGGCGATGAACTCGTCGGTGACCTGCGCCAGGGCGACCTCGGTGATGTCCAGCTTGTGGGAATGAATCAGCTGCAGCAGCAGGTCGAACGGGCCGTCGAAGTTAGCCAGCGCCACCCGGAAGCCGGTGATCTCCGGCTGCTCGGCCTGCTCTGGCTGCGCTGCCTCCTGCACGGGCTGGCTAGATTTGCTGAGCGACGCGCTCAATGACTTCCTTCGCCAGGTTCGAATACTGCACCGCGCCGGACGAGCTCGGCGCCCAGGTGTTGATCGGCTCGCCGGCCACGGAGGTCTCCGGGAAGCGCACGGTGCGCGTGATGACGGAGTCGAAGACCTTGTCCCCGAACGCCTCCACCAGCCGCTCCATCACCTCGCGAGCGTGCAGGGTGCGGCGGTCGAACATCGTCACCAGGATGCCCAGCACTTCGAGCTTGAAGTTCAGGCGGTCGCGGACCTTGTCCACCGTGTCCATCAGCAGTGCCAGGCCGCGCAAGGAGAAGTACTCGGACTCCACCGGAATGATCACCGAATCCGCACAGCTCAGCGCGTTGACCGTCAGCAGCCCCAGCGAAGGTTGGCAGTCGACGATGATGAAGTCGTAGTCACGCATCACAGGCCGCAGCGCACGGGCAAGGGCTTGCTCGCGGCCGACCTCGTTCACCAGCTGGATCTCCGCAGCCGACAGGTCGATATTTGCCGGAACGACGTCCAGACCGTCGACGGGGCTGGAGTGGATGGCGTCCAGAATAGAGGCCGAAGAATCGACCAACAGGTTGTAGACCGTAACGTCCAACTCGTCGTGGCTAATGCCCAGACCGGCGGACAGAGCACCCTGCGGGTCCAAGTCCACCAGGAGCACCTTGCGGCCGAACGCGGCCAGCGAGGCACCGATGTTGATAGTCGAGGTGGTCTTACCCACCCCGCCCTTCTGGTTGCACATCGCGATGATGGAGGCCGGGCCGTGGCGATCCAACGGCTCGGGGTCCGGCAGCTCCTTGATCGGTCGTCCGGTCAGGCCGATGCGCTGATCGGGCTTATCAAACAACGCATCCGCGTGTGACTGTGAACGTGACATCGGCGATCCCGTCAAGCCCTTTCCCTTGATTGTGATAAATAGCCTTTAATTACACCCTAGAGATTATCAGGCGCACTAGGTACGGGGGTGAGATGAGGCCCAAATTTCCCTCAAGTGCTCAGGGCTGACCTTGGTGTAAATCTGCGTGGTAGCCACGCTAGCGTGCCCGAGAAGTTCTTGCACCACACGAATATCCGCGCCGCCCTCCAACAGGTGCGTGGCGAAACTGTGGCGCAGGCTGTGCGGCGAGACATGCTCCAGCCCCGCTGCCTCCGCGGCCTGCGAGACGATCTTGAAGCCCGATTGGCGGCCCAGGCGCGCCCCGCGGTTGTTGAGGAACAGCGCCGGGCTTCCCTTCTTGTTCAGGCTCGGCCGCGCCCGCACCAGGTAGCGCTCCACCGCCTCCAGCGCAGGGCGCCCGAGGGGCACGATGCGCTCCTTGCCACCCTTGCCACGCACCAGCAGCACGCGCTGCTCCCGGTCGAGGTCGTCGACGTCGAGGTCTAGTAGCTCGGTGATGCGCGCGCCGGTCGAGTAGAGCATCTCGAGCAGCGCACGGTCGCGGATGTTTATTAGTGACGCCCCGTCGCCCGCCGGCACCGCGTTCAGCAAAGCCTCGACCTGTGCCAGGCTTAGGGCCTTCGGGATGGAACCGCCCAGCGAGGGCGTGGGTACATCCGCCGCAACGTCGAAGGGCAGGCGGCCGTCGGCGTGGGCGAAGGAGTGCAAGCCGCGGATGGCCGCCAGCCCGCGGGCGGCGGAGGACGCCGCGAGGTTCAAATCCTTGCGGAGGTAGACCAGGTGATCCTCGATGTCTGTGGCGGTGACTTCCTGCAGCGCCTTGGAGCCTAGCCACTCCAGGTAGCGGTCGAGGTCGCGCTGGTAGTTCGACAGCGTGTGGACGGAGACATCGCGCTCGGTCTTTAGGTGCCGGATATAGGCGGTGACGAGCTTGCGGTTGGCTTCTGCACTCAACGGATGAACTTCATGTCCGTGCCGGGCTTGGCTTCCGCACTGGCGGAGCGGCGATCGGCGAGGCCGGAGTGATAGTTGAAAGGCTCTGAAACGTCCCGGCGGGTACCGGCGGCCAGGTGCAGCAGGGCGATAGTGGCGATGGAGTTTTCCACCTTGCCCGTCTGCACCCACTCAATGGCTTCGGGGATAGGCACCCAGCGGGTTTCAATCTCCGCCTCCTCGAACTCGGCCTCCGGCAGGTCGAAGCCGCTGAGGTCATCGTCCAAGTCTTCGGCCAGGTAGATGCGGCACATTTCTTCGCTGAAGCCCGGGGAGGTCACGACATCCCCCAGCAGGTGCCAGTTGTGGGCGCGCAGACCAGCTTCCTCGGCCAGCTCACGGCGGGCGGCTTCCAAGGGATCCTCCCCCACCAGATCCAGTAGGCCGGCGGGGATCTCCCACAGGTGGCGGCCCACGCCGTGGCGATACTGGCGGATCATCATCACGTGGTTATCGCGCACGGCGGCGACCGCGACTGCGGAGAAGTGCTCCACGATCTCGCGTTTCGCCTCGCCGGTGGCGGTGGTGATGGTATCGCGCCGCACGCCGATGATCGGCGCGTCCAGCAGCAGTTCGCTATCTACAACGCGGTACGGGGTGCTGTCGTTGCTCATGACTCCCAAGTTTAGGAGCGCTCAGCCTGGTGCTGCAGCGCAGCATCCACCAGCCCCTGGAACAGCGGGTGGGAGCGGGTCGGGCGGGACTTGTACTCCGGGTGAGCCTGGGTGGCCACGAAGTACGGGTGCACGTCCTTCGGGTACTCCACGAACTCCACCAGGGTGCCGTCCGGGGAGGTACCGGAGAACTGCAGGCCAGAGCCCTCGGTGATCTGCTCGCGGTATGCGTTGTTCACCTCGTAGCGGTGACGGTGGCGCTCCGAGACGTCGGTGGCGCCATACATCTCAGCGACCAGAGAGCCTTCGGGCAGACGCGCCGGGTAGGCACCCAGACGCATGGTTCCGCCCAGATCCGCCTCGCCCGACACAGCTGCCTTCTGCTCCTCCATGGTGGAGATCACAGGGGTGGAGGCGTTGGCGTCAAACTCGGTAGAAGAAGCATCGGTGAGGCCCGCGGTGCGCGCGGCCTCGATCACGATGCACTGCAGGCCCAGGCAGATGCCCAGCAGCGGCAGCTTGTTCTTGCGGGCGTAGGTGATGGCGCCGATCTTGCCCTCGATGCCGCGGTTGCCGAAGCCACCGGGGATGACCACACCGTCGACGTCCTTCAGAGCCTCTACAGCGCCCTTCTCGGTCTCGCATTCGTCGGAGGCGATCCACTTCACGTTGGCACGCACGTTGGCGCCGAAACCGCCGGCGCGGATGGCTTCCGCGACGGAGAGGTACGCGTCCGGCAGGTCGATGTACTTGCCGACGATGCCGATGGTGACCTCACCCTGCGGATTGTGGACGCTCTCCAGCAGGTTGCCCCAGGTCGTCCAGTCCACGTCGCGGAACGGCAGGTTCAGGCGGCGGATGATGTAGTTATCCAGGTGCTGAGAGTGCAGCACCTTCGGGATGTCGTAGATGGAGGGGGCGTCCGGGCAAGAAACCACGCCGTCCTCGTCCACGTCGCACATCAGGGCGATCTTGGACTTCATGGCCTGCGGAACCTCGCGGTCGGCGCGCAGGACGATCGCGTCCGGGACGATACCGATGCTGCGCAACTCCGCGACGGAGTGCTGGGTCGGCTTCGTCTTCAATTCGCCCGACGGTGCCAGGTAAGGCACCAGGGAAACGTGAATGAAGGCAATGTTCTCGCGACCTGCCTCGTGGCGGACCTGGCGGATGGCCTCCAGGAAGGGCTGGGACTCGATGTCACCGACGGTGCCGCCGATCTCGCTGATGACGACGTCCGGAGCCTGGCCGTTCTTATCCGGCTGCCCCATGGCCAGCACTGCGGCCTTGATCTCGTCGGTGATGTGCGGAATCACCTGGACGGTCTTGCCCAGGAACTCGCCGCGGCGCTCCTTGGCGATGACGTTGGAGTACACCTTGCCGGTGGTCACGTTGCCAGCGGCGGAGAGGTTGCGATCCAGGAAACGCTCGTAGTGGCCGAGGTCCAGGTCGGTCTCCGCGCCATCCTCGGTGACGAACACTTCGCCGTGCTCGAAGGGGTTCATGGTGCCCGGATCAACGTTGAGGTACGGATCCAGCTTCTGCATCGTTACGCGCAGGCCACGGGAGGACAGCAGCTGCCCTAGGCTTGCTGCTGTGAGCCCCTTGCCCAGCGAGGACGCCACACCGCCGGTGACGAAGATGAATTTAGTGCTGTTCTTTGCACGATTAGTGGCCAAGGTAACTCCCGAATCAACGACGCTTAAACTTCGCTATCTACGGGGTTTCAGCCTAACACAAGCCTATTCCGGCGTAGCATCCGAGGCGTTCGCGGCAGCGCCGTAGTGCCCCGCCTTGCCGTCCTTCTGCTGGCCCAGCGCGCGGATCGCGGCGATGCGGCCTGCGACGGTGTCCACGTTATCCACCGTGGATACGGCCTCCTTGGCTGCCCGGTCGGCACGAACCTGGCCAACAGCGCCGTCGTCTTCCGCGCTGCCCGCCTGGGCGGCCAGAACGGCGCCCTTCATGCGAGAATCCAGGCCTGCGGCGAAGTCGGCGACGAACTTCGTGCCGTAGTTGCCGCGGTCCTTGTCGTCGGCGGTATCCCCACCCACGACCAGAGCCAGGTCGGCAGTCTTCGGCGCCTCGCCCTGGTAAGCGATGAAGTCCTCGTTCGCCAGTGCGCCCAGGGCCACGCCCCGGTCCGATTCGCTGGCTTCCTTGTCGCCTGCGCCGAGGGCTGCACCCAGGAGCTGGCCGGTGTGCATACCCGGGTCCAGCTTGTCCTCCGAGAGCTTCGCGCCGGCCGGCAGGGAGTTCGCCGCGATGGATTTCAGGGTGTCTCCGTTGTTGGCGTCCAGCGCCTTCTCCGTCACCTCGACCACACCGTGGACTTCCCCACCGGCCATTTTGACCAGGCGCTGGAGGCTATCGACGTTGGCCTGGTCGGCGTCCGGAAGCACAAAAAGGTCTACCGACGAACCACGCAACAGGTTGCGCACCGCCGGGCCCGCGACCGACCCCAAGACCTTGTCGCTGGCGGTGGACTGCCCCTCGGCCTTCTCGCGCGCGGTTTGCTCGCTCTTTAGCTCCTGCTCGGCGGAAGAATCCTTTGCCACAGGCCCGCCCGGCACGTTCGGGGCGAGGGCGAAAAAGCCCAGTGCAGTGCCGACGGCCACGCCGAAGCCCAGGCCGGCGATCACTCTGCCGGCGGAGCCCTTCGAGTTCTTGCTCATGCTTATGCCTCTTGTCTCCCTGCTATTCCTGCGTTAATTCTTGAACAGATCCTGCACGCTCAGCGCGAAGTTGTTCCAGGTGTCCACGAGGTTGTCCACGAAGGATCCATCGCCGGAGAAGCCGATGATCACAACGATGACGGCCAGGGCGACCAGGATGCCCAGCAGCGCCCAGATCCAGCCGCCGCCGGAGCGGGAGACGCGGTAGAGCTCCGCCACGGCGGTGGAGTCGACCAGGCGGGGGCCGACGCGCAGGCGGGACATCAGGGCCGACGGGGTTTCCGGCGACTGGGCACGCTGGAACACGCGGTCCAGGTCCTCCACCTCGCCGAGGCTCACCACCATGGATGCTCCGTGGTAGTTGGCCAGCAGCAGCGCCAGGTCCGTCGGATCCTGGGTGGCGGCGGGGAAGGTCATAGCGCCCACGCCGAGGTCCTGGATGCGCTCCAGGCCGACAGCGTGGCCGTCCGGGTCTGCGGGAAGCACGACGGTGGCGCCGCAGCGCAGCGCCTCGTTGGAGATCTTCTCCGGGTCGCCGATGATCACGTTCGGGCGGTAGCCCTCCTGCATCAGGCTGTCTGCTGCGTTCTCCACGGCGACGATGATCGGCGAGTACTCGCGCATGAAGTAGCGCAGATCCTTCAGCTTCTGCTCGATGTGCGTATCGGGGCTGGCCACCAGCACCTTGCGGTCGTCCATGTCCACGTCGACATCCGGGATGCCGAGGCCATCGACCAGCAGCGGGGCCTCGGAGCGGACGAACTCGGACATGTTGCCGGACAGGGCTTCCATGTGATCGCCGAGCGCCTCGCGGGCGTCCTCGAAGCGGGTTGCGGCGGTATCCATGTCCAGGATCTCGCCACCGCCGATGGAGCGGTCGCCGTAGTAGACCTTGCCCTCGTCAACGCGGCCCTTCTTGCCGTTCTTGACCTTGGAGAGCAGCTCGTCGCCGGCGTTTTCGATCAGCAGGATGTCTGCGTCGAGCATCATCTGCGGGCCGAAGTTCGGCACCTGTCCAGTGGTGAACTGTTGCGCGTTCACCACGGCGGCTACGCGCGCGTCGATGAGCTTCTGGCAGTTAGCACGGCTGATGTCGGGTTCGTCGACAATGGCAATGTCGCCCTCGGAGATCTTGGCCTTCGTAAATCCCTTGGGTCCGGTGAGGTCACGGGTGGCGCCGTTGATTCCGGGCTGGTCGCTGCGGGAGAAAATCATGCCCACCATTGTGGTGTTCATGTGGCCAGTGTTGCGTTAGGCGCGCCGGTGAACGGCTGTTTTACTCTAGCGAATCACCTTCTTCACCGTTTGTTGCGCAGTGGCTCGGTCCTTGCCCCGGCTCTTCCGGTCGCGCGCCTTCTTCCCGGAGATCAGCGGATCCTCCCCGCTAAGGAAAATGCGGCGGAAGTACGAGCGATCCTGCTTGCCGAATGTCACCGCCGACCCGCGCAGGCCACTCTTCGTCCCCTTGCCTGCCCGGCCGATGCTTGTTCCTCTACCCATTGCTGTGGACGCCACGTTCCCGCCGCTCTTCATTCCAACCCCGCCCTTAGCGCCAGTGGCGCCGTGGACTGCGGAGGTTGCACCCTTGCCGGAGTTGGGAGTGTTCGCGTGCGCGTTCTCGCCGTAAGGGGCGCTGAGAGGGGTGGAGATTGCTTTCAGGCTGCCTGGGAGGTTCGGTCGGGGTGCCGTGGTGGAGACGTTACGCAAGTCCGCCTTTGGGGTGCCGGTGACGGAGTTTGCGCCGGTTCCGGCGCCGGCGCCTCCGCTGATGCTGCGAAGCTGTGGGTCATTCCCCCTGGTGCCCAGTTCGCTCACCGTGCCGGAGCGCCTGGCTGCGCCATTTCCGGCGCCGAAGCGATTCTGTGCGTTGATGAGGTTCTCCGTACCGGGCATGGAAGTACCGCCCTGGCCGGGAACGGTCGGAGTGGCAGCGGCTGTGGCTGCTTGGTGCGGCGTGATCGTCGGTGCCTGTGCCGGTGACGTGATGCCTCCGGGCGCGAATCCGGGAGCTTGTGGTGCTGCT
Organism: Corynebacterium sp. HMSC08A12; assembly: GCF_001807485.1. Lineage (GTDB taxonomy): Bacteria > Actinomycetota > Actinomycetes > Mycobacteriales > Mycobacteriaceae > Corynebacterium > Corynebacterium evansiae. Next base: position 7,907 of record NZ_KV789168.1, on the reverse strand, counting down.
GTGGCCGCTGCGGGTTGGACGGGTGCAGGTGTGTTAGCCGGAGCGTGCAGGCCACCTGGTGCCGGAGCCGCGTGAGTGGCTGCGGGAGCTGCAGCGGGTTTCGGGGCGTTGGTTGCTGCGTTGGCAGCTTGCTCGCCGTGCGCCGCGGCGCTTGCGGGCGCAACAGCATTCGTGTGGCCGTTGATGTGCGTGACCGTCGGTTGAGCGGAGGCGGTGGAGACGGTGGTGGCGTCCAGAGTTCCTCCACCAGAGTGCCCAACGATCGGAACTCCGAGGTTGGAGACGGGTGGGCGGACCATCTCTAGGGATGGCTGCAGTTGCGAGGAAACGAAGTTGGCGACGGCAGCTTGTTCGGCGAGTAGGCGTTCCGCAGGGTCGGCGATCAGCGAGGTTGTAGCTTGGATGGTTTCGAGTGCTTGCAGGTTGGTGCTGCGGACGAGCGGGAATTGGCGGACGGAGCCGGCCATTGCGGTGGTGTTGGAGGCGACGACAAGGCCGGTTTTGTGCACATCGTCGATCGCTTCGCGCGCCGTGTCGAAGGAGTAGCCCTCGGAGGAGCTGGCCAGGCCAGTGGATGCGCTCTTGAGGTTATCCATGGAATCTTTGAGCGCCTTGGCTGCGTTCTCCCAAGAACCCGCGACCGCGAGAGGTGCGGAATCGTCCCCCTGAAATGCCGATATGAGGGAAGCCAGCGGCATGGTGGCCTCCGCGACCGTAACTGGCGTGTTGTACATCAGGTTGTCGATCGACCGGGAATCGCGGGTTGGGATAAAAAATTTCCGCATCCTGTTGTCCGCGACTGAAACCTGGGAGTTCATCTGATCGAAAGACTGCTTGCTGAAATACTCTTGCAGGTCGAAGCCTTCCATTTGATTGGTGAATACTTCTTGAAGCCATTCAATATTCGATTTTAAAATATCGAGCACATTCTCAGCGGATCCTGATTGCCCCACCCAGAACGAATGATGCTGCGAGAAAGCACCAGTAACTGACGGTGCACCGGTGTAACTCCCCAAACTTCGACCAGCAGACTTCAGTCCTTTTAATGCAATCAATGAAGACCGCAAGCTTTGCTGAACGGCCCTTAGCCCAGAAACATCGAACCTTAACATTCCCCACCCCTAAAAATAATCAAATACTAGCTATGTTGTCGTAAATCTGAAAGAAATACTCTGAGTACAAACACGTTTCTTGAATACTGCTACCTGACGCTCCAGACAGGCTCTCGATCGCCAACCTACTGCCATCCACATTTTTGGAAATAGCACACTCACTAGAATTGCCCCCTCCGTCACCGACAGGAACTACATCCTCACGTTGCGGGTCATAGTGCACATCTTTCCGATAATCGTTACTTTGTCGATCACTATCAAGCGAAACCTGGAATAACGCTTCAGAGAAAGATCCATTAACGGGCTCTAATTCAAAAAAGTTACATGTGTAATTCAGCGGTGAATCAATAGACATTTCTTGTTCAAAGCCTATCTCCTTCAGTCGCACTGAAACTCGTGAATCACAAATATCTGGAAGCCCATGAAAACCTTGTTTATTCCCCTTCCCCTCTAGCTTCGGAAGTTCGATGGGATCCCCCACGAACTTCTGCGATGCCCACACGTAGTGTTCCCACGGATCCGTCGGCTCGGTCTCGAACCACATCCCCTTGTGCCCCTCAGGTTTTAGCATACGGCCGTCGCCTTCGGCCTCACCCGAACCCGAGTTATCCACAGGCCTGTCGCCTGCCGATAACTCCTCAGTTTCAGCAAAAGCACCGGTCAGAGTAGGTTCGTCACCTTCGCTGCCGCACGCAGTCAAAGCGAATCCAAAAAAAATTAAAAACACACTTGCCGCTACACGCTTCACCGCTTTAGCCCCCCTCACACTGCACGCAGATCGCCGCGGGTGCGCGCTCCCCCTTTTAACACAGCACTACTGTAGCGCCGATCACACTCCCGCGCCCACTGGCCAAAAAATTTTCTACAGCTCCGCTTTCGCTTCCGTAGCCATCGCCATCAGCTCTTCGGCGTGAGCCCGCCCCGTCTCGGATTCCAAGCCTGCCAGCATGCGCGACAGCTCCTCCACCCGCTCATCCTCGCTGAGCGTGCGCACCGAGGAAGTCACCGAGTCCGCGGAAGTCGCCTTAGCCACGTAGACGTGGGCGTCACCAAACGCGGCAACCTGGGGCAGGTGAGTAACGACGATGACCTGATTATCGACCGCCAACTTCGCCAGACGGCGCCCGATCTCCACGGCTGCTTTACCGCCGACACCCGCGTCGACCTCGTCGAAGACCATCGTCCGACCGCCCTCGGTGCCCGCGGCCAGCACCACCTCGAGCGCCAGCATCACGCGCGAAAGCTCACCGCCGGAAGCCGAGCCCGCCAGCGGATTCACGTTGCCGCCCTGCACCAGCTGGAACTCCACCTCGTCGATGCCGTGCAGCCCCAGCTCGTCGGCCTTCTCGCCCGCCTTCTCGCCAGGCTGCCGCACGTCGACGCGGATCTCGGCCGACATGTGCAGGCCCCGGATCTCTTCAGTAACGGCCTTCGAAAATTTTTTGGACGCCCTCACGCGCGCCGAAGATAACTCCTCAGCCACCGCGCGCGCCGCATCCCGCGCAGCTGCGACATCGTCCTGCAGCTTCTGCAACGCCTCATCGGAAACGTCCATCGATTCCAGACGCTCGTGCGCCTGGTCGCGCCACGCCAGCGCCCCATCCACATCCACGGCATACTTCCGCAGCTCCCGCAACTGGGTCTGGCGCTGCAGCAGGCCATCCAGCTCGTCGGGGTCGGGAACGTCCAGCAGCGCCTGCCCGATCTCGGAGGAAATGTCGGCCAGCAGCACGCTCACCTCGCCCAGCCGGTCCGCCAAGTCGGAAAGGTTGCCGCCCTCCGCCTCGGTATCGGTCAGGTTGGTCAGCTCGTTGGTCGCCTGGCCGACCAGGGCACTAGCGCCCTCAGAATCCCCGAAGTCGTCCCCGGACAGGCCATCCATGCCGTCCAGGGCCGCCTGTGCACGCTGCAGACCAGCGCGGATGTCATCGGCGGCCTGCAGGCGCTTGATCTGCGTCTTAACCTCTACGTCCTCGCCCGGCTGCGGATCGATCTCGTCGATCGCCTCCACCGCGCGTTGCAGGGTTTCACTCTCCAGGGCCAGGTCGCGGCGCGCCTCCATGCGACGGCGCAGATCCTTATCCAAACGCAGCCACTCTGCGCGACGTGCCTGGTAGGTGGCGACCTTCTCCCCCAGCCCTGCGTAGTCATCCAAAGCACCGAGCTGACGCACCGGATCCAAAAGCCGCAACTGGTCGTTCTGACCGTGGATCGTGATGACGTGCCCAGCGAACTCCCCCAGCACGCCAGCAGCCACCGTCTTACCTGCCAGATGCGCACGCGAACGGCCCGTGGCGTTCACCGTGCGGGAAGCAATGACCTCCCCGTCGTCGACATACCCGCCAACCTGCTCAACCAGCTCATCCACTGCTGCGGAATCCGCAGAAAAAATCCCCTCCACGCTGGCCCTGTCTGCGCCATTGCGCACGCGGGAGGCATCCGCGCGGTGCCCGGAAAGCAAACGCAGGGAGCTGACGACCATCGTCTTACCCGCACCGGTCTCGCCGGTGACAACGCTCAAGCCCGTGGAAAACTCCGCCGTCGCCTCCTCGATCACACCGAGGTTGCGAATGTGTAGTTCGTGCAGCATTACTAGTGGCGCGGACCCCTCCAGCCCGTCACGGGCAGGCGGAACTTGTGTACCAGGCGGTCGGTAAACGGCGCGGAATCCAGGCGCACCCAGCGCACCGGCTGCGGGCCGCGGCGGATCTCCACGCGCGCTCCCGGGGGCATGTGGATCTGGCGGAAACCGTCCATCACCACCGTCGCGGGCGAGGTCGACGGGTTCGTCTCCACCGCCACCATCGAGTTCGGGGAGACCACCAGCGGGCGGCTAAACAGCGTGTGCGCGTTGCTGGTTACCACCAGAATCGCATCCAACTCCGGCCATAGAACCGGGCCACCTGCGCTGAAGGCATAGGCAGTGGAGCCTGTGGGCGTCGATACCAAAACACCGTCACAACCGAACGAAGAAACAGGGCGCTCGTCGACCTCCAGGATCGTATCCAGCACACCCTGGCGGTTCAGGTTCTCCACAGAGCATTCGTTCAGTGCCCAGCCGGTTCCCAGCACACGACCGTCCATGTCGCGGGCGGTGATCGACAGGGTCATGCGGTCTTCGATGCGGTAATCGCGGTTAATCACGCGATCCACAGCCTCCTGCAGGGATTCCTGCTCCCACTCCGCGAGGAAACCGATGTGGCCCATGTTGATGCCCAGCACCGGCACGTCCGCGGAGTGCGCAATGTCAGCTGCGCGCAGGAAGGTGCCATCGCCGCCCAGGACAATCACCATCTCCACGCCAGTCGCGGCTTCCTTGGTGTGGCCGAAGCGCTTGAAGCGCCCCAGAATCTCGTGGCGAGCAACCGGAGCCGGATCGGCGGTGGCCATCACTCGAACGTTAATGCCGCCCTTCTGCAGGCGCGACGCTGCCTCCGCCGCCAGGCCCAGGTTCTCGTGCACACCGGTGTGCGCAACCAGTAGAACCTCACGCTCGGTCTTCGCGCCCGAAGTAGCCGAAGCGGCCCCCGAAGCGGCCTTGGTGCCCTTGTCACCAGATTCCGCGCCCTGATCCGCGGCGTGGTCCGTCCCCGGTGTGGTCACTGCGGGCCCTCCTTAATGGCGGTTGCAATCATCTCGTCCAGGCCGGTGTGGTCAGCCTCTTCAACCATGCTAGGTGAAACCGCGGCACTGTCCTTGACCAACCAGAGAAAATACTCAACATTGCCGCTCGGCCCCGGCAGCGGGGAGGCGACAACGGCCTTCGTATTCAAACCATACTTCATCGCCTCGACGGCCACTTCGCGGGTCACTTCCGCACGCAATTCGGGGCTGCGGACCACCCCGCCGTGGCCCAGACGATCCTTGCCGACCTCGAACTGCGGCTTCACCATCGGCAGCAGATCGCCGCCTTCCTTCACGCACGCGGCCAGTGCAGGCAGCACCAGGCGAATAGAAATGAAGCTTAAGTCCCCGACCATCAGATCCACCTGGCCACCGAGGTCTTCGGGGGTGAGGGTGCGCACGTTCGTGCGATCCATGACGTCCACCCGGTCGTCGTTCTGCAGCCGCCAGATCAGCTGGCCATAGCCCACGTCCACTGCCTTCACCTTCGCAGCGCCGCGGTCCAGGCACACATCCGTAAACCCGCCGGTGGAGGCGCCGGCATCCAGGACGGTCTTGCCTTCCACGCTGAGGCCCTGCGGCTCGAAGGCCTCCAGTGCCCCCAGTAGCTTGTGCGCGCCGCGGCTGGCCCAGCGGTCGTCTTCGGACTCTGCGACCTTTATGGATACGTTCCCGTCCACGCCGCTGGCCGGCTTCTTGGCCAGAATGCCGTTGACGGTCACGCGCCCGGCCTTGATCATCTCTTGAGCATGCTCGCGGCTGCGAGCGATCTTCCGCGCCACCAGTTCCGCGTCCAGCCGCTGCAGCTTCGGCCCTCTCTTGGCCATCAGCGCTCGCCCCCGAGTGCCTCGTTTACCACCCGGTGAGCTTCTTCCAACACCGCTGCTTCTTCGGCGCCGTGGACGTCGCGCGCGAGTAGCTCGTCGACGGCCTGTGCCAGCTCTTCTTGTTGACGCCTACTGTCCCCCGACAACATCGAAGGTTTCGGTTGCCCCTCGCCCACTTACTTCCAACCTCCCAGAGCCTCCACGGCCTGTGCGTCTGCGCCTACAAAGTCGATGTCCGCGGCGCTAGTGACCTGCGGAATCTCCGGGTCATCGATCAGCTTCCACGCCAGCGGCGCAGCCACGGCCAGTGCTTCGGCGGCCATGACTTCCACGTCGCCCAGCTCGCCGGCGGTCACACGGATGCGGGTCGTCCCCTCATCCACGCTCGCGGACCAGCCGGGCAGGTGGTCGCGTAGGTTACCTGCAATGAACGTGGGTCGGTGGGACGAAGGGGCGTCAATAATATCGGTGTGGGTAGACACCCCAGTGACGGTGCAGAGCGTGTCCATCCCCGCGGCGTTGCCACCGGCGATGTCGGTATCCAGGCGATCGCCGACGGCCAAGGGCTTCGTGGACCCAATGCGGCGAGCGGCGACCTCGAACATGGCGGGGCCGGGCTTGCCGGCGGATTCGGGGGTGACTCCCGTGGCGGAGGTCACTGCCGCAACCATCGAACCGTTGCCGACCAGGAACCCGCGCTCGGAGGGCAGGGTCGTATCCAGGTTGGAGGCGAAGTAGCGAGCTCCGCGACGGATAGCCAGGGCGCCCTCGGAGAGGCGTGCCCAGTTGTTGTCCGGGCTGTGGCCGTGGAAGACCACGTGCGGTTGGTCGTCGGCGGTCTCCGTGACCTGAAAGCCAGCGTCAGCCACCAGCTGCTTGAAGGAGTCGTGGCCGATTACGTAGGCAATCGGCTGCTCGATACCGGCTTCGGCGATGTATCGCTTGCCCAGGTCGCAGGCGGCCATGGCGGAGGTAACCACGTCTTCCGCCTTCGCGGGGAAGCCCATGGAGTTCAGGTGCTCGGCGACCTGCTGCGGGGCGCGCGAGGCGTTGTTGGTGACGTACATGACCTTGCGGCCTGCCAGGCCTTCTGCCGCGCCCGGGATTGGGGTGTGGCCAGAGAACACGGTGCCGTCGAGGTCGGCTAGTAGTGCGTCGTAGTTATCCAGCAGCGGGTGGGCCATGGGCTACTTATCCTTGTTCTGATCTGCACCGTTGGGGTCCGCGCCTAGCTCGGCCAGGCGGTCCGGGACGTCCAGGACTTCTTCGGTATCCATTTCGCCTGCACGGGTGAACCAGTCGATGGCCTCGTCGTTGCGCTTAGCGGTGGCCAGAGCGTCGGCGTAGGCGTAGTACAGGCGCATGCGGGTTACGTCTGGGGCTTCAGCGTTGTCCAGCTGAGCTTCCAGGGCCAGCAAGGCTTCGTCGGACTGGCCGAGATCCTGGTGGGCGCCGGCGACGACAATGGCCAGCTCCGCCTTGGATTCTGCGTCTAGCTTGTCGGCCTGCGGGTCGTTGGCTACTTCCAGAGCCTTCTCCGGCTTGCCGAGGCCGCGTTCCGCGTCGGCGAGAACAGGCAGCAACCCGGGGCCACCGGCCATGCGGCGGGCAGCGCGCAGCTCGGAGATAGCTTCCTTCCACTCGCCTGCGTGGTAGGCAACGATGCCGCAGGTTTCACGGGCGACGGAGACTCGACCGGCGCGATCCTTGGCGGCGCGGGCGTGGGCGAGTGCCTTCTCCGGTTCGTCGTCCAGTAGCGTGGCAGCCATGATCAGGTGCTTTGCCACCATGTCTGCGTTGTCCTTGGAGAGGCTGCGGAGTTCCTGGCGTACGGAAGGGTCGAGCTCCTTCGGGTCGAGGTCCTTGGGAACTTCCGGCTCGTTGAGACGCTTGTTGAGGCGTTCTTCGCGGTAGCCGGCTCGCTGGGGGCCGCTGTGTGGGCCGCGCTGGGTTTCCCAGTTGGAACCACGCTTCTTGTTTGAGTTGCGGTTGGGGCGGCCGCCGCGGTTGGGCTTGAAGCCGCCCTTGTTGCGGAATTTGCCCTCCCCCTGGGGCCGGCCACCGCGTCCGCGATTGTTGCTTGAGTTTTCAGCCATTCTTGGGGGTTTACCTTCCGTCGTCTTCGTCTTTTCGGGTTGTAGGGCCCGTCCCGTGAACCTTATCAATCTTAGTTTCGCTTGCTGCGGAGGCGCAATGTTGTTGTCTTTTGCTATTGACGCCTACTTTTCCGCCGCAGTGCGTTAAGGCATAAAAAAATGAGGTGTGGGTTGCTGCAACCTTTGAAAGGTTACAACGACCCACACCCCACTTCATCTTTAGTTTTAGTGCCGGCGGTGACTTACTC
>NZ_KV789167.1:280-13772 GCF_001807485.1 Corynebacterium sp. HMSC08A12 | reverse complement strand
TCGCGTCTGTTATGCAGTGTCTGGAACGGCACGACACACCAGCTGTGTTTGGTTGGGTGTGTGTTTTGTTCTGATTATTGGTTTGTCGGTGGTTGTTAGCGGTGGGGTCACGCCCGGTCCCTTTCCGAACCCGGAAGCTAAGCCTACCTGCGCTGATGGTACTGCACCTGGGAGGGTGTGGGAGAGTAAGTCACCGCCGGCACTAAAACTAGATAATGAGGCTCGGAGCCTTTCCTTTATTGGAAAGCGCTCCGAGTTTTTTTTGCGTTCGCTCGTTTAGTCTCCCGGGGTGAAACGCCGGCGCTTATAATTGGGTTGTCTAAAAAGAGCCCTAACTAGATGCCTAACGGCGGACAACTTTGGCTATTACCCCCCCACAAACAGTGGATACCTACCGGACAACTTGGGAGCAACGCTGATGAAGCACTCTGAGAACAAACAACTAGACAGCGCCGCTCGCGCCGTAGACGTACGGAAGATCTATGGTCACGGAGAGACCGAAGTAAAAGCACTGGACGGTATCTCCATCGATTTCCACGACGGACAGTTCACCGCCATCATGGGGCCTAGTGGATCTGGTAAATCCACACTCATGCACTGCATGGCTGGCCTAGATTCCATCACCAGCGGAAAGGCCTACATCGGAGACACCGACATCTCCACGCTGAACGATAAGCAAACCACGACTCTGCGCCGTGACCGCCTGGGCTTCATCTTCCAGTCCTTCAACCTGGTCCCCACTCTCACTGCAGAAGAGAACATCACCCTGCCGCTGGACATCGCCGGGCGCAAGGTCAACCAAGACTGGCTCGACGAGGTCGTCGAACGCCTCGGGCTCAAGGATCGACTAGGCCACCGCCCGTCCGAACTATCAGGCGGCCAACAGCAGCGCGTCGCCTGCGCACGCGCCCTGGTCTCCCAGCCGGAGATCATCTTTGGCGACGAGCCAACTGGCAACCTGGATTCCAATAGCTCCGCGGAAGTCCTAAGCATTCTGCGCAATGCCGTGGACAAGGACAATCAGACCGTCGTCATTGTCACCCACGACCCAAAGGCTGCCTCTTACGCCGACCGAGTCGTATTCCTCGCCGACGGTCGAATCGCAGACGAGCTTGAAAAGCCCGACGTAGACGCCATCCTCGGCGTCATGGGCAAGCTGGAGGAGCACTAGTAATGCCCAACTCCACTGGTACCCGAAAGCCTCGCGGCTCGGCAGATACTGGCAAGTCCCGCAGCAGCCATGCTCGTGCCGTCGCAAAGGTTTCCTACCGTAGCGTGCTCGCCAACAAGGTTCGCTTCCTCCTCACCATCATTGCAGTGGTGTTGGGAACCGCGTTTATCTCCGGTTCCTCCATGTTCACCGACATGATGCAGAAGTCCTTCAACGGTGTATTCGAAAACGTTTATTCCGCTGTAGACGTCGAAGTAACGCAGAAGGATCCGACCAAGCCGATCACGCAGGAAACACGAAGCAAGTTAGAGGACAACAAGGATGTCAAAAGCGTTGCCATGGCATCCGAAACCATCGCCGTCTTCGCCAAGGATGGTAAACAGCTGAGCACCGGTGGTGCTCCCTCGGTGTTGTATCCCAACGACACCGGCGAGAACGCACCCGGCCCCTCCATTACCGTGGCCGATGGCCGCGAGCCCAAGGGCGAGAAGGAGGCAATGATCAACACCCATGCCGCCGAAAAGCACGGCGTGCACATCGGTGACACTCTGAAAGCCATCGACGTCCGCGACAGCCACGACTACAAGATCGTCGGAATCTACGACACGGACTTTTCCGTGGGCGGCTACCTCGGCCTGGCTCTTGACACTCAGGTCTATATCGACCGATACACCAACGGCACCTTCCCCGACGGTTTCTGGCTGTCCGCTAACGACGGCGTGACCGCGGAGCAGCTCAAGGACTCTGTCCAGGAGGAATTCCCGGAACTCAAGGTCGTCACCGGCGACTCGATCGTCGAGCAAGTCACTAAGGAGATCCAGGACGGCCTCAGCTTCGTCAACTACTTCCTGCTGGCCTTCGCCCTGGTCAGCCTGCTGGTGGGCGCATTCATCATCGCCAATACGTTCTCCATGGTCGTCGCCCAGCGCATGCGGGAGTTCGCCCTGCTGCGCTCCCTGGGCGCTTCCCGTAGCCAGCTGACGACCTCGGTTGTCTTCGAGGCCGTTCTGGTTGGCCTCGTTGGTTCGGCACTGGGCATCGTGGCCGGCATGGGGCTGGCCAAGGGCATCTTCGCAATCATGGACATGGCCGGATTCGGCCTGCCGAGCACCGGCCTTAGCCTCACCCCGCAGGCGGTGATTCTGCCCCTCGTCATCGGTGTGCTCATCACCGTGGTTTCCGCGTGGTCGCCGGCGCGCCGTGCCGGTCGCGTGCACCCGGTCGAGGCGATGCGCTCGGGCGATGTCTCTAGCTCGTCGCCGCTGAAACTCCGCACCATCGTCGGCGCCATCGTGTTCCTTCTCGGTGCCGCCGCCGCGGTTGTCGCTCTTGTTCTTAAGGACGCCGACACGGGCGCTCGGGCGAGCATCCTGGGCGTCGGTGCCCTGTTGGTGATTGTTGGTACTTTCCTCATTTCCCCGGCGCTATCCATTCCAATCGTCCCGGCACTGGGGCGCGTCTTGGGCGCTCCGTTTGGGGCGGTTGGAAAGTTGGCGTCCACAAACTCGCGCAGGAACCCGCGACGCACCGCAACAACAGCGTTTGCCCTGACCTTGGGCGTGGCGCTGGTGGCGGCATTCGGCATGGTCGGCGCGACGATGAAGAACGCCATGGAGGACATGATCGGCGACACGGTGAAGTCCGACCTGGTGGTCAGTGGTCCGCAAAACCAGAGCTTCCCGCTGCCGCAGGGTGTGGAGAAGGCCGTGGACGAAGCGGACGGCGTGAGCTCGCACTCCACCCTGGGAGTGGCGCCCGTCAGTGTGGGCAAGCCCATGAGCGAGAGCAACGTGACGTATGCGGGAATGTATGCGTTCTACTTCAAGGGGCCGCTCGGTAAGTCCATGGGGCTTAGCTCGCTCGGTGAGGAGCTGAAGTCCGACGAACCGGGCTTCTACGCCTCCGAGGGTAAGGCCAAAGCTATGAAGTGGAAGGTCGGCGACGAGGTGCCGATGTATCGCGTTGGCCAGGGGGAAATGGGCAAGATCAAGCTGCTGGGCATCTACACCGAGCCGCTGCAGTCGCAGACGCTGCTCAACGAGGCTGCGCTGAAGCCCTACTTGGGGCAGGGCAAACCCCTCGACGAGACTGAGGATCTGAGCATCTTGCAGATCCTCGTCCACGGCGACGGGAACATCAGCGAGAAGGACCTGAAGGACAACGTGAGCAAGGCCGTGGAGCCGTTCATCGTGGCCGACGTGCTGACCCCCACCGAGTACGCGGGTACCGTCTCCAGCGGCATCGACCAGATGCTAATGATCCTCAACGCCATGCTGGCGCTATCGATCCTGGTGGCGATCCTGGGCATCATCAACACCCTGGCGCTGAACGTGATCGAACGCCGGCAGGAGATCGGCATGCTGCGTGCTGTGGGCATGTTCCGCAAGCAGGTGCGCCGCATGATCACCCTCGAGGCCGTGCAGATCGCCATCTATGGCGCGCTGGTGGGCGTGCTCATCGGCGTGGGCCTGGGCTGGGTCTTTGTGAAGGTGCTGGCCTCCGAAGGTTTGGATAGTGCGGTTCTGCCGTGGCAGCTGCTGGTTGGCATGATTGTGGGCTCCGGCATCGTGGGCGTGCTGGCCGCGCTGTGGCCGGCGCACAAGGCGGCGAAAACCTCCCCGCTGGAGGCGATTGCCGACTAAAGCGGGAACCTTGTCCGGGGTCGAAACTACAATGGCTAACCATGAGCGAGCAGACCCCGAACTCCGACATTGTTAACCTGCCCGGCACTGGCGGCGACGTGCAGGCTGGCGTGGAACCGCTGAACGCCCAGCAGCAGCTGGAGCAGCTAAACAATTTCTTTGAAGATAATTATCCGGAGATCTTCAGCTCCCTCGTTAACGACGAGGGAATCTCCTACAAGGATAAGTCCTGCCCCGTCCCCGCGGAGCTGGTGGACGAGACGGAGCGTATGTGGGCGCGAGTACCCGACCTGCTGGCGCACAGCAGCTTGCTGGTGCTGGGGGCGGGGCTGGACCACCGCATGCCACACGTCGCCTATACCTCCCAGGTTCGGGCCGAACCTTGGACGTCGCAGCACGCCGCGCTGCCGGATGGGGTTGTGGGAACGGTATTGACGCCCCCTGATCCCACCGGGGCCGTAGCCGTCAGCCTGCACGGGGGACCAGGCTGGTTCGGTGACGGTGCAAGCCACGACCAGTTCTGGCTTCCCCTCTTTGCCGCTCTCGCGGAGCGTTCCGGGGTGACCATCGTGGATCTGACTTATCCGCTGCCGGGGTACGGGTCCTGGGATCTTACACAGCAGGACGTGGCGGAAGCCGTCGCACAGATCCAGGCGGAGCTGGAGCCGAAGGCTTTCGGCTTGGTGGTATTCGGCAGTGGGCTGGTGGCCGCGGGCCAGGTGGTGGGGTCGACTCTGAGTTCGGCTCTGGGGCCGGATTGTGAGCTGGACTTCTTGGCGGCGCTCAGCCCGCGAATCCCGGAGGGGTTCGCGGTGGATATTGCAGGGGTGCCCACGGCAGTCTCCCTTGCGAGGTTCGACAGTAGGGGAACCGCAGGGGGCGTCATAAAGAAGTACTTCGAGGAAAGTGGCGCCGAGGTGCAGTTTTACGAGTACGACAGCGAGCACATTATCGCGGCTCCCGCGGTGTGGCGGCAGCGAGTGGACGAACTGGCGGAATGGCTGCGGAAGGCAGTTGCAGATTGTTGAACAACATTCTAAAGTGATACAAATCACTGATAGAAAGGTGCCGACATGTCGAACACAGACGAGCACGAGGGCAACGCGCCCGCGGACAGCAAGCCTGCAGACAGCACGCCCGTAGGCGGGAAGCCCGAAGCGGCCCGCGCGGCTACATTCACAGCGTCGCTGGGCGCAATGTTCCTCATGGCCACCAGTGCCATTGGCCCGGGATTCATCACCCAAACCACCGTGTTCACGGTGGAGATGGGCGCGGCATTCGCGTTTGCAATCCTCGTTTCGATCCTGGTGGACATCGCCATTCAGCTGAACGTTTGGCGCGTGCTGGGCGTATCCGGCAAGCGTGCCAACGAGTTGGGCAATGAGGTTCTGCCGGGGCTCGGCTGGGTCATGGCAGCGTTCGTGTTCATCGGCGGGCTGATCTTCAACATTGGCAATATCGGCGGAACGGGCCTGGGTATCAATGCGATGCTCGGCTGGGATCCACTGCTAGGCGGCGGGTTGTCCGCAGCGATCGCCATTTTTATCTTTCTGTCGAAGCGTGCGGGCATGGCTCTGGATCGCATCGTCGTCGGCCTGGGCGCCATCATGATCCTGCTGATGATCTACGTCGCAGTCGTCTCCGCACCGCCGCTGGGCGAAGCTCTGAAGAACACAGTGGCGCCGGCTGAAGTGGACTTCCTGGTGATCACCACCCTCATTGGTGGTACCGTCGGCGGCTACATCACCTTCGCGGGTGCGCACCGCATGATTGATTCCGGGCAGACTGGCGTGCACAACGTTGAAACGATCACCAAGGTCTCGATCTCCGGCATCATCGTCACCGGAATTATGCGTGCGCTGCTGTTCCTGGCGATCCTGGGCGTGGTCGCTTCGGGCGTGACGCTGGCCGGAGACAACATGGCTGCAGACGCATTCCGTCACGCCGCTGGAGACATCGGCGTGCGCTTCTTCGGCGTGGTGCTGTGGGCCGCAGGCCTGACCTCTGTGGTGGGTGCTTCCTACACCTCCCTGACCTTCGTTACCCCGCAGTCGATGAAGAAATCTACCTTTAATTGGCTGGTCGTGGCGTTCATCGCCGTGTGTGCTGTGATCTACCTGATCCTGAACCAGGCTCCGCAGAAGCTGCTGATCTTCGCCGGTGCTTTCAACGGCCTGATCCTGCCGATCGGCTTCGCCGTCGTTCTGTGGGTGGCCTGGCGCCGCCGCGACCTGCTGCAGAACTACAAGTACCCAACCTGGCTGCTCATCCTTGGCTTTGTGACCTGGTTGCTGACGCTGTACCTGGGCTGGAGCTCTATGAGCAAGCTGCCGGGAATCTGGGCATAAGAAGAATCGGAGCATAAGAGGTAGAAAAGGGAGCCACGGAAATGGCAGATGAGGTCGTAGGGCAGGAGTATCAGGGGAATCCAGGTGCGCTCTCGCCACAGCAGGCGCGTCAGATCTTCCGCGGCGGCACCGTGGCCCACACCTCGGGCTACTCGCGGGGTTATGCACAGGCGAACCTGATCACCCTGCCCCAAGAGCAAGCATTCGACTTCCTGCTGTTCGCCCAGCGCAACCCGAAGCCATGCCCGCTGCTCGGCGTGCTGGAAGCCGGACAGGTTTCCTCCGAGCTGCTGGCGGACGGGGACATCCGCAGCGACATTCCGCTGTACCGCGTGTACCGCAACGGCCAGTTGGACAGCGAGGTTCCGGACGTGCGCGACGTATGGCGCGAGGATCTGGTCAGCTTCATCATCGGCTGCTCCTTCACCTTCGAGACCGCGCTGCTTGAAAACGGCGTTCCGGTGGAACACATTGCACAGGGCAAGAACGTGCCGATGTTTCGCACGAGCATTCCTACCAACCCTGCGGGGGTGTTCTCCGGCCCGATGGTTGTCTCCATGCGCCCCATCCCAGCCGCCCAAGTGGCCGACGCAGTACGGATCACCTCCCGCTACCCGGCAGTACACGGCGCCCCGGTGCACGTCGGCGACCCCGCGGCTATTGGTATCCAGGACGTGAACCATCCGGACTTTGGCGAGGCCGTGGATATCCCCGCCGGCACAATCCCTGTTTTCTGGGCGTGTGGCGTGACCCCTCAATCGGTTGTGATGGAATCCAAGCCCGGATTCGCGATCTGCCACGCGCCTGGGCACATGTTGATCACCGATGCGCGCGACCTGCAGTACCAGGTGCCCTGAGTCCGCGCCTCTGATCCCGCCCCCCGGGCGGGTCACGCTAGCCGAAGTAGCGCTCGATGTTATCGGTCGTGCGCTGCAGGAACCCGGCCAGCTGGTTAGCCGCCAACTCCCAGCGTTGCTCCGCGATTAGGTCCGTCACCGTGCGGTTCTGTGCAATGAACTCCACATGGAACTGGTGGTTTATCCGGTTGGCGCGGGCGAAACCCAGGCGCATCTGCGCCAAAATGCGATCCATCGAGTGATTCAACCCCGCCGACCCAGCGCTGGCGACAATAGCGCGGTGAAAATCCTGGTTTGCATCCGCAATCGCGCGGATGTCCTCCTCGCTGGCGTTCGAACCGGCGGAATCTCGCAGTTTTTCTGCGCTGGCGACGATCCCATCCAACTCGTCCAGCCCCTCCCGTCGGCCCCACAAAAGTGCCCCCGGCTCTAACACCATGCGGGCGGCGTACATGTCGGCCAAGTCCTCGCGAGTGGGCTCCGCGATAAAAACACCCCGGTTGGGGATCCGCTCCAGCAGCCCCTCCGAAACCAGGGTGGCGAAAGCCTCCCGCAGGGTGTTGCGGGAGATCCCCAGCGACTGGGCCACGTTCACCTCATTGAGCTTCTCGCCCGGTAGATAGGCGCCGGAGGCGATGCCGTCAAGGAGAGCTGAATGCGCGATAGCCGACTGGGAGTGCATAGCAGTACAGCTTATGCAATGTGGCCCAGCGCGTCACCCTTCGACACATTGTCGCCCGGATTCAGTTGCGCCAGCGTGATGGTGCCGGCGGACTTGGCCTCCACCGTGGACTCCATCTTCATGGCCTCGATGGTGGCGATTGGCTGGCCGACCTCCACAGAATCGCCATCGGCGACCTGCCACTTCACCAGCACACCGGTGTACGGGCACACCACGGCGTTAGCGTCGGTGCCGCCACCGGCGGAGCCGCCCGCAGAGGCACCCGCGCCGGAGTCACCAGCGGCCGCGCTGGAATCCTGGGCGGCGGAGGCCGAGGTGGCGTCCGCACCAGAAGAGCCAGCGGCGGCAACACCGAAGGAAGAAGGAAGGCTCACGCGGTGCAGGCGGCCGTCGATCTCCACGGTAAGAGTGGTGCGCTCGGTGTAGGCATCCTCGACGTCCTCCGGGGAAGAACCGGCATATCCTGCGCCAATGCCCGGCTCGTACTCCTTATCCACCCAGTCGGTGTAGACGTGCAGATCGTCGCCGCAGAAGGCGGGGTGGGTGACGATGTCCTTGTGGAACGGCAGTACGGTGCGCACACCCTGGATGCGCATCTCGGCCAAAGCGGCCTGGGCGCGGCGCAGGGCGACCTCGCGGTTCGGACCCTTGACGATCAGCTTGGCCATCAGGGAATCGTAGAAGCCGGGGATCGTAGAGCCAGAACGCACGCCTGCGTCCACGCGGATGCCCGGACCCGTCGGAACCTCGAACTGGGTGACGGTGCCGGGGGAGGGGACGAAGCCATTGGCGGCATCTTCCGCGTTGATGCGGAACTCGAAGGCGTGGCCGTCGCTGACCGGATCCTCATCGAAGCTCAGCGGCAGGCCGGCGGCGATGCGGAACTGCTCGCCGACGATGTCCACGCCCGTCACAGCCTCGGTGACCGGGTGCTCGACCTGCACGCGGGTGTTGACCTCCAGGAAGCTGACGGTGCCGTCCTCGGCGACGATGAACTCCACCGTGCCCGCGCCCGTGTAGTTCGCAGCCTGGCAGATGGAGCGGGAGCCCTCGATGATGTCGGTGCGCTGCTTATCGGTAAGGAACGGCGCCGGGGCTTCCTCGACGAGCTTCTGGAAGCGGCGCTGCACCGAGCAGTCGCGCGTGCCCACAACGCGCACGTTGCCGTGCGTATCGGCCAGCACCTGCGCCTCCACGTGGCGGGGCTTGGTCAGGAACTTCTCCACGTAGCACTCGCCACGGCCAAAAGCTGCCTTGGCCTCACGGCCTGCGGACTCGAAGGCAGCCTCGATGTCGTTGTAGTCGTGCACGACCTTCAGGCCACGGCCGCCGCCGCCGAACGCTGCCTTGATGGCGATGGGCATACCGTGCTCATCGGCGAAGTCGCGAGCCTGCTCCCAGTTCGGGATGGGATCCGGGGTGCCGGGCGCCAGCGGGGCGCCAACCTCGGTGGCCAGGGCGCGGGCGGCAACCTTGTTGCCCAGAGTCTCGATGGCTTCCGGCGCAGGGCCGACCCAGGTCAGACCAGCCTCCGCGACAGCGCGGGCGAAGTCCGCATTCTCGGACAGGAAGCCGTAGCCCGGGTGCACGCAGTCCGCGCCGGCGCGCAGCGCGATGTCCAGCAGAGCCGGGATGTTCATGTACGTCTCGGCGGCGGTGTTGCCGGGCAGGGTATAGGCCTCGTCGGCGATCTTGGCGTGCAGGTTGTCCACGTCCGCCTCGGAGACGACGGCGATGGAGCGGATACCGAGGTCCCGGGCGGCGCGGGCAATGCGAATGGCGATCTCGCCGCGGTTGGCGATGAGGACGGTCTGTAGCGGGAAGTTCTCTTGGCTCATGGGTTCGTTCCTTGTCGTTGTGTTGTTTAGGGTCTGTGGTCGCGCCTGCAGGCTATTCGAAGTCGATCAGCTCGAAGCGCACCGTGTCTCCCGGTGCCAGCTGGCCCGCCTTGTCTAGGTCTTTGTCGATGACGGTGGCGATCACGGGGTAGCCGCCGGTTACCGGGTGGTCTGCCAGGAACACCACGGGCAATCCATTCGGCGGAACCTGAATGCTGCCGCTGACCATGCCCTCACTTGCTAGCTCGCCGTCGTGGTTGCGCTGCAAGGGCTCGGGCTCTGTCCCCTCGCTACCTGCCGGCAGCGCCAGTCGCAGCCCCACACGGTTCGACTGCCCAGTCACGGTCCATTCGATCTCGGTGAATCGCTGCACCTCTGCCTTGCCGAACCAGTCGTCGCGCGGTCCGGCCACACAGCGCAGCACGTTTGTGCCGTCAAAGGGGTTGGTGGTCGCGGTGCCGACGGAAGCTCGGGCGGTGCGGCGCCCGGCCTTCAACACGTCGCCGGTGGCCACGGGCTCTGGGCCCAGGCCTGAGAGGATATCGGTGGAGTTGGACCCCAAGACCTCATCCGTCACCAGCCCGCCGCGCACGGCTACGTAGCTGCGCAGGCCATTGCCCGCCCCGCCGACGGGTTCGATCGTGAGAGTCTGTCCGGCCTTGACTTCCACCGGCGCACCCAGCTCGAAGTTACGCCGGCCGATCGATACGTTCGCGCGCGCACCGGTCACGCACACTGCGGTATCCACCAGTGCTTCCAGTTCAATGCCGCCGATGTTCTCCAGCAAGGTTGCACTCGAGGCGTTGCCGACCACGTCGTTCGCCGCCCAGGCGCTCGCCCGATCGACCGCGCCGGAGCTGTTCACGCCGATGTCGCCGTGGCCCGCGCGTCCCGTGTCCTGAAACAGGGTCTGCAGCCCCGCGTCCAGGACCTTTAGGCTCGGTCGTGCCGGAACGATTGGTTTCTTGCTTTGTGACGCCCCCACGCCCGCGCCGGCCGTGGCCTCCTTAGCGGAGCCAGCCTCAGCGCTGATCGATTCGCGCACCTGGCGATAGCGCACGGTATCGCCTGGCTGCAGCAGCGCTGGCTGCTCTGCATTCGTATCCCACATTGGCTGCGTGGTGTGGCCCAGTAGTTGCCAGCCGCCGGGGGAGGTGCGGGGATAGACGGCGGAGAACTGTCCGGCCAAGCCCACCGCGCCCGCCGGTACGGCAGTGCGCGGGGAACTGCGACGAGGTACGTCCCATGTGTAGGACTGGTCGCCTGCAGCCGGAACGCAGTAGGTAAAGCCCGGGGCGAAGCCGCCGAAGGCCGCCAGCCACTGCTGCTGAGTGTGGCGGGTGATGAGTTCCTCGGTGGAGATGCCCATCAGCTCCGCGACGTCCGCCAGGTCCTCGCCGTCGTAGACGACGTCGATGGTGACCTCCCGCGGGTTGGCCTCCGCAGAGCTTTGCGGTTGGAAGTCCCGCAGGGTGTTCAAGCCGGCGATGGCGGAGGAGTGGGCGTCAAAACAAACAAGCACAGTGCGCGCCGCGGCGATGGCCTCTACCTGACCGGGTAAGGGGCTGGCTACGAGCGAGGCGTGCCAGGACATCACTGTGTCCAGGTCGGGCAGGTCTACGATGACGGCGCGGGTGCCGACGGGGGAAACGGTGTGGCTCACAGGAAGCTCCCGATGGTGATGTTGTTGGACTGCAGTTCGGCGGCGATGCGCTCTGCCATGGCGACCGCGCCGGGGGAATCGCCGTGGACGCACACGGAATCGGCGGCGGTGCGGATGGTGGAGCCGTCGATGGCCTCGATCGTGCCCTCCTCGGCCATGCGCACCACGCGGCGGGCGACGACCTCCGGGTCGTGCAGAACGGCGCCGTTCTCGCGGCGGGAAACCAGGGTGCCGTCCGGGTTGTAGGCGCGGTCGGCGAAGACCTCGTTGATCACGCGCAGGCCGGCCTTTTCCGCGTAGTTGGCGGCAACTGCGCCGGGTAGCAGCATCACGGGCAGGTCCGCGCCGAATGCCTTGATTCCCTCGATGACGGCCTTGGCCTGGGCCTCGTGGTGGACGATCGTGTTGTACATGGCGCCATGGGGCTTGACGTAGCGCACCTGCGTGCCGCGCGCCTTAGCCAGCGCGTCGAGGGCGCCGATCTGGTAGAGAACTTCGTCGGCCAGCTCGGCGGGGGAGTAGTCGATGAAACGGCGGCCGAAACCGGCCTGGTCGTTGTAGCCGACGTGCGCGCCGACGGCGACGTTGTTCTCCGCAGCGGCGGCCAGGGTGTTGGAGATCGCGTGGGCATCGCCGGCGTGGAAGCCGCAGGCGACGTTGGCGCTGGAGACGATGGCCACCATTGCGGCGTCGTCGCTGACGGGGTTGCCGCCGGTCGTTTCTCCGAGGTCGGCGTTCAGGTCGATGGAAAGCGGACTGCGGGTGGTGGACATGTGATCGACTCCTTGTGTGGCCGGGAGTGAGGGAAAGCCGCACCTCCGGCCGGATTGTTCAACAATGTGCGTGCCAGTTTAGTGACCTACACAACCATTGTGAAATCAATCACCCGCCTGTCGCAACGGTGACCTGCGTTATTTTTTACCCTTTTTGGCTTTCTTGTCCTGCCCGCCTTGCTTGCTCGCCGGCTTGGCGTCAGCCTTGCCGTCTTCCAGGACGTACACGCTGCGGTTGGCCTGCTTGGCCTTGTCCACCTGGTCCAGCAGCCCCTCCAGGCGGTTCCACAGGTTCGTGCTGATTGCCCGCTCCGCGCGCTTCCACACCTTCGCATCCCCAGTGCCCCACGCCACCGGCATGGGAGAGATCTCCTCGTATACCTTCGGGCCACGCGTCGGGCGGTAGCCAGTGACGGCCATGGATGGCACCCGCGCACCGACCTCCCGAGGAACGCCCGGCACAGAGGTGACAGTGCGATATGCCAGCGCGGGAACAGTTTTCGCTGGCTCGGTAGAGGCGTCCACAAGCATCAACAGCACCATGTCGCGCGCGTTGACCTCCGCGATCATCGCCGGAGCGAGCTGGTACATATCGAAGTACTGCTGCGGCGATCCCATCTTGCGCGGCAGCACCGGGATCAGGATTAGACACAGCAGAGCGAACACGCCCAAAGCGAAGCTAATAGCAAGGGCCCACCACTGGGAGCCCGCGGTGAACAGCAGCACGGCGACGATCACCGCCAGAACGGCGGCCAGCACACCCGCCGACACCTGCATTCGCTTCGCATCGCGCAGGAACTCGTTGTGCTTGCGTGCATACTCCTCGTCGACATCGAAGTTGAAGTCAACCTGCATCGGTTGCTGGGCGGCGGACATGGGGCTCCTTAAAACAGAGGGGTCTTAAAAATTCTAAAGGTCGAAAGAGTCGACGATGCGGTAGCCGTAGCCCTGCTCAGCCAGGAAGCGCTGGCGGTGCGCGGCATAATCTGCGTCTAGTGTGTCACGTGCGACGATGGAGTAGAAAAACGCCCCGCCGCCGTCCGGCTTCGGGCGCAGAATGCGGCCCAGGCGTTGCGCCTCCTCCTGCCGCGAGCCGAACGTGCCGGAGATCTGGATGGCCACGGACGCGCCGGGCAGGTCGATGCTGAAGTTCGCCACCTTGGAAACCACCAGCGTCTTCAGTTCACCATCGCGGAACTGCTGGTACAGCTTCTCGCGCTTGGCATTGCCGGTCTTGCCGTCGATGACGGGCACGTCCAGCTCCTCGGCGATCTCCTCCAGCTGGTCGATGTACGCGCCGATGATGAGCGTCGGCTCGTCCGGGTGCATGTCCATGATCTTGCGCACCACCTTCGTCTTCGTCGGGGTGGTGGCGGCCAGTCGGTATTTGTCGGATTGCTCAGCGGTGGCGTAAACCATCCGCTCGGCTTCGGTCAGCTGCACGCGCACCTCGGTGCAGTCCGCCGGGGCGATCCAGCCCTGCGATTCGATGTCCTTCCATGGGGCGTCATAGCGCTT
>NZ_KV789167.1:0-260 GCF_001807485.1 Corynebacterium sp. HMSC08A12 | reverse complement strand
AGCGCCCGGTATTCGCCCTTCGACTTGCGGGTGACCACCTGGTAGGTGGCGATGGTCACGGGGCGGATCTCCTTTTTCTCTCCGGAGTATTCGCCGATTTCGTCCTCGGTCAGGGAGGTACGGCGCACCAGCTCGTCCTTCCATTGCCTGCCCGCGACGGTGTTCGTCACCAGGATCAGGGTGGTGGCCTTTGCCTTCGCCATAGAGGCCGCGCCGACCATCGTCTTGCCCGCACCACACGGCAGCACTACCACGCCCGA
>NZ_KV789166.1:64223-163981 GCF_001807485.1 Corynebacterium sp. HMSC08A12 | reverse complement strand
GTCGTCACCCCAAACGGCAAGGTAACCGTCCGCTATGCAAGTAGGCTTTACCAACTTGGTATCGGGCGAAAATACACTGGCGAAACCGTCCTTATGGTCATCACCGACAACCATGTCACCACATCATTAAAAGAAACTGGCGAGATCATCACCGAGCACTACATCGACACGTCTCGCAATTACCAAAAACCTTATTGGAAGAAAGGCCAGCCACCCCTGACCTAAAAGTAAAAACGGCGCCTCGGAAAAAGAAAAACCGAGACGCCAGTTTGTCCATGATGTCGCGACTGAAGTGTCAACTATGTCGCGACTCATGACAATGGCGCCCCCGGCAGGACTCGAACCCGCGACACATGGGGTAGAAACCCACTGCTCTAATCCACTGAGCTACGGAGGCATACGAGTAGATGATAATGCACGCGCACGTGCGCTGAATTTGCGGGGCAGCCATACCGTAAGCGTGGCACAGCCGCGCAGGTCGGTACGGGGCAGCGTGGCACTGTCGCGGGGGTTCAGTGCGCCGCCGCAGTGACGCAACCAACATCACAAAACCAGGAAGTTCACCCTGTCCGGAGCGGAGGGTAAGGTTCCAAACATGTCCTCCCAGGCAGATCAGGAAGCTAAGCAAGAAGCGCCAGCCAAGCCCGCACAGGCGGAAGCGCAAACCCCGTCCCAGCCAGCGAAGCTGGGCAACCCCGGCCTCGTGTACCTCATTGGCGCACTCGTCGCCGGGTGTTTCGGCGCGGCCATCGGCTACTCCTTCCTCGGCGAATCGCTCGCGCTGCTGGGTATCCCGGACCCCGGCCCGCTGACCACTGTCGGCCTGCCTTTCGTCCGCGGCGCGGCGATCTTCATCGGCTGCCTGGGGCTCGGCGGGTTCCTGATGTCCGCCTTCGGCACGCCCCCGGACAAGCAGGGTTATCTCACCCTCGACGGCTTCCGTGCCGCACGCACGGGCACCTGGGGAATGATCGGTTTCGCAGTCCTGTCGATCCTGCTGATCCCCATGTACATGTCGGACATCTCCGGCAGCCCCCTCAAAGAGGTGCTCAAGCCCGAGTACTGGGGGATTGCACTGGATCAGGTGTCGGCGTCAAAGGCTTGGCTCTGGGTAGCCATCTTCGCTGGCGTGGCCGGTGGGCTGTCGCTGCTCACGCGGAAATGGATCTGGCAGCCGATCTTCCTGGCGCTGTCGGTCCTTTCACTGGTTCCGCTGGCCCTGGAGGGGCACTCCGCGGCGGGCGGTAACCACGACTACGGTGTGAACTCGCTGCTCTGGCACATCATCTGCGTCTCACTGTGGGTGGGTGGCTTGCTGGCCCTGCTGGCGCACGCGAAGCGCCGCGGCCCGCACCTGGCCCTCCTCGTCCAGCGCTACAGCACCTTGGCGCTGTTCTGCATCATTGCCGTTGCGATCTCCGGCTTCATCAACGCACTGCTGCGCGTCCACCTGGACGAGCTCTTCACCACCCAGTACGGCCTGGTCATCGTCGCAAAAATGGTCATGACGTTGCTCCTGGCTTGGTTCGGCTGGGAGCAGCGCTCCCGCATCATCCCGAAGCTACGCGAAGGCGAGGGCGAAAGCGGTAAAACCACCAACGCTCAGCGCAAGCCGTTCATCCGCTTCGCTGCACTGGAGATCTTCATCATGGCCGCCACCATCGGCATTGCCGTCTCCCTGGGCCGCATCCCGCCGCCGATCGAGCAGATCGTTGACCTCACGCAGCAGGACGTACTGCTGGGCTACACCCTCACCGAGCCGCCGAGTATCGGGCGTTACTTCACCATGTTCCGCCTGGACCTCATCTTCGGCGTGGGCGCGATCCTCCTCCAAGCCGGTTACATGTGGGCCTGGCTGAGCATCCGGAAGCGCGGCATCGAATGGCCCATCCAGCGCCTGATCTGGTGGACCGCCGGCAACGTCACCCTGCTGTTCGCCACCAGCTCCGGCCTGGGCATGTACTCCATGGCGATGTTCGGCCCACACATGCTGCAGCACGTGATTCTCTCCATGGCCGTGCCCGTGTTCTGGGTCCTTGGTGGCCCCATGACGCTACTACTGCGCGCCCTGCCCGCCGCCGGCCGCGACGGCGTGGCGGGCCCGCGCGAATGGTTGGTCGTGTTCATCAACAACCCGTTCTCGCGCTTCCTGACGCACCCTATTGTCGCCGGAACGCAGTTCGTTGTCGGCTTCTATTACCTCTATCTTTCGCCGCTTTTTGACGCCATTGCGGGTGAGCACGCCGGCCACCTGTTTATGATGCTGCACTTCATCATCTCGGGGTACATCTTCTATTGGGTGATCATCGGCGTGGATGCTGCACCGCGGAACCTCTCGCCGTTCATCAAGATGCTGACGCTGTTTGCGATGGTGACTTTCCACGCATGGTTCGGTATTGCGATGATGCAGATTTCCGAGCCGCTGAATGCGGAGTTTTATAACCAGTTGGACTTCCCATTCCCTGTGGACCTGGATCACCAGCAGTATCTGGGCGGCAGCATCACCTGGGCTCTGGGTGAGATTCCGCTGCTGGTGGTTTCCATCGCCCACGGATTCCAGTGGCTGCGTTCCGACCGGCGCGAGGCCAAGCGTTTCGACCGCCGTGAAGAGCGTACGGGCGACGAAGAGCTGGAGGCATACAACGCGATGCTGGCTGGGCTTTCCAGCGGACAGATTGATACTGGCAACCGCGCATACTACGGCGATGATTACCACGACCAGGACGTTCAGAGCTCCCTGCACTCGGCCAAGCACAAGTCGCAACACAAGGCCCAAAATCGGGGCCAGAGCCAAGCCCAGAGCCAAGCCCAGCGCCAGGCTCAGGAGCAGGGCAAAAAACAGGCTCAGGGCAAGGCCGAAACCAAAGCCGAGGACAAGCAATCCCGCGGAAAGTCGGACTAACACACACCCGGCCGCGAACTGTCAACCCCCTTCTTTTCAACCTGTGGATAAGCGCCTTGGATGGGCGGAGTTGTCCACAGGGTGGCGTCACGAAGAAAAAGAAAAACCCCGAAACGCGCTAACAATAAAGCCACGCGCCGGGGAACAAGCTTCGGTGCGAAAACAAGGAAGGGGACAAGTCGGATGAGCAACAATCTGGCGCAGGCATATCTGGTGGGGAACGCGGTTGACCACCCGCAGATTCGGATCAAAGGGCTGGACGGCGGGCCCACACTCACCACGTTCCGCGTGGCGATGAACCACCGCTACCAAGGCGCGGACGGGCAGTGGAAGGACGGCGACCCGTGCTACATGGAAGTGCAGTGCTGGGGAGCGCTGGGCGATAACGTCAGCGCGACGGTGTGCAAGGGGATGTCCGTGATCGTCGTCGGACGCATCGTGCAGAGCACGTGGGAAGCCAACGGCGAAGATGGCCAGCCCGTGACCCGCAGCGTGCTGCGCGTGCGTGCGACTCACGTGGGTCCGGACCTGAGCGCCCGGAACGTGTTGGTGAACGTCCGTAAGGCCGTGGAGCAAAACGCACAGCAGAGCGCCGAGCAGAACCTGGCGCAGAACACAGCGCAGAACCAAGCTGGCTCCCCGGAGCTAGTGGGAGTCGGCGCGGGCGGCCAGGAAGAGGAAGTGGAACCTGCGTTCTAAGCGCTAGTCTCAGCGCTAATCCAAGCGCTTAATGGGCGCTAAATGGTGAGGCCGACCTGGGCCGCTCGGGGGAGTAGCCCAGGTCGGCCTTCGCACGGTGGCACCACGTACACTGGGTGGGCGAATACATTGGGACACTAACCACGAAAGGTCAAAAGAGTTCACCGTGGGCGAGTTCATTTACACCATGAAGAACGTGCGCAAGGCGCACGGCGATAAAGTCATCCTGGATAACGTCACGATGGCGTTCTACCCCGGCGCCAAGATCGGCGTGGTGGGCCCGAACGGTGCAGGTAAGTCCTCCATCCTGAAGATCATGGCTGGCATCGATCAGCCCTCGAACGGCGAGGCTTTCCTGGACCCCGGCGCAACCGTCGGCATCCTGCTGCAGGAGCCGCCGCTGAACGAGGAAAAGACCGTTCGCCAGAACGTCGAAGAGGGCATGGGCGAGATCTTCGAAATCCGCCAGCGCTACGAAGAGATCGCCGAAGAAATGGCCACCAACTACACCGACGAGTTGATGGAAGAGATGACGACTCTGCAGGAGAAGATCGACGCTGCAGATGCGTGGGAGCTGGACTCCAAGATCGAGCAGGCCATGGAAGCGCTGCGCTGCCCGCCGTCTGATGAGCCGGTGACCCACCTCTCCGGTGGTGAGCGCCGCCGTGTGGCCCTGGCGAAGCTGCTGCTTTCCGAGCCGGACCTGCTGCTGCTCGACGAGCCCACTAACCACCTGGACGCCGAGTCCGTGCTGTGGCTGGAGCAGCACCTGAAGGACTACAAGGGTGCCGTCCTGGCCGTCACCCACGACCGCTACTTCCTGGACCACGTCGCCGGCTGGATCTGTGAGGTCGACCGCGGCAAGCTGTACCCCTACGAGGGCAACTACTCCACCTACCTGGAGACCAAGGCCAAGCGCCTGGAGGTCGCCGGCAAGAAGGACGCGAAGCTGCAGAAGCGACTCAAGGAAGAACTGCAGTGGGTCCGCTCCGGCGCAAAGGCCCGCCAGGCCAAGAACAAGGCGCGTCTGCAGCGCTACGAAGAGATGGCTGCCGAGGCGGAGAAGTACAAGAAGCTGGACTTCGAAGAGATCCAGATTCCGACCCCGCCTCGCCTGGGCAACCAGGTGGTCGAGGTCAAGGATCTGAACAAGGGATTCGACGGCCGCACCCTGATCAAGGATCTGTCGTTCACCCTGCCGCGCAACGGCATTGTGGGCGTCATCGGCCCGAACGGTGTAGGTAAGACCACCCTGTTTAAGACCATCGTTGGCCTGGAACAGCCGGACTCCGGCGAGGTGAAGGTCGGCTCTACCGTGCAGCTGAGCTACGTGGACCAGAACCGCGAGAACATCGACCCGGAGCAGACTGTCTGGGAGGTAGTCTCCGACGGCCTGGATTACATCCACGTCGGCCAGAACGAAATGCCTTCCCGCGCGTACCTGTCCGCATTCGGCTTCAAGGGCCCGGACCAGCAGAAGCCTTCCAAGGTGCTGTCCGGTGGTGAGCGCAACCGCCTGAACCTGGCGCTGACGCTGAAGCAGGGCGGCAACCTGATCCTGCTGGATGAGCCGACAAACGACCTGGACGTTGAGACCCTGTCCTCCCTGGAGAACGCTCTGCAGCAGTTCCCGGGTTGCGCCGTGGTCATTTCGCACGACCGCTGGTTCCTGGACCGCACCTGTACCCACATCCTGGCTTGGGAGGGCAATGTTGCCGAAGGCCAGTGGTACTGGTTCGAGGGCAACTTCGAGGACTACGAGAAGAACAAGGTCGACCGCCTCGGCCCGGAGGCTGCACGTCCGCACCGCGTGACGCACCGCAAGCTGACACGCTAGTCGGGAAACTCGGCGGCGCAGCAGTGCGCCGGCACCGCGCGTGACCACAGCGCGCTGAAGTAGCTCGGCGGCGCAGGCCAATTTGCTGGCCTGCGCCGCCTTTCTCGTTTAAACCGTGTAACTACGTGAACCTGTGTGAACGATGTGGCAGTATTGGTTCACGAAACAAAAGTTATCTGTGAGGTTCTAAGCGAGGTTTGAAACGCAATGCCCTTCATCGAACACGAGGCCACCGGGACTCGCTGGCACACCTGCCACCGCGAGCTCCGCTGGTCCGACTTCGACCAATACCAGCACGTCAATAACGCCAAGTACCTGGAATTCGGCCAGGACGCGCGGATGGTCTTCCTCAAAGACGTGCTGATGGAAATGGACATTGCCGTGCCCCCGATGTTCGCGCGCCACACCACCATCGACTACCCATTCCCGCTGTCGCCGGGGGAGTCGGAAGTGGCCGTGACCTCCTACTTTATCGACGTCGGGCGCAAATCCTGCACCATGCGCCAGGTCGTCCAGGATTCCGTCGGGCGGATCACCTGCACCATCGACGCGGTCATGGTGGGTATCGACGTGATGACTGGGAAGTCCCGCGAGTGGAGTGAGCAGGACATCGACAACATCAACCAGTTCTTGATTCCGGAGGACCACGAGGTGGTCACCGACCGCGCCACCACCGCCGCGCGCTTCTAGGCAGCGCTTGTTGTGTCGTGCGCTTTCGTCCCGGCGCTGCCCCGCTGACCCGCAAGCGCCCAGCCCGCGCGAGCTTTAACCCTGAGGAGGGCTAAGGTGGGGGAACTATGGGCGTCACAATCGATCTACAGGGAACAATTGATTCGCGATCCGCGACCGCGGCCGTGAGTGCCATGCGGCGCGCGGGGGCGGTGATGAAGCGTGCGCTGGTGATGGATCCGGGTGCGCTGGTGCGGTTGAGTGCTGTGGGGGAGCGGTCGACGGATCTTTTTATTTCGACGCCCCTAGGCTGCGTTGCTTCCGTCCGAGTGCCCGGACAAGTAGGCGGCGCCGGCACGGTGGCCTACGCCAGCGACGCGCTGGAGGCCATCGTCGCGTTTGAACCCGGCCAGCAGACCCTCAACCTGGGCGCGGACATGGACCTGATGTGGGTTGGCTCGCCGCCTCCGCAGCAGGGCTTCGAGCTGATCGACACGGTACCGGGGGACGTGGTGCGCGGCCTGCACGCGGACATGGCCACGGAAAACGAGGCGAACTCCGGGCCGATGGGGATTGCGCGCAGCCTTCTGGAGCAGCAGGTGCTGACGGTGCAGCGCACGGACGGTGCCGCCGAGGGCGCGGAGGGTAATGACGCCACCACCTCCGTCGCCCTGGAGGGGCGAACCATCGCGGCACTTGGCGGCCTGCGGCTGGTTCCAGAGCCAGGGGAGAAGCTGCGGGACTATGACTATGTGCGCGTGAGCGCCAGCGGGTCGTGGATTCGGGTGGATGCACTGGTTGGCAGCGTGTACGCGCCACGCCCCGGTGGACTGGCGCGGGTTCCCGGGCCACGCTAGAGGTTTGGGGAGCCGCCGCACGCGGGGGTGCTGCGACGTGAGCGATTTAGGAACCGGCGTACATGTCGTAGCCCAACTTGGTGCTCATGACCACGACAACGACGAGCAGCGCGATGCGGACAAAGCCGGTTCCCTTGGTAAGCACCAGGCGTGCCCCAATTTGCGCTCCCGCCACGTTGAAGACCGCCAGGCCGAGGCCCAGCAGCCAAAGCACGTGACCGCCGATGGCGAACACGGTTAGCGCGCCCAGGTTCGTGGCGATGTTGATGACCTTCGCCAGTGCGGCGGATTCCACGAAGGACCTGCTAAGAAGCGCGGTGAAAACGATAATGAGAAACGTGCCCGTGCCCGGACCGAAGAAGCCGTCGTAAGTGGCGATAGCTCCCACCGCGAACAGCGCGATGAGCCATCGGCGACGGCTCTGCGATGGAGCGCGTTGGGGTGTGCCAAAGCTGGGTTTGAGGGCGACATACGTGCCAACCGCCAGCAAGAGAATAATCACCAGAGGTCGCAGAACCTCGGAGCTGAGCGCTGCTACCAGCAGCGCACCAGAGGCCGAGCAGGCGAAAGCCAGCGGAACCCCATAGGCCACCAGGCGCCGATCGATCTTTTGGCGAATATCAGAGGATCGGAGCATGCGCGTGGCAGCCGATGAAGTGCCAAAAACCGCCGCGAGTTTGTTCGTCGCCATTGCCGAGGCTTCGGGGGTCGCGGGTGCGACGATCAAAATGAGGGGGATGAGGACGAGGCCACCGCCGCCGACGATGGCATCAATGAGCCCGGCGACGAAGGATCCCACTGCGAGGAGTGAAAACGCCTCGGCAGAAAGATCGGCTAACACCGTTAGAACTGATCGGGGGTGTTGACCAGCATGTGTGCGACCCGCTCCATGTGTTCCCACATGGCCGCGCGGTGTGCGTCGGGGAGCTGTTCCTTGTCGATGGTGGCCATGGCGTTACCCATGAGCTCTAGCCAGCGGTCGCGGGCGGCCGTGTCGATGCGGAATGGGGCGTGGCGCATCCGCAGGCGCGGGTGGCCGCGGCGGGCATTGAACTCCGCGGGACCGCCCCAGTACTGCACTAGGAACCAGCGGAGTCGATCCTCGGCGCCTTCGAAATCCTGCTCCGGGTACATCGGCGCGAGGATATCGTCGGTGCGGACCTGGCGATAGAACTCGTGCACGATGGCGCGGAAGGTCTCCTCGCCAACAGCGTCGTAGAAGCTAGAAGTCATGCCTCCAACCATATCTGTTCTGCCATAGCCGGCGGGGCAGGTTGGGCGCGGCCACGGCCGCAGGGGCGCAGCACAACCTGCCGCATGGGCGCAGCCGGGCGGTTACTCTCCCGCCGCGTCGAATGCGCGGGCGGCCTTGGCGCGTGCCACCCGGTCGCGGCCTTCGGAGAGCACGCGGCGCAGACCACTCGGGGTGTCTTCCGCCTTCACGAGTTCAGCGATGGCGGAATCCGTTTCGTCGCTGTGATCCCAGGAGGGATAGATGCCCTCCAGCGTGCGCAGAGCCATCTCCGAGTTTAGGGACTTCCACCACTCCACGGCGTGGGCAACGTAATCCTCGCTGAACTGCTGCAACAAGTCGGCGTGGCCGACGTGCACCAGACCCGCGTTGCGGTGGCGCAGGCTCAGGTTGCTCTGCTGCGGGGCCTCCACGGTCAGGGCGCGCCAGACCTGCTGCTTGGTCTGCTCATCCGGCACGGAGGAGCGCGCCTGCAGTGCCAGTGCTGCTCCGCTGGAGGACTTGTCCTGGGCCTCCTCGGCGGCAATGCGTGCTTCCATCTGCTCGGCGGTTTCGCCGGTGGCACGGGCCGCGGCGGTCAGCGCAATGATGATCGCCCAGCGCAGGTCCTGGTCCACGTTCAGGCCCGGAATCACCTCAGCGCCATCAGCCTCACCCAGCAGCGCGCGCAGCACGCCCGCGGACTCCGCAGAGTGCACGCAACCCACGTAGGCCCGGACGAACGCCAGTTGGGCCGGGCCTTCAGTCTCGCGCGCTGCAGCCAGGAAGGCCTCGCGCAGCTGCGCCCAGCCCTCGTCCGCCCAGTCCGGGTCGGCGTAGTTTGCAGCCGCCGTGCGGGCCTGAGCCAGAATCTGCTCCAGCACCGCCAGCTCGGTTTCCTCAGCCGCGCCGCCGGCAACCAGGCCAATGAAATCGCGCGCCCGCATCTGCGCATTGCGCGTCATCTGCCACGCCGCGGACCACACTAGGGCACGCGCCATCGGGTCCGTAATGCGCACGATGTTCGGCTTGCCGCCCTCGGCCCCGCCGCTATCCCCGCCGCCGATCGCCGTCGCCAGGGATCCCTCATCCAGCGCCATGTTGCCGTAGGCCAGGTCATCGTCGTTGACCAGCACCAGATCGCCGGCGGGCACGCCCACCAGCTCCGGAACTTCGGTGCGCTCGCCGGAAATATCCAGCTCCACGCGCTTGGTGCGCTTCAGCACATCTCCGTCAAAGCCGTACACACCCACGGCAATGCGGTGGGTGCGGGTCTCGCCCGCGCCAGGCTGCGCGCCGGACTGCTCCACGGCAAAGGAAGTGTAAGCCCCGTCGTTTACCTCAAAGACCGGGGTCAGGGTGTTAATACCCGTCGTGCGCAGCCACTGGTCCGACCAGTCGGAAAGGTCGCGCCCCGAAGCCTTCTCCAGCGCCCCCAGCAGGTCCGCGAACGTTGCGTTATCCCAGGCGTGCGCCGCAAAGTGCGCGCGGATGCCCGCGAAGAACTCCTCCAGCCCCACGTAGGCCGCCAGCTGCTTCAACACACTTGCGCCCTTGGCGTAGGTGATGCCGTCGAAGTTGGCCTCCACCGTCTCGATGTCGCCCGCGTCGGAGAACACCGGGTGGGTGGAGGACAGCTGATCCTGCGCATACGCCCACGCCTTCTCCTTGCTGTTGAAGGTCACCCATGCCGTGTCGTACTTCGTGGCCCCAGCCTGGCTCATGGCGGCCGACCAGGTGGCGAAGGATTCGTTCAGCCACAGGTCGTCCCACCACTTCATCGTCACCAGGTCGCCGAACCACATGTGCGCCAGCTCGTGCAGGATCGTATCCGCACGGCGTTCGTACTGGTAGTGGCTGGCTGCGGAGCGGAAGATGTACTCGTCGCGGATCGTCACCGCACCCGCGTTCTCCATGGCACCCATGTTGTATTCGGGGCAGAAGATCTGGTCGTACTTGTAGAACGGGTAGCCGATGCCGAACTTATCCGCGTAGTAGTCGAAGCCCTGCTTGGTCACCTCGAATAGCTCGTCGGCATCCAGGTACTCCGCCAGCGACTGGCGGCAATACAGCGCCAGCGGTACGCGCATCTCCCCGCTGGTCTGCAGGTTCTTCTCCTTCGCAGCCGCGGACTCGGGGTGCTCGGTGATCGTGCCGCGCCATTCGTCGCGCACCACGTGCCACGGGCCGACGCAAAACGCAATGAGGTAGGTCGACAGCAGGTAATCCACGGTCGCACTGTGCTTTTTCTTATTGACGCCCTCAGCCTCCGCCACGGAAACCTCGTTGTTCGTCACCACGGTCCACTCGGCGGGCGTGGTGAGCTCGACATCATAGGTCGCCTTGATGTCCGGCTGGTCGAAGCAGGCGAAGACCCGCTTGGCGTCCGCCGTCTCGAACTGGGTGTACATGTAGGCCTGGTCATCGCTGGGGTCGAAGAAGCGGTGCAGACCCTGACCCGTGGTGGAGTACGGAATTTCTGCCTCCACCAGCAGCTCGTGCTGGCCACTAGACAGGCCTTCGAGCGGAATGCCCGTAGTGGCGTCATAAGTAAAGTCCCCAAGTGCGGTGCCATCGAGCTCCACCCGCGACAGCGAATCCGCGCGCAGGTCCAGGAAGGTGGACCCGGCGCCGGAGGTGAAGGTAATGCGGGTCAGCGAGCGGAAGTGCTTGTTCTCGGGCTTCTCGCCGCCGGAAAGATCCAGCTGGATGGTGTAGTGAACATCGCTGATGAGGTTGGCGCGGTGCTCGGCCTCGGTACGGGTTAGGTTGATGGAAGTCATGCAGACCACCCTAGTAGCCGCGCCGGACAGGGTTCCCGCGCCATGGCTAGAGTGGGGGACATGACCGATACAAAGAACCAGACCGTAACCATGTTCTTCGACGCCATCTGCCCCTTCGCCTGGGTTACCAGCCGCTGGCTGATGGAGGTCCAGGAGGTCCGCGACGTGGAGGTGAAGTTCCAGCCGATGAGCCTCTCCGTCCTGAACGAGGGGCGCGACCTGGACCCCGCCTACCGCGAGAAGATGGATGCCGCGTGGGCGCCGGCGCGCGTGGCCACCGCGATTTGGCAGCAGCACCCGGAGAAGCTCTCCGCCTGGTACACCGCCATCGGCACCAAGATTCACAACGAGGAGCGCGCGGATGCAACCGACCCGCACGGCTACGACGAACTGATCGCCGAGGCTCTGGAAGAAGCTGAGCTGCCCGCCGAACTGGCAAAGGTTGGTCACCTGGCCGCCGACGACGAAGGATCTGTAGACGCGGCTCTGCGCGAATCTCAGGACCAGGCGATCGAGCTGGTGGGCGACGAGGTCGGCACCCCGGTCGTTCAGCTGGGCGACGTGGCCTTCTTTGGGCCGGTCATCACCCGCATCCCACGCGGGGAAGAGGCAGGCAAGCTGTTCGATGCCTCCGTGACCCTGGCGGCGAACCCTCACTTCTTCGAGCTGAAGCGCTCCCGCACCGAAGCGCCGGTCGCGGAGTAAGACATCCGCGGTAGAACACTTGCGGAGTAGCGCCCGCCGGCAGCTGGCAACCGGCTAGACTGGCACCATGCGTATTTACCTAGGTGCAGATCATGCCGGTTTCGAGATGAAGAACGTGATCAAGGATCACTTGACCTCCAAGGGCTTCGAGGTTGTGGACTGTGGCGCCCACACCTACGACGCGAACGACGACTACCCGGCCTTCTGCATCGCAGCGGCCAAGTCCGTGGTGGAGGACGAGGGCTCGCTGGGCATCGTGCTCGGCGGTTCCGGCAACGGCGAGCAGATCGCCGCCAACAAGGTTCCGGGCGCGCGCTGTGCGCTGGCGTGGTCCGTGGAGACCGCGAAGCTGGCCCGTGAACACAACAACGCCCAGCTGATCGGGCTGGGCGGTCGTATGCACTCCGAGGAGGAGGCGCTGGCGATTGTCGATGCTTTCGTCACCCAGCCGTGGTCCGAGGCGGAGCGCCACCAGCGCCGTATCGACATCCTGGCTGAGTACGAGCGCACGGGGGAGGCGCCGGCGCTGCCGGAGAACTAAATAACTACTTCTCCGCGAGATCTGCTCGCGAGAACTACTTCTGCGCGGTGGTGTCCGACGAGGTCGGGGCGCCATCGCGTTTTTGCTGCCATTCCTTGACCACGCTGGAATCCCACAGGGTCAGCCCGTTGTACTTGGCCACTGGGCGGGGTGCGCGACCGCGGCCTGCATAGCTGGTGAAGGTGCCACGAGCTGTGCCGGAGTACTCAGCGCACTGTGATGCTGTCCAGAGCTCCGTGCCGGTATTTTTGTCGACGATAATTAGTTCCATAAAACTAGAATGTACAGCCCATAGGTAACCCATACAATTAGAGTGGCGCATTTGCTACACCTGCATACCCCCGCAACTATGCAGGTTGTAAGGCTTTTTAGCTAGTTGTGCTGGGGTGATTTTGCTGGATGGTGGGGTGTATGGTGTAACATCGCACAACGTAACGGAAGCTAGCTTCCAGTGGGAATGTCGTATAGTGGCTAATACCTCAGCCTTCCAAGCTGAAGACGCGGGTTCGATTCCCGTCATTCCCTCCAAACTTTAAGGCAGTTCCCCCGAGCGCAGGCGAGTGCAACGGCGGGGGAGCTGCCGTTTTGTATTTCCCAGCAACCAGCCAGTAAAGTAGCGGGCGCAACGTCCCTTCGGGGCATGCAAAGATCGGGATATGGCGCAGTTTGGTAGCGCACTCGCTTTGGGAGCGAGGGGTCGCAGGTTCAAATCCTGTTATCCCGACATTTTTTATTTTCACTCTTTTCTTTGTGACGCCACCCTGCGGTTCGTCGCATTGAAAAGGTGAAATGGGGGTTCGCAGTCCGGATCGGTGGGGGATTCGGCGATCCGCTTAGTGGCCAGGGAGCCTGAAAACCACACCCCAGCGTGATGCGCCTGGCGATGGTTCTATAAAATTGAGCACCGACCGTAAAAAGCGCTGCGAGATAAACGAGAGACCGCGGTGCCAAAGAAGCTATTAATACACAGGAGTGTGCATTCGTGAAGAGCTCTGTAG
The DNA here is from genome assembly GCF_001807485.1 of Corynebacterium sp. HMSC08A12. Classification (GTDB taxonomy): domain Bacteria; phylum Actinomycetota; class Actinomycetes; order Mycobacteriales; family Mycobacteriaceae; genus Corynebacterium; species Corynebacterium evansiae. The sequence continues at coordinate 150,759 of NZ_KV789166.1, read as the reverse complement.
AAAAGCTGAGCGCCACCCGCACCAAGCTGACGATTGAGGTTCCATTCGAGGAGCTTAAGCCAGAGTTCGACAAGGCCTACGCAACCCTCGCGCAGCAGGTAAACATGCCGGGCTTCCGCAAGGGCAAGGTTCCGGCGAAGATTCTGGAAGCTCGCCTGGGCCGTGGCGTTGTCCTGGATCAGGTCATCAACGAGATGCTGCCTTCTCGTTACAGTCAGGCTGTCGAGGAGAACGACGTGAAGGCCCTGGGCCAGCCGGAGATCGAGATCTCCGAGCTGGAGGACGGCAAGCACATCACCTTCACCGCCGAGGTCGACGTTCGCCCGGAGATCGAGGTTCCGGACTTCTCCGCCATCTCCGTTGAGGTTGCACCGCTGAAGGCCGACGACGAGGCCATCGATGCGGAGCTGAAGAACCTGCAGGCTCGCTTCGGCACCCTGAAGCCGGCTGACCGCGCAGTGAAGAAGGGCGACTTCGTCTCCATCGACCTGTCCGCCACCATCGACGGCGAGACTGTCGACGAGGCCACCACCGAGGGCCTGTCCCACGAGGTCGGCAACGATTCCCTGATCGAGGGCCTGGATGATGCGCTGGTCGGCATGAAGGAGGGCGAGGAGTCCACCTTCACCTCCAAGCTGGTTGCCGGCGAGCACGCCGACGAAGAGGCTGAGGTTACCGTCAAGCTCGGTTCCGTCAAGGAGCGCGAGCTGCCGGAGCTGGACGATGACTTCGCACAGCTGGCCAGCGAGTTCGACACCCTGGACGAGCTGAAGGAGTCCCTGAAGGGTCAGGTCGAGCAGCAGCTGAAGAACACCCAGGCCGGCGAGATCCGCGACAAGGTTCTGGCCGAGGCCCTGGAGCAGACCGAGTTTGAGCTGCCGGAGGGTGTTGTTAAGGAGCAGGTCGACGCTCAGATCCAGCAGATCATCCAACAGTTCGGCGGCGACGAGAAGGTCTTCGAGTCCATGCTGGCTGCCCAGGACATGACGCGCGAGAAGTTCGAAGAGGATGCACGCAGCTCCGCTGAGGATTCCGTGCGCACCCAGCTGTTCCTGGACGCAGTTGCGGACAAGGAGCAGCCGGAGGTTTCCCAGGAAGAGCTGATGGATCACATCGCCTTCACTGCAAACCAGTACGGCATGGACCCGAACCAGTTCATCATGCAGCTGCAGCAGGCCGGCCAGCTGGGCAGCCTGTTCGCTGACGTCCGTCGCGGCAAGGCTCTGGCGCTGAACATCGCCCGTACCTCCGTGAAGGACACCGACGGTGCGGACGTTGACCCGAAGGAGTACTTCGGCGACGTTGAGGCTGAGGGCGACAAGGCTGACAAGGCCGAGGCAGACAAGGCGGATAAGGCTGAGGAGAAGCCGAAGAAGGCTCCTGCCAAGAAGTCCACCGCGAAGAAGAGCACGGCCAAGAAGTCGACTGCCAAGAAGTCCACCGCGAAGAAGAGCACGGCCAAGAAGTCGACCGCTAAGAAGTCGACTGCCAAGAAGAGCACGGCTAAGAAGTCGACCGCTAAGAAGGCTTCGAAGTCTACGGCCAAGAAGACCACTGCCAAGAAGTCCACTGCCAAGAAGGCAGCGGAGAAGAAGGAAGACTAAGAGTTTTCCCTGACCGCCGGGACCTCCACGCGAGGTTCTGGCGGTTTTCTTTTTGCCCCGCCTGCCCCGTACCCGCTCCGGTGCGCAGCCACACCGTGCGCTGACAGCGAACAACCCCACCGGAAGGCACGCTTTGCCGACGGGTGTGACTAGGCTGGGGCGCATACAAAAGTGAACTTTCGTAAAACTTTCGGCAAGGAGCGAAGTTGAGTTCGGAAACCCCAAACCATAGAGACTCAGTCTACGAGCGCCTGCTGCGCGAGCGAATCATCTTCCTGGGCAGCCAGGTGGACGACGAGATCGCCAACGAGCTGTGCGCCCAGATTCTGCTGCTGTCCGCAGAGGATCCGACGCGCGACATCAGCCTGTACATCAACTCTCCCGGCGGCTCCGTCACCGCGGGTATGGCTATCTACGACACGATGAAGTACGCGCCGTGCGACATCGCTACCTACGGAATGGGCCTGGCGGCGTCCATGGGCCAGTTCCTGCTTTCCGCAGGCACGAAGGGTAAGCGCTACGCCCTGCCGCACGCCCGCATCATGATGCACCAGCCTTCCGCAGGCGTGGGCGGCACCGCCGCCGACATCGCCATCCAGGCGGAGCAGTTCGCCTACACCAAGCGGGAGATGGCGGAGCTGATCGCGGAGTTCACCGGCCAGACCGTTGAGCAGATCACCAAGGATTCCGACCGCGACCGTTGGTTCACTGCCCAGCAGGCCAAGGAATACGGTTTCGTCGACCACGTCATCACCTCTGCGAAGGAGAGCTAAGACATGTCAGAGATGCAGATGCCAGAAATGCGATACATCCTGCCGTCGTTCGTGGAGCACTCCAGCTACGGCGCGAAGGAATCCAACCCGTACAACAAGCTGTTCGAGGAGCGCATCATCTTCCTGGGTACCCAGGTGGACGACGCTTCCGCCAACGACATCATGGCGCAGCTGTTGGTGCTGGAGGGGCTGGACCCGGACCGGGATATCACGATGTACATCAATTCTCCCGGCGGTTCCTTCACCAGCCTGATGGCGATCTACGACACGATGCAGTACGTCCGCCCGGACGTGCAGACCGTGTGCCTCGGCCAGGCCGCCAGCGCCGCCGCCGTGCTGCTGGCCGCCGGTACCCCGGGCAAGCGCGCAGCCCTGCCGAACGCCCGCGTGCTGATCCACCAGCCCGCCACCGGCGGTGTGCAGGGCCAGGTTTCCGACCTGGAGATCCAGGCCAAGGAGATCGAGCGTATGCGCAAGCTGATGGAGGAGACCCTGGCACGCCACACCGGCAAGTCCGCCGAGCAGGTACGCATCGACACCGACCGTGACAAGATCCTGACGGCCGAGGAGGCCAAGGAGTACGGCATCGTCGACCAGGTCTTCGACTACCGCAAGCTGTCGGCGCAGAAGTAGCACCCGGCAAACTCTAGCGACCCGCGGGGCTTTCAGCTTCCGCGGGGTTTTTGGTGTGGCGCAGTAGAATTGAAGGCCTACGAGGGTGCTAATCTAGCTGTCCCGCAAGTTACCCGATCCAAGAAAGCCTGATGTCCCGCATGCCTGAAAGCGCAGAGCTCCTGAAGTGCTCCTTCTGTGGAAAGAGCCAGAAGCAGGTCCGCAAGCTGATTGCCGGCCCTGGTGTTTACATTTGCGACGAATGCATCGAGCTTTGTAACGAGATCATCGAAGAGGAGCTGCTGGCGGTCGATCCCGCGGAGAGCTCGGCGAAGCTGCCGAAGCCCGCGGCCATCGCCGAGTTCCTGGATAGCTACGTGATCGGCCAGGACGAGGCCAAGCGCACCCTGGCCGTCGCCGTGTACAACCACTACAAGCGCATCCAGGTCGAGGAGTCGAACGCCGCCGCTCGCCGCTCCGACGACGAGGTGGAGCTGGCGAAGTCCAACATTCTGATGCTGGGGCCGACCGGTTCGGGCAAGACCTATCTGGCGCAGTCGCTCGCCCGGATGCTCGATGTGCCTTTCGCCATTGCTGACGCCACCAGTTTGACCGAAGCCGGCTACGTCGGTGAAGACGTAGAGAACATCCTGCTGAAGCTTCTCCAGGCCGCCGACTTCGACGTGGCGAAGGCCCAGCGCGGCATTATCTACGTCGATGAGGTGGACAAGATCTCCCGCAAGTCGGAGAACCCGTCTATCACCCGCGACGTGTCCGGCGAGGGCGTGCAGCAGGCTCTGCTGAAGATCTTGGAAGGCACCGTTGCCGCCGTTCCGCCGCAGGGCGGCCGCAAGCACCCGAACCAGGAGTTCATCCAGTTCGACACGAAGAACGTTCTGTTTATCGTGGCGGGCGCGTTCTCCGGGTTGGAGAAGGTCATTTCCGAGCGCCGCGGCAAGAAGGGGCTGGGCTTCGGCGCGGAGATCAGCGCGAAGTCCGAGGAGGATCCGAACCCGTTCCAGTTCGTGGAGCCGGAGGACCTGGTGAAGTTCGGCCTGATCCCCGAGCTGATCGGCCGCCTGCCGGTGCTGACCCACGTCGGCCACCTGGACGAGGACGCCCTCGTGCGCGTACTCACCGAGCCGAAGAACTCCCTGGTGCGCCAGTACCAGCGCCTGTTCGACATGGACGGCGTGCGCCTGACCTTCGAGGACGAGGCGCTGCGAGAGATTGCCCAGAAGGCACTGGCCCGCGAGACCGGCGCCCGCGGCCTGCGGTCCATCATGGAAACCCTGCTGCTGCCGACCATGTTCGCCATCCCTGAAGATGAGGAAACCGGCGAGGTCATCATCACCGGCGCATGCGCCCGCGGGGAGGCGGAACCGACCCTGCTGACCCACGAAGAGGTCGCCAAGCGGGATAAGAAGAGCGCCTAGTCGTGATATAGGTCCGATGGCGCCGAGGGGGCGTCATCAACCTCTTCATCCTCATGCCGTGCGTGGTTGTAGAGCGACGCGGCGACCGAGGTACCAATCACCGAAGAATGCGAAGCGTGGGTGTACGACGCGCCCTGGTTGGTGGGCATCGTGGTGGTGAGGAAGGCGATGACCGCATCGCACGTCAGGGTCCGCAGGCCATCCTCGTTTTCGGGGGTGCTGGAATCCATGCCGTACAGGGCATGGAACGTTGGGCCCTGGGTGACGGCGAAGGAGCACAGCGCGGTGATGAGTGCATAGGTATCCTCCGCGGAGACGCCGCTGCGAAAGGCGCCAATATCGTGGCCGCGCATTAGCACGCGATCCAGGTGCAGCACCACCGGGGAATCCTCTAAAACGCCTACGCGGTGGACGAGCTCCGGATCGCCCAGCAGATTCTCCGCCACAATCAGGCGCACTGCGTCCGGGTGGGTGGCAAAGCGCGTGTAGGTGGCGGCGACGAGCTTGCGCATCTCGCGGACAGGGGAGCTTTCCATCTCCGGGTTGTCATAACCATTTAGCGGCACGGGCCAGATGGAGGAGTGGGCATAACGCAGCGCTTCCTCGTACAGGCGAGCCGGGGAATCCAGCAGCTCGCAGTTCTGCGGCAGGCGTGCGGCCTGGGTGATCGCGGCCAAGTGTTCAGGAGTGAATGCGGCACCGACCCGGATGGCGATGGTCACGGCGGTGTTCATGGCCTGGATGTACTGCTGTTCGCCGAGGCCATACCAGGCCGCAGAGGCGGGAAGGTGGGGCTTATTCTGCACCAATTCAGTTTATCTATGAAGAGGCTGAGCCTGCAGCGATGTGCAGTTAATCCAGGCTCGTGCGGGGGTGGTTTGATGTGCGAATGCAGTGAGAGTGCAGGGTGTCGGGCAGGTTATTACAGTAGGGAGAGGATTTAAGAAAATTCTCACCAACGCATTGCTTAAGGAGCCCCGCGTGACCACCAACAACCAGAATGCCGTTACCGTCACCGTCACGGGTGCCGGCGGCCAGATCGGCTACTCCCTGCTGTTCCGCATCGCCAAGGGGGAGGTCTTCGGCGACCGCGTAGTGAACCTGCGGCTGCTGGAGACCGAGCAGGGCCTGCAGGCCGCCCGCGGTGTGGCCCTGGAGCTGGCCGACTGCGCCTTCCCGCTGCTGGGGGAGGTCACCATCACCGCCGAACTCGACGAGGGCTTCAAGGATGCCAACGCAGCCTTCCTGGTGGGCGCCAAGCCCCGCCAGAAGGGTGAGGAGCGCGCCGACCTGCTGGCCGCCAACGGCAAGATCTTCGGCCCGCAGGGGAAGGCGATCGCCGAGCACGCCGCCGATGACGTCCGCGTGATTGTCGTCGGCAACCCGGCGAACACCAACGCGGCGATCGTTGCGGCCCACGCAGAGGGCCTCGACCCGCGCCGCGTTACCGCCCTGACCCGCCTGGATCACAACCGTGGCCTGGCGCAGGTGGCGGACAAGCTGGGCGTGGCAGTGCGCGACCTGAAGAACATGACCGTCTGGGGCAACCACTCCGCCTCCCAGTTCCCGGACGTTACGGAGCTGACGCTGAACGGTGAGAAGGTCGCTGACAAGCTAGATGCGGCGTGGGTAAACGATGAGTTCATCCCGCGCGTAGCCAAGCGCGGCGCGGAGATCATCGAGGTCCGCGGGCGCTCCTCGGCAGCCTCCGCGGCAAGCGGCGCGCTGGACCACATGCGCGACTGGGTGAACGGCACCGCCGAGGGCGACTGGGTTTCCGTCGCACTGCCTTCCGACGGCTCCTACGGAATCCCGGAGGGTCTGGTCTTCTCCTTCCCCTGCCGCTCTGTTAACGGCGAGTGGGAGATCGTGCAGGGCCTGGAGATCAGCCCGGCGCAGCAGGAGCGCATCGACGCAAACATCAAGGAGCTGCAGGAGGAAAAGGCCGCTGTCGTGGAGGCTGGCCTGCTGTAGTTTCCTGCAGTTCTCGGTAGTTTTTCTGTAGTTTCCTAAGGAAAAACTTTTTTCTGCATATCGCCACCCGGCCGCCTGGTCGGGTGGTTTTATGTTAGGCATGACGAATCCCACTGACACCACAGCCCCTATCCACTCCCAACCACTCCAGCACTCGCTTTTCAGCCAGCTCATCGCCCGCGCCGGGTGCCTGTTGCCCGCGATCCCCGCGCCGGTTCTGCGCATCTTCGGCTCCCGCACTAACTCCGACGGCGAACGACTGGATTCCGACGTACGCGCCTCTAGCCTGGTCACCGACCTGATGCACCCGGCGGACTATTCCCAGCAGCCCGTCGAAGCCACCCGCGCGGTTGTGGAGGACGCCGCGTACATGGCCGGCGGACACGTCACCCAGGTCGGCTCCGTGGTGGAGGAGCGGATCCGGGGCGTGCGCGTACGCCACTACCGTCCCACCGGGGCGGTCTCGCCGGACGAGGACCTGCCCACCCTGGTGTACTTCCACGGCGGCGGCTGGGTGGTTGGTTCCCTCGACTCGCACGATTCCACCTGCCGCTGGCTGTGCGAAGCCGCCCGCGTAGCCGTGCTCTCCGTGGACTACCGCCTGGCCCCGGAGCATCCTTTCCCCGCCGCGCCGGACGACTGCTGTGACGTGGTTGATGCGGCCATGGCGGGCGAGGTTAAGGGCGTCAATAAGAATAGGGTGGCCGTCGGCGGCGATTCCGCGGGAGGCAACCTGGCCGCCGTGGTGTGCCTGCGCCGTAAGCGCGAAGGCCAGGAACAGCCGCGTGCGCAGCTGCTGTTTGTGCCGGTCACGGATCTTTCCAGGCTGGATACACCCAGCCACAAGGAGTTCTCCAAGGGCTACTTCCTGACCCAGGCGCACATGCAGTGGTATCGCGACCAGTACCTCACCGACGACGTGCAGCGGCTGGACCCGGACGTTTCACCCCTGCTCGCCGACGACGTCAGCGGGGTGGCTCCGGCCTATGTCGCCGTCGCCGGGTTCGATCCGCTGCGCGACGAGGGCACGGCCTATGCCGAGAAGCTGCGGGAGGCAGGTGTGCCCGTTTCTTTCCGACGCCACCCCGGCCTGATTCACCCCTTCGTGAATTCTTCGGGCGTGTGGCATAACTCCGGGCGGGCGTTGGACGAGGCTGCGGGTGTGTTGCGGGCGATGCTCGAGATGTAAACGCTCAGTGGGTGAGCGGGTGGTAGGCGGGGTGTATGCCCTGTCCGGGCCGTCTACTAGACTTGGCAGACGTGAGTGACTCCAGTTCTAAGGCAAATGGCTCTAACCCGATTGGTGCCGACCGCTCGGCACAGCTACCCGCGGCATGGGACCCCGCCGCGGTAGAGGAAAACCTCTACCAGGGGTGGGTGGACTCCGGCTACTTTAAGGCCGATCCTTCCAGCGACAAGCCGCCCTTCAGCATTGTGCTGCCGCCGCCGAACGTGACCGGCCAGCTGCACATGGGCCACGCGCTGGACCACACGCTGATGGATGCGATGGCCCGCCGCAAGCGCATGCAGGGCTTCGAGGTTCTGTGGCTGCCCGGCTCCGACCACGCGGGTATCGCGACCCAGACTAAGGTCGAGGCCAGCCTGAAGGAAACCGAGGGCAAGGATCGCTTCGACTACGGCCGCGAGGCCTTCGTGGAGAAGGTCTGGGAGTGGAAGGACCAGTACGGTGGCGTGATCCAGCGCCAGATGCGCGCCATCGGCGATTCCGTGGATTGGTCGCGCGAGCGCTTCACCCTGGACGATGGCCTGTCCCGCGCTGTGCAGACGATGTTCAAGGAGCTTTTTGACGCCGGCCTGATCTACCGCGCGAATCGCATGGTGAACTGGTCCCCGGTGCTGCAGACTGCGATCTCCGACATCGAGGTTGTGTACTCCGATGACGAGGGCGAGCTGGTGAGCATCCGCTATGGCTCGCTGGACGATTCCGAGCCGCACGTGGTCGTGGCGACCACGCGCGTGGAGACGATGCTGGGCGACGTGGCCGTTGCCGTGCACCCGGAGGACGAGCGCTACGCGGACCTGGTGGGCAAGACCCTGCCGCACCCGTTCCTACCGGATCGCCAGATGATCGTGGTGGCCGACGACTACGTGGACCCGGAGTTCGGTACCGGCGCGGTGAAGATCACGCCGGCGCACGACCCGAACGACTTTGCGATGGGCCAGCGCCACGACCTGCCGATGCCGGTGATCATGGACGAGACCGGCCACATTGCGAACACCGGCACCGAGTTCGACGGCATGGAGCGCTACGAGGCGCGCGAGAAGATCCGCCTGGCGCTGGAGGAGCAGGGGCGCATCGTGGCCCGCAAGTTCCCCTACGTGCACAGCGTGGGCCACTCCGAGCGTTCCAAGGAGGCCGTGGAGCCGCGCCTGTCCGAGCAGTGGTTCGTCAAGGTCGAAGATCTGGCGAAGATGTCTGGCGATGCGATCCGCTCCGGCGACTCGGTGATCCACCCGTCCTCCCAGGAGCCGCGCTGGTTCGACTGGGTGGACGACATGCACGATTGGTGCATTTCCCGTCAGCTGTGGTGGGGCCACCGCATTCCAATTTGGTACGGCCCGAACGGCGAGATCGTGTGCTGCGGACCGGACGATGAAGCCCCGACGGGCGAGGGGTGGCGCCAGGACGAGGACGTGCTGGACACCTGGTTCAGCTCCGCCCTGTGGCCGTTCTCCACGATGGGCTGGCCGGAGAAGACCCCGGATCTGGAGAAGTTCTACCCAACAAGTGTGCTGGTGACGGGCTACGACATTTTGTTCTTCTGGGTCGCCCGCATGATGATGTTCGCCACCTTCGCCTCCAAGCACACCCCTGAGGTGCTGGGCGCCGGCAAGGACGGCCGCCCGCAGATTCCGTTCAAGGACATCTTCCTGCACGGCCTGGTGCGCGACGAGCACGGCCGCAAGATGTCGAAGTCCCTGGGTAACGGCATCGACCCGATGGACTGGGTGCGCGACTACGGTGCGGATGCACTGCGCTTCACCCTGGCGCGCGGCGCCAACCCAGGCTCCGACCTGCCGGTGGGTGAGGATGCTGCGCAGTCCTCCCGTAACTTCGCCACCAAGCTGTATAACGCCACCAAGTTCGCCCTGATGAACGGCGCGCGTGTGGGCGAACTGCCCGCCCGCGAGACCTTGACGGATGCCGACCGCTGGATCCTGGATCGCCTGGAAGAGGTTCGCCAGCTGGTAGACGACGCGCTGGACCGCTACGAGTTCTCCCTGGCAAACGAGAATCTGTACCGCTTCGCCTGGGGCGAATTCTGCGACTGGTACCTGGAGATCGCCAAGGTGCAGATCCCGCGTGACTGGGACAGTGCCACGGAGGCACAGGTCCAGCGGGGCATCAGCACCCAGATCGTGCTGGGCCGCGTGCTGGACGCAGTGCTGCGCCTGCTGCACCCGGCCATGCCCTTCGTGACTGAGACGCTGTGGAAGGCGCTGACCGATGGGGAAGAGGGCTACTCCGACTCCCTGGTCACCGCCGAGTGGCCGACTGCAGACCTCACCAACGGTGGGGTGCAGACCGATGCCGATGCGGTACGCCGAATGGCGGACGTGGACAAGCTGGTCACCGAGCTGCGTCGCTTCCGCAGCGACCAGGGTGTAAAGCCCTCCCAGAAGGTGCCCGCCGCCCTGGACTTCGCCGCCGCTGACCTGGCCGACTTCGAGGAGGCCGTGCGCTCCCTGGTGCGCCTGGAAACCCCGGAGGAAGACTTCGCGGAGACCGCTTCCATCGAGGTGCGCCTGTCCCAGGCCACGATCGCCGTGCAGCTGGATACCTCCGGCACCGTCGACGTTGCCGCGGAGCGCAAGCGCCTGGAGAAGGACCTCGCGGCAGCTCAGAAGGAGTTGGATAACGCGGCGAAGAAGCTGGGCAACGAAAACTTCCTGTCCAAGGCGCCGGAGAAGGTCGTCGAGGGAATCCGCGAGCGCCAGCGCGTCGCACAGGAAGAGTTCGAGCGCATCACTGCCCGCCTGGAAGGCCTGCCAAAGGCATGACCGACGACAAGTTCACCGACGGCAAGGTCGGGGATAGCTACCCGGAAGAGGTCACGCTCGACGATGCAGGCCTAGCCCTGCCTATCGACGGTGTGGGGGCGGACGAGGCCGAGGTGGCGTCAGTAAAAGAACGCCCCATTACGCCCGAAGACCTGGCCGCGCTGGCGGAGGTCGACGCGGAGCTGAATCAGCGCTGGCCGGAGACCAAGATCGACCCGACGCTCGAGCGCGTCGAGATGCTGATGGATCTGCTCGGCCACCCGGAGCGTGCGTTCCCGGTGATCCACGTTGCGGGAACGAACGGCAAGACCTCCGTGGTGCGGATGATCGAATCGCTGATGCGCGCCTTCCACCGTCGCACCGGACGGACAACCAGCCCGCACCTGCAGATCGTCACCGAACGCATCGCCATCGACGGCAAGCCACTGCACCCGCGCGACTACGTGGATACGTGGCGCGACATCCAGCCGATGGTGGAAATGGTGGACGCGAAGAGCCAGGCCGAGGGTGGCCCGCAGATGAGCAAGTTCGAGGTGCTGGTGGCCATGGCCTACGCGGCCTTCGCCGACGCGCCGGTGGACGTTGCCGTGGTGGAAACCGGCATGGGCGGGCGCTGGGACGCGACGAACGTGGTGAACTCCGACGTTGCCGTGATCACCCCGATCGGGCTGGATCACACGGACTACCTGGGCGACACGCTAGAGGAAATCGCAGGCGAGAAGGCGGGCATCATCAAGGCCCGCTGGGATGCCGACGATCTGCTCACCCCGCCGGACAACGTGACGATCGTCGCCGAGCAGGAGCCGGCGGCGATGCGCGTGCTGCTGGAAGAGGCCGTGGCGAAGGATTCCGCCGTCGCCCGCGCCGGGAGCGAGTTCGGTGTGATCTCCAGCCAGATTGCCGTCGGTGGGCAGACCGTGACCATCCGCGGCCTGGCTGGCGAGTACACAGACATCTTCCTGCCGCTCTCCGGCGAACACCAGGCGCGCAACGCCGCCGTGGCTCTGGCTGCCGTGGAGGCGTTCTTCGGTGCCGGAGCCGAGCGGCAGCTGGACGTGGACACGGTACGGGAAGGCTTCGCCTCCGTCGCCTCGCCCGGCCGACTGGAGCGCGTGCGCTCCACCCCGAGCGTATTTATCGACGCCTCGCACAACCCCCACGGGGCGAAAGCCCTGGCTGCGGCTATCGACCGCGACTTCGAGTTCCGCCGGCTGGTCGGCGTGGTCGGAGTGCTGGGGGACAAGGATGCCCGCGGCATCCTGGCCGCCCTGGAGCCCGTGATGGACGAGATCGTGGTGACGGAGGTGAACTCCCCGCGCGCCCTGCCGGTCGACGTGCTGGCCGAGTACGCGCGGGATGCCTTCGGTGAGGAGCGCGTGCACGTATCCGCGAACCTGCCCGGAGCCGTGGAGGTCGCCACCCAACTGGCCGAAGACGACGAGGATGGCGTGCTGTCCGGCGCTGGCGTGCTGATCACCGGCTCGGTGGTGACGGCAGGGGAGGCCCGCACGCTGTTCGGCAAGGAACCGGCGTAGGCGCCGGCAGTTTTTTTAACGGAAGATCTACCAAGGAGCTGCAGAATCGTGGCACAGAACCCGCACAACCGCAGTAAGGCTGGCGAGGACAGTGGGCAGAGCGAGTACGGCCCGCTAGGTCCCGGCCAGGCCCCGGCCAACGACCCACTGAAGGGGCTGCGCGGCGTGATGGCCGGAACGCACATCATGGAAGCCATCGTGATCCTGCTGGTGCTGACCGTCATCACCCGAGTGGACGCCGGTTCCGCCGCCACGACCTTCAACTTGGTCTACGTGATCGGCCTGGGGGTTGCGATGATCGTCGCTGCCTTCCTGCAGAAGGCCAAGTGGGCCGACTGGTTGAACATTGCCCTGCAGGTGCTGGCCGTCGCGGGCTTCATCGTGCACCCGGCGATGGGGGCGATGGGCGTGATCTTCGCTCTGTGCTGGTGGTACATCTACCACCTTCGCTCGAACCTGATGCGCCGCATGGAGCGCGGCCTGCTGCCCTCCCAGCACCTCGATGAGGAAGGTAACGTGCGGCGCCCGGCTACCCCCGCTGACTAGTCTTTATGACGCCACATTTGCACCACCTTTAACATCGGTAACACTCACCTGGGAATACCCTTAAATAGGGGTAAGTCTCCCGCTACCCCCGAATGTGGTTTATTATCCGGTGCATGACGTTAACGCGCCGTGCATTTTTCCGTTCTTCCACCGCTTTGGGAGCCGCCGTTGGTGGCTCCCTCCTCTTCGCCAACCGCAACAACATGGGGGTCTTCTCCTCCGCCGACGACGCACTCCCCGGTGCAGATCCCGCCGGAGCCGCCGGCGCACCGACCTCTGCCGAGCTAGAGGGCTTCACCGGGACGGGAATCGGCGTCAACCAAAAGGGCGAGCTACCCGGAGGCACCGGGTACCTCACGATCACCTTTGCGCCCGCAGCGACCGAGGCAACGCAGGCGACCCTGCGCTTCGAGTTCCAGGACGGCCGCACCGAGGATCGCGTGGTGCAGCCCGAGGCGCACGACCGCGAGGGCGACGATTCCGCACTGAAGTCCGAACCCGTAGAGCTGCCCGAGGGTGCCACGGCCGTCTGGCTGCCCGGCGAGGTTAACGACCCGGCGACGCGCCTGTTCCTCCACATTGTGGAGGCTCCGAAGGGGCAGGAAGAACAGATCTTCGGCGCGGGCATTGCACCCTACGCTGCACCGATGGGTCTGCCCTCCAACCCGGCTGAACTGCAAAGCAGCCTGGAGACCGGAGCTGCGGGCCTGGCTGGCTCCCTGGCGCTGGCGGGCACCATCGCCGGAATCCTGCAGTCCAGTGGCCTGGCCAACCCGGGTGCTCCGGCTCCGGGTGGCGGCGCTGGTATCGGTGGTGCGAACGTGATCAACGGCCTGCGCGTGGTGTCCCGCCGCGAGTGGGGTGCCAATGAGTCGCTGATGGGGTGGACTCCCCGCTTCACCCGCGCGCAGCTCATTACTGTGCACCACACGGCGATGGCCACTCCAGTTAACGGTGACTATGCCGCGAACGTCCGCAGCATCTATGCCTTCCACGCCTCTTCGGCGAATGGCGGTCGCGGATGGGGCGACATCGGCTACCACCTGCTGATTGCCCCGGACGGCACCGTGTTCCAGGGGCGCACCACCGGCACGGATGGCCAGGCGGTCTTCCAGTCCGGCAGCCTGGGTGCATCCCCTATGTCCGTCACCGCAGGTCACGTGTACAACGCGAACGACGGCAACATTGGTGTGTGTCTGCTGGGTAACTTCATGCAGCAGGCTCCCACTCCCGCCGCCATCAACTCCCTGGTGCGCGTTCTCGGCCACCTGTGCCGTGGGCTGGGCCTGGACCCGCGCGGCCACGTGCGCTACGTGAACAACGCGGCCCGCCTGAACCTGACCCGCCGCACGATCACCGGCCACCGCGACTGGGGCGACGTCTCCACCGCGACCGCGTGCCCGGGTGACCGCGCCTACGCGCTGATGAATCAGGTGCGCAGCCGCGTGTAGCGCTGGGGTGTCGCGGCGCTGTGGTGCCGTGACGCCACGTGTAGAATCACTGGCATGACTGAACGCACTCTTATTCTGATCAAGCCCGACGGTGTTAAGAACGGCCACGTGGGCGAAATTATCTCCCGCATCGAAAAGAAGGGTCTGAAGCTCGTGGAGCTGGACCTGCGTACCGCTGACCGCGAGACCGCGGAAAAGCACTACGCTGAGCACTCCGACAAGCCTTTCTTCGGCGAGCTGGTGGACTTCATCACCTCCGCTCCGCTGGTTGCCGGCATCGTTGAGGGCGAGTCCGCTATCGCCGCTTGGCGTCAGCTGGCCGGTGGCACCCACCCGGTGGAGAAGGCCACCCCGGGCACCATCCGCGGCGACTTCGCCCTGACCGTCGGCGAGAACGTTGTCCACGGCTCCGACTCCCCGGAGTCCGCTGAGCGCGAGATCGGCATCTGGTTCCCGAACCTGTAAATAGTTAGACAGATTAACCGCGGGCGCAGCGCGTCCGCGGTTTTTGCGTATCTGGGGCTTATGTCCGGGGCTTAAGGCTTAGCCGCCGTGGCGTTCCTGGAAGTCCTGCGAGCCTTCCTCAGTCAGCGTGACCCATTTCCGCGCTCCATCGGCAGAGCGTAGCTCTCGAATCTTCACGGCCTTGCCTTGTTGGACCAGTTTGTCCAGCGCCTCGTTCACGCTGTGAGCGGTCCAGCCGTAGTGTGACAGATCCTCCTTCAGGGCGTCGCTCAGAATTTGCAGGCCGCCCGGCACGCAGCGGCGGCAGTAGAGGAAAGCCTGCAGCCACTCAGTGGGGTTCTTAATCTCCATATCCTGTTGTAGCTTCTTCGGGTCGGTGTAGCGGGCGGGGCGCCAGGCGTCAAAAGTAATGACCCAGTACATCAAGCCCGCGGTGATCAGGGCGGCAATAGCGGCGAAGCCCCACCTGCCCTGGCCACTAAACATGCTTGCGGCCTGCGATAGGCCGAAGACGAGTGCTAGCACCAGCACTAGGCGGCCTTCTTCTTTCCAGCTGAAGGGAGTACGGGCGGCTTCGGCGTCTGTCTTCATGGGGGAGTAGGTGTTGCCGCGCACGCCGCTCCGCCGCAGGTAGCGCCACCACACGACGCAGGCCAGGATGGCGGTGGCGAGGATCCCCAGCGCCGGCAGTGGCCCGGTAACCGGTGCGCAGAGAATGAACATCGTCAGCGCGAGAATCAGCGAAACCACGAACTGCGCGGCCTTGCTGGGGCGCATGCCGTTCTGGACATCGGTGAGCACTGTCCGGTCGAAGGCGACGGAGGGGCGGGAGGGGTTGGGCATAGCGTTCAGCGTAACAGCCGGGCGCTTTAGCGCAGGGTTGTCGGATGGGTTGTCGGATGGATGCGTGGCGATATGAGACAATGGGGGACAGATCGGATGCCCACAACGACGATGCGGCATGGCGATCAGGAAAACTTTGAAGACTTTAAAAGGAGATTTCGTGGCGACTATCAGCCCGGAAATTGCAGCTCAGGCTGCGAAAATTGATCGAGAGAGTGTGGGGGAGAAGGTTCGCGTCCACACCGTTGCCAAGCAGTTGGGGATCCGCGCGACGGACTTCCTGGGCATTCTGGCGGACCACGGCATTGAGGGGAAGAAGACGGCCTCGTCGCTGACTCAGGCACAGGTCTTTTCTGTTTTGGACGCCCTCAGTGCCAACTCTGAGCCGTCTCAGGCAGACGAGAAGCCTGCGAAGAAGGCTACTAAGAAGACTGCCAAAAAGACTGCGAAGAAGCAGACGAAGAAGGCCGCCAAGAAGACTGCGAAGAAGTCTGTCGAGCCTGCAGAGGAAAAGCCCGCCGAGCAGAACGAAAAGGTGGAGCAGACTGCGGAGGAGGCCGCTGAGAAACCAGAACAGAAGCCGACCAAGCGAACTGCTAAGCGCTCTGCGAAGAAGACGGCGAAGCGCGTCGTAAAGAAATCTGCCAAGAAGGCCGATAAGGCCGATAAAGAAGGGCAAGCAGAACAGGCGGAGCACGCTGAGGAGACAGAGCAGAAGCCGGATCAGACTGAAGCGCAGGTAGCGAAGCCGCAGGAGGAGAAGGCTCAGGAAGAGAACTCTATACCGAAGCCGGTGCGCCGCCGCCGAGTCCGCCGAGTCGTGCGCCGCGTGGGAAGTGCGCGCCGGGCGGAGGAGCGGGCGTCACAAGAAAAGGGCGAACGCAACAACGACCGCGGTGACGTACCGGAAGAGACCCCCGCGAAGAATGTCGCGCCCGAGGATCTGCACCCGGCCGAGCGCGCCACCGAAGATCTGGTGGACGAGCCGGTGAAGATGAAGGGCTCCACCCGCCTTGAATCGCAGCGCCGCTGGCGGGCGAAGAACCGCGACAAGAACTACAAGGCCATCACCCGCGCCGAATTCCTGGCGCGCCGCGAGTCCGTGGAACGCACGATGATCGTCCGCGACTCGGAGCGCACCGACCACAAGGGCATGATGACGCAGGTCGGCGTGGTGGAAGATGGCCAGCTGGTCGAGCACTTCGTGGCGGATGCGACGCACCAGTCGCTGATCGGCAACGTGTACCTGGGTCGCGTGCAAAACGTGCTGGGCAGCATGGAGGCAGCCTTCGTGGACATCGGCACGGGGCGCAATGCCGTGCTGTACGCAGGCGAGATGGATTGGCGTTCGCCGCACCTGCACTCCAAGAACCGCAAGATCGACCAGGCGCTGCGCCCAGGCGACCAGATCCTGGTGCAGGTGCTGAAGGACCCGATCGGCCACAAGGGCGCGCGCCTGACGAACCGCATTAGCTTCGCGGGCCGCTACCTGGTGTACTTCCCGGCGGGCACGACTGCCGGTATTTCCCGCAAGCTCCCCGCGGGCGAGCGCAAGCGCCTGAAGGACATCCTGGGCGAGGTCATCACTGGCGATGGCGGCGCGATCATCCGCACGGCTGCGGAGAACGCGACGGAAGAGCAGATCACCGAGGACGTGCAGCGCCTGGAGAAGCGTTGGCAGGAGATCCAGAAACTGGAGAACAAGGAGCGCAACTCCAAGGGCTCCAAACCGGTGACGCTCTACGAAGAGCCGAACATGCTGATCCAGGTTGTGCGCGACGTGTTTAACGCGGACTTCTCCGAGCTGATCATCGACGGCGATAAGTCCTGGCAGGCCGTGCGCGACTACCTGGGCCGCACCTCCCCGGAGCTGATGGACCGCGTGAACAAGTGGAACCGCGGCAAGCACGACGGCCAGGATGCCTTCGCGCCGCTGGACCTGGACCAGCAGCTGGAAAAGGCAATGGCCCGCAAGGTGTGGCTGCCATCGGGCGGCTACCTGATCATCGACCACACCGAGGCCATGACGGTCATCGACGTGAACACCGGCTCCTTCGTGGGCAGCGGCGGCAACCTCGAGGCCACGGTCACGGAGAACAACCTCGAGGCGGCCGAGGAGATCGTCCGCCAGCTGCGCCTGCGCGACATCGGCGGCATGATCGTCGTGGACTTCATCGACATGCTGCTGCAGCAGAACCAGGATCTGGTGCTGCGCCGTCTGTCGGAGTTCCTGGGCCGCGACCGCACCCGTCACAAGCTGGGCGAAGTGACGTCGCTGGGTCTGGTGCAGCTGACCCGCAAGCGCCTCGGCACCGGCCTGCTGGAGACGTTCTCCACCCCGTGTGAGGCCTGCGATGGCCGCGGATTCATCATGCACCCGGACCCGGTGGAGCAGAAGGATCCGGAGCCGCGACGCGACCACGGGCACCGCAAGGAGCGCCAGCAGGCTAAGAACCAGGGCAGGAACCAGAACCAGTCCAAGGGCCGTAACCAGGGCAAGGATCCGGAGCGGAGCCAGCGCGAGGACAAGCGAGCACACCGCGAGGACAAGCACGCGCAGCGCGAGGACAAGCACACGCAGCGCGAGGATAAGCAGTCCCAGCAGCAGTCCCAGCAAAGTGAGCCCCAGCAGGGCGAACCCCAAAATGACAAGGCCCAGAATGACAAGCCTCAGCAGGGCACGCGCCGTCGGGTGCGCCGCGTAGTCCGCCGCGGCAACCCGCACGCCGCCCAGGCCGCGGAGCGAGAGCAGCAGCGGGGGCGCAACGCCAAGGCATCTAACAGCGACATCGACAGCATCGTCGCCAGCGCCCGCAAGCGCTCCGCCCAGGAGGACCCGGACGAGCCCTCGGCAGCCAACAACGCCGAGCGCCCGGAGTACTCCGGGGAGGGTGCAGGCGCGAACAAGACCACGAACAACAGGTCCCGCCGTCGCCGCCGTGTAGTGCGTTCGGCGCACACCGGCGCGCGCACTGATCGCTCTGCTCGCACCGACCGTGCTGCTCGCAGTGCTCGCTCTTCTTCGGGTCGGGACGCCAACTCTTCCGCCGCCAACCGATCCAGCTACGAGGAAGCCAAGCGCGAGTTCGAGGAATCTCCACGCCGGAAGCGGCAGACACGGGGCAACTCCAAGTCTGACTTTGCCCCGCGGCCGGAGGACTTCGGCGTCACAAAAAATAGCGCCGAGAACAAGACCAAGAACACCCGTTCGCGTGGTCGTCGCCGGCGAGTGGTGCGTAAGACGAACTAGTTCCGAGCGAAAGCGAAGGGATTTGGTTTTTAGCCCCCTGACCGGGTAGTCTTAACCAGTCGCTGTTCGTTCCGCCGGTGACCAGCCTTAACGCGCGCGTCGCCGGGGACTGCGCGAGTGCACTAGCTTCCAGCAGGGTGCGTTCGCACAGTGTGCACAAAAGTGCCCCGGGCACTTTTGGGGGAACGAACGCAGCTAAGCAAAAGTAACAGTCAGGATGCTTCCTTCCCGCAGGGGGCTGCCTGAGCCGATTAGAGAAATAAAGGGGTAGCCCTACATGTACGCGATCGTCAAGACCGGCGGAAAGCAGTACAAGGTTGCCGAAGGTGACCTCGTCAAGGTCGAGAAGATCGAGGGTGAGCCGGGTTCGTCCGTGGCTCTCACCCCGGTTCTCGTCGTCGATGGCGCAAACGTCACCACCGGTGACAAGCTGGCATCTGTAAATGTCAACGCTGAGATCGTGGAGCACGTTCGCGGACCGAAGATCCGCGGCATGCACTACCGCAACAAGACCGGTTACAAGCGCCGCTACGGCCACCGTCAGACCCTCACGGTTCTGAAGGTCACCGGTATCAAGTAAACTACCGAGACACTTTGATTTTCTTCCTTAAGGAGGGAGAGACTAATGGCACACAAGAAGGGTGCATCTAGCTCCAACAACGGCCGTGACTCCGAGTCCAAGCGTCTCGGTGTGAAGCGCTTCGGCGGCCAGCAGGTCAAGGCCGGCGAGATCCTGATCCGCCAGCGTGGTACCTCTTTCCACCCGGGCGTTAACGTTGGCCGCGGTGGCGACGATACTCTGTTCGCCCTGAAGGCCGGCTCCGTCCAGTTCGCTACCAAGCGCCGCCGTCGCGTGGTGAACATCGTCGAGGACGAGGCTGTCGAGGCCTAAGCTTCTAGTGCCTTTTAGGCACTAGCCTTAAAACAACAAGAATCCAGTGGACGCAGCAGATGCGTGCACTGGATTTTGTATTTTGACAAGCCCTCCCGGTGCACAAGCCATCAAAAGCCACCGGGGAGGGCGGGCTTACTCCTCTACCGGGCAGATGACGGGTGTGCCGTCATCGTCCAGCACTTTGGCCCGCAGGCCGTAGACTTCCTCAAGCAGATCCGGAGTAAGCACCTCCGCGGGCTGTCCTTGCGCCTTTAGGCACCCCTGGTGCAGCACAATCAGCCGGTCGCAGTAGCGAGCAGCCAAGTTCAGGTCGTGAATCGCAATCAGCGCCATCGAATCGTTCCGGCGCACTTCGCGACTAATGAGTTGCAACAATTCGACTTGGTGCCGCAGGTCCAACGCCGAGGTTGGCTCGTCGAGAAGCAGAACTTCCGGCTCGCGTACCAACATCTGTCCGACGGCAACCAACTGGCGTTGCCCGCCCGAAAGCTGATGGACGTGGCGCGAAGCCAGATGAGTGATCCCGAGCCTGTCCATCACCGCGGCGGCTCGCTCCTGTGCGGCTTTAGCTGGGCTAGTGCCGTTGATGTTGACCTGCGCCGACGAGGATCGGCGCGCAGCCACAAGGATCGACTCGAACGCCGTGAGCGACGCACTCGACAGCAGATCTTGCGGCACATAGCCGATAGCTTCGCGCCGCGCACTGCCGGTTAGTGCTTCGCCGTTGTGGGTGATGTGGCAGGTGCCTGATGACGCCCCCTGTATCCCCGCGATCGTCTTCACCAGGGTGGACTTACCAGCAGCGTTCGGCCCTAGCAGGCCTGTGATGCTGCCTGGCGTGAATCCGGTAGCGGTAACTCCCTTCAGCACCGAGTGCTTGCCATAGTGGACGTGAATATCTTCCAGAGCGAGCATGCTTAAGACCTCCAGATGGTGCGTCGGCGGGCGAAGATTAGGATCAGGAAGAACGGCACGCCCACCAGGGACGTAATGATGCCTATGGGGACCGCGACACCTGGAACAATCGTGATGGAAACCGCATGGGCAGCAGACAGCAATAGCGCACCGGCGGCCATGGAGGCCGGGGCGAAGTACCGTTGATCTTCGCCTACCAGCATTCGCGCGACGTGAGGGCCTACCAGGCCAATAAATCCGATCACGCCAGCAAAAGCCACCGCACTGGCAGCCAGCAGGGATGCAACAACCAGCGTGGTCACGCGCAGGCGTTGGACGTTGATTCCCAAAGCTGCGGCTCGGTCGTCGCCTAGCCGGAGCGCGGTGAGCTTCCAAGAATTCACAACCGTGAAGGGGATTGCTATAGCCAGGGTTCCCAGGAGGATGGCGTTAGACGTCCAGTTCGCTCGCTGCAGCGAGCCCATCGTCCAGAAGACAATCTGCTGTAAGGCCTCAGTGGTGGCGCTGTATTGCATAAGGGAAAGCATCGCCTGAAAAAGAAAGACCAGAGCGATTCCCAGCAGAATCATCGATTCCGCACTGGCTCCCCGCCACACTGCGGCGCCTGCCACAACGAACACCGCAACCAAGGCCGCCACCCACGCCACAGCGGCGAGATTGAATTGTGGGTTGCTCAGCACGGTCCAGCCCAACACGATGGAGGCAGCACCTCCAAAGGCTGCTGCTGCGGAAATACCCAAAGTGAAGGGTTCTGCGAGGGGATTGTCCAGGATGGTCTGCATGTGGGCGCCAGACAAGGAAAGTCCTGCCCCAATGAGAACCGCCATGCCCGCGGCCGGCAGGCGCAGGTTCCACAACACCGTGCGGGTAGTTTCGTCCACACCGTTGGGGTTGAACAGTCCATTCCAGAGTTCTGCCCAGCTGAGGTTAATCGGGCCGACAACGGTCGCGACGGTGAAGGCCACTAAGGCGCCAAGTGTCAGGACCATAATGGCCAGGATCTTGCGCCGGGATTGACGGCGATAATCCGCTATGACGTCACCAGTGGCCGCGCGTGCATCGACTGAGTCATCTGGATCGGTGGGGCCGACTGAATCGGGAGTGCTAGTGGCAGGGGATGAGGTTGGGGTTACAAGCTGAGACATCGAACTTCTTCTCGGTTGGGGTTAGCTCTTGGCGGAAGTGAAGAACGTTCCGGAGTACTCAAAAGGCATCCACTGCTTGTGGAAGTCTGCGAAATCGCGTTCCACATCAACATCCTGGAACAGCTCCGGGTGTAGCCACTGGGCGAATTGCTCTAGGGCGAACACGTTGAGCGGGGAGTCGTAGAACTGGTGGTAGGCAGCGTGCAGGTTTCCTTTCTTCGGAGCCTTTAGGGCGGTGAAACCTGGCGTCGAAAGAAGCCCCTTGAGGGTCTTTTCTGCAGTAGCAGGCTGAGCGCGATAACCGAGCTCGACATGGGGCAGCACCTCTGGCTCGTCCGGATCCTTGGCCCAGGAACCGCCGGTTGCGATGATTTGCTCGGGCTGTTCAGCAAGGATCTTTTCTGCAGTGAGGTCACCGGATTCGGTATCCAACAACTCATCGCCCATGTTCTTGCCGCCGGCGGCATTGACGAGGTCACCAAGGTTGGAATCCTTCACAGTGGAACAACAGTCCTTCATGCCGGCTGCCCGCCATACCAGAGTCTTTGGCTTGTTCGCGGCCGCGTTGGCACGGTCAGTGATGTCTTTTACCTTGCTGTCGTAGAAGTCATTGAATTCTTTCGCCTTATCCTCCTTGCCGAACAGTTGGCCGTACATGGAGATAGTCTTCGTAGTGTTCTCCAGCGGCTTCTGCCGAAAATCGCTGAACACGTATTTCAGGCCGGACTGATCCATCTTCTTCAGTAGACCGGATTCCTCAGCGGCCTTTTTGTGGTCCAGGGAGAGGACGGTGATGTCCGGCTTGTGGGAAAGCAGTGCCTCCACGCTGACGTCACCCTTGGCGATGTTGCCCACCGTCGGCAGGTCGTTGTACTGCTTATGCACCGCAGAGAGCTTCGCCTCGTAGGATGGAGCTGCTTTGTGCAGGTCGGAGCCTATGGCCACCACGTTCTCTGTTGGGTTTTCCTTGTTCAGTAGCGAGGTGGCAAACAGTCCGCGACCCTCTGCGAGTAGGACCTTCTTCGGCTGCGAATCAAGGTGTACCTGGCGACCGGTCACGTCGGTGATAGCAATGGCGCCACCGGATCCGTTGGCGCTATCGGAACTTTCGGAGTTGCTGGTGCCGGCTGCGCCACAGGCTGCGAGACCTAGGGCGGTGGTTGCTGCAACTACAGCCACGCAGGCTTTGCGTAGCGGAGAAAAACGCATAGTTATTCCTTTGTGTGAGGGGTGTGTTCAGAAGGCCAACCTCGATCAAAAGGTTAGCCTAGCCTTATAGGAGCAAGGGTAGGCTAACTATAGTTCATAGTGATT
This sequence comes from Corynebacterium sp. HMSC08A12, assembly GCF_001807485.1. Taxonomy (GTDB): domain Bacteria; phylum Actinomycetota; class Actinomycetes; order Mycobacteriales; family Mycobacteriaceae; genus Corynebacterium; species Corynebacterium evansiae. The sequence goes on along the minus strand of NZ_KV789166.1, from coordinate 127,978 downwards.
GTGGTTGAAAGGGAGGGGGTGCTCTTTCGACCGTCTATGCCTCACCTGCGCCCCGTGTATGCCAAAGGAGTGCGCACTTTAGGCTGATGTCCGAATAGCCGATAGACTCGGAACCCGAAGATTTAATTGGGGCGAAAGGAAAGCCATGCCACAGTTCGTTGATCGCGTAGTGCTGCATTTGCAGGCCGGTGACGGCGGCCACGGCTGCGCCTCCGTCCACCGCGAAAAGTTCGTCCCCCTCGGCGGCCCCGACGGCGGAAACGGCGGCCACGGTGGAGACATCATCCTGGAGGTTTCCCCGCAGGTACACACCCTGCTGGACTTTCACTTCCACCCGCACATCAAGGCCCAGCGCGGCAACAACGGCGCCGGCGATCACCGACACGGTGCGCGCGGGGAAGACCTCGTACTCCAAGTGCCGGAGGGCACCGTGGTGCTTAACTCCAAGGGTGAGGCGGTTGCCGACCTAACAGGCAAGGGCACGCGGATGATCGTCGCCGCGGGCGGACACGGCGGGTTGGGAAACGCAGCGTTGGCGTCCAAAAGCAGGAAGGCCCCGGGCTTCGCGCTACTGGGCGAACCCGGCGAGGCAAAGGACGTCATCCTCGAACTCAAGTCCATGGCAGACGTCGGCCTGGTGGGCTTCCCGTCGGCAGGTAAGAGCTCGCTGATTTCCGTGCTGTCGGCTGCGAAGCCGAAGATCGCGGCCTACCCGTTTACGACCCTGGTGCCGAACCTGGGTGTGGTCAACGTTGGCCACGAGGTGTTCACCGTCGCCGACGTGCCGGGTCTGATCCCCGGCGCTAGCGAAGGCAAGGGCCTGGGGTTGGACTTCCTACGCCACATCGAGCGCACCGCCGTTTTGGCCCATGTTGTGGACGCCGCCTCGCTGGAGGCAGACCGCGATCCGGTCGCGGACATCAAGGCCCTGGAAAAGGAGCTGGCCAACTACCAGAAGGAACTGGCGAGCGACTCCGGGCTGGGCGACCTACGCGAGCGCCCGCGCGTGATCATCCTGAACAAGATGGACGTACCGGACGCTGCGGACATGGCGGACCTGCAGGAAGAAGAGCTCAAGGAGTTCGGCTGGCCGATCTTCCGCATCTCGACTGTGGCGCACAAGGGCTTGGACGAGCTGAAGTACGCGCTGCTGGACATCGTGAAGGCCCACCGCAAGGCCAACCCGGTCGAGGAAAAGCCCGCGCAGGTGATTACCCCGAAGGGGCTGCGCAAGCGCTCCGGCGGGCGATTCGCCGACTTCGAAGTGGAGGCCGACCCGTCCGCCGAGGATGCCTTCATTGTTCGCGGAGAGAAGATCGAACGCTGGATCCGCCAGACCGACTTCGAAAACGACGAGGCCGTGGGCTACCTGGCCGACCGTCTGGCGAAGGCCGGCGTGGAGGAAGCACTCTACAAGGCCGGCGCGGACGCAGGCAGCGAGGTAACGATCGGGGAAATCACCTTCGAGTGGGATCCGCAGACCGCCGCCGGTGTGGACGTCATGCGCAGTGGGCGCGGCACCGACATCCGCCTGGAGCAGAACACCCGTGCTACCCCGGAGGAACGCAAGCGTGCCTCGCAGGCCCGCCGCGGCCTGATCGACGAGAACGATTTCGGCGACGGGGAGGTCGCAGAGCGCGAACGCTGGCAGGGGTAGCCACGTTGAACCAATCTGCACAACCCCGGGAGCGGGGCTGGCATACTGGTGAGTATGTCATCCTCCGATTCCGACATTGCAGACGAAAAAGAGTTCAGTTCAGCCCAGTCCGCGTTTAGCTACGCAGGACCGGGGGAGATGACTCCCGAATTAGCCACGCCCGTGCCTACCTACGGGCAAAGGCCAGTGCACGAGCCGGGCCCAGTTGTGCCCGCGACGTCCATTGAATTCCCCGAGCCGGAGGCGGACGAAGACGATCCGGCGATGGGGCACGATTCCTCTGTCCGCGCCGACATCGCCCACGCTCGCCGCCTGGTGGTGAAGATCGGCTCTTCCTCCCTGACCGACGACGACGGCCGTGTGGATCCGAACCAGATCGACATGATCGCCGACGCGCTGGAGGCGCGCATGGCGCGCGACACGGACCTCATCGTCGTTTCCTCTGGTGCTGTGGCCTGCGGCATGGGTCCACTGGAGCTCGCCCAGCGCCCCACCGACCTGGCTACCAAGCAGGCCGCCGCGTCTGTCGGCCAGGTGCTGTTGGCCCAGGAGTGGGCGCGTAGTTTCGCCCGTTACGGTCGCACTATCGGCCAGGTTCTTCTTACTGCTTCGGACGCCGCAGAGCGCGACCGCGCACGTAACGCCCAGCGCACCATCGACCGCTTGCGCCAGCTGAAGGCCGTGCCGATTGTCAACGAGAACGATACGGTCGCTACCTCTGAGATGCGCTTCGGTGACAACGACCGCCTGGCCGCTTTGGTGAGCCACCTAGCCTTCGCGGATGCTTGCGTGCTGCTGTCCGACGTGGACGGCCTGTACGACCGCAACCCGGCCGAGCCGGGCGCCCAGTTCATCGCCGAGGTGAAGAGTTCCAAGGACCTGAAGGGCGTGGCTGCAGGTGACGGTGGCCGCCTGGGCACCGGCGGCATGGCGGCGAAGGTATCGGCTGCCCGCCTGGCCTCGCGCGCAGGTGTGCCGGTGTTGCTGACTTCCACGGAGAACATCGGTGCGGCCCTGGATACTGCGGAGGTAGGAACCTGCTTCTGGCCGGACCAGGATCGCCTGAGCGCATGGAAGTTCTGGGTGCTGTACGCTGCAGATTCTTATGGCCAGCTGCACCTGGATGCCGGCGCGGTTCGCGCCGTGACGGAGAATCACAAGTCCCTGCTGTCGGTGGGCATCACCAAGATCGAGGGCGATTTCTCGCAGCGCGACGTGGTGGACCTGGTAGGGCCGGACGGCAACATTGTTGGCCGTGGTGAGGTGGCATACGATTCCGCCATGCTGCACGACCTGATTGGCCAGTCGACCTCCGACCTGCCGGAGTTTGCCCGCAGGCCGGTGGTGCACGCCGACTACATGTCTCATTACGCTAACCGAGCGCAGCTAAAGGGTTAGTAGGGGCGTGATCTCTTGGCCCGGAGGGGCTGAAGCCGCGTTAGCTGCGCGGCGGTTCCGTTGTGTGGCGAAGCAAGCCCCTACATGGACTTCGCATTAAAGGAGAGGACGCCTGCGCTAAGAGCCGTCATTCCCAGGCAGTTGATCCAGAATTCTGATCCGAGGAAGTTCGCCTTAATGTGGGCAGTGATCGCTGAAAGGAAGTAGCCCAGTACACCTATTGAGACGGTTGTCGCGATTGTAGCGTTGCCGGTAGCCGCACCGTAAACCAGTCCTGTGGCTGCGAGAGACTTGATCGCGATTAGCGTCCACCACCAATCTTCGGGGAACTTAACGCCCTCCAGGCAACGGCGTATGAATTTAGGCGGCTTGACGGAGATCAATGCATCACCGGCGAGAACGGCGGCCAAAAGGTAGCTGCCGCCTGTTGCTAGGGAACTCATTCGGATTCCTTTCTGCGAAAGTCGAAGACAAAGCAGTTCATGAAAATATGCTTCAACTTCGGGGAAGTGGTGCTTTAAGTCACACTACCCTCAAGGAACCGACGTTGTATTCAGGTTTCCAACAACGTGCCGCAGCTTAGGGGCTAGTTCGCTAGCATGGGTTGGTATGACAAACTCCAACGAAGCTAAAGAGAACACCCTTTCCCCGGAACGCCAGGCAGAACGCGACGAGGTTCTAGCCAAGGCTAAAAAGGCCAAGGAGGTCAGTTCCCAGCTGCTGCTGAACACCCAGCAGAAGAACGATCTGCTGGCTGACGCAGCAGATGCGCTGGAGGCTAATGCGGCGGACATTATCGCCGCCAACGAGAAGGATATTGCAGCGGGCAAGGAGCGCGGCTTCGCCGACTCCCTGCTGGACCGTCTTGCCCTGGACACCGAGCGTATTTCCGGTATTGCCGGCGGCCTGCGCCAGGTCATCGGGCTATCTGATCCGGTGGGTGAAATCGTCCGCGGACACACCCGCCCCAACGGTCTGCGCATGAAGCAGGTGCGCGTGCCACTGGGTGTGATGGGCATGGTCTACGAGGCTCGCCCCAACGTCACCGTCGATGCTTTCGGCCTGGCCATCAAGTCCGGCAACGTGCCGCTGCTGCGCGGCTCCAAGTCTGCCCGCCACACCAATGAAAAACTGGTGCAGATCCTGCAGGATGTTGCCGAAAACCACAACCTGCCGCGTGAGCTGGTGCAGCTGTTGCCGTGCGATACCCACGACTCGGTGCAGGACCTGATTACCGCCCGTGGCCTGGTGGATTTGGTTATCCCACGCGGTGGCGCTGGGCTGATCAACGCTGTGGTTCTGGGTGCTACCGTGCCCACTATCGAGACCGGTACGGGCAACTGCCACTTCTACGTCGACTCCTCTGCGGACATTGAGGAAGCTACCAAGCTGGTTATCAACGGCAAGACCCGCCGCTGCTCCGTCTGCAACGCCACCGAGGTTGTACTGCTGGATTCCGCCCTGCCGGACCCGGACAAGATCTACGTCCTGGAGGAACTGCAGAAGGCCGGCGTGACCCTGCACGGTGAGAAGAAGCAGCTGGATCCGCTGATCAACGATGTCGTTCAGGCGGAGGAAACCGACTGGACCGACGAGTACCTGAGCTTTGACATTGCAGTGGCCATTGTCGACGGCGTGGAGGAAGCTGTAGCTCACATCAACCGTTACGGCACCAGCCACACTGAGGGCATCGCCGCCCGCGACTACAAGACCACCAGCTACTTCGAGCAGTACGTCGACGCAGCCGCTGTCTCCATCAACACCTCCACCGCCTGGACGGACGGAGAGATGTTCGGCTTCGGCGCGGAGATTGGCATCTCCACCCAGAAGCTGCACGCCCGCGGACCGATGGGGCTGCCGGAGCTGACAAGCACCAAGTGGGTCATCAACGGCGAAGGCCAGGTTCGCCCCTAAGTGTGGCGATGGCGTTCACTTTTCCGGTTGAGAAGTGGGCGTCATAAAGAAAGAACAGTTACACCACCAGCGTAAGGCTCGCGCCCAGCGCCAGAACCAGACACATCGGTATCTCCCACATGCCGACCTTCTTGGGCGTCCACTCGCGGGGGTTAGCCTTGGCGATCGGTGGGATCAGCTTGGCGCGCAGGGCAGCGGCGGCCATCACCAGAATCATCAGCGGGCCGCTGGCGGTGTAACCACCGTCGATAGCGGCCGTGACCGAGGTGATGAGCGTGACCAACAAAGCGATGCGGTGATAGCGCAGGGAGACCCGCTCGAAGGGTGCATTATCCCTCTCGCGGATGATGGTCTTCACGTAGAAAATCGTGCCCGTGAAATACAAGCCGATGACCAGCGTGGTTACCCAAATGGCAACGGGGGCCTCGCTGAAGAACCACGGCAGGACGGAGAAACCGCTGGCCGAGACCGCGACGATGTACATGAGGGCGCTGGCCACCGTGGTGGAGATACCGGAGATGAGGCTGCGGGGGCGCCTCCTGAAGACCTCCATCAGAGCCACCGCGATCAGCGGCACAAACGGCACGCACCACCACAGCAATCGCGGCTGCAGATACAACACAATCACGGTGAAAATGGCTGTGAGGGCACCGTACGTCAGCGTGGGCCAGAGGTAAGCGCGACGGCGGGCAGGGGCGCGGGTTTTGAACCACAGGCCGAAGGCAAAGAACGTGAAGTAGCCGAAGATCCAGGCCAGAGGCATGAAAGTCAGCGCCAACCACTGCACCGGATTGCCGTAGGACGGAGCGATAACGGCGGCGGTGATCAAACCCGTGGCGATCGGCAAAATGAGCATTGCCCATGCACCGTGCTGGTTTGGGACCCAAGCGTTCGTACTCATCGCTAGATCGGACACTCCCTGCTGTTTCACCTATAATTTGGGCGATCGTACGCCCGCACCTCTTAAGACTAGAATCTTCCGGCAGGAAACATAAAGCCCCAGGCGGCCGGAAGCGCGGCCCGGAAGAAGAGAAGGCAGAATCAACAGTGCAGCAGACCACCACACAGCCCACCCGGGTCGGCATCATGGGCGGCACGTTCGACCCCATCCACAACGGGCACCTGGTGGCCGGCAGTGAGGTCGCGGACCTGTTCGACCTGGATGTGGTGATCTACGTGCCCACCGGCCAGCCATGGCAGAAAAAGCACAGGCAGGTTTCTGCGGCGGAGGACCGCTACCTGATGACGGTCGTCGCCACAGCCTCGAACCCCCGTTTCTTGGTCTCCCGGGTGGATATTGACCGCGGCGGGGATACGTACACCGTGGACACCCTGGCGGACATTCGCGCCCAGTACCCAGAGGCCGAGCTGTTCTTCATTACCGGCGCCGACGCACTGCAGAAGATCGTGACCTGGCGGGATTGGGAGAAGATCTTCGACCTGGCGCACTTCGTGGGTGTTACCCGCCCCGGCTATGAACTGCCGAAGGGTGACGAGGGCAGCGACGATCCGCTATCGCAGGAAGTCGCCGCCGGGCGCCTGTCCTTGGTGGAGATTCCCGCCATGGCCATTAGTTCCACCGACGTGCGCGAGCGGGCGACGAATGGCCGACCCGTGTGGTACCTGGTGCCCGATGGCGTGGTGCAGTACATCGCCAAGCACGGCATGTACGTTTCCAGCGAATAGCTGGCGGGTTGCTAAACTGGATGTGTTTTAAACCAATTATGAAGGGCTGAAATTTTTTGACTGCTACTGCAGATTCGATCGCGCTCGCCGGAGTGGCGGCGCGCGCAGCGGCCGAGAAGTTGGGGGAGGACATTCTGGTCCTCGATGTCTCGGACCGTTTGGCCATTACGGACGTGTTCGTTATCGTCAGCGGCGATAACGAGCGCATGGTGAACTCCATCGTCGACGAGGTGGAGTACGAGGTGGGCCAGGACGGGCCTAAGCCAACCCGCCGCGAGGGCCGCGGCGAGGGCCACTGGGTGCTGCTGGACTACGGCAACGTTGTGGTGCACGTCCAACGCAAGGAAGAGCGCGAGTTCTACGCGCTGGATCGCCTGTGGCGCGATGCCCCGCAGATCGAGGTCGAGGGCGTGGAGCAGGTGGACCGCGGAAGCAACTGGGATGCCGATGCAGAGGTGGACGTTCTGGAGGCCACCAGCATCGACGACCTGCCGCTGGCCGGCCCCGCCCCGGACGCGGACGAGCTGTAGAAGCTGATAAGTCTTCACCATGGGCGAGCGCAGGGTCTTTTTGGTCCGTCACGGGCAGACGGAATACAACGCCAAGGGGCGTATGCAGGGACAGCTGGATACTGACCTGTCCCCGGTGGGTGTGCAGCAGGCCAAGGTCACCGCGCAGATGCTGGGGGATAAGCGCATCGCGCGGGTGATCGCCAGTGACCTTAAGCGCGCCTACGATACGGCGTTGATCCTGGCCGAGCCCTTCGGCTGTGAGGTGACGACCGACACCCGCCTGCGGGAGACGGACCTGGGCCAGTGGCAGGGAGCCTCGCGCGAAGAGGTAGATCGCGACTTCCCCGGGCAGCGTGCGTATTGGCGCCACGATCCGCAGTGGGCTCCGCCGGGTGGCGAGACGCGCCTGGAGGTAGCCGAGCGAGCCTACGCTGTGATCGAGGAGATCATGGCTACCGATGTGTTCGACGAGGGCGACGTGATGATCGTCGCCCACGGTGGCACAATCGGTGCGCTTACCGCCCGCCTGCTGGACCTTCCGGTGCGCTACTACCCGGTGTTCACCGGCCTGGGTAATGCCTGCTGGTCGCAGCTTTTGGCCCGCCCGCGCTTTACTGGCGAGGCGGCGGGCACCACTCCGGTGGCGGTCGACGGAAGCACGGTGCCGCTGGTGCCTTCCAGCCGCGCCGACTGGTGGAAGCTGCCGCAGTGGCACCTGGAGGGCTGGAACTTGGGCGTGGCCACCGACGCGAGCCCGGACGAAGGCGCCCTTCCAGGTGCTGCCCCTAGTTCTTTTGGTAATGACGCCACCCGCTCCAACCCGCACAACCCCAGCGAAGGTAGGTAGGTAGTGACTGTCCAGATCGTCACCGATTCCTCCTGCTGCCTGACGAAGGAACTTGCGGAGAAGGCCGGCATCACTGTGCTGGACCTGCACGTGGAGGGCGAAGGCGAAGAGCAAACGACCTCGAGCCTGAGCAGCCTGGAGCTGACCGCGAGCTACGCCCGCCTGATGGAGCGCGGCAGGGATGCTGGCGTGCTGGCTTTGCACCTTTCCAAGCAGCTGTCCGCGACCTATGCCAATGCGTGCGTGGCGGCGGGAGTGTTCGACGGCCAGGTGAAGGTTCTGGATACCAAGAGCATTGGCATGGTGCTGGGCTTTGCCGCGCTGAGCGCCGCCGAAGTCGCCCGCGAAGGTGCGGATCTGGACACCGTGGTGGCGGTGGCCGAGGAGTCGCTGAAGAACTCCTCGCTTTGGTTGTACGTCCACCAGCTGGACGTGCTGCGCAAGGGCGGGCGCCTGTCGGTGGGGCAGGCGCTGCTGACCTCCACACTGGCGATTAAGCCGATTCTGCAGGTGACCGAGGGCAAGCTGACATTGGCGGCGAAGACCCGCACCCAGGCCAAGGCGATGGATCGCGTGGTGGATCTGGTGCGCCGCCTGGTGATTGACGAGGCCGTAGCGGGTAAGGGCAATCCGCGGGACGTGCAGATTGCCGTGCACCACAGTGATGCCGAGGACCAGGCCGTGGACCTGTCGGCGCGGCTGGGGGAGATGATTGAGCAGCTGAACCAGCTGGAGGCCCCAACCGAGCCGCCGGAGCCGCGCCCGCACTCGCTGCGCAGGCAGGTTCGGATAGAGACCTGGAAGTCCTTGCCGCAGGTAGAGGTCAGCATCGTCAGCATTCCGGAGGTCCTGCAGCTGCACGTGGGGCAGGGGGCACTGGGTGTGGCGGCGACGCTGCGAGGTACGCCGGAGAACGTCGAGGCGACCGAAGTAGCGGCAGAGGCGGCCGACACAGAAGCAGACGATTCTGCCGAGGAAGCAGCAGATAAGTCCGCCGAGACTGCAGAGGCGCCCGATGCACCCGTGGCGAACGGCGAGAAGGCCGAGGATAACGGCGCAGAGAGCAGCGACACCGAGTAACTCAGGAGAGACTTCAGGGAGCTTCTACTCGCGGGTTATCCACAGGGGAGGGGTTTTCCACAGCCCCCTGGGGTTTTGACGTGCCGTTTGCGGTGCCTGACGGCTGGCGGTCTATAGGGCATGGTCTGATCGGCGCATGTCCACACGACGTATGCGGCAGAGTTCTGCCGACAAGGTTCGCGCCCGCGCCGAAGCCTTAGCCCAGCCCATGCCGGAGCATGAGCTCGCCAACGTTGACCTAGACACGCACACGGTCATAGGCAGCACGGCATCCAGGGGGCTTATCGTCACGGTGGTCGTGGCCGTCCTCATCAGCGTCACGTTCTTCGCCTGCCAACGGCAAGATTCGGATGACGGGGCGGGAGTAGGCGGCGCCGATATACTGGCGACCACTGGCGAGCCCGGGGTACCTGGTGGAACCACTGAAACAGGTGCGGGTGGTGCCGCGACGGCAGACGGGACGGGGTTGGCCCCGGCGGGGGATGGCGGCCAGGCAATCGAGCAGGACGATAACCAGGAAGTCGTGGTGAGTGTGCAGGGGATGGTGCATCACCCCGGGCTGCTTCGGGTGCAGGCGAGCACCCGGGTGGGCGAGGCCATAGAAGCCGCAGGCGGCGGTTTGCCTAAGGCGGTCGTGTTGGGCATCAATCTGGCGGAGCCGGTCAGCGATGGCATGCAGATCGTGGTGGATGATCGTGGCTCGCGCGTGGTGTACGCCGGTGGAGCGCAAGCCGCGCCGGGTGGAGCCGGAGGCGCAGGTGCGGACGGGACGAAACCTGGTGGGGCAGGCAGCGGGTCAGCAGCGCAGGGAGGTAAAGCCGACGGCGCAGACGGCAAAGTGAACCTCAACACCGCCGACGCCGCGCAGCTGGAAACCATCAGCGGCATCGGGCCCGCCACCGCCGAGGCCATCATCGCTTGGCGAGAATCCAACGGCTCCTTCACCAGCATCGAGCAGCTCCTGGACGTCCGCGGCATTGGCCCGGCGAAGTTCGAAGCGATGCGCGATGCCGTCACTATCTAGCTCGCTAGTGTTGGGCGCGCCGGAGCCGTTCAGTCCGGAAGCCGTCACCAAAGCCCGCGGTGTTGATCTGCGACTCGTCCCCGTCGCGCTCGGCTGCTGGCTCATGGCCACCGCGATCATCCTCACCCGCAGCTTCTGGCCACTTGTCGTAGGAGGACTCATCACGCTCGCCAGCGTTGCGTGGTGGTGGCACGCCCGCCGCAGTTACGGAGCCCCGTGGCGCCGCCTCCTCGCGCGCAGCGCTGCGATTGTTGGGGCCGTCGCCAGCGCGGTGGGCCTGGGCACGTGGTGGCGGATCTTAATTATTGACGCCCAGCCGCTGCTGCAGGACCTCTCCACTACAGCGGGCAGTGTGCAGCAGCGGGTAACGGTGGCGGGCTTGCCGAAACAGGTCGCTGAGGGGACGGTGCTGGTCCCCGTGCACATCGACGGCCTGGGGGAGGTGCCGCTTTTTCTACGCCCCGACTTGGCCGGTATTGGCGCCGGTGTTGGAGGCGACGGAGTAGGCGGAGGCACAGCGAGCGCGGGCGACTTCACGGCTCTCCAACCCGGCATGAGCTTCGACATTGCTGCCACCATGCGCCCCGCCCGCGGGGCAGAGATGGTTCCCGTCACCCTGTCCGCCGCCCGAGCTCCGGAGAACATCACCGACCCGGAGGGCATATGGGGCGTCACCGCCTGGCTGCGCAGAGGCTTCCACGCGCTGTGCGCAGACCTGCCGTGGGAAGCCGGGAAGATCCTGCCCGGCATGGTGATGGGGGACGTCAGCATGCAGGATTCCACTCTGCGCAACCAGTTCACCGTCACTGGGCTAAGCCACCTCAGCGCGGTCTCGGGCTCCAATGTCGCGGTAGTCACTGGAGCCGCGTTGGTGCTGGCCACGGCCTGCCGGGCGGGGCGCCTCACCCGGCTGCTGGTGGCAGCCGGCGCCCTCGTGGCCTTCGTGCTGCTGGTCGGCCCGGAACCCAGTGTGCTGCGCGCGGCGATCATGGGCAGCGTCGGCCTGGTGGCGGTGGCTTCTGCCCGCTGGACGGACATCATCGCCTCCTTGAGCGCGGCCATTATCGCGCTGATGGTGCTTTCCCCAGGCATGGCCATTAGCTACGCCTTCGTGCTCTCGGTGGCGGCAACGGCGGGCATCGTGGTGGTGCTTCCCTGGTGGTCAAAAGCCGTGCTGGCTAGGATGCCGCTGATTCCCTGGCTGCCCGCCCACGAGCGACCCACCCAGCTGCAGGCGATGGTGGTGCGCATGGTTCTGGTGGCTATCGCAGCGGACCTGGTGACCATTCCGATCATTGTTCATATGACGGGGAAAGTCTCCCTGGTCGCGGTCGTCTGCAACCTGGCGGTGACGGCGGTGGTTCCAGTGATCACCGTACTCGGGCTCATGGCAGCACTGCTGGCGGCGATCTATCCACCGGTGACGATGCTGCTGGCCAAGCTCATTGTCGCCCCCGCGGTGCCATGCGCGGCATGGGTGCTGCAGGTGGCCCGCACGGGGTCTGGCGCGCCGATGCTCGCCACCCCGGGCGGATGGCTATGGGCGGGTATAGCCAGCGCTCTGCTGGCGGTCTTGCTGGCGAGCGTGCGCTACGCCAGCTACTGGCGCACCCTCCGCTGGGGCTGGGCCACGCTTATGTGCGGGGTGCTGATGATAGGGGTGTGGGGACGAGGGGGCGTCATAAAACTAGAAACACCAGACGCGCCCGCAGCAATCCAGACAGAGCCGGTGGACCTAGCCGGTAAGGCAGTGTTTCAAGTTCGAGACGACGACCAGGCGATGCGGCAACAGCAACAGATCGACGCAGTCGTGGCGGAGAAAGGGGGAGCGCAACAGGTGGCGGTGATCGTGACGCAGTGTGGAAAACCCCACGACAGACCCAGCTTTATGCCCAACGGGGTGCCCGTGTACTACCCGTGCAAGGACAAGGTGGAGATCCGTTAGAAGTCGCGCGCGCAGATCTGGCAAGATCGAACCCATGAACCGCCCCGAGCATCCCGCACCCATCAACCTGATCGTCGGCGGCGATGACTTCCTGGCCGAACGGCGCAGGCAGGGCATCGTCGACCAGGCGCGGGCCGCCAGCGGAGACCCGAACCTGCCGGTAGAGATGCGCAAAGCCTCTGAACTCAGCGCACCCGAACTGGCCGAACTGCTAAGCCCCAGCCTGTTCGCCGAGGACCGCATCGTGGTCGTCACCGGCGTGGAGGACACAGGCAAGGAGATCGTCGGGCTGCTGGAACAAGCCATCAAAGACCCAGCCGACGGGGTGGTGCTGATCATCGTGCACACCGGCAAAGGCCGCAACAAGAAGCTGGTGGATAGCTGGCCGAAACTCGGCGCGGTGGTATTCCAAGCCGGGGCACTGAAGGGCCGCGAACAGCTGGCCTTCATCGACCAAGAGTTCCGCAGCCAGGGCGCGCGCGTGACCCGCGAAGTGTGCGAACTGCTGCTGGACGTGGTGGGCAGCGACCTACGCCAGCTGGCCAGCGCCATCAGCCAGCTCATCGCCGACACGGACGGCCACGTAGATGCTGCAGCGGTGAAGCGCTACTACCAGGGCAAAGCGGAGGTCAGCGGCTTCGAAGTAGCCGACTACGCCATCGCCGGAAACGTCCGCGCCGCAGTGGCGCTGGCGCGCCGGGCGCTACAGCTGGGCGTGGCGCCGGTTCTGCTGGCCAGCGCGCTGAGCTCCGGGATCGCAGACATTGCAAAGGTGGCGGGCGCGGGCAACATCAACTCCCGACGGGATGCGGCGAAGTTCGGCATGGCACCGTGGAAGCTGGACAAAACGATCCGCACCGCCCGGCGTTGGACCACCCCCATGATCGCGCAGGCGGTGCAGATCACCGCGGAGCTAGACGCGGGAGTGAAGGGGCACAGCGCCGACCCCGACTTCGCGGTCGAGGACGCGGTGCGCAAAATCGCCTACGTCGCTGGCGGGCAGCCAGAGCGCAGATTGCGCAGCGGGTACAGCGCTACCGGGCGTTAAAGCCCTTCCACACGCCGCAGTGCACCGCGTCGTCGTAGCGCGACTCGAAATCGTACTCACGGGTTTCCTCCCATGCGTCCACGCCACCCTCCAGGTGGGAGCCGATCAGCGCGCCAGTCAGTGAAGCGCGAGTATTGCGGTTGCCCGGCCAGTTCACGGCCACGTGCAGGAAGTCGTGCGGGGCGTACTGATCCTGATTATCCAGGTACAGTTGCGCCAGCAGTAGGGCGGAGGCGGTGCAGGAGCCTGCGTCCCACCCACGACCCAGAATCTGCACGAACTTGCCGCTATGGCGGTACAGCTCCTCGAAGTCGCCCTGCTGCAGGAACGGGGTGAGGTGCTCGTGCACGGCGCTGACGCGCGAGATCAGCTCACTCAACGGAACGTCGGGGCCGGTCAGATCTGTGATCAAAGCCTCGTCCAGGTCCGTGAGGATGTCCAGCTTCTCCTCGTTGGTCAGCAGGCTATCGTTATCGAAGTTCTCGTCGCCGGCCAAGCCTTCTGCGACGTCGAGCAGGCGGGTGCCCTTCTTAGCAGCCAGCATGCAGGCCACCATCGCGCACGCGGCGCGGGCCACGCCCGAGTCGTGAGTCAAGATGCCCTGCAGGACGGACCAGCCCACGCCCTCATCGGCGGGAGCGAGCAAAGCACTGGCCGCCACGCGCATTACGGCACCGGAGCCGCCCGAGTGAGTAGCCACATCGTCCCAGTGCTCCGCCCCGAGCAGGCTTAGCCGCTCCAGAGACTCGGTGTTCGAAGCCCCGGGGTGGCGGTCGTAATCCCGGTCGCCGTGGTAGTTGATGAAGTGCTGGCCGATGGCCTGCATGCCCTCTTCGCGGTCCAGGTCCCCGTCGTCAATCTCCGCCATAGCGGCGCACAGGGCCAGGGTCATCTGCGTAGCGTCGCTGATCACCAGCGAATCGGGTAGCGGGGTGCGTTCGGGCTGTGGCTCGTTCAAGTACGGGTAACCCCACGCATCGCCCAGGGCGGTGCCGAGTAGGGCTGAGCGGAAGCGATCCTTCATCCCTTTGTCGAACTCCTTTGAAAAGTCATTAGCAGCGGTCAGCTGTGGCTGTATCCAGCCCTAATCTAGCTCTTAAGCTTAGGGCATAACGAAAACCCGCACCCGGGGGAGGTTGTTACTGTTGTTGCTTTGTGACGCAACGTCTCAACCTCTGTAGAAGGGTGCGGGCCTCGATTCAGGCAAGTGCCGGCTGGAGAATCTTTTGGATAAACCTTAGGCCATCTTGTTGAAGCGAGCGGCCATGCCGGACTTCTTGTTTGCCGCGTTGTTGCGGTGGATGGTGCCCTTGGTGACGGCCTTGTCGTAGAAGCGGGAAGCGACGCGCAGCTGAGCCTCAGCGGCTTCCTTGTCGCCAGCCTCAACGGCGGCGTTGAACTTGCGGGTCTCGGTGCGCAGGCGGGAACGGATAGCCTGGTTGCGCTTGCGAGCGATCTCGTTGGTGAGAACGCGCTTCTTCTGCTGCTTGATGTTTGCCATGGTGGCGTGCCTCTTCTTTCAAAAAGTCTTCGGAAAAAATCTGTTCAGGGGAGCGGGCTCCCGCCGCGGCCGCGCGGTCTCTAACACCCCACCCAAGGTCCTGTGGGATGCGGCGTGGCCTCGCAGTGCGTCTCTATAACGGCGCTGGCACTAGGGGTTAGCGCTAGTGGCTGCTACGAGCAGCACTGTGAACTCGGGAAATGTTAGCAGCAGGGGAGCAGAAAAGGCAAAAAGCTCCGGGCGGGTCTTTTTAGCCCCAGCCGTACTCCTGGCGCAGCACGTTGGCTACTCGATCGAAACGGCGGGAGGGTAGCGGGATGCCGCGGCGTTGGATGTGAGATTCCGGCACCTGCAGCACCTTATCTATACGCACCCAGCTATCGCGATCCGCGCCGGAGCTCCACGGGCCGGTTCCTATGGGAACCCAAATCGGCTGATCAGCGTACTCCTCGCGGGAGGAAATCAGCAGGGTGAGAAGCCGGTGGCTCTTGCGCCCGACCACAAGCACCGCACGCCGCTCAGGGGGCACTCCCTTCTTCGGGCGGATGTCAGCCCACACGACCTCACCAGCATCCGCCTGCCCGTCCATGTCCGGGATGTAGGTGACCGGGCGGGCGAGCTCCCGGCTGGGAGTCTTGATGGTTTCGTCCCGGTCGCCTGCCAAACCGGCGTACTCCGCCCCCATTCCCAGGTGTGCATTAAGTTCGGCAATACCGCGCTTCAGAGCCTGCCGGCGCGTGAAATGGCGGATATAAAACCGCTGGAAGAACCCCTTGATGGCCCCAATGGGATTGCGGGATTTCCCCCGTGGGGGCGTCACATCCACAACACTTCCTTCGGAACCAGCCATAGGTGACAGATTACCCGAACCACGTGCGCACAGTAATAAGGTTCGCAGCTAAACCCCGTCTGCTACTTCCGGGGCGATGCATAGTAGGGTTACGCATAAGCGAAAGAGGAGGGCAAATGGCAGCCAAGCAGAAGAATTACGCCACGGAGACGTTCACGGACCCAGAGAGGATCCGCAACTTCTGCATCATTGCCCACATCGACCACGGCAAGTCCACCCTGGCGGACCGCATTCTGCAGATGTCGGGCGTGGTCGAGGATCGCGACATGCGTGACCAGTATCTCGACAACATGGACATCGAGCGCGAACGTGGCATCACTATTAAGGCGCAGAATGTGCGCCTGCCCTGGGTGCCGAAGACCGGCGCGCACGCGGGCGAAGAACTGGTGATGCATCTGATCGATACGCCCGGCCACGTGGACTTCACCTACGAGGTTTCCCGCGCCCTCGAGGCGTGTGAGGGTTGCATCCTGCTGGTCGATGCAGCCCAGGGCATCGAGGCGCAGACGCTGGCGAACCTGTACCTGGCGATGGAAAACGACCTGGAAATCATCCCGGTGCTGAACAAGATCGACCTGCCCGCGGCAGATCCGGAGAAGTACTCCCTGGAGATCGCGCACATCATCGGCTGCGAGCCAGAGGACGTGCTGCGCGTATCCGGCAAGACGGGCGAAGGTGTGTCCGAGTTGCTGGACAGGGTCTGTGAGCTCGTGCCCGCCCCGGTCGGCGACGCCGATGCGCCGGCCCGTGCCATGATCTTCGACAGTGTCTACGACATCTACCGCGGCGTGGTGACCTACGTGCGCATGATGGACGGCAAGCTGGAATCCCGCCAGAAGATCCAGATGATGAGTACCGGCGCGACCCACGAAACCCTGGAAATCGGCGTGGTCTCCCCAGAGCCGACGAAGACCAAGGGGCTCGGTGTGGGCGAGGTTGGCTACATCATCACCGGTGTGAAGGACGTCCGCCAGTCCAAGGTGGGCGATACGATCACTTGGGCCGTCAACGGCGCGGAAACCCCGCTGAAGGGCTACCAAGAACCGACCCCGATGGTGTACTCCGGCCTGTTCCCAATCAGTGCCGACCAGTATCCGGACCTGCGCGAGGCCATCGAGAAGCTGCAGCTCAATGATGCCTCCCTGACCTTCGAGCCGGAGACGTCCGTGGCCCTGGGCTTTGGCTTCCGCTGTGGCTTCCTGGGCCTGCTGCATATGGAGATCACCCGCGCTCGCCTGGAGCGCGAGTTCGACCTAGACCTGATCTCTACTGCTCCTTCCGTGGTGTACCGCGTGGTCAAGGAGGACGGCAGCGAGGTGCTGGTGCGCAACCCTTCGGACTGGCCGGGTGGCAAGATGCGCGAGATCTACGAGCCGATCGTGAAGATGACCGTCATTGTGCCTGCGGAGTTCCTGGGTGCGACGATGGAGCTGTGCCAGTCCAAGCGCGGCCAGATGGGCGGCATGGACTACCTCTCCGAGGACCGCGTGGAGCTGCGCTACACCATGCCTCTGGGTGAGATCATCTTCGATTTCTTCGACCAGCTGAAGTCTCGCACCAAGGGCTACGCCTCCCTGAACTACGAGGAGGCCGGCGAGCAGCTGGCCGACCTGGTGAAGGTGGACATCCTGCTGCAGGGCGATCCGGTGGATGCGTTCAGCGCCATTGTCCACCGCGAGAATGCCCACTGGTATGGCAACAAGATGACGGTGAAGCTCAAGGAGCTCATCCCGCGCCAGCAGTTCGAGGTTCCGGTGCAGGCCGCCATCGGCTCCAAGATCATTGCCCGCGAGAACATCCGCGCCCTGCGCAAGGACGTTCTTTCCAAGTGCTACGGCGGCGACGTGTCGCGTAAGCGCAAGCTGCTGGAAAAGCAGAAGGAAGGCAAGAAGCGCATGAAGGCCATCGGTTCGGTTTCTGTTCCGCAGGAGGCCTTCGTCGCGGCTCTGTCTACTGACGCCGACTAGGTTTATTGACGCCGACTAGGCTCAGCCGACCTGGCGCACCGCCGCGGCCAGGCGGTTGATCTCGCTTAAGGAGAGCTCCTCGTCCGCGTGGGCGTTGCAGTAATCCAGCAGGGTATATCCGGTGAGCTGCAGCTGGTTGTGCTTGGCCCACATGCTGCGCGCATAGGGTGAGTTGTTGTTGATCATCTTCATCATGTGCTTGCGCTCGCTGAGCAGCTCGAACTGCAGATCGCGGCGCGCGTAGAGCGCGCGGTCCGGCGGGTTGATCAGCAAGGCGCCCAGCAGGGCACCCATTGCCGCTTCGCAGTGGCCTGCAAGGCGGCGGTGGTAGTGGGCGTCCGACGTAGTGCGCCAAAGCCACAAGAAGATAAACGAGCATATAACCGCAATACACACCTCGGCGAGGCGGTCGATCACCACGTCGCCGAGCGGACGGTCGAGAGAGTTGCCCATCATCAGCGCCATGGGGGTGGTGAAGATGACAGTGAACGCATAGTTCTTGACGATGAAGAACTCGGCGGCGAATTGGCAGGCAGCCAGCAAGAATAGCAGGGGGAGGCCGCCGATCTGGAAGGCATGGGCGATGGCGAACAGGCCAATGCCCAGCACGGATCCTAGGAGTCGGTGGACGCCGCGGATGGTACCGGGGATCTTCTCCGGACCCCACTGCAGGATCAGCAGGGCGGTGATCACTCCCCAGTCGGGGCGGTCCAGGCCCAACCAGATAGTGATGGCACAAGAGACCAGGCTCGCCAGCACGACCTTTTCCATGCTGAGCTCCGCATGGCTGTGGATGTTGAGCGAACGGCCGAAGCGGTACTTCACTGAAGGCTTGTGGTGTGGGATGGCGGTACGGGTGGGGTCGACCATGCCGTTGGTATCGGAGAAGTCCTCGTCCGTATCCACGTAGCCTGAGTGCGCGCTGGCGGACATAAGTTTCTGGCGGGCCTGCTGCACCTGCACCACCAGGTCACGCTGCGATTCGCGGACGACCCTGCCACCGGAGACGATGCCCGCGCCCATGAGCGTGGTCCACGCCTCGGAGAGGGAAGTGCGGGCCAGGTAGTAGTTGCCGGGGGTTGGATCTTCGGCGAAGTCCGCCACTGCGTCGTTGAGGGTGCGGATGGCGCGCTGCTCCGGGCCGCGCGGATTAAACAGGGCGGGGAACATGCCCACGATGATGGCGACGAATGCGCCGAACAAGGCCCAACCGCCGATGGCTAGCGGGTTGAGGTCGTTGCGGGCGATCATCGTGGCACCGCCGGAGACCATGACGATGAAGAAGCCGCCCGGTGGCGGCAGGCGCAGTGCGTTCTGTGCGTAGGTGAACACGCCGGAGAGGAAGGTGCAGTACACGCCGGCGATGAGTAGCCACCAATGCGAGCCGCCGGAATCCATGTGCTCCCACATCATCTTGCCCAGCCAAGCGGCGATGGTGGGGCAGGCGGCCAGCAGGACGGCGGAGAACGCCATCACCTTCAGGCGGATGCGGTACGGCAGATTGCCGCCGTAGATGACGGTGAACGCTCCTCCAGCAACTAGCAACATCGCATCGGTGTGGCCCAACGACCATGCGATAGTGCCGGGGATCAGCAACGACAGTGCGGCTCGCAGTCCACCAGCCCAGCCCGAGGCCTTTGAGTTGAAGGTACTGAACAGTTCCCACGCGCTCGGGCGTTGGGGGATGGGGAACTCCGCGGGGTTGCGCGGGGGCTTCGGGGATAGTGGGGAGGGCTGATGGTCGGGGCTGGTTTGGCTCACTGCGTCTGTATGTTTCCTCTTATGCGTCGGCGAAATAGGACGTCCATTGGGACAGTCCAAAGGGACATTCACAGTGTAGCCCTCGAAATCGAACAATGAGCTGTGGGTTGTCCGGCGCAGTGCCTACACTGAGATCCATGAGTTACAAGGACCCGCAGCGCCCGCAGGATAAGGATTATCTGGCTGGCTGGATGCCCGACGAGGATCCACATGATGGGCAGGTCGTGCGCACTTCCGATGAGCAGGATCTGGAAGCTCGTCGCATTCGGTTGTCGAAGTACCGCCCGAGCACCGCGAAGAAGATCGCGGCCTGGCTGGCATTGATCCTGGGTGCGATGATGCTGTTCGGGATCCTATCCGGCTCGATGGAGGGCGTCGAGGGTGCCTTAAGGATCTTCCTGGCGGTGCTCTACTGTCTTATGTTTGCCGGACCGGCACTGTTCTGGATGTATGCGAACAACCGCGATACCACGGCGGTTCGGCAGTGGGCTGCCACGGAGTCCGACTACCGGGAAGTGTGGGAATCCTTCGACTCGGCGACACAGTCCATCTTCGCGCGGCCTTCACTGGCAGACGAGCTGCCATTGCTACCGAAGCGCCCCTGGCTGTGGATCTGGATCGCGGAGTTCGCGGTGATCGCTACTGCCGGCGCGCTGACCCCTGCCTAGCTGCCGCCTGAACCGTGAAGGGCGCAGGGGGAGTCCTACTGGGGAGTGGCGATTGTGAGGTAGTCGACCCACTTCTTTTGCTTCAGGGCGAAGTCTGCCCCAAAGTCGTAATCGTTCGATTTGCCTACCTGACAAGTTAGAGTGCTGCCGTCCGAGCCCACGCGGCAGTCCATCGCATGAGTATCACCGGAATCGGGGTCGGTGACTGTGATGCTCGCACGGGGTAGAGCCGTCACGTTAGGGTTGCTAGACCTATAGGCGTAGGTGGGTTTCAATGCCTCTGCGTAAATCGCATCAGCGAACTCGCATGATGTTTGGAGAGGAACGCTGATCTCAGCGCCATTTGCAGTGACCCCGCAGTCATTTCGCGGGTAAGCACTTCCCCCGTTGGAATAGGGACGTTTGCGTTTGCCTCGCGTCGGCTCAGCTGCGCGGTTGTTGCTTTCTGTGGCAGAGCTGTGACCGGAACCGTGGTTTGAAGCCGGTGGGGTGGGGTTGGGGCCGGACTTCTTGGTGGACTTAGCGCGTGTGGTTTCGTCTGCCTCAGAACCCTTCTTGGAGTCGTCCTTATTAGAGTTTTCATCCTTAGCTGCCGAATTCTGCTGTGCAGAGGCGTTGGCGGCGCTGCCTGAGTCGGCGGCATCGTTGGAACCTTCAGATCCGCAGGCGCTTAAAACCATCGCGGCGACGGTGAGCAGGGCAAGGACAGACATGCGCTTCATGAAAACGTCCTTAAGTAAAGAAAAGAGTCGTATTAATGAAGAAGCCTAGCGCTTCCGCTAGTCATTCACAGTGAGAACAACCTTTCCCAGCGCGTGGCCCGACTCGACTTCCTCGTAGCCGTCGGCGGCTGCGCTGAAGGGAAGCTCCCTGCCGATCACCGGGCGCATCGCGCCCTCCGCGACCAAGCGGGCGAGCTCCGCGAAACGCTCCTGGGTGCGGATTCGAGTGATGCCACTGCCACCCAGGCGGGCGGCCAGCTGCTTGTCTGCGGCGCTGCGGATCGCGCCCTCCGGCGCAAGATGCGCCAGCCCCTCCAAGACCTCGCCGCCGACCAGATCCAGGATGCCGTCCACCGGTGGAACGGTGACGTGGGAACCGGTCTTGCCTAGCTCCGCGGAGTCCATAAACCGCGCCCCCAGGCGCTCTACCAGTACCTTCTTGCGAGCACTGGCAATGCCGATGACCTCAATGTCGAAATGCCGCGCTAACTGCAGGGCATGCGTGCCCACGCCACCGCCCGCGCCGATTACCAGCAGACGGGCGCTCTCATCCGGCCAAGTCTCCAGGTCGTGCAGTTCTGCCAAAGCGTCGTAGGCGGTCCCAGCAGCCGCGGGGAGGCAGGCCGCATCCGTGGCCTCTACACCGCTGGGGATAGCTGCGGTCGAGGTGGCGTCCAAAAGAACAAAAGAATCACTCGCAGCACCAGTGCTGGAGA
The DNA here is from genome assembly GCF_001807485.1 of Corynebacterium sp. HMSC08A12. Taxonomy (GTDB): domain Bacteria; phylum Actinomycetota; class Actinomycetes; order Mycobacteriales; family Mycobacteriaceae; genus Corynebacterium; species Corynebacterium evansiae. The sequence goes on along the minus strand of NZ_KV789166.1, from coordinate 106,682 downwards.
AAGCCGAGCCAAAGACGCGATCACCTGGCGAAAACCCGGTGGAAGGGTCGGCCTCGATGACGATGCCAGCGGCCTCGCGGCCCATGGCCATGGGGAAAGAGACCGGGAAGGAGCCCTGGCGCTGGCCGTTCCGCACTTTAATATCGCCGGGGTTCAGGCTGATCGCCGTGGGGCGGATCAGCACGCTGCCGGGCTGCCAGGTGAGGTCGGCGACGTCGAGGAAGCGGGTGACCTCGGGGCCGCCGAAGGATTCAAAGCCGAAGATACGCATGAATCCCATGGTAGGGGTCCGCTAGTTCTTGGCGAAGCGGCGCATGAGGAAAGCGAACAGAGCGCCGGAGATGTTGTGCCACACGGCGGCGACCGCACCGGGGATGGCGGCCTCCGGAGCCCAGTACTTGCCCGACATGCCCGAGGCCAGGCCAGCGGACTGCGTGGCGACCTCGATGGCGGTGGTGCGGCACACGGCGGGGGATTCGCCGGTAGCGCGGGCGGCGAAGTAGCCCAGGATGTAGCCGATGGTGTTGTGGATGATGACGGCGACCAGGACGGTTACGCCGACGTTCATCAGGGTCTCCGAAGATTTAGCCACTGCGGGGAAGACCACGCCACCGATGGCGATGATGGACAGCCACGGCAGGACCGGCAGCAAGAACTGGACGATGCGGTCGAAGATCACACGGATGACCAGGCCGCCGATGACGGGCAGCAGCACGGTCTGGACCAGGCTCCACGCCATGGACTTGCCATCCACCGGGGTTTCCTCGCCCGCGAGCAGCAGCATGATCACCGGGGTGACGATCGGGGAGATGACCGTGGAGACGGAGGTCATGGTCACGGACAGGGCGACATCACCCTTGGCTAGGTAGGACACCACGTTAGAGGTGGTGCCGCCCGGAACGGAGCCCAGCATGAGCAAACCGATTGCCAGCATTGGGTTCAGCCCCAGCAGCTTGGCAACGGCCACTGCACCCAGCGGCATGATGACGAACTGTGCCAGCACGCCGATGAAGATCGGCATGGGGCGCTTGATGACCAGTGCGAAGTCCGGCAGCGTCAGCGTGAGGCCCATGCACAGCATGATGATGGCGATCATTGTGGAGATGTGCGCCGCCAGGGGAGTGAAGGTGTCCGGGCTGGCCAGTGCAAGGCAGGCGCCGATCAGGATGAATGCGGGGAAGGCCCACACGGCAATGGTGGCGGAGCGTTCCTCGGAGGCATTGGTGGCATTGGTGGCTTTGGTGTTTTCCGCGCCGGTTTCGGGCGCTTCGGTTTTCTTCTCTTCGGTCGTCATGTGACCAGTATATGAGATAAGAGTCTCAAAATATGAAATTTGCCGGAAGTGGCTGCCGTGAACGGGGGGGTAGGGAGATTGGTTAGAGTGGTTCTAACAGCCCCGCGCCCAAGAGTGCCTAAGAGAAGGAGTGACCAATGAATCAACCCCGCACCTGGTTCACCAGCGACCTGCATCTTGGTCACCCCTTCGTCGCTGAACTACGTGGCTACGGCACCAGCGGGGAGATCGATGCGGACGTCGAGCGGCACGACGCAACGATTCTGAGCAACCTCACCAGCGCCCTGGCTCCGGGTGACACGCTGTGGGTTCTCGGCGATATTTCCTCTGGGTGGGGTCCGCAGGAAGAACGAGCGCTGGACCTGCTGGCCGAGGCCTTTTCTGGCCTGGACGTCACCGTTCACCTGATCGCCGGCAACCACGACTCCTGCCATCCGCTGCACGCCAACAGCGCCGAGCGGCAGCGCCGCTTCCTGGAGGTTTTCGATTCCGTGCAGCCCTACCAGTGTGTGGTCCCGTGGGATCCGGACGGCGACGGAGTGGCCGATAACGAGGATCTAGCTAGGAAGGCCGATACCGAGGTTGCCTGGCTGTGCCACTTCCCGCGCCCTGGTCAGGATCACGAGGGCATGGAGTCCCGCTACGACTCTCTGCGCCTGGACGTGCCATACGTCATTCACGGCCACCTGCACTCCGCCGCACCCATCACCGGCCCGGGTCAGGTCGACGTTGGAGTGGATGCGTGGGGTCTGCACCCCGCCCCTTATGAAGAGGTTATGGAGCTTCTTTACCGCGACGCCTAGCGCTCAAAGCAGGTGCATAAGCATCTATTTATGTATATTTATGCTGTGCGTTTATCGCTCGGGGCACTTTGTTGGCCCTTTTTCTAGGTGACGCCAACTTCTCGGCGCGCAACAACATGAATAAACGGGACTTGAGGTTATGACGTTCGACTTTTCCCAGTACACCTACCGTCCGCGGCATGCGGCAAAGAGCTCACGTTCTGCCGCAAAGGGGATCGCCACCGCGGCTCTAACCGCCTCCATTGGTGTGGCAGGGTTCGCCGTCCCGGCGAATGCCGCGCCTGCCGGTCCGCCCGCCGGCTCGCAGCTTCCGCCCATGCCGCAGGTTCAGCTGCCCCCGCCGCCGCAGCTCCCGCAGTTCCCACCGTTGCCTCCGGTTCCGCAGGCTGTGGAGGATGCGCTGAACCAGCTGGGAATGTCCGCCAACCAGATCCCGGGTTCCTCCGCCCCGCAGCGCCCGGCACCGCACCGGCCCGCACCGAACAACGGCTACAAGGTGCGCACGATCCACAACGTGCCTGCGCGCACCTCCATGGCAGTGGTGACCAATAACGGCATTGCCAAGACCCCGAACGCGGATGAGTCTCGCCCGGGGCTTTCCATCGTGAAGCTGTACATGGCGGACTACGTGCTGCGCTACGGCGATCGCAGTAACTCCGATCGTTACCTGGCAGAGCGCATGATCCGCTTCTCCGACGACGGTGCCGCCTCCAAGATCTACCGCAAGTACCCGCGATCTATCAGCACCATCGCCCGGGAGTATGGCCTGCGCAACACCCGTGCAGCCGCCCACTGGGGTAACTCCTATACATCCGCGACGGATACCGCTCTATTCCTGCACAAGCTGCGTATCCGCCACCCGCGCTCCCTGGTTCTGCACTGGATGCGCACCGCCAGCCCCGTGGCGGCTGACGGCACCCGCCAGAACTGGGGAACGGTGCACCTGCCGGGTGTCAACGGCACGAAGTGGGGCTGGTCCGATTACGGTCGCCAGACTTTGGCCTCGGCCTCCTTCGGCAACGGATACACCGTGGCCTCCTTCTCCTGGGGCGGCCGTGCGGTGCAGAACGCAGATACTCGAGCGGCAGCAGGATACCTGCGATAGTCTTAAGCCTCGAAGTGCAGCGACACATAAGCAACTAAGGCACATGAAGGATTGAGCTCGGCTCCTGGCACGGAAAGTTTTTAGGTAATGGCACCACAGGACAAAAACCCTTTCAACAGCGGAGGCAACGGCGCGGACGGGCAGAACGCCGACAACCCGACCGAATACTTGGGGCAAGCCAAGTCGGAAGGGGCGAGTGCGGAGCCCCCGCAGTACCGCCGCCAGGATGATCAGAGCACGCAGGTATTCGGAGCCTCCGGTACTGGAAACTCGCAGGGCTACCAGAACACGGGCGGTCAGGGGTACGGTGCGCCCGGTTTTAACCCTCAGGGTGGCTATGGCCAGGCTGGCCAGCAGGGCTACGGTCAGCCTGGTCAGCAGGGATACGGCCAAGCTGCCTACGGCCAACAGGGTTATGGGCAGCAGGGATACGGCCAACAGGGCTATGGCCAGGCCGGTTATGGTCAGCAGGGTTACGGTCAGCAAGGGTATGGCCAGCCCGGCCAGGGATATGGTCAGGGTTACGGCCAGTCCGGCTCCAACGGGCAGGGCGGCAACGGCAACGTGGCCAAGATCGTCGTCGGCCTGCTGGTGCTTATCGCACTGGTAGTTGGCGGTGTGCTGATTTACAACCTGGTCTCCAGCGACGACGAAGGCGACGAAAAGCCCACCTCCTCGACATCCGAGACCACGGATACGACGGGGGAGAACAACGAAGAGACTTCGGGGAACCAGAACGAGGACAACCCAATGACCTCGATCCCCACCCCCTCTGGTATCACGTTGCCCTCGGACTTCCCGGACATGTCTGATTACCAGGATCAGCTCGACGACAGCCTGGAAGATTTGGAAGAGATGCTGAGCAGCATGACCGAGAGCCCCGTCGTGCCTACCGGTAGGCCCAGCTACAACTAGCCAGGCCGCGGGCGGAGCCTAGACCGCGGTGTCTAGAACGCGGAGCCTAGAACCCAGGGCTCCAGCCTCAAACAAACACAAGAAACCCCCAGGCGGACTTAAAACCTGGGGGTTTCTTGCTGACGTTTCAAGAGGAAACCGGATAATCCAGCACCCTAACCCCCTCTGACCTGCTCGTTCACTGCCCCGTTGCCTCCATCCTTACCCTCTATCCCGCAAATATCCCGCATTAGAGAATCTCCCGCACTAGCAGTCCTCGACTCGGAATCTGGCCACAGGTGCGCATACGTGCTCAGAGTGACGGTCGCCGAAGCGTGCCCCAACGCAGCCTGCACACTACGAACATCCACCCCGTGCGCAATCAGACCACTAGCATAGAAATGCCTCATAGAGTGTGCCGTGTACAGCATTCCTGTACGCCTGCGGATGGAATGGAAGATCGATGAAACGCTCCGTCGTGTCCACGGGGCGCCGTCGCCGTTCGTAAAAATAGGGTCGTTAGGATCGCCATCACATAATGGCGAGAGACGAAGCGCTAGAGGCTCCGGTAGATACACGTCACGCCTTGCCGACAACGTTTTCAACGGGGCTACGGTGCCGTCTTGTGACCGCTGTCTACGTATCCGTATCCTCCTGCGTAGAAAATCCACATCGCCCTTAGTTAGTCCGCACGCCTCACTAGACCTCATCCCCGTTGCTGCGAGCAGCATGACAAGAACGTCCGCATTCTTTCGACGCAACCCTTTGGCTGACTCTATGATTGCTTCCACGTCGCTAGGGGTGGGGATCTTGTCTGCTTCCACAGCTCCCGAAACCGGCTCCGTATGGATACGCTGCGCGGGACTGACGGATATTAGCCTGTCGAAAACAGCCTGTGAGAGTACCGTGGAGACATGCTTAAGGCATGTGCGCACAGTGATAGGGGACAGTGGTTTCCCACTCACGCTACCCGTACCGTCGGCCAGGCCATTAACCCATGTTTGTATATGTGATCTACGGATAGTCTGGATCGGCATATCGGCCAGTACGCCGAGGTTGCTTTTCGTGTATGCACGGACGTTTGCCGTGTCTGTACGTGTTGCAGCCTCCTGCCACTCGCCGAATAGTGCGCCCAGCGTGACTGTCCCTTCGGTGGGGTCGATCCATTGTCCACGCGCCATATCCCGCTGTTTTTCTGACAGCCAGATTTTCGCGGCTTTCTGAGTATCGAAGGTTTTTGACCGTTCCTTCCCCGCTGGGTCGCGATATCTGGCCACCCACCTGGTTTTACCCGTACGACTGACGCGCTTCTGTATCGCCACCTAGTTCACTTCAACCTTCGCTTTATCAGCACTCTCTGGGAAAATGTTGCAGGAGTACTGGCCGCCTGGGATCTTTTGGTCTTTCGCGGAGTAGTGCCAGTGAACATCGTCGCCCACTCGAATCTGACGAGCTGCACTTAGGTCGACATCGGCCATATCGTCGCGGGTGATTCCGGCGCGTTTAGCTACTTGCTTTTGGCATAGCATTGCTGCCATGTGGCCGTCCATACCGTTGATTTTCTCCTCGTTCGTTTCTGTGGAGCTGCCACAGGCTACGAGAACGAGGGTAAGGGGGATGATTGCTGCTAGTTTGCGGTTCATGCTGCTAGTCCTTTCAGGATTTTGGGGTGTAGTTGTAGGTAGGTTTTCAGTAGGTGCGGGGTGACTTCGAGGTCTGCTGCGAGACTCCGGTAGTCGTGTCCGTGCCAGGGCGCTAGGTGTAGTAGTTGTTGGGGGTCTATGAGTAGGTTTGCTGCGTACTCGTCTGCCCTGCGCTCTTGTTTCTCGTCGAAATGTTTGTGTCCGTTCCTCCTGTCTCTGTAGTGGGCGTGGCCTAGTTCGTGCGCCAGAACGCTCTTGTAGTCCCATACGGCCATTCCTCGGCGAGTACTGATGGTTTTGTATTGGTCTAGGTATATGCCGGGGATTCCGTGGTCGTGGTGGGTGAGCGTTATACCCATGTCGTGTGCTTTTTGGTGTAGGTCATGGATCGAGGTCATCTGGGGTGCCTCCTATCTCGTCGTGGGGGTATGCGACTGCGCCTAGCTCGTCGTAGTCAATGCCGTGGTCTGTGGTGGCTTGAGTGTAGGGGAGGTGGTGGACATTGTCGGTCGTAGTGTTCGATTCTTGCTTGTTCTGCTTCGCTTTTACGGCCAGCTTGTCGGCTAGGTAGTGAATTGTGCTGACAATTCGGTCTGTGTCTTCTGGCTCGGTTTCATCTTCCGGCTTGATCACTCCGGTTTCTCTTAGTGCTGATATGACAGGGATTTCATAGTGGCGGGAGATTTCGATGATGTGGTCAGTGGTTAGGCCACGTTTCACCTTCTTGGAGAAGTTCGATGGATCTTCTCCTAGGTCTAGAGCTATCGCGTGGATTGTTTTTCCGGTGCGAGCTTCGATCCATTCTTTGTGGTCTGTCATGCTTTGTATGGTACTTGACTACCAGTATTTTTCAACCCTAAATCCCCAGTTCATACCCTTTGTCGGGGGTGGCAAGCGGGGGTGTTTTTGTAATTCCATGGTTGTTAGCTACCAAACGGTAGGGTAACTTTCTACCTAGCGGTTCGGAAAGAGTGAACACGGATCGCTCGCCACCTGAGGTTTGGAAAAGCAACCGAAGCAGGGGTGTTAGCCAGAGACGAAGGGGTTTTCTTCATGTCTAATGACGTTTTCGAGCTGAAGGTTTCCGCCAGAAAGTTCTGTAAGCGCAACCGCATTGACATCAACGAGCACCGCCTTATGCGGATCGTTCGCAAGGTCATCAAGCGCGCGGAGCACGAGCAGCGACGATTAGAGCGCATGGAGATCACAACCCCGGACGGGTATAGCTTCATCGATTATCGTGACCCGACCGGCGAGTCAGCCGTGCGGAACATCATGCGGGAAATCCTCACGCCACGGGCTAACACCTCCAAGGTGGCGTAGAACCAAGCGCCCTACGGGGTTCTTTACCTGTTGGAGGGTTATGTCATGAGCGAAATTTACGAGTGCTTCCGAAATCGTCCGGAAGTACCACCACAAAAGCGGAGCGGGGTATGCGAGATGTTGGAGACCACTACAAACATGGCGCTGGAACTTGGGGTGGAGAGTTTTAAGGAGCATGCGCGCACGATGATCATTAACTCGATCGAGGACATGTACAAGCAGGGGATGAGGTACCGCGACCAGGTGAACGCCGCCTATATGGCGCAGCTACTTATGCGACTGGGGGCAGACGGTGCGGTTGAGCGGGTGGCTGCATGAGCGACTCGATGAGCAACACCCTCTATGACGCGCTGCGCGAAGCGGAGATTGCTTTCTCTACTGCAACTATGCATGACGAGCAGTATTTCGCGGCAGAGGCCTGGCTGACTATCGCAGACCTACTACAAGAGCGAGGGGAGCTTGATCTGCTGCTATGAAAAAGTTTTACACAGTAAATGAAGTCGCGGAGATTTTCGCACTCCCGCGATCCACGGTTTACGACCTTGTCCGCTCCGGTCGCATCGACTACCTCGCACCTACCCGGCTGGGTGGTTCCATCCGCTTCCTTAAGTCTGCTGTTGATAAGCACATTAGCGGGTTGGAGGTGGCGGCATGAGGCACGACGATACGCGCCCGATGGAGCGGATTGAGAGGCCGAATTTTGAGCAGCTTGAAGCGTATAGCTACAGGCATATTCCGGAGCGCAGGAATGTCGCAGGTTGGCTCTTAGCCCTATCGGTAATTGTCCTAATCGTCCTGATCGCATCTTATATCTGGTGGTAGAGCATGGCTGTAGAGAAACTAAGTTATGACACTAAAGAAGAATGGCTTGAAGCTCGCAAAGGCTACGTAACAGCCACCGAGGTGGCGAAGCTCGCGCGCGGAAGCTCCAAGGTTTGGGACGAGCTGCGAGACCAGAAAGCTGGCCTAATCGATGCTCCCGACATTTCGCATCTGCCAGCAGTCATCCACGGCAATGAACGTGAGATCGACATAGCGGAGTGGGTGGCAAGCCTTGACGGGGCAGAGAGGCTGCAACATAACCGGGCTTTGTACGCGCGTGATGGTAAGTATGCTGCCACCCCGGATATGGTCACCGCTGACCTAACCGTGGTTGGCGAGATCAAGACCATCAGCGAGAAGCGACTAGCCAGCCTAACGCAGTGGCCTACTCCCGCTTACTACGACCAGATTCAGTGGCAACTTTTCGTAACTGGTGCGGAGATGTGCATTTTCGCATGGGAACCATACCTAAGCGAGAACGGCGAAATCACTCCTTGGGTGCCGGATCGTGGCAACAAACTTGTCATGCGTGACGAGAAGCGCATTAGCGAATTGAAGGACATTGCGGATCGTTTCCTTTCTGGGGAAAACTCTCAGGATATTCCGGATAATGTTCAGGTTCTTTTCTCTGAATTGCGTGACATTCTTAAACGCGAAGAGGAAATTAAGCCACTTTTGGATCGAAAAGCGGAAATTGAGAATGAATTGCGTGAGCTTGCGAATGGGGAGCATGCAGCGTGGGATTCTGGCGATTTGCGTGTAAGCATTTCCGCCCCCGGTGTTTCTAAGCGTTTCGATAAGAAGAAACTGTTTGCAGACAATCCGGACATTAATGAGTCAGATTATGTAACTGAATCCAAAACTAAAGCGAGAGTGAGGGTTACTTTCAATGGCTAAGTTTAACCTCAATGATTATGAAACCGTCGATGAGCGCATTCAGCGTTTCCGACGAGATAACCCTAATTCCCGGATCGAAACGGAGATTATTGATTACCAGGGCGATATTGGGGCGACACGTTGGCTAGTGCAGGCGCGTGTGTACAAGGACTCTGATAGCCCTGTCATGGGTATCGGCCATGCTTTCGAGGTAGATGGCACAGGCATGGCGAACAACACTTCCGCCTGCGAGAACGCGGAAACATCCGCGGTTGGTCGAGCGCTAGCACAGGCAGGTTATTCCGGCTCTAAGCGCACTACGCGCGAGGAGATGGCAAAGGTGCTCATTCCTGAACTGCGCGAGCGTATCGCAAAGGCAACAACAAAGGATGAGACACGCAATATCTGGAATGAAGCCAACAGGAATGGCGTACTTGCCGAAGTTAAACAAGCCATTCTCGACCGCAATGAACAAATCGCTAATGGTGGACAGTGACGGTTCTTAACCCTGTAGAAATCGAAAGTAAAATCCTCGGAATTACGAACAGAATTTCTAAAGGAATTTCAGTATTCACTGAACGCTATGACAAATTCATGGCAGCGGATCGTGATTACGACCTTTCTTTCGCCCGCGCCTATTTAGGGGCGGAGGGGAGCATTGAGGACAAAAAGAAACGCGCAATAGTAAGCACTCATGATTTACGTACTGCGCGTGATGTTGCCGAGGTTGAATTTAAGCAAGCGGATAAATTGTTGCGCGCACTGGAGTTGGAGCTGCGCGCTTTGCAGTCTATCGGCGCTTCTGTGCGTCAGCAGTACAGCGTAGCGGGAAGAGGTGAATGATGTTAGTCCTGCAAATCATTTTGTTAATTGTGAGCGTGTTTATTTTGTTGGAGGTTGTCGATGACAACTCGCCGCATTTCCGAGAGTGAATATCTAGCGGTTGTCAGACGCGCGGAGAGCGGAGTAAGCCATCCAGCTTGCGAGGTGATGATTCCCGGCGCATGCACAGGCTCAATGCAAGAGTGGCACCACAGGAAGCTCAGGTCGCAGGGTGGCGGACATGAGGTTGTGAACGGGCTTGGCGTGTGCGCTGGTTGCCATAGGGCGATCCACGCTGACCCTAGTCGAGCTTACGAGCACGGGTGGCTGGTGCGTGGGTATCACGAGCCTGCGGATATGCCCGTGTTTAGGCGTGGGGAGTGGGTGTTTCTGACGATGGAAGGAGGTGTAGAGCATGGCAGTGATTCGGAGAATGGGGAGGATCGAGGATGATTTCACAATGATCCCTAATGCTTTTGCCCGCGATGACAGCATTTCCGCGAGGGCGAAGGCGGTTTACCTGTATGTGGCATCGCATGATAGCGGATGGAGCCTGAACTCCCGGAGCTTGGCGACTGTGCTGGGCATGAGCCAAAACACCATCAATAAAGCGCTGCGCGAACTTGAGGATTTAGGGTGGCTAAGGCGAACTCAGGAACTAGTTGACGGGAGCAAGTTTTCGTCGATGGTTTATGAGGTTTTTACCGTGCCTCAAAATTTGCGTCACGCGACTCAAAATGTGGTGACTCAAAATGTGGTGACTGAAAATTTGAGTCACATTAAGAAGACTAATTCCTTTAAGAAGACTAATACTACTAAGAATACTAATACCCGCGCGCGTGAAATCGATCCGAACTGGAAGCCAGATGATCTACAGATGAAGAGGCTTCGGGATCGCTATCCCCAGCACGCGCTCGAAGATGAGCTTAAGAAGTTCATCGACTGGTACCAGAAGAAGGGGATCGAGCGCAAAGACTGGTATCGGTCTTTCGATAACTGGTTGAAGAAGGCTAAGCCTGAACGTCCGAAGTTTTCTACGGTCGATATCCCAGACCCGTATGGATTGGAGAATGCGCCATTCTGAGAGTGGAGACTGTCCAACGTCTGCTGGATGATATGAAGATCCTTTTCCCTCGCTTGTCTGTGCCTCAGAAGCCGGAGGCTCGTCAACGTATGGTGACGCTTTGGCATAGGGCGCTTGATACGGGCGCTTATCCGGAGCATGTGTTCCATGAGGCGCTGGATGTTTTGGCGAGGGATGCAACTGCAAATGATTCCCCGCCTACGCCTGGTGATCTTCTCAGAGCTTGCCGTAAGGCGATTGAGCGTATTGAGCGTGATCCTGTGCGTAGGGAGAAGCTTTATGAGTGGCGATTGCGTCGACGTGACGAGTTGATTGCTCGGGATCGTCAGAATGCCGCCAAAAACGAACCGTAACGCCGTTTTAAGGCGAGAACTATATCCCCGTGGGCATTTGCCTAGCGGGGTTTTTTCATGCCCGCAAAACGCGGGTTTCGACACAATCAAGGAGAACGCCATATGGCACTAGCACAAATCACCATCGACAACGGCACCGTCATTGCCGACCCAGAACTTAAGTACCTCAACAACGGCACCGCAGTAGTGAACCTTCGAGTCGCAACGAACCGCCGCCGAAAGAACGAGCAAACCGGCCAATGGGAAAACGCTAAGACGCACTACGCAAACCTGGTCGCCTTCGACGCTTTCGCCGAGAACATCGCAGCAGCCTTCAACAAGGGCGACAAGATCAACGCCACCGGCGAGGTTGAAACCCAATCCTGGGAAAAGGACGGGCAGAAGCGCAACAAAGACTCCATCGCTATTCAGAGCATTTCTGTACCTGTGCAGCGCTTCGCCAGCGACAACAGCAGCCCGGGTGGACAGTCGCCGCAGCCCGCGTGGGGTAGTGCGCAGCAAAACCTCGATGACGAGCCACCATTCTAAAAACGCAACCCGAAAGGAGAAAGAAATGATTCGAGTGCTCACTAAGCCAGCATGCGGAGCATGTATACAAACGAAAAACTGGCTAGACCGCAACAGCATCGCCTACACCGAAACGACAATCACCCCAGAGCTTGCCGAATGGGCGCGCGAAAATGGGCACTGGCAAGCCCCCATTGTCGTGTTCGGCGAGGAAAGCTTTTCAGGCTACTCGCCAACGGAACTCGAAAAACTCAAGAATAGAATCACGGAGGGCTAGAAATGACCGTTGACCAGCAAACAGAAAAAGCAGTGCTCGGCGCAATGCTGGTCAACAACAAGGTAATCCCCGAGGTCGCTACCCGCGTTAGGGAAACTGATTTTTTCGTCCCCCGCTATCAACAGGTGTTCTCCATCATCCTCGAAAAATTCAATGAGGGTGAGGAGGTAGACCCGCTGGTCGTTTCGTCGGAGTTCATACGCTCTGGTCAAGATCCTAAGTTCATTATGGATTTGACTAGTGCAGCTCCTACTGTGCATAACGCGCCGCGTCATGCTGAGATCGTGGCGGAGAACGCGGCACGACGCAGGCTAGGGGATATCGGCACGCGACTTAAGCAGCTTTCCGAGTCTGGTGAATCGCCACAAGACATTATCGGAGAGGCTCAAAACTCACTAGATACTGTCATGGCCTCCAAGGGCGCTGAGGTGGTGAAGCTCGGCTCCGTCACTGACCTGGTGATGGACGAGGTTGTCCGCATGCAGGATGGCGAGGTTACCCCTGGTGTGAAAACTGGATTCGCCGATATTGACCACATCACTAACGGGCTAAGCGGTGGACAGATGGTGATTATCGCTGCACGGCCTGGTGTCGGTAAGTCGACTCTCGCTGTTGACTTTATGCGTCATGCGTCGATTAAGAACAATATTCCCACGCTCATTTTTAGTTTGGAAATGAGTAAAGAGGAATTAGGTTTGCGAATCATTAGTGCTGAAGCTGAAGTTTTAACCGGCGATTTAAAGCGCGGGCGCGTATCCGATGAAGATATGGAGAAAGTCAGGGTAGCTGATGAGCGTTTCCAGAACGCACCCTTGTACATTTCCGATTCCGCTGAAATGACAATGGTCGATATTCAAGCGCAATCGAAACTCATGGTTGCGAAGCATGGAATCAAAATGATTGTTGTCGACTATTTGCAGCTGCTCACGTCGGGTACTCGCACGGAATCGCGTCAGCAGGAGGTTTCTGAGTTTTCCCGCAAACTGAAGCTGATGGCGAAGGCTCTTGATGTGCCTGTCATTGCTATTTCGCAGTTGAATCGTGGCGTGGAGCACCGTGGCGAGGATGCGCTGCCGAAGGCTTCCGACCTGCGTGAGTCTGGTTCGTTGGAGCAGGATGCGGACATCATCATGTTGATTCATAGGCCGGGGTTGCAGAATCCCGACCATGAGCATGCGGATCGCGCTGAGGTGATTATCGCTAAGCACCGTGGGGGTAGCACGGGGACTGTTGTTTTGTCGAGCAGGTTGTTTTATTCGAAGTTTGTTGATTATGAGGGCAGGATGAGCCTTGCTTTCAGGTAGGGAATTATGTCTGGTTTGAAGAGTATTTACATTAACGCGGAGCCTGGATTAAAGCCGGTCTATATTCATAGTGCTGATGCGGGTGCGGATTGCCGATCCGCTATTGATGTCAAGATTCCAGCTGGCAAGTCAGTGTTGGTTCCCCTTGGTTTTCGTATTGCTATCCCTGAGGGGTATGTGGGGCTTTTGCATTCTCGGAGTGGAATGAGCCTAGCGAATCGCATTGAGGTAGCTAACGGTGTGGGGGTTATTGACTCTGGTTATACGGGTGAGGTTAATGCTCATTTGGTGAATAATTCCGATGAGGGTTTTCTGATTCTTAAGGGCGACCGTGTGGCGCAGCTGCTCATTCAGAAGGTGGAGAAGCCACTATTTAAGTTTGTCGATTCATTGCCTAGAACAGATCGCTCCAATGGTGGTTTTGGATCGACAGGAAGGAAGTAGTTTTGGCGACTATTGATGATCTGAAGCGTATTAATAGTGCTCCGCGCACTGTCGAGGAATGGTTGGGTCGGTTCAATGAGGAGGATCGGCAGGTGGTTGTGGAGGCGATTATTAGCGGTAAAACCTCCGACCTGTATCCGCTTCTTAATACGTTGGAAACTAATCCTTTTACTTTTCGGAAAAGCACGATTAATCATATTCGGCGACTTTTGTTAGAGAGGCAATGATGATGAATAAAAGCAGGAAGATCCTTGATTTGGAGAATCAGATTGACAAGCTAAAGAATGAGCTTGAGGCGACTAAGGCTGAGATACGGAGAAGTAAGCCTCGGAGTCGACTTCTAGGAAGGTGGGCAAAGCACCTCAACTATGGTGATGTCCTGGTGGTGACGGATAGACCTGACGATGATGGAGATGTCTACGTCATCGCCCCTAAAGTTGGCGCTAATGTCCCAGAGTTTCCTGTATGTGTGAGCCTCGCTGATTTGACTTTTTGTGAGGAAAGTAACCTCCCTGAAATGGCTGATACTGGAAGCATTTGGTTTGCGGACGTGGATGATAGCGAGACCTCTGCAAGGCGGATTGCTGTAACGAAAGCTGGCCGGGATTGCTGGCGTAGTCGTCCCGTTGGGGTGGATGCTGTATCGGAGTGGCGTGACGAGGATGTAACGCTTATCTCACCTTTGGTCACGGCCAAGCCGTGGGATGTGAAGACTGCGAGCACGGAGGAAGAGTATTTTTGCCTCCCTGAAGGGAGCGTCGTGGCTGCACCTGGTGCGCATCCGTGGACTCTTTATCAGCGTATTTGGATGAACGGGGAAGAACGGAAGTGGGATAGGGAGTTGGCTGGGGTTAGTCGACAGGTTTTGCGTTGGGGGTGGGGAGAATGAGCACGGTCAGTGAAGCTACGGAGGTAATTGCCAGCATCATTGGGGATGATCCGCTCGCGGGAGTGGCGGCAGACATGCTAGAGGAGCGAGGGCTACTCTACTCCGAACTGCCCGAACCATCGAAAACAGGTAACACATATAGCACCTGGTTCACCGGCCACGCCGTCGCTATCGAGGGCGTCATAGACGATAGCGGAGTCGTGACCCACCTTCACAGTCGAGGTGCCATCTATGTGGCGACGCACGAGGGTAATGTACTGTCCCTCGACTACGACGAAGCCCGCCGCGTAGCCCTCGCACTCCTCGCCGCCGTAGAAGAAGCCGAAACCATGAAGGAGGGCACTCTATGACTAGTCGGCAGGAGCGCCTGGAAGAACTACAGCAACAGGCCAAAGAACTCGCGGAGCAGATCAAACAACTACAAGACCAGCTCAACAACACACAACCCACCACCGGATTACTAGGCCGATGGGCGACCAACCGTGACGGCAAGCGGGTACTCATCACCACAGACAGGCCAGTAGATGGCTGGATCGAAACCACATACGTCAAACCCGACGGCGCCACGTGCGAAAAGGCGGAGCAGTTCGACAGTCTCGCATTCCCGGAGCAAACCACCCGCCCACAAGACGTGCCCGAAGGTCAAGCGTGGATTGTGGACGTACACAACGGGGCCGCCAGGCAGCGCACCCAAGCGCTCAAAATCGACGAGAACCTATGGGTGGCAGACGCGGATCTGATAGGCGACGATTACGAATGGATAGACAGCGACGTCACTCTCATTACCCCGCTCATCCCCGCCCGCCCATATATATATCCATACGTACAGCAGGCAGGGCGACCCTAGTGAAAGGGGACTAAATGACAAGTATTTCAGACCTTAAAAACCTCCCCACACCACCACCAACCGGCTACCAACCCGGCATCGAATGGGACGGCCACACCGGACACGTAACCGTAGCAACAACCGGACAACAACCAGACAAAAGCACCGTCGACGGGGTAATCGACTCATCCCCCTACCTGGATTCCTCCGAGATTCAGGTGGACTGGGCAGCCAAACCCCGCGTAAGCATTCACCATGACGCGGACGGGAATGTGGTGCAGGCGTGGTACAAGCTACCCCTGGTGAAGCGAATCGACCGCAGCTTCGAGATAGACGAACTGCTGGAAGGCATCTACGCCAAACCAGCAGTTTTCAACAAAACCGGCAACCGTTGGCGCACAATCATGCTATCCGACCAGCACATTGGCAAGAGCAAGCAAGACGGAGGCGGGGCAGACGTTCTCATCGAACGGTGGAAACGCAGCGTGACTAACGCACTAGCAGATGGGCCGTTCGAGGGCATCAACCTTGTTTTCGGCGGGGACACCATCGAAGGTTACGTATCGCAGGGTGGGAAGAATATCGCTGGTTGCGACATGACGCTTTCGGAGCAGATTCGTGTTGCGTCGCATCTGGTGATTGAAACTATTCAGCAGTGCATCCAGGCGGCTAATCATGTGGTTGTGGCGACTGTGCCAGGCAATCATGGTGAAACTACCCGTGTTTCGAATGTTTCCATGACTGATTCTCATGATATTCAGGTTGTGAGCGCAGCTCAGCAGGCTATTGAATTGGCTGGGCTGGGCGAGACTGTGGATTTCTACTACCCGCAGGAAGGCACTGGTGACGTGACCTATGCGGCGGGTGATACGACCTTCACCGTCGTGCATGGGCATCGTTTCTCGGGTGGCGCTGTGAAGGGTGCTGAGACCTGGTGGTCTGGTCAGATCACCAACGACCGGCCAGCAGCGGCATCGGACGTTCTGCTGTTCGGTCATTTCCACGGTTTCCGCGCATGGTCGTATACGGCGCGCAGGTGGATCCTTAGCGCTCCCGCTTTGGAAACTCAATCAACGTGGGTTGCTAATAGCTTCGGCGGCTCGTCAACCCCCGGCGCGCTGGTGTTCGATATTCGTGATGGTAAGCCAGTGAATATTGGAGTGATGTGATGGATAGCGTGAATCATCCTAGTCATTATCAGTCTGATTCAGGCCTCGAAGCGATTGACGTTATCGAGGCTTTTTTCATGCGCAATTACTTTCTTGGAAATGTTTTTAAATACATTGCGCGGGCGGGAAAGAAGGGTAACCGGCTGGAAGATTTAAAGAAGGCGGAATGGTATTTACATCGGGAAATTCGCAGGCTATCAGGCGAAGATAAGAAAGTGAACGTTGAGATTGATGGAGTCATTAAGCCAGTTGGCAACTTAAGGCCAACTGTTGGGGAAGTTAATTTCTTCAGAAAAAAGTATGGACTTCCGCTAATTGAGACCGAAGACGAATAACAGTGAGGAATGCATATGGTGAACATTGTTGAGCCTAAAGTTGAGCTGATCGCGCACACCACATTGGCGAATGATGGGCGATCTCCAGTTATCGAAAACTACATGAGCCTAGACAGTGAGGGGAGTGACCCGCAGCAACTTGTGGAGTTCGCGGGGCGAGTCTGCTACCAGTCTTTCCATAAGCCGAACACTAAGACAGCGCGAAACAAGGACTATCTGAACCGCACGCTACACGACCAAGGGCATTGGTCGATTGCGGAGCATGCTACGGCAACGTTCTACATCATAGGGGTGTCCCGCGCTTTCACCCATGAGCTGATCCGTCACCGCCACCTGTCATATTCGCAGCTTTCACAGCGTTTCGTCGACGGTGAATACGGCAACATTGTCATGCCACCTGCCGTGCGAGATGATGATGACCTTTGCCACGCTCTAGAGCTTGTGGCCGAAGAGTGCGCCCATGGGTATGGCACTGTGGCAAATATTCTGCAAAACGAGCTTGGCTTGCCTGTCAAGCAGGCGCGAGAGGCTGCCCGCGCAACACTCCCCAACATGACTGAGACCCGCATTGTCGTAACCGGCAACCTGCGCGCGTGGCACGAAGTTATCCAACGGCGCACTCAGCCTGACGCGGACGCAGAGTTTCAGGAAGTCGCAGGCATGATCCGCAACCACCTGCGAGACATCGCACCAGCCATTTTTAACCAAGGAGACCAGTGACCGCATCAATCAAACAGTTCAAGCAGAACATTGCCGATGTTCTGCCAGTGGCAAAAAGAAGTCAGAAGGAGAACATTCCAACAATCAGCCACATCCGCATCTTCAACGACGGCGAGCGTACCATCATGCAAGCCACGGATCGTTTCATCATCATCAACAGTGTTGTCGAGGAAGATGTAGACGGTGGAGAATTCAACATGTTCGTCACCCCTGAAACTCTCGCATCCATCAAATCCCACACCAGCGGAAACGTTGAAATCAGCGATGACCACATCACCATCAACGGCATCGAATATCCCGAAGCAGGTGAAGTCGACTGGCCTGTCGTTGACAAGCTCATCAAAGAAGCATGGGATGACGATAGCTATCACACCCCAACCGACAACACCCCATGCGCCTACCGCGTGGATCTGCTGAAGCACATCAAAGACGTGGAAATCATCCCACGATTCAACAATCCAGCGGCACCAACACGGTTCAAAGCGGGAGCACGAGCATATGGTGTGATCCAACCAAAGCGGGTAAAACCTTGATCAAAATTGTCGGCACACCCGCTGCGCAAGGATCTAAAACAGCATACAACCGGGGTGGAAGGTGCGTACTAGTTGAAACCAGCAAGAAGCTGAAACCCTGGCGGGAACAAGTCGCCAAACAAGCAGCAACCTACTACCAACAACCGCTTGGTGGGGCAGTAAGCCTCACAGCGGTTTTTATTATGCCCAGAACCAAAGCAATGGGCACAAAACCAGCACCACACATGGTGCAGAAACCAGACCTGGACAAGCTCCTCAGGGCACTCAACGACGGGCTAACAGGAATCGCCTTCCACGACGATTCACAGGTGGTGGAGATTAAAGCCACGAAACGTCGCGCAGAACCGGGGGAGGAAATCGGGGTGGAGGTGGACGTAGCGCCAATTGGATGACTACGAACTTTGTGACGCTATTCGAGCAATGACTAGCCCTGGCTTGCCCGTAACTCTGCACACCATCAAGGCAGGTGTTCTCACAGAGGATAAGAGCCGTGTTGAACCATTTGTGCGGGGAATGGTTGCTAATGGTGAATTAGCGGAATTACCTAAAGGGAAATTCCAGAAAATACAGCAATAGGAGAAAACCGATTGAAGCAAACCTATCGTGACATCAACAGCGAAGTTAACCTGCTTAACGACGAAGGTAAGCTGCAACTAGGCCGCGACCACGAGGCGGCTCGCCAATACTTCCTCGAATGGGTTAACCCCCACACCGTCTTCTTTCACAGCCTCAAAGAGAAGGCTGACTATCTAGTCGAAAACAACCTTTGGGATCGAACGGCTGTAGAAACATTCCCATTCGAACAATTCAAGGCACTATTCCAACGCGCATACGACAAAAAGTTCCGCTTTCAATCATTCATGGGCGCATTTAAGTTCTACTCCCAATACGCCCTGAAAGACGAGGACGGGGAGCACTACTATGAGCGGTATGAAGACCGCGTGGTCATGTGCGCAATTGACCTATCTGGCGGAGACTATGACCTAGCGCGCGATTTGGTGGACTGCATTATCGGAGGCTATTTCCAACCGGCAACACCGACGTTCCTCAATGCGGGGCGAGCACGCGGAGGCGAACGTGTTAGTTGCTTCCTTCTCCGCGTGGAGGACAACATGGAATCCATCGGCAAAGCCATCACATCCTCGCTACAACTCTCCAAGCGCGGGGGAGGCGTAGGCCTGAACCTAACGAACCTACGCGAGCAAGGCGCACCAATCCAGGACGTGCCGAACGTTTCCAGCGGAGTTATCCCAGTGATGAAGATTCTGGAAGACTCGTTCTCCTACGCAAACCAATTGGGGCAACGCCAGGGCGCAGGCGCTGTATACCTCAATGCGCACCACCCAGACATCATGCGATTCCTCGACACTAAGCGAGAAAACGCAGATGAGAAGATGCGCATCAAAACCCTATCCCTTGGCGTAGTCATCCCAGATGTGACGTTCGAACTAGCTAAGCGGAATGCGGACATGTACCTGTTTAGCCCCTATGACGTAGAGAAGGTGGAAGGCAAGCCATTCGCCGACCTGTCTGTCACCGAGCACTACAACGAATGGGTGGACGATGACCGTATCCGCAAGTCGAAGGTGAACGCGCGCCAATTCTTCCAAACACTATCGGAGCTACAGTTCGAATCGGGTTACCCGTATTGCCTGTTCGAGGATACGGCCAACGCTGATCACACGATGTCGCATGCTGGGCGAGTTCAGCAATCTAATTTGTGCTCGGAAAT
Organism: Corynebacterium sp. HMSC08A12; assembly: GCF_001807485.1. Lineage (GTDB taxonomy): Bacteria > Actinomycetota > Actinomycetes > Mycobacteriales > Mycobacteriaceae > Corynebacterium > Corynebacterium evansiae. The sequence goes on along the minus strand of NZ_KV789166.1, from coordinate 86,927 downwards.
TTTGCAGCTGCAAACCCCCTCCGAATACGCGGAAGACGGCAGCTACACGAAGATTGGCGCAGATATTAGCTGCAACCTGGGCAGCCTCAATATCAAGCGCATGCTAGACCTCGACAACGCAGCTTTCGGCGATGTGGTGGATACGGCGGTTAAGGCGCTAACGAATGTGTCACTGACCACAAGCATGGATAGTGTCCCAAGCGTCAAGGCGGGTAATGAACGCTCGCGCGCTATTGGCCTAGGGCAGATGAACCTGCATGGGGCACTAGCGCACCACGGGATCGAATACGGAAGCGACGAGGCGCTACACCTACTGGATACCTACATGGCGAAGGTTACTTACCACGCCATGCTCGCAAGTATGCAGCTCGCACAGACGCATGGGGAGCATGCATATTTCGACGGCAGCGAATACGCCACCGGGGAATGGTACAAGCGGAAGATCGCACCGTGGTTCGACAAGCAGCCAAACCTCACGATCCTCGGGGAGCTAACAGCACCGACAGAGGAAGAGTGGCACAGTCTGCAACTTGAAATCTACAAGCACGGAATGGCTAACGCCTACCTGCAAGCCATCCCCCCAACAGGTTCCATTAGCTACATCAACCACTCGACAGCCTCAATCCACCCCATCGTGGCACCAATCGAAATCAGGAAGGAAGGGAAGCTAGGACGTGTCTACTACCCCGCACCCCACCTAACAGAAGACAACATCCACCTGTTCAAGGATGCGTATCAGATTGGTGCTAACAAGCTGATTGATACATATGCGGTTGCAACCTATTGGGTAGACCAAGGTAGCTCTTGCACACTGTTCTTCCCTGACACTGCGACCACTCGTGATATTGACCGTGCGCGCATCTACGCATGGCGCAACGGGATTAAAACAATCTACTACGTGCGCATCAAGCAAAAGGCGCTAGATGGAACTGGTGTACAGACCGCAGCAGATTACTGCGAAGCATGCCAGCTCTAGGGGAGGTGAGGACATCGACGCGCAGCAACTAACAGAACACATCAAACAAACCCCCACCTACATCCGCAGACACCGTGGACGCATGATCCCAGGAGGAATCGGATACTCCGACACCCCCACATTCGGAGGCTTCGGATCGAAATCCCCATGCAGTGATCACGCTATGGAACTGGCTGACATGGAGGCAGCATTCCTCGGCAATCTTGCCTACTACTGCATACGGATAGGGACAGTGCCGCCGGTCAGCCTTCAACCGTTCTGGTTCGTCAACGGCACATGCCTAGGCCTGCGAGCTTTAGGGCACGATGAGGACGAGATCAACATATGGGGAGAACACACGGGGTACGACTACCTAGCTCCCCTGTACCCGGTCGTTGACCACCTCGTTCGATACGTGCCGTTCATCCTCGGAACTGAGGGGGTAGAGGAGTTGCTTGAAGCGGGGCAGGAGACCCGCTGGTACTCAAAGAAAATGTTCCCAGAGGAAGAAGACGATTGGATCGATGAGCCAACAGCAATGGAATTGGTAGGCAGAACAGTTCAGACACTAAGGGAGTGGCGACGCTCGGGAACAGTTCGATTCATTAAAGATAAACAATCGATCCTATACAAAAAGGACGATCTCCAATTAATGGCAGAAATCCGAGAGGGGAACAGAATGAGAAACCATTTGATGAGAGAACCAATTTAACGAACTTTCGCGCAATGCTATGATTCAATAGTAAACATTTAAAGCAAACTATAAATGTTTACTCGGGGGCAAAAAAGGGAAACACAGCACAACAGTAATTAATAATCGGCTGCTCATTCCCCAACCATTCCCCAACGTTTTCTCCAGCTCGCCGACAAGGCCAGTAGGACTGGTCTTCCGCACACCGGATAGGCGGGCACCAAGCCTAGATAGCCCAACAGGTAGAGGCACCGGATTTAGGTTCCGGACAGTGAGAGTTCGAATCCCTCTCTAGGCACACAGCTACGACTCCGGCCACCAACGTTGGAAGCAGGGGGAAGGCCACCCCTCCGGACGAGCTACCACGGGAACAATCCCCTGCCATATGGCACGATCCCCGTGAGAACTAAAAGTGTCGAAACGCAGGCAAGGCTGACGAGGAAACACTCATATCGCGCCGACCAGGTGCTGGCGACTGGCGACGTGAGTAAGTAAACACCAGCGAACTAGCGACCCCAGCAGAAGCCGCACTACAGGTGCGGGGGTTGCATTCCACACCAAAGACCCGGTCGTGTGATACGGAAAGCGACCTGTAGCGAGCAAGTACGAGGGCAAGTGGTTGGGCGCTGACTGGAAGCGCGCACACAGTGCGAGGTTCAACCCCTCACAGCCACACAACAATCAAAGCAAACAAAGAGGGAGGGCAGGCATGAACCAACCAACCCCCCACATCTACTACTACACCCACCCCACCACACAAGGCACCCACAACCTAACCACCCACCTCAACTACCCGGCAACAAACATCGCAAACGCCGAACCACCCCAACACCCCTACATCCTCATCACCCCCACCTACACAGGCAACCCCAACAAAGGCGGCTACCTACCAAGCCAACTACGACACTGGCTAAACAACAAAAACGCACAACAAAACCTCGTCGGCATCATCGGCACCGGCGACATCAACTGGGGAAAAGAATTCTGCGCAGCAGCAGACGAACTAAGCGCACAACACGGCGCACCCGTCCTCTACCGCGTAGACCGATGGGGAAACACCAACGACCACAACAACATCAACAACGGGATACGCACACACTGGCGAACACTCCTAAGAATGCAAGAGGCACGCAATGCGAATCATAAGCTTTAGCCTCAAAACACGAGTAAGACCACAAGCCCAACTCACAATCGACACACGACGCATCCCAAACCCATACGCAATACCCAAACTACGACCACTCAACGGCACAAACCCACAAGTACAAAACTGGCTACTCGAACAACCAGGCGTACAAACCTTCATCAACAAAGCCGAAACCCGAATACGGAAACAACAACCAACAGTCGTAGCCATCGGATGTACAGCAGGACAACACCGATCCGTAGCCATCGCCGAAATCCTCGCACAACGACTAAACGCGGAAGTTGAACACAAAAACCTCAAAACCCCCAACAAAAAACCAACCACCACACAAAAAGGACTCGGCCACATACACCAAACACAACGCCGAAGACTCCTCTACAACCACAAAAACGGAACACCCTGCTGGTGGTGCGGACAACCCATGTACAAAAACAAAAACCAAAACTGGGACAAACGAAGCCTCGAAGCAGACCACAGCAAAAGCAGACGAGACCACGGAACAAACCAACTAGCCGACAGACTCCTACACGCCACATGCAACGCACAACGAGGCGCAGGAGACAAAGACAACCAACGACCAGCACTAGGAACCACCCCACCACCCAAACCAAAACCCACCACCACCCGCTTCACATGGACAGACAAAAAGTAAGGCACCCCTAAAAATCTTGAACGGGTAGCAACCTTGACCCCACCCGCTCGACATGGCCATCAGGATTTTATTCAGGGTGCCGAAAGTTATGCATATTTTATGCACAGAATTGAGGTGTTTCCCCAGGTGAGTGACGAACTGGATGAATATTTGTCGCCGGGTGCGTTAGCTTTGCTGCGTTCTCTGACGGCTGAGGAGAATTCTGAGTCTACGCAGGCTCTTGTGGTCGAGGCTGCGCGCGCTAAGTCTCGTTTGGACAGGCTTTCGGCCATTACGTCGGGGGATGAGGACGTGTGGTGCCGTATTTTCACGGGCGATGGTGAGGTTGTGTTGAAGTTGGACACTGCTGTTAGTGAGCAGAGGCAGTTGTCGACGGTGTTTAGGCAGTTGCTGGGCGAGATTCAGAGGAGGCAGGCACATTATGTCTCTGATGACGAAGAGGACGGCTTCGCTGGTCTCTGATGGCGAGGATTTTAACGCAGCTTTTCGGGAGATTATCGATAGAGAGTTCCCTTCGCTTGAGGGGAGGCAGTCTCCTCAGGTCATGGTGTTCCATGATGGTGGCGATTTTTCTCATGGCGAGCGGGCGGTTGAGTTGGCGCGTCGTTTTGGTGTGACGTTGATGCCGTGGCAGCGGGAGCAGGTTATGCAGTCCCTCGCTACGGATGCTGATGGTCGTTGGTTGCATTCGGATATTGTCTTGTTGTGTCCGCGTCAGAACGGCAAGTCTCTGATTTTGGAAGTGATTATCCTTTATCGGCTGTTTGTTCTGAATCATCAGGTGGTTTTTTCTGCCCATCAGTGGCGAACGGCGAAGTCGATCCGTAATCGTATTTGGCGGCGCATTAAGTCGAAGCCGTGGGCGGAGCGCAGGCTAGTGCGCAATACTGCTTCAGCGGGTGAGGCGGAGATGGAAACCCGCGAGGGCGGGAAACTTCAGTTTTCGACCCGCTCTAATGACATGGGGCGTGGTTTTGACCAGATTGATTTGCTGCTTCTTGATGAGGCGTACAACCTGGAATCTGGTGAGCTTGATGCGGTTGCGCCTACGCAGTTGGCTGCGGAAGATCCGCAAACGTTTTACACGTCTTCTGCTGTGAATTCTGAGAAGCATGCGAAGGGGGAGGAGCTTTCCCGTATCCGCGAGCGCGCATTGGGGGAGGATAACGAGAATGTTTTCTTCTCGGAGTTCTGCGCGCCTGATGGGATGGATATCGACGATCCTTTGACGTGGCGGCTCGCTAATCCGTCGTATGGGATTGTCGCTACGGAGAAGAAGGTTCGGTCTGTCCGCTCGAAGCTGACTGATACTGGCTTCGAGGTTGAGATGCTTGGCTGGGGTAGGTGGTTTACCCAGATGGAGGATTTCGACGAGACGATCATTAGCTTGGATGTGTGGGAAGCGCTGCGTAGCGATAACCCGCCTGTGAGTGGTGATAGCTGTATCGGTATTGATACCACGCCTGATGGTGAGAGCGTGGGCATGGTTGCGGCGCAGCAGGCCTCCGGGGCGATCTTCGTTACGTGCGCTCCTGTGGAGCATTTCGACCGCGATTCTGTCGTTGAGTCTGTCCGCGCGAATGTTGAAGCAAACGATCCTGTCGCGGTTGTCCTTGACCCTAGTGGTCCTGCGTCGACAATCGTTGACCCGCTAGAGAAGATGGGTGTTACCCCGGAGGTTCTTGGCGGGGGTAAGGTCTCGCAGGCTTATGAGCTGCTGTTGCGCCTGATTGATGAGGGGAAGATCATTCATGACGGTTCGGAGCGTTTGACGGCTGCGTGGGCTGTCGCGCAGGAACGTAGTAGTGCCGGGCGTTATCGTTCGTTTGAACGGTTCGTGGGGGACGTGTCCACACTGGTTGCTATGAGCTTCGCTGTGTGGGGGTTGCAGGAGTTTGGAATCCCGGAGGAGGCTCCGGATGTTGAGAAGAAGGTTCGCTATACGGGGCGGGCGAAGGCGATTAAGAAGCCTAGGCCTGCTGCGGCGTTAGCGTTTTAAGAGGGGGTGTGTTGATGAGTAATGTTCGTGAGATTGGTCGCGCGCGTGTGGTGACTAACCGCGCGCTGCGCGAGGATAACGCGGAGTTGGCTTTCCCTAGGTCTGCTTCGGTTTTTGCGAAGATGGCGCGTGAGGATGCGCAGGTTCGCAGTGTGTTGCAGGCGATTACGCTCCCGATTATTCGCGCGTCGTGGTGGCTTGACCCGAATGGCGCTGATCCGGAGATTGTGGCGCATGTCGCTGAGGATTTGCGGCTACAGGTTTTAGGTGATGATCCTAAGAAGCCTTTGGCGCGTCGTGCTGGTCGTGTGTCGTGGGATCTTCACTTGCGCCAGGCGTTGCGGTCGTTGCAGTTTGGCCACATGTTTTTCGAGCAGGTCTACGAGGTCGGCGAGGATGGACGGGAGCATTTACGTAAGCTTGCCCCGCGGTGGCCGGGTACCGTGTCGAAGATCAACGTGGCTGACGATGGCGGGCTAGAGAGTATTGAGCAATCTAGCGCCGGTATTGACGGTAGGCGCGTTATCCCCGTGTCTGCTCTTGTGGCTTATGCGCATGATGACATTGGTGGCGAGTGGATCGGCCAGTCTGTCCTGAGGTCTGCTTATAAGCACTGGGTGCTACGCGATCAGTTGATGCGACTTGAGCTTGACGTGCTAGATCGTAACGGCATGGGCGTTCCGGTGTATGAGGGTACGGAGCTGACTAACGATCCTGATGGAGATTTGGATCGTGGTGAGGAGATTGCCAGGTCGTTGCGTTCTGGTGCTGCTGCCGGTGCGGCTGTTCCGGCTAAGGCGAAGCTATCACTTCTAGGCGTATCGGGACAGTTGGTTAGCCCGCGTGAGGCGATTGTTCACCATGAGTCGATGATCGCTAAGGCCGTTTTGGCGCACTTCATGAACCTCGAAGGCCAGGGTGGCTCTTACGCTTTGGCTGATGTGCAGTCGAGCTTCTTTGTGCAGTCGTTGCAGACCACTGCGGAGTGGATTGCCGATGTTGCCACGCAGCACATTGTGGAAGACCTGGTCAGTATCGCGTATCCGGAGTATGACGGCATGTGCCCGCGTATCGTGTGCGATCCGATTGCCTCCAAGAAGGAGCTGTCTGCGCAAGACCTAGCCACGTTGAAGCGTGATGGCGTGCTCCTGGCCGATCCTGAGCTTGAGGAGCATGTCCGTCGCGTCTATAGCCTTCCAGCCAAGCAGAAGCTTGTGGATGCTCTGGTGGCGAAGAAGTATCGGATTGATATGGAGGAGAAGCTGGGAGTGTCGCTGCAAGATACCGAACCGTCGGAGACACCAGCTTCTTCCAACGAGTCGCTAAACGAGGGGGTTAGCGAATGAACGAGATTCTAATTTATGGCGATATTGGCTTCGAGGTTGAGCCTGCCGCGATTGTCGCACAGCTCAAAGAGTGCGATGGCGCTGTAGACGTGCGTATCGATTCCTACGGGGGCGACGTGTACGCGGGTATCAGCATTATGAATGCTCTGCGCCGGTATCAGGATGTGGTGACGGTGCATGTTGATGGTATGGCCGCGTCTGCTGCGTCATATATCGCAGTGGGGGGAGCTGACCGGCTGGTCATGTCGCCTAATAGCTCCATGATGATTCATGGTGCGTGGACTAATGGTTCTGGTAATGCTGCGGAGTTTACTGAGATTGCTGCGAACCTGGTGCAGATTACTGACAATATCGCGGGTATCTACGCGGAGAAGTCTGGCAAGGATAAGGAATTCTGGCTGGATGTTATGCAGAAGGATACTACGTACACGGCTGAGCAGGCTGTGGAGATTGGTCTTGCTGATGAGGTGGCGGAGTCGAGGAAGTCGGCGCGTGCCCATCAGAAGCAGCTTGTGATGGCCTCTAAGCGATCCCGTTTTGAGGAAGCTGCGCCTGCTACTGGCGTCCCGGAGATCGCTGCCCGCTCTACGGCACCACCAGTGCGCGTAGAGGATACAGATCCAATGCCCAGTGAAGGGCGAAAGGAAGAAAGAATGAATATTCTGAACGAGCTTGCCCAGGAGCTGGGCACTGAGCCGGACAAGGTACGCGATGCCCTGTCCGGCTTTTTCAATGAGACTGTAGCTATCAGTGGCGAGGTGGATGTTTCCTACCCTGCTGATGTTCAGATCGTGCCAACTGAGAAGGTTGCCGTGGAACCTATTTTCGGCGATGGTGCTGAGGGTGCTGCTGGCCTGACTTTCGAGATGGGCGAGGTAGCTGAGGGGTACACGGCTGAGGTTGATGAAACCACTGGTGTAGTAACTGTCACTGCCCCTTCCGGCGCTGAAGTGGATTCGACTGCTGATTTCGCTGTCAATGTCAATGGCAGCGCTATCCCGCTGTCTGTGACCGTGCGCGCACTGTCTACCGAGGATGAGCCAACCGAGGAGGCTGCTCCTGCCGAGCCTGTAGCCCCTGAGAGTGCGGATGCGGTCACCCTGGATATGGAGACCTACAACGAGCTTAAGGCTGCTGCGCAGCATGGCTGGAAGGCTATGGAGTCCGAGAAGGAATCCAAGCTTGTCGGCGAGGTCGACAACTGGATTCAGGAGGGTCGCATTTCTGCTGGCCTGCGGGCTAAGGCTGTCGCTGCGATTAAGCGCGACGCTGACGCTGCCCGCGATATTTACGGCAGTAACCCGAAGAACACTATCCCGCGCGTGGCTGTTGGTTCGGCTAAGGCTCCTGACCTTTCCAAGGATGCGACTGTCCCGAGCCTGGCCGATCTAAAGAAGCTGGCGGCTGACCGCCGCACTAACAAGTAAGGAGACTCTATATGTCTAACCCAACTTTTGTACAGGGTGCTATCACTTTCCCGGCTGCGGAGAAGCTGGAGAAGTTCCGTCTGGTCACTATTGACGATAAGGGCGCTGTGAAGCATGCGGGCGCTGAGGGCGCGGTTTTCGGCGCTGTGACGGAGAAGGCTGACCCGAAGAATCACGCTCTGCCGACGAACATTGCCGTCCACTATGGCGTGTGCGCAGTGAAGGTCACTGTTGATGGCGACGCTAAGGCGATTAAGGCTGGCGCGCCGGTGTATGCCGCTGCTGACGGCAAGGTGGCCGCTTCCGGCACTGTGAAGGTCGGCGTGGCTGCTCGTAATGGCGAGGGCGACCGTGTGCTTACTGTCCTGACTGGCCTTCCGGCGAGCGCTTAACCCCGGACTACTTTTGATTAGGAGATAATGTGACTACTATTAATTCTGCTTTTGATCAGTTCTCCGGCCTGACTGTCGATGAGCTGATGGCTAATCCGACGATCCTTCCGGAGGTTTTCCGCGAGTCTTTCGAAGGTCAGGAAGCGTATCGTCTGTTTTTCCGCGATATGACGGTCAATTCTAATGTGATTGGCTATCACGAGGCGCAGGCTAACTTCCTTGAGGATGACCCGGAGGGCATTGCCGAGTTTGGTGAGATTCCGGTTTCCGATCCGACTGGTGGCGAGCTGAAGACTCTGTCCATTGGCAAGTCTGGTATCGGTATCCGTGTGTCCTGGGAGCAGCGCAATGACAATGACATTGAGGCTGTGAAGCGCGAGATGGTTGCGCGTCAGAACACTCTGCTGCGTCGTGATGGTAAGGATGCGCTTGCTGCGCTTGAGGCTGCGGATGTTCAGTCTCTACAGGCTACTGCTGCCTGGAACCAGGGTGGTAAGCCTGCTGGTGATGTTCTGGATGCGATTGAGCTTATCCAGGGCGCGGAGGACGTGAACGGCAACTACTTCGAGTATCAGCCGGATGTTCTGTGGATTAACCCGATGACCCTGACCGCGCTGAAGCGTAACGAAGAGGTTCAGAAGCTATACATCGGCGACATGGCTCACGCGCACCCGCTGTTTGAGGGCATTGCCCAGGAGCCTACCATGTTCGGCACTCTGAAGGTTGTGCGTGACTTCACTGTCCCGAAGGACACTGCCTACATTGGCGTTGAGGGCGTTTCCGGTTTCATGGCTCAGCGCGAGCCTCGTATGGTGACTGACTGGTACGAGGAGCGAGGCAACTCCGGTATCGGTGGCTCTAACATGTCCTACCGTTCCGATGCGGTTCATCGTCGTGGTTTCGCTATCGATGCGCCGAAGTCCGTTGTGAAGCTGACGGGGCTGATGTCCTAATGCCACGAGTCGAGCTTGCTGTTGGCGCTCGGCTTCCGGGGTATCCCCTCCGACCGGCTGGCTATGTGATGGAGGTTGACGAGGAAACCTACCGTGAGTTTAATGCTCGTGGTTTTTTCGTCGATCCTGCTGCCGTCCCGGTGGAGTCCGAGCCAGAAGAAACTGTAGAGGCGGAGCCTGTAGAGGCAGAGCCTGTAGAGGCAGAGCCTGTGGACGAGAAGCCCACGGTGGAACGTCCCAAGAATGCTGCCAACCTAAAGGTGTGGCAGGAGTATGCGAAAACCCAGGGCATTGACCCGAAGGGTCTGTCTAAGCGGGAGATTATCGCAGCAACACGATAGGGGGCGCTGATGTTTACCGTCACTGTTGATGATGTGGTTAGCAGGTTGCCTATCGATGTGACTGACGAACAGCGAAAGTTTATCGAAGTTCGGATCGAAGATTCTATTGATCTGATCCGCGAGGCTTTCATGCGACGCGGTCGCAATTTCGACAAGGAAGCAGCCTACAACACATGGCTCCCATTGGCCGCTAAGCGCATTGTGCGGGAGATGGTCGCAGGCGCTGTGATTATTGGACCGCATGCTGGTGCGCGCTCCGTGTCCTCGACTACTGGACCACAGTCCGATTCCGTAACTTATACGGATTCTGGGCAGTGGGTGAAGTTCTCCGGTGTTGATCTGACTGATCTTATGCTCTTTGAGCTGGGGTTGGTTCCGAGGGGCGCTAGGGGGGCGTTTCCGCAGCCTTTGCGCTGGCCGGAGGCTATTCGCAGGGGGTGGCGCTAGTGTTTGTGCGCCCTGATCAGGCTGGTGAGACTATCCATATTAGGGGTGCGCTTGTGGGGCGTGACCGTAGGGGGAGGCCTCAGTATGGGGAGGGGCGCGATGTGGAACATTGTGTCGTGTCTCCTGCGGGCGATCAGGTGGTGAAGGGGAGCGATTTTGTGCATGGCGACATGCACAGGTTGCAGATCATTGCGCCTGGCGGTACTGCCGTTGCGGATGGCGATGTGGTTGTTGTACGGGGGGAGTCCTACGTTGTGCAGCAATTGCTGTCGTTTGATTACGGTGTTGGCCGTCGTCCTGCGGTTGGCTGGCATAAGCCTAAAACCGTGTTCGTTGTGGAGCGGGGGGAGGTGAGTGGCGATGTCGCTTAACATGAATGCTCTGTATGAGCAAATGTCTAAGCAACCTCATGTCCGGAAGGCTGTCCATCAGCGAGCGGAGAAGCTGCGCGACTACATGGAGATGCGCTGGCCGAAGGTGAACAGGGTGAGCGATAATCAACGCTCTCGACTGCGCGAAGCTCCCGAGCACACTATCCTCATTTCTGATTTTAATTCCAGCGTGGATGGTCGCCCTATGTCTGTGGTGACAGTGCGGCACCCTGGTGCCATTGAACGGCAAGCCCGAACAGGTTTTGTGACGCGGGCGGTGAAGGATGTCTCATAGCGTTGGCTTCACTCCCGATCCTGTGCGGGTGGTGTTTAGGCATGTGTCTCGGTTTTTCTCGGAGGAAGACCAGGACATTATGCACCTACATAATCTGCCTGATGGCTACAACTGCCACCATGACGGTTTAGCGATTGTGGTGACGGAAGATGCGCAGCAGGTGGATGATACTGGGCATGCCCGTGATCTTGTGAGGGTGAGCGTGTATGCGCCGGATTTGGAATTGGTGCGGCGTGTTGGCAGGAATATTTACACATCGTTAACGCAGGGGGTGAGCGGGATCGGCTTGGGGATTAGCCGGTCTCGCTCTTCGTTTTTCGGTTCCGCTCCGTCGTATCAGCCTACGGGTTTCGTATCCACGATGAGCCTGTCCGTCGGTATGGGCAGGATTTTTGCAAATATCTAACAAGTTCTAACAAATCTAACGCCAGTGGCCAGGGTGGCTGCTGGCTTTTCTATTGAATCCTTTTAGGGGGAAATATGTCTCAGAAGCGAGCAGTCGGCCTTAATGTCAAGGTGCTGGAAGACCGCGAGGTTCTTTTCTGCTTTGATGAGTCTAAGGCGCACGTCGATACTAAGACGGGTACTTTCGTCGGTCCTTGGCACTCTGCTGGTGTTGAGCCTGCTGATTCTACCCATGGTGAGACCCGTGAGGTGACCAGCAATAAGACCAATCTGACGGGTGGTCAGGCGGCTACCTCGTTCACTGCTGGTGCTGTGACCGGCACTGTTGACCTGATTCCGGGTACGGCGGTGCTACGCCATATCGAGTGGCCGGATACTACGGAGAAGGAGGGTGTGCTGTACCTGGCGCACACCTCTCAGGTTGCGAAGGCGATTGTCGCCCGCGTGTACAAGTACCAGTCGGGCGTTGTGGAGATCAAGGTGTCCCGCGAGCCTGCCCTGCTGTCCGTGCAGGAGCGCACCTACGGTACTGACCCGCAGCCGCGTTCTCTCGCTATTGACTACGAGAATGGCGATGACGAGCTGATGTTTGAGCAGCGTTTCTACAAGGTCGACGAGGATGGTTCCGTGCGCGAGGTTAAGCCGAAGATTTTCAAGAACGTTGATGATCTGCAGAAGCAGGTTGACGCAGGCACCGCGTTCACCCCGGACGGCTCCGCTTCCGGCCTGACTGGCTATGTGCCGGTGAAGGACGAGGACGAGGACGGCGTAACCCTGCATGAGATCAAGGACTCTGAGGAGGCTACCGGCTCGGCGGGGGAACAGTAACCCCGCCAGAGGAGGACGGCACTGAGCCGGACTCTGGCGGGGAGAACACTCCTAGCGAGCCTGCTCCGAGCGAGCCGGGTGAAGCTGAGGATACTCCTTCTGGTGAGGTAAGCCAGTAAACATTTCCCGATGTTTCGGGTGGCGGGCAATGGTTTCTAAAGGGGGTTCGATTCCCCCTGTCCGCGCTGGGCGGGGTTGCGATTTTTGGTTCGGGGTCGCAGCTCTCGCCCTTTGTTTTTCGAGCCACGAACCACACTGTAAGGAGAACCTAACATGGCTACTGCAAAGGCAAGCGCTAAGAACACTGTAGAGATTGTGGACAAGGAAGAGAAGAAGGATCCGACTTTCTCTAATGGCATTTACACCGAATACGGTGTTGAGCTGGGTAACGGCGCGACTGTAGATATTGAAGTGATCGTTGATAAGCGGAAGCTGCCAGCTTCCTACGGTCTGCTGCTGGCTGAGGGGAATGGCCCGGCCATTATTATGGCTACCCTCACGACTCGTACTCGTCGTTTTCTGGATTGGGCGGGCGCTACCCTAGATGACATTGAGGATGTTCTGCCTGGCGTGATTAACCGTGGTCAGGAATTCTCCGAGGATAGCTAGTGGGCACCCTGGCGGTTCTTGCTGACTCGCCGGGGGCATGGGTCGATTTTGATTTCGACGGTACGCGGGTGCGGGCGCGCAGAGACCCTATGTGGATTGGCGCGGATCGTCTGGCGGATATTTTGGAGCACCCTCAGTATATTCGGCGTGTTTTTGATGCTGATTCGCAGATGAGGCTTACTTTGGGCGATCCGTTTGGGGCTAAGCTTCCGCGACTTTTAGATGAATATTTGGGGCAGGTTGGCCTGTCTTTGAAACGTCTGGGGGTACTGCTACATGCGCTCGCCCATGTGGAGGATTTAGAGGTAGATCTGCTGCGCATGGGTCTTGATGTGCGCGATTGGCTAGATCCTGAGGGTTGCTTGTCTTCCCGTCGCGTGGCGTTGATCGTGGAGGATTTGCTGGATCGCCCGGAGTCTCGTATTGGTGCTGCGCATATGGGTATTTTGCCCGCTGATAAGGCGGCTATTGTGGCCGCGCAGTACGTGTCGAACCAGTCCGAAGGGGAGAATCTGCACATGTTTTTGTGGTCTCCGGAAGACCTGGAAAAGCATGCGGAAAAGGCGCGTGAGGAAGAGGCTAAGCGTCAGCGTATCGCCGCGCGTAGTCAGCATTAAGGTTTTTATTTTAGGGGGATTTCCGTGGCTGATGTAGGTTTTGTTTCAGTTCCTGTCATGCCTGTTTTCAAGGGCATGTCTAAGGCTTTCGCGGAGCGTCTGGAGAAGCCCGCGAGGGAAGCGGGCAAGCGCGCTGGTAAATCGATTACTAGCGAGCTGGATAGCGCTGTATCGAATCTTGAGCGACAGGTTAAGGCGTCGGAGTCGAAGCTGGCGAAGTTCGCTAAGGCTTCTGAGGCTGCGACGGCTAAGCAGGAGCAGAAGAAGCAAGACCTGAAGGCCGTCACGCTGGAGCTGCAGGCTGCGGAGGAGAAGTACCAGAAGGCTGTGGCCTCCGGTAACTCTGGTACCGCTGAGCTGGCGAAGGTCGAGAAGGCTAAGGGGAAAGTCCTGAAGGCCACGACTGACCTGGCTACGGCTGAGGGTGACGCTAAGGCTGCTGCGAAGAAGTACGAAGATCAGCAGAAAGACCTGTCGGATACTTCCGGCAAGCTGAAGAAGGCTCAGGAAGACGCGGCTAAGGGGATCGACAAGACCACTGACGCGCTGGGCGATGGGGACGAGAAGGCGAAATCCTTCAAGGACTCCATCATGAAGATTGGTGTCGGCGTTGGCGCTGCGATTGGTGCGCTAGGTGGCCTGGGTAAGGCTGCCTATGACCTGGGAGCGTCGTTTGATGAAGCCTACGACACTATCCGTGTGGGCACTGGCGCGTCTGGTGAGGCGCTGGACGGCCTGGAGCAGTCCCTGCGGAATGTGGCTGAAAACTCCATTGGCGTTGGCGGGGATATTGCGGAGATCGGCACGACCCTGGCTGACCTGAACACCCGCCTGGGCGTGACGGGCGAGCCTCTGGAGCGCCTGACCACCCAGTTCCAGCAGCTACAGGGCATGGGTATCGACGCAGATATTAATGCAGTCACGGGCGCGCTGCAGCAGTTCGGTATTGAGGGGGAGGCTGCCCCTGCTGCGATGGATGATCTGTTCCGTATTTCACAGGCGACTGGCCAGTCTATCACTGAGATCACCGACAACCTGTCGAAGTCCGGCCCTGCATTGCAGCAGTTCGGTTTCGACCTGAATGAGTCCGCTGGTCTGCTGGGTGCTTTGGATAAGGCTGGTCTGGACTCGGAGAAGACCCTGGGGTCTATGACTAAGGCGCTTTCGACGTTCGCTGCGGAGGGTAAAGACCCGCAGGAGGCGCTGTGGGGCACTGTCCAGCAGATCGATGATCTAACTAGGGCTGGTAAGGATGCTGAGGCTATCGACCTGGCTAACAGTATTTTCGGTGCGCGTGGTGGCGCTGGGTTTGTGGCTGCGGTGCAGTCCGGCAAGTTTGAGTATGACGATTTCATGGACTCGATTGGTGCGTCTGGTGACACTATTGGCGGTGTTGCGGAGGAGACCGCCGACTTTGCGGAGAAGTGGGATCAGCTCAAGCTGAAGGCGATGCTGGCGCTGGAGCCTGTAGCGACAGCCGTTTTCAACATGCTTGTCCCTGCCATGGAGTTCGCGTCTGACGCTATGTCTACCCTGTCCTCTTGGGTTACTGACAAGCTCGTCCCGGCGTTTAAGGACTTCGGGGAGTGGCTGCAGAAGAATGAGGCGTGGATTAAGCCGTTGGCTGCAGTTGTCGGCACCCTGGCTGCCGCGTATGGGTTGCTGGCTATCCAGGCGAAGCTCGCGGCTGCGGCGCAGACGGTCATGGCTGCCGGTGGCCTGCTGAAGTGGTTCACCAAGCTGACAGGTGTCACTAAGGCACAGACCGCAGCACAGGCCGCGTTAAACCTGGTGATGAACGCTAACCCGATTTTCCTTATTGTGACGGCTATTGCTGCGGTAGTGGCAGGCCTGGCCGTCTTTTTCACTAAGACGGAAAAGGGGCGCGAGATTTGGCAATCCCTGATGGATGCTTTTTCCACTGCGTGGCAGTGGCTGAAAGACACTTTCGCACCAGTTTTTGATTGGATTGGTGAAAAGGCTTCTCAGGCGTGGCAGCTTATTCAGATTGGCTGGGATAATCTGACTAACGCTATTTCTAATGCGTGGACATCTTATATTCAGCCTGTTTTCCGAGCTTTCTCTGATGCTGCAACCTGGTTGTGGGAGACTATTCTGCAACCCGTTTTTGGCTTTATTTCCGATGCATTTACGGCTACTGCGGGGACTATTTTCTCGCAGTGGGAGACCGTCATCAAGGTAGCGTGGGATGCCCTATCTGCCGCTGCTACTTGGCTGTGGGAGAATGTCCTGCAGCCGACGTTTAAGCTGATCGGAGAATCTTTCCAGGCTATGGGTGATGGAATCGCCTGGACGTGGGAAAACGTCATCAAGCCCGTTTGGGATGCCATTTCTGCTGCGGCTACTTGGCTGTGGGAGAATGCACTCAAGCCAGTATTCAATTGGATTGCCGACCAATTCGGACAAACAGGCGGGCGTATTTCGACTATTTACAATTCGATTATCCGCCCTGTTTTTGAGACTTTCGGTAATTTCGTGAAGTGGGTTTGGGATAAACTCATTTCCCCCACTTTCGGGAATATCAAGCGCGGCGTTTCGCTCGTGGGTGACGCTTTCAAATTTGCTTGGGAGCGCGTCATCAAGCCCGCGTGGGATAACCTGGGTAAAGGCATCCAGTGGGTAGCGGATAATCTGGTCAAGCCAACTTTCAAGGGATTGCGCGACGGGCTAGATACCCTGAAAGATTGGTTTTCTAAAACCGTCGACGCTATTGGCAAAATCTGGGATGGCCTGAAGGAGGCCGCCGCTAAGCCGGTGCGTTTTGTGGTCAATACGGTCTGGAATAACGGCATATTGAAGGCCGTTAACGCCGTGACGAAATTCATCCCTGGCCTAAAGGCTCCCGACCCGGTGAAGATCAACTTCAACACTGGTGGTGTCCTTCCTGGATATACCCCTGGGCGCGATCCATATACCTTTGTGGAGCCTCGCACGGGTATGCGGATTGGCCTGTCCGGTGGTGAAGCGATCCTGCGACCTGAGGCGACTAAGGCGCTGGGTAAGGATTGGGTTGACCGTATCAACGCTGCTGCCCGTCAGGGCGGCAAAAATGGTGTGGAAAACCAGCTGCGCCGGAGCCATTTCGCCACTGGCGGCGTGCTTGACCTAGGCAATTTCGCCAAGGGTGGATTCACTAACCTTGCTGGCGCACTGTCTGCTGTGCAGCGGTCGCACGGTGAGTTCGTGGGGCACTTTTTCCCCGGGGTTTTCAACCTGACCTCTGCGTCTCGTAGCGAGCCTGGTTCGTACCATGATTACAGCGCACAGAAGGCTACTGACTGGCAGAATCCGGCGACGTATAAGACGCAGCGACCGTCTAGTGAGTCTAAGGCGCTGGCGCGGGCGATCTACAAGGTTTTCCCTTCGTCTGCGGAGTTGATCCACTGGCCGCTTGATGGTTGGCAGAACCTGAAGCACGGCAACCCGATTAATTTTGGTGCTGGCACTAATGCTGGTCACCAGAACCACGTTCACTGGGCTACCCATAGCCCGGTGAAGTTTGATGCGTCGAAGTCGCTGGCTGACATTGGCGTTGGTTTTGCTGGCGCTATGGGGTCTGCCGTTAGCTCCGCTACCAGCGTTTTCAGTCTCGTGAAGCAGGCGTGGGATGCCGTTATCAATAAGATCGCTAAGTTTGATGGCGAGGGTAACGGCTCTTGGTTCTCTGATGTGCCTGGCGCGTTCCTGAAGACCGCTTCCCAGAGGATATGGGATTTCATCGCTGAGAAGGCGAAGAAGTTCGGCTCGTCTCTGATGGGTGGTGGCGGCGGTGGCGCTCGTCCTGCGTCTCAGTGGGCGGATGCTGCTCGTGAGGCTCTGCGTCGTGCTGGCTATGGCGAGGAGTACCTCGATATCATGCTGAAGCAGATTGATATCGAGTCCTCGGGTAACCCGCGTGCGGTGAACAACTGGGATTCTAACGCTGCGAAGGGGACTCCGTCTGGTGGTCTTTTGCAGGTGATTGAGCCTACGTATCGTGGTGTTCGTGCTGCGAATCCGCAGGCGTTTGAGGGGTTGCCGGATGATCGTTTTGATCCGGTAACGAACCTGACGGCTGGTGTTTTGTGGACGAGGCAGCGTTACGGTGGTCCTGGTGCTGTGTGGCCTACTCGTGCCGGTTATGCCTCTGGCGGTATCGTCGATTTGGCCAACTTGATGAGCGCGAAATTGTATGACCGTGGTGGTTGGTTGAAGCATGGTGAGGTGGCGGTCAATAAGTCCGGTAAACCTGAGCCGGTTTTGACTAACCAGCAGTGGGGCGTGCTGTCGCGCGGTTTTGTGGAGCTGGGCAAGCTTGTTCCTGCTATCAAGGATTGGGCGATGGTGCAGGCCAAGCAGATCGACGCTTTCGAGAAGCACATGGCTAAGGTCGCCGATCCCTCCACTCGTGAAGGTGTTACGGCGCGTGCGCTGGCGGGGCAGTTTGGTGAGATTGCGGGCATGCTCGGTGGCGAGAATGTCCAGAAGGTCACCGAAAAGCTCCTATCTGCCGAGAAGGGGTTGTTGGATGCGCGTGAGGCGCAGTCCTCCCGTCTGGCGGGTATCGCCGAAAAGGAAAAGGCGCTGGCGGAGGCGCGGAAGGCGCTAAGCGGCGTGAAGTCCGATAAGGGCGACAGCGCGAAGGCGATCAAGGAGGCCAAGAAGGAATCCAGTGAGAAGATCAAGGAGGCTGAGAAGGCGCTGGCTGACGCCCGTAAGGACGGCAAGCCAGATAAGATCGCTAAGGCTGAGAAAAACCTAGCGAAGATCCGCAAGGATACGCAGAAGAAGCAGTCTGAGGCGGAGAAGAAGCGCTCCGAGGATGTGAAGAAGTCTACGGAGGATGTGGCGAAGGCGGAGGCGGAGCTGGCGCAGGCTCGCATGGAGTCTGTGCGTAATCTGGACATGCCGCTTCACGATCTACTGCCGGGGCTTGATGATTCTTTCCGTAGCGCTGCGAAGCTCGCGTCTGATAACGGCCTGGGTGGCGTGGCGCACCAGCTGTCTGGTATGGCTGCGCTGACTGGACCTGCTGGTATTTCTGCGGGTATGGCTATCGAGTACCTGAAAACTGGCATTGACCTGGTCAAATTCTTTGTGGATATGATTAAGGCGCTGGTGGAGCGGATCTACAAGGTGCAGTTGGCCTCTAGGCAGGCTGTGGCGGATTCGTGGGAGGCTATCGCCGCCTACTCGAAGCTGGTTGTGGAGCTGCAGCATAACGCGGCGAAGCTACAGCAGGAGTTGGTGCGGAGTGCGAATGCGCAGCGTGACGCGGAGTTTAATCTGCGTGTGGCGCAGCAGGATCGTCTGGTCGCGGCTGCCGAGGGCGAGCTTGCCGTGGCGCGCGCCCGTATGGAGCTGGACGAGGAGATCCGCAAGGGCGCTGTCGAAGCGCAGCTGAAGCTGATGGGGTTGCATGAGGATTGGGATACGTACCTGTCCTGGGCGGCTTTGGAGGCTCAGGGTGTGCTCGAGCAGTGGTCTGATACTGCGATTAGTGCGCTGTTCCGTTATGAGCAGGCGCGTGCGCAGGCTCTCCGTGGGGAGTTGCAGGCGCGTGTGGAGCAGATCCAGGCTGAGGCTGCCCTGGCTAAGGCTACCCGCGAGAATGCTCGCAACCAGCAAGACCTGTTGGTCGCTCAGGAGCGCCTGATCCGCATGTCCGCGAAGGTCGCAGGCGTTGACCTGGTTGAGGCGCAGGGCGGCGCGCAGGCATCGAAGCTACTGGTTGAGCTGTTCGAGGCCGATAAGGCGCTCAAGAAGAATGTTCTGGGGCGCTGGGGCTACCAGATGGGCGCTCAGGGGTCTTTCGCTAATGAATATCGCGGCCAGTTGGCGCGTCGTGAGACGTTGCAGAAGGCCTTGGATGCTGTCCTGGCTGAGTCTGGCATCAAGCTGGATGATGTGGACATGCAGAAGCTGTTCTCGCAGATGGGTGCGGTTGCGTGGCGTGAGGGCGACCCGATGGACGTTATCCGCTCGCAGCTGCCCCGCCTGGTGGAGGCGGAGACCGCGCTTAAGGTCAATGAGTCGCTGAAGCCGATCTATGAGGCTAAGGATTCGATTCGTGATCAGGCTCGTGAGGTTGAGGATTTCCGATCCGAGATCGACCTATACGAGAAGATCACCCCGCTCGAGGAGACAATCAAGGGTCTCGAATATGCGGTGAAATCGCTTGACCATTCCGCGGACGCTTTCGCTAAGGGTAATGAGAAGATCCGTGGTGATTATTTGCGTGCGGCTAAGGCTAATGCTGATGCTGCGGGCAAGTTTGGTGTGGATTGGAAGCTTGATCCGAAGTATTCGGGTGTGCGTGAGCAGGTTAAGGCTGAGTACACGATCCATATGAGTGGGGAGAATGTGTACACGGCTGATGAGGTTGATGAGCTGTTGAAGCGTGTGACTAGCGGTTCGAATGTTCGTGTTCGGACGGTTGTGTCTGCGTCTGATGTTGCTGTTCGTCGGAAGGAGTTGATCTAGCGTGCTAGATGTGTTTTTGCGAACGAGTCTGGGGGATCGGTTTAGGTTGACTGGCACCCCGGCAACCTCGCCGGTTCTGTCCCCGTATGCGGCGCTGGAAACACTCCGAGCTAACGTTTCGCGCTCTGATCTGGCTGTCCCTGGTGGTGCTGGTGTGCTGCCGGGCAGGGATCGGTTTGGGGCGATCCAGACTGAGCTTGAGTTTTATTTGCAGGCGGAGACTGGTGCCGAGTTGGCGGAGGTGTATGCGCGTCTGCGTCGTGGCTGGTCTCAGGCGACGTGGGATAACCCCTGCATGATTGAGATTGAGGGCGACCACCCGCTGAGCACTCTCACCTTTGATTTGGTTGTTGATGGTGTGTTGCCTGGTGTGCCGGTGGATATGTCCCGACGCACTCAGGAGACACTTAAGGTTCCGGTGGTGTGTCGTGATGGTTTGGCGCGTACTGATGTGCAGACCGGGCGGGGAAGCGTCACTGTGACGAATGCCGGGGATACCCTCATATACCCCCGGATTGTCTATGAGGGCAATGGCGGGCGGGTTACTAGCCCGTCTGGCGCTGTTTTCACGCTACCTGGAGTGAAGGAGCGCACGACGGTTGATCTTAAGCCGTTGAAGTTGCGTCTTGATGGTGCGGTCTCTGAGGGTGTGCCACCTGGTGAATCTGGAACGTGGAAGTTGCCTGCTGGTGCTCGTTTGGAGTGGTGGTTGATGGTGGCCGACCCATGGGCATAGAACAACAAGATAGGGGAGGGAATGGCGTATGACGGATTGGGATAAGTGGCGCAAAACTGTTGATTATGTGGTGGCGACGCAGGGGCGCTGGTATGGGATCGGAGACGCTGACGGTAACCCGCTGTTCACGCTCCCTGCCCCTATCGACTCCCAGACTCCTGATCAGTGGATGGAGTCGGCAGACCTCGCGCTGTCGTTCCCTGCGCGTGATGAGGATGGTGCGGTTACGCGGGTTGCCGAGCTGCTGGTAACGGATTCGATCCGTGATTTCGACCCGTCCGGTCGCCTGCCCGTGGCCGAGGGAGACTACATGCTACTAGCAGCGTTCCCCGGTGTGGATGGTGTGGTTCGTCGTGGTGGGACTATCACGCATTGCACGGCTGACGATCCAGATAGCGCCGGTGTGCCTTCCACGGTGACGGTTCATGCGCTGAGTGTGATGGATGTGTGGCATACGGTGCCTGCTGCGTCGTGGCCATCCGCGTGGTGGGCAGCGCGCCCCTACGAGGCTAAGACGGATCTGTCTGGTATTCCGTTCAAGACTCCGCGTAAGTGGGCGAAGATTGAGCTATCTACTAAAACCTATTTCACGTGGAAGAACGGGCAGGCCGGGTTCGTGATTCGCAGGTTGGCGCAGGAGTCGCTAGACGCGGCGATGATGTCCCAATCCGACCCTGACGGCACCCGCTGGGTCGACGATCCCTACCACGTTGTTGAAGTGCCGGAGGTTGATAACTCGCCGGTGATCTCGCTGGAGGCGCGGGATGGTTTCCTGTGGGAGACGGTGGCTGCGCAGGCGAAGAACGCTGGTGTGATTTTGGGTGCTCGTGTGTGGTGGCCTGGGGATCCTCCGGTGCGGTGTTGGAATCAGGCGAAATCGACGATGAGGCCGGATGAGGTGGATATTTCTCCGTCGCAGGGTAAGTCGAAACGCACCCTGGGCTATAGGTCTTTTCCTCATGCGATGGTTGTGCTGACGGTGAAGGAGGTCACAGATGCGTAGGCCGTATTTGATTGCGGAGTCGCCGCAGGTGACCGTGCTGCGGTCGCTGGCATCAACCGCTTTCGGCAAGGTCAACGTGACGCTGCCGGATGGTGTGGAGATGGATGGTATTTTCACTCCGTCTGCGCCGGGGAATGAGTTGGGTTATGTCGCAGCGCTGGACTCGAAGAGGCGTGTTGGTGGTATGTTTCGGCGGTTCGTGCGTGCCGATGTGAGCATTACGGCTAAGGGAGCGCCTGCCCCTGCGTCTGATGTGGAGCAGGTTCTCGACGAGGCTGCCAAGCGCACGAGTGGCGAGTTTTTCCTAGAGTCAGACATTACCCTGGCGGGTTTGGGCGACTGGGTTCCCCTGCAGGATTTTCATGTTGGCGATCTGGTCGACGTGGAGATTTGGGGGATGGTTGTGCCTATGCGTGTGACGCGGATTGAGCCGATTGTTTCTGATCATTCGGTTGTGGATTGGCGTGTGCATGTGGGTGGTCAGTTGGTGTCTGATGAGGATGCGCTACTTGCTGCTAATGCGACGATTCATCGGGTGTTGGTGGAGGATCGGCGTGATTTGGCGGGGTTGTCGGAGCGTGTGGTGGCGGCGCAGGCTACGGCGGATGCTGCTGGTGAGTCTGCTCGTGTGGCTGATGGTAAGGCTGTAGCTGCTGACTCTAAGGCGAAGGCTGCTGGTGATGCTGCGAAAGAGGCTGATTCTAAGGCTGTGGCTGCGCAGGCGACGGCTGATGACGCTGACGGCAAGGCTAAGAAACTTGCCGAAGCCCTATCTGGTGGTGGCGCGACGATCCCTACTGTGATGGCTGACCTGCAGAGGTTGAATCGGCAGTTGCAGGCGAATGGCGAGGGCGGCGCTGCTGACCAGGGGCTAATCCCGGCGTATATTGCGGCGAATACGAAACGCTGGGAGCTGCAGGCGGAGTTAGACCGGCAGCAGGACGCGCTGGCCGAGGCTAACCGGAAGGTTTCCGATGCTAACACTAAGGCGATTGAGACGGAGAAGG
>NZ_KV789166.1:0-64203 GCF_001807485.1 Corynebacterium sp. HMSC08A12 | reverse complement strand
GCTATCGCGCGCCCGCGCGGAGGAAGCCCGCCTGCGTCAGGAGGCGAAAGACCGTGAAGATGCGCTCCGACCGAAGCTGACCGTCGCCCATCAGGCGGACTGGTTGAACGCCCCGTACACCACTCCCGATGGCTTGTTTCGGATTGAGGGGGATAAGGCATCTCTTGATCGTGGCGCGACGATTATTGCGCTGGGCGATTGGGAGGGCGACGCGGTGATGTTCATGGCGAATATGAATGGTTTCGGCAATGACGGTGGTACGGAGATTCGTTTGGCGCGGATTAGTGAGTCTAACCGGCGGTTTTTCTATAAGCCGACGGCTCTGGTTGGTATTCGGCAGATTGTGATTCTGTCTGCCCCTAAGTTGTTCTAGGAGTTTTGTTATGACCCGTGTGCAGGGTGATCTGAAAATCATTACAGGTACGGCTGAAGCCGCCACGGAGGTGCGGGTGCGTTCGAAGGTGTCGCGCCCGGTGCCGGGTGGCTGGCTGATGGACATGAGCGACCGCAGGCCGGTTTTCGACGGCAAGGTCGATCTGGAACTCTTGCCTGGTGCGTGTGTGCTGGTGGCTATATCTGGCGGCTTACCTAGTGAGGCGGTCGATCTGATCGTCCCGGAATCCGGTACGGCCAGCCTTGAGGCGTGTATTCGTGCGGCGGAGTCTGCGGGCGATCTAGAGCGTGACGCTTTGGATGAGCTGCGGCGTGATTTCGGCGCGTGGCTGGACGAGGCGCGGGCGTCTGTGTCGGCTGCGGGTGATTCCGCGAAGGCCGCTAAGACGGAGGCTGGTAAGGCCGCTACGTCCGCGACGAATGCCGGTAAATCGGCTACGGCTGCTGCCGGTAGCGCGTCCGCGGCGAAGTCTAGCGCTGATAACGCCGGTAAGTCTGCTACTGCTGCTGATGGTTCCGCGAAGGCTGCCGATAAGTCGCGTTCCGACGCCTCTAGTTTCGCTAATTCCGCTAAAACGGCTAGTGAGTCGGCTACGGCGAGTGCGCAGCAGGCGGCTGATTCGGCGGGTGTAGCTAAAACTAGCGCCGACCGCATAGGTACAGCCGACCAGGTAAGCAAGTGGGCTGACGCTGCGAAGGCTAGCGCCGATAGCGCTGGTAAATCGGCTGCATCTGCAACCAGCTCCGCGAGCGCGGCTAAAACTAGCGCCGATAACTCTAGTAAGTCTGCTAGTGCAGCGAAGTCTAGCGCTGATGCGGCAGGCGAATCCGCTACAGCGGCAGCTGGCAGCGCGAGCGCAGCTAAAACCGATGCGGGTAAGGCGGCTACGTCCGCGACGGCGGCTAATAAGTCCGCTAAGGCGGCTAAGGCTGACGCTAACCGGGCAGCCAATATTGCCTCCTCTACATCGTGGGACGGCGATAGACTAACCGTAAACGGCAAAACTAGCCCCCCATTAAAGGGCGAGAAGGGTGATGGTGCTGGGTCTCTCCCGAGTTTCGAGGAAGTGCCTGTCGAGGTGACCAGGGGTAAATTCCGTAGGAAATATGTTGCCCTGGCGCAGGGTGCCGAAGTTTCCCTAACGTTCCCTAATGTCGGCATTTTTTATGCTTTGTTCGCCGGTAATTCCGAGGCGGAGGTTTTTATTCGCACAGGGGGTACCAAGCTGGAAGCAAGCCTTAGTGACCTCACAGTCGCTAGCGCATATATGTCTGGGTGGTGCGCGGAGACTGAAGAGGTTCAGGCGTGGATGCAGAAAATGGAAGGGGAGTTTGCTGGCGGCGAGCCTCCGCAGGCTCTTGCCCCGCCTGTAAAGTTTTATGTTTTCATGGGGAGTTTTGTAGAGGGTGGCCTCAAGTTCAAGATCCCGGCTGGTATCACTCCGCCGCTCGGGATGGTGGGGCTGGAATTCATGTGATTTTGAGTCCATAAAGATCTAACAACATCTAACAACCCCCGCTGAAAGGTGGGGGTTTACTCATGCCCAAAGCAAGGAGGTTAGCAATGGTAACAATGCCGGTGCCTAGGGGGTTTTATGTCACAAGCCCCTACGGGCCGCGATGGGGAACCACACATTACGGCACGGACTACGGTAACGGCGGGAGCGCGGGCGGTAAGCCCGTCTACGCGATCAAGGACGGAACCGTTGTGCAGGCCGGTGCTGCGTCCGGTTTTGGGCAGTGGATTCGTGTAGATCACCCGGCGAGTGTGGGCGGAAATGAAAGCGTGTACGGGCATGTTATCCCGGAGGTGCGAGCTGGGCAGCGTGTTCGTGAGGGGCAGCGTATTGGGCGGATTAACCCGGATTCGCGGACGAACGGCGGTGTAGTCCCTCACCTACACATCGAGGTATTTAGGTATTCGTGGGTTCCCGCCGCCCGTCGCGTTCTGGGTAAGACGATTCTTGACCCGCAGCAGGTGTTAAAGGGTGCGCGGTGGCCGGGGGAGTCCACCCCACCCGCGGCTAAACCCAAACCTAAACCTAAGGGAGGCAATATGGGGACAACCTACGGCGTTGATGTGAGTTCTCACCAAAACGGCATGAGCCTGAAGCAGGCCGCGCGGGAGGGTGTCGATTTTGCGATTATCCGCACCACCGACGGCGCCTACAAAGACCGCGTATATCAGTCGCATTTGGCCGACGCGGAGGGCGCGGGGCTGGTCACGGCGGCCTACCACTATCTACGGAACCCGAGTGAGGGTACGAGTGTAGCTCAACAGGTGCAAGCATCATTGCAGGTCATGGGCAACAAAAAGCGCCCTATGTGGATTGACGTGGAAACTAACGCTGGTCTGCATGTCGATCATATCCGCGCGTGTAAGCGCGAGTTCGAGCGCCACGGGGTGCGCGTGATCGGCGCGTATTCCTACGTGCCCTATTGGGAGGGGCGGGTAGCCCCGCGCGAACCTGACTCGCATGAGTTCGGCAAGTTCTGGGTAGCAGCATACGGACGCAACCCCGCGGGCAAGCCACGCAACATCTACCCCGGCAATAACCCCCGACAGTGGAACTACCCGCTGGGCAACCAGAAGCCGAGCCTGTGGCAGTTCGGCAGTAACGCGCAGGTCGCGGGCTATTCCGTAGACATTAACGCCTTTAGGGGCACCAAGGAAGAATTGCGTGCCCTGTTCTACGGCGGGGGTGCTAAGCCAACCCCGGCTAAGCCGGGCAAACCACAACCACAGAAAGGTCACGACATGACGGATTTCGACCAGATTAATCGACGCTACAAGTCCCGCGTGCCGGGCTCCAAGGTCACCATGACGCCGCTGGATATGGTGCGCAACATCGACGCGCACGCCTTTATCGCTAAGGAAAACACCGAGCGTCTGGAAAAGCGTGTCGCCCGTATGGAGGCGCAGCTACAGAACATTGCAAACAAGCTGGAAGGAAAGTAATGACCACTGTGTACGTTGATCTGGTCAAGCTTGACGGCAGCCGCCCGGAGGGGGTGCTACGTTTTAGTCTTGAGCGCATGGCGTTGGGCGATCCCGATGTTGTGCCATCGTCGGTGGAGGTGGAGATTCGTGACGGCAAGGCGCGGGTTGATGACCTGTTGCCGGGAGCTATGCGTGCCCGTGTGAGCACCGGGGGCTGGACGAAGGCGTGGCACGTCAAGGTGCCGGAGGCTGGCGAGTATGACCTGTTCGATCTGTTGGAGTGGCAGGCGGAGGATTTCCAGGAGACGGCGTGGGCGGCGCTGGGGAAGCGTGTCGAGAGGCTAGAGCAGGCTCCGGCTGTTGATCTCGCCCCGCTGGAGGATACGACCCGCGACCTAGGCAACCGCGTCACGGCACTGGAAGCCAAGCCAGACCCGCAACCGTTCGACCCGTCAGCTCTGCAAGCCCAGTTCGCGGATCTGCAATCGCACCTCACGCCAGTGGATCTATTACAGTTCCAGGCAGTAGACGACCTCGACCCAGTATGGGAACTCGGTGCGACGGCGAGCGTAGTGCAGCACGCAGGCCGCGTCAGTATAGACATTTCCACGTCTGTAGACGTGGAATCGCTCATCCGTGCTCTGAATGAGCTGAAGCTTCCGCATTTCCCGGAGGTGGCGATCTTCTCCGACGGGAGCTGGTCGAATTGCTCTGTGGAGTTGTTCCAGGAAGGGAAGTTCCTCACGAAGCTGCGTTCGTACATCGTCCACCTGTCCGGGTGGGGCGATGATCTGAAGTTCAGGGTGGAGGTCGATAAGGCGCTGGCGATAGTTCGGGAGGTCGGCGCAGACCGAATGTCCCTGTCCACGTTCTACTACACCAACGAAGTGCCGCCTCACGACTCAACCTCGTAACACACCTACCTGATCCAAAAGAAGAGTAACCAAATCACGGAAGGAAAGTAACCATGCAGCAGCAGAAACTAACCCCAATGGCCTGGGTGCGACTCGTCATCTATGTCATTTCCGCACTAGTTGGCCTCGCAGCGGTCGTGGCAACCACCTTGGGCTACACGGACGTCGCGGCACTACTAGGCACCCTCGCTGGCGCGGGAGCAGCCATCACAGGCGGCACGGCAGCAGCCAACCTCCCTAAAGCCCCCGACCAGGCACCCCTGGCAGGCCTCGACCTCGTAGCAGCGCTACAGGCGCTGCCCACTATCGCGGCGGCGGCGCAGACCTACCAGCAGCAGGCCAACTATGAGCCACGCCACGCAGCGCCAGAGGTAGAGCCGGAGGTTGAGGGCGCATACCCGGGGCTGGACTCATGACCCGCAACTGGTGGGCAACCGACGCAGCAGGACTACTCATAGTCGGCATAGCCACCATCGCGCGCGGCATCTCATACATGCCCGGCTTTGTCAATCAGGATCGACGCGCAGCACACTACCTAGAAAGCGTGTTCCAACCGTCCGTGTGGAGCGTCATATGGATTGGCATTGGCCTGGTCTGTCTTATTGCGACGCTATCCCCTAAGCTCATGCCGACGTGTGTGGGGCTGACAGTCGGTATCCATGCAGCGTGGGGCACCAGCTTCATGGCTGGTCAGATTTTCGACGAGCAACTGCCCCGCGCCTGGGTGAGCGCACTGTCCTACTACCTGATCTGCGCCCTGATCCTATGGGCATTCGGTCGAGGGAGGGCTACAGAGGTACGCATATCTAAGGAGGGGTGATGGATGTGAGTGCGATCCTCACAGTCGCGGGGACAGTCGCAGTTGCGCTAGTCGGCGGCCTATCCACCCTCATCGGACAGCGTATTTCAGCACGATCCCAAGAGAAAGCAGCGGAGGTGACCACCCGCGCGGAGGAATGGTCAAAACTCCTAGCAGAGACGAAAGCATACGCGGACGAGCGCCTGGAGGGGCAGCAGCAGCAGATCGAGGAGTTGCAAGCGGACATGCGCACTGTCAAGCAGCAGTTGGCTGACCTGAAAGCCCGATACCGCGCGGCGTTAGAGACGATCCGTCGGTGGCTGCGAGAGCACCCGAACCACCGGCTGCAAATCCCCGAAGAGATTCGAGACGATCTAAAGAACCTTTGATACACTAACCATGCTGCAAGAAGGGGGTGCAGTCCCCACCTAAAAATGCGCCCCCTCCACCCCGTGCAGCAATCCCCATAGACCCTCACCATTGGTTGAGCTTTGGCTCCCCGTGGTGGGGGTCTTTTTTGCGTTTCTAGGCGTCTTTGATCTGGTACACGCGACTGCGCGCCATGCCGGTAATCCGGCAGATGTCCACTACCCGTGCGCCTGCTGCGAGCGCTGCGCGTACTGCTGCCATGCGCTGCTGCTCTGCAGTCTGGAAGTCGATGTGAGCCTCGTCGTAGGCGCGGGCGGCTTCCTCTAGGTCTGCAAGCTGACGCTCCCCAAGGTCGCCGGAGCGCTGGGCTTCTCGGCAGGATTCCAGGAGGAAGGCTGCATCATCGTCGCTGATCTCGTCAGGGTCGATGGTGTCGCCGGTTTCGCGGGCGAGCTGGTCGATGTAGGTATCGAGTGAGTCGCGGGCTGCGTCGTCTGTGATGTCTAGGGCGGTGGCTACTAGGCGGGTGAGGGTGTCTAGGTCGGTCATGGGGTTCTCCTCTTTATATGGGGTGATCAGGCTCTTTCAAAAGTTATTTGATTTTGCCCCGCGCGGTGGCGGGGCTAGGGGCTAGAGGGCGTTGGCTTCGACTACTGCCCAGAAATCCACATCCTCATCCAGGATGATGCGGAAGTCTTTGCCTTCGCCGGTGGTGGTGAGTACCTGGTCGGCGATGGCGTCGATGTCGTGCTCGTCGGCGTAGTCGCCCAGGGCGGTGATGATCTCGTGGTGGATGGCTTCGTTGCGGTCGGTGTAGGTGTTCATTTTGGTGTCCTTTCGGTTTTGGTCTTGCCCTTTTTCCTTACATCTTGATTATAGGTCAAGTGGCTAGGCAATGTCTGGCCGGTAGACGCTGTTTATTGTATGAAGTCGGTCACATACGTACTTTAGGCACCCTTCGAGCGTGTCAACTATCCCGCAACTATCCCGCAAAAATCCCGCAAGCCACCGTAAAGATCGTAAGTATCGTAAATGACGAAAAATCCAATACGTACCACCACCAGCAAAAACAAGAAATCCCTGGACAAAAAATGCCCAGGGAAACCTTGCTGACGTTTCAAGAGGAGAATGACCGTTCGTATGTGGATCCTTTCTGTCGACCACTAGGACTAATCTAAAGTGCTTTCCTGGAAAAACCCTGTGTACGGTCTGCAAGGTCGCTACGCGTTAAATAGGCTTTTCCCGCAAACGATAAAACCCCTGTTCAAGCGCGGAAAACGGGCTCGCTGCAATCAAGTATTTTCACTCTGAGGACATGATTGTCCGGGCGAGGGGATAGGGTATTGCAAGACCTACACACGTTCGAGTACGAAATTGGGGAGTGATCCCGCCATGGAAGGCGAAAAATCTACAGCCGCGGCAAACGCGGAAAAAGTAAAGGTCGACCCGCTAATTTTCTGGGTTGCCTTCGGCTTCATCGTTGCCTTTGTCGGCTACGCGATCATCTTCAAGGACAGGGCCGCAGAAAGCCTGCAGACCGGCGCAAACTGGCTGCTGGAGAACTTCAACTGGCTGTACATCGGCAGCATCTCCTTGGCCTTCCTGTTCCTCATCGTTCTCTTCGTCTCCCGCTTTGGCCGCATGCGCCTGGGCGTGGAGGGCGAGGAGCCGGCATTCCGAACTTTGTCCTGGTTTGCGATGCTCTTCGCCGGTGGCCTCGGCTCCGTGCTGATGTTCTACGGTGTGGCCGAGCCGATGAACCACGTCGTCAACGTGCCCATGCAGGACGCAGAACCGATGAGCACCGAAGCGATCGGCGAGGCCATGGGCTTTACCCTGTATCACTTCGGCCTGCACATGTGGGTTATCTTCGCCCTGCCGGGCCTTGCTCTGGGCTACTTCATCTACAAGCGCCACCTCCCGCCGCGCGTATCTAGTATCTTCGCGCCCATCCTCGGCGCCAGCATTTACTCGTGGCCCGGAAAGCTTATTGACGCCCTGTCTATCATCGGCACCGTTTTCGGCATCGCGGTTTCGGTCGGGCTCGGTACGCTGCAGATCAACTCTGGCCTGGCCAAGGTGTTCGGCGCGGAGACCGTCGCATGGGTGCAGATCAGCATCCTTGTCGTCATCGTGGCGGCGTCGTCCATCTCGGTATCCACGGGACTGTCGAAGGGCATCAAGTGGCTGTCCAACATCAACATCCTCGCCGCAACTTTACTGATGGTGTTTGTGCTGCTGACCGGCCCCACGCTTCTGCTGCTGCG
This sequence comes from Corynebacterium sp. HMSC08A12, assembly GCF_001807485.1. Classification (GTDB taxonomy): domain Bacteria; phylum Actinomycetota; class Actinomycetes; order Mycobacteriales; family Mycobacteriaceae; genus Corynebacterium; species Corynebacterium evansiae. The sequence goes on along the minus strand of NZ_KV789166.1, from coordinate 56,520 downwards.
CGGCACGATGGATGCCACTAGCCTGTACGCGGAGTACCTGCCGAAGATCATGTTCTGGTCCGACTCGCAGCAGGTAAACCCCGGCTGGCAGGGTAAGTGGACGGTCTTCTACTGGGCGTGGACGATCTGTTGGTCGCCTTTCGTGGGCATGTTCGTCGCCCGCATCTCCCGTGGTCGTACCGTCCGTGAGTTCATCGGTGGCGTGCTGCTGCTGCCGACTGCGTTCACCATCGTTTGGTTCTCCGTCTTTGGCTACGCCGGCCTGGACATCGAGAAGAAGGAGCCGGGCGTGCTGACCCAGCCGATCGTGGAGGAGGGCGATCCCGCCACCGCGCTGTTCACCTTCTTGGAGCACTTCCCGTGGACCCTTGCCATCAGCATCCTGGCGCTGTTCGTTATCGCCATCTTCTTCGTCACCTCCATCGACTCTGCGGCGTTGATCAACGACATGTTCGCCGCCGGTGAAGAGGGCAAGACCCCGCTGATCTACCGCCTGCTGTGGTGCATCATGATCGGTGCCGTCGCAGGATCCATCCTGATCATGGCTCCGGATTCCGGAATCGACGCGCTGCAGCAAACCGTGATCATCATTGGCTTCCCATTCGTGCTGTTCAACTTCGTGATGATGTTCTCCCTCGTGAAGGGAATGAACGACGACTCTGCGGCGCGCCCCGAGCCGCCGAGCCGCCAGTGGGGCAAGACCGACTCTGCGGAGAAGCTGGCCGAGCACGAAGCTCGCCCGGCCCCTGGCTATGACAACGAGGGCAACGAGCACGCCCGCTTCGAATACGACGCGGAAGGAAACCTCGTCATCCCTGGCAACGTGCGCATCGAGGGCGACCTGGGAATCGTCGGCGACGTGGACAATGAGGCGGAAGTCGCCCCCGCGCGCCCGATGTACGACCAGGAGGGCGAACTGATTACGGAAGAGTCGACTGAGCCCGAAAGCTCGGCGGACGATGAGGGCGTCAATAAGGAATAGATCAGGAAATGCGTTAAGCACAATCGCACCTACAACATCGGTAGGCTGGATCTAGTACGAATAAACCTATAAAAAAGGAGTGACCATGGTTCAGCGTGTAGGTGTTATCGGTGCAGGTCTAATGGGATCCGGCATCGCAGAGGTCGCCGCCAAGGCCGGCAGCGACGTGCTGGTTTGGGAGGCCAAGCAGGAGTTCGCCGATGCGGGTAAGGCTCGCATCGAGAAGTCCCTGGAGAAGGCCGTCAGCCGCGGCAAGCTGTCCGAGGAGGACCGCGACGCAGCTCTGGGTCGACTGACCTTCACCACCAAGCTCGAGGACTTCGCGGACCGCGAGCTGGTCATGGAGGCCATCATCGAGAACGAGGACATCAAGAAGGACGTCTTCGCCAAGCTGGACGAGATCGTCGAGGACAAGAAGGCGCCGCTGTGCTCCAACACGTCCTCCCTGCCGATCCAGACCATCGCCAGCGCCACCAAGAACCCGGGCCGTGTGCTGGGTCTGCACTTCTTCAACCCCGTTCCGGTTCTGCCGCTGGTGGAGGTCATCCCGGCGCTGACCACCGACGAGGACGTCGTTGAGGTGGCTCAGACCTACGCCACCGAGAAGCTGGGCAAGCAGGCCATCCGCGCGAAGGACCGCTCCGGCTTCATCGTGAACTTCCTGCTGGTGCCGTACATGCTCTCTGCAGTGCGCATGGTGGAAAACGGCGTGGCAACCCCGGAGGACATCGATACCGGCATGAAGCTGGGCGCCAACCACCCGATGGGCCCGCTGACCCTGGCCGACATGGTTGGCCTGGATACCTGCGCCTTCATCGCAGACGTGATGTACAAGGAGTTCGGCGACCCGAGCTACGCCTGCCCGCCGCTGCTGCGCCGCATGGTTACCGCAGGTCACACCGGGCGCAAGTCCGGCAAGGGATTTTACGAGTACAATTAAAATCACGACACTCTACAAGGAAGGAAGGTCAATATATGTCCATCGACGATCTGAAGAACAAGGCAGAGGGCGCCGCAGGCCAGGCCAAGGAGGCCGCCGGCGAGGCTACCAACAACCAGGATCTGGCCAACGAGGGTCGCGCAGACCAGACCAAGTCTGACATCAAGGACAAGGCGAACGAGCTGAAGGACAAGGCTTCCGACGCCGTAAACAAGGTTCTGGGCGACGCTCAGAAGTAAAGCTCAGAAGTAAAACTGAGAGCGAGAAAGTCCCGGCTGAAAAATTTCAGCCGGGACTTTTGCTATTGCCGGGGTGTTCCCAGGGCCGGAGCTCGAGGAACGCCCCGGCGCGCTGGCGCGTGCCGGGGTCCTACAGCACGAAGCCTTACAGCGCCTGGTCGACGACCGCTGCCGCGCGGTCGACGATCTCCAGTGCCCAGTTCAGCTGCTCCTCGGTGGTGATCAGTGGCGGGGCGAAGTGTAGGCGGTGGCCGGAAACCATCGGCCAGATGCCGGCCTTCTTCAGCTCGGCGCCGAACGCACCCATGGCCTCGCCACCCATCGGGGTCTTAGCCTTCTGGTCGCTGACGAACTCGATGGCCCAGAAGAAGCCCTTGCCGCGGACGTTGCCCACGCTCGGGTGGTTCTCCGCGATCTTCTCCATAGCCGGGGCGATAACGCGCTCGCCCAGCTCGGCAACCTTCTCGAAGGTGTTCTCCTCGCGGTAGACCCTCTGCGCAGCCAGGCCGGGGGCGGCCGCCAGCGGGTGGCCGGAGTAGGTCAGGCCGCCCGGGTAAGGCTTGTCGGCGAAGCGCTGGTAGACGGCCTCGTTCATCATCACGCCACCCAGCGGCGCCATGCCGGAGTTCACGCCCTTGGCGAAGGTAACCAGGTCCGGCTGCAGATCCTTGCCGCCGTGCTCGTAGGCGAACATCTTGCCGGTACGGCCGAAGCCGACCATGACCTCATCGGCGATGTACAGCGCACCGTGGCGGTCGCAGATCTCGCGCACGCCCTGCAGGAAGCCCTCCGGCGGGACGATGATGCCGCTGGAACCCACGACGGACTCGATCAGCACGGCAGCCACGTTGTCCTCGTACACCAGGGTTTCCTCCAGCGACTGCAGAGCGCGGGCACACTCTTCCTCCTGCGTGGAGGAGTAGAAGGCGCTGCGGTACAGGAACGGACCCCAGAAGTGCTTCACGTCGCCGTCGGTGGTGGGGTTGCCGTGGCGGCGAGCCTCGCCGGTGGCCATGATCGCGGAGCCGGTGGCGCCGTGGTAGCTGCGGTAGGCGGTCAGGATCTTGGACTTGCCGGTGGTCAGGCGCGCCATGCGGATGGCGTGCTCGATGGCGTCCGCGCCACCGTTGGTGAAGAACACGTGGGAGAAGTCGCCCTGCGCCTGCTCCACGATCTCCTTAGCCAGCTCGCTGCGCACATCGTTGGAGAACGCGGGGTTCTGGTTGGTGATGCGGGTGGCCTGCTGCTGAATTGCCTCTACCAGCTTCGGGTGGGCGTGGCCCAGGTTGGCGCTGACCAGCTGGCTGCCCAGATCCAGGTAGCCGTTGCCCTGGTAATCGTAGATCCACACGCCCTCCGCGTGGCTGAGCGGCTGCGGATTGATCTTATCCTGCGCCGACCAGCTGTGGAATACGTAGTTGCTGTCGTTGTCGCGTACCTGCTGCTCTGCGGTCGTTGCTTCTTCGGTACCGACGCCAACTTTCGCGCCGTCGAAGGTAGTGAACTCGGTGATGTTAGGGGGTAATTCAGTCATTCCCCCAGGCTACTCCTGTGTGTCGGCATCGGCAGCGGAGGTGCTGTCTAAGACTGTTCCCGGGTGGCCTGCTCCGTAAAGCTTTCGTCGTAATCCTCGCGGTAATCCTCGCCGTAGTCTTCGTCGTCTTCAGCGCCTGGCTCGGCGAAGCCGAAGCGCTTCAGGCGCGCCCGATCGGCGGCGGAGGAAGAGCTGGTCAGTTGCAGAAGCTCGTTGTAGATGCCGCCGCTGGTCGCCAGCTCCGCTGGGGATCCGACCTCGCAGACATGCCCCTTGTCCAGGGTGACGATCTTGTCCACGTCGGCGATGGTGGACAGGCGGTGGGCGATGACGATGGTGGTGCGGCCCACCATCAGCTCGTTTAGGCCGGCCTGCACCACGCGCTCGGCCTTGGTATCCAGCGCAGAGGTGGCCTCGTCCAGGATCAGCACGGGCGCGTCCTTCAGCATCGCGCGGGCCACGGCGATGCGCTGCTTCTGCCCGCCGGAAAGGCGCAGGCCGCGCTCGCCGATCAGCGTGTCGTAGCCGTCCTTGAAGTGCATGATGAAGTCGTGGGCGAAGGCGCGCTTGGCCACCGCCACGATCTCCTCGTCGGTCGCGTCGGGCTTGGCGTAGGCGATGTTCTCCCGCACAGTGCCGGAGAACAGGGCGGGTTCCTGGAACACCACGCCGACGGAGCTGCGCAGCTCCGCAGCCGTCATGTCCGCCACGTCCTTGCCGCAGACCTTAAGCTGGCCCTCGGTGGGGCGGTACAGGCCCAGCAGCAGGTTCACCAGGGTGGACTTGCCGCCGCCGGATTCGCCGACCAGCGCCACCTGGTCGCCCTTGGCCGCCTGGAAGGTGACTTCGTGGATGACGGGCTCGCCCTTGAGGTACTCGAAGCTCACGTGGTCGAAGTCGATCACCGGCCCGGTTTCCGGGGCGGACAGCTGCGGGCGCACGGCCTGGTCCACGTCCTCTTGGGATACCAGCATCGGCCCACCTGGGCGGGCGGCCTCCAGCAGGGGAGCGGTGGCCGATGGCTCCTCCAGCTCCTCCATGGTCTCGAAGTACTCGCGGGAGCCCGCGGCGGCGCGCTGGGCGGTATCCACCATCCAGCTCATCATGCCGGCCGGCTGGCGGGCCATCACCACGTACTGCAGCAGAAGCACCATGTCGCCGAGCGTGAAGTCGCCGTGCAGGGTGCGCCAGAACAGCATCAGGTAGATGGCGAAGAAGATGATGTTCATCCCGCCCATGCGCAGGACGTCCATGAAGTGCCACCAGCGGGACTGCTCGCGCGTCAGCTGGATCGTGTCTGCAAAGTGCTTCTGGAACAGCCGCAGCTCGCGCAGCTCCGAGACGAAGGACTTCACGACCTTCACCTGGCCGATGACCTCCGCAAAGCGCCCCTGGGCGACGTCGATGTGCTCATTCTTTTCCTTCTCCCACACCATCCACTTCTTGGAGGTCAGCATGGTCAGGTACAGGTACATCGGGAAGATGATGGCCAGCAGTAGCGCCAGCGGCCAGTAGTAGATCGCCGTGATGACCAGGATCATCACCACGGTGATCAGCATGGAGAAGAAGTTGTTGGCGAAGGACTTGATGAAGTCCGTCAGCCCCAGGATGGAGCGGTCCAACCGGGAAATGATGGTGCCGGTGACCTGCTTGTCGTAATAGCCCTGTGGCAGGGCCAGAAGTTTGGCGTAATAGCGGTTGGAAAGGATCTGGCGCATCCGCATCGCCATCACGTCGCCGAACCAACCGCCGATGTTGCGGATGATGGTGTTCGCCAGCTCCACCGCCAGCAGCCCGACCGCGAGCCAGATGACGGTCTTCGTAGCGTTCTCAATGGCGGTGTCGGAAGCACCACCACCGCCGACGGTGTCCACGATCGTGTCGGTGGCCAACTTCACCAGGAAGGGAGTAGCCAGTGCCAGCCCCGCGGTGACGAGGCTGGTGATCATCACAATGATGTAGAACGGCCACAGTTCCTTGGTGGAACGCAGGATACGGCTAAAGGCATTAATCACACCTAGCCAAGTTAATTGTTCACGTGCGCCTTAGCGAATTCCGCGATGCGGTCCAGGGCCTCGTTGAGGATCTCCCGGGACGTCCCGAAGTTGATGCGCACATGCCCCGCACCCTGGGCGCCGAACATGGTGCCCTCGTTGAAGGCCACACGGGCGCCTTCCAGCAGCTTCTGGCCCGGCTTCTCCTCCAACCCCGGGACCTCGCTGAGGTCTACCCACAGCAGGAAGCTGGCCTCGGGGCGGATGAACTTCGCGCCGGGCAGCACCTCCGGCAGGCGGCGTTCGAGCAGGTCCAGGTTGCCCTGTAGGTACTCCAGCTCGCTGTCCAGCCAGGCCTCGCCGTCCGTGTAGGCGGCTTCGGCGGCGACCTGCCCCAGAGTGGAGGCAGATCCGGTGCGCAGTGGGCTGACCTTCGCCATGGCCGCGCGGTCGTCCGGGTTGGTGAAGATCATCTGCGCGCAGTGCAGACCGGCGGTGTTCCAGCCCTTCGAGGTGGCCAGCACTGTCACGGTCACCCGCGCAGCGGTCTCGCTGAGCGTGGCCAGGGGAGTGTGCTTGTGCGGCGCGTAGACCACCGGCGCGTGGATCTCGTCGGAGATCAGGCGCACGTTGTACTTGTCAGCCAGTTCCACCAGCTTGGCCAGCTCTTCGGGGCGCCATGCGCGACCCAGCGGGTTGTACGGGTTGCAGACGATCATCGCGCCCACGCCCGCCGGGTTGTCGGTGCTGGCGAAGGCGGCCTCTAGGGCCGCGTAGTCGAAGGCCCACTCTTCGGCGCCATCCTTTTCCACCTTGGTCATCTCCACCTCGACCTTCGGGCGCTTGACTGCGCTCGGAACGTCGAAGAACGGGTGGTAGCTCGGCACGGGGACGATCACGTCGGAGCCCTGGGGCGTCAATTCGTCGATGGCCGAGGCCACGCCCTTAACTACGTCCGGCACGAGCCGCACCCACTTCGGGTCGATCTGCCAGCCGAAACGGCGATCCAGGAAGCCGGCCAGCGCCTTCTCCACCGAGCCGTTGCGGCGCTCGTAGCCGAAGTATTCGCGGTCCACGCCCGCCTGGATGGCCTGCTTGACGGCGGGGCAGGGGTCGAAGTCGGTCTCGGCGACCCACAGGGGTAGGACGTCCTCGTCGTAGACGGTCCATTTCATCGTCCCGCGGGCGCGCAGCGTGGCGAGGTCGGGGACGGATACGGCGGAATCCTGCGGATGGGTGGCCCGGATGTTCTGGGTGGCCTGGGCGTTCTGGGGGCTGTTGTTTTGGGTGGTTGCGTTCATAGCCTCCCACCCTAGCACTCTAGACCGAGCTGTCTAGTAGCCGTCTAGAAACGGCCTATTGCGGGCGCTGGACTAGCCCAGATTGAGCCCTAACGGCTCGGGTACAGCTCCGGATAATCCTCCCGAATCTGCTGGTAGGCATCTTCCGCCACCTCGCGGGTCACCTCACCTCGCGCGGATGCGTCCGTGTCGAAACGCCGCACCATACGTCGCGAACCATAGGGTGGCCACTCCGGATCTTCCCCGCGGGCGAAACGCGAGACGATCCCGTGAAACTCCGTCGCCAGCGGCTGCAAGCGCTCAGCCGCGGACTCGCCGCAGAAATACTTCACTGTTTTGGGCGCGACCGTGAGGGCGTCAAAAACCAAAGGCAGATCCGCGCAGTGCCAGGCCGATTGGCTCCCGTGAAACTCATAGGCCCAGCTCGTATCGCGTTTCTCCTCCATGATCGCCACGGCCCAGCGTTTGATGGCCGAATCACCGATGGCCATTCCTATCGGGTTTTCTGACGCCCACCGCACCCGCGCCCCCAGCTTCCGTTCCGCGTACCGCCCCAGCGCCTTGGCCGGTTGCCGAACCAGCGGGTTCTTGGAGCTCAAGCGCTTGTCGATGGCGCGGGCGAAGGGCATCTGTGTGAACTCCTCGCGCAGGGTACCGATCAGCAGCGGCACGTCGCGCATCTCGCTGGGCCGGAAAGGATACGGCCCCACGGCGCAGTCCGTGCTGTAGAAGCGGGCGTAGCGCCGATAGGCGCGCTGCAGCTGTTCGGGGGAGAGGCTGTCCAGGTGCTTGCTGGTCAGCGGGCCGCCGAGGACCGCGCGGGCAACATGCTCGCGGCTCGGCCAGCCCTCGCGCGGGAACCCGGGGCTCAAGATCACGGCGCGGTGCACCAAGCCTTCGGTGCGCGGATTACACAGCGTCCAGGCCGTCAGCGCGCCGCCGGCGGACTGACCCATCAGCGTGACTTGCTCCGGATCTCCGCCAAAAGCCGCGATGTTGTCCCGCACCCAGCGCAGGGCGGCCACAATATCCTCGGCGCCGCGGAAGTACTCCGGCTCGGTGTTCGGATCGGCCGAAGCGTCCACGTCGGCGGGGTGATCCTCGTCCAGCAGAGGCAGGAAGCCCTCCAGGCGGTAGCGGTAGTTCAGTGAAACGTAAACGAAACCCTCCTCGGCGAAGCGGACACCCTGGTACCAGAGTTCGTCGGCGAAGCCTTCCTCATAGCGACCACCGTGGATGAACACGATTACAGGTGCCCCAGACTTGGTGCTGGCTGTGGGGATGGAGCCAGATCCAGACTTGGCCTTGGGATGGAAGTCAGACTCGATGATGGAAGGGGGTGCGTCGACCGGGCAGGTGATGGATAGGGATTGGCGGTGGGTGGCGGTAGAGGGGTCGCCGAAGAAGAATCTAAAAGGGACGGCAGGGGAAGGAGGGGCGAAGCGTTCGCCCGAGGCGTAGGGGATGGACTCGAAGCGGAGGACGGAACCGCGGAGGAAGCCACGACTGCGACCCTGATTGATGGCCACATCAACGTAGTCCTTGGCCTCAGGGATAGAGTAGGGGATCATGGATTACCTCCAAAACGCTTCCGAACTGCCTTATGAACTGCCCGACTTCGCGGCTGTCGACCTTGCCGAGCTGGTGCCCGCCTTCCGCACCGCTCTGGTGGATCACGCCGCGCAGATCGCGGCGATCGCGAACAACCCTGAGTCTCCCACCTGGGAAAATACCGCCGAGGCGTGGGAAGAATCGGGGCAGATGCTGCAGCGCGTGCTGGCCATTGTTTTTAATTATACGGGCGCAAATGCCACCGATCAGGTGCGCGAGATCGAGGCGACCATCAGCCCGGAGCTGGCGCGGCACTTCAGCGAAATCTGGCTGAACCGGAGGCTGTGGGAGCGCATCTGCGCCCTGCCCGAGCAGCCGGAAGGCAGCGAGGAGGAGGCCCTGCTGCGGGAGCTGAAGAAGAGCTTCATTCGCGGCGGCGCGGAGCTGGACGATGCACAGCGGGCAAGCCTGCGCGACATCGACGCCCAGCTGGCCGAGCTGACCACCGCCTTCGGGGCGCAGCTGCAGACCGCCACCGAGGACGCGGCGGTGCTGCTGACCGACGAGGCCGAGGTCGCGGGGCTGAGCGCGGCGGACAAGGAGTACTTCGCCAAGGCCGCCATCGAACGTGGGGAGGAAGGCTGGCTGATTCGCCTGGGCCTGCCGAGCATCCAGCCGGTGCTGGAGTCCCTGGAGAACCCGGCTGCGCGCGCGAAGGTGCACGAGGCGTCGCTGAACCGCGCGACCGGCAGCAACGAGGCCACACTGCTGCAGATCGTGCGCCTGCGCGCCCAGCGCGCCGAGCTGCTGGGCTTTGCCAATCACGCCGAGTTCGTCGCCGCCGCCGAGACCGCCGGTAGCCTCGCGGCGGTCGAGGATCTGCTGAATCAGGTGACGCCCGCCGCCGTGGCGAACGCGCACGGAGAGTACAAGCGGGCGCTGGACAAAATGGCCGTGAGCGGCACATCGAGCGCAGCGGACGCAGCGGACACAGCGGGTACAGCGGGTACAGCGGGGCTGAGCGGTGCCGACTGGCCCTACTGGGATGCCCAGCTGCGTGCAGAAGAGCTGGACGTCGACGAAGCCGAGCTGAAGAAGTACTTCCCGCTGGAACAGGTGATGGTCGACGGTGCCTTCTTTGCCGCCAAGCGCCTCTACGGCATCGACGTGCGGGAACGCACCGACCTAGCCGGCTACGCGCCGGGCGTGCGGGTATGGGAAGTCACTGAGGGGGAAGAATCGCCCGTCGGCATCGGCCTGCTGCTGACCGACATGTACGCCCGCCCCACCAAGCGCGGCGGTGCGTGGATGAACTCCTTCGTCGAGCAATCCAACCTGCTGGGCAAGGCGCCTGTGGTAGTCAACGTCATGAACATCGCCGAACCCGCCGAAGGCGAGCAGGCGCTGCTGACCCTCGACGAGGTGCAGACTGTCTTCCACGAGTTCGGCCACGCCCTGCACGGCCTGCTCTCCGACGTGCGCTATCCCACGCTGTCTGGCACCAACGTGCCCCGCGACTTCGTGGAATTCCCCAGCCAGATCAACGAAAACTGGGCCTTGGAGCCCGCCGTGCTGCGTAACTACGCTCGCCACGTGGAGACCGGGGAAGTCATCAGCGGCGAGTTCGTCGACGCGATCCGCGCCCAGGCGAAGTGGGGCCAGGGGCTGGCCACCACCGAGTTCCTGGCCGCCTGTTGGCTGGACCTGGCCTGGCACAAGCTCTCCGCCGCGGAGGCGGAGAAGCTCGCCGCCACCGACGATGCCGCCGCCCAGGTGGAATCCTTCGAGGCCGAAGCCCTGGAGCACGCCGGGGTGGACGTCAACGGAGCCCTCGCCCCGCGCTACCGCTCGGCTTACTTCAACCACATCTTCGCCGGTGGTTACTCCGCCGACTACTGGAGCTACCTGTGGGCGGAGGTGCTGGACGCCGACGGTTTCCAAGCCTTCGTCGATACCGGCGCTGCAGTGGGGGAGTCTGGGGAGTCTAATGACGCCGCCGCCGACCTCGACGACGATGATGTCCGCTTCGCGGGCGAGCGTTTCCGCCGCATCATCCTCTCCCGCGGCGCTAGCATCGACTTCGAAGACGCATTCTGGATGTTCCGCGGCCAGCAGCGCAACGTGCAGCCGCTACTTGACCGCCGCGGGCTGAGCCAGGGGTAGGCGTCAAGAAAAATACAGAAGACCAACAGAGAAACAGGGAATCAGAAAGGGTGAGCGCCACCAATGATGGAATGGCTGATCAACGCGCCGGTGTGGATCCAAACCCCGCTGGTGTTCCTCGCCCTATTCGTGGTTTGCACCGTGTTGGCCTTAGTATGGCAGGTGATTGCGCTGCGGATTTTCCCCGCCAGCGCGGAGGAACAGCGCGTGCACGGGGCGCTTTCGCTGCACGAGATGTTCGCGAGCCGCAGCTCGGTGCCGTTAGACGGCGACGCTAAGCGTAGCGCCGGAGACGACCAGAAGCGCTAAGACGGACCAGAAGTGGTCAGAAACAGAGACAGAAGAGACGGAGAGGACTAGCAGCCGATGAAACACCACTCCAAGGTGCGCCAGGCGTTGGCCCTGCTGCTGGTTCTGCTGCTCGTGGCCTGGCTGGCCACCAGCGTCTTCTAGCCCAGCGCGCTCCCAGCGAGCGCGCTGCTAGCCCTCGCCGCGGGTGGCGGCCAGCACGTCGCGAGCCAGTGGCATGTTCGCCAGATCCTCCACCAGCACTGGGTTGCCCGCGCCGTCACACAGCGGTACGCGCCAGTTCGGGTACAGGTCCTGCGTGGTGCCCGGCTGGTTCTGCGCCCGCAGGTCTCCCACCAGATCCACCAGCGCGGCGCAGCGTAGCAGCGACGGTGTCTGCGCAATGTAGCGGTGCATGGCGCGCAGGATGTACGAGACATCCGGGCGGCGCTCGCGCCCGTGCCGCGGATCGTCCAGTTCCTGGCGCAGGTCGTTAAGGAAGTAGCCCTCGCAGTCCATTCCGCGGAAGCCACCGTGGCGGGCGATGGTGCCCAGCACGTCGACCTGCCAGTTGGCATCCTCGGCGAACTCGTCGTCCGAGCTGCGGGTCAGCACTCCCAGCTCCTCGCGCAGGCCGATGTGCCCGCCGCGCAGGTAGCTGGCGGTCGGGGGCAGGTCGTGTGTGGTCACGGAGGTCAGGCAGGTACGGCGGTAGGCCTCCGGCGGTTTCGCCCCGTTGGCGTCGCCCTCAAACCACACGATCGAGGTCCCCATCACGCCGCGGCTGGCCAGGTAATCCTGCACCCACGGCTCGAAGGTGCCCAGGTCCTCGCCGACCACTACGGCACCGGCGCGGTGAGCCTCCAGCACTAGCGCACCGACCAGCGCCTCGTGGTCGTAGGTGACGTACGTGCCCAGGGTGGGGGATTCCATGCGCGGGATCCACCACAGGCGGAACAGCCCCAGCACGTGATCGATGCGGATGCCGCCGGCGGTGCGCAGGATCGTTCGCAGCATGTCGCGCCACGGACGGTAGCCTTCTTCGGCCAGCTTCCAGGGGTGCCACGGCGGCTGCGACCAGTCCTGGCCTTGCTGGTTGTAGCCATCCGGCGGGGCGCCCACGCTGGCTCCGGGAGCCAGTACGTCGGCCAGAGTCTGCGCATCTGCGCCACCGGGATGCACGCCCACGGCCAGGTCGGCCATCAGTCCGATACTCATGTGTTCGGTCAGGGTGTTCTGCGCGTGCAGTTCCTGCTCCTGGCAAACCATCTGCATCCAGGCGTAAAAGTCGCTGGTCAGCGCCGGATCGTTGGCTGCGCGCTCGCACCATTCGGTGAAGCCCACCAGCCCCTCGCCCTCGCGCTCGCGGAAGGCACGCAGCTGCTCCGCGCGCTCGTCGCCGATCCCTGCGGCGTACAGCAGGTGTAGGGCCTTGATTTTGGACGCCACCACGGGGTCCCGCTCCAACAGGTCAGCCGTGTGATTGCGCTTCTTCAGCGGGGCGGCGAGCTGCTCGATCTCCGCGTGCAGCTCGGGGTGTGCGGCGTACTCAGGAGTGTTCTCCACCCGGATGTAGATGGGGTTGGTGTAGCGGCGGGTGGTCGGCAGGTAGGGGGAATCCTCCACCGGGGGAGCGGCCTCCGCTGCGTGCATGGGGTTTACCAGTACGAAGTCCGCCCCGCCGAGCTTCTGCAGGGAATCGCTCAAGACCTCGAGCGTGCCGTAATCGCCGATGCCCCAGGCACCGCGGTCGCGCAGGGAGTACAGCTGCGCCATTACTCCGGTGCGCGGGGCATCCGGTAGTTCCAGGGCTTGGGGGGAAACCAGCAGGGTAGAAGTAGCCTCCGTGGAATCGGCACGGGCCTCGAGCTGGTGCCAGCCCGCGGGCAGTGCGGGAAGCTGGAATGTGGCGGTGCCGAAAGTGGTGGCGGCGGCTTCAGCGCCGACGGTGATGGGATCGACCCATTCATTGAGCTGTTCGAGGGGGATGGTCTCGCCGTCTTCGGTGCGGACTTGCACCTGCAGGGATTCGCCGTCGATGCAGTGGACATGCAAGGTGCGGGGGCGGTCGGCGATGGCGGTGACGGTGGGAGGCAGCATGCGGCTATAGCGGGCGCGTAGCAGGTCCTCGATGGCCGCCTGTGCAATCTCTTCGGTGAGGGCGTCGGGGTCCTCGGGCAGATCCAGACCCAGCTCGCGGAGTGCGAAGAGCACGGTGCTGCTTTGGACCTCTACCCTTTGGCCGTTCTGGCCGGTGTACCAGGTGGCCACGCCGCACTCGGTGGCCAATTCGTTGAGGATTGCATTGACATCGGAGGCATTTGCGCCGCCGGATTCCACAGAGCTAGTCACAACTGCCATTGTGCAGGGCACCGGGCGCATCTTCCACTTTTCCAGCCTTTTGCAAAAAAGGGGCGAGCGGGACAGCGGGGAGATAGTGGGGAGAAGGCCGCAGCAGCGGGTGTGGGGAATTTTGCCGAAGGTTCGACGTGATTCACGCCACTCATATATGGTTGTAGAAGTATAAGTCACGTTGAGGCTGCGGGCGCAACGACCGAAATTGCGCCCGTTATTCACGTAAAAACCCAGGTCAGGCAACTGTCAGGACATGAACAAAGGGAGCAGCATGACGGAGTACACCTCTGAAGCCCTATACACGATCGACGAGCACGAGACCTGCCTAACGGCAGTCCGTGACCTCGGCGCCGAATCCCCAGACGGGGTGCTGTTTAAGCGTCCGAAGAACTTCGACTGGGTGGACGTCACCGTCTCCCAGTTCCTGGACGACGTTTACGCAGTAGCCAAGGGCCTGGTTGCCAACGGTATCGAGCAGGGCGACCGCGTGGTCATCATGTCCGACACTCGCTACGAGTGGACTGTGCTGGACTACGGCATCTGGGCTGCCGGCGGCATCACCGTGCCGATCTACCCGTCCTCCTCCACCTCCCAGTGTGAGTGGATCGTGGGCAACTCCGGCGCGAAGCTGGCCATCGCTGAAAAGTCCGGCCACACCACCCGCCTGAAGACCTTCGTCAAGGAAGGCGACCGTCCGGAGGGCGACAAGTCCGCGCACCTCAAGCGCGTGCTGGAGATCAACAGCGGTGCCATTGACATCCTGGTTAACGACGGCCAGGAAGCTGGCATCGGGCAGGACGTCCTGGAAGAGCGCATCGCCAACACCCGCCACGATGACGTTGCCTCCATCGTTTACACCTCCGGCACCACCGGCCGTCCAAAGGGCTGCAAGCTGACCCACCACAATTGGCTGGCTGAGGCCCGTGCCATCCTGACTCACCCGGTCGGCCGCGCCGCTGCTTTCGGTTACCGCAAGCTGACGTTCCTGCCGCTGGCGCACGTGTTCTCCCGCGCGATGGCTCACGCTGCCACCGTCGGTGGCGCTACCCAGACCCACTGGAGCGACATGAGCACCCTGGTTGCTGAGTTCCAGCGCACCAAGCCGAACCTGATCTGCTCTGTTCCGCGCATCTTTGAGAAGGTTCACGCGGGTGTGAAGTCCAAGGCCACGGAGGGCGGTGGCGTCAAGGCCAAGATCTTCAACTTCGCAGAGCGCGCCGCAGTCGACTACTCGAAGGCTCTCGATACCGACGAGGGGCCATCGCTGAAGCAGAAGATCGACCGCGCCATCGGTGACAAGCTGGTCTACTCCAAGGTGCGCGAGGCTATGGGTGGCGAGCTGGATTACGCGATCTCCGGCGGTTCCGCACTGAACCCGGAGCTCATGCACTTCTTCCGTGGCGTGGGTGTGACTCTGTACGAGGGTTACGGCCTGACCGAGTGCACCGCCGCAGCCTGCACTAACTTCGCCCCGGACAACATTATCGGCACCGTCGGCCGCCCGCTGGGTGGCATCACCGTCAAGATCGCCGATGACGGCGAGATCCTGCTGAAGGGCGACATGGTCTTCGCCGGCTACTGGGAGAACGAGGAAGCTACTGCGGAATCCTTCACTGAGGACGGCTTCTACCGTACGGGCGACCTGGGCAAGTTGTTGCCCACCGGCCACCTGAAGATCACTGGCCGCAAGAAGGAAATCATCGTCACCGCCGGTGGTAAGAACGTGTCGCCTGGCCCGATGGAGGACATCCTGCGCTCCGCTCCTCTGATCTCCCAGGCCATGGTCGTTGGAGACGATCAGAAGTTCGTCGGCGCCTTGATCTCCCTGGACGAGGAGGCTGCCAAGAAGTGGAAGGAGAACAACGGCATCGCCGAGAATGTTTCCATCCGCGAGCTGGCGAAAAACCCGGTCCTGCGCTCCGAGATTCAGGATGCGATCAACGAGGCCAACGCCACGGTCTCCCACGCTGAGGGCATCAAGAAGTTCCGTATCGTCCACCGCGACTTCACTGAGGAGAACGACGAAGTCACCCCGTCGCTGAAGCTGAAGCGCTTCGTCGTGGCGAAGAACTTCGCCGACGATATCGCCTGGATCTACAACTCAAAGTAAGTTAAGAAATCCGCTTCACGACACCGGCCACGCCTCCGCGCGTGACCGGTGTTCTTGTTTTAGAGTTGTCTGCGGTATCAACCAACACATGGGCTGTGACGAGCCCAGGGGAGAGGAGAACGCGTGCACTACGATGCTGCCCTGCGCGTTCGCGAGCTCACCCAAAATATCTACGACATTGGCGACGAGATCGCCGATTACATCAATCACGTCTCCCAGGCCATCGCCGATTGGGATGCCGACCTGGTGGAAGACTGCCTGCTGGAGCTGGAGGAGATCGTCGCGGAGGGGCGCGCCGAGGTGCGCCCCGGCCTGTCCGAGCTCAACGGCCTGCGCCAGGCTTTCGTCTCCGGTGTGCGCGCCGGCAGCATGTCCGGCGTGACTCCCTCGCGCACCCCTCGCGCCCTCGGCGGCAGCGTTGCGCGCGGCAGCGACTACCCGCACCCCGGCCGCACCTTGAGCTTTATGCACAGGAAGCCCGGTGCGTCCGCTCGCCGTTCTCTTTCTGACGCCACCACCCCAACCGCCGCCGGCACCAGCGACCCGCGCAGTGCCCGTGGCGCGGAGTTCGCTGATACTTCCGCCGAGCACGCGCCGGCGACGATGGCCTCCACGGCCTCCTGGCGCATGTGGCTGCGCGAGCAGGCCGAGCGTATCCGCGCGGACCTGCGCGAGGTGGAGGACTGGGTGATCAACCAGACGCAGTGCGCCCTGGAATCCCAGTCCGTGCTGCTGCCGCAGGCATACGTGAAGGCCGAGCAGCGCACCATCGAGCTGGTAGGCCACTGGCGGGAGGTCATTGCCCGCCAGCCGGAGCTGGCCGCGGGCATGCGCGGCGAGGCGCCGCCGGAGTTCCTGGCAGAGCGCGCCCGGGTGGAGGAGATCGTCGGCCGCCTGCAGCGACGCAAGCGCGGCACTGCGGTCTAGCGCCAGTACCGCCAGCACGGCTAGTACTATGCACGTAGTATGCATGGCCTTTATATCCACGTCCCCTTTTGCTCCACCCGCTGTGGCTACTGCGACTTCAACACGTACACCCCGCAGGAGCTCAGCGCGGCCGACGGCGGCGCTGCAGAGGGTAACACCATCCCCGGCTACCTGGATGCCCTGGAGCGTGAGCTAGAGGTCGCCGCCGAGGTGTGGGATTACCCCGGCGAGGTGCAGACTGTCTTCTTCGGCGGCGGCACGCCGTCCATGCTGGGGCACGAGGGGCTGGCCCGGGCGCTGAACGCTGCGCGTCGCACCGTGGGGCTCGCAGCCGATGCAGAGGTCACCACCGAGGCCAACCCGGAGTCCACCAGCCCGGAGTTCTTTGCAGGACTGCGCGAGGCCGGCTTCAACCGCATCTCCTTGGGCATGCAGTCCGCGATGGGGCATGTGTTGAAGGTGCTGGAGCGCCAGCACACCCCAGGCCGCCCGATTGAGGCCACCCGCGAGGCCAAGCGGGCCGGTTTCGAGCACATCAACCTGGACGTCATCTACGGCACCCCCACCGAGACCGACGACGATCTGCGGCGTACCCTCGACGCGGTGCTGGAGGCGGACGTCGACCACGTCTCCGCCTACTCCCTGATCGTGGAGGACGGCACGGCCATGGCGCGCAAGGTGCGGCGCGGCGAGCTGCCCGCCCCGGACGAGGACACTCTGGCGGATCGTTATGACGTCATCGACGCCCGCCTGCGCCAGGCCGGTTTTCGCTGGTACGAGGTCTCTAACTGGGCCAAACCCGGCGGCGAATGCCAGCACAACCTGATCTATTGGCGCTCCGGGCAGTGGTGGGGCGCAGGCCCCGGCGCCCACGGATGCGTGCGGCTGCGCGGGGAAGGCCACAGCGAATCAGGCCTGGTGAGGTTGGTGAATGCGAAGCGTCCGGCGACCTATTGGAATGGGCTGCTGGGTGAGGCCGAGGGGGCGTCAATAGGAAAGGATGGCCTACCCGTGCCAGGGTCGGTGGTGACGACCGAGCGCTTAAGCAACGACGACCTGCGCACAGAACAGGTGATGCTGCGGCTGCGGCTGGCCGAGGGGGTGGACCTGGCGGAGCTGACGGGCGGAAGCGATGGCGCGAACAGTGCTAATCCCGCCCAGAACGCGGAACTGGGACAGGTGATCGAGCGCTACACGGGCCTGGGGCTGCTGGACAAACGCGGCGAGCGCCTAAGATTGACGGATAAAGGGCGCTACCTGGCCGACGGGATCGTCACGGACATCGTGTTGGCGCTCGGGCTTTAAGAGCCAATCGAGAGCTATTTGAGGCTAATCGGACTCACGCGAGGAGTGAAGGATTTGTCGAGCGGAACTGAACACAGAAGGAACCAGGTGCTGCGGGCGATCGTCAGTGATTTCATCGCCTCGCACGAACCGGTGGGCTCGAAGATGCTGGTGGATAAGCACCAGCTGGGTGTTTCCTCCGCGACGATCCGCAACGACATGGCGGTGCTGGAGGCCGAGGGCTACATCACCCAACAGCACGCCTCCTCCGGGCGCATCCCCACGGTGAAGGGCTACCGCCGCTTTGTGGACGGCATCAACGAGGTCAAGCCGCTGAGCACCCCGGAGCGCCGCGCGATTCTGGACTTCCTGGAACACGGCGTGGACCTAGAGGACGTGCTGCGCCGCAGCGTGCAGCTGCTATCCCAGCTGACCCGCCAGGTGGCCGTGGTGCAGATGCCGGACCTGCGGCGCGGGCGGGTGAAGCACTGCGAGCTGGTGAAGTTGGGCAGCCACCGCATCCTGCTGGTGCTGATCACCGACACCGGGCGCGTGGACCAGCGCAACGTGGATCTAGGCCAGCCGATCAGCGACGACGACCTGCCGCGGCTGCGCGACCTGGTGAACTCCGCGATGGTGGGGCGCACCCTGGACGACGCATGCACGAACATCGCCGCGCTGGCGAACGAGGCCAAGGGCAACAGCATGCCCGAGGAGCTGCGCGACGTGGCACTCGTGGTGACGACCGTGCTGGTGGAGACCCTGCTGGAGCGCCCGAATGACCGGCTGATCCTGGCGGGCACGCCCAACCTGATGCGCACCAGCGAACTCAGCCCCGTGGTGGAGGCCCTGGAAGAGCAGGTAGTGGTGCTGAAGCTGCTGAATAGCGTGCGTGACCTGCAGGTGCAGGTGAGCATCGGCGAGGAGAACGAGGACGAGGAGCTGCGCGGCGCCTCCGTCGTATCCGCCGGCTACGGCAATGCCAACGCGGTGCTCGGCGGCATGGGAGTGGTGGGGCCAACCCACCTGGACTACTCCGGCACCATTTCCTCTGTGACCGCCGTGGCGCACTACGTCTCGCGGATTTTGAGCGAGGAGTAGGAATAGTAGGATAGTGCAGTTGGTTTAGGACTAAAGACTGCAAGCAGCTTCAAGATAGACGTGAAAAGGACCCGCTGAACGTGGCTCGAGACTATTACGGAATCCTCGGTGTGGATCGCGACGCTACGGACGCCGAAATTAAGAAGGCGTACCGCCGCCTGGCGCGCAAGTACCACCCGGACGTCAACCCTTCCGAGGAGGCTGCGGAGAAGTTCCGCGAAGCCTCCCTGGCCCAGGAGGTGCTGACGGACCCGCAGAAGCGCCAGATCGTGGACGCTGGTGGCGACCCGGAGGAGCAGGGCTTCGGCCAGCCGGGAGCCGGTGGATTCGGAGGCTTCTCCGGCGGCGGCCTGGGCGACATCTTCGACGCATTCTTCGGCGGTGGCGGCGGGGCACGCGGCCCGCGCGAGTCCCGCGTGCGCCGCGGCAACGATGCGCTGGTGCACCTGGAGGCCACGCTGGAGGAGGTCTACGCGGGCATCGACCGCGAGATCACCGTGGAAACCGCCGTGCTGTGCGACGTGTGCGACGGCTCGGGCTCGGCCTCCAAGGCCGCGCCGGTGACCTGCCCGACCTGTCAGGGCGCGGGCGAAGTCATGGAGTTGCAGAATTCCATGCTGGGCCGCGTGCAGGTGCGCCGCGCCTGCCACCGCTGTGCGGGCACCGGCGAGGTTATCGAGGACCCGTGTGAGAACTGCGCGGGCGACGGGCGCGTGCGCGACCGCCAGACCCTCAAGGTTTCCATTCCCGCCGGCATTTCCGACGGCATGCGCCTGCGCATGAGCGGCAAGGGCGAGGTCGGCCCGGGCGGCGGCCCGGCTGGCGACCTGTACGTGGAGGTGCACACCACCGAGCACCCGTACTTCATCCGCGAGTCCGACGACCTGCACGTGAACCTGCAGGTGCCGGCGGTAGACGCGGCCCTGGGTACCTCCGTGGAGGTCAAGCTGCTGGACGATTCCATCGCCACCGTGGACATCGCGCCGGGCACCCAGCCGGATGCCACCATTCGCCTGTCCGAAAAGGGCATGCCGCACCTGCGCCGCGAGGGCCACGGTTCCCTGATCGCCCACGTGGAGGTCATGATCCCCACCGACCTCAACCACAAGCAGCGCGACCTGCTGGAGAAGCTGCGAGAGGCCAGCTCCCAGAACGCTGGCGTGGCCTCGAAGGACGAGTCCCACAGCGGCTTCTTCTCCCGCCTGCGCTCGAAGTTTGGCCGCTAACCCATGACGGATCCGGTGTTCATCCACCCCATCCCCGAGCCGGTTGCGGTCGGGGATCGTTTCCGCCTGACCGGCGCGGAGGCCAAGCATGCCTCCGTCAAGCGTCTTGAGGTGGGTGAGGGGTTGGTCATCACCGATGGCGCCACACGCGCGGTGCAAGGTTCTTTTCTTGGTGACGCCACCGTGGAGGTCGCCGACATTCTCGAGCTACCCACCCCGAACCCTCGGGTGACGGTGGTGCAGGCGATCCCAAAGTCCGATAGGGCGGAGCTGGCCGTGGATCTGGCGGTGCAGGCGGGCGCGGATCGGATTGTGCCGTGGGCCGCCCGCAGGGCTATCGCCAAGTGGGACGGCAAGGAGGCCAAGGCGCACGCGAAGTGGGAGAACGCCGCCCGCGCGGCCGCCAAGCAGTCCCGCCGCCTGCAGATCCCGGAGGTTACCCAGCTGGTGCGCAGCCCACAGGAGCTGGCGCGGGTGCTGGGGCTGGGGGAGGCCGGCACCGGTAACGACGCAAGCGCCGTGCATGTGCTGGTTTTGCACGAGGAGGCCACCGAGCCGCTGCCCGCGGTCGTCACTGCGGCAGTAGGCAGTGCCAGCGCCGCAGCCAGTGACGCGGCCAGTGACGCGGCCAGTGACGCGGGCGCCACCGAGATCGCCCTTGTCGTCGGCCCCGAGGGCGGCATCAGCCCGGAGGAACTCGCCGAATTCGAGCAGCTGGGAGCCACCCCGGTCCGCCTGGGGCCGGAAGTTCTGCGCACCGCCACCGCTGCAGCCGTGGCGCTGGGAGCCATCGGCGCTGTCACGGACCGTTGGCGGTAGGATCGATACACATGACGTCACCCAACTCCGCTAGGTCACCGCGCCCCCGCGTAGCCAGCTCTACCGTGGAGCTCGACCCGGAATCGGTTCTGGCCGTCGCCGGCCCGGCAGATGAGAACCTGCGGGTGCTGGAGTACGCCTTCGATGCGGACATCCTGACCCGCGGCAACCGCGTGACGATCCGCGGCGAGGCCTCTGAGGTCTCCCAGGCGCGCCGGGTGTTGCAGGAGATGATCAACCTGGTCAGCCGCGGCCATGCGGTGGATCCGGCCGCCACAAAGCGCGCGATCACCCTGGTGGAGGAGCAAGCCCCGGCGCTGGTTTCCAGCAGCGATTCCGCACCCATCGTCTCCTACCGTGGCAAGACGGTGCGCCCGAAGACGCCTGGCCAGCAGGAGTACGTGGAGGCCATCGACGAGGACGCGATCGTATTCGGCATCGGCCCGGCCGGTACGGGTAAGACGTATCTAGCGATGGCCAAGGCCGTGCAGGCCCTGCAGGCCAAGGACGTCAATCGCATCATCCTTACCCGCCCGGCAGTGGAGGCGGGGGAGAAGCTGGGCTTTCTGCCCGGCACGCTCAGCGACAAGATCGACCCCTACTTGCGCCCGCTGCACGATGCGCTGCGGGAGATGGTGGATCCGGAGACGATTCCCCGGCTGATGGATACCGGCGTGATCGAGGTCGCGCCCCTGGCCTACATGCGCGGCCGCACGCTTAATGATTCCTTCGTGGTGCTGGACGAGGCGCAGAACACCACCCCGGCGCAGATGAAGATGTTCCTCACCCGCCTGGGCTTTGGCTCCAAGATGGTGGTCACCGGCGACCTGAGCCAGGTGGATCTGCCGAACCGTCAGGAGTCCGGCCTGAAGGTTGCCCGTCAGGTTCTGCAGGGCGTGGATGGCGTGTCGATCATCAACTTGGATTCCGACGATGTGGTGCGCCACCGGCTGGTCTCCAAGATCGTGGAGGCCTATGGCACCTACGAGCTGGACAATGAAATTTAACGGAAATCTAGCGGAAATCTAGCGGCAAGCACGAACTACCAAAAGGCGAGCACCCAATGAGCATCGAAGTTTTTAACGAATCCGGCCGCGGCGAGGTCAACGAGGAAGAGCTGATCGACGTCGCCCGCTACGCCCTGTGGACCCTCGACGTCCACCCGGCCGCCGAACTATCTATCCACATTGTGGACCTGGAAACCATCGAGGACCTGCACGTTAGGTGGATGGATCTGCCCGGCCCTACCGATGTGATGAGCTTTCCTATGGACGAATTGACGCCAGGTTGGGGCCGCAAGGATGCGGCGGAGCCCTCCCCGGCGATGCTGGGTGACATCATGCTGTGCCCCGACTTTGCCGAAGGGCAGGCGACCCGTGCGGGCCACTCCCTGGCTCACGAGCTCGACCTACTGACCGTCCACGGGGTGCTGCACCTGCTGGGCTTCGACCACGTCACCCCGGAGGACGAGCAGAAGATGTTCGCCCTGCAGAATGAGATCCTGGCGAACTGGTACGACTCCCAGGAGGAGCGCGGCGTGATCTTCGCCCCGAAGCCAACCGGCGCCGGGGCCTTCCCCAGCGCCGCGGACCGCGACGATACCCAGGACTAGAACCCACCCAAACCCAGGAAGACCTAGAAGCTTCGAAAGATGACGATCGACATCCCCTTATCCATCCCGTTCGCGATCCTTGCACTCTTCCTCGGAGGTGTGCTGTCGCTGGTGGAAACGGCAGTGTCCTCGCTCTCCGCGGCGCGGGTGGAGAACCTGGTAAAGGAGGATCGCCCGGGCGCGGCCCGGCTGGAGCGGGTGCTCGAGGGGCGGGCTGGCCACATTAACCTGTTGGTGCTGCTCCGCACCATCTGCGAGGTCTCCGGCGCGGTGCTGGCCGCCGCCGCGTGTGTGGAGCTGATGGGCTCGCGCGGCTGGGCTTTCGCCACCGCCATCGTGATCGTCACGCTGCTGACGTTCATCCTGATCGGCGTGCTCTCCCGCACGCTCGGCCGGCAGAACCCGTACACCATTAGCCTGGCGACCGCCCCGATCCTGCTGGGCCTATCCAAGCTACTGGGCCCCATCGCCAAGCTGCTGGTCGGCGCGGGTAACGTGCTGACCCCCGGCCGGGGTTTCCGCAACGGCCCCTTTGCCTCCGAAATCGAGCTGCGCGAGATGGTGGACATCGCCTCCGAACGCGGCGTGGTGGAGATGGACGAGCGCCGGATGATCCAATCCGTATTCGACCTTGCCAACACCTCGGCGCGCTCCGTGATGGTGCCGCGGCCAGAGATGGTGTGGATTGAGGCCGACAAGACCGCCGGCCAGGCCACCAGCCTGTGTGTGCGCACCGGTCTTTCCCGCCTGCCCGTGGTGGGCGATGACGTGGACGACATTGTGGGCGTCATTTACCTCAAAGACCTCATCGCAGAGACCTATCACATGACCGACGGCGGCAGCTCCATCCGCGTGCGCGACTGCATGCGGCCTGCCGTGTTCGTGCCGGACTCGAAGAAGCTGGACGACCTGCTGGAGGACATGCAGCGCGACCAGATCCACATCGCCATGCTCATCGACGAATACGGTGCCGTGGCGGGGTTGATCTCTATTGAGGACATCCTGGAGGAGATCGTCGGCGAGATCACCGACGAATACGATACGTCGGAGCAAGCGCCGATCGAGCCGCTGGAGGACGGCAGCTACCGGGTGCAGGCGCGCCTGTCGCTGGAGGAACTCGAGGAGCTTTTCGAGGACGTAGAGTTCAGCGAGGCGCAGCACGAGGAAGTGGATACCGTCTACGGCCTTGGAGCCTTCGAGCTGGGCAGGGTGCCGATCCCGGGGGCGGAGATTTCCACCGCCGGTCTGCATGTCCGTTACGAGGGCGGGCGCGACCGCCGTGGGCGCGTGAAGATCCGTACCGCCGTGGTGACCCGCGAGCAGCAGCCTGAAGGCACTGGTGATGCCAGCCGCGATGGTGAGGCGGCGGAACAAGATAAAGCCGCTGGCGATAAAGAACAGCAATAAGGGATACTTGATGACCATGAACGATCCTTATATCCCCGAAGACCCCTTCGACCCGGGCGCGGGAATGCCCGAAGGGGCGGGCGTGGCGCCCGAAGAGATGGAAGTGCCGGAGGAATACCGCGCTCCGGAGGGCTTCCGCTCCGGGTTCGTCAGCTTCGTCGGCCGCCCCAACACCGGCAAGTCCACCCTGACGAACGCGCTGGTGGGGGAGAAGATCGCCATCACCGCCGACCAGCCGGAAACCACGCGCCACCCCATCCGCGGCATCGTGCACCGCGAGGACGCGCAGATCATCCTGGTGGACACTCCCGGACTGCACCGGCCCCGCACGCTGCTCGGCGAGCGGCTAAACGAGGTGGTGAAGGAAACGTACTCGGATGTGGACGTCATCGCCATGTGCGTGCCCGCGGACGAGAAGATCGGCCCGGGGGATCGCTGGATTGTGGACGCCGTGCGTTCCGTCGCCCCGAAGACTCCGCTGATCGGTGTGGTGACGAAGCTGGACAAGGTCTCCAAGGACCAGGTCGGCGCGCAACTGCTGGCGCTACACGAACTGCTGGATGGGGCGGACGTGGTGCCGGTTTCCTCCACCAAGCAAGTGCAGCTGGACGTGCTGCTGGACGTGCTACGCGACCAGCTTCCGGAGGGGCCGAAGTTCTACCCGGACGACCACGTGACCGACGACGACCGCGATACCCGCATGGCCGAGCTGATCCGCGAAGCCGCGCTGGAAGGACTGCACGACGAGCTGCCGCACTCCGTGGCCGTGCAGATCGAGGAGGTTGTGCCGAACCCGCAGCGCGAGGGCGTGTTGGACGTGCACGCGGTGATCTACGTGGAGCGCGAAGGCCAGAAGGCGATCCTGCGGGGCAAGGACGGTCGGCGCCTGTCGCGCATCGTCCACCGCTCGCGGCTGGAGATCGTGAAGATGCTGGACCAGAACATCTATCTGGACGTGCACATTAAGGTGGCGAAGAACTGGCAGTCGGACCCGAAGCAGCTGGGACGGATGGGGTTCTAGCGGCTTGGTCTTGACCTGGGGCTGAACTGGGTTTGACCATTTTTTTAGTTCTGAGCCGGTGCGCGGAAGCGAAGTGCGATAGTTTGGTCTAGACCTTGATCTTGAAATTTCGTGGCGCATGGCGCGCCCCTAACCAGGCGCATGGATTGCGCCGCTAGGAAGGGCTACTAGTGACAACTCCGTCTAACCCCTACGGTTCCGATGATTCCGGCAAGCACTCGGCAGACGGTGCTGGCGACAATGGCGCTGGCTACGGCGCTGGCGATAACGGCGGCCTGAACAACGGTTCCGGACAGGACCAGACGCAGGACTACTCCCAGGGCTTCGGCCAGTACGGCCAGGACCAGCAGGGTCAGTACGGCCAGGACCAGCAGGGTCAGTACGGTTCCTACGGCCAGGATCAGTTCGGCCAGCAGGACCAGTACTCCCAGCCGAGCTCCTACGGCCAGCCGGGTCAGTACGACACGAACCAGTTCGACCAGAACCAGTTCGGCCAGCAGGAGCCTTGGGGCCAGCAGAACCAGCCGCAGGGTGCGGCCGGTTTCCAGGCTTACCCGAACCAGCAGATGGCGAACACGACGGGCACCGACAACGACGGTTTCTTCGCTGCCCTGTTCGACTTCAGCTTTAACCGCTACGTCACCCCGTCGGTGGTGAAGGTGCTGTACATCCTGCTGATGATCGTCGTCGGCCTCGTCGTACTGCTGGCGATCATCGGCCTGCTTGCGGCGATGGCGCAGGACGCTTCCGCAATCATCCTGGCGCTCATCGGCATCCCGCTGGTGCTCCTCGGTGCCGCGGCGTGGCTGGCGGTCTACCGCGTTGGTCTGGAGGTCGCTGTGTCCATCATCCGCACCGCGCAGTCGGTGCAGTCCATCGACGAGCGACAGGCGCGTAACTCGACCAACGGGAGCTAGCCGATGGGAAACGAATCTTTTCTTTCCGGGCTCTTCGACGTTAACTTTGAGAAGTACACGACCCGTTCTTTCCTGCGAGTGCTTTACATCCTCGCCACGATCGTGATCGGTCTGTACCTGCTGTTCTCTTTGATCGGAACCTGGACCAATAGTTCCTTCCTCGAGTTCTCTGCCTATGGGTCCTACTCCGATCAAGGCCAGGCCTATGCGAAGGTGGATTTGAGCGGCGGGGATTCCGTTGGAGGCAAGCTGATTTCCTCCGTGGTTTCGATCTTCCAGTCGATCGTTAACCTGGCGGTCGTCCGTATTGTCCTGGAGGTCTTCGCGGCGCTGACCAGTACTTCCGCCGCGTGGGCTCGCATCAAGCAGCGGGGTATGTCCGCCTAGCTTGTCTAAGCCCGATCACTTTGCAGCAAGCGCTATACTGGCTGCCTATGAGTAGAAGGTCTCGTCCCAGCTTCCGGGACGAGGCCTTTGTGCTTCGCACCTACAAACTGGGCGAGGCCGACCTGATCCTCGTCCTGCTCACCAAGGATAATGGCCTGATCCGTGCCGTAGCCAAGGGCATCCGCAAAACCCGCTCCCGTTTCGGTGCCCGTCTGGACCGTTTTTCCCGCGTTGACGTGCAGATTTATCCTGGCCGTTCACTGGCCAACGTCACCGACGCCGCCACCGTCGCCACCTACGCCTCGCCGATCGTCGCGGATGTCGATCGCTTCTACGCTGGCGCGGCGATGCTGGAGATGGCCCAGGTCTTTGCCGCCGAGCCTTCGTCGGCGCACTCGATCTTTTTTCTTTTGGACGCCGCGCTCCAGCAACTAACCACCTCAGCCCTCCCTCCGGTCAGCGTGGCCGACGAGTTCGTGCTGCATGGCCTGGAAGTCGCCGGCTGGGAGCCCAGCCTGGTCGACTGCGCGCAGTGCGGCAAGCGCGGCCCCCACCGGGCGTTCCACCCGGGGGCCGGTGGTGCGGTGTGCGTGACGTGCAGGCCTCCGGGCGCGTTCACGCCGCCGTCGGCGGCGGTACACGCCCTGTGGCTGCTGAAGAAGGGGCGTCACGAACAAGCAGCCCAAGTACTCCGCGACCAGCAGGGGCAAGACATCGCGGCACAATCGCACCGCCTGCTACTGGCACACGTGCGACAGCAGCTCGAGGTAGGCTGCCCGGCTTACGCGGCGCTATAGGGGCAGTGGTGCGGGTGTGGCAATATGGTACGGGTGAGTAGCACTGAATATCCGCACGTGGACCGTTCCGAGATTCCGCCGGAGCTCCGTCCGAAGCACATCGCGCTAGTGATGGACGGCAACGGGCGCTGGGCTGAGGAGCGCGGCATGGTCCGCACCGAGGGGCACCGCCGGGGCGAGGCTGTGCTGATGTCCTTGGTGGAGGAGTGCATCGAGCTGGGCGTGGATTACCTTTCGGCCTATGCGTTCTCCACCGAGAACTGGCGCCGGTCAGCCGACGAGGTGCGTTTTCTGATGGGCTTCAACCGCGACGTGCTGCGCCGCCAGCGCGACTACCTGAACAGCCTGGGGGTGCGGATCCGCTGGGTGGGGCGCCGCCCGCGTCTGTGGCGCACCGTGATTGCGGAGCTGGAGCAGGCCGAGGAGCTGACGAAGAACAACACGACCATGACCTTGGGCATGTGCGTGAATTACGGTGGCCGGGCGGAGATCGCGGACGCGGCGCGCTGGATCGCCGAGGATGTGAAGGCCGGTCGGCTGAAGCCCCGGCAGGTGAACGAGAAGACGTTCGCCCGCTACCTGGACGAACCGGACATGCCGGACGTGGATCTGTTCCTGCGGCCGTCGGGCGAGATGCGAACCTCGAACTTCCTGCCGTGGCAGTCCACCTACGCGGAGATGGTGTACCAGGATGTGCTGTTCCCGGATTACACGCCGAACCACCTGCGGGCGGCAGTGCTGGAGTTTGCGAAGCGCGATAGGCGCTTTGGAGGTGTGAAGTGAGCGACGTGACCGGTGCAAACGGGGCGGATGCCGCCGAGCAGGTCGAGCAGCCGCAGCCGACGAAGCGCCAGATCGCCCGCTGGCAGCAGTACCTGGCCAACGAGCGTGCCGAGGGTGCCGTCTACCGCGAGCTGGCGCGTAAGAAGACCGGCGAGGAGCGCGCCATCCTCCTGGGGCTTGCAGAAGCAGAGGCGCGCCACGAGGCCTATTGGAAGAACCGCCTCGGTGAATACGTGGGTCTGCCGCGCAAGGCCAGCCTGGATACCCGCATGAAGGCGTGGATGGCGCGACGCTTCGGATCGGTGTTCGTGCTGGCTCTGATGCAATCCTCGGAGCAGCGCAACGAGTACATTTCGGATGCGGACGCCGACGACCAGCTTGCGGCGGACGAGACGATTCACGCCGAGGTTGTCCGTGGCCTGGCCGCGCGCGGGCGCGCCCGCATGTCGGGCGATTTCCGCGCTGCTATCTTCGGCGCGAATGATGGCCTGGTTTCGAACCTGGCGCTGGTACTGGGCATGGTCGGCACGGGTGGATCTTCCCACCTGGTGCTGGTCACCGGTATCGCTGGCCTGCTGGCTGGCGCGCTGTCGATGGCTGCTGGCGAGTATGTGTCCGTGACCTCGCAGAAGGAGCTGCTGGGTGCGAATGCCCCGGATCCGAACGCTAGCCGCTCGCTGCCGAACCTGGACGTGAACCAGAACGAGCTGGCGCTGGTGTACCGCGCCCGTGGCATGAGCGAGCAGGAGGCCGCCGACCGCGCCCGCCGCGTTTTCGATTCGATCATCGAGACGAACCAGCCGGTAGGGGAGCAGGCCTTCGATGCAGAGAAGGTTGGCACTGTGTCCGCGCAGGGCGCCGGGGAGAGCATGGCGGAGCACGCGGCTCCCAAACACGAGGATGGCGGCTCCGGCTTGTCCGCTGCGGTCTCCAGTTTCTTCTGCTTCGCGGTTGGCGCTTTGATCCCGGTGCTGCCGTATATCTTCGGCCTGTCGGGCTCCACCGCGGCGATTGTCGCCTGCGTGATGGTGGGCCTGGCCTTGATGTTTACCGGCTCTGTGGTGGGCTTGCTGTCTGGCGTGGAGCCGGGCCGACGCGCTTTGCGTCAATTGCTTATCGGTTTCGGCGCTGCCGGGGCGACCTACCTGCTCGGCTCGCTGTTTAACGTCTAGTTAGCTGGCGGACTTCTTCTGGCAGTCCCCGCACAGGCCGAAGATCTCGGCGGTGTGGCCGGACTTTTTGTAGCCGAACTTCTTGGCGGTCTCCGCGGCCCAGTCCTCGACGGGGCCGCCGTCGATCTCCACGGTCCGGCGGCAGGAGGTGCACACCAGGTGATGATGGTGGTCGTCGGTGGCGCAGGCGCGGTAGAGGGTCTCGCCGGAATCGTCGTAGAGCGTATCGATCGCGCCGGCTTCCGCCATCTGCTGCAGCGTGCGGTACACGGTGGTCAGGCCGACCTTGTGGCCTTGGGCTACGAGCTTCTGGTGGATGTCCTGGGCACTGCAGAACGTGGTGAGGCCTTCCAATAGCTCCGCCACAGCGCGTCGTTGGCGGGTGTTGCGCTGGCCGATCTTGGGAAGTTTGTTGGTAGCTGGGGTGCTCACGGTGAGCTCGCTCCTTGTGCTCTAAAAGTGCTCTAAATGTGTGTTGCGTGGCAAATCAATGCTCTATTTGCGGCAGGTAACCTGCGGTAACTACCCACAATAGGGATCTTGCTGGTAATTTTCAATAAGCTTTCGATAAGTCCTTCTAAGGCAGCTCCAGTGCGGCACGATAGCGGTGTGTGGTCGCCGCGTGCGCGGTGCAGTGGCCACCAGAACTTGAGCCCGCACGCAACAGCGGCGAGCCGGAAAAATATGCCCAAATAATGTGCTCCGGACGCTTGACTTTCTAGAAACCCCCGGGCTAGATTTAAGGCAGTTCCCTTGGGAGCGTGCGTAATCCCCCCCCTTCGCAGCTTCCAGCTAAAGGGAACAGGCCCCATTCTCTTTATGAGGAAAGCGTGGCCGGAACCCGCGGTATTTACCCCCCCCTAACCGCGGGTTCTTTTTTATCTTCACCCATTTTTATGACGCCCCTTCGGCCGGCTGCAGCGGTGGTTGCGCCGAAATGCAGCGACACATTCGGCGCTCCCACCCCGACCGTTGGCTTTCGCCTTGAACGGGTTAGAATGTTGGGCACAATAGCTGGAAAGCGAAACCTGCATTTCTTGCACGAACACCTCGACCAAGGAGACACGCCAACCATGGCAAGCACCATTGATTCCGTCGTCAACCTAGCCAAGCGCAGGGGGCTGGTGTATCCCTGCGGCGAGATCTACGGTGGCACCCGCTCTGCCTGGGATTACGGTCCGCTGGGCGTCGAGCTGAAGGAGAACATCAAGCGCCAGTGGTGGCGCCACATGGTTACTTCCCGCCGCGACGTCGTCGGCCTGGATTCCTCCGTGATCCTGCCGAAGCGCGTCTGGGAGGTCTCCGGCCACGTCGAGGTATTCACCGACCCGCTGGTTGAGTCCCTGCACACCCACAAGCGCTACCGCGCGGACCACCTGCTGGAGGCTTACGAGGAGAAGCACGGCCACCCGCCGGCAAACGGCCTGGCCGACATCAACGATCCGGAGACCGGCCAGCCGGGCGCCTGGACCGAGCCGAAGGCCTTCTCTGGTCTGCTGAAGACCTTCCTGGGCCCGGTGGATGACAAGGAGGGCCTGCACTACCTACGCCCGGAGACCGCGCAGGGTATCTTCACGAACTTCAAGAACGTGATGACCACCTCCCGCCAGAAGCCGCCGTTCGGCATCGCGCAGGTTGGTAAGTCCTTCCGCAACGAGATCACCCCGGGTAACTTCATCTTCCGTACCCGCGAGTTCGAGCAGATGGAGATGGAGTTCTTCGTCAAGCCGGGCGAGGACGAAGAGTGGCACCAGTACTGGATCGATGATCGCCACCAGTGGTACATCGACCTGGGTATTAACCCCGATAACCTGCGCCTTTACGAGCACCCGCAGGAGAAGCTGTCCCACTACTCCAAGCGCACTGTGGACGTGGAGTATGCTTTCCACTTCAACGGCTCCAAGTGGGGCGAGCTCGAGGGCGTGGCCAACCGCACCGACTACGACCTGCGCGTTCACTCCGAGGGCTCGGGCGAGGACCTCAGCTACTACGACCAGGCTGCGGACGAGCGTTGGATCCCGTACACCATCGAGCCCGCCGCCGGTCTTGGCCGTGCGATGATGGCCTTCCTTGTTGACGCCTACACGGAAGAAGAAGTACCGAATGCGAAGGGTGGCACGGACACCCGCACGGTGCTGAAGCTGGACCGTCGTCTGTCTCCGGTCAAGATCGCAGTTCTGCCTCTGTCCAAGAAGGAGACGCTGACGCCGACCGCGGAGAAGATCGCCGACCAGCTGCGCGGCTTCTGGAACGTGGACTACGACACCTCCGGTGCTATCGGCCGCCGATACCGTCGCCAGGACGAGATCGGCACGCCTTTCTGTGTGACCGTCGACTTCGACACCCTCGAGGACAATGCCGTGACCGTCCGCGAGCGCGACACTATGGAGCAGGAGCGCATCAAGATCGAGGATCTGCAGAGCTACTTCGCTGAACGACTGGCGGGCTGCTAAGCATGTCGAGTGACATTCGCTGGGGCCTGCCGAGTGACGGACACACGTTCCCCATCTACGAAGGTCCCAGCAATGACCTCGTGAAGGTGGCGGAGTTCGCCGACGAGCGCGGCGTCACCAATATCCGCTTCGGTGGCGACACGTGGCAGTTGCACGGCCCCGACGACAGTGCCGCCAGCGACGGCGAAAGCACTGCGTCGGCGACGACCCAGACGGGCACCTGGACGGTGACCGGCAACGGCAAGAGCTTCGGCAAGTCGGACCGCTACGAGGTGCAGGCCGACCGGCACCACGTGACGATCATCGCGGAGACGAAGAAGAACTTCGTGCTGGACATCGACGGCGAGAAGGTGGGGCAGTTCACCAGCGAGAACCGTGGCCTGCGGAACCTGCACGTGGAGTTCGAGGGTGCGGGGGAGAAGCTGCCGATCGACGTGCGCGTGTTCATTTCCTGGGCGGCGCGGCTGTGCATGGAGACGCGGATGATCAGCTCTTCGTGGGCGATCACCATCGCGCTTTTGCTGTGCATCCCGATCGTGGTGCTCTACTGGATTGGGTTCATCTAAAACGCCGGATTGGGGTTGGCGGGGAGCTGGGTTTGGTTTGGCTAAAACTGCATGTCGAGGGTTTGCCCAAACTAAATAGGTAGCAAGATTTCAACCCCCATTAACCTTCTGTTCACCATTAAATCCCGTGTTTTTTACCTCCATCGGAGAAGGTGTTTCTGTCTGACATCTTGACGTTTTGGAGGAATCTTGTCGACGACAACCGAAACGGCCGCGCCATCGTCGGCCACGGGCATCACCCCTGTGCCCGAAAACGAGAATAATACCTGGTGGCACCTGTTCTTCGGTGGCCTCATGGCCATCACCCTGGTGACCTTCAGCCTGTGGGCGCACGACTACGTCGGCGACGATGCCAGCTTGATCGTGCTGCTGACCACCATCATCTTCGCCGTGTTCATGGCGTTCAATATCGGTGGTAATGACGTCGCGAACTCCTTCGGTACCTCCGTGGGTGCGGGCACGCTGAGCATGAAGCAAGCCCTGGTTGTGGCCGCCATCTTCGAAGTTTCCGGAGCTGTACTGGCTGGTGGCGAGGTTACGGATACGGTCCGTTCCGGCATTGTTGACCTGGGCGCTATCGACAACCTCGAGCCGATGAACTTCGCCTACATCATGATGGCCTCGCTGCTGGGTGCGGCTGTGTGGCTGCTGGTGGCGACCCGCATGGGTTGGCCAGTGTCTACCACGCACTCCATCGTGGGCGGTATCGTGGGTGCGGCTCTGACCGTCGGTTTCGTCACCGGCACTGGTGGCTGGTCCATGGTCCAGTGGGGTGCCGTTGGCAAGATTGCTATCTCTTGGGTTCTGTCTCCTGCCTTGGGCGGAATAGTTGCCTACCTTCTGTATGGCGCGATTAAGCGTGGCATCTTGGTCTACAACGAGCTGGCAGATCAGCGCCTCGAAGAGATCAAGAAGGAAAAGAAGGAGCTGAACATTCAGCACAAGATCGCCTTCGGTCAGCTCAGCGAGGAAGAGCAGCTGGCGCTGACCGATGCGATGATCCGCGACTCGACCACGATGCGCGAGCACGGCTATACCGAGGAGGACCTGGAGTCCGACTACTACAAGAAGCTGCACCGCATCAACAAGTCTGTCGACGAGGTTGAGGCGCACCACGCCCTGGATACCTGGGTGCCGCTGCTGGCCGCAGGTGGTTCCATCATCATTTCCGCGATGCTGCTGTTCAAGGGCCTGAAGAACATGAACCTGGAGCTGTCCAGCCTGGGCAACTTCCTGATCATGGGCATGGTGGCAGCTGTTGTCTGGATGGCTGTGTACATCTTCTCCCGTACCTTGAAGAAGCAGGCTCTGAACCGTTCGACCTTCCTGCTGTTCAGCTGGATGCAGGTGTTCACCGCGTCTGCTTTCGCATTCAGCCACGGCTCCAACGACATCGCTAACGCGCTTGGACCGTTCGTTGCAGTGCTGGACGTTCTGAAGACCAACACCATCTCTGAGGAATCTGGCGTGGCGCTGCCCGTGATGGTTGCGATGGGTGTTGCTCTGATCGCCGGCCTGTGGTTCATTGGCCGCTTCGTTATCCGCACCGTTGGCTCCGGTCTGACCAAGATGCACCCGGCTTCTGGCTTCGCTGCAGAGCTGTCCGCAGCTGCCGTGGTTATGGGCGCATCCGTGCTGGGTCTGCCGGTTTCCTCCACTCACATTCTGATCGGTGCAGTTCTGGGCGTTGGCCTGGTTAACAAGGACGCCAACTGGGGCCTGATGAAGCCCATCGCCCTGGCTTGGGTTATCACCCTCCCGGCTGCCGCCATCATCGCAGGCGGTACGGTCTCCGTGCTGCGCGTGATCTTCTAAAGCAAACTGCTTGCCGCTGGCTTAGCCCGGCTGGCTGGCCCGGCTGAAGTTGCTGGCCCGGCTGGGTCCGGCTGGCTGGCCCGGCCCGACTGGCTGGCGCGTTACTGCAGGCCCGGATGGCTGACCCGGCATTGCTGATTCAAGGCGCTCGCCCTTCGGGGCGGGCGCTTTTTGCTGCCCGGAGAACGTGGGGCCAGAATTTTGGGGGCGCCAGAATGTGGAACGCCTAAACGTGGGGGCGCCTGCTCGAGTCGACCCGAGGTTTAGGTCTTCTGTCCTGGTGGATCTGAAGGGCCTCGCTAGGCGTAAATGTCGTTAAAGTGGGAATCTGTAAAATTGAATCCCGCTTATGATTTTTCAGCAACTCGCTGACCTGCGGTTTTACACATTTGGAAATGAGTGCCGGTAACGAATTCCCACTTTAACGACATTTAACGCAATCCGAGGGCACAAAAGCCCTGGCTGGAAGCTGGAGGAGCCCCAGCCAGCCGACCGGCCCGGCCCTGGCAGGAAGCTGGGGCTAACTAGAAGCTAGAGGAGACTCGGCTAGAAGCTGGAGGAGCCGCTGCCGCCGAAGCCCCCGCCTCCGCCGCCAAAACCGCCGCCCCCGAAGCCGCCGCCAAATCCTCCGCCGAAGCCGCCGTTGCCGCTTAGCAGCGAGCCCAGCACCATGCCCGTCACAAAGTTGCCGCTGCCGCCACTTCCGCCGAACCCGCCGTAGCCGCTGTTGCGACGGTTGAAGTCGTCGATATCCTTGCGAGCCTGCGAAGTGGCCTGCTGCGCCAGCTGGCTAGCCCGCTGGGCCGCCCGCAGCGCCCGCTTCGGATCTTCCGTCCGCAGCTGCGCTGCCTCATCCAAAGCAGCCCGCGCCGCCTGCGCCGCCGTGCGCGTATCCACGCCGATGATCCGCCGGCGGTTCCTGATCAGGTCCTCCACGGCCTCCAACCGCTGGGCGGCATCCATGGCCGTCCGGTCCACCATGTCCACGGTCCGGGCAAAGTCGCTGGCCTTGCCGCGCGCCTCGTCCAGCTGAATGTCCAGCACACCGTCGGCTTCCAGTAGCTGGGAGTAGCTACCCAGCGGATCCGAAGAACCTTCCTCCCGTGCCTTCTTCAGCGCCTCGCGGGCCTGCTCCACGGCCTTGTGCAAAGCCGCACGGTCCAGGTCTGCGCCGGACTTTTCCAGCTGCCCGGCCTCTGTAATTTCCTCTTCCACCTCGGTGATCAGCGCGGGCAGGTTGGACTGCGCCGACCGCAGGTGCTCCTCCGCACGCTCCACGGCCAGCAGCTGCGAATCTGCCTGCTGCAGTGCCATGCGCGCGGCCCCCAGCGCGTCGATCAGCCCGCCTTGCTGCCCGGCCGGCTTGTCCAGCAGCCCGCGCGCGGAGTCCAGGGCCTTCTCAGCTTCCGCCAGCTCGTCCTCGGCCACGTCCGGGTTATGGCGCACGGATTCCAGCAGCGCCGGGTCCACGCGCGTGATGGCATCGCTGAGGATCTCCCGCGCATTCGGAATGCGATTGTGCAGGCTGATGCTGGTCTGGCGGAGCTTCTCCACCAGCTGGGGCGCATCCATCAGCTTCTGGCGCAGTTCGGCAAAGCGCGCGGCCTGCCCGTCCAGGTTGTCGTCTGCCTGCCCGCAGGTAGACACGATCTCGATCAGCAGGTCGCGCTGCTCCGGCTCAGTCGTCACCAGCCCGGAGCGCAGCCGCTCGTTCATGCTGTATGCCTTGTTCAACGTCGAGCGGCTGTGTTGCAGCGCCTTAGCAAGGTCACGGGTGCGCTCTTCACCGAACTCTCCGCGCGCAACGGCCAGCTCCTCGTCGCCCTTGCGGATGGATTCGTCGGTACTGTGCAGCTCCTCGTCCGCCAGTTCGCGCAGCACCTCGGTGGGCTGCTTGTACAGGTCGTCGATGTTGCCCGGGTCGATCTCGCGGGCTGTCTCCAGCTGCTGCGCGTGAGTCTTCTTACGGTTGCGGCGGGACCACACAACCGCACCGGCGCCCGCGCCGACCACTCCGACGGCACCGGCGCCCATCCACACCTTCGACGCGGTGGAGGTCTTGCCCGCCAGCTTGTCCGCCGCGGCCTGCGCGCCCCCGGCCCAGTCGTCGTCGGCGAAGTGGTCCCGCGCCGCGTCGTGCAGCTTCTCTGCCTCGCTCGTCTTTACCTTGTCCCCGGCGGCGTAGCCGATCTGCCGCGTTTCGGTGGCCACTGCCAGCACAATTACGTTGTCGGTGCCGTCCTGGTCCCGTAGCTGCTCGGCCATTGCATTGATGCTGTCTGCCGCAGTCGGGACGAAGACGATGTAGAGCTTCTTGCCGGATTCTTTGGTTGCTTCCTTTAATGACGCCGTAATGTCCGCTTTTTCCTGTTCAGACAGCACCCCGGACTCGTCAACGAGCTGGGATGTCAGCTGCACCTCGCTGGTGGCGGTAGCGGCTGGGGCCGAGGGGGCGTCAATAAGAAAAGAGCCAAATCCGAGTACGGCGCCGGCGGCTAGGATTGCCAGGAAGCGAGTGGTGGAAAAAGTCGGTTTCATACAGCCCACCTTAACGAAAAATACAGGGGAAACCGCGTATGGTTTTGCGCATGGCTAATGCACGGCGTCCGGTGAAGCGCGTGGTGAAGTATGTCTTCATCACGCTGTTGACCATCTTCTTGGTGGCGGCGGGTGTGTTCGGTGTGACGGCTTTCCAGGTGTGGCACTTTGCGCGGTCGGACGACAGGCGACCGGCGGACACGATCTTTGTGCTGGGGGCAGCGCAGTATGCGGGCAATCCCACGAACTGGTTTGCCTCGCGGCTGAATCACGCAGCGGAGCTGTACAAGCAGGGTGTGGCGCCGACAATCGTCACCGTTGGCGGCAAGGCGGAGGGCGACCTGTACACCGAGGCGGCCGCGGGCAAGAACTACCTGGTGGAGAACTTCGACATTCCGGAATCGGCGGTAGTGCCGGTGGAGGAAGGTGCGGATACGCTGAAGTCAGCCGAGGCGTTCGCGCAGGTGGCGAGCGAAAATGGTTGGCGGACTTCCGTGGTGGTGACGGATCCTGCGCACTCGCTGCGCGCTACTCGGATGGTGCGTGACCAGGGGCTGGAAGCGTGGTCGAGCCCCACGCGCCAGGGGCCGTCGGTGTTTACCCGAAAGTCGCAGGCCAACTCGATCCTGCACGAGACATTGGGCATGCTGTACTACGAGGTAGTAGAGAAACGCCGGTAGTTGAGTGCCGGTAGAAGTGGAAAGAGGACATGCGTTACCCCTATAGCGATCACGACCAGCAGCGGCGGCTGCCGGACCGGCCGAAGACCCTGGGGCTGCCCGGGGCGGTGGTGGACGGGCGCGATAGCTTCGACCGTGACCGGGCGCGCGTACTGCACTCTGCGGCGCTGCGGCGACTGGCGGATAAGACGCAGGTCGTGGGGCCGGGGTCGGGGGATACTCCGCGTACCCGCCTGACGCACTCGCTGGAGGTCGCGCAGATCGCTCGCGGGATCGGCAAGACGTTGGGCGCGGACCCGGATCTGACGGAGCTGGCGGGGCTGAGCCACGACATTGGCCACCCGCCGTATGGGCACAATGGCGAGCGTGCGCTGGATGAGGCCGCCGCCGACTGCGGAGGCTTCGAGGGCAACGCGCAGACGCTGCGCATTCTCGCCCGGCTGGAGCCGAAGGTGCTGGGGGACGGCAGTGAAGGCGCATCTGGCGCTGGCGCTGGGGCTGCTAGCGCGGCAGGCATAGCAGGCGCCGCGCCCGTCTCCTACGGCCTGAACCTCACCCGCGCCAGCCTGGACGCCGCCTGCAAGTACCCGTGGGGGCCGGTCGACGAGCACGGCAACAAGCGCGCCAAGTACTCCGCCTACGCCGAGGACGTGGAGACCCTCGAGTGGATCCGCGAGGGCGCGCCGGAAGGGCGCAAGTGCCTGGAGGCGCAGATCATGGACTGGTCCGACGACGTCGCGTACTCGGTGCACGACGTGGAGGACGGCATCCTTTCCGGGCGCATCGACTTCGGCGTGCTGTGGGATCTGGTCGAGCTAGCCGCGCTGGCGGAGAAGGGCGCCCGCGTGTTCGGCGGCACCCCGGAGGAGCTGCTGGAGGCTGCCGACCGCCTGCGTGCCATGACCTTGATCTCCCGGGCGGCGGATTTCCGCGGATCGATGCAGGACCTCGCCGCGCTAAAGGCCATGACCTCGGAGCTGGTTTCCCGCTTCGTCACCGCCGCCGTCACGGGCACCCGCCAGCAGTTCGGCGAAGGGACGCCGGAGCAGTCCCCGGTAAAGGCACTCGGCCGCT
Source organism: Corynebacterium sp. HMSC08A12 (assembly GCF_001807485.1). GTDB lineage: Bacteria > Actinomycetota > Actinomycetes > Mycobacteriales > Mycobacteriaceae > Corynebacterium > Corynebacterium evansiae. The sequence goes on along the minus strand of NZ_KV789166.1, from coordinate 18,484 downwards.
ACGCCGCCGACCTGGTGATCCCCGAGCCCGTGCAGGCTGAGGTCACTCTACTGAAGTCCGTCGCGGTCCTGTACGTCATGGACGAGGCCCAGCATCTGGCCAACCAGCAGCGCCAGCGCGAGCGCATCTTTCGCGTCACGGACTACCTGTGGCGCGGTGGCTCGGGTGCGCTGGACCCAATGTTTTCTTCGTGGTTTGACGCCGCCGCCTCCGACCGCGAGGCACGCCGCGTAGTCATCGACCAGGTGGCTTCGCTGACGGAATCCCGGTTGGAGCGGCTGGACAAGCGCGCCAGCGGAATCAGCGCCGCCTGGGCCTAGGCGCCAGCGGGCCGGCGCGAGCTAGCGCGAGCGCCGCTAGTCCTCCGCGTCCGGGATGGAACAGAAGCTCTCGAAGTGGTCGGACGTGTAGTACCACACATCCGGGTCGGTCTCAGTGCCGCCGCCGACGACGATGCGGCGCTCACCCCGGTGGTTAAGCCCCGGGGTCTTCACGGTGTATTCGCGGTAGTAGTCGCCCTTCTCCTTCGGCAGCAGGCCTTCGTAGTTGCCGAAGTGCTTGCCGTCGGCCTCCCCGTCATCCGGCGGGGCGCCCTGCAAAATGTCGTCTATCTGCTTCTTGGCCTCCGGTGGGAGGGTGTCAACGGCGCAGGTGTCGGCGTCATTGCTAGAAACACCAGAAGCCTGCCCGCCGTTTCCGTCAGCTCCATCGTCGCCTTGCAGGCCGAACCAACCGGCTGCGACGACTGCCGCGCCGACGATCGGCGTGGCGTACTTTGCCCACTTCTTCGGCACTAGGCCCTGCGAGGGGCTCTGCGAGCGGCCCTGCGAACTTCCCTGAGACATAGGGAAGAGTCTAGAGCACGCGCAGTGGCAGGCGGAGGGCGGCCGGGGCGTCGTCCGGAACGATCGGGTTGTTCGGCTGCACTGGGTTAATGCGGCGGTAGCCCTCGGACTGCGGCGGGCGCGGGTCGGCCTCGCCCTTGTTCGGCCACATGGCGGCAGCACGCTCGGCATTCGCGGTGATGGACAGGGAGGGGTTCACGCCCGGGTTCGCGGTGATGGCGGAACCGTCGGTGATGAACAAGCTCGGGTAGCCCCATGCGCGGTGGTAAGGGTCCACCACGCCGTGCTCGGGCGAGGAGCCGATAACGCAGCCGCCCAGGAAATGCGCGGTCAGCGGGATGTTGAAGACCTCCGACCACACGCCACCTGCGATTCCCTTCGGCAGAAATTTCGCCAGGATGCGGGTGGCCGTGTTGCCTTCGGGGATCCAGGAGGGGTTTGGCTCGCCGGTACCCTGCTCGGAGCTCAGCATGTTGAACGGGCCGACCTTGCGGAGGAAGGTGCGCAGCGAGTTATCGCGGGTCTGCATCACCAGGTTGATGACGGTGCGCTGCGACCACTTGCTCAGGTTCACCAGGCGCGGGATGGCCTTGTACTGCAGGAAGACCTGCTTGATGAACTCCAGGAAACGGGGCTGCAGCTTATCGCCGTCTGTCATGAGGGTCTGCAGCAGGCCCATCGCGTTGGAGCCCTTGCCGTAGCGCACCGGCTCGATGTGCGTATCCGGGGCGGGGAAGTAGGAGGAGGTGATGGCCACGCCCTCGGAGAAATCCATGTCGGGGGAGTAGTCCGAACGGTTCGCGCCCAGCAGCGCCTCGGAGTTCGTGCGGGTAAGGTGCCCCAGCTTGTCTGACAGCTTCGGCAGGTTGCCGTTGGCCTTCTGGCGGTGCAGCAGGTTCTGGGTGCCCCAGGTGCCTGCGGCGACGACGAGGTTATCGGCGGTGAAGCTGCTGGTCTGCGGGTTGCGTTTGGTGATCGGTCCAGTCTGTTGCGCCTGTACCGTCCAGGTGGTGCCGTCGAAGGTGATGTCGGTGACGGTGGTGCGGTCGTGTACCTTCGCCCCGCCCTTCTCAGCCAGGTACAGGTAGTTCTTCAGCAGGGTGTTCTTCGCGCCGTGGCGGCAGCCGGTCATGCACTCGCCGCACTCGTGGCAGGCGGTGCGGTCGGGGCCAACACCACCGAAGTATGGATCCTTCACAGTTTCACACGGCTTACCTTCCAGCCCGACCTTTTCTCCGAAGAACACTCCGACGGGCGCCATGCGGAACGTGTCGCCCACGCCCATCTCCTCGGCAACCTTCTTGGAGTACACGTCGGCGGGGGTCATGGTGGGGTTCTCCACCACGCCGAGCATCTTCTGCGCCTGCTGGTAGTAGGGGGTCAGCTCGTCCTCCCAGTCGGTAATGGTGTTCCACTGCTTGTCGTTGAAGTATGCCTCGCCGGGCTGGTAAAGCGTGTTCGCGTAGTTCAGCGAGCCGCCGCCCACGCCCGCGCCAGCGAGGATCATCACGTCCTTGAGCAGGTGGATGCGTTGGATGCCATACAGGCCGATCTGCGGCATCCACAGGAAGTCCTTGAGGTGCCAGGAGTTCTTGGCGAACTCTTCGTCCTTGAAACGGCGGCCGGCTTCGAGGATGCCGACCTTGTAACCCTTCTCCACCAGGCGCAGGGCGGTGGTGGAGCCGCCGAAGCCAGAGCCGATGATCAGCACGTCGTAGTGGGTGGAGGAGTTGCCGGTGGCCTGCGATTCAGCCTGCGGGGCGGCTTGCGAATTAGCCTGCGAGTCAGTCATGGGAGTGGTCCTTCGTGTTATTGCAGTGTGACGTAGATCCTATTTTGAACACGTTAGCGCCCGGTTCTGTCGCGGTGTGTTGTTTGTAGAAAATAGGTTGTATAGGTTGTGACGGTCGCCGATCTGGGACTTCCGGGGGACGTCTGGGGGTTGTACTAGCATGTGGCTATGGCTAAGGGCAGGATTCCGGAGCGGGACATCGAAGCAATTCGAGAGCAAACCCCCATCGAAGAGGTAGTGGGGGAGTATGTGCAGCTCAAACCGGGTGGCGTCGATTCCATGAAGGGCCTTAGCCCCTTTAAGGACGAAAAGACTCCCTCGTTCCACGTCCGCCCGAACCACGGCTACTTCCACTGCTTCTCCACCGACCAGGGCGGCGATGTTTTCAAGTTCCTCATGCTGATGGAACACATGTCCTTCCCCGAGGCCGTGGAGGCCTGCGCCGAGCGCATCGGCTACCGCATCAACTACGAGGGCGGCCGGCCCGGCAACCGGGAGGAACCCGGCACGCGGCGCAGGTTAGTCGCCGCGAACAAGGCGGCCTTTGAGTTCTACCGCAAGGAATTTCTTGGTGACGCCGAAGGCGCGGACGTCGCCCGCAACTTCCTTATCGAGCGCGGTTTCACCATGGAACACGCCGAGCAGTTCGGCTGCGGGTATGCGCCCGCCGGGTGGGATCGGCTGACGAAGCACCTGCAGCAGAAGGGTTTTACGTTCAAGGAAATCGAGGCGGCGGGCCTGGGCCGCATGGGTAAGCGTGGCCCGATCGACCGGTTCCACCGCCGCCTTTTGTGGCCGATCCGTTCCGTCAGTGGAGACGTGATCGGCTTCGGTGCCCGCAAGCTCTTCGACGACGACCGTCTGGGCAAGTATCTGAACACGCCGGAGACCATGCTGTACAAGAAGTCGAAGGTGTTGTTCGGCATTGACCAGGCGAAGCGGAATATTGTGGCTAAGCACCAGGCTGTGGTGGTGGAGGGGTACACGGACGTGATGGCCATGCACGCCGCCGGGGTGGATACCGCGGTGGCCGCGTGTGGCACGGCCTTCGGTGCGGAGCACCTGTCGGCCCTGCGGCGGTTCATGTTGGACGACCAGTTCTTCCGGGGCGAGATCATCTACACCTTCGACGGTGACGAGGCCGGACAGAAGGCCGCCATGCGTGCCTTCGAGGGCGACCAGCAGTTCTCGGGACGGAGCTATGTGACGGTCGCGCCGGGCGGGCAGGATCCGTGCGACGTGCGCATCAAGCGCGGCGACGCGGCCGTGCGCGAGCTGGTAGCCTCCCGTATTCCGATGTTCGAGTTCGTGATCCGCACCCTCATCGCGGACTACGATACGGCCAGCATCGACGGGCGCGTGCACGCGCTGCGGCGCATCGTTCCGGTGCTGGCGGGGATTAAGGACGACGCGCTGCGGGACGAGTACGCCCGCCAGGCCGCGGGTTGGGTCGGCTGGGATAACCCGAACGACGTGCTGGATCAGGTGCGCAAGGAGGCGCGGAAGTCCGGCGGGCAGCGGCCGAAGCTGGAGTTGAAGACCGGCGCTGGTCCAGCGGGTGCCGGACGGGCCGGGGCCGGTGCTGGCTCGGCTGGCGCGGGTAGCGCAGGCGCGGGCAGCACAGGCGGCCCGAACCTGCACGTGGTGAAGGGCATGGAGCGCCCGAACCCGAACGACGACTACCTGGAAGGTCCCCGCGAGGTTATGAAGCTGGCTTTGCAGGAACCTCAGCTGGCCTCCACCATCTTCGACCTCATGCCCCCGGAGAGTTTTGTGCATCCGACATACGTGGCGATGGCGGAGGCTGTGGCGTCCTTAGGAGGGGCGGCGAACAGCGATGGCGGGGCCGGATGGATCGAGAAGATCGCGGCGCAGATGAAGGACCCGATGGGGGCGGCGGTGGTCTCCGAGCTGGCGGTGGAGGATCTGCACTGCCTGCCGGAGAGGCTGCCGTACTACGCGGATGCGATCATGGCGCGGATGCAGGAGCGTTGGGTGGGCAGCGAGATCGCGGACATGAAGTCTCGGATGCAGCGCATGCGCCCCGACCTGCAGAAAGAGGAATACAACGCGCTGTTTGCGGATGTGATTGCGTTGGAGAAGTACCGCCGCTCGCTGCACGAGCGGGCCTCGGACTTCGGCGACTTTACGCGCTAGGAAAACCGTTTGGAGAACTACGCGCTAACGCTTCTTCTTAATTCAAACCCTGTAGCGCCACTCGATCGCGGTTCCATCGGTCAGCATAAGTGGCCGAAGTTCGTCATCGTCCCCGACTTCGAATACCTCCGACTAACCAAGTTGGGCGAGGACTCCTGGGCACAAACGTTCACCGTTGACGAGCTACCCGACCGTATTGATCAACTGATCTTCCTCGCTGGACAAGAAACCATCACCACAGACGAAGAGTAAACGTCCCCTCCACACATCCAGGATGATTTCATCCCCCAGTCACCAATTTTCCTTTCAAAGGAAACCTCTGGTGCTACTGTCAGATCTAACCACTCACCGCAGCGAAAGATGACCACCATGGCTCGACCATTGCGCACCATCTCAGCCCTCCTTTTTCCCGCCATCCTCAGCATCGGTTTCGCCCCGGTTGCGCAGACCCAACCTGCTCAGGCACCAACAGTCACTAATGCTCCTACCGATAACAACGCCGATCAAGTTGCGCCCGGACACAGGTTCTCCAATGAATAAACATGGCATCGAGGCAACTATTTCACTAGCTCAGAAAATGGCCGCTACTAGGGGGTGGGATGAAGATAGTGAATACCTCCAGCCACGGGCCGTTCCCATCGCGGACGTAGTTGGAGACTTCATGAAGCCCTCAGAGGATTTCAGCGTGGAACTTAAAGGAACCATCTGGCTCGACACATACTCTGATTCGAAAGCATTTACATTACTAGCTTCGCCCTTAACCAGCCTGTTTGAATACACCATTGAGGGGCGCGATCCCCGTTCAAACCTTGATCTACTCCCGACGCCTTGGTCAAACCCTCACCACGGTTCTACGCAGGGTAACCGCACCTACGTTCCAAGAGGCGATATGCACACTCCGCCCTCGTTGGTGTTCTTCCAAAGACTTCCAATATGGGGGCAGATCAACAGCTCTTCACCAGAACGCCTAGTTCCCACCGAGGCGTGGTATCTACCAATTGGATTTACCATCGTTCGATGCACATCTCTCGATGGTTTCAGTGCAACGGACATGATTATTGACCACTGGGGCCGCTACCTTGTCTTTTATAGGCAAGTCGTCAACGAAGAAAAGGTAGTGGAAATGCGTGTCACCCAAGCGCAGCGTAAACAAGACCCGCGAAACAGTCCTTTAGTTCGCAACTATTAGTCGCTTAAATTCTTTCACCCGCAGGTAGTCCAAAGCACCTCTTTTCAAGTTTCGATTGTTTCGTGATCCGGCGCTTTGCGGCCGTCTCGTGTGGAGGCGCTGTCGCGGTACTACGCCCGCAATGTGTGGCGTGATACACCGAGGAGCTCACCGACTTCCTCGTAGGCGCGTTGCAGTGAGCAGGACTCCAAGCGGACCATTTCGATGATCTGATGGACCGCCTTCTCCTTAAACTCGACGGAATACTTTCTGGGCAAAGTGCCTCATCCTTCCTTACCTGAGGTAGGAACTAAACCCAGGATGATTCAAACGTCCTTACGCACCCCAATAGCCCGGTTGCGGGCAAGGAATACTCGTTCTGTTGTTATAAAACTTATATCCTTGCCATATTGCGCGGTCAGCCTTCGGAGTTTGTCAACGCCCAACCGCGGGCTGCTTCACGGCGCTTCCAGAAGTGCTGATAAATACCAGGAACACCGTAAAGTTCGTCATGTGTCCCCACCTGGCTGACCTGACCATGGCTACCCAGTACCACGATTTGATTCGCAGATTGAATGGTATCAAGTTTGTGGGCAATTACAATGAAGGTAGAGTCTGCGCGCAGGGCTTCCATAGAAGCCAGAATGTTCGCTTCGTTTTCGGCATCAAGGGCTGAGGTAGCCTCGTCGAATATTACGATGGGGGCATTCTTTAGTAGTGCACGGGCTACCGATACCCGCTGGCGCTCGCCACCGGAAAGGAGCCGGCCGCCTTCGCCCACCGGGGATTGCCAACCGAGTCGTCGGGCAATCGGGGTTACACCAGCAAGATCGGCAGCATGATAAACTTCTTCGTCGGTAGCATCGGGGCGGCCAACGCGGATATTGGCGATTAGCGAATCATCGAACAGATAAATGTCTTGGAAAACCATGGATAATTTGGACATTAACTGTTCCGTGCCCAACTGGCGAATGTCAACCCCATCGACGAATACAGTACCGGAATTGACATCCCAGAAGCGGGAAATTAATCGGGCAATGGTGGTCTTACCGGAGCCAGACGGGCCAACAATTGCAGTGACGGTTTGTGGTGGAACCTTAAAACTCACATCGTTTAGCACATTTTTCTTATCGTAGGCGAAGGTAACATTGCTAAGTTCCACACTGCCGGAGCCATCACCTGGGGTTGGTTCTGTCGGCTCTGGCAGGGACGGGGAATCGGTAATCGCCGATGTTTCGACAATGGCCACGCGCCCGACGTCCAGAGCTACATAGGCATTGCCAACCTGCTCCAATGAACGGGTAAACCGCAAACTAATACCGATCACGGCAACGGTTTCTAGTGGTGACATTGCCCCATCGATAGCCAAACTGGCAACTATAGTAATGAACGAGACGATGAATGCCTGTACTACTAAGCCATTGAGTAGCAATGCGAATGTGGATTGCCATAGTTCGCGTACCCGTGCTTTGTGATCGTTTTCTAGTGCTTCGTGGAGTAAACTGAAGTTTTCAGAACGACCTGCCGCGCGAAGTGCCGGTTGGCGACTGGCAAATTCGACGACTCTATTGGAGAGCGCTTTATTCGCTGGAAGTGCCCGATCGGTAGCTTTTTCACGAATCCAACCTGACAGCTGCATGATGGCTAGGGAGAAGGGGGCAATAACCAGAAAGATCAGGCCCAAGCGCGGATTCCAAATCCACGCACCGACCAGTAGCGTAATCAGTGCTGCACCATCACGGAAAATAGTGCCTTGTTGATGGGCGATTACCTCACCGGCAGCCATGTAGCGTTCCGATACTAGGCGAGACAATCCACCTGTTTTCGACGGGCCGAACCATCCGAGGGGAAGGTTAGCGAGTTTATCGCCGATCACCTGGTGAGCAGTGCGTAGAAAGTCCAGCACTGTGTGATAGGAGAACATGGTGGAGAAAAACCGCAGTACAAAGGCTATAACTGCGATGGCTAGCAATGTCCACAGCCAGGGGGTAATAGGGGAGCCGGCAACAAGTGCTTTCGTTAGCGGTACTAGCACGAGGATCGCAAGGCCGTCGAGGAGGCCGATGAGCAAGGATAGGAATATAAACCATTTACTGAGGCGCTGCCCCTGTGGAGTTAGCAATTTGGCTAGGCCACGTAGAAGTAGTGGATCATGCAGACGCGAACGGGTTGACTTCGATGGTGCATTAGACATTGGTAGCCTCCTTGACAGGATCAAGCTCGATTACTTGGTCGGCACCCTTAACGGACTCTGGTTTGTGTGCGATGACCAGCACAGTCTTATCTGCTACAAGTTTGGTTAGCGCCGCTTGAATTTCCGCCTCACAATCGGGATCTGTAGCCGCGGTGGCCTCATCGAGAATCAGGATGACTGGGTCGGCCACAATCGCCCGGGCAATAGAAATGCGTTGTTGTTGACCACCTGATAAGAAAGTTTCGTCGCTGACAATGGTGTCCAGCCCAGCTGGTAACGCGCGAATATCTTCGGCGATGTGTGCGGCCTCTGCGGCTTGCCAAATTAGTTCATCGGAGGCATCGGGCTTAGATAAGCGAATATTATCGCGAATGCTGGTGCGCAGTAGATATGGATCCTGCAGTACGAAGGCAACAGTGCGGTAGAGACTGGCAAAGGTTAACTCGCGAATATCGATACCGTCGATGGTGACCTGGCCGGAATCCGGATCCTGGAACCGCGCCAGCATTGTGGCTGCGGTGGATTTACCAGAACCAGAAGGCCCGATGAGTGCGGTCACGGTGCCGGGTTCCAGTGTTGCGTTGAAGTTATGCAGAACCGGGTGGGTGGAATCATAAGCAAAGCTCACATCGTGGAACGCCACCTTCAAGTCGCGCTTGTCGGTGACTAACTCAGTAGTTCCCTCTTTTACTAGGGGAATGTTCATGACATCATCTAGACGCCGTGCAGCATTACCGGCTAGCTGATAAGCCCACATCATCATACCAACGGTTTGAATAGTCCCTGGAATAATCAATGCGATGAGGGTTGTGGCAATGACCTCTGCCACAGTTACTTTGCCAGCATTGATGAGTAATACACCACCGCCGACATTAATGATGAGGATGACCGGTACGGCAATGACGGATTCAGAAATAGCACTGAAACGCAGCAATGGTTTTACCCACTCGTAGTAAAAATCAGCGAATCGGAATGCTGCATCCCGGTAGCGAGCATGAGCTTTACCAACGGTTCCGAAAGCCTTCACTACAGAAATTCCTTCGGTGAATTCCACGGCAGTGGCAGAAACCTTAGCGAGGAGGTCATCCATTTCGGCGGTTTTGGTTCCCATATCCTTCATGGAATAGGCCTGTATAGCTAGGTAAATGGGTACTGTGGTGATTGAAAGTAAACCCAGTCGCCAATCGAGAATGAAGGCATACACTAATAGTGATAGGGGAGTCACAATCGCAGCGATCCGTTCGACAGGTGCGTGAGCGGTGAGAGTGTGCAAGGTTAATGTGTCATCCTCAACGGCTTTGCGAACCTTACCGGAAGTGGTCTGGCTAAACCATGCCAACGGTGCTTGAGAGATACGATCTACGATCTTGCGCCGGTTAATGCCAACCAGTTTTGCATCTGCTAAGTGGGTGGTGAGAAGCGCTAAAAAGTATAGGAACAACTGCCCCAAAAAAGCAGTAATAAGCCACTGCGCGATTTTTCTGACATGGACCACATCTCCATCAAACAGTGCATTGCCCATTGCTACTAGTGCAACATAAGGCGCCACGGCGAGTACTGAGGACAGTAATGCGAGGAATTGTGCACCATAAATTATTGGTTGCACGGGGGAGAGGAGTTTCTTCAGGGCGGCTTGGCCAGCTTTATACCTATCGCGGGCAGCATCAGCCAAGGAAGAATTCTGTTTTTCTTCTTTTACATTGTCCATGTCAGATATTGCTTTCTATTGTTTCGTTGTCATCATTCATGTCAATGATTCGGGTTGCAGATTCGCTAGTGTACTAAAGGTAGCCTAACCTTATCTTTCTCTTGTTTTGTGTGCAAGGGCCTGGCCCCCGATGCGTCTACTATCCGGGGGTCAGGCCCGAAGTCAGCGACCCACCACTGATCAGGTCGCTGAGCCTGGGACCAGGCCCGTTGAATACGATCCGGGAAACGCTGCGCGGTGGGATCAGCAATGGTGGTACGCGTGGTCTTACGTCGGAGCACCCCCGCGATTCCAAGGATCTTCATAAGGTGCTGCACCTGGTCACGGCCGATGTTCCAACCAGCCCGGTGGGCGGCTTTCCATAGTTTGCGTCGCCCGTAGACCCGCCGATTAGCCACCCATAGCTCAAACAGCCGGTGCGCGGCATACGCCTCGTCTAGCTCAGCGGCGGTGGGACCGAAACCACGGGACTGGAAGCGGTAAAACGTTGCAGGTGAAATGGTGTATTCATGCTCGTTGAGCACGCGGCATGCCCGCTCGATGGAATACAGGTGCCGGTGAGTGTGGAGGAAATCTACAATCACTTCAGTTTGCGGTCGAGCTCCGCCTGAGCGAAAAAAGCTGAGGCCAGTTTCAAAATTTCATTGGCTTCTTTAAGCCTGGCGTTTTCTTTGCGCAGGGTGATAAGTTCCGCGTCTTTTTCTGCAGCGGATTGCTCAACGGCCACGACTGTCTTCTTCTCTTCCACACGTACCCAGTTGCGGATAGTGGATGTTTTGATACCGATGACCGCTTCGACGGCGCGAAGCGCGGCTGCCTTGGATTCGGCACCGTCAGCAAGCTCCTCGAAATTGAAGCGTCCTGGGATTAGTTCCTACCTCAGCTAAGGAAGGATTGAACTATGCCTAGAAAGTATTCCGTTGAGTTCAAGGAGAAGGCGGTCCATCAGATCATCGAAATGGTCCGCCTGGAGTCCTGCTCACTGCAACGTGCCTACACGGAAGTCGGTGAGCTGCTTGGAGTATCTCACCACACGTTGCGGGCTTGGTACCGTGACAGCGCTTCAGCACGTGATGACTCTGACGCGTCAGGCGGCGAAACAATGGAAGAAGAGCTCAAGCGTCTGCGCCGAGAAAACCGCGAACTAAAAAGAGCAAACGGGATTCTCAAGACTGCTTCGGCTTTTTTCGCAGCGGAACTCGACCGACCCACGACCAAATGATCTCCTACATCGACACATATAAAGATCAGTTTGGGGTCGAGGCCATCTGCCGAGTCCTTAAACAAGCAGATCGTGGATTCATCACCTCACGCGGCTACCGCAAAGCCACCACACGTGTTCCCAGCGCAAGGGCCTTAAGCGACAGCCTGCTCATCCCAGAGATACAACGTGTGCATGCGCAGAATTTCTCGGTCTACGGCATCCGCAAAATGTGGCACGCGATGAACCGTGAAGGCCTTCATATCGGCCGCGACAAAAACGCTCGATTAATGAAACTAGCAGGTGTTTGCGGCCGCAGACGTGGACGAACCCCCGTGACAACGACTAGCCCGAAGGCACCGGATCATCGCCCAGACCTAGTACAGCGAAACTTCCGTGCACAAGCACCAGGAAGGCTGTGGGTTGCCGACATTACTTACGTTCGCACCCTGTCAGGATTCGCCTACACCGCGTTTGTCGTGGATGTCTACAGCCGAAAGATTGTTGGTGTTGCTACACGCTCGACGATGCGTACCGATGCGCTGCCCATGGAGGCTTTGGAGCATGCGTTAACGACTGCAGGGCGAATCCATGGAAACCAACTGATTCACCATAGCGATCGGGGCAGCCAGTACGTGTCACTGAAGTATTCCACCGCTCTCGCCGAATCCGGCCGAGTGTCGGAACAGTCGGAGATTCTTATGACAATGCTCTAGCTGAGACCGTCAACGGTCTCTACAAGGCGGAACTGATTCATGCCCAAGGCCCGTGGACATCGGTCGGAGAAGTCGAACTGGCCACCTTGCGGTGGGTGCATTGGTGGAACACTAAGCGGCTTCACGAAGCTTTGGACTACGCCACCCCACAGGAAGTAGAAACCGAGTACTATCTCACCCAGCCCATCAACACAGGGGCATAAAAGAAGCGGAACTAATCCCAGGGCGCTTCAGTTCGCCGCACACAGCGATAGTTCCTACTTTCTCGTAATTGCGTAGGAGGTATCGTACCCACAAGCCGTGTTCATTTAAAGGGGTTCTTTGGCGCCCTCTTGGGCGATTCAATGCGGTCATTTGGGTGCGCATCATCCGCCTCGACGATGGTGTGGCCCTCGCCTAGGGAATCGCGGGTGGAGCGGTTCAGGTCGCGCACCTCGTGCATGCGCGGCTCCGGATCCAGGCGGTTGGCCAGAGCCTTACGGCCGGAACGCACAACGGCCTTGGTGATGTCCGAGTTCACTGCGGACTGGTAGCCGCGGCGGATCTGCTCATAGCGGCGGCGGCCGGCCTTCGTGCCCATCAGGTAACCCGCGGCGGCTCCGACGACGAGCTGAATCATGGTGGCTCCTTGGTTTCTTGCCTTGGTTGCTGCATTAATGCCGTTAGTGCCCCAATCCTACGCGAAGCTCCCGACGGCGCCGAACGGGGTGCTGGGCCCGACACCGCCCAGCGCTGCCTGGTGCTGGGCCCGACGCCGCCCAGCTCTGGCCGGCTGCCGCTTTTCTGAACCGCCCGTACAGTGGGTGACATGACTACCACTGTGAAAGCTGTAATTTCCCGCGCAAAGAACGACCCCGTCGAGCTGACCGACATCGTGATCCCCGACCCGGGCGATAACGACGTGATCGTCCGCATCCAGGCCTGCGGCGTGTGCCACACCGACCTGGCCTACCGCGATGGCGGCATTACGGACGACTACCCGTTCCTGCTGGGCCACGAGGCCGCTGGCGTGGTCGAGCAGGTGGGCGACCGCGTGACCCACGTGGAGGTCGGCGACTATGTGGTGCTGAACTGGCGCGCCGTGTGTGGCCAGTGCCGCGCCTGCAAGAAGGGCGAGCCGAAGTACTGCTTCGATACCCACAATGCCTCGAAGAAGATGACCCTCACCGACGGCACCGAGCTGGAGGCCGCCCTGGGCATCGGCGCTTTCGCTGAAAAGACGCTGGTCCACGAAGGCCAGTGCACCAAGGTGAACTCCGACGCCGACCCTGCGGTCGCGGGTCTGCTGGGATGTGGCGTCATGGCCGGTCTCGGCGCCGCAGTGAACACCGGTGAGGTCAAGCGCGGCGAGTCCATCGCCGTCATCGGCGTAGGCGGCGTGGGCATGGCCGCGATCGCAGGTGCGGCCGTTGCGGGTGCGACGAAGATCATTGCTATCGATATTTCTGACGCCAAGCTCGCCCGCGCCAAGGAGGAGTTCGGCGCTACCCACACGATCAACAGCTCGGGGCTTTCGGATGATGAGCTGGTGGAGAAGGTCCAGGAGATCAACGGCGGATTCGGCGTGGACGTGGCGGTGGACGCCGTGGGGCTGCCGCAGACGTACAAGCAGGCTTTCTACGTGCGCGACCTGGCTGGCCGTGTGGTGCTGGTGGGCGTGCCGACCCCGGACATGACCCTGGAGCTGCCATTCCTGGACGTTTTCAGTCACGGCGGTGCGCTGAAGTCCTCCTGGTACGGCGACTGCCTGCCGGAGCGCGACTTCCCGATGTATGTGGACCTGTACCAGGAGGGCCGATTCCCGCTGGATCGCTTCGTGGACGAGCGCATCGGCATCGATGGCGTGGAAGAGGCGTTCGAGAAGATGAAGCAGGGCGAGGTTCTGCGCTCCGTGGTGGAGTTTAAGTAGGCAGGCTGGGGGCGTAGGCCCGAAAGAAAGTTTGGCCCAAGAGTTAGAAGAGGAAGCATGAGCGAGCACAAGTTTGATAACCCGCAGATCGAGCAGTTCGAGACCTCCGGCAAGTTCCGCCTGGATGGCGGCGAGTGGGACGTAGACAACAACGTCTACTTGCTGGTCAACGATGACAAGTGCATCGTGGTGGATCCGGCGCACGACGCGCAGGCGGTGATCGACCACGTGGGGGATCGCACCGTGGAGGCAATCCTGCTGACCCATGCGCACAACGACCACTGCGAGCTGGCCCCGGAACTGGCAGAGAAGTGGGGAGTGAAGGTCTACCTGCACGAGGACGACCGGATGCTGTGGGAGGAATCCAACGGCGACGCGCCGTTCACCCCGATCGACGTAGAGGATCCGCGCTGGGCGGACTGGGGTGTGCGCCTGTACCACACGCCGGGCCACTCGCCGGGCTGCATCGTGGTGGAGGTTCCGGGACAGCATGCGCTGCTGTCCGGGGACACGCTGTTCAACGGTGGCCCGGGCGCGACGGGACGGAAGTACTCCAGCTTCCCGACGATTATCGAGTCCCTGCAGTCCACGGTGTTCATCCTGCCGCACGACTTGAAGGTGTACCCCGGCCATGGTGACACCACCACGGTGGGTGCCGAGGCAGCGCGCATCGAGGAGTACATCGAACGTGGATACTGATACCCCCTAGGGGTATACTGGGGGGTATGGCTGTAATAGATCTCGACATCACGGGCATGACCTGCGCCTCCTGCGCTAATCGCATCGAAAAGAAGCTGAACAAGCAGGAGGGCGTGACCGCCACCGTCAACTACGCCACGGAAAAGGCGCACATTGAAACGGGGGAGGGGGCGGCCGCCGACGCGGACTCCTACATCGCCATCGTGGAGAAACTCGGCTACGGCGGCAGCGTGCCCGCACCGGAGAAGCCCGCCGGCGACGACCCCGCCGCCAAGGAACTGCGCGGCCTGAAGCGCCGCCTAGTGGTCGCCATAGCGTTGGCCACCCCGGTGATCCTGCTGGCGATGATCCCGCCGCTGCAGTTCGACTACTGGCAGTGGGTCAGCTTCGCCCTGGCCACTCCCGTGATCCTGTGGGCGGGCTGGCCTTTCCACAAGGCCACGTGGGTAAACCTGAAGCACGGTGCGGCGACGATGGATACCCTCATCACCGTCGGCACCTCGGCGGCCTATCTGTGGTCGCTGTATGCCCTGTTCTTCGGTCATGCGGGTGAGCCCGGCATGCGCCACGGCTGGTCCATCCTGAACCATGCGGGCGACCCGATGGGGGACATCTACTTCGAGGTTGCCGCGGGCGTGGTGACGTTCGTGCTGGCGGGGCGGTACTTCGAGAAGCGCTCCAAGCAGCGTGCTGGGGACGCCATCCGCGCGCTGACGGACATGGGCGCTAAGCAGGTCACCGTGTTGCGGGATGGCACGGAAACATTGCTACCCATCGAGCAGCTGCAGATCGGCGACCGCTTCCTGGCCCGCCCGGGCGAGAAGATCGCCACGGACGGCCGCATCCTGGACGGCACGTCTGCCATTGATCAGTCCATGCTCACCGGCGAGTCCGTCCCTGTCGACGTTGGCCCCGGCGATGAGGTCACGGGTGCCACCATCAACACCTCCGGTCGCCTAGTGGTGGAGGCCACCCACGTGGGCTCGCAGACGAAACTCGCGCAGATGGCCAAGCTGATCGACGAGGCCCAGTCCGGCAAGGCCGACGTACAGCGCCTGGCCGATAAGGTCTCCGGCATTTTCGTTCCGGTCGTCATCGCGATTGCGCTGCTTACGCTGCTGTTCGCGGGCTTTAGCAATGCGGTCGCGGTGCTGATTATCGCGTGCCCCTGCGCCCTTGGTTTAGCGACGCCCACAGCCCTGCTGGTTGGCACGGGTCGCGGGGCCGAACAGGGCATTCTGATTCGCGGACCCGAGGTTTTGGAGGGCGCGCATGCCATCACCACCGTTGTGATGGATAAGACCGGCACGGTGACGACAGGCACAATGCGGGTAGTCGATGTGCAGCCAGCAGACGGCAATCGCGAGGATGTTCTGCGCGCCGCGGCTGCGGTCGAGGCGTACTCGGAGCACCCCATCGGCCGGGCTATTGCAGAGGCCGGCCGGGAGGAGTTCGGCGGCCTGCCGGAAGTCACCGGCTTTAGAAATCTGCCTGGACACGGCGTGGAGGGGACCGTCGAGGGCCAGGTGATACGGGTTGGCCGTGGGGACGAGGGGGCGTCCACAAATAAGGCAACCACAGTCAAGGTGAGCGCGGATGGGCGGGCGATCGGCACCATCAGCGTGGCCGATACGGTGCGCCCCACCAGTGCCGAAGCGGTGCGGAAGATGCATGAGATGGGCCTGAAGACCGTGCTGCTGACCGGCGATAATCAGCAGGTGGCGGACGCCGTGGCGCGTGAGGTTGGCATCGACGAGGTGATCGCCGGGGTGATGCCGGAAGACAAGGTGGCGCACATCCGCTCGTTGGAGAACGTGGCGATGGTCGGCGACGGCGTGAACGACGCGGCGGCGCTGGCGAGCGCGGATCTGGGCATCGCGATGGGTTCCGGCACGGACGCGGCGATCGAGGCGGCGGACATTACCGTGATGCGCGATGACCTGCTGGCGGTGGCGGATGCGCTGCGGCTGGCACGCAAGACGCTGCGGACGATCAAGGTGAACCTGTTCTGGGCGTTTGCCTACAACGTGGCGGCGATCCCGCTGGCCGCATTCGGGCTGCTGAACCCGATGTTGGCCGGGGCGGCGATGGCGCTGTCCAGCGTGTTTGTGGTGAGCAACAGCCTGCGGTTGAAAGGATTCAAATAATGCACGGGTACTTGAGTGATAAGGATCGCTACCTGGCGCGGCTGAAGCGGATCGAGGGGCAGGTGCGCGGGCTGCAGCGGATGGTGGATGAGGAGCAGTATTGCATCGACATC
This sequence comes from Corynebacterium sp. HMSC08A12, assembly GCF_001807485.1. GTDB lineage: Bacteria > Actinomycetota > Actinomycetes > Mycobacteriales > Mycobacteriaceae > Corynebacterium > Corynebacterium evansiae. The sequence continues at coordinate 1,835 of NZ_KV789166.1, read as the reverse complement.
CTCACGCAGGTCAGCGCGCTGCAGTCTGCGCTGAAGGGCGTGGCGCTGGGGTTGTTGGACGACCACATGAACCACTGCGTCCGGCACGCCGCGGAGGCCGGGGGAGAGGAAGCCGAGGAAAAACTGGCGGAGGTATCCCAGGCCGTGAAACGGCTGGTTCGGTAGGTTGCTGGGCTGCGGGGCGCAGGGGTTAGCAGGGGGCAGGGGACTACATGTTGTCCACGCCGTACTGGGCCTGTTCCGGGGTGAAGCCCTCAAAGATCAGCTGGTCGTACAGGCCGCTGTCAGACATCGCTAGGCCGGACTCGTCGTACTGGCGAGCCATTTTGACTGCCTGCTCGTTCCAATCGACCTCGATATTCTGCATGGCGTAGTCGATCGCGTCCGGCGGGAAGCCTTCGAAGTCCAGCTGTTTGCGGAGCCCCTCGTCGGAGAATGCCATCGTGTCGAGGTAGTTCTTGGCCGAGCGCAGGGCGTTTCGCTGCTCGCGGGTTACATTTCCGGAATCGTTGGAATCTTCTTCTGGCTTTTCTTCCTCAGCTGGTGCAGGGTTCGGTTCTTCAGCCGGAGCGGGGTCCACTTCCTCGGTGGCCTGCTCGTTCTCAGCGGACGTTTCCTCAGGTGCGGAGGATTCAGAGCTTGAACTGCTAGAAGTCGAGGAGGCAGAGTTGTCTTCTTCGCTGCCACCCATGGCTGCGGCGATTATGACGAGAACAACCAACACGCCGATCACGATGAGGGCAAGCTTGCCCTTGCCCATCTTCTTCTTCTGGGGTGGTTGGGGTGCAGGCCAGCTATTCTGGTTTCCGTAGGGGTTGGCTTGTGGGGCCGGCTGTGGAGCAGTCATCTCTTGATCCTTAAGCGTCAGTGGTTGTAGGCATGTAGCCAGCTGCAGAGTAAAAGAACCCTGTTAGCATTTCGTATAGCTTAAATAACCTTTGGAAAACTACCTATACACTTAAGGTAAGTCACCCCTTTTCTGGGTTAAATATCAGGTTTCGAGGGTGGTAGGGGGAGGGGTTAGTGGCCGGCTACAGGCGGTCGATCGCGTACTGAGCCTGCTCCTCGGTGAAACCGGAGTTAGTCTTTAGTATCTCGAGTAGCTGATCCTCGGGCAAGGGGGAGCCGGACTCGTTGAGCTTGCGCGCGCAGTTGAGGGCCTGCTGGTTCCAGTCGGGATCGAGCTTGTTGATGGCCGTGGTGATCTGATCGTCGGAGTAGCCCTGCAGCTGCAGGTTCTCGCGCAGACCCTTTTCGGAGAGGTTGAATTTGAGGGCGGTCATGGCGGCATCGTTGGCTTGCCGCTGGGTTTTGGGAGCGTCGGTTGGCTGGGCGATGGCCGTGCTCTCAGTGGATTCCATGGCGGTGCTGCCGGTGGCCTCGCTTTCGGATGTGGAATATTGGTTGAGCTCGCTTTGTGGGGCGTTGGATGCCTTGACAGGCGCGTTGGCCGGCTCCGTGGCCGAAGTGCTGGCTGGGCGCTGATGTGCGGAGGCTGCGGCGGGCTGCGGGTTGATTCCGCGACCGTAGTCTTTGTTGTTGGCTACATACCAAATCGCTGCGACGAGGAGGCCGACCAGGACGATGGCGCCGATGAAGATCAGTGCGAGGCGGCCGTTGATGGGGTCTTGGAGGGCGTCTTTCTGAGGATCTGCGTGGGAGTCTCTCTGAGGAGTGTTGTCGGGGGAGGGCATCTAACAAAAGTCCTGGTACTCGTTGCTGGGTGCGTGTTGGGTACTTGCGGGTGACGTGCGCGGCGCCTGTAGGGAAGGCGAAGGCACAAAGCCCGGTCGTAGTAGTAGATGAACTAGCCCCCGAAAGTTGGACTGGTTTAA
>NZ_KV789165.1:45425-153574 GCF_001807485.1 Corynebacterium sp. HMSC08A12 | reverse complement strand
CTTATGGTCATCACCGACAACCATGTCACCACTTCGTTAAAAGAAACCGGCGAGATTATCACCGAGCACTACATCGATACGTCTCGCAATTACCAAAAACCTTATTGGAAGAAAGGCCAGCCACCCCTGACCTAAAAGCGAAAACGGCGCCCCGGAAAAGAAAAACCGAGACGCCGGTTTGTCCATGATGTCGCGACTGAAGTGTCAACTATGTCGCGACTCATGACAAATTTGAGCCGGCGACGAGAATCGAACTCGCACTCTCAGCTTGGGAAGCTGATGTTCTACCACTAAACTACGCCGGCAGTTCCAGCACACGGGGGGTTGCATCAGTACAGCCCGCCACGTGCTGTCGAATACTCTAGCACCAGGGGTTCCGCCGCCACGATAAGCGGGCGAATTCCCTGGGCGCGAGGTGAGCTGGAGACGAGACTTGAACTCGCAACCTACGGTTTACAAGACCGTTGCGCTACCGATTGCGCCACTCCAGCACTGATCCACCTTCCAACGCGAGCTCTAGCAACCGGCGACGACCGGGGGGCTCACCCGCAGGCGATGGACTTTCCAAGCCTAGCAAGCCACACCTGCGAACAGTAAAACTTCCCCGCAGCACCCCATCCCACCTGGGGGAACAGGCTCTTGTGAAATCTCCCTAGCCCCGATGTACGGTGTGGGAGTGTCTAGTTTCATGTCGAAGGCATTGAGGAAGGGCTCTGACCTGCTGTTTTCCGGCAACAGGGCAACGATCGATGCTATCCGCTTAGCGCCGCCGCCATCTCCTTTGGCGCCGGTGGATCTTTCCGATCCTGTGAAGATCCACGCAGTGATGGACCTGGCCAGCCGCATCGGCGACCAGCTCCTCACCGCGGGCACCAGCAATTCGGATGCGAAGGCGCAGATCCGAAGCATCATGAGTGCCTACGGCCTGAACAATACGCACGTCGACATCACGTTGAACACGATCTACGTCTACTCGCGCTTCAACGAAAACACCCCGCCGACGAACATGTTCCGCGTGGTGCGGCAGCTTTCGACGGATTTCTCCCGCATCACTGAGGTCGACCGCCTCATCCGTTCGATCGTCGCAGGCGCCACCCCCCTGGAGATGGCGCAGAAGATCCTCTTCGACATTGAAACTTCCCTACTGCCCTACCGCAACCGCTACGCGCTGGCCAGCTGGGGTGGGTTCGCCGCTGCCGTCGCCCTGCTTCTCGGCGGCGGTTGGGCCGTGGCGATTGTTGCTGGCATCACCACGATCTTCACCATGTTTGCCAACGCCTGGCTGGCCTCGAAGTCCCTGCCGCTGTTCTTCCAGAACGTCCTCGGCGGTTTTGCGGCGGTGATCCCGGCGGCGGTGACGTATTCGATTGCGGATCGGATCGATTTCTACCTGCCGCCCTCGTTGATTATTGGTTCTTCTATTGTCGCCCTGCTCGCGGGGTTGACCCTGGTCCAGGCGCTACAGGACGGCATAACGGGCGCCCCGGTCACCTCCGCTGCACGTTTCTATGAGACGGTTCTGCAGACCGGCGGCATCATTACCGGCATTGCTGCCGGTATTCAGACGATGGCCGTCATGGGCATTACCCTGCCACCGCTGGATACGACTCATACCTCGGGCGTGCTGGGGTCGGTGACCATTCAGATCATCTCGGGCGCTGTGGCCACGGCATTCTTCTGCAGCGCCTGCTTCTGCGAGCGACGCGCCACCGTGGTCGCCAGCCTGACGGCCTTAATCGCCTCGCTGGCGCTGTTCAGTGTGACGAACGTGCTCAACTGGCCCGGCACCTTCGGCACCGCAATGGCCGCCCTGGTCGTCGGCCTGGCCGGTGGTCTGCTTTCCCGTCGCTACATGATTCCCCCGCAGATCACCGCTGCCGCGGGCATCACCCCGTTCCTGCCCGGCCTGGCACTGTACCGGGGCATGAGCTCCGTCCTCAACGACCAATTCGTCGTCGGTATGTCCAACCTGGGCCTCGCGCTGACAACCGCGACCGCGCTGGCTGCGGGCGTGGTACTGGGCGAGTGGATCGCCCGCCGCATTCGCCGCCCCCGCATCCTGCACCGTTACCAGCAGTTGCGGCGCCCCCGCGTGGATCCCCGACGGACGAACCAGAACAAGCCCCGGATGGGCGCCGACGGACGGGTGCGCCAGCCCCTGCACTGGCGTAGGCGCCGCAAGAGCGCGTCGAAGAGTACGTGGCAGCTGGATAGCGAGATGCGCGCGGCGGAGGGCGAAGAACAGTCCGAAGACCACCCGACGGGCACGAGCGAACACTAAATCGCGTAAAATATTTAAAGTTGAGACTTAAAGTTCCGTACGTCGACTTTGTAGAAATGGGGTCAGGCTCGTGCCTCCGAAGGTCACCGACAACCGTTCCGCCAACAATGAATCCCTGCACGCGGTAGAAGCGGAAACCGCACAGGCAGCGCAGCGCATCGTCGCGACCTTCTCCGAGGACTTCCTCGACGCTGCAACGCTGATGTGCATGCTGGGCGTGGAGCCGGAGGGTCTGATCCACCGCCGCGTGGTTGCCGAGCTCGAGGAGGCGGAGCAGGAGGCCAAGAAGTCCACCCGCAAGACCACCAAGAAGGCCGCAAAGAAGACTGCCAAGAAGTCGACGAAGAAGACCACCAAGAAGGCCGCGAAAAAGACGACCAAGAAGGCCGCCAAGAAGTCTACGAAGAAGACCACCAAGAAGGCCGCAAAGAAAACCACTAAGAAGACGGCGAAGAAGGCCACTAAGGCTAGCGAGTAGCACGTAGCGAATAAACCGCCTAATTGCACCGACACGGGTGATACACATGCAGTCCGATTTTCTGGTTGTCGCCAATCGCCTTCCCGTCGACCGCAACGTGGATAGCTCCACCGGGGAGGTCACGTGGGTTCCTTCTCCGGGTGGGCTGGTCACCGCGCTGAAGCCGGTGCTGGAATCCAACCGCGGCGCGTGGATCGGCTGGCCGGGGGCAACGGACGAGGTCGCGGCCGAGGATATGCCCGCGCCGGAGGAAGCCGGCATCCAGATGGTTCCGGTGAACCTGGACGCGCAGGATTTCGCGCAGTTCTACGAGGGTTTTTCCAATGCCACCCTGTGGCCCCTGTACCACGACCTGATCGTGCATCCCACTTACGATAAGCGCTGGTGGGAACGCTATCAGCAGGTTAATCAGCGCTTTGCCCAGGCGGCGGCGGATACGGCCGCGCAGAACGCAACCGTCTGGGTGCAGGATTATCAGCTGCACCTGGTTCCCGGGCAGCTACGCGAACTACGCGACGATGTCTGCATCGGCTTCTTCCTGCACATCCCCTTCCCCGCCCCGGAGCTTTTCCGTCAGCTGCCGTGGCGCCGCCAGGTGTTGGACGGCACGCTGGGCGCGGACGTGGTGGGCTTTCACACCCAGGATTCCGCGCGGAACTTCATGGTGGCGCTGCGGGCCATGGATTATTCGGTGCAGATCGTGGACGATTCCGAGTCCGCGAACTTCCTGCGCGGCGCCCGCCTGCCGGAGGAAGCGCAGGTGGTCGGCACCGTCACGCTGGATTCTGGCCGCCAGGTCAAGGTGGGAGTGTTCCCCATTTCCATCGACTCCGCGAAGGTAAACGCGCAGGCCAATCAGCCGGACGTGCTGGCCCAGGCCAGCGAACTGCGAGCCCGCCTGGGCAATCCGAAAGTACTGATCGCGGGCGTGGATCGCCTGGACTACACCAAGGGCATCCAGCATCGGCTAGAGGCCATCGAGTTCCTCTTGGACTCCGGCCGCCTGGCTCCGGAAGACGTGGCCATGGTGCAGGTCGCCACCCCGTCGCGCGAGCGCCTGGATGATTATCGGCGCACCCGCCAGCAGGTAGAGGCCATCGTTTCCCGCATCAACGGCAACCACGGCAGCCTGGGGCGTTCGCTGATCCACTACATGCACTCCGGCCTACCGTTCGAGCAGATCGTGGCGCTGTACACCGCGGCGGACGTCATGCTGATCACCCCGCTGAAGGATGGCATGAACCTGGTGGCTAAGGAGTATGTGGCCTGCCACTCGGATGGTTCAGGGGCACTGGTGCTCTCGGAGTTCGCGGGCGCGGCGACCCAGCTGGTGCAGGCGTACCTGTGCAATCCGCACGATGTCGATTCCATCGCCGACGCGCTGCAGCTGGCCATCGAGGACGAGCCTGCGAATAAGATTCGCCGCATGCGCCAGATGTGGGAGCACCTGCAGGATCACGACGTAAACCGTTGGGCCGATGCGTTTTTACAGCAGCTGCGGGAGGTTGAATAATGCGCCGTGCCGCTAGTTTCCTCGCGCTTGGTCTAAGCGCTGCAACCGTGGCCGGTCTTTCGGCGTGCTCCGACTCGGAGGCGCCACTGGGCAACTCCCAATGGCAGGTTTCGGCGATTTACGATTCGGACGTGCGTGGCGGCCTACTGCCGGAGGCTCAGCAGGGCCGCAGTTACTTGATCTTCGGCATGGAATCGCTGAACGGCGCCAGCGGCTGCGTCCACTTGACCGGAAACGTGGAGTGGAAGGACGAGTCCATACACATCACCGACTTTTCCTCCTCCCGCATCGACGGCGCCCAGTGCCTGCCGGGCGACGAGGACACTGCCGACCGCCTGAAGTCCGTCCTCAACGACCAGGACCTCACCTACACCCGCCCTTCCGATAATTCGCTGAAGCTGCAGCAGCCCGCGCCGGAGGACAAGCAGGATTGGCAGTCCGTCCCGGCGGTTGAGTTCATTAGCGGTCCGCAGGAGGGTTAGGCGCATGGATGGTTCGTTACTGCCCTTTCTTTCTGACGCCGACCTCTCCGGCCTGGCCGCCACCCCAGACCTACTGGTAGCGATGGATTTCGACGGCACCCTAGCCCACTTCTCCGACGAGCCAACGGGGGTGCACGCCGTGCCTGGCGCGACGGAAGCTTTGGAGGGGCTGGCGAAGCTGCCGAACACGGTGGCTATGGTGATTTCCGGCCGCAACTTGGAGCAGCTTGCGCATGCGACGATGCTGCCCGCGCACGGCCCGGTGCGCCTGGTCGGCAGCCACGGCGCGGAACCCGCCGACGGTGGCACAGCGAATTTGAACCCGGAGCAGCAGTCCTGGCTGGGCGAGCTGCGTTCCCACGCGGAGACCATCGCCGCTGAGCACGAGGGCGCGTGGGTGGAGGCCAAGCCCCTGGCGGTGGGGCTGCACACCCGCCTGGTGCCGGATAAGCAGCTGGCCGAGCAGCTGAATCAGCGCCTGGCGGACTTCGCCGCCACCAGCGAGCTTTCCCACGTGACGTGGGGTAAGGACATCCTGGAAGTCGCGGTGGATAAGACCACCAAGGGCTCCTACATCGAGGATTTCCGCCGCGCCTATGCCCGCCAGCACGGCCGGGAACTGCGGGTGCTGTTCGCGGGGGATGACACGACGGACGAGACGGTGCTCTCCGCGCTGCACTACTCCCCTGCTGCAGACTCCCCCGCCGCCGTTTCCCCCACCGTAGACTCCGCGGGCGTTGACGACACCCCGCCGGCTACCGCGCCCGCCCCGGACGTCGGCATCCGCGTCGGCGGCGGCGAGACCTCCGCCACGCACCGCTTGGACACCCCGGAGGACGTCCGGGACTTCCTGGAGGATCTACTGCGGCGCCGCGACGGACGTTCCGCGGATTAGCTCGGTATCCAGCAGCACGCTCGGCGCCGCTGCCCGGCGGGCGGGCTTGGCCGGGTTTTCGCTCAGCCGCTGTTCGATGAGCTCGGCAAGCATATTGCCGCTCTCCAGTCCCTTGTCTTTGCTGGGTTGGCGGACGGTTGTGATGTGGGCGTCAATAGCTTCGGGAATACCGTCGAAGCCCGTAACAGAGAGCTGACCCGGTACGTCGATCCCCTGCTCAGCTGCGTAGCGCACCACCCCGAGAGCCTGCGAATCGGTGGTGCAGGCGACGGCGGTGAGCTCGGGGTGGTTGGTCAGCAGCTCCTGGGCTGCTTCGAAGGCGGTCTGGGGATTGTTGATGTGCCGTTCGACGATGGGTGCCTGCGAGATCCCGGCTTCCTCCAGCACGTCCAGGATTCCCAGCACTCGCGAGCGCTGCACGTGCATGTGCGCGCCCTGGATGCGTTCGTCGCTCACCGGGCCGTTGTTCGGGGTGCGGTCCAGGCGGATGCACAGCACACCGATGTGGCGGTGGCCTGCGTCGACGAGTTCGCGGATGGCGGGCTTGATGGCCTCGCGGTCGTCGATCCCGACGAAGGGGTCACCTACTCCGGCGGGCTGGTCACACACCACGGTCGGCAGACCACGGTTGCGCACGGCGGTCAGGTACGGGTCGTCGACCGCCACGGAGTAGACGATGAATCCGTCCACGCTGGCCTGGTTCACTAGCTGCGCGGGGCGGTCGGCGGTGGGGTTATCGTCCACACCCGCCGGGATAAGTAGCATGGAGGCGTCCATCGATCCGCAGCTCACCGACACACCGGAGACGAATTCCAGCGAGGCCTGGTCTTCGAACGCATAGGGCAGCTCTTCGGTCAGCAGCACGCCGATCGCCCCTGCCCGGCGCGTACGTAGCGAGCGTGCCATCGGGTCTGGCCCTGGGTAGCCGACCTTCGCCGCGACGTGCAGGATCTTGTCGCGCAGCTCGGGCGAAAGCTGGTCCGGGCGGTTGTACGCATTGGACACCGTGGTGCGCGAAACGCCCAGTTCGGCCGCGATGGAGGCCAAGGTGCCGCGCCGTGCTGGTCTGTTCATTCTCTTAAGGGTAGTCGCCGGTCCTTTTTTCTTGGGGGTTGACGCCACCTTCCCCGGCCTGCCGTGGAGTTCCGTTGATGTTTCACCTTCATATTGACGATCATTTTCGTGACCAGTAACCTCGGAAGAATGAAGAAAATGGTTGCCAATTTCGCAGCAGTGTTTAGTATCGCAACGTTGGCTTTGGGCGTGACCGCCTGCGCCGGCGGCTCCGAAGATTCCGCCGCCGACGGCGACAAGATCAAGCTGGTCGCCTCCACGTCCATCTGGGGCAGCATCGCGGAAACCATCACCGAGGGGAACGATGACGTTGAGGTAACCACCATCCTCAGCAGCAAGGACGACGACCCGCACGAGTACGAGGCCACTGCCCGTGACATCGCGGCGGTTAAGGACGCGGACATCGTAGTCGCCAACGGCGCGGGCTACGACAACTGGCTGACCGACAACGTGGAGGAGGGCACTCCGCTGGTTACGGCTCAGCCGCTGGCCGAGGCGCACCACCACGGCGATGGCCACGGTGACGAGGGTCACGACCACGAGCACGGACATGACCACGAGCACGGCGAAGATGCCGGGCACGATGAACACGAGGGTCACGACCACGAGCATGGCGACGAGCACGATCACGAGGGGCACGACCATGAGCATGGTGACGAGCACGGTCACGAGGGGCACGACCACGGTGGAGCCAACCCCCACGTCTGGTTCGACCTGGACGTCGTCTCTGAGTTCGAGCAAAAGCTCTCCGCCGAGCTGCACAAGCTCAACTCCGACATCCCGGAATCCAACGAGGACGTCACTAAGAAGACCGACGAGCTGAAGCAGCGCATCGAGAAGCTGAGCGGCAAGAACGTCATCCTCACCGAGTCCGTCGCCGCCGAGCTGGTGGACGATTCCGAGCTGAAGGACATCACCCCGGAGGGCTTTGCCCACTCGGTGAATAACGAGTCCGAGCCTTCCGCCGCAGATCTGGCGGCCACCCGCCAGCTGATCACGGACAAGAAGGCCGACATCCTCATCACCAACGAGCAGTCGGAAACCCCGGCTGCCGAACAGCTGACCGACGCAGCCAAGGAAGCTGGCATTAAGGTAGTAAACGTCAACGAAACCCCCGATGAGGGTCAGGATTACTTCGAGTACGCCGATGCCCTGATCAAGCAATTGGAGGATGCAACCAAGTAATGGTTCTCGCTCTCCGCGAAGCGGCAGTCGAACCCCTCTGGCGCGACCTCAACCTCGAGGTCGCGCCAGGGGAGTTTTTGGCTATCTTGGGGCCCAACGGAGTGGGAAAATCCACCCTGCTGAACGTCGCCCTCGGCACCCGCAGACTCAGTCGCGGCAGCGTCAAGGTGACGGACAAGCTGGGATACATCCCCCAGCAGAGGATGTTCGACCCGACCATTCCGCTACGCGCGAGAGATCTGGTTGGCCTCGCGCTCGCAGCGGGCGTCATAAAGAATAGGCGACCGAAGAAAGCCCAGATCGACGCGGCGCTGGAAGAAGTAGGCGCGACCGGCCTGGCCAATCGGCGGGTCGGCGAGCTATCCGGCGGGCAGCAACAGCTGATCCGGCAGGCGCAGGCGATGGCGCAGGATCCGGAGCTGCTGCTGTGCGACGAGCCGCTGCTTTCCCTGGACCTGCGCGCGCAGAAGAAGACCGTGGAACTGCTGGATCGCAGGCGGCGGGAGCACGACACGGCAATCGTGTTCGTCACCCACGGCATCAATCCGATTCTTAACGTGACCGACCGGGTGCTATACCTCGCCCCGCACGGCCACACGATCGGCACGGTGGACGAGGTAATGAACAGCGAGACGCTCTCCCGCCTGTACCAAACGGACGTGAAGGTAGTGAACGTAGACGGAAAGCTGGTGGTCGTATGAGTAGCCAATTTCAGACCGGCGACTGGTGGGAGGACACCCTCGCGCTGCTTTCGGTGGACTTCGTGCAGAACGCACTGCTGGCGGCCCTGCTGCTGGGCATCGTCTCTGGCGCGATCGCCCCGCTGATCGTGATGCGGAAGATGAGCTTCGCCGCGCACTCCACCGGCGAGCTGGCGCTGATGGGCGCCGCCGCCGCGCTGCTGTTCGGCTTTAGCGTGAGCTGGGGCGCGCTGATCGGCGCGGTGCTGGCCGCCGTGGCGCTGACCGCGCTGGGGCAAAGGGAGCAGGACGCCATCGTGGCGGTGATCTTGAGCTTCGGCATGGGTCTATCCGTGCTGTTTATCTACCTCTACCCAGGCAGGTCTTCCGCCGCGTTTAGCCTGCTAACGGGCCAAATTGTGGGCGTGAGCTCCGCGTCGCTGGGCATCCTGGCTGTACTGGCCGTGCTGGTGGTGGTGACGATGGCGTTGCTGTGGCGGCCGCTGCTGTTCGCCACGGTGGATCCGGTGCTGGCCGCAGCCTCGGGTGTGAAGGTGCGCACGTTGGCGCTGGTGTTCGCCGCGCTGATCGGTGTGGTGGCCAGCCAGGGCGTGCAGATCGTCGGCGCCCTGCTGTTGATCGCGCTGCTTATCACGCCCGGCGCAGCAGCGGTGAAGGTGACCAGCAACCCGGTATTGGCAGTGGTGCTGTCGGGCGTTTTCTCCGTGGTGTCGGCGGTCGGCGGGCTGGTGGCATCGCTGGCGCCGGGGCTGCCGGTTTCGGTGTTCGTGACTACCTTGAGCTTTGTGATCTACCTGATCTGCCGCGGGATCGCGTGGATGCGTTCCCGGAATGTGCAGGCGGATGCGGTGCGAGCGCGGGAGTATTCGGCTGCTGGCGAGTCGATCTCGAAGCAAACCAGCAACGAGGCCGCAGGTCACGCGCACCACGCCTAGAACAACCGGGTGCGTAAAGCGCATAAAAAATAAGCACTGCCCCCGGAAGAGGGCCAGGGGCAGCGCGGCTCGTTAAGGTAGCACTTGTGATTACCGAGACGACTGCGAACTCACAACCCACCAACCCTTGGATCGTCCGCACCACCACCGGGCTAGTTAAAGGCCACGCGGAAACCGGCGTGACCGCCTTCCGTGGAATCCCCTACGCCGAGAAACCCATCGGCGACCGTCGCTTCCGCCGGGCCGAGCCCATCGCACCGTGGGAGGGCGTTTTTAACGCCGCGACCTCCGGCGACGCATGTTCCCAGTACCGCCCGGCGCGCAAGTCCGCCGGCAACTGGGAGGGCACGGAAGATTGCCTCTGGCTGAACGTGGTCGTTCCCCGTCCCGCGCACTCCCCCACGCCCGCTATCGACCCGGAAGCTTGCCGCCCGGTGGTGGTCTATTTCCACGGCGGATCGAACATCCATGGCTCGGCGAACAAGCCCCTGCTGTCCGGCGAGTACTTCACCCAGGCCATCGACTGCGTGTATGTGGCCGTGAACTACCGCGTGGGTATCTTCGGCCAGTTAGCCCTGGGCGAGGGTACGCACACTCCCGACGACATGGATACCAACGCGGGCCACTCCGACCTGCTGACGGCTCTGCGCTGGATCCACGATAACGCCCGCGTTTTCGGCGGCGACCCGGACCGCGTGACCATCATGGGCGAATCCAGTGGTGGCTCCATGGTCACCGCACTGATGGCCACCCCCTCCGCGAAGGGACTTTTCAGCGCGGCCATCGCGCAATCCCCCGCCCCGATGATCGTCCATACCCGCGCGAATGCGAAGTATTGGACGGACTTCGCCGCCCGCTGGCTGTACCGCATGCGCGCGGAGGAATCCTTGCCCTTGGACCAGCGCACCCCGGTTCGCCAGGCCCCACCAGAGCTCAGCGACGAGGAGCTTGCAGCCGCCACCGCAGACCTTCTGACTGCCGAGCACGCAATCCTGGGCCGCCTCTCGGACGAGATCGTGCGCTTCCACGCAGACAACCCGATCTCCAAGGCCGGCCCTTTCGCTCCTGTGATCGACGGCGATCTGCTGCCGGAGCACCCGCTTTCCCCCGGCGCGATGATGGACGTGCCCCTGCTGATCGGTACGAACCGCAACGAGTACGACATGATGCACCTGGAGCCGAAGCGTAGCTCCATGCAGTACACGCGCACGCGCACGTTCGCCCACGCGATTTCCGGCTCCGCCGCACACGCCACCGACATTCTGGAACGGCACTACGGCGGACCGAAGTCCCGCAAGCTCAAAGGGCGTTTCTTCGGCGACGCGCTGTTCACCGGCCCCTCCTGGTACCTGGCGCAGAACCACCCGAGTGACCGGGCATGGGTTTACCGCCTGGACACGACCACCCCGTTCCTGCGCGCTACGGGCATGGGCGCGGTACACGCCCTAGATCTGCCGATCCTCTTCCAGCGCTACGATCAGGACAAGGGGCGCATTGCAGTACTACTTGGCGGTCGCGGCGAGATGCGCGCCACCTCCGTCGCCATGCAGTCGCGGTGGAGGCAGTTCGTGCACTCTCACGACCCAGGTTTCGATCCCTATTCGTTGGGCTTCGCCACGCAGGTTTTTGACGCCCACTTCCCCACCGGCGAGGAAACCATCTACGACCCACAGCCCGAGCTGCGGGAGGCGTGGGCACAGGTTCAGTGGGATAAGCAGGAGGAAATGTTCGGCTAGCGCGAATTATTGGCTAGCGCTGGAGCCGGCTACGGCTGAGACGAACGGGCGTCACTTAGCAGCGCGACGCTTCCGCCACGAAGCCAGGGCGACCATGCCCACACCGAGCGCAACCCAACAGCACAGAACAACCACCGCATGGGTAATGCCGTGGCCATCGAAATAGCCGACGGACCGCACCGCAGTGCCAGCTGCGCCGATAGGTAGGTACTGGCCGAACCAACCCCAGGGGCTAGGCAGCCACTGCCAACCCGTCGCGATGCCGGACAGCGGGTTGGAAACAAACAACGTGATGATCGCGCCGATGCCCAGACCTGCGCCGCCGAGCAGGGATTCCATGCCGAGGACGAACATCGAGGTACCGGCGATACCCAGCGCGAGGATTCCCGCCAGCTCAATATAGTTTCCGTCGAACAGGTCATACCCGAACTGCATGATCGCACCGAGCACCAGACCGGCCAGAATGGAGACCACGGCTGCGCCGACCACCCGGCCCCAACGGCGCCCCTTGAGTCCGAAGGTCAGCAGCGCGGCCGAGGCCATGCCTCCAAAAGCCAGCGGCAGAGCAAGGGTGTTTAGACCCATGCCAGTGGGATCACCAGCGGGCAGCGGGGCGACATCCTCCACGGTGACCTTCTGGCCTTGCTGCTTCATGCCATCTGCGAGACCGGTCATGGTCTGTTTGAAGGTAGAGCCGGCTCCGCTGGCAATGGTGACGACTGCACCATCTTTACCGAGGGAGATGCCGCCGATCGCTTCGCGTTCCAGGACCTTCGTTTTTACCTCGTCTGGATTGTCGTAGGTGGTGACGTCGAAGGCACCGGGTTGCTTCTGCTCGAGCATCCCCTCAATTTTCTGAACAGCAGGCGCCGGGCCAGAGACCGCGAGGGGGAGATCCTTCGGGCCGGAGTGCATGCTGGGAGTAAGGAACACCAACAGCATGAGGGTGATGATTCCCGTGAGCGCGACGACGATGGCGGTGAGACGACCGATACCACTGCGCTCGGGGGTCGGGGGCGTTTGAGTTGGTGGATTCTTCTGCGTATCTACAGCGTTGGACATGGGTTTCCCCTTTCTACTTTCCATTAATCGGAACACTTTGTTCCGCTTGAACAAAGTGGATCATAACGCTCCGCTTAGATAGAATGCAAGTGCTAGAGCAAAAGTTTTCGGAAGGTTTGTAATGCGCGCGGATGCACACGAGAACAGGCAGGCAATACTCACTGCAGCTTGGAAACTGTTTTCCACCATCGGAATCGACGTCTCCATGCGCACCATCGCCAGCGAAGCGGGCGTGGGCATCGGCACCCTCTACCGCCACTTCCCCACCAAGCAGGACTTGCTGACGGGGCTTTTCGACTACGGGCGCGAGCGCCTCATCGACATCATCGACCGCCACACGGCGGGATGGGAGAACGCTCAACAAGCCACCGAAGCGTGGAGCAGTTTCGTCCATAGCGTCGCAGAGCTCCAGCTGGGAGCCATCGCCACGCAGGTAGTGCCGACCATTGTGGAAAACTTGGACTTTGAGGCAGACCTCGTCCCTCGAATGAACGAACTGATGGAACAGTTAGAAAGGGTGCTTCACCGTGCACGCCGCTGGAACCTCCTCAGAGAGGACGTGGACGCATTACATTTCCACCTCGGCCTGGCGGCAATCACCCGCCCGCTGCCAGACACAGCTCAACAGTTCGTACCCGATTACCAGCCCTGGCTCGTGGAGACGTACATTCGAGGACTTAAGCCTTAGAAACTAGAAGCCCCTGCTGAGGAATCCGCAGAGGCGAAGACGAGGGGGCGTCACTTAGCAGCGCGACGCTGGCGGGCGAACTCGCTGAGCACCACGCCCGCAGCGACCGACGCATTGAGGGATTCCACCCACTTGGCCATGGGGATCGACATGATCGTGTCGCAGGTCTCCGAAACCAGGCGGGACAGCCCCTTGCCCTCCGAGCCGACGACGATGACGGTCGGGGTAGTGCCGTCGTAGGTATCGAGGGTGTGGTCGCCGCCGGCGTCCAGGCCCACGACCTGGTAGCCGGCCTGCTGGAGCTGCTTCAGGGAACGCACCATGTTGGTGGCCTTTGCCACGGGCAGGCGCGCGGCCGTGCCAGCGGAGGTGCGCCAAGCAACGGCGGTAACTGAGGCGCTGCGGCGCTCCGGGATGATCACGCCGTGGCCGCCGAATGCCGCTACGGAGCGGATAACCGCACCGAGGTTGCGCGGGTCGGTGATGTTATCCAGCGCGATGACCAGACCGGGCTGGGGTGCAGAGGCAGCCTGCTGAATCAGGTCTTCTACCTGCGTGTACTGGTAGGGCGGGATCTGCAGGCCAATCCCCTGGTGCATACCGTTGCCGGTCATGCGATCCAGCTCTGCGCGGGAAACCTCCAGCACAGAAATGCCTCGGTCGGCGCAGGTGTGGACGGCCTCGGCCAGGCGCTCGTCGTTCTTGGTGCCCTCCGCGACGTACAGCGCGGTGGCGGGGACCTTGGCGTGCAGGCACTCGATCACCGGGTTGCGGCCGACCACCAGCTCCACCTGGTTCTCGTCCTTTGCGAAGCGGTCGTGCGCACCAGATGCCCGGCGCTTGGCGGCCTGCTTGCGCTTGTAAGCGGCGTGGTAGACGCGATCCTCCGCCTTCGGCGTGGCCCCTTTGCCCCGCAGGCTGCGGCGCCCCTGGCCACCGGAGCCCTTGGTTGCGCCCTTCTTGTTCTTCTTGCGCACGCCTCCGCTGCGCTGGGTGTTGCCCGCCACTGTGATTGCCCCTCTTACCTGGTCGACTACGTGCGTTTGTGTATGTTACTTCCCGGCACGCAAAACTGGAACCAGGCTCACGAGAACGTGGACAGCAAAGCACCCCACCTGCTGTGAATTTGTTGCTTCCATTACCAATCTTGCCGGCAGCAGCTGAAACGAGCAATAGTTCTTCGCAGATGGGGTGGTACGATGCTTTCCTTCTAGGCAGTGATGCCGAAGTTCTTCAAAACTCCTCGCCAATCCACGGGCCCGAAGGCCAGTGCCCCTACCCCAATCACTGCCACAATGGCGGCGATCACACCGGCCGCGATGCCAAGGGACGAGTTTTTGGAACTGCCGCTAGAAGAACCGGAGAATCCGCTTGCACTTCCCTGCAGTTCCTGCGGGGTTACATCTTCTATCTGCTTGCCATCGTCATAGTCCAGCAGCAGGTCAACGTCCGCGCCCTCCAGCTGCTCGCCCTCGTTGTAGCGGAGTAGAGATCTCTGCAATCCGATACCGGCCGTTGTGGGACGGTTCTGGGCAACGAGATCCTTACCCGGATCAATCGGGGCTTCCAGGGTGAAGGTCACGATTACTTCATCGTCGCCGCGCTTGTCTAGCTGTGTAGGATCGTTCGCCGTGTTACCGGAAAGGGAGTAGTCCCCAATAAGCGATACCGCCTGACCTGTGACATTCAACTTCAAGTCGAAGTAAGAGACATCCAAAGCTGGCCCGCCGTTCTTACCAAGACCTTTGTATGCGGTCACATGTGCGCTGCCGTCCAGGGCAATCGTGCCATTCCCCTGCGGGTCCAGCTTTGTTTCTTGGGTATTTACTGGGAACACAAACTGGTTTCCCTTAAACTCCGCGCCTCCATCGCCGATGACGGTTCCCCTGGCGATCGGCCCCTGCACATGCTTAAGGAAAGAGGTTTTGATCGGCCAGGCAAAAGCACCGGCTCCTAACACTGGGGCGGACACTTCCTCTGCCTGTGCTACAGGAACCGCCATGCCGCTTAACGCGACGGAACTGACCAGGGCGCTGGCAACGAAGTGGCGGGAATTGGACTTGGACAAGAATGGTGTATTCACGCGCAGACTCCGTAAAGATCTGTGAACAGGGAAAAATTCATACCAAAAGCATCGATGGCTTCCTCAATCAATTCGGAACGCTGCTGTGCTGTGAGTGGCAGGCTATCGAGGCGCTGACGGTAGCTGGTTCGGTACGGAGGGATCTTGCCAATAGCGGAGAAGTCATAGAACTTCAATGCCTCAGGAGCGACATTGTAGAGGTCTGCTACACGTACAGCGATGACCTGACCGCCGGAAATATCCCCGAGGTAGCGGACATAGTGATGAGCGATCACTCGTACAACGTCTTGTTCTCCGAAAGAGTCGAGGCGATCTACATACCGCCGGGTGGCGGGCAGTAGTTCAAGTTGTTCGCGCCAATCGGAGCCGAGGCAATACGTCAGATCGTGTTCCAACGCAGCGCAACGTTGCAGGCGCGGATCGGCAATAACCGACCCGATGGGAGTGCCGGAGACTCTTTCTACAGCGTTCTCTAGAGCGCTGTAGACAAACCAGAGTTGTCCCGAAAGCGCATACACCGCTTGAGCGTCAAGCTCGCCTTTGAAAAGGGTGCTCATGAACTCGGATCCTTCTGCGCGCCCGTGCGCCTCCGCAGTGGCATTGCGCAGTGCCTGAGAGATCGGCTCGGCTGTGTTAAAGCTTGTGTTTGAAAGTGTGGAGGTCGAAGCCATCACGTTATTCCTTTCGAAAGAGTTTCAAGATCCGCGTGGAATCTGGAATTTGTCGCTGAACGAGAAAAGGGAACTCGTTATTAGCGCAAGTTGTGGTGGCGTAGGAATTCATCAATCTTCTTGTGAATGCCATCGAGAGCGCCAGACACGTTGATCGCGTGGCCAATGATCGCCAGCATGCCTAGGATTCCGACCGTGCCAAGAATGTAGTTCCACACCTTTCCGAACTTGCCCAGCGAACCTTGGCCTTGCCCCTGGTCATCCGGGTTGCTCGGGTTATCCGGGTTGCTCGGGTTATCCGGGTTATCCGGGTTATCCGGGTTATCCGGGTTGTCCGGGCCGGAACCACCTTCATCATTCGGCTCCCCTGGCGTTGCACATTTCTTCTCGGTGGTCAGAGAAACATTGATGTCATCCAGCTCTGGCTTGTAGTCCGCCGAGTAAATGCCCATGAATAGGACGTCTACACCCTCCACAATGTTCTTGTCCCCATCCGTTTCTGGCTTAGGAACGTAGGTCATGCTGCTTGCATCAAGCGTGACAGTGTCCCCGTCAACCTTCCAGTTTCCGTGCCCCTTCGAGAACACGTCCCTGCCGGAAACCTTGTTCTCTTCGATACGGTCCTCAGGCGTATACTCAGTCATGTGCTTGCCAGGCACGTAGTATCCCTCATAGCTAGCGCCGCCCTGAATACTAGCCCCCTCGGCCGTGATGTAAGGGGACTTGAAGTTCGAGTACAAAGCACCATGATGGCCTTCAAAAACGACATCGGACGGCTTGGTGCCGATCTCTGCCTTGGTTACGTTGCCCTCGGAATCGACCTCAATGCTAGATACACTTGGGTCTACCTGGAATTGGAATTGGAAGTCCTTGGATTTCTTGTTGGCAGGATCAGATTCCTTAACCTCACCCTTCGTTTCCCAGCTTCCCTGAGCGATTCTCCCCAGGATGTAGCTGCGGAAGCTCTCCTTCAATCCCCAGTTGAAGGTACCGCCAGTGATAACAGTTTTGCATTCAGGTTTAGCCTGAGATGCGCCCTCCTGTGCCGATGCAACGGGTACGGAAAGTGCAGCAGTGCCCAGGGCGAAGGACATCACAGTGCCAAGCATGGCATTTCGAGTTGACTTAATAGACATGAGAATTACTCCTGATGAATGGATCCTAGGGACTTAGCCCTAGTGAATGGAATGGATTGATATGCAGAAAGCAGTCGAGCTACTGCAGCTGGCGGATCCCTCCGCCGCGGACGAACAGAGACGTCATTATCCGCACTGCGGACAACTTCGATGGGCCAGTCATAAACGCTGGAGAGAATCTCGTCGGTATAGACCGAATCAACCGATCCAGCGGCGGCAATTCGCCCATTCGATAGACAGACGATGTGATCGCAATACGCCGCAGCTGCGTCGAGGTCATGCAACACAATCACCACCGCAGTTCCAACTCTGTGAGCGATCTGCTGCATCAAGCTCAAGACTTGTTCCTGATGACGGATATCCATCGCCGCGGTCGGCTCGTCTAACAACACCACCGGTGTTTGCTGGGCCAAAACTCGGGACAACGCAACCCGAGCACGTTCGCCACCGGAAAGAGTGACGATGTCACGAACTGCCAACGCAGTGGAACCGGTGGCGTCCAGAGCAGCGTCAACAATGAGCTCATCCACACTGCTATCGACTGTCCCTCGCCACGGTCGCCGTCCCATCGCCACAACATCTCGAACAAGAAACTCAAACGCGACTTGGACATCCTGAAGCAACACCGCACGGCGCTGCGCCATTGCCCTTGCATCGGCCCGAGAGGGGTCTAATCCGGCGACGGAAACCACACCCTCAGTAGGTTTAATATCCCCAGACAGCGCGGCGAGCAGCGTCGACTTACCAGCACCATTCGGCCCAATGAGCCCTGTGACCTCGCCGGCACGAGCGACAAAACTAATGTCACTGAGCAACCGCTTGGCACCAACGTCGACGGCGAGGCCAGATACCTCAATGGCCTTATCGCCGATAGCCATACTGTTAGTAGTCGCATCGCTACCGTGAGCACTCATGCGTGCATCCCCTTTCGCATCATTCGGCGCAGCAGAACGAAGAAAGTCGGGCCGCCGACAAGGGCAGTGAAGATGCCAATCGGCAAATCTGCGAATTCAATCAACGTGCGGGCAGCCACATCGGCCAGACCAATCAAGACCGCCCCGCCAAGCGCAGAAGCAGGGATGAGGAGATAATTCTCCGGCCCCATGACCGTTCGCAACAGGTGCGGGATAATCAGCCCTACGAAGCCGATGAGCCCAGCAAAGGCAACTGCACCTGCAGTGAGTACGGTCGCAGCGATGATCACAATCGCTCTCAATTGACTTACATTGATCCCTGTGTGACCAGCGGCTTTCTCACCCAAAGCAAGCACGTCTAGTGCCCCACCCATCCGTAGGGCTACGGCAATTCCAACCATCGTGATCGGCAAAACCGCCCAAACGTGCTTCCACTGGGCACCATTTAGGGATCCCATCTGCCAAAAGATGATCTCTTCCCGACTGGCGGTCGGAGCCAAATAGACCATGAAGGAGATAATTGCTCCACACACGGCATTGACCGCGATACCTGTGAGAACCAGATTGATAACCACAACTCGGCCTTGACTTCGTGCTAGCTGGTAAATCAGGCCAGCGGCAACCAATGCGGAAAGAAAGGCGAAGAACGGAACGGTGAACGTGCCGAAGAAAGCAAGGTTAAAGACGATTGCCAACGCCGCACCAACCCCGGCGCCCGAGGTCACGCCAATAATCGATGGCTCGGCCAGAGGGTTGGCAAACACCGCCTGCATCAATGTTCCAGCCACACCCAAACATGCGCCGACTAGGAACCCCAGCAGGATGCGCGGCAAGCGAATATCCCACACTACGCTGGAGGCCAGACCTGAATGATGGTCTTTCCCCAGCAAGATTGAACCTAAATCCTGCAGTGGCACGTAGTACTGTCCAAGCACGATCGATAGCACCGCAGCAACAAGCATTAGCACCACCAGTGCACCGAAAATCCCTACCCATCGGCGCGTTCGCGCCCGGAGAAACTCGTTCGTATTAACCGTGTGGGTCATATAACGCCTTCGCTGTCCGCAAAAGTGTTTGCCCAGTCATAGGGCCGAACGCCAACGATTGACCATCTGGAATCGTGATTACGCGCCGCTTCTGTCCTGCCGTGGTTTGAGCTATGCCGGGGCGTTTGAGCAGGCCTTCGATCCCTCCGGTGGATTCCAACCCGCCGGTCATCATGATGAACGCATCTGGGTTTAACCTAGCTAGCGACTCCGCATTGGCTGGTTCGATGTAGGAAAGATTGTTCTCCGTCCCCACGTCAACCGCACCAACGCCCTCGATCAGGTCTTTTGCTCCGGTCCCTTCGCCCATGATGAAGAACACTCCACCATTTCCACGGGCATAAAGGAATGCCACCCGCATCGGTGTAGAGGGCACCATCTTCTTGATGGTCTCTTTATCCAGATTTATTTCCTCGACTGTGCGATCCGCAAGCTTTTCCGCATCCTCCGGGAGGCCCACGACAGCACCGAGCGTGGTGATGTCCTCGGCTACCGAATCGATCGTGCGGGTCGGTTCCATGACCACAGTGGTCACGCCCGCCTGACGAATCTGATCGATAGCGTCCCGTGGCCCGATGGAGTGGTCCACGATGACGATATCCGGCTCCAACGACAACACGGCTTCCACGTTGATGTTGTGCCCACCTTGAGTGACCACTGGCCTGTCGGCCAAGATGTTTTCAGTAGAAGAGACCGTGCGGCCTACAATCCGATCGGCAAGACCCAGGCCAGTAAGGGTTTTAGTGTAAGTACCGTACAGGTCAAGAGCCAGAATCCGATCGAGCTTATTAACCTTGACATCGTGGCCGTCTGCGTCGGTCAGCTCCACCGGCAGCTTCGGGGATGGATTCTTGGTCACAGGCTCCACATCCGTGAAGTCCTTGACCTCCGAAACGCCCTCAAAGCTACGAGGATCCTGCAGATCAGCAGCATTCTTGATGTCGTTTCGCAGAGCAGCATCAGCTTCGGATTCATAGGCGCCCTTAACGCCACACGCAGCGATGCTAGCCGTGCAGATAAACAACACACAGGTGCGGAACGCTAACCGCACAGTTCGATTAAGAACAATGGACATTAAAACGTGCTTTCTAACTGAGCAGTGTCTTGCCACCTAGTAGGCGGATTAAGACGGATTACTTACAACCAGTCGACCGATGCTTCCACCTGCGACGATGACTCCTACGATCAATCCGAGAAGGTAAGTAGCCGGGTTCTCATCCTGACCCTCAGCCGCAGCAGGCTTAACCTTGAATTTGCTCGATCCGTTTTCGTACCCCGCCGATGAAGAATCGCCGTCGACGCCATTGCCGGAACCGTCCTTATTGCCGGCGAGCTTCGCGGCGGCAGCATTGTGCGCAGCAGAAGAACCACCGCCCGATCCACCCGCACTCGATCCAGATGCTGTCGTACCGCCCACTGCGTCGCAGTCACCCTGGCCACCTAGCTGGGCGCTGAAAGATATGGGCGCTAGTTGAGTTCCCGGATCGTAAAATTCGGCGAAAGCCACAGAGCCATCCTGGGTCAGCGATACACTCGCCTCTCCGCTTACTGAGTTATCCGAGATATCAAGGGAACTAAAGCTCAGGTCTCCCAGCACTGTGCGCCCGAAGTCTCGCTTCTCCCCTTCCATGTTTGAAGAACGAACATCGGCAACAAGCCTTCCTGTTCCACCGTTGAACTGGATCTCCGGATTCGCAATGTTCAGGTCGAGAATTCCGTTGTGACCGGTGAATTGCATCGCGCCACCATAGGAAATCGTTCCCTGTTGAGAAGACGTATCGACGTTGCCGCCGTTGCCGGTGAACTGATACTTGCCGCCGCTGTATCCGACCCCGCTCAAATCCCACTTGCCCTTAGCGATAGAGCCGGTGATGTACGACTGGAAGGATTCCTTCAGAGCCCACGATGCCTTGGCGCTTTCGACTGCCTTGACCGACTCGCAGTGCAGGTCTCCACCGCCACCAGCTGCTCTACCTGCTGTGGCACCGCCCCGGGTTGTTCCGCCTCCGCTGGCGGCCGACCCGCCGCCTGTTCCGCCGTTTCGCGCACCACTGTTCCCTGCTCCAAGCGATGTTCCGCCAGAGGCCGATCCACCACCAGAACCGGAGTTGGAGTTAGAGTTCGTTCCGGAGGTAGAGCTAGTTCCGGAGTCGCTTCCGCTAGAAGATCCGTTCTTTACGCTCCCGCGATTGACGAAAGATTCATACTCGTCCAAGAAGGCTTGGGAGTTACCCATGAAAGTGGTCAGGGCGTTCATCGTGTCGTTCGTCTCAGACAGAATTCCCATAGCTTCCTTGTTAAAGCCGGTGAAGTTGCCATCGATCGTGGTCAGCGTGCGCTTTTCGCCCGATCCCGAGCCACTGCCCGAATCTGATCCACAGCTGCCGTCCAAAGCCACTGAGCCACTGGTTGGATCCATCGAGGTTCCCGCATTGTAAGCGAGAAACAGCCGGCTGCCACCTTGAGTAAGTGTCGTAGAACCAGAAAGGTTCACGCTCCCTGAGCCAGGGGTCACCGGGGTGGACAGGTTCACCTTGGCGATGACTTCATCGTCGCCAGTGATTTTGGCTCCTCGCTTGCTCTTATTGACCATGTCCGACTCATAGGAGACATAGTCCACCAGAATCTCGGCGGTTTTTCCCTTTGCGCGCACCTTCCAATCGGAGAGCGTCATATCTAACAGGTCATCACCGCCATAGTTGTGGCCGTTGAAACGGAGAACTCCGTTGAGCGGAACCGTCACCGTATCACCGTTTACCTGGGGCTTTTGGGGGCGGAACTGGAAGGCTCCATTCGGGCCGGTCTTATCGCCATTAAAGCCGATACCGTCGCCACCCCATCCGCCTTTAGCGACAGGGCCTTGGATATAGGCACGGTAGCTCTGCTTGATACCCCAATTGAATTCACAGGTTCCCGCCGCTGAGGCAACGGGGGTAGCGACCGTGGTAAATGCTACGGGAGCGAAGGCAAGTACGGAGGTGGCAGCCACAGCCGTGGATGCGCGGACGAACAACCGTCGCGAGGAGCCTCGACGTGATCCAAACGGTGAAAGATGCATGCTGATCCTACTCAAAACTGAAACATCAAAAGATTTGCGCCGCCTTACCTCTACCTAGGTTTTACCCATTAGATTAGGATAGTGTTACCTTAATTAGGTAAGGCTCGACTTAGCTGAAAGTATCATGAGTCAGCCTAAGAGACGAAAGCATCTTGTGTTTAGTTTCGTCCCCCACCCCCACCTCTCACCCCCGAGAAAGGACGCGAAGAATGACCGCATACACCCCGGCCCCTCTGGCCAACCTCTACCCTGAAGTAGACCCCCACCAGGCAATTCCGCTTTCCGCGACCGAACGCTTTGCCCTAACCGTATCGATCGGCGTGATGGCATACGGCGCAGTAGTCGGCGACTTCATTATCGCCGGAGTCGGGCTGGCACTAGTCGCCATCGCATGCGTCGTATGTTCTCAGAAAACGCAGCGCCGGATCCGCTCCCAAGCCCGCAGCCGCTTCCCCAGCGAGGACTGGGTCGAATACAGAACCGCAAACAGGTTGAATCTGAACCTCTTCCTCCCCCTGTGTATCGGCTCCATCGGCGCCCTGATTGTGGCCGGTTTTTGGTACATCCCGCCGGAGCACGCAACACTGGGCGGCATCATCATCGCCATCGTTTCTGCCGCCACCATTTGGTTCTTGCCAGGCCTGAACCCCATGTGGTCGAACGACGAAGAATATTTCGTACCCGAAGAAATGTATGACGACGAGGTCGAGCTTCCGGGATCAGAGTTACAACCCGACGAGTACGTCTATGGAACTACCCCTTCAGCGACCACTTCGCGCCATCGGCTGTATCCGTAACCTCAATGCCAGCCTCGGCCAGGCGGTCGCGCACCTCGTCGGCGGTGGCCCAGTCCTTGGCTGCGCGGGCCTCAGCACGGCGCTCCAGCTCGGCCTTCACCAGCACGTCCAGGGCGCCCATCGCCACGTCGGAACCACCGGCAGCAGCCTTGGTAGATTCCAGCCAGGTCTCGCTCAGCGGATCCACGCCCAGCACGGCAGCCATCGCACGAACCTGTCCGGCGATCTCCTTAACCTGCTGCTTTGCCTCGTCCGTGGGCTTTGCGTCCAGTAGCTTGTTACCCTCACGAACCACGTCGTGGATCACGGCCAGCGACTGCGGCACGGCCAGGTCGTCATCCATCTTCTCCGCGAACTGCGCCGGCACCTCGCCGACCGGCAGCGCCTGCGGGTCCACAGCGGTCTCACCGGTGACGTACTCTATAGCGCGCACCAGGAACTTCTCGATGCGGCGGTAACCCGCAGCGGCCTCACCTAGCGCAGCCTCGGAGTACTCCAGCATCGAGCGGTAGTGCGCGCTGCCCAGGTAGTAGCGCAGCTCAACCGAACGCACCAGCTTCAGCACATTCGGGATAGAAAGCACGTTGCCCAGGGACTTCGACATCTTCTCGCCGGACATCGTCACCCAGCCGTTGTGCATCCAGTAGCGCGCGAACCCATCGCCCGCTGCGGTCGCCTGCGCGGCCTCGTTCTCGTGGTGCGGGAACTGCAGATCCAGGCCACCGCAGTGGATGTCGAACTCACTTCCCAGGTAGGTCGTCGCCATCGCGGAGCACTCGATGTGCCAGCCCGGGCGACCACGACCCCACGGGGTATCCCAGGCTGGCTCGCCCGGCTTGGCTGCCTTCCACATGGTGAAGTCGCGTGGGTCGCGCTTGCCGGTACCCGCCGACTCACCCTGATCCATCTCGTCCAGCTTCTGGCCGGACAGGAAGCCGTAGTTATCGATCGTCGCGGGTTGCGCGTACACGTTGCCGTCTGCGGCGTAGCCGTGGCCGTTGTCGATGATGCGCTGCATGTACTCGATCATCTGCGGTACGTGCCCTGTGGCGCGGGGCTCGATGGAAGGTGGGGTGACGCCCAACTGGTCATAAGCCCAGTTAAACGCACGCTCGTGCGTAGCGGCCCACTCCCACCACGGGCGGTCGTTCTCCGCGGCCTTGGTCAGGATCTTGTCGTCAATATCGGTGACGTTCCTTACGAAAGCGACGTCCAACCCTTTGGCCTCTAGCCAGTTCCGCAGAATGTCAAAGGCAACTCCGCTGCGCACATGTCCAATGTGCGGGATCGACTGCACGGTCGCTCCACACAAGTAGATCGAGGCATGGCCTTCACGGATAGGCTCAAAGTCGCGGAGCTGGCGGGCGGCAGTGTCGTAAATTCGCAAAGTCACACCACACAGTATAGGCATGCGCATCCGGCCTCTTTCCTCTGTGCGTCAGTATCGTGGAGTACATGAGCACTCAGAACACCCCGCGATTCGCCACCATCCGCCTCAATGACCGGGGTGCATGGCTCCCAATTGCAGTCACCTCCTTCTCCGCCGAGGGCGGTGAGGGCAAGCTCCTCGCCGAATTCCCTTACAAGGCGCAGGTCACCAGCACGGAACTGGATTCCCTCCCCACCGTTTCTTTCACCGCCGACCAGCTGGGGCCGGTCGTGCCGAACCCCAGAAAAATTTTCTGTGTAGGCCTCAACTACCGGGAACACATCGCGGAGATGGGGCACCCGATTCCGGATCACCCCACCCTGTTCGTGAAGTACGCCTCCGCCCTGGCGGGCCCGTTCGACGAGGTCGTTGTTCCCCCGGAGCTCTCCGCGCAAGCGGACTACGAGGGCGAGCTCGCC
Organism: Corynebacterium sp. HMSC08A12; assembly: GCF_001807485.1. Classification (GTDB taxonomy): domain Bacteria; phylum Actinomycetota; class Actinomycetes; order Mycobacteriales; family Mycobacteriaceae; genus Corynebacterium; species Corynebacterium evansiae. The sequence goes on along the minus strand of NZ_KV789165.1, from coordinate 128,991 downwards.
GTCATTATGGGCGAAGCCGGCCAGATCGCGGGCTACGCCGTGATGAATGATTTCTCCCAGCGCGATTGGCAGTACCGCACCCAGCAGTGGCTGCAGGGCAAGAACCTGGATCGCTCCAGCGGATTCGGCCCGTGGATGGTGCCGGCCAAACACTTCGACCCGGTTGCGGAAGGGGCCGTCTTGCGCACCTGGGTCAACGGTGAACTCCGCCAGGAGCACAGCGTTGCCGACCTGGTGTTTAAGCCACAGGATTTAGTGGATTACATCAGCAACTTCGCCTCGTTGGCGCCTGGTGACGTCATCGTGACGGGCACACCAGAGGGCGTCGGCCACGGCATGACCCCACCGCAGTACCTAGCCGATGGCGACGAGGTGCGCATCGCGATCGACGGCATCGGGGAAATCCGCAACCGCATTAACTGCTGAGCTGAACCAAACTAGGCTCGGCCTTCTTGATAGCGCTCCGCACTGCCGCGAAAAGTAACAGGCAGATGGGAAGCGCAATCACAATTACATCGACCCTGGGAGTCCAGAACAATGGCAGGTATCTACTAGGCAATACCGATATGAGCAGGCACTGCGCGGCAGTTAGTAGCAGCAGGCCATAGAAACTCTTGCGCAGGTCCGCTACGAGGCATGCTCCGAAAATCACCGACAATGCAATAAGCGTGTACTGCAACATGCCTGGGTTGCCCAGGAGCGCGACAACGCCGCATTCGCCCAGGCAAAGTCCGAGGAAAAGCCAGTCGCAGGCCGCCCATGTGCGAACAGTTAATTCTTCCAGCTGGGAAAGCCGGTTATCCCAGAACATCACCGCGGAGCTAACGATGGCGATGGAAAACACGAAGTTAAACGGGATAACTCCGGACGAACTCCACGAAGCCCAAGGAATGGGAATAGTGGTCGTGCCGAACAGTACGGCGCCCACGACGCCGAATATCTGAAGCATCACCGCGTAGGTCGCGGAATGTCCACGCCAATAGATCTGTACTCGATGTTGGGCAGACACTATCCCTCCCAGCACTCGGAGTTCGCCCGATCCAGGATGAACTTCACGTCCACTCCCGCATTCGTTCCATGCACCCCGCGCCATTGTCCGGAAGGCGTCAAGGTCGCTCGTTCCAGCTCTTCTTCCGTCAGATCGGGAAGAGACTCCGCTACGGATACGGGTTGCTGCGGGGTCCCCCAACACGATGGTGCCCCCTTAAGTGCAGGTTCATTGCTGAGGAGCTCGACCAGGAGCGCGTGCTTTACTTCCGGTTGTTGACCCGAGCGAGCGAGCCGGATGTCGTCGTCCCGTTGCGGTTCGGCGTCGATCAGCCTATAGGTAGTGACGCCCAAAGATTCCCACACCTTGCGGTTTGCGTCTATCTGCTCAGGTGGGGTTTCGCGCCAGTAACACAATGCTCCCTCGCAGATCATGCGCTCTCGGGGGCGGGGCACCGCGGAACTGTAGTTTCCGTCTTGGGCGATTCCGTAGCCTAAACTACAGCTCACGCCGAATAGACCAATGGCTGCCACGCGAAGTGGCCACGCCGACAACCCCGGAAGCCAGTTTCCATGAAAAGCCGCGATCAACAGCAACGAGCAAACGCATATGGCCCCCAGCACCAGAGCCGAAGCCTTCCACAGAATCGGGTCCACGCTCTGTGATACTTGGCAACAGGAGCTGAACGGCTGCCCGAACATTTGTCGCCACGCCACGTTTGAGAGCGACACCGGGTAAGCGACCAGGATATAAGGAAGAAGCAAGCCGACAGCGATCGCCACAATTGCTGGTAGGTACAGCCCTAAAGTTGCCCCCAAGCTCAGCCATGCCACGCCGTGAAGAGCAATAAAGACCAACCCTGTTGCAAGGAACCGTCCGGACTCTACGTAGCCGATATCCGCCAACTGCACTGCGAGGTACGCCAGCACCACTACCACCGCAAGCAATAGTGGCAGCGCCAAGGATCTGAGCCAGACTTTAAAAACATCCTGCACAGACCCGCGGGACTTAAAAAAGGAACGGAAGCGTGCCATCTCTTTGGCGCCGATAAAGCCAAGGATTGGCCCCAGCGAATAGTAGAGGGCCAAGCTATTGGAGATCGCGTTGTCCTGCGTAGGCACCGGGTTTGCGTTGAGTGTAATGCTCAGCAATCCAAGCACAGAAGCCGCGAGCACCAAAGCAACGTTGAGAGCGTTAATCCTCGCCATGACCACCATCCCTGGAAAATGCCTCCGCAAGGTTTCTCACAGTCTCGGAATAACGATGTGACTTCTCCGACTCTAGTGATTCACGCCCAATTCGTAGAAAATCGCCCATCGGCCCCTGGAATTCAACTCTGCCTTCATGCAACACGAGCACATGCCCGAACGGCTTCTCTACTTCCAAGGGCTGATGGCTAGAAACCCAAAGACCAACGCCCGATTCCGCGATGGATCGATAGAGCCCTTGCAGATCCCGCTTCGCCAGCGGGTCGAGTGCAGCGCTAGGTTCGTCTAGCAGAATGTGCTCCGCGTTAGAGTTCAGGGCTGTAGCGATTTGCACGCGGGCTTGCTGCCCGCCAGACAGCTTGCTGCATTGCTTATGTGCGTGTGCTTTAAGTCCGACGAATTCAATCCAATAGGCTGCGGACCTCTTACTCTCCGCCCAACCGGCACCGTTAAGCCAGGCGACGTAGGAAACATAGTCGACCACACGCGCCCCATTGATGCTTTCGAAATGCTGCGGGACGTACACCGCTCGGCCCAACTTCGGCACAGCGCCCTTGGACGGTTTTAGCTGCCCGGCAAGCAACTTCATAAGCGTGGTCTTACCGGCACCATTGACACCCAGGATCACTGTTGGGCTAGCAGGAACCTCGAGGGAGCGGACCTCGATCCCTTCATCGGAACGCGGGTAGCTAAAGGAAAACGAGTAGCTATTCGACAAGGAAGTTCCAGACCTTTAGTGCACGGAGTTTCTGTTTGATGGAACAAACCTACGAAGGCATAAAAAGATTGTCAATAACTAATTCTGCGACTGCCACACGACCGCCGTCGCCACAGCCGCCACGCCCTCGCCGCGGCCGGTGAAACCCATGTGATCGGTCGTGGTTGCAGAGACGGAGACCGGCGCGCCGATCAGCTCCCCCATCACCTTCTCGGCCTCTTCGCGCCGGGTGCCCATCTTCGGGCGGTTCCCCACCATCTGCACCGCCGCGTTGCCGATCACGAAACCCTTGGATTCCAACAGCTCGCGGCACTCGCGCAGGAGGCGCTCGCCGGAAACGTTGTCGTATTCCTTGCGCCCCACTCCGACGAAACTACCCAGATCCCCCAGCCCTGCGGCGGAGAGCAACGCATCCACTACCGCGTGCGCCACCACGTCGCCATCGGAGTGTCCTTCGCAGCCATCCTGCCCTTCCCACAGCAGGCAGGCCATCCAGCAGTCTTTACCGGGCTGCACCTGGTGAGCATCCGTCGCAATGCCGACGCGGGGAATGATGTGTGGGGTATTCAATTGCGGTCTGCCTCTCGCCTCTGGTTGCGTTCTACTTGTCTTCCGCGGACTGTCTAGCCTTCGCTGCCATTCAGAATCATCTGCGCGACACGGTAGTCCTGGGGCGTGGTGATCTTCATAGCCAACGGGTCGGCATCCACCGCCACCACCGGGAAACCTGCCATCTCCATCAGCGAGGCATCGTCTGTTACCAGCGGCAGCGGTGAGGCACCCACCCGATCCACCGCGTGCGCGGAGCTGATTTCCGTGGTGCGCAGGTACTGCTCGTTGGCCTCGATCAGCTTCTCCAGGTCGAATACCTGTGGCGTAGCCGCCGCCCGCAGGCTGGCACGGTCGGGGGTTTGCTCCACGACCGTCTGCCCTGCGCGCGGGCCGGAGGTGGGGGCGTCAATAACTTTAATAGTGTCTACCACCGGCAACACCGGGATCGCCCCGTACCAGGAACCATCCGCGACACCACGGCGCGCGCGGTCGACAACCTCGGCGATCATGGCGGGTGGGGTGAGGCAGCGGGCGGCATCGTGGACGGCGACGAAGTGCCCCTCGGGCGCCTCGCCCGCAGCGCTTAACCGCCGTTGGATTACAACGAGACCCGCGTAAACAGAATCGAAACGCTCTCCACCACCGAGCTCCACGCTGACGGTCATGGGCGCCCATTCCGCAACGTTGATTGGATCACTGACGATGCGCTCGGCGTGGTCGCGCATGTTCTCGCTGACCAGCACAATCGCTTCTTCGATACTTTGGGACGCCGCCAGGCCATCCAGCGACCGTTCCAGCAACGACCGACCGTTGAGCTCGACGAAAGCCTTCGGGGTATCGAAACCCAGGCGGGTACCGCTACCGGCAGCGGCGACGAGTGCGTAGACGTTCGCTGTCACTGCGCCTGCCCGGTTTAGTCTTCGCCGTCCAGCTCGTCGTCCAGATCGATGGAGCCACCGGACTTGGAATCCTCGTCCACGCCTGCGGCGCGGGCTGCAGCGGCGGCCTCGCGGTGGCGCTTAATGGCGGCCTGCATCTCGGCCAGCAGTGCGTCGGTCTTCTTGTCATCAACACCCTCGGCCAGTGCGAGTTCGCCCACGAGGATCTGGCGAGCCTTGGCCAGCATGCGCTTCTCACCGGCAGACAGGCCGCGGTCCTGGTCGCGGCGCCACAGGTCGCGCACAACCTCGGCAACCTTGTTCACGTCGCCACTGGTCAGGCGCTCCTGGTTCGCCTTGTAGCGGCGGGACCAGTTGCCAGCCTCTTCGACGTCGGTCTCGCGCAGCACGGAGAAGACCTTGCGCAGGCCTTCCTCGCCCACCACGTCACGCACGCCAACCTTCTCGGCATTCGCAGCCGGGACACGAACGGAAAGATCGCCCTGGTTGATGCGCAGCACCAGGTAGTCGACGGTTTCCCCCTTGAACTCCCGCTGCTCGATGCCCTCGATGACGGCGGCGCCGTGGTGCGGGTAAACGACCGTATCTCCGACTGCGAACTCCATAAGTGTTCCTCTAACGTCCTTCCGAAAGGCTGTGACAGGCTGTGCCGGGCACTGACAGGCACGGCGTAAATACCCGAGTAAATACCCGATAGATTCTACCGTAATCGACCGCGCTACCCGCATTTGGGGCATAAAATCCCCAGCAAGTACGCACTAGGGGGCACTAATTAACCTTAAAGGCCTCCTTGGCTAGGTGTACCGGCCCCCTACAGGCTAGGCTGGGTGCAGACGTTTTTATTCAACTGCTTTTAAGACATGCCTCAGATGGAGGAACGCATCGTGAAGACCCTCAAGGCCCAGCCGCTGAAGACGACCTTTGCCCGTGGTGCGCTGGCGCTGGTCGCAGCAGGTTCCGCACTCGCGCTGTCCGCGTGTGGTGCAGGTCAGATTTCCCAGACTTCCAGCCAGGTTGCCGCAGTCAACGGTGCTAGCGGCACCGCTGAGCACGCTGACGTGCAGGACGTGACCGTCGTTGTCGGCCCGGATAACGCTCTGGCCCTGAAGTTCACTATCACCAACGAGGACACCCACGGTAAGCCCGTCAAGGTTGAGTCCGTGAAGGTGGAGGGCAAGGAGATCTCCGGCCTGGACGAGACCGAGATTCCGGCTGGCGGCTCCCTGGTTGCTGATGGCAAGTTCGCTATGGAAGACATTGAGGCCAAGGAGCAGAAGCAGCTGCAGTACGCCACCACCTCCATCAAGGGACTGGATGACGTTTACGTCGGCGGCCACAAGAAGGTCACCTTCAAGCTGGATGTCGGCGAGGTTGAGCTGAGCGCTCCGGTTTCCGCTTATGTTCCGGAAGCAGGCCAGCTGCACCGTGACGAGGACGGCAGCCTGACCGACAAGTAGCCCCAAGAGCAAGCTTTCAGCGAAGGCTTCCTCAAAATCGAACAAACGCCGCCGCCGGACATTGGTTGTCCGGGGCGGCGTTTATTGTTGTGAGCATGTCAAGTAAGTCGAGCAAAGCAAGCCGGGTTTTCGTCTGTACCTCCTGCGACCACCAGCTGTCGAAGTGGATGGGCCGCTGCCCGCAGTGTGGGGAATGGGGATCGCTGGAGGAGCGGGACACGCGCTCCTTAGGCTTGGGCGCAATGGGGCTCGCCGGAGTTGCGGGTGCTGGCGCTAGTGCGGGGCGCCGCGGCGGGGGACGCGGGTCCGGCGGCCTAGTTCCAGGGGCCAGCGCCCAACCGGTCACCCAAGTGGATCCGACCATCGCCAAGCACCGCCCCACGGGCATCGGGGAACTAGACCGCGTTCTAGGCGGCGGCATTGTCCCAGGCAGCGCTGTGCTACTGGCGGGCGAACCGGGCGTGGGTAAGTCCACCTTACTGCTAGAGGTCGCCGCTGCGTGGGCCAAGAAGGGGCATACGGTGCTGATCCTCACCGCGGAGGAGTCCGTGGGGCAGGTGCGCCACCGGGCGGAACGCACCGGTGCACTGCACGACAAGCTCTATTTGGCCAGCGAGAACGACCTGGAGAATGGCCTGGCGCAGGTCGATGCACTAAACCCAGAGCTGATCATCGTGGATTCCCTCCAGACCATGCAGGCCACTGGGGTGGAAGGCGTTGCTGGTGGCGTGGCCCAAACCCGCGCGGTCACCAGCACGCTGACGACCCTGGCGAAGATGTCGGGCACGCCCGTCATCGCGGTGGGGCACGTGACGAAGGAGGGCACGGTCGCCGGCCCCCGCACCATCGAGCACCTGGTGGATGTTGTGCTGAACTTCGAGGGCGACAAACACTCCTCCATGCGCTTCCTGCGCGGCATCAAGAATCGCTTCGGTGCCACGGACGAGGTCGGCTGCTTCGAGCAGACCGCCCACGGCATCCAGGAGGTTGCGGACCCCAGCGGGTTGTTCCTGCATCACCGCACCGAATCCGTGACCGGCACCGCAGTAACCGTCGTGATGGACGGGCGCCGCGCCATGGTCGGCGAGCTGCAAACTTTGGCGCTTAACAGCGAGTTTAAGAATCCGAAGCGCTACATGACGGGCATGGATGCCTCGCGAGTGTCGATGGTGCTGGCCGTGCTCTCCGAACGCTGCGGGTTGCCGCTGGCGGACAAGGAGGTTTACGCCGCCACGGTCGGCGGGATGAAGATTCTGGAACCCTCCGCGGACCTCGCCACCGGGCTTGCGCTGGCCTCCACCGCAAAACGTACCCCGCTCCCCCTTGGGCTGGTTGCCCTCGGCGAGGTGGGCTTAGGCGGGGAGGTGCGCCGTATTCCGCAGCTCACTCAAAGGCTGGCAGAGGCCCACCGGCTGGGATTCCACACCGCGCTGGTGCCAAAGAACTGCCACTACGAGGCGCCGAAGGGCATGAAGGTAAAGGAGGTCTCCACGCTCTGCCAGGCGGTCAACTACTGCCTATCTACTGACTAGGCCACCGGCTGGGCCATTACTGGCTACTGCAAGTTAAACGAGGCCGGCTGGGAAGTATTGTCGCCCACGTGGGCGTACAGCAGGTAGCTTCCCGGATCGACCGGCTTGCGGTCCTCGCACTTGCCCGGAGCGGAGGTGGTACGGGACCAGGCGGCCATCTCGTAGTTCGCAGACTCGCCGGCCTTGATCTTCGTATCGCCTACGACCTCCGGCTCGTTGCAGTCGATGTCTCCCCACACGCGCTCATAGTTGCCCATGGTGAAGACCTCGAACTTCAGCGGGGAATCATCGAAGTTGATGTCGCAATCCGCGTTCGTCGGGTTCTCGATCTTCACGAAGAAGTTCGGCTGCTGCTCCGCGTTAAACGTCGGAGCACCCGGCCGAGCGGTGACGCGCAGGTCGGCAAGCGAGCAAGAATCCTTCTTCTCGTCCTTGTTCTCGTCGCTCTCGTCGTCCTTGTCTTTATCTTTGTCCTTTTCGGACGCCTTCTCGTCCTCCGAGTCGCTCGGTTCCGTACCCTTCGGCGGCTCCGGCGAGCTAGTCATATCCTGCTGCTCGGAGGTAGTGATGGCAGTCTCGGTGGACGCCGTGTTCTCGGAGTCCCCTCCCCCACTGACCAGGCTGATCAAAGCCCAGATCACACCGATAACAACGACCAAGATCACCACCGCAGCAATACGGCGGCGGATATACACTTCGCGTGGCAACGGGCGCCTGTTGTCTTCATCAGTCACGCAACTAATGCTAAAGGCTGCCCGCTAAAAGACGGCGCATAGACACGGAATGAACGCCGCAAAACTCCTAGTGAACGCGCTGCGCACCCTCAATATCCAGGCCATAGCTGACCAGCGGCTCGGCCAGACCATCGGACAGGCGGTAGCGCAGCCCCACAACGGCACAACGGTTGTCGGCCAGACGCGCCTGAATCTCCGGCGAACGATCCACGATGTGGTCGGCGATCTCCGCCACGTGGTTGCGTTCGAAGGCGTCACTACTTTCCATGCCGCGCTTCTTCGCGGACAGCAACGAGGGCGTGACCTTCTCCACGAGCACGCGCTGGAAGCCCGCAGGCATGTCGCCGCCGTTCAACGCCTGGGAGGCCGCGGCAACCGCGCCGCACTTCTCGTGCCCCAGCACCACAACCAGCGGCACTTCCAGGGAATCCACCGCAAATTCCAGGGAGGCCAGAACGGACAGGTCGGTGATCTCTCCGGCAGTGCGGATCACGAAGACATCGCCTAGCCCCTGGTCGAAGAGGATCTCCACCGGGGCGCGGGAATCGGAACACGCCAACACCACGGCCTGGGGCTTCTGCCCCTCCTGCAGGGAAATTCGGCGGCTCAAGTCCTGGTGTGGGTGGTCGGAATCGCCGCGCATGAAACGTTCGTTGCCTTCGCGCAGGCTATCCCAAGCCTGCTGCGGGGTCTTATGTTGGCTGGAAGTCATGGTTCCATTGTGCACCGCGCTACAGTGATTCGTGCAATGAACTCCCCTTCCGCCGCCTCCCCCAACCTGCCCACCGGCTCGCATAGCAGCCTGCCTGCCAAGTTGAATTATTGGTACGCGCGCAACGCCCGCGACCTGCCGTGGCGCCATCCGGACACCACCCCGTGGGCGATTCTGCTGAGCGAAGTCATGAGCCAGCAGACGCCCGTCGCCCGCGTGATTCCCCTCTGGCAAGCTTGGCTGGAACGCTGGCCCACCCCGGCGGATCTGGCCGAGGCGCCGCGGTTCGAAATCCTGAAGATGTGGGCCAACCTGGGCTATCCCCGGCGCGCGCTGCGCCTAAAGGAGTGCGCGCTCGCCTGCGTGGAACGCCACGGCGGCGAGGTTCCCAGCGACATCGCCGAGCTCGAGGCCCTGCCGGGTATCGGCCACTACACCGCCCGCGCCGTCGCGGCCTTCGCCTTCGGCCAGGCCGTGCCGGTTGTGGATACGAATGTGCGCCGCGTCTACCGCCGCCTCGTCGACGGACGCTACCTGCAGGGCCCCGCCCGCGCGCGCGACTTGGCGGATGTGGCCTCGTTGCTGCCCCACGTCGATCCAGACCCTCGTTTAGTTGGACGCCAACTGCCTCCACCGCCCCAACCCCAGCCCACTGACACGGGCACCCGCTCAGGCGCGGGAACTGGCACAGCCAACTGCTCCGGCGTGGGCAGAAACGCTGGTGCGGGCACAGATACCGCCAGCGGCGCGCGCAGAGACGCCGCGAATCTGATGTGCGCCGCACTCATGGAACTCGGCGCTTTGATCTGCACTGCGAAAAGCCCAGCGTGCGACCAGTGCCCCGTAATCGACGACTGTGCGTGGGTGCAGTCGGGCAAGCCGCAGCCGACGGAGGCGGAGGCGCAAGCCGCGGCCCGGCGCGTGCAGAAGTTCGTGGGGACCGATCGCCAGGTCCGCGGAAAGATTATGGGGCTACTGCGGGAAGCGGGGGAAGGTGGCGTCACAAAGAAAGAGATAGACCTACTGTGGCCCGCAACCGAGCAGCTCGAGCGAGCCCTGCAATCGCTGCTCGACGACGGGCTGGTAGCTCGCGACGGCGCAACGTACCAGCTACCGCACTGAGAAAGCTCCGTAGAATCCCCGCAGAATCTCCGCCCGAAATAGGGGCAAAACGCAAATAGTTTTGACCGGCTTAGGCTCTACGGGGATACGTGCATTAGAGTGATAAACGTTACCCAGATCACAATAGGAAAATTTTATGTCGACTCCACCCTCCTCGACTGCCAAGCAGCCAAACACAACTACCACCGTGGCGGCCGTTGGCCTCATGTTGTTTTCCATGTTCTTCGGCGCCGGCAACCTCATCTTCCCGCCCATGCTCGGCGTGGAATCCGGCGAGAACTTCACCCCTGCCATGATCGGCTTCTTGCTGACCGGAGTACTCATGCCGGTGCTGACGGTCATCGCCATCGCAATTTCCGGCAACGGTGTGCGCGACCTGGCCTCTCGCGCCGGCGCACTGTTCGGGCTCATCTTCGCGATCGTTGCCTACCTTTCCATCGGTGCGCTCTACGCCGTACCGCGCGCCGCAGCGATCGGCTACGAGCTGGGCATCGAATCCACCTTCGATCTCTCCGGTGGCTGGTGGCGCCTGGCGGGCACGTTCGCCTTCTTCCTGATCTGCTTCCTGCTGACGCTCTGGCCTGGCAAGGTCGTAGATACCCTAGGCAAGGCCCTAACCCCAGTACTGCTGATCCTGCTGGCCGTGCTGGCTATCGTCGGTCTGCAGAAGCTGAACTCCCCGAGCATTCCCGCCACTGAGGAGTACACCTCCAACCCGCTGGTCAGCGGCATCTCCCAGGGCTATTTCACAATGGACTCCATCGGTGCGCTAGCCTTCGCGCTTATCGTCGTGAGCGCTTTTAGCCAGAAGGGCGAGACCGACCACAAGCGCATCGTCAAGCTCTCCGGCATTGCGGCCTTCACCGCCGGTTTCTTCCTCATGCTGGTCTACCTGGGCCTCGGCCTGGTCGGCGCCCGCATGCCAGAGAAGGAAAGCTACAGCGACGGCGCAGCTATCCTGAGCTCCGCTGCGCATCTGACCATGGGCAACACAGGCGAGATCGTGTTCTCATTGATCGTTCTGCTGGCCTGCATTACCACCGTCGTTGGCCTGACCGCAGCATCGTCCACGTTCTTCCACGAGCTAGTTCCGGCCATCAGCTACCGCTGGTGGGCGACCATCTTGACGCTCGTTGGCCTCGCTATCGCCAACCTGGGTCTGGAAAAGATCCTGAACGTCTCCGGCCCGGTGATCGGCCTGATTTACCCGCCGGCGATCGTGCTTATCGCGCTTTCCTATGTGCACCTGCTGTGCCGCCAGCACAAGCTGGTGTTTTCCTACCGCATCGGCGTGGCCGTGGCCTTCCTGTTCTCCTTCATCGACTTCCTGGCCGCCCTGAACGTGCCGGTCGACGATCTGCAGAGCGCCTTGAGCTGGATCCCGCTGATGGATGCAGGCATGGGCTGGCTGCTGCCCACCATCTTCCTCACCGCCATTGGCTTGGTCATCGACCTGACCCGCAAGGTGCCAAATGACGAGGACAAGGACGTGGACCTGGAGGCGCTGGATCCGTTCACGGCGAATGTGGACACCGAAGGCACAGAAGACAGCGCCGAAGTAGCCGCAGACAGCGCAACCGATACCCCCACTTCACGGGGCTAATTAGCAATACCTAATACTTCGGACAGAGAAAACGCTTAGGATTCCCCTATGACGTTTTCTCGTAGAAGTTCCAACCGTTCCCGTCCCCTCCGCTCCCGTACCCTAACCGCTACCTTCGCAGTTGTGCTGCCCGCCGCCATCGCCGCTTCCGGAATGGCCCCGGCCACCGCAGCACCCGGCGGACTATATGGTTCCGTCGAGGGATCCGCCTCCAAGGCCGCCGCCACTGGCAGCGGCAAGTCCGTAGTGGGTTCTCTGCCCAACTACGACCCGGATGGCTTCTACTCCTCTCTGCCTTTGCAGGTGAAGGGCAAGCCAGGGGAAATCATCAAGACTGCCCCCAGCAACTTTGCCCTCGGAATCCCCTTCGTCGACTGGACGAACAGCGAGGCCCAGCGCGTAGCCTACGTTTCCACCAATTCTCGCGGCGAGACCGTACCCGTCACCGGCACCGTGCTGGTGCCCCGCGCTCCCTACACCGGTGGCGGGGAGCGCCCACTGCTGGTCGTAGCTCCAGGCACTCAGGGCAGCGGAGATGCGTGTGCCCCAGGCAAGCTGCTGCCGATGGGCTTGGAGTATGAGGCCGCGCCCGTCGCCGCCGCCCTCTCCCGTGGCTGGGCTGTGGCGCTGACCGACCTGAACGGCCTGGGCACCCCGGCGCAGCATACGTACATGAACCGTGTGGATCAGGGCAACGCCACCCTGGACATGGCTCGCGCGGCGAAGAACATGCCTCGAGTGCCGAAGGCCGCACCGGTCGCGGTGTGGGGTTACTCGCAGGGCGGCGGTTCCTCCGCCGCAGCCCTGGAGCTGGCTCACACTTACGCCCCGGAGATCAACCTGAAGGCGGGCTACGCAGGCGGAGTTCCGGCGGATTTGGCTATGACTGCCACCGCCATCGACAACGGCCCCCTAGCAGCCGCCCTGGGCTACACACTGAATGGTTTCCTCGTCTCCAACCCGGAGATCCGCGGCGCCGTGGAGGAAAAGATGAACGACAAGGGCAAGGAGTTCGTCCGCCAGACCGCCAGCGAATGCGTCCCCGAATCCCTCGCGCGCCACGCTTATACGGATACGCGCACGCTGACAAAGAACGGCGAGTCACTCACGGAGCTGCTGCAGCAGGAGCCATTCAAGAAGCTTGTTGACGCCCAACGCATCGGCAGCCGCCCACCCCAGGTCCCTGTGTACGTCGGCCATGGCACGAACGATGACACGATCCCGGTTGAGCAGAGCCGCCGTATGGCCCGCCAGTGGGCGGAGGGTGGCACGAAGGTGAACTACGCGGAGCACAATATCCCGCGCACGTTCCCGCTTGGCGATCACATGCTGCCGATGTTCTCGCACCTGCTGCCTGCCCTGGACTGGGTGGATAACGTAATCCACGATCGCCCAGTGCAGTTCAACAAGGCTTAATTAGCCTTTCTGATTCCAGTCGTCGCTGGAATCTGCGGCGTCAAAACCCTTATCCTCCGGCACGTTGCCCTCGGCGGCGACGGACACCGCCTCCTGGGCCTCGTCGGCGGCGAAGTCCTCCTCACCGACCTCCGGCAGGGGCTTGGGCTTGGTGCCGAAGACGAACTTCGCATCGTCGCCCTTGGATTCGCCGTCCCAGTTTTCGACGTCGACGGTGACGATCTCGCCGGCGCCGATCTCGCCGAATAGGATCTTCTCGGACAGGTGATCCTCGATCTCGCGCTGGATCGTGCGGCGCAGCGGGCGGGCGCCCAGTACCGGGTCGAAGCCACGCTTGGCCAGCAGGGACTTCGCCTGCTCGGTGAGCTCCAGGTCCATGTCCTTCGCCTGCAGCGCGGTGCGCACGCGGCCCAGCAGCAGGTCCACCATCTGCACGATCTGCTCGCGGGTCAGCTGGTGGAAGACCACGATGTCGTCGATACGGTTCAGGAACTCCGGGCGGAAGTGCTTCTTCAGCTCGTCGTCGACCTTCTGCTTCATCCGCTCGTACTGGGTCTCCTCGTCGGCTTCGCCGGAAGCGCTGAAGCCCATGCCCACAGCCTTGGAGATGTCCCTGGTACCCAGGTTCGAGGTGAAGATCAGGACGGTGTTCTTGAAGTCCACCATGCGGCCCTGGCCGTCGGTCAGGCGACCGTCTTCCAGCACCTGCAGCAGGGTGTTGTAGATCTCCGTGTGGGCCTTCTCGATCTCGTCGAACAACACCACGGAGAACGGCTTGCGGCGGACCTTCTCGGTCAGCTGGCCGCCCTCGTCGTAGCCGACATATCCCGGAGGCGCACCGAACAGGCGGGATGCCGTGAACTTGTCGTGGAACTCGCCCATGTCGATCTGGATCAGCGCGTCATCGTCGCCGAACAGGAACTCGGCCAGAGCCTTCGACAGCTCGGTCTTACCCACACCGGACGGGCCGGCAAAGATGAACGAGCCGGACGGGCGCTTCGGGTCCTTCAGACCGGCGCGGGTGCGGCGGATGGCGCGGGAGACCGCCTTGACGGCATCGTCCTGGCCGATGATGCGCTTGTGCAGCTCGTCTTCCATGTGCAGCAGGCGGGTGGACTCTTCCTCGGTGAGCTTGAACACGGGGATGCCGGTCCAGGTGCCCATGACCTCGGCGATCTGCTCCTCGCCCACCTCGGCGACCTCGTCCAGCTCGCCGGCGCGCCAGGCCTTTTCCTTCTCCGCGCGCTCTTCACCCAGCTTGCGCTCGTCGTCGCGCAGGGCTGCTGCCTTCTCGAAGTCCTGGTCGTCGATGGCAGCTTCCTTCTTACGGCGCACCTCGGCGATCTTGTCGTCGATGTCCTGGATGGCCTTCGGGGCGGTCATGCGCTTGATGCGCATGCGGGCTCCGGCCTCGTCGATCAGGTCCACGGCCTTATCCGGCAGGAAGCGGTCGTTGATGTAGCGATCCGCCAGCTGGGCGGCGGCCTTCAGCGCACCGTCGGTGATGGATACGCGGTGGTGTGCCTCGTAGCGGTCGCGCAGACCCTTCAGGATCTCCACGGTCAGCTCCACGGAGGGCTCCGGGACCTGCACCGGCTGGAAGCGACGCTCCAGCGCGGCATCCTTCTCGATGTGCTTGCGGTACTCGTCCAGGGTGGTGGCACCGATGGTCTGCAGCTCGCCGCGGGCCAGCTTCGGCTTCAGGATGCTGGCAGCGTCGATCGCGCCCTCGGCGGCACCTGCGCCGACCAGGGTGTGGATCTCGTCGATGAACAGGATGATGTCTCCGCGCTGGTTGATCTCCTTCAGCACCTTCTTCAGGCGCTCCTCGAAGTCACCACGGTAGCGGGAGCCCGCCACGAGGGAGCCCAGGTCCAGGGAGTACAGCTGCTTATCCTTCAACGTCTCCGGCACCTTGCCGTTGACGATGTCCAGCGCCAGGCCCTCGACCACGGCGGTCTTACCCACGCCGGGCTCGCCGATCAGCACTGGATTGTTCTTGGTACGGCGGGAAAGCACCTGCATAACGCGCTCGATCTCATTCTCGCGGCCCACGACCGGGTCCAGCTTGCCATCCTTGGCTGCCTGAGTGAGGTTGCGGCCGAACTGGTCCAAAACCAGGGAGTTGGACTTCTGGCCCGGGCGGCTCGGCGCGCCCTCCGGGCTGCTGCCCACGCCGGCGGTAGCGGGCTCGCCGCCACCGCTTTCTTCCTCGTTCCCCTCGTAGCCGCTGAGCAGCTGGATTACCTGCTGGCGCACGCGGGACAGGTCTGCACCGAGCTTGACCAGCACCTGTGCCGCCACGCCTTCACCCTCGCGGATGAGGCCCAGCAGGATGTGCTCGGTGCCGATGTACTTGTGGCCCAATTGCAGCGCTTCGCGCAGCGCGAGCTCCAGTACCTTCTTGGCGCGCGGGGTGAACGGGATGTAGCCGCTCGGCGGGTGGCCACCGGTGCCGATGATGTCCTTGACCTCGGTGCGTACGGCGTCCAGGGAGATGCCCATGGATTCCAGGGCCTTCGCTGCGACACCTTCGCCTTCTTGGATCAGGCCGAGCAGGATGTGCTCGGTGCCGATGTAGTTGTGATTCAGCGCGCGTGCTTCCTCCTGCGCCAACACAACGACGCGGCGCGCGCGATCCGTGAACCTCTCGAACATGGTGTGCTCCCTTTTTCAAAAGATGTAGCTTGCGTATTCGCCAATGTTGCCCACCTTAGCCGTGAGCGTGGACAACTCATATCGCCTTTCACACAACACTGTGTTGTTGTTGCATTATTCCGACGCCACCTCGGCCTCAACCACCCACATACCAGCAGGTCAACAGGCATTCTGAGCTTAAGTTTCTAAGCTGTACGCCGTCAGCGAACGCCCCCTATAAACCCCTATTCCCCGGCTCCCCCACAACCTGTTGCTTCATAGTTATTTTTTCAAACCGAGAACTTTTTAGTCCAGAAACATTAAAGTGATGCACGCCACTAAAACTTCGAGGCAGTGGTACTTGAGAACCCCTCCAAGAGGGCGCCTCAGGAGAAACCGCCACGGAGAGAGCACCCCAGAGATACCAACCCAGAGAAACCAGCCCAAAGAAACCAGCTCAGAGAGACTGGCCCAAGGAGAGTCACCCAGAAATGAACGCAGCAGCAGCCGCCCAGTTGCCCAAGCCCTCCCTCACCGAACAGATCGGGACCGCCGGCACACTTCTCAAAGGCACACTGCCCCTGTTCAAATCGGGCGTCCTGGGATCCATGGGTCCCGTCGCAGCCGGCAAAGCCCTCAAGGGCATCATCCAGTGGAGCTTCCTGCCCGCAGGCCTGCTGGCCATCGGCGCCGCGCGCGACCCGTACCACACGGCCATCATCGACGACGCCGGCTCGATGACCTACCAAGAACTGCACGAGCAGTCCACCGCCCTGGCGCAAGCCCTCTTCCGCACCGGCGTCCGCGAGCGTGACCGCATCGGCGTCCTGTGCCGTAACCACCGCGGATTCATTCTCACCCTGTGTGCACACGGTCGGTTGGGTACGGACATTGTGCTATTCAATACTGGGGCGTCAGCAAAGCAGACCCAGGCCGTGCTACAGGAACAAAAGATCGACATTCTTTTCATCGACGAGGAATTCCTGCCGCTTCTACCGAAGGATTTCGACGCCTGCCCGGTCGTCGTCGCCTGGGAAAACGGAGACACGCTAGGGCTTACCCGTGAGGCGGAGGAAGCACTGAAGAAGGCCTCCAACGTTCGGGATGCGATCAACAGTGGCGACTACGCCACCCGTAGTGAGGACTGGCCGTCCCTGCACGAGGTGCTGAGCACCACCCCGGAAAATCTCTCTATCCCCGCCCGCCCGCGCCAGGGACGCACCATCATCCTGACCTCCGGAACTACCGGCACCCCGAAGGGAGCGCGCCGACCGGAGCCGAAGACGTACATGCCAGCGTCCTCCATCATGAGCCGCATCCCGATGCGCCACCACCGGCCGTCGTTCCTCTCCGCGCCGATGTTTCACACCTGGGGCTTCGCACAGATCCAGTTGGCGCTCGCGCTGCGCAACACCATGATCATGCAGCGCCGCTTCTCCCCCGAAGCTGCCGTGAAGCTGATTGAAAAGAACCGCCCGTACACCATCGCAATGGTGCCGACGATGCTGCGCCGCATGCTGGAGGTTGTGCCGGAGAACTTCAACTCTGGCACGAAGATCATCGCCACCTCCGGCGAGGCACTGCCGCCGAAGGTAGTGCGCGAGACGCAGGAGAAGTTCGGCGACGTGCTGTACAACCTCTACGGTTCGACGGAAGTCAGCTGGGCTTCCATCGCCACTCCGGAGGATCTGCGCAAGCACATCAACACTGCCGGGAAGCCACCGATGGCAACGACACTGAAGGTTCTGGACGATAACGGCAACGAGCTGCCGAACGGCGAGATCGGGCGCATCTTCGTGAAGAACGACATGCTGTTCGAGGGCTACACGCGCCCCGGCTCCGACAAGGAGATCATCGACGGCATGGTGGCCACCGGAGACCTGGGCTACTACAACGACGAGGGCCTGCTGTTCATCTCTGGCCGTAGCGACGACATGATCGTCTCCGGCGGTGAGAATGTCTTCCCGCAGGAGACCGAGGACGTGATCAACTCCATGGATTGCGTCGCCGAGTCCGCCGTGCGTGGCGTGGACGACCCGGAGTTTGGCCAGGCACTATGCGCGTGGGTAGTGCCGGAGGACAAGAGCGCCGCCGAACTGACCGACGAAGAGAAGGCGGAGTTCGAGGAGAAGGCTAAGACGGAGGTTAAGGCTCACCTGGCTCGCCACAGTGTGCCGCGCTACTTCGTCTACCTGGACAAGCTCCCCCGCAACGCGGTGGGCAAGGTGGTCCCGCGCGAGCTGCCGCAGCCTTAGCCCCCAGTCCGCTCGCAGCCGCCCGGCCGCAGCCGTGGCCGCCCACCAGTCACGGCCTCGCCCCTAGGCCTGTAGCCACCTCGCAGCCCATCCAAAAAGGCTTAAATGTCGTTAGAACGAGAATACGTTATCGGAAACGTTTTTCGTTTTGGCAAAACTGCTGGTCAGAACGTTGCCGTCAGGGCTACACAGGTAGCAAATGTGACACTTTCTCGTTCTAACGACATTTAGCGCTGCGTAAAGCCAACCGAGGCGGTGGGCGCAAGCAAATGCGCCATAATGAGGGGCATGACCAACAACAGCCCCGACATCAACCCCAGCAACTCAAGCCCCAGCGAACCCAGCCCCCTCCGCCCGCGCGTCCTGTCCATCGCCGGCACCGACCCAACAGGCGGAGCGGGCGCGCAGGCGGATCTGAAGTCCATCATGGCGGCGGGCGGCTACGGCATGTCCGTCATCACCGCCCTGGTCGCGCAGAACACGCAGGGCGTGCGCAAGATCCACACTCCCCCGCTGGATTTCCTCCGCGCGCAGCTGGATTCCGTGTTCGACGACGTCACCGTCGATGCCGTGAAGATCGGCATGCTCGGCGACACGGAGACCATCCAGACGATCCGCGATTACCTGCAGAATCACCAGGTCACGACGGTGCTGGATCCGGTGGCGGTGGCTTCCTCGGGCGACCGGCTGCTCACTGCGGACGCCGAGGACGCACTGCGGGACTTCGCTGCCGCTTCTTCGGTTGTGACGCCGAACCTCCCCGAACTCTCACTCCTGACCAAAACCGAACTGGCCACCAGCGAGCAGGAGGCCGTGGAGGTTGCCGCAAAGTGGGCGCAGGAAACCGACACCACCGTCATCGTGAAGCTGGGTCACCTGGCCGGGCCGGAGGCCGGAAACATTGCAGTATCCCCTGCCGGGAAGACGCATAAGGTCAGCTCCCCGCGCGTGGAAACAAAAAACACCCACGGCACGGGGTGTTCTTTGTCTTCTGCGCTGGCCACTCGGCTGGGCGCGGGTGATTCACTGGAGGATGCGCTGGATTGGTCTACTAAATGGCTCAACGAGGCCATCGCCAATGCCGACCGTTTGCTAGTCGGTAAAGGCCATGGCCCCGTTGATCACTCGGTGCGCCTGTTCTAGGCAGCTAGGCGCAGGTGCAAGCGCGCGGTTCGACGCAAGGCAGCTAGGCGCAGGCACGAGCGGCGGCTAGCAACGTAGCCGCTGCCTGCGCTCTCGCGCAGCCAGCTACTACTTGAGCTCCTTGGAGGAAAGACCCAGCTCGCGGCGAGCAACAACCAGCTGCTGAATCTGCTGGGTGCCCTCGAAGATGTCCAGGATCTTGGAGTCGCGGGCCCACTTCTCCAGCAGGTCACGCTCGGAGTAGCCATAAGCGCCGGCGATCTCAACCGCACGCAGGGTCAGGTCAGTAGCCATGCGGCCGGCCTTCGCCTTGCACTCGGAGGCTTCCTTGCTGTTCGGCTGCTTGTTGTCGGCCATCCAGCCTGCGCGCAGGGTCATCAGGTATGCAGCTTCCCAGTCGCTCTCCAGGCGAATGTACTCGCTGGCAGCTGCGGGCTGGTTCCACGCGGGGGCGTCATAATCGATCTCTACACCTGCGTCGGTGAGGATCTCGCGCAGCTTCTCCAGGGAAGCGCGGGCGACACCAACGGCCATGGCGGCAACCATCGGGCGGGTGTTGTCGAAGGTGGCCATCACGCCACCGAAGCCCTTCTTGGTGTCCACCTCCGGGGAACCCAGCAGGTTCTCCTTCGGGATGCGGACGTTGTCCAGGATGAAGTGCGCGGTGTCGGAGGAGCGGATACCCAG
Organism: Corynebacterium sp. HMSC08A12; assembly: GCF_001807485.1. Lineage (GTDB taxonomy): Bacteria > Actinomycetota > Actinomycetes > Mycobacteriales > Mycobacteriaceae > Corynebacterium > Corynebacterium evansiae. Next base: position 109,328 of record NZ_KV789165.1, on the reverse strand, counting down.
CTTGTGCTCTAGGCGGACCAGCTCGAAGCCCGGGGTGTCGCGCGGGACGACGAAGGACTTGATGGCTGCACGGCCAGCGGACTTGTCGACGGATGCCCAGACGACAACGTGGGTGCAGCGCTCGCCGGCGGTGACGAAGATCTTCTCACCGTTCAGCACGTACTCGTCGCCGTCCAGCTTGGCGGTGGCGGCGACGGCTGCGGAGTCGGAGCCGAACTGCGGCTCGGTGATGGCCATGGCGGCCCAGATCTTGCCGAAGCGCTCGAGCTGCTCGTCGTCGGCGACGGCTGCTACGGCTGCGTTGCCCAGACCCTGGTAGGGGATGGACAGGGTGAGTCCCACGTCGCCCCAGCAGGTCTCGAGGACGTTGAGGATGGAGGCCATGTTGCCGCCATTCTTGACGCCCTCAGTCTTCTTCTTGTCATCGCCGCGGCCACCGGAGGCGCCAGCCATTGCCTGGCCGGCGTCTGCCATGCCCTCGACCAGGCTGGCCATGGTGTCCAGCTCGACGGGGCGCTCGTGCTCCGCGAGGTCGTACTTGCGGGAGATGGGGCGGAAGATTTCGGCGGCGGCCTGGTGCGCTTGGTTCTGGCCCGCCTTCAAACGCTTGGGGAGTTCCAGATTAATCATGATGTGGTTCCTTCAAGTTCCTTGTGCTTATTCGATATGGATTCGAATTGTGGCGGGGTTAGACGACGACTACGCCCTCGGCGATGCCGATGGCGCGCATGTCGCGGTACCAGCGCTCGACCGGGTGCTCCTTGGTGAAGCCGTGGCCACCGAGCAGCTGCACGCCGTCGAGGCCCATGACCATGCCCTTGTCGGATGCGTAGCGGCGGGCAAGGCCGGCTTCGCGGTTGAAGGACAGGCCTTGATCCAGGCGGGAAACACCGCGCAGCAGGATCAGGCGCAGGCCGTCGAGCTCGATGCGCAGGTTGGCGACCATGAAGGCCACTGCCTGGCGGTGCGAGATCGGCTCGCCGAATGCTTCGCGCTCGTTGACGTACTTCTTGGTGTATTCGAGGATGGCCTCGCCGGTGCCGGCTGCCAGTGCGGCCCAGCCCAGGCGGGAGCGGCGGATGATCTCCGCGTAGTTTTCCTTGCGCTCGTCGGCGGGCAGGTCCTTGCCACCCAGCAGCTGGCTGGCGGGAACGCGGACGTCCTTCAGCAGCAGGCGACCCAGGGCGGCGGCACGCAGACCCATGGACGGGTCAGCTTCGACGACCAGCCCCTCAGTGTCGGACTCGACGATGACGAAGGTGTTCTCGCCGTCGAGATTCACTGCGATGACGAACAGCTCGGCCTTGCCTGCGTTCGGAACCATGGTCTTCACGCCGTTGATGACGATGTCGTCGCCCTCGCGGACGGCGGTGGTCTGCAGAGTGAACGGGTCGAACAGCGGGCGGGACTCGGAGACGACCACTGCGGAAGCCGGGACGGACTCGCCCGCGAACTCCGGCAGGTAGGTCTTCTGCTGAGAGTCGTCACCGTAGTTGGTGATGACGTTGGCCACGCCGGCCGGTGCCAGGATGGCGACGGCCTGGCCCATGTCGCCGAATGCCAGGGCCTCGGCGATCAGAGCGTTGGTGGTGGCACCGGAGGCGGAGGCGATGCCCTCGTACTCTTCCGGCAGGTTGATCAGGGCAACGCCCAGCTCGGCGGCAGCTTCCAGCAAGCCCTCTGCCGGCTCGGATGCCTCGTTCTGGTCGTGGCCGGTCGGGCGCAGGCGCTCTTCAGCGAACTCGCGCACGGCGGCGACGATCATTTCCTGATCCTCGGTCGGGGTCAGGTCGAACGGTGCCTTGCCCGGTGCCGGTGCCTCGGTCGGGACGGGCTGGTTGTTCTCGTCGGTGGTCTGGTTGGCCAGGCGTACCGGCTTGCCGGAGCCCTTGATCTTCTTGAACTGGCGGTTCACGGCACCGAGGGTGCGCATGCCGGTCTTGGTGGACTGGTAGGCAACGCGGTCCACCTTCTTGCTCAGACCGTACTTCTCTGCCAGGTCGGAGCCGGTGAACTTCGTCAAGACTCCCATGACGGTACCGATTGCGTCTCGCTTGATGTTGTTCAGGCCAGGGGTTGAATCGGCACGCTTGCTTCGGTCGCTCATTTCGTGCGGCCACCTTTCACTGGTTGTCAGCGCAAATCTCATATCTGCATGTGCGGATAATTATGTACGTAGCATAAACCAGGATAATGGCGCGCATCACATCTTGGGCCAAAATATTGATTGAATTACACCCACACGGGCGAGCTGCACGCCAGCTACTCCCCAACTATTCGAGGCACCGGTGCCCGCCTTTCACGCGCGCAGCCCCCGAACCACCCCCGAAGAACTCCCTCTAGCTCCCCCTCGAGCCAACCGGCCCCGGCAATAGATCCCACCGCAATCTACTGCCGGTGTTTGGCCGTTAGTTCTCGCGCTCCGGCTTCACGATCGGGAACAGCACGGTCTCGCGGATACCCAGGCCGGTCAGGGCCATCAGCAGTCGGTCGATACCCATGCCGGTGCCGGCTGTCGGCGGCATGCCCTGCTCCATAGCAGCCAGAAAGTCCTCGTCCAGGCGCATGGCTTCATCGTCGCCATTGGCCGCCAGGCGTGCCTGATCCTCGAAGCGCTCGCGCTGGATAACCGGGTCGATCAGCTCGGAATAGCCGGTGGCCAACTCAAAGCCGCGGACGTACAGGTCCCACTTCTCAGTGACACCCGGCTTGCTGCGGTGCTGGCGGGTCAGCGGGGAGGTCTCCACGGGGAAGTTACGCACGAAGATAGGGCCTTCCAGCTGGTCCTCGCACAGAACCTCCCAGATCTCCTCTACTAGCTTGCCGTGGCCCCAGCCGCCCTTGGCGGGAACGTCTAGGCCGATAACCTTGGCGATCTCCTTCAGTTCCTCAACGGTGGAGTCGATCGTCACCTCTGGCTGGCCGGGGTACTTGCGTGCAAGCGCCTCGTTCAGCGAGGGGTACATCTCGATTTCCTTCCATTCCCCGCCGAAGTCGTACTCGGTGCCGTCGGCGAGGCGAACCTTGCCGGTGCCCTCCAGGTCGGTGCCCTTGGTCAGCTGGTCCACGATGTACTGGATGGATTCGCGGGTGGTGCGGGCGCAATCGTCGTAGTCGCCCCATGCAGCGTAGGTCTCCAGCATTGCGAACTCCGGGGAGTGGGACTTGTCCACGCCCTCGTTACGGAAGTTCCGGTTGATCTCGAAGACGCGGTCAATGCCGCCCACCACGGCGCGCTTCAGGAACAGCTCCGGTGCGATGCGCAGGTACAGGTCAATATCCAGCGCGTTGGAGTGCGTGACGAACGGGCGGGCTGCCGCGCCGCCGTGCAGGGTCTGCAGCATTGGGGTTTCGATCTCTACGAAGCCCTCGCCCTCCATGTAGTCGCGCAGCGCACGGATGACCTTCACGCGCGTCATTGCGTTCTTGCGGGCCTCCTCGCGCACGATCAGGTCGTTGTAGCGCTGGCGCACGCGGGTTTCTTCGTTCATTTCTGCGAAAGCTACGGGCAGCGGGCGCAGAGACTTGGCAGCCATGACCCACTCGCTGGCCATGACGGACAGCTCACCGCGGCGGGAGGCGATCACGCGACCAGTCACACCGATGAAGTCGCCGAGGTCCACGTCAGCCTTCCAGGCCGCGAGTGCGTCCTCGCCAACCTCCGCCAGGGAGAGCATGGCCTGCAGCTGCGTGCCGTCGCCGTCCTGCAGGGTGGCGAAGCACAGCTTGCCGGTGTTGCGCATGAAGATCAGGCGCCCGGTCACGCTCACTACGTCCTGGGTTTCTTCGCCTGCGGCGAGGTAAGTGACGCCCTCTGCCTCAACCGGCTGCTCTTCAGCTTCACCGTCAGTCTTCTTCACTGCCCACTTTGCGCGCACCTCGGCCAGGGAGTGGGTGCGTGGCACCTCTACCGGGTAAGCGTCCTTGCCGGATTCGAGGATGCGCTGCCGCTTTTCACGGCGGATGCGTAGCTGTTCGGGCAGGTCTTGTACGGGGGTATTTGCTGCGTCAGTCACGCTTACAAAGCCTAGCGCATGAGGGGTACGGGTAATCGATTGAGGCATGCAGGTCGCCCGGGAGTGTTAGCTTTAGGGAACATAAGACGTTTTGTTCCCCTTACTCCTAGGTAACTCCCTCCAGTCATTTAGTTTCACCAGCCACAACCGGTAATGATCCGGAAATAGTCATAACTAGAAATCCATAACTAGAAAACAAAGGAAGCACTCGACATGCCTTCTTCACGCCCCGCTACCCGCACCCGCAGCCACGCTCGTACTTACGCCCGCACCCTGGCAGCCTGCCTAGCTGCGGGCGCTTTGACTTTCACCGCCAGCTGCTCCGCCTTCCAGCGCCCAGAGGGCGCCAGCGAAGAAATCTCCTACGGGGGGCAAACGGGCGGATCCGGTGGTAGCGAAGGGCAGCCCGCTCCGAGCAGCTATTCGGAAGTTTCACCGGAGATCAGCGATGACCAGCTACGGGAGATCTTCGCCGACGGGAAGTTCAACGACTGCAAGCTGGATCAGAAGTTTTACGATAGCGCCTACTTGGATGGCGGGAAGATGATTCCGCTGGATTCGGCCGATGCCTATGTCAATGCGGAGACTTGTTCTGGTTATGTAAAGCCACAGATCAGTGGTGACCAGCCCGAGGAACTCAAGGATACGTCGATCTACATCGGACTGTCCGCTACCAAGTTTGGCTCCCAGCTCGAGGAGTTGGCCAGCAACGATACCGAGCGGAATGAGCTATCCGATGAGGGCCTCAAGGGGTGGCAATCCATCGAGCTGCAAGACATGTGCGTACTTGCCGGCCCGGAGGGCACTCCGCTGGAGTACGCGGAGATTATCTCCACCTACACCTGCGACCCCGTCAAGCCTCTGCTGCGTTCGCTGACTAACCTGGCTAACCGCTACCAGGAGCTAAAGGGCGAGGAAGCGAAGATCGGCGGAGCTGAAGACCCGTTGGAGATCGGCGATCGCGTCGAGATGGATCTCGTGGACGATGGCTTCCGCGAAGCTCGCGACAAGGCCAAGTCCAAGGATGAGCCGACCACTGAAGAGGTGGGAATCGGCAAGGTGGAGATGAAGCTGAAGGATTCTGAGATCCTCATCGACAATCCACGGGACTACAGCAAGCTCTGTGTCGAAGTGGAGTATGACTACGAGGACAGGGCCCCGCTCGTTCCCCCGACCGAGATCGGCATGCAGTCTCCCAACGGCGAGTTCGAGGTGATGAAGGTCGCAGACAATACCATCAGGGCTCTTTCCGATGGCAAGGGTAGCCAGCGTTACTGCTCGGAGGTTGGCATACGATTCGGCAACACCGACTTCGTCGTTACCGGCTTGAAGACTCTCTCGGCGACTAAAGAAGCACTAGAGAAAGAAGGAATCCCGCTGTGGCGCATCCACGTAGAGCGCCGCGACGACGGGAAGTACGAGATCAGCTAAGCCTCCGGGTGGCGCGGGTTCTTCAGCCCCGAGCCGTCCGGCACGTGAGCCGGGTCGCCGCCGAGCTCCACCTGCTTGTTGTTTTCGTCCACGAAGACCACGCGCGAGGCGTAGTTCTTCAGGTCTTCCTCGCTGTACTGGGCATAGCCGATGATGATGACAAGGTCGCCGGGGCTGATCAGGCGCGCGGCGGCACCGTTGATGCCGATCACGCCGGTGCCCCGGTCGCCGGTGATGGCGTAGGTCGTCAGGCGATTGCCGTTATCGATATCGACGATATCGATCTGCTCGCCCTCGAGGATGTCGGCAGCTTCCATCAGATCAGCGTCGATGGTGCACGAGCCGACGTAGTGCAAGTCGGCCTGCGTGACCGTCGCACGGTGGATCTTTGATTTCAGCATTGTTCGCAACACGGGTGAACACCTTACTCGGGGCTAACCAAATAAGCTATTTAGCTGTTACTTTGCTCGGCGCCAATATGGCGCCCGGGCAACGCGCGAGCGGCGCGCGAGCGCTGCTCGCGCAAGCGTTACTCAATGCGAGCCACTTAAGCATTCCGGTGCGCGCCGTCGCTCGGCAGTGCAACCACGAACTCGGGCTCGTTGAAGCCCTTCTCCGCGAAGGCCCTGGCCACCGCTGCGGCGGTCGCCTCCACCTGATCCTCGCGCAGCAGCGCAATCGCGGAGCCACCGAAGCCACCGCCGGTCATGCGGGCGCCCAGCGCGCCTTCGGCCATCGCAACGTCCACAGCAGTATCCAGCTCCGGAACGGTGACCTCGTAGTCATCGCGCAGGGAGGCGTGGCTGCCCTGCATCGACCGCCCGAAGGCCTCCATGTCCCCGGCGCTGACCTGGCGGATCGCCTCAGCGGTGCGGTCGATCTCGCTGACCACGTGGCGCACGCGGGCGGCCACCACCACCGGATCCATGTTGTTGGCCTTGGCCCAGCCCACGGAGGCATCCTCGGCCTCCTCGGCGAAACGCAGGCTGCTAACGCCCAGGTCGGCGGTCACTCCGTCGATCACGGCGCGCCGCGCGGCGTATTGCCCGTCGTTCAGCTGGTGTGGGGCGTTCGTGTTCATAATGAGGATCGCCAATCCGCGCGCCGCGATGTCGAAAGGCACCTGGGTGGCGCTGTCTTCGGCGAAGTCGATGGCCAGCGCGTGGCCGGCTTGGCCGAACAGCGAAATACGCTGGTCAAGCCCGCCCGTCGAGGCGCCGACTACCTCGTTTTCTGCTCTTATGGACGCCCCCATGAGCCCGTTGCGAGCCGCATCATCAAGGGACTCGCCGCCGTATAGGTCGAAGGCCGCCAGAGCCGCCGAGCACTCCAGCGCTGCGGAGCTGGAAAGCCCCGCACCGACGGGAACGTCGGACTCGATGGCGAGGTCCAGGCCACCGGCGGGCATCAGGCCGGCCTCGGTGGCCGCCCAAATAGCACCCACTGCGTAACCCGCCCAGTTGGCGGGGTTACCGGGACCGACCTCGGCGACGGGGATCTCAAAGTGAACAACCTCCGCGGGGTCGCCGAAGCGGGAGGCCACGCGGTACACGCCGTCTTCGTTCTTGGCGGCTGCCACGTAGGTGCGCTGGGAAAGCGCGAAGGGCAGGCTGATGCCATCGGCGTAATCGACGTGCTCGCCGATCAAGTTCACGCGCCCCGGCGCGGACCACACGCCCGCCGGTCCATAGCCGTAGACCTGCTGGAAAAGGGATTGCACGTCGGCAGTGCCCTGCTCCTCGGAGCGGGTCTGCAGCCACCGCGGAGTACCAGCGTTCTGTGCTGCGTTGGTTTGGTTAGTTGGGGTTTCGTTAGTTGGCATTGTCGGCGACCTCCCGGAAGCGCTCGGCGATCCTCTCCGGGGTGGTGTCGGAGATCCAGGCCTCCTGGCCCGACTCGCTACCGGCCAGGAACTTCATGCGGCCCGGCGAGCGCATCATCGAATACAGCTGCAAGTACAGGCGACCGTTCTCCCGGTCCTCCCCCACCGGCGCCTGGTTCCAGGCGGCGATGTAGGGGGTGCGCTCCACACCCTCGAAGAAGCGATCCATGCGCCCCAACAGATCCAGGTAGAAGCGGGTCAGCTCGTCCTTTTCCTCGTCGCTCAGCGCCGCGAAGTCTGGAACCGCCCGGTTAGCCATGAGGATGACCTCCACCGGCCACTTCGCCGCCGCCGGCACATAGGCCGTGAAGTGCTCACCGGCCAAAAGTACACGGGTGCCGGATGCCTTTTCGGCGGACAAGGTGGCGTCAAAAAGATCCTTTCCGGTTTGCTCCCTAAACGCCCGAGCGCGTGCAGCTACCTCGGCGGCGCGCGGCGGGACGAAGGGATAGGAGTAGATCTGACCGTGCGGGTGCTGCAAGGTCACGCCGATCTCCTTGCCGCGGTTCTCGAAGGGGAACACGTAGCGGATGCCTTCGATGGCGGAGAGCTCGGCGGTGCGGTGCGCCCAGGCCTCAACAACCGTGCGGGCGCGCTCGTAGGGCAGATCCCTAAACGAGGAATTCACGTCCGGGGTGAAGCAGACAACCTCGCAGCGGCCGATAGCGGGCTTGCGGGGGAACAGCTCCTGGCCGTCGACGTTGGTGGCGAAGTCCTCCGGCACCTCCATGTGGACCGACAGGGACGGGAAGCGGTTCTCGAAGACCACCACGTCGTAGTCGTCGGCGGGCACCTCGGTGGGCAGCTCACCGGGCTTGGTGGGAGCCAGCGGGTTCTCGTTGGCCGGGGGCATGAACGTGCGGTTCATGCGGTGCGCGGCATAGACGTACCACTGGCCCGTCAGCGGGTCCTGGCGCATCTCAGATTCCGTGGTAGCCTGCGGCAGGTCGCGGGAATCGTGCAGCTCGCGCTGCTTCTCCCCCGCAACGTAGGCCGGCTCGTCGTCGAAGTACAGCAGCTCGCGGCCGTCCGCCAGCGTGGTTCGGGTTACTTTGAATTCGTGCTGCACAGCGTGGATCACTTCCTAAAAGGTCCTTGGGTGGGATGGTGCTTAGGTTGAAAATGCCCGCCTCCGGGTGGGGCGGGCATGTGCGTTATTTAGCTTGCGAAGCTGGTGAGTCAGCAGAGTCAGCAGAGTCCACAGTGTCCGCAGGTTCGTCGATCTTGATCGGATCCAGCTTGGTCCACAGGAAGAAGACCGCCGCCACAGCGACCATGGCAAGCCCGCAAACCAGGTTATACGTTTCGTTCTTCGGCTCGCCGGTGGTCACATCCATGCCCGGATCCAGCAGGAAGTAGCTGATCAAAAGCACAAGTCCGTACAGGCCCATGAGGGAACCGATGACGTTGCGGATGTCGAAAGCGCCGGCCATGTGGGAACGCTTGGTTTTCTTAGCCGTGTTGTTAGCCATTGTGTCCGTTCACTCCTTTCTGAAAGTTTAAGCGCTCTTAGGCGAACACGATGTTGAGGACGAGTGCCATAGCCAGGCAGAGGATGCCCAGCGGAACCGTGCGGCGGTACCACGGCAGGGTGGCCTCGGCGGCGTCCGTGAGGTTCTCCTTCGGGGTGACGGACTTGACGAAGCCCACCAGCTCCTCGTCCGGCTTCGGCTCGGTGACCAGGGAGACCAGGACGGAAACGATGATGTCCGTGACGAACGCCAGGGAGGCGGCAACGAAGGCCGTACCCTGCCCCGGCAGGTTGAAGAAGGTTGCGTCGGTGCTGCCGAAGGTGGCCACAGCCCAGTAGACGATTGCCACACCCGTACCGGAAACCAGGCCCACCCAACCTGCTGTGGGCGTCATACGCTTCCAGAACATACCCAGGATGAAGGTGGCGAACAGCGGCGCGTTGAAGAAGCCGAACAGCGTCTGCAGGTAGTCCATGATATTGCCGAAGTTGGATGCCAGCAGGGCGGTGAACACGGCAATGACGGTAGCGCCGACGGTCGCGATACGTCCGACCTTCAGGTAGTACTCGTCGTCGCGATCCTTGACGATGTAGGACTCCCAAATGTCGAAGGAGAACACGGTGTTGAAGGCGGAAATGTTAGCCGCCATGCCGGCCATGAACGCTGCCAGCAGACCCGCGATAGCCACGCCCAGCAGGCCGTTCGGCAGCAGGTCGCGCATCAGGTACAGGATCGCGTCGTTCGGCTCGGCGGAACCATCCATAATCGGGGTGACGGTCGCACCCGCAACCATGCCCGGGATGACCACCAGGAACGGGATGAACATCTTCGGGAACGCACCGATGATCGGGGTCTTGCGCGCGGACGACAGCGAATCAGCCGCCATGGAGCGCTGCACCTCTACGAAGTTGGTGGTCCAGTAGCCGAAGGACAGTACGAAGCCCAGGCCAAAGACCAGGCCGATGGCGGAGACGATCGGGTTTTCGAAGCCCGAGATCTCAGTACCCGGCCAGGTGTGGAAGTGCGACGGATCCGCGACCTTCTCCTGCAGGCCGGACCAACCGCCGACCTGGTGTAGGCCGATCATCGTCAGCGGCAGCAGGGCCGCGATGATCACGAAGAACTGCAGAACCTCGTTGTAGATGGCGGCGGACAGGCCACCGAGGGTGATGTACGACAGCACGATGGCCGCGGCCACCACCAGCGTGACCCACAGCGGCCAGCCGAGCAGGGAGTTAACCACCTTGGCCAGCAGCAGCAGGTTCACGCCGGCAATCAGCAGCTGGGCTACGGCGAAGGAAAGGCCGTTGACCAGGTGTGCGCCCTTGCCGAAGCGGCGGAGCATGAACTCCGGTACGGAACGCACCTTGGAGCCGTAGTAGAAGGGCATCATCACGATGCCGAGGAACACCATCGCTGGGATCGCGCCGATCCAGAAATAGTGCATGGTCTCGAAGCCATACTGCACGCCGTTAGCCGAGTGGCCCACGATTTCTACGGCGCCCAGGTTGGCGGAAATGAAGGCCAGGCCCGTCACCCATGCGGGTAGCGAGCGGCCGGAGAGGAAGAAGTCGATTGAGCTGGACACTTTGGACTTTGCTGCCCAACCGATGCCCAGGACGAACGCGAAGTAGAGGGCGACCAGCGCGTAGTCTACCCAGCTCGCGTCCAGGCGTAGTCCTTCAGCCGTCATAGCTGCGAACCTCCAGGAACGTCATGTTCCCGTCCCAGGCGCCAACGGTCACGTTTTCCAACTACCAGCGACGAGAACTATTGGATATATATGCGTCGCTAATTTTAACGCCGCGGGGTGCGTTAAAGGAAATTTTTTTCTATTTCTGAAACTACTTCGGTTCTTGGGTTGTGACGCCCTCACGCGGCGCGAAAGAGATCCCGCATTCGAAGCTGTGATTCTCGCCTGGTTGCAGGCGAATGAGGTCCCTACCGGAGCGTAGAGCGTCCGGCGGGCACGTCATCGGCTCGACGGCCAGAGCCCGGCCCACGCCAGGGTAGCCCTCGCGGCGGGCCGGGTCGGCGGTGAAGACCTGGAACCAGTCGAAGCCCTCTCCCACCCAGAGGCGCACGCCCTCGCCGTCCGGGTTGAGTAGTCGCGCTTCGGCCAGCGCTTTCTCCTGCACATCGATCTCGCCGAAGCAGTGGTCCAGCCACACCCCGGCCATACGCTGGCCGAATTCCACATCTGGCAGCACCCGGCGAGCCGGAAACTCCGGCCCGGCGGGCAGGTTACGCACGGAATCCAGAGGCAGATTCGTACCGACAGGCAGGTGTAGAACGCAGTCGTCCAGTGGAGCGCCCAGGGCACTCAGGTATGGGTGCCATCCCAGGCCGAAGGGGCAGGAGGCATCGGCCTCGTTGCGGACGTCGAAGGTGGCGCGCAGACCCTCATTCGCATCGAGCGACCACGTCATCCGCATGCGCAGCGGCCACGGCCACCCTTGGCGCAAGCCGGTGGACAGCTCCAGCGCTACGAAGTCCTCCCCCTGGTCGGCGACGTGCCAGGCCATCTGCCCCACGAATCCGTGGATCGCGGTGGCGCGGGCCGGCTCCGTGATGTCCAAACGGTGCAGCACGCCGTCGTGGGCGAAGACCCCGTCGGCGGTTCGGTTCGGCCATGGGGCCAGCACAATTCCGGAGGATAGCGGCGGGTAGGCGCCCTCTGGGTAGGAAACCACCAGGGGCTTGCCCGCGTAATCCAGGCTGCGTAGCCCGCCGCCGAAGGTGGAGATGCTGGCGCGGTACTCCCCGGCGGAGATGTCCACGAAGGAGTGCGAGTGTCGCTTCAAAGTTTCGAGTTCGTCGCTCATGGTCCTACTCAGCTCTACTCAGTTCTACTCACCTGCGTTGTCCGCGGGCTCGCCGCCCTCGCCGCCGTCGTCCAGGCCCTTGAAGCCGGTGCCCAGGGGCACGCCCACGTTGTCGATCAGGCGTGTGGTTCCAACGCGCGCCGCCACCAGCAGGCGGGCCTCGCCGTCCTCCGGGGTGTCGGAAAGGTCCGTACCGCGCAGCTCAAGATAGTCGACGTCGATGCCCGAGGCGGCGTCCAGAATAGATCCGGCAGTCTGCAGCACCACCGCAGGGCCCTGCTCGGCCACGAAGGCGCCGGCGGTCAGGGCGGCGGACAGGGTGAGGGCGAGCTCGCGCTCCTCATCGGAAAGGTAAACGTTGCGGGAGGACTTCGCCAGGCCATCAGCCTCGCGCACGATCGGCACGCCGTGGACCTGCACCTCCATGTTCAGGTCCGTGACCATCTGCTGGATCAGCAGCAGCTGCTGATAGTCCTTCTCCCCGAAGAAGGCGTGATCGCAGTGCGTGATGGTGAAGAGCTTGTTCACGACCGTCAGCACGCCCGCGAAGTGGGTCGGGCGGTGGGCACCCTCCAGGATGCGGCCGGCCTCGCCCGGGTGGATAGTCGTGCGCGGACCGTTGGGGTACATCTCGCGGGGGTTGGGGGCGAATACCGCGTCCACGCCCGCGGCCTTCAGCTTCGCCACATCCTCGTCGAGGGTGCGCGGGTAGGCATCCAGGTCCTCCCCTTCGGCGAATTGCAGGGGGTTCACGAAAATACTGACCACAACCAGCGCGCCCGGAATCTGCTGGGCGGCCTGCACCAGCGAGAGGTGCCCCTCGTGCAGCGCGCCCATCGTGGGCACCAGCGCCACGGGGCGGCCCGCCTTGCGCATGGCGCGGGTGAGCTGCCCGATCTTCTCGATCTCGGTGAAAACCTCTGCTTGGCCAGGTGTGAACGTCATGGCTCTTACTCTAGATCCAGCAGCCTTTCGACCTCAATAGCCCCCGCTTTAAGCGCAGTGCGGCGGGCCATCGCGGTGTAGGCGGCCTCAGCTGCCCCTTCCTCGGCTGAGTCTGGCCCGTCCTCCAGCTCCCGCAGCGCTGCACGGTGGCGCATCACAGCCTCCGCGTCGTCGCGGGCTACTGGGCCGGTCAGCCCGTCCATGCGTTTTTCCAGCGCGTTATCCACCGCGGCGTGGGCGATACGGCGCAGCAGCAGGGCGCTATCGGGGCTCTCCCCCGGCGCTTCCAACACGCGGTCCAGGATCTCCTGGGCATCAGTCAGCAGGGTCACCAGGTGGTTGGCCGCGTGCGCCATCGCCGCGTGGTAGGCCGCCCGGCGGTGTTCGGGGATGGCAACGGGAACCCCACCCAGGCTGGCCACTAGGGTTTGCGCGACCACATCGCCGACCTCGGAATCGCTAGTCACACCCCATGCGCAGCCGTCCAGCCGCTCGCTATCTGCCGGGGTGCCGGTGAAGGTCATCGCCGGGTGCAGAGCCAACGGCAGCGCGCCAGTATCGGTGATCGGCTGCAGGATCTCGCAGCCAAACGCCCCGGAGACGTGCGCCACGATCTGCCCGTCGCGCGTGTGCTGCGCGACTTCCTCCACCACCTCGGGCAGCTTCGGGTCCGGCACCGCCAGCACCACGAGCGCGGCGTGGGCGGTGCTGTCTAGGTTGATGCGGGGTATGTTCGGGATTCTTTCTGACGCCAACTTTTCCGAACGTGCCGAATGCGCATAGATGCCATGCACGTGGTGGCCGGCGCGTGCAAAGGCCTCCGCCAAAGCCACGCCTACTTTCCCGGCGGAGATGATGCCGACGGAGAGGCGTGGCTGTTGAATGTCCGAGTTGGTTGTCGGGCCTGTCACAGGTGGTTTTTACTTCTCTCGATTCTTGAAGCGCTGCATCAGCTCTGCGACAGTGAGGCCGTTTTCCACCTCATCGGCGCGACGGCGACCGTGGGTGGTTGCCGTTGCCTCAGTCTGCTCGCCCTGCTTCGCGGCAGCGTCCTGGGCGCCAGCGTCCTGGGCGGCGCCAGTGCGGGCACGGCTGGGGCGAACGGCCTCGGCGCTCGGCATCTGCGCGCGGCGCTTCTGGGCGGGCTTGGGCTGAGTGGGCTTTTGCTGAGTGGCCTTGTGCTCTGCGCGCTTGGCCTCGTCCATCGCCGTTGTGTCCACGACCAGTGGCAGCTGGGAGGTCTCCTCGGAGTCCTGGCCGGTCCAGTTCACGGCGGCGAAAGTGCCGGTGTTGAACTTCGGCTTGCTGCGGTGCTGTGCCTTGTGCGGCTGGGCTTCCTGCTGGCCCGCCGACTGCTGCTGTCCTGCGGTCTGTCCGGCAGAGCTGCCTGCAGCTTGCGGCGCCTGGCCACCCACGCTGTGCCCCAGCTCGCGGACTCGCTCGGCAGTCGCGCGCACCGCGCGCTGCTCGCCCTCGTCGAAGTTCTCGCCGGTCAGCTCCGCCAGCTGCTTGCGCATGTGAGCCAGCTCCGCACGCAGCTCCTCCAGGTGCTTATCGCGCTGATCCTGGGACTTCTTGGCCTCTGCGGCGTACTTCGCCTGCGTCGCAGCCTCGCGCTTTTCCAGCTGTGCGCGCTCGTGTTCCAGCTGCGACTGGAAGTAGCTCTCCTGGTTCTCCGCCTGCTCGCGCGCCAGCTTCAAGGCGCCTGAGTAGCGCAGCACCAGCACCACGCCGAAGAAGGCAGCCCAGAGGGCGGCGATAAGCGCCACCTTCAGCCAACCATCGGAATCCATTAACAGCATCAGCACGCTGGCCAGCAGCGCCAGAACCACCAGGCCGAACATGAGGAAGCGGGAGAGTCCCGAAGGCTCGTTGGAAGCCACGGAAGATCCCTGGAAGTTGGAGTCGTCCTCGTACCCCAGGGATTCCGGGGACTGGTGCCCGTCGAAGGGCTGCGACTGCGGCTGGTGAGACTGCTGTGGCTTAGGAGACTGCTGGAAGCTCATGGACAACACACTACCCAACGTCGAGCCCGTTGGGCGTTAATGGCGCATCCGGCGGTGGCGCTTCGCAGCTGCGTTCCAGCCAAACCCCGGCCACGACGGCCGCCAGAGCTCCCAGCGCTCCGGCGATCACGCCCGGCACATCGGCCTCCGCGGCCATAAGGTGCCCCGCGTTCGGCAGAACATAAATTCCCACCCCGACAAACATTCCCAGGAACACCGCCCCGGCCCATGCCGTGGCCTGGCCAAGCGCCAGCCACTGAACCACCGTCGTCGGCTGCATCTGTGTGCGATCCATCCCCACCCCGCTGCTGCTGCCGATGCGCTTGCGGATCACCCAACCCGCCACAGCGCACACGATTGCGAAAATCCACAGCAGCACGGAGCCGGTGGTCTTAATTGGCGGGAAGCTTCCATAGAAACTCAGCGTGCTGACCCAGGCGATGAGGGCGCCCACGATCGCCACGACAGCCAGCGTGGAGATCTTCGTGCGCTTCAGCGGGCTCATGTGCTGCCTCTTTATCCCTCGTCTTTAGTTCTCGCCAGGGCCCGAAAGTTCGGATGGATCCGCCGGGACGATGGCTTCCCGTTCGGCGGGATCAACATCTTCTAGCCACTCCAGGATGCCTCGCCCGCCCAAGGTACACCAGGGTTCCCGGGCCAGCTGCAGGTCGCTCAGCGGCACCAGCACAAACGCCCGCTCGTGGGCGTAGGGGTGCGGAATAACCAGCTCAAACCCCCACTTTCCCTGGGACTGCAGGGGCTGGGACTGGGCGTCAAAACAAAAAAGAATGTCCACATCGACGGTGCGCGGGCCCCACCGGACCTCGCGCTCCCGCCCCGCAACGGCCTCGGCGAATTGGCAGTGGTGCAGCAGCGCGAGCGGGTCCAGCGACGTGCGCACGGCCACCACGGAGTTGCGGAACTCCTGCTGCTCCACCCCACCCCATGGCGGGGTGACGAAGATCCGCGACTTCTCCACAATCTCGATGGCCGGGTGCATCGCCAGCAGCTCGTAGGCGCGTTCGATCTGTGCGGTGGGGCTGCCCACGTCGCCGGGCATGTTCGAGCCAATTCCCAGGAAGGCTGTGATCATCGCTTGGACCTCCGCGCCACCACCCGCACGTCGGCGAACGGGTGGGCGATCGGCGCCTGCGGCTTATGCACCGTGACCTCCACGGCGTACACCCCGCCCAGCTCCGCGATCTGGTCCGCGATGTTCGAGGCCAGAGTTTCGATCAGATCGTGACCCTCCTGCACCTCGACCGCGTTCACCGCGATGTCGGCCAGCTGCACGTAGTTGATCGTGTCTTCCAACGAGTCCGAATCTGCCGCAGCGCGGAAGTCCGTCCACACCACCATGTCCACGATGAACTTCTGGCCGGTGTCCTTTTCGTGCGAAAACACGCCGTGGTGGCCGAAAGCCTCCACGCCGATGAGCTCGATGCGGTCAGCCACGTCGCGCCCTCCATTGCTCGTCGATGTCGGGGCCGCGTCCGGTGGCCATGGCGTGTGCAACGTCCACTGCGGCCCGTGTCGGGGCTACTTTATGCACCCGGACGGCCCATGCGCCAACTGCCGCCGCCAGCGCGGAGGTGGCCGCCGTCGCATCGTCCGCCGATTCTGGGGTGCCGGGGTTGCCGTCGCTCGCGGGGCGCAGCGCGGTGAGGAAGCGCTTGCGCGAGACCCCCACCAGCACCGGATAGCCCATCTGCACCAGCCGGTCGGTGGCGCCGAGCAGCTGCCAGTTTTCCTGCGGAGTCTTCGCGAACCCGATGCCGGGGTCCAGGTAGATCTGTTTCTTTGTGACGCCTACCGCCTCCGCCGCTTCGATCCTCTGCTCTAGCCAACGGATGACGTGGCCGACGATGTCCTCGCCGTGGTCGTGGTAGCCCTCGGCTCCGGCGAAGTCCGCGGCGTTTCCCTTGTTCCAGTGCATGAGGATGATCGGCAAGCCGGATTCTGCGGCCAGCGGAAGCATGTCTGGGTCCGCCAGGCCACCGGAGACGTCGTTGAGGTAGGTGACGCCCGCTTTCCAGGCGGCCCGGGCCGTGGATGCCCGCATCGTATCGATACTGGTGGCGATGCCCCGGCGGGATAACTCCTCGATGACGGGGGTGACGCGGGCGGCCTCGACCTCCGGGGCGACGCGGGTGGCGCCCGGACGGGTGGATTCCCCGCCGACGTCGATGATGTCCGCGCCGTCGGCGACCATCGCCTCGGCGTGCGCCAGCGCGGCCGCGGTGTCCGGGTAGGCCCCGCCGTCGGAGAAGGAATCCTCGGTGACGTTGAGGATGCCCATCACGAGGGTGCGCTGGGGGTTGGTCGCGCTGGGCTTGTTTGCGTTGGGGTTGTTTGCGCTGGGGTCAGTCACAGCAGAACCCGTCACGGCCGAATCAGCGCCATTGCCTCTGCACGGGAGGCCGCATTGCTCTGGAAACCGCCACGGACCGCGGAGGTCACCGTGTTGGCACCGGGCTTACGGATGCCGCGCATCGCCATGCACAGGTGCTCGGCCTCCAGGACAACGATCACTGCGGAGGGATCCAACTTGTCCACCAGCGCGTCGGCCACCTGCGAGGTCAAGCGTTCCTGAACCTGTGGGCGCTTCGCCAGGCCGTCAATCAGGCGGGCCAACTTGGACAGGCCTGTGACCTTGCCGGATTCACCGGGGATGTATCCGATATGCGCCTTGCCGAAGAAGGGCACCAGGTGGTGCTCACACATGGAGTAGAAGGTGATGTCGCGCACGAGCACCAGCTCGCGGTGATCCTCGCTGAAGGTCTTGCTGAGAACCTCCGTGGGGTCCTCGTACAGCCCGGCGCACGTCTCGCGGTAGGCGCGAGCCACACGGGCCGGTGTTTCCTGCAGACCTTCGCGGTCGGGGTCTTCGCCGATGGCGAAAAGGAGTTCGCGGATGGCCGCCTCTGCCCGCTCCTGATCGAAGGAGCCAGGGTCGAGCGGCTGCTGTGGGTTATTCACTACTTGTCTTCCTGCCTGTGCTGGCCACCGGACTCGTTGCCGTTGTAGCCACCGTTGTGCTTATCCCAAGGGAACGTCTGCTCCGGCATCTCGCCGCGGCGGTAACGCACCTGCGATTCCTGTGAGTCTTGCGGACGCTGCTGCTCTGCCTGCGGCTCCTGCTCGGGCTGCACAGCTTGCTTCTGCTGCGCGGGCTTCTCCGGCTGGTGATCCGGCTGCTCGTTGTCGGGCAGGCGGAAGCCGCGCTCCTCCTCCGGCGGAACCGGGCCGGCGGTGCCTTGACCCTGCTGGCCGTGCAGCGCCTGCTGGGCGTGCTGGCCCTGCTGGGTCTGTGGGAACTGCTGCTGGCCCTGCTGCAGGCGCTCGGCCTGGCGCTGCTCGTTCTGCGCCTTGCGCTTTTCCATGCGGGCACGGCGGGCAGCGGAGAAGAAATTGGTCTTCTCCGGTGGCTCCTCGCCACGCTCGCGGGCCAGCTCGACCGGGGTCTTCACCGGCTCGCGGTGATCGCACGGGCGATCCAGATCCTGCATCGGGAAGATGTCCGAGACCTCGCGGGTATCGATGCCCTCGAAGATGGCCTCCAGGTCCGGGCGGCGCAGAGTCTCCTTCTCCAGCAGCTTGGAAGCCAGGGTATCCAGATATTCCCGGTTCTCGCGCAGCACGTCGTAGGCCACCTGCTGGGCCTTGTTCATCAGCATGCGCACCTGCTCGTCGATCTGGTTGGCCACATTCTGGGACGGCTGGTTGCCGCCCTGGCCGCCACGGCCGACAAACGGGTCGCCGTCGTCCTGGCCGTACTTCACGGCACCAACAACGGGGCTCATGCCGTACTCCACCACCATCGCGCGGGCGATGTTCGTGGCCATCTCAATATCCGCAGAAGCGCCAGTGGTCGGGTTGCCAAAGACCAGTTCCTCAGCAGCGCGGCCGCCCATGGCGAAGACCAGGCGGGCGAACAGCTCGGAGCGGTTGTACATGCCCTTGTCGTCCTCGGGGGCGGTCATGGCGTGGCCACCGGTGCGGCCGCGCGCCAGGATCGTCACCTTGTAGACGCGGTCGATGTCCTTCATCGCCCAGGCAGCCAGCGTGTGGCCGCCCTCGTGGTAGGCGGTGACTTTCTTCTCGTGCTCAGAGATGATCTTCGAGCTACGGCGCGGTCCACCCACCACGCGGTCGGTGGCCTCTTCCAGCGCGTCGGCGGTAATCACGTTGCCGTCCACGCGGGCGGTCAGCAGGGCGGCCTCGTTCAGCACGTTCTCCAGATCCGCGCCGGACATGCCCGCAGTGCGCTTGGCCAGCGACTTCAGGTCCACGTCCTTGGCTAGCGGCTTATTCTTCGCGTGCACGTTCAGGATCTGCTCGCGGCCCGCCAGGTCCGGGTTGGTCACCGGGATCTGGCGGTCGAAGCGGCCCGGGCGCAGCAGCGCCGGGTCCAGAATGTCCGGACGGTTGGTGGCGGCCATCAGGATCACTCCGTCGCGGTCGCCGAAGCCGTCCATCTCCACCAGTAGCTGGTTCAGGGTCTGTTCACGCTCGTCGTGACCGCCGCCCATGCCGGCACCACGCTGGCGGCCGACCGCGTCGATCTCGTCGACGAAGATGATGCACGGCGAGTTCTCCTTCGCCTGCTTGAACAGGTCGCGCACGCGGGAGGCACCCACGCCGACGAACATCTCCACGAAGTCGGAACCGGAGATGGTGAAGAAGGGCACGCCTGCCTCGCCGGCCACGGCGCGGGCCAGCAGCGTCTTACCCGTACCGGGCGGGCCGTACAGCAGCACACCACGCGGGATCTTCGCTCCCAGCGCCTCGTAGCGGCTCGGGTCGGTCAGGAAGTCGCGGATCTCGTCCAGCTCCTCCACAGCCTCGTCGGCCCCGGCGACGTCGTCGAAGGTCGTGTCCGGGTTGTCCTTGTTCAGCTGCTTGGCGGTGGACTTACCAAAGCCGAAGGCGCCCATGCCGCTGCCGCCCTGCATGCGGGACAGCATGAACATCAGCAGGCCGAAGATCAGCAGCATCGGCAGCAGCATCACCAGCAGGCTGCCCAGGAAGCTATCCTCGGTGACCTTGGTGTTGTACTTTTCCGCCTCGGACTTCTTCACCGCGTCGAAAATCTCGGGCGCCGCCCGGCCGGGGTACTTCGCGATGACCTGCTCGATGTCCTTCTTGCCTTCGACCTCGATAGAGTCCTTCAGCTTCAGCTGTACCTGCTGCTCACGATCGTTGATCTGAGCTTCCTTGACGTTCTTGTCTTCCAGCTGCTTCAGCGCTATCGAGGTCTCGACCTCGTCGTAGCCGCGGGCGTCATCAGTTAAAACACCGAACGCATAGATCGCGATGAGGATCACAGAGACAATGCCCGCGATCCTCAGTACCTTCTTCTTGTCCATATTTCCTAGAGTGTTGTTGGTTTTGAATGCCGTGCGAACAGCGCTGCCATTTGGAGCTTATTGGATTGGGGCCAGCGCTTTACTGGTAAACGCGCGGGTGCAGGGTGCCCACATAAGGCAGGTCGCGGTAGCGTTCGGCAAAGTCCAGGCCATAGCCCACAACGAACTCGTTGGGGATGTCAAAGCCGACCTCGGCCAGGTCGATCTGCACCTTCTGCGCCTCCGGCTTGCGCAGCAGCGTAACGACGGACAGCGACTTCGGGTTGCGGTTGCGCAGGTTCTTCAGCAGCCAGGAAAGGGTCAGGCCGGAGTCGATGATGTCCTCGACGATCACCACGTTGCGGCCCTCGATGTCGCGGTCCAGGTCCTTCAGGATGCGCACCACGCCGGAGGAGCTGGTGGAGTTTCCGTAGGAGCTCACGGCCATGAACTCCAGCTGCGTCGGGATGTCGATCGCCCGCGCGAAGTCGGTGATGAAGAACACCGCGCCCTTCAGCACGCAGATCAGGATGAGGTCGTCTTCCTCGTCGCGGAAGCGGTCAGCGGTGGCCTTGGCCAGCTCGTTGATGCGGGCGTGCAGCGTTTCCTCGTCGATGAGGATACTTTCTAGATCATCGCCGTAAGGGTTTTCCGGGACATTGAAGTTCTTCTCGCTGTGCATCGCAGACCTCGTTTTCCTCGTTTGTTTCGCTGTTCTGGCTTCGCTGTCTTGGCTCCGCTGCATTGGCTTCGCCGTTTTGTGCCTGCCTGGCATTCTAGCGCGCAGCTACGACCTGGGGACAGTCGCTAACTGCAGGTACCCATAGCGACGTTGCACGACCAGGCGGTGGGTGCGCCGTTGCTCGGTGTATGCAGGTTGGTTCTGTGGCCACGGCACTGCTGCCCCTCCTTGCCCTTTCCATGCGATGACCAGCGCGTCTATCGCGTTGAGGTGCGCGCTCGTGAGGGGTCCGGCTTTGTCTGCCAGCCATTGTTTGAGCACCCTACGCCGCAGTGCCGCTGGTTGCTGTTGTAGTTCGGTGCAGTTTAATGACGCCCCCTCCTCCGCCGCCTGCAGCTCCCGTCCAGCGAGCTCGTCGAGTAGCTCGACGTCTTCGCGGAGCATCCGCGCGGTGCGGGCCATGTTCGCACCGATATGCTCCGCGAGCACATCTTGCAGGTAGGGCAGCACGTGGGTGCGAATGCGGCTGCGCAGGTAGGCGTCGCTGAAATTGTGCGGATCCTCCCACCAACTAAGGCCGGCGGCGCGGCATTCTGCCTCCGTGTCCGCGCGGGTGCAGTTCAGCAGCGGGCGACCGAGCCACGCGGCCCCTGCGGCCACGGCCGCGTGGTCGGTGTGTACGGATCGCATCCCGGCGATGGCTTCCGCCCCGGAGCCGCGGACCAGCCCGATGAGCATCCCTTCTGCGTCGTCATCCGCCGTGTGAGCCACCAAGAGGGGCCGCCCGGCGGCTGCCGCGCCGAGGGCTTCGTAGCGCGCCTGGCGCGCCGGCCCCTCCCCTGGGCCTTCCACTTCGACGGTGCGGATCTCCGCCGTCGCCCCTAGGGACAGCGCGGTATCCGCGGCCTGCCGCGCCACCTGTGCGGAGCCTTCCTGCAGCTGATGGTCCACCACCACCGCGTGTACCTTCACCCCGCAGCGCAGCAGGCCGTGCACCAGTGCCAGGGAGTCCGCCCCGCCGGAGAGCCCCACTGCTACCCCGGCGCGAACCTGTGCCGCGCGCGCTGCGGACTCGGGGCTGGTTTCCAGCTCTCGCAGCCAGGCCCGGATCTGCGACTGCACACTCATGGCCTACTTGGCTGAACGCACCGCGTTCGCCAGCCGATCCAGCGCCGGACGGGCGGAGTTGGGGTCAGACTCATTGGAGAGGAACGCAAACGTCAGCGCTCGCCCCGAGTCCGTCATAACCGTCCCGGCCAGGGCGTTCACGCCGGAAAGAGTGCCGGTCTTGGCACGCACCCAGCCGGCGGAGTCTTCCGAGCCGGAGCCGGAACCATAGCGCGCCTCCAGTGTGCCTTCCACGCTGGATACCGGCAGCATGTCCAGGATGCCGCGCACCTCCTTATTGGAGAGCACCCCGTCTAGTTCGTGGGCAGTCAGGCGGTTCTTCTCGCTCATGCCGGAGTTATCGAAGAGGGTCGCATCCTTGGTATCGATCCCGTGCTCCTTCAGCACGTCGAGGGTCGCACTCGTGGCGCCCTCGAAGGTCCGCGGCTTGCCCTGGGACTCCGCAATCTCCCGGCCAATGGCCTCGGCCATGATGTTGTCGCTGTGCACCAGCATGTCGCGCAAGCGCACGTTCAGCGGCGCGGACTGAACGGTTGCGATGGGGCCTTGGTCGCCGAGACTGGGCGTCACTTCCTTAGAAACAGTGACCTCCGCATCCGCGCCGAGCGCATCAGCGAGGGCGCGCCCCACATCCTCGCCAGGGTTGTGGGAGCGGGCAGAGTCGGAGGTATAAGGATCGAGGCGACCGGCATCGAGCATGACGGCATCCAGGTTGGCGATGTTGCCGCCGTCGATGTCCTCACGGTCCCAGGTCTTGTTGAAAAGGTCGCCGGAGCGAATCGAGTTATCCACGACGATGGAGGTCACGGCCTGGCCGCCCAGCTTCTTCTTCGCCTTCTCGGCCAGCTTGGCTACCGAGGCGGCATCGGTGAAGAAGCCCTCGCCATCGCGGGACAGCGACACATCGCCATCGCTGCGCAGGATCAGCCGACCCGGATCGTTCGGATCCTGCAGTAGGTCGGTGGACCAGCGGCTATCTTCGTCCAGCGCCA
The DNA here is from genome assembly GCF_001807485.1 of Corynebacterium sp. HMSC08A12. GTDB lineage: Bacteria > Actinomycetota > Actinomycetes > Mycobacteriales > Mycobacteriaceae > Corynebacterium > Corynebacterium evansiae. The sequence goes on along the minus strand of NZ_KV789165.1, from coordinate 86,601 downwards.
GGATCGCGGCGGCCGCCGTGTACAGCTTGGTGGCAGAAGCCGGAGTGAGCTTCCGGTTCTCATCCTTCGCCCACAGCACCTCGCCGGTCTCAACATCGGTGACGGAGGCTGACAGTACCCCCAGCGCCGGATCCGCCGCGGCGCGCTGAATAGCGGCCTGCACGTCCGGCACATCCCCCTCGGGCGCGTGCATCACCGGGGTGGGCTCCGCCAGCTGCTCGGCGGCCTGCACCTCGTAGCGGCCATTCATCGACCACACCACAGCAGCCCCCACTACGACCGCCACGACGATCACGAAGGCGAGGATGCTCCACAGCCATACTTTCAGGGACTTCTGCTCACTCACTCGTTTCACCCTAGCCGAAAAAAGGCGCTCGGTTAGAATGGTGCGCATGAGCAAAAAAATCGAAGTAACCGTTGAAATCCCGAAGGGTTCCCGCAACAAGTACGAGGTCGACCACGAGACTGGCAAGGTCTACCTCGACCGCTACCTGTTCACCCCGATGGCATACCCAGCCGACTACGGCTTCATCGACCACACCCTGGGCGAGGACGGCGACCCGCTGGACGCACTGGTGATCCTGCCGGAGCCGGTCTTCCCCGGCGTGATCGTTGAGGCCCGCCCGGTTGGCGTGTTCAAGATGACCGACGAGGCCGGCGGCGACGACAAGCTGCTGTGCGTGCTGGACGACGTGCGTTTCGAGCAGTTCCAGGACATCGAGGACATCGACCAGTTCACCAAGAACGAGATCGAGCACTTCTTCGTCCACTACAAGGACCTGGAGCCGGGCAAGGAAGTCAACGGCTCCGGTTGGGGCAACGCCGAGGAAGCAGTGAAGATCCTCGACGAGGCCATCGAACGCTACAAGGGCTAACTCACAGCCGCTTGCCGGCGGGCGGCGATCTGGTGCACAACCTCAATGAGCACCGCCCCGCCCGCACCCACGGCCAACCCCGTAAGCATCAGCTTCAGGTTGCCCGTGTGCAGAATCAACAACTCACGTAGCGGCGGCACCAGGAAGATCACCAGGTAGCCGCCCACACAGCCGGCCAGCAGAAGCACCTTCCACCAATTCAGCGGCCGCGCCACAATCCCCAGCACCCACAACCCCATGACGATCAGCGCCAGCAGCACCGCAGTACCGGCCTGTTGCCGCTGAATTTCCGGCACCTCCGCTCCGGGGTAGATGATGATCCACATCGTCACGCAGATGCCGCCGATGAGCACACCGGAGGGAATCGCCAAAGACAGCACGCGCCTGACGAATCCGTCCCGCGGACGTTCCGTGTTCGGGGCCAGCGAAAGAATGAACGCAGGGATGCCGATGGTGAACCAGCCGGTGATAGTCACGTGAATCGGCTGGAATGGGAAAGAGATTCCCAGTACCGCCACCACCAGCGCCAGCACCACCGAGTACACCGTCTTCGTAAGGAATAGGTGCGCCACGCGCTCGATGTTGCCGATCACCCGGCGCCCCTCGGCCACCACGCGCGGCAGTGCGGAGAACTTGTTCGTCAGCAGTACTAGCTGCGCCACGCTGCGCGTTGCGGGTGCGCCCGAGCCCATGGCCACGCCAATGTCTGCCTTTTTCAGCGCCAACACGTCGTTGACGCCGTCGCCGGTCATGGCCACCGTGCGGTTCTGACGGTGCAAAGATTCCACCATCTGCTGCTTTTGCTCCGGGCTGACCCGCCCAAAGACATTTCCGCGTTTGATCTCCGCATCGAAGGCTTCGTCGTCCAGGCCGTTCAGCGTGCGGGCATCCACCGCCACGAGATCCCGGTCGGTTGCCTTGCGCGCGACCGCCGCCACGGAATCCGAGTTGTCGCCGGAGATCACCTTGATGTCCACGTTCTGCTCGTCGAAGTACGCGAGCGTTTCGCGGGCGTCGGAGCGCAGTTGCTGGCGAAGCACCACGAGCACCGGTTCATTCAGTTGCGGGGCGGAATCCATGCTGAGGTCGTTCGTGTTGGCCCAGGCCTCCCCATCGGCGCCTTCGAGCTTGCCGAACACCAGGATGCGCAAACCCTGATCGCCCAGCTCCTTGGCTGTTTCTGCAGCACGACCACCTTCGCGCAAAAGCACGTCGGGGGCGCCCATGATCCAGGCGGTGGCGTCAGAGCAGGCGAACCCAGAGAACTTGTAGCGCGAGTTAAAAGGAATCTCGTGGCCCTGCCACTGTTCGGGTTCCACGCCGCGCTCGCGTAGCCCGGCCACGATAGAGCGGGCGGTGTCGTTCAGATCATCCTGGGCGTTCAGCATGGAGGCGAGGTTGCGCGCCCAGGTTTCGTCCTCTTCGCTCCCGTCAGCAGGGCTTCCGTCGGCGGCGACGATGGAATCCAGCTCCATCTCATTGGTGGTGAGGGTGCCGGTCTTGTCGGTGCATACCGTATCGACGCGCGCGAGCCCTTCGATGGCGACGAGCTCGTTGACCAGGGCTTTGTACTTGCCAAGGCGGATCACGCCCGCAGCGAAGGCGATGGAGGTCATAAGAACCAGCCCCTCCGGCACCATCGGGACGATCGCCGCAGCCATGGAAAGGATGGATTCGCGCAGACCCGTATCGGAGCGGACCAGCTGGGTCCAGATCGTGAGGATGCCGGTCGGGATAAGCAGCCAGGTGATTACCTTGAGGATGCTGTTGATGCCGTTCATAAGCACGGAGTCGGTCAGCGAAAACTCGCTGGCCTGGGAGGCCAGGCGTGCGGCATAGGCCTCATCGCCGACCTTATCTGCGCGGAAAACGGCGGAGCCTTCGTTGACGAAGGATCCCGAGAGGATCTCGTCACCCTCGCCCTTGCTCACAGCATCGGCCTCGCCGGTCAGCTGGGATTCGTCGACGCGCAGCGAGCCGGCCACCACCGTGCCGTCCACCACGACCTCGTCCCCGCTGCGCAGCTTGATGATGTCCCCGAGGACGACCTCGTGCTGCGGGATGGTTTTTTCCTCGCCATCGCGGATGACGGTGGGTTCCGATTCGCCGACGATGCGCAGTTTGTCGAGGGTCTTCTTCGCACGCAGCTCCTGGATCACACCCACCGCGGAATTAGCGATGATGAGCAGGCCGAAGGCGGCGTTGATGACCGAACCGGTGGACAGGACGATCGCGCACAGAACGCCGAGGATGGCATTGACGCGGGTGAAGATGTTGGCGCGCAGAATCTGTGCCACGCTTCGGCCGGTTCCGCGGCTCTGCGCATTCACCTCGCCGCGTTGCTTGCGCTCCTCTACCTCGGCGGCCGTGAGTCCCCGCGAAGGGTCAGCCTGCACTTCGGCGCTAGCTTGCTCGCTGGCGTGCGCCACTTCGACCTCCTGCGTAAACGGCCCGGCAGGTCCCCACCGGGGTGTCCCTTCTATTTAACTCCACGCTATTCAACTCCACCTCGCTGGCTGCCCAACTTTGCCACCTTGCCTACAATGGGGCGCCATGAGTGAATTCGAAACAGTACAGCCCACCGATGTTCCTGCTGGCGCCCAGCTAATCGACATCCGTGAGGTGGACGAATACAACCAGTGGCACGCCGAGGGCGCGACCAACCTGCCCCTCTCCGAGCTGCAGGCTCGCTACGGCGAGCTGGACCTGAACGAGGATATTTACCTGATCTGCCTCTCCGGTGGTCGCTCCGCGCGCGCCTGCCAGTGGCTGGAGCAGAATGGCATCGACGCAATCAACGTTGCTAACGGCACGGCCGGCTGGCGAGACGCCGGACTACCTATCGTGGGGCAACCCCACAATTAGACAACCCCCATAGTCAGCGTTATATTTATGGCATGTCCGAAAACACGCCGCTACCCGCTGACTTGTTGTCTTCGCCCTCATTCCAGCTTGAGCGCCTACGCCGCCGCACCCGCGACTTCGTAGAGACCGCGCTCGCGGAAAAGGGCTTCAACCTGCGCGAATTCTGGGTTCTTGCCTGCCTCGTCGATGGCGATGCAGCAAGCCAGGCCACGCTAGGCGAAATTCTTGGGGTGGACCGCTCCGACATGGTTCGCCTGGTCGACTCCCTGGAAAAGCGCTCCCTCGCCAAGAGGGTTAAGGATCCGAAGGATCGTCGCCGCCAGATCATTTCGGTGACCAAGAAGGGCACTAAGACCTACAACAGTCTCTCCCCTCTGGTCGCCTCCGCAGAGGATAAGGCGCTAGACGAATCCACTTCCAAGCAGCTTAAGCACTTGAGCAAGCTGGCCAAGGCCATCATCTCTACCGAGGAGGCCTAGGCGAAAAGTGCAAATCCCTTCCCGGTACCTCCGTTCCCACGAGGCACCGGAGCCGCGCACGCTCATCGACATTGTGCGTGCGACGGCTTCGGCGTGCCCAGAAGCCCCCGCCATCGACGACGGCAAGGGGGTTATTACCTATTCCGAGCTGCTCGACGAAATCAACGAAACCGCCGAGTGGCTGCATAACCGTGGCCTCGGGCGCGGCGACCGCATCGGTATTCGTATGCCCAGCGGCGATCGCTCGCTCTACATCGCTATTTTATCCACCCTGGCCGTCGGTGCTGCCTATGTACCTGTTGACGCCGACGACCCCGAGGAACGAGCTTCCCTTGTCTTCGGCGAGGCCGGCGTGGCCGCAATCTACGGCGCTGACGGACTGCAGCTAGTCGATGCCAACCTGCAGGCAGATCCCGGGGCAACCTCCAACAAAGCATTCGGCCCGGACCTGGAGACCGATGCGTGGATCATTTTCACCTCCGGTTCCACCGGCAAGCCGAAGGGCGTGGCAGTCACCCACCGCAACGCGGCTGCCTTCGTGGACGCGGAAGCGGAGATGTTCCTGCAGGACGAGCCACTGGCCCCGGGCGACCGCGTTCTAGCGGGACTGTCCGTCGCCTTCGATGCTTCCTGCGAGGAAATGTGGCTGGCTTGGCGCCACGGCGCCTGCCTAGTACCCGCCCCACGCGCCCTGGTGCGCTCCGGCGTGGACCTAGGGCCTTGGCTGGTTTCCCGCAGCGTCACGGCAGTTTCCACTGTGCCGACCCTGGCCGGTCTCTGGCCCGATGAGGCCTTGGATGCCGTGCGTCTGCTGATCTTCGGCGGCGAGGCCTGCCCGCCGGAGCTGGCCACCCGCCTGGCCACCGATTCCCGCGAGCTGTGGAACACCTATGGCCCGACCGAGGCCACCGTCGTGGCCTGCGGCACCACCATGGACGGGGTGCGCCCGGTTTCCATTGGCACTCCCCTGCGCGGCTGGGACCTGGCTGTCGTTAACGAAAACAACCAGCCGGTGGGCTGGGGTGAGACCGGCGAGCTGATCATCGGCGGCGTCGGCCTGGCCCGCTATCTGGATCCGGAAAAGGATGCGGAAAAGTTCGCGCCCATGCCGGAGCTCGGCTGGGAACGCGCCTACCGCTCCGGCGACCATGTGCGCCTCGAGGAAGATGGCCTGTACTTCGTCGGTCGTATCGACGACCAGGTGAAGATCGGTGGGCGTCGAATCGAACTCGGTGAGGTAGACGCCGCGCTGTCCGCCCTCCCCGGAGTACGTAGCTCCACCGTCGTGGTGCAGACCACCGGCGGCGGAGACAAGGTGCTGGTGGGCTACGTCTCCACCGAGGGAGACGTCGAGGACTTCGACCAGCAGCAGGCGCTAGACCAGCTGCGCGATTCCATGCCCGCTGCCATGGTTCCGCGCCTGTGCGCGCTGGACGAGCTGCCGGTGACGACCTCCGGCAAGGTGGACAAGAAGGCTCTGCCGTGGCCGCTGCCTTCCAGTGGCAACGCGGAGTTCGACAACCCCACCCAGCAGTGGCTGGCGGGGCTGTTCGCCGACGCGCTCGGCACGGCAGTAACCAGCCCGGATGCGGACTTCTTTAACCTCGGCGGCACCTCCCTGGGTGCGGCCACGCTGATCAGCCGCGTGCGCCAGGAGGTTCCCACCGTCAGCGTGCGTGATCTCTACGATCACTCCCGCCTGGGTGCACTGGCCGAGCACATCGACTCTCTGCGCGAAAAGACCGGCGGCACGGGCTCCGGCCAGGCCGCCCAGGCCAAGGACGTCAAGCCCGCCAAGCCGGTGGGCATCGGCACCCGCCTTGCGCAAGCCCTGATCCAGGTTCCGGCGCTCACCCTCGCGGGCGCGCAGTGGGTCACCTGGATCCTGGTGTTCAACGCGATCCTGTTCCACGGTTCCTCGTGGGCGGGCGACCTGCCGTGGGTTGTCGACGTGCCTTGGGCCGTGGTCATCGCCGCGGTGATCGTCTTCGCCACCCCGCTGGGCCGCCTGCCGCTGTCCGCGCTGTTGATCCGCCTGATTACGGCGGGCATCGGCGAAGGCGACTATAAGCGCGGCGGCTCTGTTCACCTGCGCATTTGGGCTGCGGAGCGCGTGGCGGATTCCTCCGGCGCACGCGATGTCTCCGGTGCCGCGTGGATCACCACCTATGCCCGTTGGCTGGGCGCGAAGGTCGGCAAGGGCGCGCAGATGCACACCCTGCCGCCCGTCACTGGCCTGCTGACCCTGGGCAAGCACTGTTCCATCGAGCAGGAGGTGGATCTTTCCGGCTACTGGCTGGAGGGCGATGTGCTGCATGTCGGCAGAATCGAGGTCGGCAAGGACGCCTCCGTCGGCGCCCGCTCCACCCTGTTCCCCGGTGCCCGCATCGGCGCCCGCGCTCACATCGAGCCCGGCTCAGCCGTCACGGGAGCCAAGAAGGTCAAGGCAGGTTCGCAGTGGGCAGGTTCGCCTGCGGTGAAGGTCGGCAAGGCCCGCAACCGTTTCCCGGAGCACGCCGCCCCGCGCCGCACCATGTGGTTCTGGCTCTACGCGCTGAGCGCCATCGCGATGTCGTTCCTGCCCCTGGTGGCTCTGTTCGTCGCTGCGGCGTTTGTGCTGTGGCTCGTTCCTGTTGACGCCCCCTTGCTGGCGCTTCCCATCGCCGCAGTTGGTGGTCTGGTGGCATTTGCAACGTACGCAGCACTGACGTGGCTGTCCGTCCGTCTGCTGTCCGCAGGCCTGAAGCCGGGCGTGGTGGCCGTGCGCAGCCTCAGCGGCTGGCGCGTTTGGGCGGTTGAGCGCCTGATGGATAGCGCCCGTACTCAACTGTTCCCGATGTACGCGGCACAGCTGACCCCGCTGTGGTTCCGCAGTCTGGGCGCCAAGGTGGGCAAGGATGCGGAGATCTCCACCGCCGTGATGGTGCCGCGCTTCGCCGAGGTACGCGAGGGCGCGTTCCTGGCGGACGACACGATGGTCGGTGGCTACGAGCTCGGCGGTGGCGGCTGGATGCTCACCGGTAATACGAAGGTGGGTAAGCGTTCCTTCCTGGGTAACTCCGGTATCGCCGGCCCGGATCGCACGCTGAAGAAGAACTCTCTGGTGGCCGTGCTTTCCTCCACCCCGGTGAAGACGAAATCCGGCAGCAACTGGCTGGGTTCCCCGCCGGAGCGCCTGCGTCGCGTGGCCGTGGAAGCCGGTGGAGAGTCCCGCACCTACAACCCGGGCTTCGGCCTGAAGGTGGCCCGCGGCATCGTGGAGACCCTGCGCTTGTTGGCGCCGATGACCTCCGCCACGATTGCGGCGGGCGTGGTGCTGGCGCTGCAGTGGATGCTGGCGAACCAGGGCATTTGGCAGACCTTCGCGGTCTCCGGCCTGGTTCTGGTCGGCGCTGGTTTCGTGGCAGCGGCGGTAACGGTGCTGATGAAGTGGCTGTGCGTGCAGCGCATCAAGGCGGGCGAGCACGAGCTGTGGTCTGCCTTCGTGTGGCTCAACGAGCTGCAGGATCAGTTTGTGGAGACCGTGGCCGGCCCGTGGTTCCTGGCGCACACGATGGGCACCAGCAGCCTCAACATGTTCCTGCGTGCACTGGGCGCGAAGATCGGTCGGGGCGCTTGGTTGGATTCCTACTGGCTGCCCGAGGCGGATCTGGTCAGCATTGGCCGAGGCGCCAGCGTGGGCCCAGGTTGTGTGGTGCAGACGCACCTGTTCCAGGACCGTGTGATGAGCCTGGATACCGTCACCCTGGGTGACGGCGCGACGATGGGACCGCACAGCGTGGCTCTGCCCGCCGCAGCGATCGAACAGGCCGCGACGGTCGGCCCGGCGTCACTAGTTATGCGCGGCGACCACGTGCCCGCCGCAACGAAGTGGCAGGGCAACCCGATCGAGATCGTGGAGAGTTAGCCTCCAAAAACTCAAGCCCCAGTCGCCCTTGTAGGGCAGCCGGGGCTTGTTCGCGTACTGGCTCGGTCCGGCCAGTCCGAATGGGTTCTATTAGTCGCCGATCTGGTCGCGGCCGCGCTTGACGATCTTCGGATCCGGCTCGCCGACGACCTCGTGGTCCTTGTCCGCGTACTCGAACTTGGACAGGACGTAGCGCATCGCGTTGATGCGGGCGCGCTTCTTGTCGTTGGACTTAATGGTGATCCACGGGGACTCGTTGGTATCCGTGTAGCGGAACTGCTCTTCCTTGGCGCGGGTGTAGTCATCCCACTTGTCCAGGGAGGCCAGGTCCATCGGGGAGAGCTTCCACTGGCGAACCGGGTCCACCTGGCGGATGGCGAAACGGGTGCGCTGCTCCTTCTGAGTGACGGAGAACCACAGCTTCGTCAGGGAGATGCCCGACCCCATGATCATGTTCTCCAGCATCGGAACCTCACGCAGGAACTCTGCGTGCTGATCGTTGGTGCAGAAGCCCATCACGCGCTCCACGCCGGAGCGGTTGTACCAGGAGCGGTCGAAAAAGACGATCTCGCCGCCGCACGGGAAGTGCTGGACGTAGCGCTGGAAGTACCAGGAAGTGGACTCGCGCTCGGAGGGCTTCTCCAGGGCCACGGTGCGGGCACCACGGGGGTTCAGGTGCTCGTTGAAGCGCTTGATGGTGCCGCCCTTACCGGCAGCATCACGACCCTCGAAAATAATGATGTGCTTCTGGCCGGTGTCCTTGGTCCAGTTCTGGAACTTCAGCAGCTCGATCTGCAGGGCGCGCTTGGTGGTCTCATACTCGTCGCGGCTCATGCGCTCGTCGTAGGGGTATTGGTCGCGCCAGGTATCAACCCGATGGCCGTCCGGAGTGATCAGTACCGGATCGTCTTCATCCGAGTCGTCCACCAAGTAGCCCTCGGTAGCGGCAAGATCAACCATGTGGAATTCTTCTTCGGCCATGTGCCTGGGTTCTCCTTCGCCTGAAGATTTTTCAATTCTAGTAGCACTTTCCAGTCTAGTGGTTTTGGCCCAGCTATACAGATGTGCCGGAACCATACGGGGTAGGAAAGGCATGAAAAAACCCCGGCCGAAGCCGGGGTTTTAGCTGTTAAGCGGAAGCTTACTTCTCAGCCTTGCCGTTAACCCACTCGTTGATAACGCCGGCAACCTTGCCCAGGCCCTCGAAGATGCTCTTGAAGCCGCCGAAGAAGTCGGTCAGCTGGGTGAAGATGTTGTTGATCTGCTCGAACATACTAGTTTCTCCTCTTGTAGAGATTGGGGGCGCCAGTTCCTCTGAGCCCGATAATTTTCTTGTGGTAGTGACGCCCCCTCTAGGCCGTCTGGAGAATAGAGTAGCGGATCTGCGAAAAGCCACAACCCCTGGGCGAGACCTTCTTTAAATCCACCCCCCACCAGGGGGTAACGATTCAATAAAGATCCAGCTCAGGGGTTGTTTTTACGGCGAGTCCACCTAGGTTAAATCTAGGAAAACCAGCTATTTTTAACTGTTTTACACGGGGCTTAGAAGCCGCCCATGCCGCCCATCTCGTCAGCACCCGGCATTGCCGGTGCCTCCGGCTCCGGCTTGTCCGCGACGACAGCCTCGGTCGTCAGGAACAGTGCCGCGATGGAAGCAGCGTTCTGCAGCGCGGAACGGGTGACCTTCACCGGGTCGGAAATGCCAGCACCCAGCAGATCGACGTACTCGCCGGTTGCAGCGTTCAGACCCTCGCCTACCGGCAGGTTGGCAACCTTGTCCACGACTACGCCCGGCTCTAGGCCAGCGTTGTGAGCGATCTGCTTCAGCGGGGCTGCCAGGGCCGCGCGTACGATCTGCACGCCGGTAGCCTCGTCGCCTTCCAGGCCCAGGTTGTCGTCCAGCACGTTGGCGGTCTGCAGCAGGGCTGCGCCACCGCCGGCGACGATGCCCTCTTCCGCGGCTGCCTTAGCGTTGCGCACAGCGTCCTCGATGCGGTGCTTGCGCTCCTTCAGCTCCACCTCGGTGGCAGCGCCGACCTGCAGCACTGCAACGCCGCCGGACAGCTTAGCCAGGCGCTCCTGCAGCTTCTCTGCGTCGTAGTCAGAGTCCGCGTTCTCGATCTCCTGGCGGATCTGCTTGATGCGGCCAGCCAGCTGCTCTGCGGAGCCTGCGCCGTCGACAATGGTCGTATCGTCCTTGGTCACCACGACCTTGCGGGCGGTACCCAGCATCGGCAGGTCTGCGGTCTCCAGGGAGAGGCCAACCTCTTCGGCGATGACCTGGCCGCCGGTCAGGATCGCGATGTCCTGCAGCTGTGCCTTGCGGCGGTCGCCGAAGCCCGGAGCCTTCACAGCAACGGACTTGAAGGTGCCACGAATCTTGTTAACAACCAGGGTGGACAGAGCCTCGCCCTCGATGTCCTCGGCAACGATCAGCAGCGGCTTGCCGGACTGCATGACCTTCTCCAGCAGCGGCAGCAGATCCTTCACGTTGGAGATCTTGGAGCTAACCAGCAGGATGTACGGATCCTCCAGCACAGCCTCGCCGCGCTCCACGTCGGTGGCGAAGTAGCCGGAGATGTACCCCTTGTCGAAGCGCATACCCTCGGTGACCTCGAGGTTCACGCCGAAGGCGTTGGACTCCTCGACGGTGATTACGCCGTCCTTGTTCAGCTGGCCGTCGCCAACCTTGTACATAGCCTCGGCGATCAGCTCGCCGATCTTCTCGTCAGCAGCGGAGATGCCGGCGGTAGCGGCGATCTGCTCCTGGGTCTCGATCTCCTTGGCGTGGCTCAGCAGCTCCGCCGTGATCTTCTCCACGCCAGCCTGGATGCCGCGCTTGATGCCCATCGGGTTGGAGCCAGCGGCAACGTTGCGCAGACCCTCGCGTACCAGGGACTGTGCCAGGACGGTAGCGGTGGTGGTGCCGTCGCCAGCGACGTCATCGGTCTTCTTGGCGACTTCCTTGACCAGCTCGGCGCCGATCTTCTCGTAGGGGTCTTCCAGCTCGATTTCGCGAGCGATGGTCACACCGTCGTTGGTGATCGTCGGGGCGCCCCACTTGCGCTCCAGGACGACGTTGCGTCCCTTCGGGCCGAGGGTTACCTTAACCGCGTCTGCCAGGGTGTTCAGACCCTTTTCCAGTCCGCGGCGTGCTTCTTCGTCGAATGCAATCATCTTAGCCATGAGGCTTTTCGATCCTCCGTTTAGAGTTGGCGACACATACGGCTCAGATCAAGCGCCCGCGACGGCACGGGTGAATGAATGTCGCGACATTCACCCTCACTTCATCTGACGGTTATTTTCTGGCACTCCCTTAGTTCAAGTGCTAACCCCGTTTTTAGCACTCTCCCCCATCGTCTGCAAGGTGCCGTGCACGCACATCGGCTGTCCAGTCCGGTCGCTACAGTAGTTATCTATGAGCGATACCAACCGTGAATCCAATAGCGCATCCAACACCTCGCAGCTAGACCTCGCCCGCACCGCCATCGCGGAGCAGATGCCGCAGCTGAAGAAAGACCTCACAACTCTCGTCTCCTTCGAGTCGGTCCACTCCACCCCGGGCCTGGAAGATGCCAATGCCGCTGCCGCGCAGTGGGTCATCGACGCATTCACCAGCGTGGGCATCCCCGTCGAAGGCCACGTCACCACCGACGGCTCCACCTCCGTCATCGGCCTGCGCGAGCCCGCCGAGGGCTACCCCACCATCCTCCTGTACTCCCACTTCGACGTGCAGCCCGCCGGCGACATCGAAGCGTGGACCGATGACCCGTGGACCCTCACTGAGCGCGATGGCCGCTGGTATGGCCGCGGCACCGCCGACTGCAAGGGCCACGTGGCAATGCACGTTGCTGTGCTGCGTGCTCTTTCTATTCTTTCGGACGCCCACTTCCCCGCCGCCAAGAATCTCGGCATCCGGATCGTCGTCGAGGGCTCGGAGGAGCGCGGTGGTTATGGCCTGGAGGACCTGCTGGCCGAAAAGCCGGAGCTTTTCGCCGCCGACACTTTCCTCATTGCCGACTCCGGCAATGACGCCCTGGGCGAGCCGAGCCTGTGCACCGCGCTGCGCGGTTCCGCGCCGGTCACAGTGCGCACCCGCACGCTGGCACAGCCGATGCACTCCGGCCAGTTCGGCGGCTCGGCTCCGGATGCCTTGGTTGAGCTAGTGCAGCTCCTATCCACTCTCCACGACGAAAACGGTTTGGTGGCCGTCCCGGGATTGGAGCCGAAGGAGCGCTGGGGTGGCGTCGGACCAACAGAACAGGAATTCCGCGACAACGCCGGGGTAACCGACGGCGTGGAGCTGTACGGCGCCGGCGAGTGGCAGCCGAACGACCTGACGGTGATGAATCCGTCCATCACGATCACAGGCCTGGATGCGCTGTCGGTGGCGGATTCGGTGAACTCCGTGCCCGCGACCGCCGCGGCCGTGGTGAGCCTGCGCGTACCGCCGGGACGCGAGCCGCAAGAGTGCCAGGATCTGCTGGTCAAGCACCTGGAAAGCCAGAAGACGAACGCGCTGGTGGAGATCGAGCGCGGTTCCCTGGCCGAGGCATTCCAGGCGGATACCTCCGGCCCGGCGCTGCAGCGACTCGGCGAGGCACTGGGCGAAGTGTACGGCAAGGAGACGATGGAGGTTGCCTCCGGCGGGTCGATCCCGCTGACCAACAAGCTGCTGAGCGCGTACCCGCAGGCAGAGCTTGCGCTGTACGGCATTGAGGAGCCGAAGTGCGCCATCCACTCCGCGGACGAGTCCGTGGATCCGGACGAGATCGAGGCCATCGCGACGGCCGAGCTGCTGTTCCTGCTGCGCACCGCAGAGGAGCACAGCTAGCCGCCCAGAATCTCACCTAATGAGAAATAGGCAACAGTTTGAATCTCAGAGTGAGACGGATTACATTATTTAACTAGCAGTACTTTATATAGGTACCCAACTTTATTTGGGCACCCATTCAGAGGGTGCCCAAGGCCAACTAGATCTTGTTCCAGAAAATCGAGTCATCATGAACGTTTCCTCTACGAACACCACGACCCTGATCCGCTTCGCTAGCTCGGACCAGAACCTAGATCTAGACGCGCCTGTATACACCCCGCTCCCCAGCGGTCGCCGTTCCACCGCGAAGACGTACAGCGAGCCGGTGCACACCCGCATCGAGAAGCGCCGCAAGCGCACCCGCACCTTCGCGGAGGATCCGTTCCGCGCCCGCTTCGGCCAGCGCCTGCCAGTAGGCATGCGCCAGGAAGCGCGGGGCATGGAGTGGAAGAAGTTCATCCGCACCTACGCGCCCGGCGCGATCCGCGTGGACTACCTGAAGGCCACCCGCCGCTCCCTGGGGCGCCACGACTTCGACATGCAGGTCAGCGGCCTGCGCGCCGACGGGCAGTCCACCCGCGTGGAAATCACCGCAATGGGCGCCTCCTCGGCAACGACGGAGATCCTGGCTGACCACGGCTTCCCGGTGGAGGTCGCGGAGTTCCACCAATACGACATCTTCGAGGCCACCGTGACCTTCATCTACGCGGTGCACAAGTCCAAGCGCGTGTGGGCGGTTGGTTTCGGCGCGGACCGCGATACCTCTATCGCCAACGCCCTGTGCAACGCGGCTGCCCGCCTGCACTTCTAGCAGCGCGAACCTACAGCGACTTCCGCAGGGAATCGACCGTCAGGTCCACCGCGGCGATCCACGCCTCCGGCTGTGTGAAGCCGCCCTCTACCCCGTCGTCTCCACGGGTGCGGGTGCCGGGCTCCGGCGCGGCACCGTGCTCGCGGGCCGCGGCGCGTTGCAGCGCATAGTCTCCGCCACGGGCGATCAGCTTGCGCACATCCTGCAGTTCCGCTGCGCATCCCAGCTCCTCGGACAGCGGGGCGAGCCTATCCACCCAGGCGTCCAGCTCGTCAGTGACCAGCGCCTCGTTGGTCTCCCGGTCGGTAATGATCAGCGCGTCCAGGCCATAGCGGGCCGCGCGCCACTTGTTCTCCGCCACGTGCCAGGGCTGCAGGGTCGGTAGCTCGTGGCCAGCGTCCAGGCGGCGCTCGAAGTACACCACCAGACAGTGGGTGTAGGCGGCGATGGCGGCGAGCTCCCACAGCTCCATCGTGGCATCAGCAAAACGGGTTTCCACCGTGCCGTACTTGGTGGGGCGCACGTCGAAGTGCATGGAGCCGGTGTGGTTGATCACTCCCGATAGGTCCTGATCCCGGTTGAATTCCTCCCACTGCTCCCAGTTTTCAAACTGGTAGGGCACGCCCGCAGTCGGCAGTTGTTGGTACAGCAGGGTGCGGTTGGAGGAGTAGCCGGTATCCAGCCCCTCCCAGGCGGGCGAGCTGGCGGACATGGCCAGGATGTGCGGGTAGTGCGTCATCAACGCATTGATGATGGGCCACACTTTTTCCTTGGAGCCCACGCCCACGTGCACGTGAATCCCCCAAATCAGCATCTGACGGCCCCAGTACTGGGTGCGCTCGATGATCTCCTGGTAGCTCCCCTTTTCGCTGAGCTGCTGATCCCCCCAGTGCGCGAACGGGTGCGTGCCCGCGGAAAACAGGTTCACCCCGATGTCATCCGCACATTCCAGCAGCTGCTTCGCCTGCACATGCAGGTCCTCGACTGCCTCCGGGATCGTGTCGTGCACACTGGAGACCATTTCCACGGTGTTGGCCAGGAACTCGCGGACGACCTTGTGGCCGGGGTGCACCTCGTCCATCCGCTCTATCAGTTCGGCGGCGCGCGGAACCAGGTCGCGGGTTTCGGAGTCGACGAGGGCGACTTCCCACTCAATGCCGACGGAAGGTGCGGAACCCGGGAAGTCCATTGCGGCCCCTTAGAAGATATGTAGACAGAAGTTAAAAGAACGCTTTTACTTTAGCGGGGCATGTCATTTGTTGTCACAACCACAACACCCGCGGGACGCTCCCCCTCCAGCATCTCTACGCCTTCGATGGCTCGGTCGGTAGCCTCGTCACGCTCGCGCGCCTGGATCCCCAGATCCTTGGCGAGCTGCTCGGCCAGCTGACGCTCGGCGTCATTACCCTTCGGGTAGAGCACCACAGACGTCGGAAAGACACCCGACTCGTCCGGTAGGTTGCCCACACCGGTCTTGTTCCACTGCTGGTCGCGCATCTTGTTGGCGACGTCGCCGGCGAGGCCGTTGATGGGACTGTTATTGAGGACGGCTACGTAGGTGTCTTCTTTATTGACGCCACCTTCCGCCGCTGCCGTATCACCATCGCGACTCTCGTCAGCGCGATCGCCCTCCCGGTTATCACGCTCGCCTTCCGGCTTCGGCTTCTCGGCATCTTCCGCGTCCGGGCGCTTGGGATCTTCGCCCTCGGGGGCGGAGGGCTTCTCACCCTGCTTAGCTTGCTCGCCCTGCTGGCCCTGCGTCTGCTGGGTCTGGCTTGCCTGCTCGGATTCATCGGAATCATTGCCGGACAGGGAGAATACGCCCCAGCCAATCAGCAGAACGGCTACGGCAATCAGGATCATGGCTAGGCCGCGCAGCGGGAGGCCGAGGTTCTCATTATCCGCGTCGTCGTCGAGTGCATGGCGTGGTCGATTCGGTTCAGTCACGCCACAAAGTTTAACTTCCGTAACATCGGTAACAAACCTGACACGCGCTGTGCCTTACACTTCGTCAGAGCTCTTCGTCACGGCGGCGCAGCAGCATGCGTACCAGGACGGGGTCGAAGTCCAGCGCCTCCGGGCGCTCGATCAGCCGGTTGAGCTGCTGAAAGTAGCGGACCGGATCCACCCCAAACTCGCCGCGGATGTGCTCGTTCTTCGCGCTGGCATCCCGCCACCAGCGGCGCTCAAACTCCAAAATGGCGATCTCTCGGTCTGACAACATGGAACTAGATTCTAGACTGTCTGTTATGACCATCATGCCTATCGTCATCTGTGGCGACCCTGTACTGCACAACCCCACCACCAAGGTGGACCCCAGCGAGATCGCCGACCTCGCCCCGCTGATCGCGGATATGTACGAAACGCTCTCCGCCGCCAACGGCGTGGGCCTGGCCGCCAACCAGGTGGGCGTAAACAAGCGATTCTTTGTCTACGACTGCCCCGATACCGAGCGTGGCGAGATGCGCCGCGGCTGCGTGATCAACCCCGTGCTCGAGACCAGCGAGATCCCGGAAACTATGCCGGACGAGGAGGAAGACGAGGAAGGCTGCCTATCCGTCCCCGGCTACTCCTTCCCCACCGGCCGCGCGGACTGGGCGCGGGTAACCGGCCTGGACGAAAACGGTGAGGAGGTCACCGTCGAAGGCACCGGCTTCTTCGCCCGCTGCCTGCAGCACGAGGTCGGCCACCTGGATGGCTTCCTGTACACCGACACCCTGATCGGCCGGTGGAAGCGCAAGTCCAAGAAGGCCATCAAGGCCGAGGGCTGGGACCACGCGGGCAACACCTGGACCCCCGGCGTGGACGAGGATCCTTTCGGGCATGAATAAAGACACAACGTTCTCCGCCGCCCACGCAGGTGCCCGGCGCGTGGAGGGCTTCGGGTTCCCCATCAGCCGCCGCACCGACCCCGTGAGTATCCGCCCGGGCACGCGAGTGGTCGTGCGCTACCGTGTGCCGGGCGATGCCGCTTCCGGCCACGGGGCAGGCTCCGTCACCGACGCGATCGGCGTGCTGCGCAACATAAGCCCGCTGCAGGTGGACGACCTTGTGATCGCCGACGAGGACGTTGTGGTGCTGAAGACCCTCAGCGCCAAGCCAGTGCGCAATAGCGACATCCGCGCCCTCGAAGCCGCCAAGGCCGCGGCCTTCCCCGGCATCGAAAACCAGATGATCGGCGGGTGGCTGGCGCGCGCGGGCGATGGCATCACCGAGCGCAGTAACTCCGCCGTGCCCATCGGGCCGAGTGCCGGATTGCAGGAGGTTCCGCTGGCGCAGCTGGAGGAGTTCTACCGCTCCCACGACCTGCCCTGCCAACTGATGATCCCCGACCGGATCGGCCGACCCGCCGAACACCTGCCGGGCGAACGCGGCCCGGAGATCCTGGTGATGAGCAAGGAGCTCGGCGACTCGGCGCGGCTCTCGGCGCAAGACTCGCCGCAGGCTCCGGCTCCGGCTCTGGACACGTCCCAGACCTGCGCGCTGGATCCGTCCCTGGCCGACGCGCAGATCGAGCTGGCAGTCGACGACACCCCGGATGCCGACTGGTTCTCCATGTACAAGTTCCGCGGCCAACCCCTGCCGAAGAAGGCCCTGGACCTACTGTGCCACCGCATCGACGGCCAGCTGGGTTTCGCCCGCCTCACCGTCGACGGCCAACTCGCAGCCATCACCCGCGCCACCATCACCGACGGCTGGCTGGGATACTCTGCCGTGGCGGTGGCCCCGGAGTTTCGCCGCCGCGGCCTGGGTACCCTCCTGTGCCAGCACTTGCTCAGCTGGGGCGCGGACAACGGCGCGGAGCGCGCCTACCTGGACGTTATCGATTCCAACACCGCCGGAAAGGCGCTGTACCACAAGCTGGGTTTCAGCGAACACCACCGCAGCCGTAGTCTGCGCACGCGCTAGAATGCTAAACCATGCGCATCGCCACCTGGAACATCAACTCCGTACGCACCCGCGAGGATCGGGTGCGCGAGTTTTTGCAGCGCAGCGACGTAGACGTGCTGTGCCTGCAGGAGACCAAATGCACGGACAAGCAGTTCCCCGACTTCACTGACACGGGCTACGAGCAGGCCCACTTCGGGCTGCACAGCTTCAACGGCGTGGCCATCCTGTCGCGCGTGGGCCTGGCGGACGTGCAAACCGACTTCGGCCAGCCCGGCTTCAACAAGGACCTGGATGCCGAACAGGCGCTGGAAGCCCGCGCCATCGGCGCAACCTGTGGCGGCGTGGAGGTATGGAGCCTGTACGTTCCGAACGGCCGCGAGATCGCGGACCCGCACTACTCCTACAAGCTGCGGTGGCTCGACGCCCTCGCGGCGTATGCGGCGGGTTCGGGCGTGGGGGCGTCCCAAAGAAAGAGCAGCGAGAAGCTGTGCCTGGTCGGTGACTACAACATCGCCCCGCGCGACGAGGACGTGTGGGATCGCAGCTTCTTCGACGGCCGCACGCACGTGACTCCCAACGAACGCGCCCGGTTGCGTGCCCTGGAGGATGCGGGAATGACCGCCGCAACGGACCTGATCGCCGACGAATACACCTACTGGGACTACCAGGCCATGCGCTTCCAGAAGGGCGAAGGCATGCGCATCGATCTGCAGTATGCCCGCGGAATCACTCCCACCGCCGCGCGTGTGGATCGCGACGAGCGCAAGGGCAAGGGTGCCTCTGACCACGCGCCAGTGATCGTGGACTACAGCGTGGATGGCGAGGCCTAAATCATGCCCTTCCCCGACCTCCTCGGCCTGTTTAGCGAGTTCACGGACGATTTGCAGTGGTGGCAGGTCACACTGGTCGTCCTGGACTACGCGCTGAAGATCTTTGCGCTGGGCTGGGTTCCTAAGGAACGACGCCCAACGTCCGCCATGGCCTGGCTGCTGGCCATCTTCCTGATCCCCTTTATCGGCATCTTCCTATTCCTGCTGATGGGATCCCCAGCGATCAACCGACGGCGCCACCGCATTCAGAACCAGGCGAACGAACTGATCCGCACGATGAGCGCCGACGAGCCCGACGTCCCCGAGGGCAGCGAGCTCAGCGACGAGCTGCGTTCGCTGGTGCGACTCAACCGGGAGCTCACCGCACTGCCCGCCGTGAACGGCACCATGCAGGCCCTGCATTCGGACTACGAGGAATCGATCGCCGCGATGACCCGCGCGATCGACTCGGCCGAAGACTACGTAAACGTCGAAATTTACATCATGGCCTGGGACGATACGACCGAGCCCTTCTTCGAAGCGCTCGGCCGGGCCGCGCAACGCGGAGTGACCGTGCGCGTGCTGTGGGACCACATCGGCGCGCACAAGTACAAGGGCAACAAGAAGCTGGGTAAGAGGCTGCAGGCCATGGGCGTGGACTGGCAGGTCATGCTGCCCCTGCAGCCGTTCAAGTGGCGCTTCCGCCGCCCCGATCTGCGCAACCACCGCAAGCTGGTGGTCGTGGACGGCCGGGTGGCCTTCATGGGCTCGCAGAACATGATCGAGGCCCCGTACCAGAAGCCGAAGAACCACAAGATCGGCCGCGAATGGGTGGACGTAATGGCGGAGCTAACTGGCCCCATCGTCAGCACCATCAACTCGGTGTTCGCCGTGGACTGGTTCACCGAAACCAACGAGGAACTGGACCTCATCAACCCCACCGATGCCAAGCAGTGGCTGGATACGCACGACCAAGATACCGGCGCGGACATCATGCAGATCGTGCCCTCCGGCCCCGGCTTCACCACGGAGCCGAACCTGCGTCTGTTTACCTCCATAGCGCACCACGCCAAGCACACGCTCAAGCTGATTAGCCCGTACTTCATCCCCGATGAGTCCCTCATGGAAGCCGTGACCACCGCCTGCTACCGCGGAGTTCGGGTGGAGCTGTACGTCTCCGAAAAGTCAGACCAGCCGATGGTGGGCCACGCGCAGGCCTCGTACTACTCGGAGCTGCTGAAAGCCGGGGTGCACATGTACCTGTACCCCTACCCGAAGGTCCTGCACTCTAAGTTCGCCATCGCCGACGGAGAGATAGCCGTGATGGGCAGCTCCAACATGGATATGCGCAGCTTCGGCCTGAACTACGAGATTTCGCTGATGGTCGGCAAGGGCGAGCTGCTGGATGCGCTGCGCTCCCTGACCGATGACTACCGGCAACGCTCCGCCCTTTTGACCGAGGAGCAGTGGAGCACCCGCCCGCTGTACAAGCAGTATGTGGATAACGTCGCGCGCCTGACGAGCGCGCTGCAGTAGCGCACAGTAGCGCGCTGCAGTAGTACTGCACTAACGCTGCAGTAAAGCCTCGTGTTGGCGAATTGATTGTTTTCATTATCGCCGATTAGTGCAATAGCACTTTTGCCGTCATATAGGGTGAATCACAAGTTACTTACATACGCACACAAAAAGAAAGTTTCGCCCGATGACCCCGTCACCCCAGAAGTCGCCGCAGACGCCTTCCCACCCCCCGGTACGCGGCCGTAAGGCACCCGAAATCCTGCCGGAGATCGACGTCGCAGAGATCGCCACGGCAGTGTATGACTTTCTTTCCGCCACCCGCCGCCTGATGGAGCGCCCCAACCAGTCGCTGGAGATCTCCCAGTCGGAAATCGAGGTTCTGCAGTTCATCTCCCAACACCCGGGATGCGGTGTGTCGGACGTCGCCCGCCTGCGCTTCCTCCGCGCCTCTAACGTCTCGGCGACCGTGCGCCGCCTCATCAACGGCGGGCTGATCCGCCGCCAGGCCAACCCGGAGGATAAGCGAGCCCAGGATCTGTATCTCACGGACGAGGGCGTAGACATGATGAACTCCATCACCGACGAGTGGGCGCTCATCATCACTAAGGCCACCGACCGAATGGATGCGCGCGACATCGCAAAGCTGCGCCGTGGTGTGCCCGCCCTGCGGAACCTCTCCCTGGCTGCGGAGTCCCTCGTCGACGATCTGCAGCGCAACCCGGACTAGCCCCGAAGACGCCAAACCAGCCCCAAAGCTAAAACGCCCCACCTGGCATCTCAGGGCCGGTGGGGCGAAGGGGGCGTCACTAAGAAAAGGTGCTTAAGCGTCCCGCTTCTTTAGCGTCACTACGCCGACGATGAAGAGCACCACACACCAGGCGGCGAAGTACAGGATCGAGCCGGTTTGACCCCACGGCGCCCCGTCGAGATCCCGCATTCCGACGTACGCCTCGGCGTTGGTGAACGGCATGTACGGCGGCAGCCAGTCGCGAATCTTCGGCACCAGCTGCACCAGCGTGCCCTCGATCACCAGGTTCCACAGCAGCATGATTGCGATGCCGCCGGCGGTGTTGCGCACCAGGTAGCCCACGCCGATGGCGGCGGCGATGGTCAGCAGCAGGTACAGCTCGATGCGCCCGATCTGCTCCCACAGGCCATCGGCGCCGAGGCCGACCTTGCCCAGCAGCTCTTCATCCTCCAGATTCCAGCCGAGCGACCACTTGGCGAGAACCGTGCCCACCACGTTGGAGATCAACGCAAGGATCGAGGCGATCACGCCGTAGACCAGGAACTTTGCGATCGGCACCTGCCAGCGAGTCGGGGTGGCCAGCAGGGTGGTCTTGCTGGTGTTCGCGCCGTATTCGGTGGTCACCAGCATCACGGCCTGGATCATCACGATCATCATGCCGAAGGAGAGGAAACCGCTTAGGCCCATGTCAGCACCGACGCCCGCGACGACGGACATGTACAGCTCTGGGTCCTTCTGCGCCTCCTCGCTCGTCAGCAGCGAGCCGGTCATGCCGCCGTTAAGCAGCGCGAAGCCGAGCGAGAAGAACAGGATCAACCCGGAAGTCCACCACAGGGCTTTGGTGCTGCGGAGCTTAATCAGCTCCGATTTGATCAGGTTCACCATTACTTGTCCCCTTCCTTCTGCACGCGCACGGCGTTGCCGGTTGCCTCGCTGCTTTCTTTAGCGCCCTTTTCTTTATGACGCCCACCTGCGGACTCCGCCGCTTCCGGCACCACCTTGGGAGCGGCCTTTTCCGCGGCCTCGGGCTTGCTGGGCTTGGTCTCAGCCTCGGTCTCGCCGGGCTTGGCTGCCGCCTCGGTCTTGCCAGGCTTGGCCTCAGCCTTACCGGCCTCGAGCTTGTCGGACTCGACACTGGCGTGGTACTCCACGTGCTCCTGAGTCATGCGCAGGTATGCGTCCTCCAGGCTCGGGCGCTTCTCCGACAGCTCGCGCAGGCGCAGCCCGTAGCTATAAGCCAGGGCACCGATCCAGTCGCTTTCCTGCTGCGGGATGGTGAGCGTCGGGCGGCCGTCCAGATCCTTCCCCTCCTGGAACGCCACCGACTCCTCCGTCAGCGCGGCCTTCATCTCCGCGATGTGGTCGGTGCGCACGACGGTAGATACCTCGGAGGTGGACTTGATGAACTCGTGGGTGCTCTGGTTTGCCACCAGGCGCCCCTTACCGATGACGATCAGGTGGTCGGCGGTCTGTGCCATCTCGCTGAGCAGGTGCGAACTGATCAGCACGGTGCGGCCCTCTCGCGCCAGAGCCCGAACGAAATCGCGCACCCAGCGGATGCCCTCCGGGTCCAGGCCGTTCACGGGCTCGTCCAGGATCAGCACCTCCGGGTCGCCCAGCAGCGCGCAGGCCAGGCCCAGGCGCTGGCCCATACCCAGCGAGAACTTGCCGGCCTTGCGGCCCGCCACGTCGCTCAGACCCACGATGCCCAGGACTTCATCCACGCGCTTTTTAGAGAATCCGTTGGCAGCGGCGACCCAGCGCAGGTGTGCCGCGGCGCTGCGGTTGGGGTGGACCCACTTGGCATCCAGCAGCGTGCCGACCTTCTCCAGCGGGCGCTTGTACTCGGCATATGCCTTGCCATCAATGCGGGCAGTTCCCTTGGTCGGCTCATCCAGCCCCACGATCATTCGCATCGTGGTGGACTTGCCGGCACCGTTGGGTCCCAAGAACCCGGTGACGATTCCGGGTGAGACCTCAAAATTCAAATCGTTGACTACCGTGTTGCCTTTATAGGCTTTGGTTAGGGAACTGACCGTAATCATGCGTTCTAGTCTGCCACAATAAGGGGAGTTTAAGCAGACTTTGTGGGCACACAATTACTTAGGCTGTATATACTTTATGGCTATGCCCCCAGTGACTGCGTTCGAGGCAGACCGGTGGATGGACAGCGATGAGCACCCCACCGGTCGAGGCAGCTCGTTCAAGGGGTTTGTGAACCCGGCGCTCGAAGCCCCGCGCCGGTTCCTGAAGTTCGCCTCCACCTCCCCCGGCCTTCTCACCATCGTCTCGACGATCCTGGTTTTGGCCATTCTCGCCGCGGGCGGGGCAATGGTCTACAGCTCGCAGAACCGCCAAGCACAGCTGAATACATTGGTCAACCAAACGGAGCCGCTGTCGGATGCGGCGCAGGAACTCTTCAACTCCCTTTCCGTGGCCGATTCCGTGGCCACCACCAGCTTCCTGCGCAAGTCCACCACCGACGCCGCCACCCGGGACTACGACGCGGCAATGTCCAGCGCCTCGACCTCCCTGATCCGCGCCACCAGCGGCATCGACAACATCGAGTCCCGGGAAATGGAACTGGTACTGCAGATCCAGAACTCCATGCCGGAGTACGTGAAGCTGATGTCCAACGCGCAAACCCACGACCGTCTGCGCAACCCCGTCGGCGCCTCCTACTTGGCCCAGGCCTCCACGCTGATGCAGGACACGATGCTGCCGGCCGCCCAGGAGCTCTACTCCCGCACCTCAGAGGAGGTCTCCACCCAGCAGGCGAAACTCTCCGCTCCCCTGTGGTTCCCACTGTCCGGCATCGTGGCGGCGATCATCATGCTGGTGATAGCCCAATTCTGGCTCGCAGCATTGACCAATAGGCGCCTCAACCTGGGATATGTGGCGGCTACTGGGCTTATGCTATTCGCCCTCGTATGGGCGTCAATAAGCGCTGCCCTGACGTGGCACGCGGGTAACCAAGACGTGCAAGGCACCGTGCGACCACTCGAGCAGCTCACGGCAGTGCGCATCTCGGTGCAGCAGTCGCGCACCCAGGAAGCGCTGGGGCTGATCCAGCGCGACTACGGCGAAGATCGGCAGCAGGAGTTCTCGGATGCCATGGCGGACATCGACAGCAAGCTGGAAGGCCTGCGCAACCAAGTGAGCCACCCCGAGCGCATCGATACCGCCCGGGAAGCGCTGCGCTCGTGGGACGAATCGCACGCGAAGATGGTCTCCGAGCTGAAGAATGGCCGTTACACCGAAGCGCTGGCCGCGGCGCTGGACACGAAGGTCAGCGAGGAAAAGCAGGATGGAAAGAAAGACCTGCGCGCCGCCGATGAAGATACGTCCGACTACACCGTCGTGGACAACGAAATGCAGGAGCTCATCAGCAGCACCCGCGAAGAACTGCGCGACATCCTGGTGGAAGGCCGCACCGCCGCCGGCCGCGTGACCAACCTCGTACTGGCCCTGACAGTGCTCTCCGCACTGTGCGTCTTCTTTGGCACTAGGCCCCGACTACAGGAGTTCCTCTAATGAGAAAGCAAGCGTTCAAGCCTGTAGTCGCCGCGCTGACGGTCGCGGCCATCGCCCTCACCTCGGCCTGCGCCACGGAAAACCCCAGCCTGCCGGAATGGCCTTCCGTACAGCACAATTCCAGCGACGATCTGCCCTACGGCGCGACGTATGTACAGCCCGACGAGGTTCCTAGTGACGGTGACGCCGCATCGGATTCGAATGAAAACATCGACAACACTGGCGACGAAGAGCCGTTTGGCTCTATCAAGCCGGATACCCGCGAGCCGAAGGAGCGCGTGCCGCAAATCATGCGCCGGGGTCGTCTGGTGGTTGGCGTGGCCCAATCCCTGAACCGGCTAGGCTTCCGCGACCCGGTCTCCGGCGACGTCGCGGGCTTCGAAGTGGACCTGGCGCGCGAGATCGCACGCGACATTTTCGGCGACCCGAACAGAATCGAGTTCCGCTACGTAGAAAGCCGCGAACGCGCAGAGGCGCTCAAGAGCGGCGACGTGGACATCGTGGTGCGCACAATGTCGCCGACGCTTTCCCGCCAATCGAAACTGGAGTTTTCCATCCCCTACC
Organism: Corynebacterium sp. HMSC08A12; assembly: GCF_001807485.1. Taxonomy (GTDB): domain Bacteria; phylum Actinomycetota; class Actinomycetes; order Mycobacteriales; family Mycobacteriaceae; genus Corynebacterium; species Corynebacterium evansiae. The sequence goes on along the minus strand of NZ_KV789165.1, from coordinate 61,787 downwards.
TGCAGGTTCATTCGCGCCTGCTGGTGTTGAGCGACTCGCAGATCCAAAGCTTCGACGACCTGCAGAATAAGACAGTGTGCGTGACGCGCGACTCGACCTCCGCGGTGCGCATCAAGCAATACGACGTGGGGCGGCTGCTGCTGACGCAGGCATGGACTGATTGCCTCATGGCCATGCAGCGCTTCCAGGCCGATGCGATCTATACGGATGACGCGATCCTCACCGGCCTGCGAGCCCAGGATCCCTACACAACCCTGGTGGCCGACGCGCCGGAGACGAGCTACTACTCGGTGGTGATCTCCCCGCCGGGATTCCCAAAGCATACGACCGGGCTGGTGATGCAGGTGAACTCCACCATGGAGAGGATTCGGCGCGACGGAACGTGGAGGAACCTCTATGACACGTGGCTGGCGGACTACTTAGGGCCGGCGTCATCACTACCGATTAAGTACCGCACCGAGGAAGAGACGAAGGAACTCAACAAGATCCGGCGAAGGGAGGCGAACGGCAATGCAGAATAACGACAGCGAACCAGAAGAGCGCACCGAGGCCGTAGAATTCGACCCCTTCGCCGACAGCGAACCAGAAGAACACACCGAGGCCGTAGAATTCGACCCTTTCGCCGACGACGAAGACACAGACGCGACGGTGCAGCACACCGAACCCGTGGGTAACCCGGCGAACGCCGTGGACTCCGGCGAGCGCTCGCGCATCGAGGCGCTATCGACGTTCCGCAAGAGGCGCGGCACGTACCGCTCCGGCGCCTCCGTGGCCGACGGCATGGTGCAACTTCCGTTCATCCCGCCGACGAACCCGGAAGACGCAGTCATTGACCCCAGCGCAGCGATCGAGAAAGGCGTGGAAGCACCGACACTGAAGGCCGGCGACATCATCGCAGGCCAGTACGAGATCCTCGGCCCCATCGCGCACGGCGGTCTGGGCTGGGTGTACATCGCCATCGACCACAACGTCGCCGACCGCTACGTGGTGCTCAAAGGCATGATGGCCACGGAAAACGAGCAAGAACGCGCGGTCGCGGAATCCGAGCGGGCGTTCCTGGCGGACATCACGCACCCGGGAATCGTGAAGATTTTCAACTTCATCGACGACCCACGCTCCCCCGGCGGCTTCATCGTGATGGAGTACGTCGGCGGGCCATCGCTGCGCGGGCAGCGGCGGAAGCTGTCGGCCGGGGTGCTGGATCTGGACGTGGCGATTGGCTACATCCTGGAGATCCTGCCCGCACTGGACTACCTGCACTCCCGCGGCGTGGTCTACAACGACCTGAAGCCGGACAACATCCTGATCACCGAGGACCAGGTGAAGCTGATCGACCTGGGTGCGGTGACAGGCATCGGCGCGTTCGGGCACATCTTCGGCACCAAGGGTTTCCAGGCCCCGGAGATTGCCAAGACCGGACCGACCGTGGCCAGCGACATCTACACCGTCGGCCGCACCCTGGCCGCACTGATCGTGAACCTGCCGGTGGAAAACGGAGTGTATGCCTCGAGGCTGCCCACCCCAGACGAAGAACCGCTGTTCCGCGAGTATCTGTCCCTGTACCGCCTGTTGCTGCGGGCCACGGACGAGGATCCGGAGGCGCGCTTTAGCTCCGCCACCGCCATGGCTAACCAGCTGATCGGCGTGCTGCGGGAGATCCTGGCTATCCGCGACGGCCGCCACTACCCGCACCTCTACACCCGGTTCACCGCGCAGCGTAGTACGTTCGGCACCAAGCACATTGTGTTCCGCACCGACCAGCTGGTCGACGGCGTGGTGCGCTCCGTGGAGATCTCCGTGCCGGAGGTTGTCAGCGCCCTTCCCACCCCGCTGGCCGATTCGCAGGACCCGGGGTATGGCCTGCTTTCCGCCACCAGCTTCACCGAGGCCGGGGACCTGCTGGATACCCTGCGCGCTGCTTATGCCCAGCCGGAGCTGAAGCACTCCGTGGAGATTCCGCTGACGATGGTGCGTGCGCTGCTGGACGTGGGCCAGACGCGCGAGGCCCACAATCTGCTGGACGAGCTGAAGCCGCGGTTGGAGAAAGACTGGCGCTTCCAGTGGCACTCCGGGGTGGCGGCGCTGCTGACGGGGCAGTTCGCGGACGCGCAGAAGTTCTTCAACCGGGTGCTGTACATTCTGCCTGGTGAGCCCGCCCCGAAGCTGGCGCTGGCCGCCACCGACGAGCTGTTGCTGCAGCAACAGGGCGTGAACTCTACGAAGCTGCTGAGCGAGCACGTCTCCCGCGCCGCTTCTGCCCTGGCTTATGCGCAGAAGTTGCCAGTTAAGGATTACACCGGGGTGCCCAGCTGGGAGCACGTCACGCTGGATCCGGTTTCCCTGCGCTTCCACGCCATGCGCCTTTACGGGTTGGTGTGGGCTACGAACCAGTCCACTGTTTCCAGCGCGTTTGGCCTGGCCAGGCAGCTGCGCGCGGAGGGTATGGTCGATTCGGCGGTGGCTGCGTTGGACCGGCTGCCGCAGGCCTCGCGGCACAATCGTCTGGCACGGTTGACTTCTATCTTGTTGCTTATTTCTGACGCCAATAGCCTCACCGAGTCCCGCATCCGCCGTGCGGCTAGACGTTTGGAGACCCTGCCGACTAACGAGCCGCGCCTGCCGCAAGTTCGCATCGCAGTGCTGAGCGCGGGTCTGAATTGGCTGCGTGGCGCTAGCGACGACCCGGACGGCGTGGCGGGCTCTCGCAAGTCCAAGGACAAGCGCAAGCTCGGTGCCGTGACCAGGGCAAATCGTGGTTCTACAGCCAGGGCAAACGAAGCTTCTACATCCAGGGTAAGCGAAGGTTCTCAGGTCAAGCGGAAGGCAGCGGCGGCTCCCCTGTTCGACGTGCAATTTACCGAGCGCGGCCTGCGCACCGGCTTGGAAGCTAGCCTGCGCCATCTGGCTCGCCAGGCTCCTTTCGCCCGCCACCGCTATGACCTGGTGGACATGGCCAACCAGATCCGCCCCCGCACCTGGTTCTAGCTGCGCACCCGACTTCCCATTCCAGCTGCGCGCCTGGTCGCAAGGCCCGCCTGCCCTCCCATTCCAGCTGCGCACCCGACTTTCCATTCCAGCTGCGCGCCTGGATCCCACGCCACGCCCCGCACTCCGCCCCTCCCCTGAGCGGCAAATGTCGCTAGAACGGGAATCCATGAAGCCGCAAATACAGTCTCCACAAAGCGCAAGCTCCTGACCTGCACTTTTACATTAATGCAAATTATCTGCATTAACGTATTCCCGTTCTAACGACATTTCAGCCCCAGCGGGCACAAAACCCCGCCCGGCGAGCCTGCGTTTTCGCCCGGCGAGGCACGCATTCCCGTTCTAACGACATTTCAGCCCCAGCAGGGGCACAAAGCCCCGCCCGGCGAGCCTGCGTTTTCGCCCGGCGAGGCACGCATTCCCGTTCTAACGACATTTCAGCCCCAGCAGGGGGCAGGGGCAGCAAGGAGCAACCCAGCGCCCAGGCAGGCCCCTACCGCTGCTCGGCCAGCCCACCCCTACCGGCCAATGCCAGCTGGAGCAGGCCCCTACTGCTGCTCGGGCGGCCCCCCCTCTACTGCTGCTCGGCCAGCTCCGTCGCCTGGCGCGCAATCGCCAGCTCCTCATTCGTCGGAACCACGAACACCTTCACCTTGGAATCGTCCGTAGAGATCTCCCGCGCGCCGACGATCCCCTCGGAGTTCTCATTCCGCGCCTCGTCAATCTCAATTCCGAAGTTCTGCAGGTCAGCCATAGCATCGCGGCGCACCTGCACTGCGTTCTCGCCCACGCCCGCGGTGAACACAATCGCATCCACGCCACCGAGGATCAGCATGTAAGAGCCAATGAAGCGGCGCAGCGCGTGGATGTACACGTCGTAAGCCAGCTGCGCATTCTCATCGCCGTCCTCGATCAAGGTCTTCAGCTCGCGGAAGTCGTTCACGCCAGCCATGCCCTTCAGACCGGACTCGCGGTTCAGCAGCTTATCCGCCTGGTCCACCGTCATCCCGCCGGAGCGCGCCAGGTGGAAAATAATGCCCGGGTCAATGTTGCCGGAACGGGTGCCCATCACCAGGCCGGCGAGTGGCGTCAATCCCATCGTCGTATCAACAGCCACCCCGCCACGGATCGCGGCGGCCGAAGCACCGTTGCCCAGGTGCAGGGTGATCTGGTTGACCTCCTCGGCGGGCTTGCCCAGCAGGTCCGGCACCTTGGAGGACACGTACTCGTGGCTGGTGCCGTGGAAGCCGTAGCGGCGGATGTTGTACTCGTCGGCGATGTCCTTCTTGATGGCATAGTTCGCCGCATGCTCCGGCAGCGTGGAGAAGAACGCGGTGTCGAACACGGCCACGTGCGGCACGTGCTCCAGCAACGCGCGGGCATTCTCGATGCCGTCGATGTTGGCGGGGTTGTGCAGCGGCGCCAGCGGGATGAGCTCCTTGAGCTGCTCGATCACCTCGTCGTCGATGAGCACGGGCTCTGTGAACGTCGCGCCACCGTGAACCACGCGGTGCCCTGCTGCTACCAGGTCTAGGTCTTGGGGTCCGACGCCCAGTAGCGTCATCATGCCGAAGGCACGTTCTAGGCCAACAGAGTGGCTGAGGATAGGGCGATTGTCTTCCATCTTCGACGTTTCCGTCTGAATCTGGATGTGCCCCTTCTTCTCACCGATCTTCTCGACAATGCCGGAGACGAATGGGTCCGCCGTCGCGTTTGCTTCCGGGTCGAGGACTTGGAACTTGATAGAGCTGGAGCCCGAGTTGAGGACGAGTACGTACTTGGTCACTTTTCTTCTCTGTTCTTTTCTCTTCTTCTGTTGGTGCCGTTTGCCGCTCGGCCGGCGGTTTGGCTTCCGCCGGTCAGCGCCTGCACACTCTCGGCCCGCGCCACGGCCGCCGGCCTTCCGGCTAGTTGGCCTGGATTGCCGTGATCGCCACGGTGTTCACGATGTCCGGCACGGTCGCGCCACGCGAGAGGTCATTCACCGGCTTGTTCAGGCCTTGCAGGATCGGCCCCACGGCCAGTGCATCGGCGGTGCGCTGGACCGCCTTGTAGGTGATGTTTCCGCAGTTCAGGTCCGGGAACACGAACACGGTTGCCTGCCCGGCCACGTCAGAGCCCGGCAGCTTCTTCTGGCCGACGGATTCCACCACTGCGGCGTCGAACTGCAGCGGCCCGTCGAGTGGCAGGTCTGGGTTGTTCTCCTGGGCCTTCTTCACGGCGGCGGCCACGGCTTCCACGTCCGCGCCCGCACCGGAGGTGCCAGTGGAGTAGCTCAGCATCGCCACCTTCGGCTCGATGCCGAACTGTGCGGCGGTCTGCGCGGACACGGCAGCGATCTCCGCCAGCTGGTCGGGGGTGGGGTTCGGGTTCACGGCGCAGTCGCCGAATGCCCACAGCACGCCGTCCATGACCATCAGGAAGATGGAGCTAACCACCGAGGCACCCGGCGCGGTCTTGATGATCTGGAACGAGGGCTTAATGGTGTGCGCGGTCGTGTGGGCCGCGCCGGAAACCATGCCGTCGGCGATTCCCTTGTGAACCATCATCGTCGCGTAGTAACTGATGTCCTGCATGGTCTCGCGCGCCTGCTCCAGGGTGATGCCCTTGTGCTTGCGCAGCTCGGCGAACTCGGCGGCGAACTCCTCCAACTGGTTGCCCTCGGCTGGGTCGGTCAGCGTGGCACCGGAAAGGTCCAGCCCCAGCTCCTTGGCGCGGCAGGCGATGTCGTCCGGGTTGCCCAGGATGGTCAGCTGGCACACTTTGGCGCGCAGCAGCTGGTCGGCGGCGGTGAGGATGCGGTCGTCCTCGCCTTCCGGCAGCACGATGTGCGCGTTCTTTTCGCGGGCCTTGATCAGCAGGTTGCGCTCGAACAGCTCGGGGCCGATCACGGGCTCCTTCGCGGCGCTCGCCCCCGCGGCATTCCCAGCCCCGCCAGCCCCCGCACCAGCATCAGCCCCGCCGGCTGCTGCCTCCGCGATGCCTTCCAGCGCGATGTGGCGAATCGCCTGCCCCTCCGCCTCGACGGCGTTGGCTGCGGCGGCAGCTGCGGAGGCGGTGGCGTCAATAAAAGAAATACCGGCGGGCTTGCGGCCCGAGCGCACGAGCTGTCCGGAGGCCAACTGCAGCGCCGTGTCGTCGGCTGGGCTGCCCGCGAGCAGGTAGTGGGAGGCACCCGCGGCGGCGGCTAGGCGCGAGTCGAAGTTGATCTCGCCGGTGCCGAGCAGTACGGCGCCAGCACCGGCAGCGGCTCCGGCGCCGACCTTAGCGTCGTAGGCCGCGTCGAGGGCGGCGGCGAAGTCGGGCGCGGAGGGGCGGATGGTGTCGAAGATGTCGACTGCCTCTGCCTCCCCCAGTGCGTCCAAGATGTCGGAGCGGCGCGCGGCGGCGCTCGCTATCGGCGAGATGACGGCGTTCGTGCCAGTTCCTTGGGGCGCGATAGACGACGCGATAGACACAGCTCACATACCTTCCTCAATGGAGTTCCACTTCACTTCCATTGTGCCTTGGCAGCCCCGTACTAGCGAGGCGCGCACGGAAGGTTCGCCCTCGCTCTACCCCCTGGCGCGCTCTTTCTCGCGCTGTTGTACGTTCGTTCCTTCTTCTTCGTAGTGACGCCCACTTGCCCGCCTCTCGGCGGACTCCGCATCGCTGTCCGCGGCGGCTTGCTGGGGTCTTCCGGTACATCGTCGCCGGTCAGGGAGCGTTCCAGCAGGGAGCGCTTGCGCACGACGACGAGGGCGACGATCACAGCCAGGCCGATCAGGATGACGGCGACCACACCGAGGAAGCCGAAGTAGTTCACCAGGCGGCTGGAGTTCAGCAGCATCAGCAGGGCTCCGACCACGCCGCCAAGTACTTCTGGCTTCATAATGGTTACGATCCATGCGGCGATCGGGGCGGCGATGGCTCCGCCGACCAGCAGGCCGACGACTGGTTGCCAATTTTCTGCCAATTCCGAACCCATGCCGGCAACGAAGCCTGCGGAGGCGGAAACGGCGACCAGGAACTCGGCGGTGTTTACCGTGCCGATGATGCGGCGCGGTTCGGCCTTGCCCACGCTCATCAGGGTGGAGGTGGTTACAGGTCCCCAGCCGCCCCCGCCGGAGGCATCCAGGAAGCCACCGGCCAGGCCCAGGCCTGCCAGGCCGAAGCGGGAGCGGCGGGTGGTGGATACCGGCTGGGTGTTTTCATTCTTCTTCCACGGCACGGCCACGCTGCGCACCAGCACATAGGCTCCGAGGAGCACGAGCAGGGTGGACACAACTGGCTCGGCTGCCTCGGTGGAGAGGTTACTGAGCACATAGGCACCCGTGAACGCGCCGATGGCGCCCGGTACGCCGAGGGCCAGGACGGTCGGCCAGTGGACGTTCTTCAGCCGCCAGTGCGACAGGCCGGAGAACAGCGTGGTGCCAACCTCCGCGAGGTGAATGGCGGCGGAGGCGTGGGCGGGGCCCAGGCCGGAGAAAATCAGCAGAGTGGTTGCGGTGATGCCGAATGCCATGCCCAGCGCGCCGTCGACCAACTGGGCGACCACGCCGACGAGGGCAAAAATCAAGATCTTCATGGGGGTTAGTCCTTGCTGTCTGTGAGAGGCTATCCGTGAGGGAAAACTTGTTGTGAGGGGTAGAAGGGCTAGTGCGCTTGTTGCAGGACGCGACAGGCGCGGTTGATGACGACCGGAGCTACCGCGTCACCGAGGTGGCGCGTACACTTCCGGCCGTTAGGCATTCGGGTCTTAGCCTTGTCCCAGAGCAAGCCGGGGCTGACGAACAGCGGGACGGTGACGGTGCGTTCGTCTGCGAACTCCAACAGCGCCTCCGTGTCCCGGCCCGGGTTGTCCCCGGTGGCGACGAAGGCGCGGGTGCTGCGCATGTTCAGGCGGGCGCCAACGCGGCCGGCGAACTCGGCGACGGCCTCGTTCGCGCCCGGCTGGCTGGAACCCACGGAGTACAGCGCGAGCTTGTCCACGCTGCTGTCTACGGCGTTCGCGGCGTCAGCGTTCTCAGCGCTCGCGGTGCCAGTTCGTACGGCGTTTTCAGCGCTCGCGCCGCCCGCGGTGCCAGAGTTCACACTTTCCGCGAGGTACTGGGCCGTGAAGTCGGCGACCAGCTCCTCCATGTCCGCACCGGTTCCCAACCCCTCAGTGAGGTGGAGGGTCAGGCCGGCGGACGAGGTGGCGTCAATAGACTCAACGGCCTCGGCGATCGCGGCAGGAACGTCGAAGCGAGCGTGGAAAGCCTGCGTGAACAGCAAAGGAACCACCACCGCCTCCGAGTAGCCCGCCGCGACGACGCGGTGGGCGACCGTCGTGAGGGTGGCGGGGGGAAAGTCCAGGAAAGCGGCGAAGGCCGGCAGCCCAGTGCTCTCGGAAATGCGCTCGGCGATCTCGAAGACCGCCTGGTCCGCCTGCGGGTGGCGGGATCCATGCGCCAAGCAGATGATGGGTGCCGGCCAAGTCATGCTAGTTCACCAGACCTGCGGTCAGGGTGTCGCCACTACCGGGGTTAATCAGCAGCAGCGAACCAACGCGGCCACCACGGCGGTAGGTTTCGACGGGCAGCGGCTCGGCCACCGTCACGCGCACCTCCGCGATGTCGTTGAGGGCCAGCTCGTCAGCGCCACCGTGGGCAATCTCCTCCTCGCTGCGGTTGCGGCCGGAGATGTCCACGCGGCGGACGACCTCGTCCACGCGGCCGCGCACCAGCGCGGTGCCGTAGCGCACCAGCACATTGCTGCGCAGGCGCACCGGGGACTCGGAGAGGTGGAAGACCGTCGCGGTGAAGGACTGCTGCGGCTCCGGCAGGTCCGGGGCGGCGATGATGTCCCCGCGGGACAGGTCGATGTCGCGGTCCAGGCGCAGGGAGACGGACTCGCCGCGGGTGGCGGTCTGCTGCTCTCCTGCCGGGCCGTCGATGCCCTCGATGATCGCCTCGCGGCCATCGGCCAGCACCTTATCGCCGACGGACACCTTGCCCGCGGTAATGCGGCCGGCGTAGCCGCGGTAGTCGGTGGCGTGGTCGCGGATGACGATCTGGATCGGGAAGCGCAGGCCGCGCTCTACATCGGCGATGTTCTTCGCCGGCTCGGTGGTCTCCAGGATCTCCAGCACGGACGGGCCCGTGTACCAGGGAGTGTTCTGGCTGCGCTCAACGACATTGTCGCCCAGCAGCGCGGAGGTCGGGATCACGTCGACGTGCGCCAGGCCCAGCTCGGAGACCAGCGCGTCCACGTCGGCCTTCACGTCGTTGAAGACCTGCTCGCTGAAATCGACCGCGTCGATCTTATTGACGGCCACGATCACGTGGGAGATCTTCATCATCGCCGCCACGGTCAGGTGGCGACGGGTCTGCTCGATCACGCCATTGCGGGCGTCAACCAGAACAATGACGAGCTCCGAGGTGGACAGGCCGGTGACGGTGTTGCGCGTGTACTGCACGTGCCCCGGGGTGTCGGCCAGGATGAAGCTGCGCTTATCGGTGGCAAAGTAACGGTAGGCCACATCGATGGTGATGCCCTGCTCGCGCTCGGCGCGCAGGCCATCGACCAGCAGCGAGAGGTCCGGATTCTCCAGGCCCTTGGCATTGGAGACGCGCTCTACAGACTCGTACTGGTCGGCCAGGATGGACTTCGTATCGTGCAGCAGGCGGCCCACGAAGGTGGACTTGCCGTCGTCAACGGAGCCGGCGGTGCACAGGCGGAGGGTCGGCAGGTTGGTGGACATCAGAAGTAACCTTCCTTCTTGCGATCCTCCATGGAGGACTCACTGAGCTTGTCGTCGGCACGGGTGGCGCCGCGCTCGGTGGTGGTGGACTGGCGGATTTCGTCGATCACGTCCTCTATGGTCGTGGCGGTGGAAAGGACGGCGCCGGTGCAGCTCATGTCGCCGACGGTGCGGTAGCGCACGGTCTTCTCGACCAGCTCCTCGCCTTCCTTCGGGCCACCCCACTCGCCCGGGGTTAGCCACATGCCGTTGCGGTTGAAGACCTCGCGCTGGTGGGAGTAGTAGATCGCCGGGACCTCGACGTTGCGGTCGCGGATGTAGTCCCACACGTCGGCCTCGGTCCAGTTGGAGATCGGGAACACGCGGATGTTCTCGCCCACCTGGTGGCGGCCGTTGTACAAGCCCCACAGTTCGGGGCGCTGGCGGCGCGGGTTCCAGCCGCCGAAGCTATCGCGCACGGAAAACACGCGCTCCTTGGCGCGGGCCTTCTCCTCGTCGCGGCGGGCGCCGCCCAGCACCGCGTCGTAGCCGCGGTTCTGGATCGTCTCCACCAGCGGCACGGTCTGCAGCGGGTTGCGGGTGCCGTCCGGGCGCTCCTGGATGGCACCGCTGTCGATCCAGTCCTGGACGGCAGCGACGTGCAGGGTTACCTTCGGGTCCGCGGCGATCTTGTCGCGGAACTCAATGACCTCCGGGAAGTTGTGGCCGGTATCCACGTGCACCAGCTCGAAGGGAACCGGTGCGGGGTGGAAGGCGCGCTTCGCCAGCTCCAGGACCACGACGGAATCCTTGCCGCCGGAAAACAGCAGCGCGGGGCGGTCGAACTGGCCTGCTACTTCGCGCAGGATCTCGATTGCTTCCGCCTCGAGGCTCGCCAGGTGCGGCGAGAGGGCGGGGGTGTTTTCATTACTCATGTGTGAAGTCCGCATTCTGTCTTGTTGGAGCCGGCCCAGCGGCCGGATCGGGGGTCCTGTCCTTCGGCAACCGGCAGGGTGCAGGTTTCGCAGCCAATCGACGGGTAGCCCTGCTTGGTCAGGGGATTGATGATCAGGTCGTGGTCGTTGATATACGTCTCCACGTCCTCGTCGCTCCAGGCGACGATGGGGTTGATCTTCAGCCGGCCGGTGCGGTCCACGTCCAGCACCGGGGTGTTGGCGCGCAGGGCGTTATCCACGCGGCGCACGCCGGTGATCCAGGCGTTGAAGGGGTTCAGCATCCGCGCCAGCGGCTCGACCTTGCGCATGCGGCAGCAGGCGGTGTTGTCACGGGAATACAGGCGCGGGCCGTAGACCTTGTCCTGCTCCTCGCGGCTGAGGACCGGGGTGATGTTCTCCAGCGGCAGGTTGTAGCGCTGCTGGACCTTGTCGCGGGTCTCCAGCGTTTCGGCGAAGTGGTAGCCGGTGTCCAGGAAGACCAGCTCCGCGCGGTCTTCCGCCAGGCGGCCTTCCGCCAGCTCGGCCAGGACGGTGTCCTGCATCGACATGGTCACGGCAACCTTGCCAGGTACGTGCTCGGCTACCCATTCCATGATCTCTTCGGCGCTGGCGCCCTCTAGCTTGTCGTTCCACTCGGCGACGAGCTGCTCGTTGGCTGCTCGCTCCTCGTCACTCAGCGGCGTGGTCTTGGTTGGCGCGCCCTGCGGACTCTCGGCTGGGTCTCGGAAGTCATCCGAATTCCCGCCGAGCAGGCCGGTCGCATCTACCAGGCTCATGAGCTCCTCTTCTCGGGGTTGATGTTTGGTTTGTCGAAGTGTGCTTCTTAAGAACTCGGGGGAACTCTTGGTTATTCCCTAGACAGACCGATCGGTCTGCTCTGGTTTCCACCACAATAGACCAATCTGTCCATTCCTACAACCGGGTTCGGGATTCTTTGTGACGCCCCACCGTCGCGACCTGCACAAAGGCCACGAATGGCCCCTCAAGAGGCGGGGGCGAAGGGGCGTCAATAAAAGGTCAGCTACAACAGCTGTCCGTGGAACTTGACGGAGAAAACCCGCATACACTCGCGGCACTGCCAGGCGTTGTCGGTCTCCGCGTCCGGGAACAAGTTCTGGGACATGCAGTAGGGGCAGTTGTTCACCGTCGCGCGACGGGCATTCGGATGGCCCACACGGCCTCCGACCTGCTCGTTCACACTGGGCAGAGAGTCTTTATCCGGAACACTCATCGGCTACACCAGCAGCTCGTCGTCGGCGCGAACAACCCAATCGCGGAACTCCTCACCCTCGGTGCGGTGGGACTTGAAGTTCTCCACCACACGCACCACATAGTCGCCCAGATCCTTGGAGAAGACCTGGTTGCCGCGCACCTTCTTGCCGAAGTGCGGCTCCAGACCGATGGTTCCGCCGAGGTGCACCTGGAAGCCCTCCACGCGCTCGCCCTCGTCGGTGGTGAGGATCTTGCCGGACAGGCCAATATCCGCCACCTGGGTGCGCGCACAGGAGTTCGGGCAGCCATTGAGGCTGATCTTCAGCGGAACGTCGAGGTCGCCCAGTCGATCCTCCAGCTCGTCCACCAGGGCGATGGCGCGCTGCTTGGTGACGACGTGCGCGAGCTTGCAGAACTCCAGGCCAGTACAGGAGATGATGTCGCGGCGGAAGGCCGAGGGCTTGGCGGACAGGCCGAGCTCCTCCAGATCCGCGGCGAGGGCCTCCGCGGACTTACGCTCCAGATCCAGGAACAAAAGCTCCTTGTCCGGGGTGGTGCGGATATTGGTGGTGCCGTGCTTTTCCGCCAGGTCCGCCAGCTGCTGCAGCTGCTTGCCGTCGGTGTGGCCGACGGTGGGCTTAACGCCCAGGTAGAAGCGTCCATCCTTCTGCTCGTGCAGGCCGACGTGGTCGCGGTAGCCCGGGTACTCCTCCGGCTCCGGACCGTCCAGCAGCGGGCGCTTGAGGTACTCGTTTTCCAGAACCTCGCGGAACTTCTCCACACCCCAGTCGGCCACCAGGAACTTCAAGCGGGCGCGGTTGCGCATGCGGCGGTAGCCATAGTCACGGAAGATGCGGACCACGCCGGCCCAGACCTCCGGCACCTCGTCGATCGGCACCCACACGCCCAGGCGCTGGGCGAGCATCGGGTTGGTAGACAGACCACCACCGACCCAGACGTCGAAGCCGGGGCCGTGCTCCGGGTGCTCGGAGCCAATGAAAGCGAGGTCCTGGATCTCGTGGGTGACATCCTGGCGGGCATGGCCGGAGATCGCGGACTTGAACTTACGCGGCAGGTTGCCGAACTCGGGGTCCGGCAGCAGTTCCTTCTTGATCTTCTCGATGGCCGGGCGGCCGTCGATGATTTCATCCTTGGCGATGCCCGCAACCGGGGAGCCGAGGATCACGCGCGGTACGTCGCCGCAGCCGAAGAAGGAATCCAGGCCGACCTTTGCCAGTTCGTCCCAGATGGTCGGGACGTCCTCGATGCGGATCCAGTGCAGCTGCACGTTCTGACGGTCGGTGAAGTCGGCGGTGTTGCGCGCGTACTTCTCGGAGATCTCGCCGATGGTGCGCAGGCCAGCGGAGCTGACCACGCCGCCGTCCAGGCGGATGCGCATCATGAAGTAGTTGTCCTGCAGTTCCGCGTTGGTCAGGGTCGAGGTCTTCTCTCCGTCCAGCCCCTGCTTGCGCTGGGTGTACATGCCGACCCACTTGAAGCGCGGGGCGAGGTCCTCGGCGGGGATCGAGTCGAAGCCCTCCTTAGAGTAGATGTCGCGGATGCGCTGCATCACACTAATTCCGGGGTCTTCCTGCTTGACCCGCTCGTCGTCGTTGAGCGGCTCGCGGCCGTCCACAGCCCACTGCCCCTGGGGCTTGCGCTGCTTCTTGCGACGCGGGCGCGCTGGCTTATTTTCAGCGGTCGGTCCGGTGGTGCCGGTGGTCGTTCCGGTGGTCATGGTGCCTCAAATTCCATCTAGACTGATCTGTCTGTCTACATTGTCCGGTTCAGCCTAGATGGGATCCGACACAAATTCAAGCGAAATGTTGATTTTTCTAGACAGAGTTGTCTATAGTTCGGGGAGTTACCCGCAGTGACCCGATTTAGCGACCCTGCGTGGATTTTCGCTACATTAGAATGTGTAAATTCATGAGCAGCTCGAACGCTTCATGCGGTTCACGCGGAGCAGCAACAAAACGCACCGCGCGAGCTCAACACCGCGGTTTACCCAATAACCGAAGTACAACCCGAACAAGAAGGATTTGCACCTGACATGCCCGAGAATCGCCCACTTCGCATTGCAGTCATCGGCTCCGGTCCGGCAGGCATCTACGCCTCCGACGCGCTGACGAAGTCTGAGGCCGACGTCAGCGTCGACATTTACGAGCGCATGCCGGCCCCCTTCGGCCTGATCCGCTACGGCGTTGCCCCCGACCACCCGCGTATTAAGGGCATCATCAAGTCCCTCCACAAGGTGATGGACAAGCCCGAGATCCGCCTGTTCGGCAACATCAACGTCGGCAAGGACGTCACCGTTGACGAGCTCAAGCAGTTCTACGATGCGGTTATCTACGCCACGGGCGCCACCGACGACCGTCCGCTGAACATCCCCGGCGGCGAGCACACCATCGGCGCCGGCGAGTTCGTTGGCTTCTACGATGCCAACCCGTACTTCGAGGACAAGTGGGATCTGTCCGCGGACTCCGTCGCCGTCGTCGGCGTGGGCAACGTCGGCCTGGACGTCGCCCGCGTGCTGGCCAAGACCGGCGAGGAGCTGAAGGTCACCGAGATCCCGGACAATGTTTATGATTCCCTGAAGGAGAACCAGGCCAAGGAGATCCACGTCTTCGGCCGCCGTGGCCCGGCGCAGGCTAAGTTCACCCCGCTGGAGCTGAAGGAGCTCAACGATTCCGACACGATCGAGATCGTTATCGACCCGGAGGACATCCAGTACGACGAGGGTTCCGAGGAGGCCCGCCGCGCGTCCAAGATTCAGGACATGGTTTGCACCCGCCTGGAGCAGTACGCCATCGCCGACCCGAAGGGCGCTCCTCACAAGCTGTACATCCACTTCTTCGAGTCCCCGGTTGAGGTTAAGACTGACGCCGAAGGCCGCGTCACTGCATTCGTCACCGAACGAACCGAGCTCAATGGCGATGGCTCTGTCTCTGGCACCGGCAAGCTCACCGAGTGGCCGGTCGGCGCGGTCTACCGCGCCGTGGGCTACAAGTCCGACGAGCAGCCGGGCCTGCCGTGGGATGAGCGTCAGAACGTGCTGCCGAACGTCGGTGGCCGCGTGCTCACCGAGGGTCCGACCGCCGATGGCATCGCGGGCGTTCCGGGTTCCGCTGACCCGGAGGCCGAGAAGCGCGAGCGCCTGCCCGGCGTGTACACCACCGGCTGGGTCCGCCGTGGCCCGGTCGGCCTGATCGGAAACACGAAGGGCGACGCCAACGAGACCGTCGCCAACCTGCTGGAGGACGCTGCCAACGGCATCGGCTTTAACCCGGAGAAGCCGGAGCTGGAGGCCGTCGAGGCTTTCCTCGAGGAGAAGGGCATCGCCCACACCACGTGGGAGGGCTGGTACAGCCTGGATAAGCACGAGCGCGAGCTCGGCGAGGCCGAGGGCCGCGAGCGCAAGAAGGTGCGCGAGTGGGACGAGATGCTGCACCACTCCCAGGGCAAGAACGTCTAAATACGGACTCTCTGCAAAGACACTAGGCAAGGACACCGAAGACTGTGGCCAACACCCCCTCCCCCGCCGCCAGCTCAGCCTCTGGCGCCGCCGAGTTCCCGGATGTTCACTTCACCGGGCGCGCGCTGCTAGCGATGCCCGCCCAGCAGCTGCACCCGCTGTACAAGCTGCGCGTGGACGTGTTCGTCCACGAGCAGCAGACTCCCTTCGCGGAGATCGATGACATCGACCCGCATCCGAACACCCACCACGTGCTGGCCTACATTCACCCTGGCAGTGGCCCGGAGTATCCCTTCGGCCAGCCGGATCCGGGCTCTCCCCTGCGTCTGGTCGGCACGGCGCGCGTGTACGGCAAGCCGGAGGATCAGCACATCGGCCGCATGTGTGTAGCCCAGGATGTGCGCGGGCGCGGCATCGCCACCCAGATCATGGAGCAGGCCTTGGAGGTCTGCAAGGGGCGCGCCGCCGCGCTAGACCCGACCACCCAGGTCGCCCGCGTTTCCCTAAACGCCCAGACACAGGCGCAGGACTTCTACGCGAAGTTCGGCTTCCAGCCGGTTGGCGAGCCTTTCGACGAGGAGGGCATCCCCCACGTCACCATGGAGCTGGAGCTCTAGTCCGGCACCCCGCCGCTGCTTTCCGGCACCCCGCCGCTACTTCGCCACCAATTCCGCCGCGACCTCGGCGCACTTTTTCTACCGCGTCACCTCTCCACCGCGGTTCAACCGCGCGTGGAGAGGTGAATGTCGTTAGAACGTGAATACGTCAGCGCGCGCTGGCCTCCTCGATTTTTCACAAGCCCCTGACCTGCAGTTTTACATTTTCGACACTCATTGCTATTAACGTATTCCCGTTCTGGCGACATTTACCCCGCCCAACGGAGAATTACCCCCACGGGGCTGCGCGTATTCCCGATCTGGCGACATTTACCCCGCCCAACGGAGAATTACCCCCACGGGGCGGCGCGTATTCCCGTTCTAGCGACATTCCCCCATCCCCTCCGGCACCCCGCCGCTGCTTTCCGGCACCCC
>NZ_KV789165.1:0-45405 GCF_001807485.1 Corynebacterium sp. HMSC08A12 | reverse complement strand
CTGCTTTCCGGCACCCCGCCGCTACTTCGCCATCTCCGCCGCGACCTCGGCGCACTCCTTGCGCCCGCACGTCGCGCTCTCCGGGTCCGCGGCGCACTCCTCGCACAGCAGGATCTGCTCGCGGCACTGCTCGTTCACGCAGTTGTGGAAGTCGTTAGTCGCGTGGCCACACGCCCGGCAGCGGCCCAGCGTAGCGGCGTCATCACTAAATTCCATGTGCATGCGCCCGTCGAAAACATACAGGGAACCCTCCCAAAGCCCCTTGTCCCCGTACTTTTCGCCGTAGCGGACGATGCCGCCGTCGATCTGGTAGACCTCTTCGAACCCGCGGTTCTTCATCAGCGAGCTTAGGATTTCGCAGCGGATGCCGCCCGTGCAGTATGTGACAACCGGCTTGCCCTTCAGGTCGTCGTATTTACCGGATTCGATCTCGCCGATGAAGTCGTGGGTGGTGCGCACGTCCGGCACGATGGCGTTCTTGAACTTGCCGATCTCCGCCTCCATGGCGTTGCGCCCGTCGAAGAAGACAACCTCGTCGCCGCGCTCCTCCACCAGCTTGTTTACTTCCTCCGGCTTCAGGTGCACGCCGCCGCCGATCACGCCGTTTTCGTCCACCTTCAGCTCGTCGGGGGCGCCGAAGGCCACAATCTCGTCGCGCACCTTCACGGACAGGCGCGGGAAGTCGTCGGCCGAGCCCGCGGACCACTTGAACTCCATCTTCTTGAAGCCGGGGAATTCGCGGGTGCGGCGCACGTACTGCTTGCAACTGGCCAGCGAGCCGCCGACGGTGCCGTTGATGCCGTGCTTGCTGATGAGGATGCGCCCCTTAAGCTCCAGCTGTTCGCATAGCGCACGCTGCCACAACATCACCGCGGTCGGGTCGTCGATCGGGGTGAAGCAGTAGTACAGCAGAATTCGGGTTTCGTTGAGGTCAGTTGCGCTATGTCCCATACCTCGGATTTTAGGGCTACTGCCCTTCTTCTGCGAAAACCGTCGGCCGCACCTCGATATACCCAGCGGCCTCTTCGGCACGCTGCCGGGCCTGGTCGATGTCCTCGGCGGTGGCCACTGCCACTCCCATTCGCCGCCGCGAGAGTGCCCGGGGCTTGCCGAATAGGTAGACGTTGGTTTCTTCTACTGCCATTGCCTTATTGACGCCCACGTACTCAATATCGCCGTCGTGCTTATCCTCGCAGCGGATTACGGCGGAGGCTCCCGGGGAGATCAGCGTGGTATCGATCGGCAGCCCCAGGATGGCGCGTGCGTGCAGGTCGAATTCAGAGAACCGCTGGGTGCCGAGGGTGACCATGCCCGTATCGTGCGGGCGGGGGCTGACCTCGGAGAAGTAGACGTCGTCGCCCTTGACGAACAGCTCCACGCCGTAGACTCCGCGGCCTCCCAGGGCGGTGGCGATGCGGGCGGCGATGCTGCGGGCGGTATCTAGCGCATCCTCGGACATGTGCGCGGGCTGCCAGGATTCCACGTAGTCGCCGCGGTCCTGGCGGTGGCCGATGGGCTCGCAGAACCATGTGGCTTCCCGGCCGGTGGCGGGGTCGATGGAGCGTACGGCCAGGATGGTGACCTCGTAGTCGAAGGGGATGTACTGCTCGACCATGACGCGCTGGACGTTGGTGCGGGAGTGCTTGAGGGCTGCGTTCCAGGCTGCCTCCAGTTCGTCCACTCCCCCGACGTAGCTTTGGCCTGCGCCGGAGCTACTCATGACTGGCTTGACCACGCACGGGTAGCCGATTTCCTCGGCGGCGCGGGCGAGTTCGTCAGCGGTGGAGGCGAAGCGGAAGGTGCTGTTCGGCAGGCCCAGCTTGTCGTGGGCGAAGGTGCGGATGCCTTCGCGGTTCATGGTCAGGCGGTTGGCCAGGGCGGTCGGTACTACGGAGGCCACCTCGTTGGCCTCTAGTTCCTGCAGCACGTCGGCGGGAATGGTCTCCGAATCCGGGACGACGAAGTGCGGGCCGACCTCGCGGACCAGCTGGCGGATGGCGTCCTCGTCGTGAATGTCCAGCACGTGGGCCTTGTTGGCCACGAGGTGCGCGGGCGCGCCGACGTAGCGATCCGCGGCGTGCACCTCCACGCCCAGGCGTTGCAGGGCGATGGCGAGCTCCCGCCCCAGCTCGCTGGCTCCGAGCAGGAGGACCTTGAGGGAGGAGGGAGTCAGTGGAGTACCAATTGCCTCGGGAGTGTACATAGTCTTTCACCTTACTTATGCCCACATACTTACGCTGTCAGGCCCGCCCGGCCCGCGCGCGCCAGCCCCGCCCGGCCTGCGTGCCAGCTCCGCCGCCTTACGCTGCCAGCCCCGTGCATCCCGCGTACCAGCCCCGCCGCGTGCGAGCTTGTAGCCCGCGCGGCCTGATGGGATGATCGGTTTATGAGTGAAATGCAGCCGAACCCCCAGCGTCACAGCTCCCTCCCCTGCTCCCGCCGCTCGTTTCTGCGCGGGGTGGCCGTAGCCACCGCAGCCACCGCCTCCGGCGCCCTGCTGGCAGCCTGTGCCGGCGAGGAGGTTGTGGCGAAGGCCGATGCCGCGGACCTGGAGGTCGGCGGCGCGACAATTCTGGACGGCTGGGTGCTCTCCCGCCCCGGAGAGAACGAGTACAAGGCGTTCTCCACCTCTTGCCCGCACGCCGGTGGCACCATCAACTCCATTGAGAAATCCGGAGACGTAACCGTGGCGGTCTGCCCGAAGCACATGTCCAAGTTCGACGTCGCCACTGGCGATGTGCTGGAAGGCCCCTCCCGCGACCCGATGGTCCCGGCCAAGAAGGTCGAGCGCAACGGCGACTCGATCGAGATTACGGACTAGTTCGCTGCGCTCGGCGGAACTAACCCGGCGCAACTAGCCCGGCGGGACTAGCCCGCCATATCAATCCGCAGATCGCTGACCTGCGCTGCAAAGCGCGCGTCGTGGCAGGTCCACAGCACCGTCGGCGCGCTCTGCGTGTGCCGCGTGCCCTGCCTGCCCGGCGCGCCCGCGCTACCAGGTTCGCCCAGCGCGCCAGATCCGCCCCGCCCGATCATCCGCGCATACTCGCCACCCGCGTAGCGGTGCATCAGCTCCGCCAGCTCGCGGTAACCCAGCACGTCCAGCCCCACGGTCGGTTCGTCCAGCATCACCAGGTCCGCGCCGCGCACCATCGCCGCCGCGACCAGCATGATCCGCCGCTTCGCCGCGGGCACGTCCAGCGGATGGGTGTTCGCCCACCTGCCCAGCCGGGCGAAGTCTATTGCCGCTTCGGCCAGCTCCTCGCCCGCCCCCACGGCCAGCTCCTCGGCCACGGTCCGGCAGGTCACCGCCTGATCCATCTGCGTGGGCGCCCAGCCCTTCAGCCCCTCCGCGCGCAGCGTTCCCCGGTACTTCAGCAACCCCAGCGCGCCCAGGAATAGGGTCGTCTTGCCGCACCCGTTCGGCCCGGCCAGGTGCACCACCCGACCTGCGGGAACCTCCAGGTTTATGGGGCCGACGCCACCCCGGCGGAAAACCACATCCCGCGCCAGCAGGGCCGTCCCCGTGCTCCCCTGCTCGGTGATCTCCGGAGCCACCGACTCGGCTGCAGGTTTCGGCGCGGGGGAATCGGTCAGGGTGCCGTCGGCTAGCAGGCGCTGGTGCGAGGGGGCGTCATCACTTAAGGGCGAACCCGCACGATCGTAAACGGTGACGGGCCCCGGAAAGTCCGCAATGGTGCGGCGCAGGGTGTCAACGGCGGCGGCGTCCAGGCCGTCGAGGGGGCAGTCGAGCACCAGCGCTTCGGGGCGGGCCAGCAACGCGGCGGCAATGGCCACGCGGCGGGTCTGGCCGGTGGACAGGGTGGCGGGATTCTGCTCAGCCTGGTCTTCCAGTCCCCATAGGCGCAGGGCGGTCTCCACGCGCTGTTGCATCTCGGTCCGCGGCACCCCGCGCTGCTCCATGGGGAACGCGAGCTCTTCGGCGACCGTGTTGCGCAGCAGGGAAATGTGCGCGCTGGCCTCGTTGCCAACCCATGCCGCGCCCGTCTTTTCTGCGTGCGCCCAGGCGTGTTCGGATAGTCCGACGCCACTATCTCCCCAGATGAAGGTACTCAAAGGCATTGTTCGCGCGGGATCTTTCTGGTCGTTCGCTAGTGCTTGCGTTTACTGGTGCCCATAGCCCAGCTAGTGCACTGCCCACCAGCATCCCACCACCAGGGCAGCGATGGCCAGCAGGCGGACCGCCCAGTCCAGGGCAGTATCCGGGACGGGGCGCAGTACGGTACGCGGGCCGGGCTCGCCGATGCCGGTGCGCTGCAGCGGGCGGGCGCGGGTGGCGGCATCGTCCACCATGCCGACGATCAGCGGCAGGATCATGCGGCACTTCGCCCCCAAAGTGGAAACGTCCACGCCGCGGGAGGCGCGAACCTGCTGGATTGTCAGCCAGCGGGCACGGGCCAGCGGCAGCAGCCGGGCGGTCGCGCCGACGACGTACACCAGCTTGGCGGGCAGGCGCGGCTGGACGGTGCGCATCAGCTGGTCGAGGTTTACGAAGCTGCCGATGGTCAGGCCGATGGTGGTGGCGGCTAGGAAACGGCCGCCCAGAGAGAGGGCGATCTGCAGGCCGTCGCGGGTGATGATCCACCAGCCGGGCTCCTGGCCAAAGGGGGCGTACATCAGGCCGAAGCCGATGAAGGCCGGTAGGCCTAAGAGGTTGGCTGCCAGGAAGGGACGACGGGGCGTCGAGAAGAAAAGAGCCACAAGGGCGCACAGACCCCACGCGAAAGCACTCACGGCGAGGCTATCGGCGACGAGGACGAAGATCACCCCGCTGGCGGCGAGGGTGAGGTAGGTCAGTGGGTTCATGCGGTCTTGTCTGCTGCGGCGGTGTGGTCGGCAGGGGCGCTGCCGTCCTTGCCCACCGGTGCGAAGGTGCGGCGTGTGCGCTGCGGCAGGGCGCGGATGACCAGGTAGATGATGGTGAACACGATCAGCTTATCGAGCGGGTCGGAGGTCCAGGACTGCAGGAAGACGGCCGTCATCGGCTCGAAGCCCAACGTCCGGTAAGCAGTGACCAACAGCCCCGTGCCCGTGCCTGCGGTGCCGCCGAAGATGAAGGAGGCGATAGGCGCGGAAAGAAGGGCCGTCAGGAAGCCAATAAGCAACGCGGACAAGCCGATTCTCCAATACGCACCCGTCCACCACTTGCCCAGCAGGCCAGCGCAGACGCCGACAAAGGCATAGGCCGCAGCGAAACCCACAACGGTCGGGTTGAACGTGCCCCACACCAGGGCAGACAGCACGCCGGTGACCAGACCCGCCCACGGGCCGGCCAGGGCGCCGACCAGCACGGTGCCGATGGAATCCAGGTACAGCGGCAGTGGCAGGCCCATGTTGCCGATAATGTGGCCGAGGATGACGTTGATGGCCAGGGCGACCGGCAACAGCGCCAGGGTGCGCACGGGCAGGCGCGGGATCACGGCAATCAGTGCGAGGATGGCGGGGACGACGAAGCCGACCAGGGCGATCGTGGAACTCTTGGAGTCTGCGAGGGACTCGTAGTTGGAGTCGCTGGGCTGCCAGATGACGAGGGTCAGCCAGGTGGCGACAATGATGATCGCGGCTAGACCGAGCAGTACATAAGTGGCTTTTTGTGACAGGGGGCGCATGGGGTGGAACCTCAAATTTCGGAAGTCTTCACACAGGCCAGCGCGGGCTGGGCACAACGTCTATGTCACCTCGACGTTCCGCCCGCGAATCACCCCGCATGGCCAGTGGTTTTGATGTCGTTTAAATGCTTACAGCCTGCGGACCCGATGCACAAATCGCAGGACTTTAGGCGGGGCGATTCGGCGGGTTTTCGGATACGAGGGCGGGGGTTCTGGAACCCCGAATTAAGTGATCTAGTTGACAGACTAAGCTGTCTATTCTTAAATAGTTGAGCAAGCGACCCACGCACCGGCGAAGGCATTGCCTCGCCACTTGTGTGCGCCTTCTGGAGCCCCGGGAAAGGCGCACCCGCGCGGGAACCGCACTGGCAAGAATTCCATACAGCTAAACAGCTTTACAGCTTTACAGCTAGACACAGCCCCGCTTGGCGGGGCCACTAGGAAAAGGAAGACAGGAAAGACAATGACTTTCAACGCAACCGTCGCCGGGGTACCGCGCATCGGACCCGACCGCGAGCTAAAGAAGGCTCTCGAGGGATACTGGCGCGATAACTCCACCGGCCGCAACCTGGCAACCACCGCAACTCGCCTGGTCAATGACTACACCGACGAGCTGCTGGCCGCTGGCCTGGATTCCGCAGCGTTCTCCGGCCGCTCTTTCTACGACGCAGTGCTGGACACCACCGCCCTGCTGGGCCTGCTGCCCGAGCGCGTCGCCGACATCGCGGACCACGACAACGACGGCCTGCCGCGCTTCATCGACCGCTACTTCGCCGCCGCCCGCGGCACCAAGGAGCTGCCGGCCTCCGCAATGACGAAGTGGTTCGACACGAACTACCACTACATCGTCCCGGAGCTATCCAAGGACTCCCGCGTAGAGCTGGACGATTCCGCATTCCTCGAGGACATCCGCGACCAGGTCACCCGCGCAGGCGAGGCCGTTCGTCCGGTGCTGGTTGGCCCGCTGACGTACCTGGCGCTGTCCCGCACCGTCGATGGTTCTGATGCCTTCGCTCACCTCGAGGAAATTTTTGACGCCTACTCCCGCTTGCTCAAGCGCATCGCAGATCGCGGCGTGAAGTGGGTGCAGTTCGACGAGCCGATCCTGGTCACCGACTTCGCTTACGCTGATGCGGCCGCCAACGAGGATCTGCTGAAGCACACCCGCGCTGGCTACGAGAAACTGGTTGAGGCTGCGGGCGCTGGCGATGAGGGCGTCAACCTCCTTATCCAGACCTACTTCGGCGACGGCAACGCAGCCATCGAGCTGCTGAGCGGCTCCGGTGTGGCTGCCTTCGGCGTGGACCTGGTCACCGGTGGCGCTGCCGCTGCCGAGCTGCCCGCCTGGAACGGCAAGGAGCTGCTGGCTGCGGGTGTTGTGGATGGCCACAATGTCTGGCGCACCGACCTGGACGCAGCGCTGAAGACCCTGCAGGGCCTGAAGGAGCGCGGCCCGGTTGCCGTCTCCACGAGCTGCTCCCTGCTGCACGTGCCTTACTCCCTGCAGCGCGAGCAGAACCTGAACGCCGAGGTGCAGAAGTGGCTGGCCTTCGGTTCCGAGAAGATCCGCGAGGTCGCAGCCCTGTCCCGCGCCCTGCGCGGCGAGCAGACCGAGGCCGACGAGCAGCTGTTCGCCGAGACCCGCGAGGCCATCGAGGACCGCAAGAACTCCACCCTGACCCACAACGCCGCCGTGCGCGAGCGCCAGGATGCCGTAACCGACGCCGACCGTCGCCGCGACTCCATCGAGGCCCGCCGCGAGGCACAGAAGGCAGAGCTGAACCTGCCGCCGCTACCGACCACCACCATCGGCTCCTTCCCGCAGACCACGGAGATCCGCCAGGCGCGTGCGAAGCACCGCAAGGGCGAGATCGACGACGCAGCCTACACCCAGGCGATGAAGGACGAGGTCGCGGACGTTATCAAGCGCCAGGAAGAGCTGGGCCTGGACGTGCTGGTGCACGGCGAGCCGGAGCGTAACGACATGGTGCAGTACTTCTCCGAGCAGCTGGACGGCTACCTATCCACCGAGCACGCTTGGGTGCAGTCCTACGGCTCCCGCTGCGTGCGCCCGCCGATCATCTTCGGTGACGTTTCCCGCCCGCACGCCATGACCGTCGACTGGTACAAGGTTGCAGCTGACCTGACCGACAAGCCGGTCAAGGGCATGCTGACCGGCCCGGTGACCATGCTGGCTTGGTCCTTCGTGCGTGACGACCAGCCGCTGGGCGAGACCGCCGACCAGGTTGCTCTGGCTCTGCGCGACGAGATCGACGACTTGATCGCCGCTGGCGCTCGCGTGGTGCAGGTGGACGAGCCCGCTATCCGCGAGCTGCTGCCACTGCGCAAGGAGCAGCAGCCGGACTACCTGAAGTGGGCCGTTGGCTCCTTCCGCCTGGCTACCTCCGGCGCGGAGAACAAGGTGCAGATCCACACCCACATGTGCTACTCCGAGTTCAACGAGCTGATCGACACGGTCTCCAACCTGGACGCCGACGTGACCTCCATCGAGGCCGCCCGCAACGGCATGCAGGTTCTGGCTGCGCTGAAGGACGAGGGCTACGAGCTGGGCGTTGGCCCGGGTGTATGGGACATCCACTCCCCGCGCGTGCCGAAGCAGCAGGAGGTCGACGACCTGCTGTCCGCCGCCCTGGATTCCGTGGACCCCTCCCTGCTGTGGGTTAACCCGGACTGTGGCCTGAAGACCCGCGGATGGGAAGAGACCACTGCCTCCTTGGAGGTTCTGGTGTCTGCCGCTAAGAAGGCCCGTGAGCGCGTCTAGTTTCGTCTAGCGCCCGCAGGCTGGCCGCTGGTTAGCTGGCCACTTCAGCTACCTGGCCACTGGTTAGCTGCGCCGCGTCGGAGACTTTTCGAAGTCCCGGCGCGGCGCTTTTGCATTTCCAGGCCATTCACCCGCCAAATAGTCCCCCTTCAGCGCCGAAAAGCACCCATCCTCCGCCAAATGTCACCCAAATGTCGCTAAAACGGGAATACGTAGGCGCTCAGCGCGGAGCCGGAAAATTTAAAACGCTCTGACCTGCGGGTTTAGACTAATGCAAATTATTGCCCTTAACGCATTCCCGTTCTAACGACATTTACCCCCTCAAAGCCCTTGATTACCGGCCTTCTAGCCCTGGCTACAGCCCTCTAAATGCCGCCCGCACACTACCCGCTCGAACTCCGCGAACACATCGGCCGGGTTCAGAGACTCGAGAATCCGGGCATTCGCCGGGCGATCCCAATACGCACCGCGCGCCTCCGCTGCCCCGCTGGTCGCAGCCCCTTCACCGGCGGAAACCTCCGCAACCCGGTCAGCCACGGTGGTGCCGCGCATGAGGGGAGAGTCGGCTTCGACGTCCACGGTGGCGTCATAAAAAGAACAAGGAACGCGCCGCAACATCACCATGGCCGCGGCGAGGTCGTGGATCTGCGCGCAATAGCCCACGCCGACCGACTGGTGGAATTCGAAGTAGAAGCGGAGGGCGTCGCCGAGGAGGGTCGCCAGCTCTGGGCGCGTGGGGCGCAGCGCTTGCTGCCACCTGCGCAAACGTTCGGGATAGAGCAGGACTTGCTCGGTGACGTTGAGCGGGCAAATCGTCGGCCGCTGGCGGGTGGCGGCGGGAGCATCGGCGGACGCAGGGGTAGAGGCGGGAGCGGCGAAGACCTCCTTCAGCGCGTGGGGGTCGACCCAGGCATTCCACTCGGCCGTAGGCGTGGTGTTCCCGGGGTAGTTAAAGGCACCGGTCATCAGGGTGACCTCGGCCCCAGCCGTGCCGCTTCCAGTCGCGCCACTCCCAGCCGCACCACCCACAGCCTCCGGCGCGTGCCGCAGCGCCCAGGCGAGGTTCGTAGCCGGGCCGGCAATCAGGATGTGCGAGGCTCCGCGCCACAACTCCACTGCTGCCCGCGCATCGCCCGCTGAGCCCGAACCATCCGCATCGCCCGCTGCGCCCGCCAAACCACCCCCATCCAGAGGCGAGTAATAGCCTAAACCTCTTTCTCCGTGCGTTTCCGGAGTAGTCGTCAATGGAACTTTCAGCGGCGCCCGCGCCCCCGCCACCACGGGCACCCCCGCCGCCCCGGCCAGCCGCAGAACCTCCGCGGAATTCACCGCTGCCTGCCCCGCGGTCGTATTCCCCGCGCTGGTCGTCACCACTAAATCAATTTCCCCGGCAGAATGCAGCCCGGCCAAATAAATCAGCGCCAGACTGTCGTCGATCCCCGTATCCACATCCGCGACAACGCGCGGCTTCTGCATTCCGGTCGACTGTAAACTTTGAATCACTGAAGTCCGAAAAACCTTCATTATTGTTTAGTTAATAGGGTTTAGGTCTTATATGATGAAGCTTATGGTGCACGACTACGGAAGCTGGCAAAAAGCTTCAAACAACTACCCACGCGGCACCGCAGCTACTCACTCAAACGAATCACTCTCTCCGAAAGCTGCGGCCCGTCGCGCAGACATTCTGGACGCCGCCCGCAAGGTGTTCACCACCGACGGCTACCACCACACTAAGCTGACGAAGATCGCGGAGGAGGCCGGCTGTTCCGTCGGCACCCTCTACACGTATTTCGAGGACCGCCAGGACCTTCTGATGAACGTGTTGGCAAGTGTGGAAAAGGACCTAAACCCCACACTCGACGACAGCTTGCTGAGCATTGATGACGCCCGCGCTACGGTGATTCACAGCAACCGGGAGTTCGTGCGCTTCTACGCAAATAATGCGGGTGCTATGAACCTGGTTGCCCAGTCTTCCCAGTTCACCCCCGAACTTGCAGATCGGCAGATGCAGATCGCTAAGCAGATGGTTGGCCGCAATCGCCGAATGCTGGAGGCGATGATTGCCAAAAACATGATCCCGCCGCTGGAGGACGTGGAGTACACCGCTGCTGCCATTGCTGCGATGTTCACCCGCTTCTGCCATGCCACCTTTGTTCAGGGCTTCTACGAGGTCACAGATGAAAACCGTGACGAGATCATAGAGCGCACGATCAAGACTCTGAGCCTCATGACTTTCCGCATGGTCGGCATGGAGGACACGAAACCCGGGGAGCTATAAGGCAAACCCGGCGCCCCCTAGCCGGCGCCATCTCTAACGATAGCGGCGCAGCGGGCGGCTCCCCGATGCGTCCGGAATGTCCAGGTGCGCGTGTTCATTGAAGCTCAGCAGCTGGGCTTTGCCTGCACTCCGGACGCTAAACACGCTCACCGAGGCGGTGAAGATGTTGTTGATCAGCCGCGTCCAGTCGGCGCCGATGAGCTCAGCCGCGCACATGGAGATCGGCCCGCCAGAGGTAACCACCACGACTGGTTGATCGCCCGCGGCAAGTGAGGTGGCGTCCGAAAAACCCTGCCTGACCTGCGCGGCAAAAGAGTCGAATGCCGGGGTGGAGCGCCACTCGCGCAGGGCGGCGTCGATGGCGCGGCCGAGCAGACGGTTGTGCTCCTTCATTCCTCGGGGGTTATCGCGCGCGGCTTCGTAGGCCCGGCGGATCTCTGCGAGCTTGTCCGGGTGGGCGCGGAAGTAGGGGGCTAGCACATCGTCGGAGCTAAACTCGCGCCACTGCTCCACAATGCGGATGGCCTGCGGTTCCAGACCCGCGGCCTCCAGTTCCGCATGAACACCTTCCGCTGTGCTGAGCTGCCGACCGAGCGGGCCGGACAACACCACCGGCTGCGCTGCGCTCTCGCCTGCGGTGCTCTCCTGCGCTGCGCCCTCCCGCGCTGCGCTAACCCGTGCCGCGCCTTCTTCCGCCGCTCCCCCGCCGCCCCCACCGATACGCGCGGCCAAGCTACGCCCGGTCGCCGCGGCTTGCTCGTGCCCGAGGGGTGTCAGACGGTCGTAGGTTTCCTCCATCGCGCCGTCTGCGACATCGCTGGTGTGCAGGCCTCCAGAGTTCGCCTGCCCATGGCGCACCAGGTACAAAATCCCCATTTTTTAGAACTCCAAACTTTTCTAAGCCTCAGGCCAGTCTCCCTCACTTACACCCGAATTTCTTTAGTTTTGCGATCCTTCATTTTTGCAGCCCGCCACCCGCTTATGATGCGAGTCACAACTCAATCCCAGCATCCCTACTCAAATCCCGTACCCAACTTTCGTACCCAACACCCGCTAAGGACCCTTGAATGAGTAAATACGACTACGCCGGGCTGACCGCCATCGTCACCGGCGGCACCCGAGGCATCGGGCACGCCACCGCACTACAGCTCGCAGCCAGTGGCGCGAACGTGGTCATCACCGGCCGCAAGCCAGAGACCGTCGTCCCTGCCGCCGAGGAACTGCAGGCAGCCGCCCGAGAGCAAAACCCGGACGCGGGTCGCGTGATCGGCATCGCCGCCCACGTTGCGGACCCGGAGGCAGCGAAGAAGGCCTGCACCCAAGCGGTCGAGGAATTCGGTCGTCTAGATGTACTCATCAACAACGCGGGCACGAACCCCGCCTTCGGCCCCGTGCACAAGCAGTCCGCGGAAATCATGACGAAGGTTTTCCAGATCAACACCATCGGGCCAGTCATCTGGACCAGTGCCGCCATCGAGGCAGGCCTCGGTAAGGCTGCCGGCACTGACACCGCTGACCGCGGCCCCGCCGGCGCGGTCGTGAACGTCTCCAGCATCGGTGCCCTGTCCATGGAGGACTACATCGGCGTGTACAACGCCTCCAAGGCCGCCCTGCTGCACCTGACCAAGCAGATGGCCCGCGAACTGGCGCCACGCATCCGCGTAAACAGCATCTCCCCCGGCGTGGTCCGCACCAAGCTCTCGGAGGCGCTGTGGAAGGAGAACGAAGACTCCACCTCCACCCTGATCCCCGCTGGCCGCATCGGCGAGCCAGAGGACATCGCCGATGCCATCGCCTTCCTGGCCGCACCCACCAGCTCCTGGCTCACCGGTGAGAACCTCGTAGTCGACGGCGGAATGCTCGTGGGCAACAAGACCATCGACGTGACCACCCCCGGAAATTCCAGCGCTAAGGATAAGCCCGCTGGCGGACAATCTGGCGTCGAAAGGTAAAACAGTGGACTTCCAGCACAGCGAACGGTCCTTGGAGTACCAAGGCAAGCTCACCGAATTCATGGATGAGTGCATCTACCCGGCCGAAGCCGTGTACGAGCAGCAGATGCGCGAATCCGGCGACCCGCACCACTTCCCCGCCATCCTCGACGAGCTAAAGGCCGAGGCGAAGAAGCGCGGCCTGTGGAACCTGTTCCACCCCCACCTCGGCGCAGGCGGTACTGGCGGAGCTGGTAGCGCTGGTAGCTCAGGTGGGGATAGCAACCGCCCCGGCCTGACCAATGCCGAATACGCGCCCCTGGCGGAGATCATGGGCCGGTCCATGCACCTCGCCCCCGAGGCCTGCAACTGCAACGCACCGGACACCGGAAACATGGAGGTCTTCGAACTCTACGGCACCGACGAGCACCGGGAAAAGTACCTGGAACCCCTGCTCAACGGCGAAATCCGCTCCGCGTTTGCCATGACGGAGCCGGGCGTGGCTTCCAGCGATGCCACCAACGTGCGCATGAGTATGGAACGCACCGACGGCGGCTACGTGCTCAACGGCCGCAAGTGGTTCACCTCCAACGGCATGCACCCGCACCTGAAGGTGATGATCGTGATGGGCAAGACCAGCCCGGACGCGGAGATTCACCGCCAGCAATCCATGCTCGCCGTGCCCGCGGACGCGCCTGGCGTGACTATCGTGCGCAACCTGCCGGTGTTCGGCTACCACGACCGCGAAGGCCACGCGGAGGTCCACTTCAAGGATGTCTTCGTGCCGGATAAGGACATCCTCGGCGGCGAGGGCATGGGCTTTAAGATCTCCCAGGATCGCCTGGGCCCGGGCCGCATCCACCACTGCATGCGCGCCATCGGAATGGCCGAGCGCGCCCTGGAGCTCATGTGCACCCGCGCTATGTCCCGCACCGCATTCGGCAAGCCTTTGGCCAACCGTGACAACATTCGCGACCAGATCGCCCAGGCTCGCATCGACATCGAGCAGGCTCGCCTGCTGACCATGAAGGCCGCCTGGATGATGGACACGGTGGGAAACAAGGCCGCCCGCCAGGAGATCGCCGCCATCAAGGTGGCCGCCCCAGCGATGGCACTGCGGATCGTTGACCAGGCCATTCAGGTACACGGCGGGGAGGGTGTCACCGACGACACTCCCCTGGCCGCCATGTGGGCGGGCCTGCGCACCCTGCGCTTGGCCGACGGCCCCGATGAGGTGCACCGCATGACCATCGCCCGAGCTGAATTGAGGAAGTATCGTGACAAGTAACTCTAGCCCTTTTTCTGACGCCCACCTGGCCAGCTGGCTGCACGACGTAGCCGGACTGGAAGGCGGCGCGGACGGCATCTCCCTGCAGCGCATCGGCGCGGGGCAATCGAACCTGACGTACCTGGCCACGGATTCCCAGGGCAAGCGCGTGGTTGTGCGCCGTCCGCCATTGGGCACGCTGACCGCCAGCGCTCACGATGTGGTCCGCGAGGGCAAGATCATGGCAGCCCTGGAGAACACGGATGTGCCGGTGCCGAAGATCTACGGCAGCTCGACGGACTGGGAGGAAAGCCGCCGTGCAAGCCGCGGTGAAGCTCACGGCGAAGGCAGCGAGCAGGTAGCCGACGTGCCGGTGATCGCCATGTCCGCCATCGACGGGGTGACCGTCAACTCCATGAAGGTTGCGGACAGCATCACGCCCGAGGTGCGCGGCAAGATCGCCGACGGGCTTATCGACGCGATGGCGGCGATCCACAGCGTGGATCTGAAGTCGGTTGGTTTGGACGACTTGGCGTCCCACAAGCCCTACGCCCCACGGCAACTACGGCGCTGGACGGGCCAGTGGGATAAGACGAAGACCCGCGAGCTGCCGGCACTGGACGAACTGACGCAGCTGCTGGTGGCGAAGATCCCGAAGCAGGACGAGACCGTGCTGGTCCACGGTGACCTGCACATCGGCAACATCATTGCGGACCCGGAGACCGGGAAAATCAACGCGGTGGTGGATTGGGAGCTGACGACGCTCGGCGATCCGCTGTCGGACATCGGCTCCCTGATGGCGTATTGGCCGGTCAAGAACGGCCTGCAGCTGCCTGGCTTCGAGGCCGCGCTGGCCGACGGGTTCCCCACCCCGGAGGCGCTGGCGGAGCGCTACCTGCAGAAGGCCGGTAAGGATACCGACCGCGACCGGCAGGCGCTGGCCTACTGGCACGTGCTGGGCCTGTGGAAGGTCGCCATCATCGTGGAGGGCGTGGTGCGCCGCGTTATGAATAACCCCTCCAACCAGGCAATTTCCGGCGCCCCGACGCAGGAAATGGTGGAGTGGATCGTTAACCAGGCGGCGGTTACGGCCCGCGAGTACGGGCTGTAGCCGCCACACTCCCCTAGTCCACCATCAGGGACTCGTCATCGCTGGCCAACAACCGGCCAGCATTCTTGCCGAGCATGAGGGTGTAGATCTGCTCAATGTGGATCAGCACCGCCATCTTCGGTGGGTTGTGCCCCTTCTCCTCAGCGAACTTCACCGCTGCTTCCCACACCGGCCCTTCGTGGAACAACTCTGCTGGACCGATAAACCGGTACCCGTCCAGCTCTGCCCAATCCACGACCGCCACAGCGGCCTTTGAACCGGCCCGTAGGTTTTCCAGGTGCTGCCGGCCGGTGTTTTCGTTGTAGATCAGCGTCTCGTCATCCCACACGCGCAGACTGCGCTTCGGGCCGATGTCCGGCAGTAGCGTCTCGCCGTCGGTCACAGTCGCCAGGTACGGCAGCTGTGCATCGATCATGTCTTTCATTTCTTGGGTTAGCTTCGCCACGAGCTTTTTCCTTTCTTCTCTCTGGCATATTCCGCACTACGCAGCCGCGTACGCGGTGTGAACTTGGATACACCAGGCACCCTACACAAAAGTTCAATACATTGTTATTGTAAAGTTCGTGTCATTGAACTTTTGGAGCTAGTTTTATGGATATTCACCCCAACGAACAACCAGCTCCAACTAGCAACAAGCTGTAAAGGACCTCTCCCCCAATGCAACCAATCGCGGCCTCGCAGCCGCGCATCGTCTACTTCTCCTCTGCCTCCGAAAACACCCGCCGATTCGTCGACAAGTTGGACATTCCCGCCCGCCGCATCCCCTTGCGGCGCAAGGAGCCGGAGCTCATCGTCGACGAGCCCTATGTGCTCATCACCCCAACCTATGGCGGAGGCGACCCGCGGAAGGCGGTGCCCAGGCAAGTCATCACCTTCCTCAACAATTCACATAACCGCTCTCTCATCAGGGGTGTGATCACCAGCGGAAACAGGAATTTCGGTACGGCATACTGCTGCGCTGGACCAACAATCGCCGCCAAGTGCCAGGTGCCGGAGCTCTATCGCTTTGAATTGCTCGGCACAGCCCGCGATGTTGCCCGTGTTCGGGAAGGCATCCGGGAGTTCTGGGATCGGACTGGCGGGGAGATGTGGCGTCCATAAGACAGAGCAATAAGACACAAGCAGAACGACACGATCGAGAACAATCAGAAAGGAAAAAATGAGCTACCTCACGCGCTCCCAAACCCCACCCCAATGGCCGCACGACCCCGCCCGGCCGCTACGGCCGGTGAATTGGAACCGGCTAGACGACCAGAAGGACCTGGAGATCTGGCAGCGGCTGACCAGCAACTTCTGGCTGCCAGAGAAAGTACCGCTGTCCAACGACCTGCCAACCTGGAACGCACTGACGGACGCAGAACGCGAGCTGACCACCAAGGTATTCACCGGGCTCACGCTGCTGGATACTGTGCAGGCGACCGTTGGTGAGATCAGCCAGATCCCGGATGCCCGCACCGAACACGAACAAGCGGTCTACGCAAACATCGCCTTTATGCAAGCCGTTCACGCGCGCAGCTACAGCAGTGTGTTCAGCACGATGTGCAGCAGCGAGGAAATCAACGCCGCCTATACCTGGGCCATCGGTAACCCAGCCCTGCAGCGCCGAGCGACGGCAGTGATGCAGCACTACTACGGGGACGACCCACTCAAGCGGAAGGTTGCCGCCACGCTACTGTCTTCCCTGCTGCTATACGCCGGGTTCTACCTACCGCTGTGGTTTAGCTGCCGTGGCACGCTGATGAATACAGCCGACATGATCCGGTTGATCCTGCGTGACAAGGCCGTCCACGGGTACTACTCGGGATACAAATTCCAGCGAGGGCTGGAGGCCCACCCGGAGCGCTCGGCGGAACTCGAGGAGTTCACATTCACACTAGTGGAGGAACTTCTGGAGTTAGAGAAGGAGTACTCCGGAGATCTGTACGGCGAAGCTTTAGCCGACGAGAAATCGCTGATCGACGGCGTGATGGCCTTCGTGCACTACAACGCGGATAAGGCGCTGATGAATCTGGGGTATCCACCGCAATACGAGGAAGAAGCGGCGAAAACGGAGCCGGAGATCATCGCCGCCCTGGCGCCGGATTCCAACGAAACACACGACTTCTTTAGCGGCTCCGGATCCTCCTACGTGATCGGGCGGGCGGAATCAACGGAGGAGGATGACTGGGATTTCTAGCGCCGCTAGGCCTTAGCTGCCACGGGCACGTTCTTCAGATCCTTGCGCAGGATCTTGCCCGTGCTGGACTTCGGGATCGCGTCGATGAACTCGACCATGCGGATCTTCTTGTACGGGGTCACGCGCTCAGCAACCCACTCCATGAGTGCCTCCGCACTCACGGCCGGGTCGTTCGGGTCCACACCCTGCTGCAGCACCAGGAATGCACGTGGCAGCTCTTCGCCGTCGGATTCGCGCAGGTAACCGACCACGGCCGCATCGGCGATGGCCTCGTGGGTCATCAGCAGCGCTTCCAGCTCGGCCGGGGCAACCTGATAACCCTTGTACTTGATCAGTTCCTTCATGCGGTCGACCACGTAGGCATTGCCCAGGTGGTCTAGGTTCGCGATGTCGCCGGTGCGCAGCCATCCGTCGGGAGTGATGGTGTTGGCGGTGGCTTCCTCGTTGTTGAGGTAACCGAGCATGACCTGCGGGCCGCGCACCCACATTTCACCTTCGATGGAACGCTCGCCCTCGTTCGCAGGCGGGTGGATCTCCTCGAGGTCTTCTGTCGTGATGTCCACGATCTTTACCTCCGTGTTGGAGACCGGCAGGCCGATGGAATCCAGTGGCGTAACGCCGACGTCGCTCACGCTGGTCACGGGGCTGGTTTCGGTCATGCCGAAGCCCTGCAGGATGCGCACGCCCAGGCGGCTGGCCACGGCGTCTGCAAGCTGCCCGTCCAGGGCCGCCGCGCCGGAAAGTACGGTCTCCAGGGAGCCGATGTCGAACTTGTCCACCAGCGGGTGCTTGGCCAGCGCCACGGCGATCGGCGGGGCGATGAAGGTAAACGTGATGCCGTGCTTCTGGTGAGCTGCCAGGAACTTCTCCAGGTCGAAGCTGGGCATGGTCACCACGTGGGCGCGCACGTACAGGCAGGAGTTCAGCAGGACATTCATGCCGTAGATGTGGAAGAACGGCAGCACGCACATCACCACGGAGTCGCGGTCCAGGCCGTTGGGACCGAGCCGCACGCCGATCTGCAGAATGTTCGCCACGAGGTTGCGGTGGCTCAGACGCACGCCCTTCGGCACACCCGTGGTGCCCGACGAGTACGGCAGCACCGCCACGTGGGTCGCCGGGTCGATGGTGACTTCGGGCGCGGGGCGGCCCTCCCCCACGAGCGCCTTGAGGCCAGTTGCTTCGTCGGTGAGGTCGATGATGTTGCCCGGGTCGATCCCTGCCTCTTCTGCACCTTGGACGCCCGCTTCTCCCAGCAGCTTGGTCGTCAGCACATACGTCGCACCTGAGTCCTTAAGCTGTTTTGCCACGTCGTGAGCGTTCAGTAGTGACCCCAAGGTAGTAACAGTTGCCCCGGCGCGGAGAATTCCATGGAAGGCGACCGCGAAGGCGAGGCTGTTCGGGCAGTGCAGCCCGACGACTACGCCTGGCTTGACTCCGCGTTCGGCCAGTGCGCCCGCGAAGGCGTCAATAAGAGCCTTGAGTTCCCCGTAGGTGGTTTGCGATCCCGTGGCGTCGTCCGTGATGGCGATGCGACCAAGGTCTTCTTCGGCGATGTTGCCGAAAAGTACGTCGTAGATTGTGCTGTTCGGGATGTCGATTTCCTGCTGTGGGCTCTGGATCGGCATGGTTTCACTCCTTGTAACCGGGGCCTGCGCTTGCAATGTAAGACAAACCTTAAGCGAGTGACGTGCATCACGTTGCCGAACAAGTATTTTCCTTTTAAAAATATTCGGATCTTTCCGGCGTTCACCCCCGTAGCTCCTCAGTAGACTCGAGGTCATGCAGGACAATCGTGCCCACCTCAAGCCTCTCCCCGTACCACCGCTGGATGCCACGCTGCCCGCGCTCCGCCATGCGGTCTCTGCCGTCGCGGATGCCGATACGCTGGCCGCCACGGAGCGAACCATCGAGGACTTCCAAGCCAACCAGGGCCCCGCCCTGCAGTCCGCCTTGGAGGCCTTCGCCGCCGACCGCGACGCCGCGAACAGCAGCTGGCTGGCAGACCACTGGCTCCGCGATTACCTGACCGTTCGCACGCCGCTACAGACCACCTCGAACGTGGGCTTCCAGATCAACCTGCGCACGGAGACCTCTGGGTTGGATCGTGCCGTGGACATCCTGCGCGCCCTGGCGCTGGTGCACCTGAAGCAGGCCGATGGTTCGATGCCGGAGGAGGTCGACGGCCGCGGCAATCCGCTGGACGCCAACCAGTGGCGCTGCTTCAACGGTGCGCTGCGCATCCCCCGCCCAGACTGCGATGAGGTCACCTTCAGCGAGCTCGGCACCGCATCCCGCAGCATCGGCATGATCGTGGATGGCCACGTGTTCGACCTGCGCATCACGGACGAGCAGGGGCGCCTAGCCTCTCGGGAGCAGCTGCGCGCCATCCTGGAGGTGCTGCGTACTAACTCCGACACCGCCGGGAGCACCACCGGCGACCCTGCCGCTCCCGCCCTGGACTCTCGCCTTTCCTACCTCGGCTCCGCGGCTCTGGCGGAGGTTCCGCTCCCCGCGGAGACTCAGGCCACCCTGCGCGATCAACTTTTCGCGCTGCACCTGATCGACGATGCGCAGGCCACCGACGCCGACCTGCTGCGCGACCTCACTTTCGCCCCCGGCCACGCCTGGGTTTACAAGCCACTGACGTATGAAATCAACCTGGCCAGCAATTTTGCGGCCATGCACGTGGAGCATTCGACGGTCGATGGAGCCACGCTCGTGGAGGCGGTGCGTCGGGTGCAGGAGGCTGTGGATAGTGACGCCCCTACGTCCCCAAGCGCCGACGCGGATGTCACCCCAGCTGATGTCGCTCCGCTGAAACTATCCCCGGTTACGCCTGCCGCCTCCATTCCCACCGGCGACGAATACGCCGTAGAAATCATCGAGGTGCCGAAACTGGCGAAGGAGGAGCTTCCATTTAAGTTCAGTGCCGATGCGATGAGCCAGCTGATTCTCTCCATCGCGCAACTGCTGACCTTCGGCCGCATCCGCGCGGTGTACGAGGCCGTGGATATGCGCGAGTACAAGGCCGGCCGCACGGAATGCCTGCGCGCGGTCACCCCGGAGGCCGTGGCTTTCTCTAAGCAGCTCGTCGCCGGCAAGCCGACTGTCGAGGCCCTGCAGGAGGCCCTGAATGCCCACCGCAACTGGGTGATTGGCTGCAAGACTGGTCGTGGCATCGATCGCCACCTGTGGGCGCTGTCTTTCACCTCGGAGAAGCAGTCCGGCGCTCCCCTGGCGCTGCTGGCGGATCCGGGCGTCAAAGCCGCCCGCACGGACTTCCTGTCCACCACCTCGATCGGTAGCGATGCGCACATCATCCGCTATGTTTTCGCCCCCACTATCCCCAATGGTTTCGGCGTGAACTACACGCCGAAGGCCACCAGCATCGAGTACTGCCTGACCTTCAACCGCGACAAGGCGGAGCAGCCGAAGCAGTTCCAGGCCAACCTCACCCGCGCGGCGGAACTGCTGGCCGCCTTCCTGCGTACGCTCTAGCGCGCTCTAGCGCAGCGCCCTAACTCTCCGCGACGTCGTTGATGACGATCGTCTGGTCGCGACCCGGACCCACGCCGATGTAGGAGATCCGGCAGCCGGACAGCTCCTCCAGACGCTTGACGTAATCCTGCGCCTTCTGCGGCAGTTCCTCGAAGGTCTTGCAGTCCGTGATGTCCTCGTCCCACGCGGGCATGGTCTCGTAGATCGGGGTTGCGTGGTGGAACTCGGTCTGCGTCATCGGCATCTCGTCGTGGCGCACACCGTCCACGTCGTAGGCTACGCAGATCGGGATTTCGCCGATGCCGGTCAGCACGTCCAACTTCGTCAGGAAGTAGTCGGTGAAGCCGTTCACGCGGGAGGCGTAGCGGGCGATCACGGAATCGTACCAGCCGCAGCGGCGCTTGCGCCCGGTGTTCACGCCGACCTCGCCGCCGGTGGTCTGCAGGAACTCGCCCCACTTGTCGAACAGCTCCGTTGGGAACGGACCGGCACCCACGCGCGTGGTGTAGGCCTTGATGATGCCCAGCGATGCGGTAATGCGCGTCGGACCAATGCCCGTGCCCACGCATGCGCCGCCAGTGGTGGGGTTAGAGGAAGTCACGAAGGGATACGTGCCGTGGTCCACGTCTAGCATCGTGGCCTGGCCGCCCTCCATCAGCACAGACTTACCGGCGTCCAGAGCTTGGTTCAGCTCCGTCGTCGCATCGATCAGCATCGGCTTGAGGCGATCGGCGTAGGAGAGGAAGTAATCCACAACCTCGTCCACGTCCACGGCGCGACGGTTGTAGATCTTCACCAGGATCTGGTTCTTCTGGTCCAGCGCGGATTCGATCTTCTGGCGCAGGATGGATTCGTCCAGCAGGTCCTGGGCGCGGATGCCCACGCGGGAGACCTTGTCGGCGTAGGTCGGGCCGATGCCGCGGCCGGTGGTGCCGATGGCGCGCTTGCCCAGGAAGCGCTCGGCCACGCGGTCGATGGCCACGTGGTAGGGAGCCACCAGCTGTGCATTGGCGGAAACGCGCAGGCGGGAGGCGTTTGCGCCGCGAGCTTCCAGTCCGTCGATCTCCTCGAACAGTGCCTCCAGGTTCACCACGCAACCGTTGCCGATGATGGGCGTGGCGTTTTCGGAAAGCACGCCTGCGGGCAGCAGCTTGAGCTCGTACTTCTCGCCGCCGACGACGACGGTGTGGCCGGCGTTGTTGCCACCGTTGGGCTTGACTACGTAGTCGACCTTCCCGCCCAGAATGTCGGTAGCTTTGCCCTTACCTTCGTCGCCCCACTGGGCGCCTACGACGATGATCGCTGCCATGGAAACTAAAACACGTCCTCTGCGTTGGTACTTCTGTACTCATGGGTGTAGCCCCGCGCCATGCATTTACTGCATCTTCTGTCGCTGCTGTAGCTTCAGTTAGAGATCGGGCGGGGCACCTAGACGTTTCTCCATTCTAGTACCTCGCCGGTGCTTGTGGCACAGCTATGGTGGGTTTCTATGTTGTTTATGTTGCGTTGCGATGTCCCCGCCAGCGATCGGCTGCGCGATCCCGTGTTGCCGGGCGAGGCCGTGGAGTGCCTCGATCTGTCTGCCATTCCGAAGCGCAAGGAGCTGCGTTTCCTGGATGATCTGGAGCGGTTCGTAGTGGGCTCCACCCCGTCTTTAGAAGAGATGATGCAGCGCCCCGACGCTCCCCACTTGGGCGCCCCGCAGCCAGACCCGCACGAGGTCAGCGAGCGCGTGCGCGTGATCGTGCAGGGTAGCGATGCTGCCCTGGCCGCTGTGGTGTCCAAGTTGATGCGCATTGATGCCCTGTGGGTCGAGGTCGGTTTTATCCCTTCTGGTTCTTCGGCGGTCGCTCTTTCGTGGGGTCTGGACGCCACCTTCTCCCCCGCCGAGCACCTCACCTTCGCGCTGGCTTCCCCGGCTGTGCCGACTCCGGTGATCCGCGACGACCATGGCGTGGTGACGTTGGGAGCGGCGGAGGTCACTGGGCCGGTGCGCTCGGCTGGTAAGGCAGGTTCGGCAGGCGAATCCGAGGGGACGGCGGAGATGATCGGCGAGGTGATCGTCGATTCCGAGGTTCTGTACGAGCAGGCGAAAGCGGGCACCAGCGATTTCAACAATGGTGTGCGATTGGTTCCCACACCGGATGCTCCGGGGTTGGCTGCGGTGCAGCGGCCGCCGTTGCCCCGTAAGGGCTGGTTTGGGCGCATAAAGAAGCCCCGCAGTACCGTCTCTCCGACGGTGCTGCGGGGGCGGGCCTTACAGGCCGGTGGGGTGGATCTGGCGGTCACCCGTGACGGAGTGCGCCATCCCCGCCCGCTGAAGTCGGTGACGTTTTACCGCCACCTGCGGGATGGGCAGTTCGTGCGCAACTAAGCGTGCCCGCAGTTAGCGGACGTAGCCGTGGTCGCGGGCCCAGTTGTACAGACCGAACAGGCCAGCGCCGATGGCAATCGTTCCGAACAGGGCGGCGAGGAAGTAGCCGAATGGGCTGGAACCGGTGATGCTGCTGGAACCGCTGGAACCGTTGCTAGAGCCGCTCAGAGATCCGAACAGTCCGCCGCTGGAACCGCTGCTAGAACCACTGGAGCCAGTGCTGCCGCCGTTATCGCTCGGCTTGTCCTGCTCCTTGATGGTCACCTTCAACGTCGTGGTGGTGGTCGATCCATCCGGGTAGGTGATGACGACCGGGACATCGTAGTCGCCCAGCTCAACTTCCTTGCTCGGCTTCAGGGTGACGGTGCCGTCCTCGTTGACGGTGGCCCACTCCGGGGCTCCCTCACCAAGAGCGAACTCTGCATCGTCAGCCACGTCAGCCGGCGGAGCGACGGTGGTTTCGCTACCCTGCTTCACGTCGGCAGCGGGGTAAGTCGGGTTATGCAGCTCGTTGGTCGGCTTCACGGTGACGGTGATGTTCACGGTCGTGTCGTCGCCGGAACCGTCCTCATAGGAGACCTTCACCGGAACGGTGTACTCCTTGGCCTCAATCTCCAAGCCCGGCTTGGCGGTGACGGTGCCGTCCGGGTTGACGGTGATCCACGACGGTACGCCCTCGCCAGCCTCGAAGGTCGCACCCTCAGCCACATCGGTCGGAGCCGGAGCAGTCACTTCGTCGCCCTGCTTCACAGTCACATCCGAGTAGGTCGGATCGTGGATCTCGCTAGCGTACTTCACGGTCACGGTGACCACGGCGGTAGTGCGGTCAGCAGAGTCATCTCCATAGATGACCGTCACCGGGATCTGGTACTCACCCGGCTCAACATTACGGTCCGGACGTGCCTCGATGCTGCCGTCCTTGTTCAGAGTAACCCAGCTCGGCGCGCCTGCGCCCAGGGAGTATTCGGCGTCCGCAGTGCTGTCCTCAGGAGCAGCAACGGTGGCGGACTCTTCCTGCTTTACCGCGATCGGCTCGTAGGTCGGATCGTGGATCTCGTTGATGGCGCGCTCCGTGACCGTGACCTTCAGCTCGGCATTGTCGGTAGTGCCATCGGGGTAGGTGACGGTAACCGGGACCGTGTAGTCCTTCGCATCAACCTCGCCGCCCGGGTTCAGCTGGACAGCGCCCTTGTCGTCGATGGACGCCCAGTCCGGAGCGCCCTCAGCCAAGGCAAACGTGGTGCCGTCCGGCATGCCTTCGATGGCAGGAGTCTTTGCGGAACGGTTGGCCTGCACGGTGATGCTGCCAAACTCCGGGGAGT
Source organism: Corynebacterium sp. HMSC08A12 (assembly GCF_001807485.1). GTDB lineage: Bacteria > Actinomycetota > Actinomycetes > Mycobacteriales > Mycobacteriaceae > Corynebacterium > Corynebacterium evansiae. The sequence goes on along the minus strand of NZ_KV789165.1, from coordinate 21,033 downwards.
AAATCTGGTTGTCCGGCTTCTTGGTCACGGTCACCTTGGCATTTGCTTCGTCGGTAGACCCATCGTCGTAAGTGACGACAACTGGAACGGTATATTTCTTGTCTTCGGTCTCCAGGGTCGGCTTTGCCTCGATGGAGCCGTCCTCGTTGACGGTGACCCACTCCGGCGCGCCCTCACCACGGGTAACCTTCGCGCCCTCCGGCAGTCCCTCCGGGGCAGGGATGGTAGAGGTGCTTTCCTGTTCGACGGTGGCCTCACCGAACTGCGGATCGTGTAGCTCGTTGGTGTGGGTAACCTTCACGTGGACGTTAACCACGGTATCGCCCTTGGACTGGTCCGGGTAGCTGACGACAACCGGAACAGTGTAGTCGCCCGGCTTCACTTCCCGGCTAGGTTTTACGGTGACGGTGCCATCTTCAGCAACGGTGGCCCATTCCGGTGCATTTTCTCCAGCTGCAAACTTTGCGCCCTCGGCAACGTCCTTTGGAGCTTCGACAGTCTCCTCATCCAGCTGCTTAACAGTCACTTCCTCGTACTGCGGATTATACTGCTCCGCGAGAGGCTTCCTCTCCACATTGACCTTCACAACGGTGTTGTCCGTGGAAGAATCCGGGTAGGTAACAACAACCGGAACTTCGTAGTCGCCGGGTTCCACTGCCAGGCCCGGCTTGACAGTGACGGTGCCGTCCTCAGCGACAGTTGCCCACTCCGGAGCGTCGGCGCCCTTGGCGTAAGCGGTGCCCTCTGGAGCATCGGCAGAGTTCTTCGAGGTGGCGGTATCCGCCTGCTTGACCTCGATGGGAGCATAATTTGGCTCGTTGAAATCTGCAGCCTCACCGACTTGAGTTACTCCCAGAGGCTTGTACTGGTCAGTCATGCATGTGACCTTTATACCCGCTGATCCTCCGACCGCACCTTGTCCCCAGACCATATTGCTGTGAACAACACGCCCCTTACCGTCGAGCGTCGGGAACTTCTTCGGCGTCTGAAGGGTGACCGTACCCTTTTTCTTGGGACGCAGAGTAAGCTCAAGCTCCTTATAGTCAATGGTAATTCGCATGAACTTCTTGCTCGGTTGCATCATGTCTTCAACATCAAGAACATGATTCTTAAGCGTCGCTGGCAAGTTAGAAGAAACTAGTTCTACATCTTCTGGAATGTAAAATCGGATTCTATTGGCCTGAGTATTTCCTTGTTTGAAACTGATCTCATCAGGCGCTAATGCCGCTACTTGTTCTTCAGCCTGGATCGGGTCAATTTTTACAACAACCTTGATCTCCTCCCCTTGCGACGCCTTCTCCGGCATCGTTACCTGGAATCGTGTCGAAAGGTCACGGTTTTCGTTTATCATCCCCCCCAGAGCGAAGATATTGCACTGGTAATCCAGGTTCGTATCCTGCGTTTTGTTGACCGTGGCGGCCTGCGCAGCTATCGGAGAGAACGGGGACTGTGGGACAGCCGTGGCGGTCAGTACCAGGCTGGCGGCAGCCGCGACAGCAGTCATGGTGCGGCGGGAGCGGAGAAACATCATAAGAGATACCTCATAGTAGAGCGAGACGACATTAAGCCGTTGTGGGGAACAATTCCCCAACTTCTTTAAGAATCTACTATCGCCGCTCTTAAGGTTCCACTCGTAGCCCCCGACTATTCCTCCAGGTCGTCCCACACCTCCGGCGGTTGCCACGGCCTGTCCACCGTCGGCCGCAGAAACGCCATAGCCGACTCACGCGAATAGCCACAGACCTGCAGGGCGTCAACAATAATCGAGCGACACTGCGCCAAGACCACCGTGCCCGACAAACCCGTACCATCCGCGATGGCCAGGTCCGCCTCCGCGGCGAGTTTCTGCAGGGCACGCACGATCTCCGGGATCTCCACGGCCTCATCACGGGTGCCGCGCGTACCGCCCTCGGCGAACAAAGCACCCAGCTGGCCCAGCTCGTTAGAGATACCGCGCATCAGCTCGGTCATCTCCTCCGGCGGCTCGATCTCGTCCAGCAACATGATCTCCGCCCGGCGCGCTAGCACGCGCGCATTGCGCATCACGTTATCGACGGGCACCAGGATGCGGTTCATCGACTTCGCATGCCGCCGGGCCGTCCAATAGATCGGCGAGACGGCCACGACCTCCGACCCGCCGCCCACGTTCGTCAGCAGGGCATTCACGTAGGTCTGGGTGCCGCGGGCGATCTCCAGGGCCTTGGTGATCTTCGCCGCGTCGCGCTCCTCCATCCCCTGCGCCACATCGTCCAGCACCAGCGCTGCCTTCGAAATCAGCGTGGAAACCTCCCGCCGAGCCGGGCGCAACGGGGAGTTCGGCACCAGCGCCAGCACCACAATGCCGATCACGCCACCGATCAGCGCGTCGATCATTCGGTCTAACGAACCCGAAGATCCCGGCGGCAGGATCGTCGCCACCAGCACCGCGGAACTGGCGGCCTGGAAAGCCACGGAGACCGACTTATCCACGAATGTCGCCACCAGAATGGCGAACAGCACCACCACGGAGACCTGCCAGTATCCGCTACCAATGTTGCTGATCACCAGGTCGCCGATGCCCACGCCCACAGAAGCACCGAGCACCAGCTCGAAGCCGCGCCGCAGACGCTTTCCGGCGCTCACACCAAGGCTCAACACCGCTGCGATGGGCGCAAAGAAGGCCTGCTGGTGGTCGAAAATCTGTTCCGCGATGAGCAGTGCCAGCCCCGCACCAATAGCGCACTGGATGGCGAAGACGACCCCCTCCCGCACGCGAATCGCACCCTGCACCGGCGCGATGCGGCGCAGGTTCCGGGCTGCGGCGCGCACTCCGGGGCGCAGGCGGTTGGCCGGCTCGCCCCACATCTCTTTAGCGGTCCGTGGCCGCGGTTGTGGTTCTGCCATGCCCGCCAGTTTAGGTGGTTACGTCCGCCCACACCGCCAGATGGTCAGTACCTAAAATCCGCTTCGTTCCACCATCCAGGCACTCGCCGGTAGTCATGATGTGGTCCAGCCGGATCACCGGGAACACCGCCGGCCACGTTGGCGTGTGCGCCAGGTGCCCCGTGCAGTCGCTGAGCTCGAAGTCGCGGTAGCGCGGGTGGCTGCGCGTTGCGTTGAAGTCGCCTGCCAGCACCAGGTGGCGCCGGGAGTTCGCCCATTCGCTGAGGTTCGCCAGGTCGCGCTCCCACGCCGGGCGGTCGTCCTTCGCCGGCGCCACCGCATGCACACCCACGAACTCACTGTTGCCGTGTAGCGGCGCATTCACGCGCGGGGTCTGGAAGCGAGTGAGCCCACGGACCATGTTGCCGTGCGCCCCTGTTTTTTCTTTATATGACGCCGACACGAGCGCCACAACATTATCCGCCCGATCGTTGCCGGGTCGCGGCTGGGTCATAGGCAAATAGCCGGTCTTGTCCGCCACGCTGCTAACTTCCTCCGCATTCGTCTCCAGGAGGAAGACGACATCCGGTTTGAGCTCGTCGATCGCACGCGCAATCCGCTTATCGTCGGCCTTGCCCCAGTAGGTGTTCAGGGAGAACACGCGGGTCGGGTTGGTGGCGTCCGAAAAATTGGGCGCCGGCACGCGCGGGACGATCAAGACCGCCAGCAGAGCCAGCACCGCGCACAACGCCGCGCGGCGTACCGAGCGAAGGATGCCGATGCCCGCCGCGGCGAGCACACCGGCGACCCAGGCGCTGGCTTGTATTTCGGCCACGAAAGGCCAGCCGGCTGTGGGTTCTGCGGGCCAGAGGATGCTGGACATCCAAAGTATCGCCACGACTAGCGTGGCGATGCAGAGGTTCCGGTTCACTCCGCGGCTCGGGGCTGGCAGAGAGAAAGAACGGCGTTGGTTCATTTCCGTTCAGGCACAGGTTAGCCCTCGGCGGGCGGGGTGGCGCCGGGTTCGGTGATGGGCTTGGGCTCGGCCTTCTTGCCGGAGCCGTCGAGCCCCAGCGCTGGGGCTGCCGCCGGGTCGCAGTCGTGTAGCAGGTTCAGGCAGCGCACGACCTCGTCGTCCTCGCCGAGGGCACGTGCAGTCTGGACAAGCGCGCCGATGGCGCGCAGCACACCCTGGTTCGGCTCGTGGTTCCACGGGACCGGGCCGGTGCCACGCCAACCATTGCCACGCAGGGCATCCAGGCCACGGTGGTAGCCGGTGCGGGCGCAGGCGTAGGCCTGCACGGGCTGACCTTCGGCCAGCAGCACCTCAGCCAGGGCGGCCCATGCGCCGGAATCCTTCAGGTTCTCCGAGACCGCGACCTCCAGCGACTCACGCGACTGTGCAGTACTTGCACCACCGCCAGCACCTGCAGCACCTTCCACCGGAATGGAGCTTGCCAGCTCCTGCGGCAGGCGCACCTCCGGGTGCTCCGCGCCGAAGAGGTCTCGACTGTGACGAATCTGTTCTGCCATCGTGCTAGCGGAACCTACTTAGCGACGGAAGTGCCAGCGGAGTGCAGATCGTTGCAGGCCTCCACCACGCGGACGGACATGGCCTCCTCAGCCTTCTTCAGGTAGGAGCGCGGGTCGTAAACCTTCTTGTTGCCGACCTCGCCGTCGATCTTCAGCACACCGTCGAAGTTGGTGAACATGTGGCGGGCAACCGGGTTGGTGAAGGCGTACTGGGTGTCCGTATCCACGTTCATCTTGATCACGCCGTAACGCAGGGCCTCCTCGATCTTCTCCTTCTCGGAGCCGGAGCCGCCGTGGAAGACGAAGTCGAACGGGTTGGAGCCCTCAGAAAGGCCCAGCTTCTTCTCCGCAACCTTCTGGCCCATGTCCAGAACCTCCGGGCGCAGCTTCACGTTGCCCGGCTTGTACACGCCGTGGACGTTGCCGAAGGTAGCGGCCAGCAGGTAGCGGCCGTGCTCGCCAGTGCCCAGAGCATCAACGGTCTTAGCGAAGTCCTCTTCGGTGGTGTACAGGTTAGCGCCGGCCTTGGCCTCCACGCCGTCTTCCTCGCCACCGACAACGCCGATCTCCACTTCGAGGATGATGTTGGCCTTCTGCGCGTCAGCCAGCAGATCCTTAGCGATCTCCAGGTTCTCGTCGATCGGGATAGCGGAGCCGTCCCACATGTGGGACTGGAACAGCGGGTTCTCGCCGGCCTCCACGCGCTTGCGGGAGATCTCCATCAGCGGGCGGACGTACTCGTCCAGAACTTCCTTCTGGCAGTGGTCGGTGTGCAGAGCAACGTTCACGCCGTAGTGCTTAGCAGCCTGGTGAGCAAACGCAGCCAGGGCCTCCGCACCTGCAACCATGTTCTTCACGGCCAGGCCGGAACCGAACTGGGCACCACCGGTGGAGAACTGGATGATGCCGTCGGACTCCGCATCCGCAAAGCCCTTCAGAGCAGCATTGATGGTCTCGGAAGAGGTGCAGTTAATCGCGGGGTATGCGAAGCCATTCTCCTTCGCATTGTCCAGCATGTCGCGGTAGACGTCGGGGGTTGCAATAGGCATTTCGATGCTCCTTCAATTCCTTGAAATAGGGCAGGTAGGTCTCCGCCCACAATTATGCCCACAAATTCAACGCCGTGCAGTCACTCCGGCGAGCACTCCCCCTTATGCCCACGCGCCCTGCCTACACCCTGCCTTTCGCCGCTCGTCTACCCGGCTCTCGCTACTTGCCCACCACTGCTACTGTCGCGCCGCTACTCCGCCGCGATGGTACGCGCCGCCGCCTCCATCAGCATCCACCCGGAAAGCTGGACCGATAGATCTCGCTCCGCAATATCGGAGCTCGCCACCGCCCCCGCAATCGTCGCGCCAACCAAACCACCGGCCTGCGGCATCGTCGCATCCTTCGACCAATCGGCAGAGAACACCGGCAGCCCATCAACCTCCAAGCGGAAGCGCCACACCTGTTCGGCTGTCGCCAACACAATCCGCCGGGCAATGGCCACAGCCTCCGTGCCGTGCCGACCTGGCGTCGGCAAGCACTCAACAACAAGAGAAAGATAACGAGCAAGAATGCCATTAAACAGTCCGCCATCACCGCCCGCAGTGCGCGCATTGATCGCACCGTCGCTGTCGGTAAGGTGCACCTCGATCGCGCGGAGCAGGCCATGGATGCGGGTTATTTCTTTGACGCCCACATCTGAAACCGTGCGATCCTCCACCCCAGCTGCACGCCTGCGTGCGAGGGCGAGCTCCACGCACGCGCCGATCATCACGCCCTGACAATAAGGGTGCACCGCCGTGACGGGCTCCGGACCGGCCATCCGCATGTGGATACCATCCATGACCAGGCCGTCTTCGTTGATGAGATTGTCAAAGGTCCAGTCGATCAGGCGCTCCGCCGTCTCGATATCGCCATTACGTGCGGCGAGGATGGCGGCGGGGCCGTTAGTGGGGACGTTGTAGAAAGTCTCCTGCGTGCGCCACGGCAACACGCCCGTGAGGCTATCCACGCCCTCGAAAATGTTCTCCACCAGGGGTTCCAGCTCGCGGGGCGTGCCGAGTTTTGCCTGGATCTTCGGAGTATTCGCCACCCGCTGCAAGGCCAGGGCCAGCCACGCCTTGTCGTCGTAGTAGTGGTTGGCGGTCAGGGGGCGGAGGTTGCGGATGCGCATGGCACGGAGGTGCCGGCGAATGGCGAAAATCCGGGAGTGGGTGGGGCGGCGGATGGCGGCATCGATGAGGTTGTCGATGTAATGGGCTTGCCACCAGTAGTGCCAGCGGACGAACATGCGGTCGCGAGTCGTCGGCGGCCAGGCGATGACCCCCAGCGTAGTGCGTGGGATGCCCCAGAGGCGGCTGGCGTGGCGCTCATAAACCGCCTGGTAGGCGAGGTCCGCGCGGTGGTCCCAGCGTTCGATGAGCTCCTGGTTGGGATTGGGGGATTCTGCTGGCGAGGCTTCGGCGGCCTCTGCCTGCTCGGCTGCCCCTATACCCGCCTGCCCGGCTTGCTCAGCCGCCTCTGTACCCGTCTGCCCCTCCACAGATTCCTGCGGCACCGCAGAAATGTCTCCTACCTGCGACGACTTGCTACCCCGCTTCTTTTTTCCGGGAAGATTAAACACTCTGCACACCTCACTCGGTTGTAGCGCTCTGCAGAACAGTCTAGCCCTCCTCCGGAACTGCGCTGCCCAGCAGTCAAATGTCGCTAGATCGGGAATACGTTAAAGACCATAATTCCCAACTACACAAACATGCAGGTCAGAGCGTTTTCATTTTTCGGAGACCGCTACGCGCGCCCACGTATTCCCGTTCTAGCGACATTCCGCTCACCAGGACCCCAATTCCTAGCCCCAACGCCCGGAGCATTCCCATGCATTCCCGTTCTAACGACATCTGCGGGGTGCGCTAGCGACATTTGCGGGGTGACGGAGGGGCGAAAAAGCACGCGGGATGCCAAACCAGGCAACTACCAGGCCTGGGAGAGATCCGCGTGCTGGCGGATCCACGCATGCATCGCAATCCCCGCCGCCACACCGGCGTTAATGGACCGCGTCGAACCAAACTGAGCAATAGAAACCGTCATCCGCGCAGCATCTTGCGCCTCTTGGGTCACCCCCGGCCCCTCCTGGCCAAACAGCAGCAGGCAGCGCTCCGGCAGTTTCGCGGTTTCCAGCGGCACGCATCCCGGGGTGTTATCCACCGCCACCACAACTAGCCCCTCCCGGGCGGCGAATTCCAGCACCTCCCCCACCGTCGCGTGGTGCTGTAAGTGCTGGTAGCGGTCGGTGACCATCGCCCCGCGCCGGTTCCAGCGCCGCCGCCCGACAATGTGCACGGTGTCCACCGCGAAGGCATTCGCAGTCCGCACGACGGTGCCAATGTTCGAGTCGTTTTCAAAGTTCTCAATGGCGATATGCAGCGCGTGCCGCCGGGTATCAATATCCGCAATGATCGCGGACTGCTTCCAGTACCGGTAGGCATCCACCACGTTGCGCGTGTCCCCGGCATCCAGCAGCTCGGGGTCGAAGCGCGGATCCGTCGGGCGGGGCTGGTTGGGGTGTTCTTCTTCCCAGCTGCGCACCCCTCGGGGATGCTCCAGCCACTCCGTCGGTCCGGGTTTATCGTGTGATTCGGGGGAGGTGGGCGTCATCAAAAATACCTAGGAAAGACCCAGGTCGGACAGGCCCAGCAGAGAGCGGTACTCGACTCCCTCGGCCTCAATAACATCCTTGGCGCCGGTCGCGCGGTCCACGACGGTGGCCACGCCAACGACGGTCGCGCCAGCTTCGCGAGCTGCGGCGACGGCGGTCAGCGGAGAGTTGCCCGTGGTGGTCGTGTCCTCAACGATCAGTACCCGCTTGCCCTCAATGTCCGGGCCTTCGATGCGGCGCTGCATGCCGTGCTTCTTGGCTTCCTTGCGCACGACGAAAGCGTCGATGGTGCGCCCGGCAGCCTCGCCAGCGCCAGCTGACCCAGCGTGCATGATCGCCGTCGCGACCGGGTCCGCGCCCAGGGTCAGCCCGCCGACGTGTGCGTAGTCCCAGTCGGCGGTCAGCTCGCGCAGCAGCTCGCCGATCAGCGGAGATGCCTCGTGGTGCAGGGTCGCGCGGCGCAGGTCGACGTAGTAGTCGGCCTCCTTGCCGGAGGAAAGGGTCACGCGCCCGTGCACCACCGCCAGCTCCTTGACGAGCTCGGCGAGGCGCTGCTTCTTGGCTTCATCGATCATTGCGGTTTCTCCTTCTTGTCTGTGCCGTTGTCTGTGCCCGGGCGGGGCTTACTGCTGGTCGTCTTCGACGACCTCGCCGTCGACGGTTTCGTACTCGATCGGTTCGATGGGTTCAGGGCGGGCGTGGCGTGCCTCTGGCGCACGATGACGCCCACCGCTCCGCCGACGCTGCGTCACAGGAGACAGGCGCACTGCAGTGGACTTGGTCTCCTCGAACTCCTCGAAAATGGTGGCCTCTTCCGCCTCGACGCGGATGACCTGTGCATATTGCGAATTGTGCGAGCTCATGTGCTCGGGGTCTTCACCCAGGCGCGGGATGCCTCCGTCGCGGCGGCGACGCCGCCCCGCGTGGAGGTCGTCATCCTCCGCGGGGTCGTCGTAGTCGCCCACGGCAAAGCTGTTGAAACTGTCCGGGTCTCCGCCTTCCCAGCGCGTGTGCGTGCGAGAGGGGAAGGTCACCGGCTCGGCGGGGCGGGTGATGTCGGGCCGCTCCGGGTTCGGAACTTCCGCGTGTGCGGCAGCTTCCTCAGCGCGGGCAGTGCTGTCCTGCGCGAGGTTGGAGTCTGTGGCGGCGGAGGCGGTGGCGTCACTACCAGCACCGCCCGCATCATCCGCAGCGCCATCAGGCACAGCCTGCAGGTAGGCCGCGCGGCGGGAGGAAGTCTCGGCGGCCTGCTCCTCGATCTCCTCCTGGTTCACCGGGTCGGCGGTGTTCACCTGCAGCGGGCCGCCGGGCAGGGGGCGCAGTTGGTCGGCGGTGAGCATCTCCAGCGGCGCGCTGGTCTGCGCTGGGGGCAGCACCATCGCGGCATCCACCAGGGAGCGCAGTCGCGGCAGGATCTCCTGCCACACATTGAAGTCGAGCTTGCGGGAGATCCGCACGACCGTCCAGTTTTGCCCCCATGCCACGTCGCGGGCGACCTGCGACAGTGCGGCCAGGGAGTCCTCCACACGGGCGTCCAGCATGCGGTCCAGCGCGCGGACGTCGGTGGTGTATGCGGCGAACGGGGGCTGGTCCAACAGGTCGGTGCGGCGCATGCCAGGGGGCTGTGCACCATCAGCGGAATACAGCACCTGAACTGGGGATTCCTCCACCCGGCGCATCGCCATCAGCGTGGACGATCCCACGTCGCCGATGTGCACCTGGTGCCCGTCGACGAAGCCACTGACGACCTCGCGCAGCGTCGGCACCCCACGCCGCTGATCCCCCAGGATGGCGATGGGCCAGTCGCGCGCGACCTCGCCGTCTTCCTTCGTGTACTCGAAGCCGTTGTCGGCCGCCCATTGGCGACGCCGCCTCCGGGGAAAACCGAAAGCCGCCATTGCTGACGCGGGCGCAGACGCAGGCGCATCGGCCGGGTATTCGGCGGTATATTCGCCTGGCTCGTCTTCGTAGCCGTACTCTTCCCCGTACTCATCGTCGCCCTCGGACCACGAGTCGAATTGCGGGCCGTCCCATGCTGCGGACCATTCTTCGTCATCCGCCTCGGACCACTCGCCGTCTTCATCCTCGGGCCATTCGTTGCCCTCAGGCTCCCCCTCGGAGTCGCCCTCGAAGCTGCCATCCTCATAGCCCTCATCCGTGGACCAGTCCCCGTTATACCCGCTGTACTCGCCGTACCCGCGGTTCCCCTCGTTTCCGTCGGCTCCGTCGGCGCCGGTTGCGTCGCTATCTTTTGCGCGCAGGAGTAACCACACGGCAAGGCCCAATAGGGCCAAGCCGAGGATTAACGCGAACATGGAACCGACCATAGGGTCTTGTTTTACTCGTTAGCCGCCTGGTAAGCCTCAGCGTCCATCAGCTCGCCAGCCTCGGTCACCTTGACCTCGTACAGCCAGCCCTCACCGTAGGGATCCTCGTTGATCAGGCCAGCGTTGTCCTCCAGCGCCTCGTTCACAGCCACGATCTCGCCGGAGACCGGTGCGTAGATGTCGGAAACGGACTTGGTGGACTCAACCTCGCCGAAAGCCTCGCCGGCCTCGACCTCGGAGCCAACCTCCGGCAGCTCGACGAACACGATGTCGCCCAGCGCCTCAGCGGCGATGTGGGTAATGCCCACGCGCACGGTCTCGCCCTCCACGACGGCGGAGGTGTTAACCCACTCGTGCTCCTCGGAGTACAGGAAATCGGTTGGCAGTGCAGTCATTGTTCTTAAGCCTCTCTTGTGAAACCTTGTGTGGCTACTTCTGTGGTTGCCTGCCCAAACCTTACACCAGCGGGCAGACAACCCTTTTGCGTTACTTACGCTTTCTTGCGCTCGCTCGTTACTTCTCGCGGGAGTAGAACGGCAGCGCCACGACCTTGTATTCGAAGCGCTTGCCGCGGATGTCCACCTCCACGGTCGCGCCCTCGGCAGCCGCGCCGGAGGAAACCGCGGACTTCGCAACATACGCCAGAGCCACCGGGTGGCCCAGCGTCGGCGACAGTGCACCGGAAGTCACGGCACCGATGGCCTTCTCGCCGTCACCGGCGAACACCTCGTATCCCCCACGGGCAGCGCGGCGACCTTCGCCCGCCAGCCCGATAAGCACCTGCTGGGTGCCCTTTTCCTTAGCGGAAACGATGGCGTCACGACCAACGAAAGAGTCCTTCGACTTCGTCGCCGCAAGAATGCCCAGACCCGCATCGACCGGGGTGAGCTTCAGCGACAGCTCGTTGCCGTACAGCGGCATGCCGGCCTCCAGGCGCAGGGTGTCGCGGCAGGCCAGGCCACACGGCAGGCCACCCAGCTGCCCGGCCTGATCCATGGCCTTGGTCCACACGATCTCCGCACCGTCGTTAGCCACGATCAGTTCGAAGCCGTCCTCGCCGGTGTAGCCGGTGCGGGCCACCAGCACGGGCTGACCTGCAGCAACGCCCTGGAATGCGGCGTAGTAGCCCAGCCCCTCAATAGCCTCGGCAACGGTCTCGCCCGCGCCGGATGCCTCGGGTGCATCCACCACGTTCTCCACGATCTCCAGCATCGCCTGCGCGGCCTTCGGCCCCTGCACGGCGATCATGGCGGTCTCGTCGGACTCGTTGTTAACCTCCACGTCAAAGCCCTCGGTGCGGCCCTGCAACGCGGAAACCACGTTGTCCACGTTGCCCGCGTTCGGCACGATCAGGAACTCGTTCTCGCCCAGGCGGTAGGTGATCAGGTCGTCGATGATGCCGCCGGATTCGGTGCAGATCATCGAGTACTTCGCCTTGCCGATCTTCACGGCCGAAAGCTTGGAAATCAGCGCGTGGTCCAGGAACTCCGCCGCCTGCGGGCCGGTCACGCGAACCTCACCCATGTGGGAGAGGTCGAATACACCCACGGCGTTGCGTACAGCGTGGTGCTCGTCCAGCTCACTGCTGTACTTCAGAGGCATGTCCCAGCCGCCGAAGTCGGTAAATCGCGCGCCCAGCTTCTCGTGCACCAGGTGCAGCGCGGTCTTCTTAAGTTCGGTCATGTCTTGTTCTCCTTCTTCTCTTTGTGACGCCCTTAGCCCCAGCGGACCCTAGTCCTCGTTAATCGCGAAGTCTTCCAGGGGCGGGCAGGTGCACACGAGATTGCGGTCGCCATAGGCGTTGTCGATACGACGCACGGGGGTGAAGTACTTGGTGTGTCGCAGGCTGGCCACCGGGTATGCGGCCTTGGCGCGACTGAAGTGACCACCAGATACAGCTTCCTCGAAGTCGTCCCGCACAACAGAATAGGCGGTGAACGGCGCGTGGCGCAGAACGGACTGCTCGGCGGTGACCTTGCCGTCGATCACTTCCTGGATCTCCCCGTGGATGGTGATCATCGCTTCGATGAAACGGTCCAGCTCTGCCTTGTCCTCCGACTCGGTGGGCTCCATCATCAGGGTGCCGGCGACCGGGAAGGCCAGGGTCGGGGCGTGGAAGCCGAAGTCCATCAGGCGCTTGGAGACATCCTCGGCGGTGATGCCGGAGGCCTTCGTCAGCTCGCGCAGGTCCAGGATGCACTCGTGGGCCACCAGGCCGGTGTCGCCCTTGTACAGCGTCGGGAAGTAGTCCTCCAGCTTGCGGGAAACGTAATTGGCGTTCACCAGGGCCATGCGGGAGGCCTCAGTCAGCCCCTCGTCACCCATCTGGGCGATGTAGGACCAGGTGATCGGCAGCACGCCAGCGGAGCCGTACTGCGCGCCGGAGACCGGCTGGCCGGACTGCAGGGCAGCATCGCCCTCGATGACGTCGGCGTTCGGATCAGTCGGCAGGAACGGGATCAGGTGCTCTGCCACACATACCGGGCCCACGCCCGGGCCGCCACCGCCGTGCGGGATGGTGAAGGTCTTGTGCAGGTTCAGGTGGGACACATCACCGCCGAACTCGCCCGGCTGGGCCAGGCCGACCAGGGCGTTCAGGTTAGCGCCGTCGACGTACACCTGGCCGCCAGCGTCGTGAACCTTCTGGCAGACGTCGCGCACCTGCTCCTCGAACACGCCGTGGGTGGAGGGATAGGTCAGCATGATGGCGGCGGTCTGCTGGCCGTACTTTTCCAGCTTGGCCTCCAGGTCCGGCACGTCGATGGAGCCATCCTCGGCGTTCTTCACAGCCACGACCTTCAGGCCCGCCAGCGCCGCAGAGGCAGCGTTGGTGCCGTGCGCGGAGGCCGGGATCAGCACGATGTCGCGCTGATCGTCGCCGCGGGACTGGTGGTAGCGGTGGATCGCCAGCAGGCCAGCGAACTCACCCTGGGAGCCCGCGTTCGGCTGGACGGAAACCTTGGCGTAGCCGGTGATCTTCGCCAAGCGCTGCTCCAGGTCCTCGATAAGCTCCAGCCAGCCCTGCGCCTGCTCGGCCGGGACGTGCGGGTGGATGCCTGCGAAGCCAGGCCAGGTGATCGGCTCCATGGAGGAAGCCGCGTTCAGCTTCATGGTGCAGGAACCCAGCGGGATCATCGTGCGGTCCAGCGCCAGGTCGCGGTCGGCCAGCTTGCGCATGTAGCGCATCATCTGGGTCTCGGAGGTGATAGCGGTGAAGATCGGGTGGGTCAGGATCTCCTCGTCATCCGCGCGCAGTACGCCGGCCTCGCCCAGCGGGCCGGCGGTGACGTCGAAGCCCGCGGAGTTGACCTCACCGGTGCGGGAGCCCAGCACCTCGATCAGCTTGGCGATGTCCTCGTCCGTGGTGGACTCGCCGACAGAGATGCCGACGAAGGAATCGTTAACCTGGCGCAGGTTGTAGCCTGCCTCGGCTGCGGCGCGCAGAGCCGTGGGGGCGTCCCCAAGAGAAGAACCAGACACGTCAACGGTGACGGTGTCGAAGAAAGTATCGTGCGCCAGCGTCAGGCCAGCCTCGGACAGGGCAACGGCCAGGGCGGTCGCGCGGGCGTGCACCCCCTCGGCGATGGCGCGCAGACCAGCCGGGCCATGCCAAACCGCGTAGAAACCGGCGACGACAGCCAACAGAGCCTGAGCGGTACAGATGTTACTGGTGGCCTTATCACGGCGAATGTGCTGCTCACGGGTCTGCAGAGCCAGGCGGTAGGCCGGGGTGCCCTCAGCATCCACGGACACGCCCACGATGCGCCCCGGCAGCTTACGCTGCAGAGCCTCGGTGCAGGAGATGAAGCCCGCGTGCGGGCCGCCGAAGAACAGCGGCACGCCGAAGCGCTGGGCGGAGCCGACGGCGATGTCCGCGCCCTGGGAGCCCGGGGAGGTCACCAGAACCTGAGCCAGCAGGTCACAGGCAACCGTGACCAGGGCGCCGGTCTCCTTTGCCGCGGAGATCAGACCGGACAGGTCGCGGACGCGGCCGGTGGAACCGGGGTTGGAAAGGACCACGCCGACCAGGTTCTCGCAACCCTCGAACGCCGCGGCAGCATCTTCGCCGTCCAGGTCCACGACCTCCACCGGAATACCCGCAGCCTCGGCGCGCGCCAGGGTGACGGTGATGGACTGCTGGTGCAGGGAGGAATCCAGCAGCACCACGCCGCCCTTCTTGGCGGCCTTCGCATTGCCGCGAGCCATCAGCTGCACGGCCTCGGCCACGGCGGTGGCCTCGTCCAGCAGCGAAGCACCAGCCACTGGCAGGCCGGTCAGATCCTGCACCATCGTCTGGAAGTTCAGCAGAGCCTCGAGGCGGCCCTGGGAAATCTCCGGCTGGTAGGGGGTGTAAGCGGTGTACCAGCCCGGGTTCTCCACCACGTTGCGGCGAATCACGGCCGGGGTGATCGTGTCGAAGTAACCATTGCCGATCAGCTGCTGCTTTTGCACGTTCTTGTCAGCGTAAGCGCGCAGGGTGGCCAGGGTGTCCGTCTCGTCCAGCGCCTCCGGCAGGCCGATCGGGCCAGCCTGGCGGATGGACTTCGGAAGGGCATCGTCGGCCAGCGCGACGGAAGATTCGTAGCCCAGGTAATCGAGGATCTCCTGGGTATCGGCCTGGTTCGGGCCGATGTGGCGCTGAACGAAGGGGGCTGAGTTACGGCGAGTAGCTGCAGAAGACATGGCTTTATAGGGACTTTCCGGTCGTAAGTGCACGGTCGTTAAAAGGAGCCCTCCCCACTCTGTCGCTTGTGCCTGAGAGCTTCACCCGGTCTACCCGGCTTTTCTCCTTCGGCGCCCGCGTGCACACGACTGCGCGCAGGTCTTTCCAGAGTTGCCTCACTGTGACGGTACTTGGGGCCTGAGAGTGTCCCGGGGAGGAATTGCTCCGTCGGCGGCCGGCGCGTGACAAGCGCCGAGCCTCTCCCACCACAGCTAAAAGCGGCAAAAATGTATGCAGTTTTCTCCCACATCATAGCCGTAGTGCGACGGATCACTAAAGAATCCGGACAATGCGAAAAATCTCATTCCGTCCGCATACCCCCACTCCAGCAGCCAAAATAATAAGCATGGCAAAACTTTCCAGCATTCTCCCCTCCCCTTCCCGCCCGCTGCCCGCCGTCAAAGGCGGAGTGGCCATAGTTACCGGCGCCTCCTCCGGCATCGGCCGGGCAACCGTAGCCGCCCTCGCGGAGCTCAAGGCCGGCGCAGGCACTTACGCCCCCGACCGCATCATCGGCACCAGCCGCAACCCCGACAACATCACCGACCCCATCGACGGGGTGGAATACCTCCCCCTCGACCTCGAAGACCCCGCCAGCATCGACGAGTTCGCCACCCGCGCCCTCGCCCTCGGCCCGCCGACCGTGCTGGTCAACAACGCGGGCGAAAGCCAATCCGGCCCCCTAGAGGAGCTCCCCGACGATGCCCTGCACCGTCTGTTTGAGATCAACGTTCTGGGACAAGTGGGCGTCACAAAGAAAATCCTTCCGACAATGCGACAGCAAGGAGCCGGGCGCATCGTGATGGTCGGCTCCATGCTGGGCAGCTTCCCGCTCGCCTACCGCAGCAGCTACGTCGCCTCGAAGGCCGCGATCAAGGGATTCGCCTTCGCCGCCCGGCGCGAGGTCCAGCCATTCGGAGTGGGCATGTCCGTGGTGGAACCCGGCTCCATCAACACCGGACTATCCACGCGGCGCACGAAGTACGTGGACTTGCAAGGCCCCTACGGCGCGGAGTTCACCACCATGCTGACGAACCTGGATAACAACGAGGCCAACGGCATCTCCGCCGAGCGCGTGGCCGAGGAAATCCTAAAGCCCATCCCCGCCACCCGGCCCAAGCCGCTGTACGCGACCGGCTCGATGGCGCCGGTGGTCTTCCCGCTCTCGCGCGTGCTGCCGACCACGACAATGCACTGGCTGATCAACCGGAAGCATGGGCTATAGGCACGCGCCCGCCCAGCGCCGGCCCCGCGCCGCTTAAGTCCGAATTAAGTCCGGAAGCTCTTGTCCCAAACGTCCTCCACGGGCTCGTCGTCGCGCAGGAAAAGCTCGTCGTCGACATCGCGCCCGCGGCGGGTGGACCAGTCATCCCACGGCGCGGCGAACAGTGCCAGTACCGCCGCACCGACAATCCCCATGATCATCAGCATCCCCGCGACGACAATCAACCACAACGGCGAAGTCACATAAAAAACCATCGCCAGCAGCGCCGTCCCGACCAGCCCGATGCTGCTCATCAGCGTATACAGGCGGTTCACGGGGTGTCGCCGATGCCCATAACTATTGCGCTGCGTGGCCGCCAGTGGCCACCCCTGCAGCACTGCCAACACCGCAAAATAAACCCCGGCGATACTCTGTAGCTGCTGCGGCGTGAAAATCTCCACCACCCGCGATAGCGCCAGAATCATGCCGACCACCGACATGATGCTAAAGATCCTCCGCGTCATTGCCCACGCACCCCCTTTACACCCAGAACAGGTTGTCGCCGCCCATCACAGGCTCGCCGGAGAACACGTCTAGCTTTATTTCTGACGCCCCCATCTGCAACCCCAACACCATCACCACCGGATCGAACCCCATCCGGCCCAACTCCCGGGGAGCGTACGTGCACACGGGAGTTCCCTGACGCACCAGGTCGCCCTCCTGGACGTGCACGTCGAATCCCTGGCCGTTGAGGCGCCCGGTATCCACCCCCAACTGCATGAAGATCGACGGCTGGTCGGCCAGTATCTCCGCGTGAGAACCTCCAGGCGCGGGCTGCGTCTGGATCACAAACATGTTCGGCGCCACGCGCTTCATCACTCCCCCGATGGGCGCGAGGATCTGTACGACCTCCACGCCCGCATCGGGGATCACTGCCACACCGGCGCCGATGGTGCCGGTGGCGAGGATCGGGTCGGGGACGGAATCGAGGCTTACGGCTGTCCCCGCCAGCGGGGTCACAACGGGAAACTTCGCAGAGTGGTTCTGTGCGGTCACTTCGCGCTGCTGGCCAGGCCTACGGGGATCCAGGGAGAAGTTGGGATCCATACTCCCGCAGTTTAGTCGCGCTCGATGGGGCGCGAGGCGGAAGCGGACCATTGGGACCAACCTCCTACAAAGTTTTTCGCGCCCGGCAGGCCCGCGTATTCCATCGCGGCGATAAACAGCGAAGAGTGCAGGCCCGAACCGGAGTACACGCACACATCGTCGCCGCTGGTCACACCGTGGTCGGCGAGGATCTGTCGGATCTCCTCCGGGGTCTTCACACGGCCGCTGGCGCTGCTGTCGCGCTCGCTGTGGTTGTTGAAGAGCTCCTTGACCGGGACATTGATCGCCCCGGGGATGCGGCCCGCCTGGTGGTCGAAGCGCTCCTTGCGGCCGGAATAGCGGGAGGACTCGCGGGCATCCACCAGGATGCGCTCCTCGCGCCACTGCTCCACTTCCTCGAGGTCGAGGGTCGGCATGCTGCCCGGACGAACCTCCACGTTGCCCCGGCCGCGCAGTGCTCCGATACCGCCGGCAACGTCGCCGCCCGCGGCTTCCCAAGACTTGGTGCCGCCGTCCAGGATGCGGACATTCTGCACACCTGCCCAACGGAAAATGAACCATGCGCGAGCCGCGTAGAGGTTGGCGCCGGCGTCATAAATATAAACAGGGCGACCATCCGTAATGCCCCAATCGTCGAAGCTTTTCTGCAGGCGCTCCGGCTCGGGAAGAGGGTTGCGGCCCTTGTGACGGGACGGGATAGAAGCCAGGTGCATCAGGGGGTTACAGAACATGGCACCGGGGATGTGCTGCCCCACGTATGCCTCCCAGGCGCTGTTTTCGGTGCGCGCCCAGTGCGAGTCGATCACGGTCATGCGTTCGCCCCGCTGGAAAGCCTCCAGCATCTCCTCACCGGAGACGAAGGGGCTGGCGGGCTGCTGTTGGGCAGAAGAGTTGCTCATAGTTGCTTAGTCTAGAACCTCGCGCCCGCCAATGTTGCGCACGCTATCCCGCCGATGTTGCGCACGCTATCCCGCTGCGGCCGCCTTGCCGGAGCGTTTCCCCTTGCCCGGCCGTTTCCCTGTTCTCTCTGGGAACCAACCCCGCACTGCAGCGAAGACGATAATGCCCACCGCTGCAACCGTCGCTATACCACCGATACCCCAGGTCAGGCCGGCTATCACCGCAATCGGAGCGAGGATGTTCATGCCAATCTCGATCGGCGCATAGCCCACGTAGGCCATGCCGTACTCGTTCATCGTGCCGGACTTCAGATCCGGGTCCACGATCTTCAGCAGCGCAATACCGGTAGCCACAGCGGCGGTAGCCCAGCCCCAGCCGAAGATGCCGCGCTCCAGCCACTTATCACCGAAGAACATCGGCGCGAAGACGAAGAAGAACAGGCAGCAGTACGCAATACCCAGCACGAACAGGATCGCTAGCGGAACCAGGTAGCTCGCCACCGCATCCGGCTTAATGGAGGCGATACCGAAGGCAATCATGAAGTCCGTCGACGCACCGGAGATCGACTTCACCGTCTGCTGGTCCAGGTACTTCGGGCGCTTGATGACGTGCAGGAAAACCTTGCCGCCAATGCCCACCACGAAAGCCAGAGCGAACAGCGGCACCGATACCGCCGGGAAGAAGTGGCCGATAATCTGCTGCGCGATGTAAGCGAACATCACGGTCACGGCAATGAAGCCGGCGTGCAGAGCCAGGGGCTCAATCGACGACGGGTTCGTGGTGGCCTTACCGATGGAGGGCTGCTTGGCCTCGTCCTCGATTTGGCCCGAGCGCAGCTCCCACGGCAGCTTCTCCGGCAGGGTGGAAGTACGGCCGGTGCGGATACCCCAGTTCGCGAAGATAATTCCACCAATGATCGCGGCTAGCGTGCCGACGGTCGCGGAAGTAAAGCCCAGGGACATGGCGGCGTCCGCACCAATATCCCCAAAGGCGCCACCAACGGCCGCGGCAGTGCCGAACCCACCGACGAAACCGACGGGCAGCATCATGCCGAACCACTCTGGAGTATCGAAAATCGGCGCGAAAACCAGCAGGCCAAGCAGCATAAAGATGCCCCACTGGCCGAGGAACATGGAGGTGGAAAAGCCCCACATGTTCTTCGCCTTCGAGGCATCGTTGGAGGCGAAGGTCATGCTGTACGGCATGGAGGCGAACACCACGGCGATCAGCAAAGTGGAGTAATCGCCCAGTGCTCCGGAGAACGGCAGCAGGCCCAGCACCTCTGGCCCGAGGAGCAGCGCGAGCAGGCCCGCTGTGATCGGCGCGGGGATCAGGAGGTTGCGGAACCATTCGAAGTGGCGCCTCATGAACGTGCCGATGATCAGCAGTACCGAAATCATGCCGACATCCATCAGCAGGTCAAAGACCGTAAAGTCCATGGAGGCTCCCTCTTCTGTTCTCTATCTGTTCTCTTTGTGCTGTGTGTGCTCTGTTGCTCTGGGCATTTTATCGCACCTTATTATTGACGCCTGCGTTTCCCGGGCAAACACACTCAGCATCGGTTAAGTTCGAACTGTGCAGCGTACTGCACGCTGGGGAACATTTCGCCAAGGGGCGACATTCCATACCCCGGATGCCTAACGCAGGCATAACAGCGAGACACCAGCCATGAACGAGAGAAAGAGACTGCCCTACATGAAGAACATCCGCACTTCCGCTGACTCCGCCCGCTCCGCCTACTTTTCCAAGCGCCTCGGCGCCGCTTTTCTGACCGGCGCACTGGCCGTCACCGGCCTGAGCGCTTGCTCACTGCTAGGAGGAGGAGAAGTAGCCCAAGAAGACGTGGAGAAGGGCATCTCCGATTCCCTGGAGGAGGAGGTTGGCCGCAAGCCAGAGCGTATTGAATGCCCCAGCGGCCTGAAAGCGGAAGAGGGTGCGAAGATTGAGTGCAAGCTGCACGATTCCGGTGAGACGTACAGTGTTGACGTCACCGCAGACAAGGTCGATGGCAACGACGTTCACTACAACGTCGAGGTCGCTGACCAGCCAGAATAGTTCCACAAATACGTCACACCCCGGCCTCCCGCGCTGACCACACGGCGCTGGCGCACCAGCTACACGGCACCGGCGCACTGGCCACACAGCACTGGTGCCCCCAGGAGCTGAACCGCCCCTGCCACTAGCCCCTTGGCACCAGCTCGCCCCCCTCCCCGCGTGCCCTAAATCCCCTTTTGCATGCCCTAAATAGCTTTCCGCATGCCTAAATGTCGGAAATCTTGCAGAACGTTATTGACACCATTTTCCACTACAGCAAAAGTGCTGGTCAGGGAGTTTTTACAACTCGCCCGCCAGAGCCCGTCAGAACGTTTTGCAACTTTTCCGACATTTAAGCCCTTTGGCACCTTTTCCACCTCCCACAAGCACCCCAAAGTGTGGCCGAGACAGGACTCCACGCCCGCAGATGTCGCCAAACCGGGATTCCATAACCACAAATGTCGCTAGAACGAGAATGCGTTAGTGGGCACAATTTTTATTACTGCATAAGTGCAGGTCAGAGGGTTTTGGATTTTTGAGAACCAGCACCGGCGCCGACGTATTCCCGTTCTAGCGACATTCCAAGCTTCACAAGGAGCCTGAGACGCCAAGCTTCACAAGGAGCCTGCGGCGCACATGAAGCGCAAACGTGAAGAAACGCCCCACCCGGAATGAACTGCTCCCCATTAGTTGGACTGAGAAA
>NZ_KV789164.1 GCF_001807485.1 Corynebacterium sp. HMSC08A12 | reverse complement strand
ATCTCCGTCAGCACAGCCCTGTCCGTCGTCTCCAACACGAGCCCGTGCGCGGGGTGCTTGATGAGCTTCAGTCGCCCGTAGCGATCCATCGTGTCGGCAATGTCGATCAGCAGCGGTTGCGGGACGGGGAACCGCGAGTAGGTTTCCAGCACGTCCATGACCTGCTCCGCGTCGTGCCCGGCGGCGCGGGCGTTCCACAGTGCCAGCGGGGTGATGCGGTAGGTATGCACGTGCTCGGGCGCACGCTCCAGCTCCGCGAACGGTGCCAGCGCGGTGCGTGCCTCCTGCGCCTGTTCGTGGTCGATTTCCAGCAGCACTGTCTTGTCCGATTGGACGATCAGGGGGCCGGTGCCGATGCTCACTAGCTGGATACTCCTCACAAGGGGGTCGGGGTTGCTCTAGTTTGTCTTGTTTTTAGGACAACCTTCTACTGTAGTCGCCCTGTGGTCACACAGTGGTCGCCCGCAGCAGCCCTTCTGCAGCGCGCTAGTATTCGACGCTGCTGAGACGGTGTGGCTGCACGGTGAAGCTTTCGCCACTGATCTCGGAGACCACAGCGATGGTGGACGGGCGAATCATGACGATTGAGACCTGGTCGCTGGTTTGCTTGCCTTCGTTGTTTACATAGCTAATCCGCACGATGGTGCCGGCGGAATACGCCCGCGAGATCGCGGCCATCATCTCCTCGGCGGTGTGCACCACGCGGGTATTGCCGTGCTGGCCTGCCCCTGTGCCCGTAGCGCTTGCGTCGGCCCGATCTGCGTTGTTGTGGCTACGCCGGAAGCCCTCGATGGCGCTGGCAATCACTTGGGAGTCCGCACCTGCGCCCTCATCTGCTCCTGAGTGCGGGCTCGAGTGCAAGGTTGCGCGTAGTCCCTCGCGCGGGGGCGTGGCCACCCGCGAAAGCACTGGGGCATCCGCGTGTGCCTGCCCGCCCTCCAAGCGCAGCTGCACGCCCATCGCCTCTAGCCGATCTGTCACAAAAGATAGCTGTGCTGCGGATACCGCTACCGTGGGCGCGATCTTCCGCAGCCGCAGGCCGTCAATGTCCGGCAGTGCCAGGATCTGGTCCAGCGCCTCGGGCTCCGCCACGCTCAGATACATCTGCGCCACCCCGGCCGTCGCCTGCGAGAGGCTGCGCTCTGCATCGTGCAGCATGTAGCGCAGCGCCTGCGGGACGTTTTCCGCTCCGCCCAGCGCGCGGGCCTCCAGAAACGCCTCGACCTCGGCGGCGCCCAGCCCCGCCCGAAGCGCCCGCTCCGCCGATTCCTTGGACATTCGCCAGACACTGGCCATACCGCCGGATTCCTGATCACTGAACTTCGCCAGCATCGCCTGGTCGGTCGGACGCAGCAGTCCTGGCGCCATGATCGTGTGGTCTGCCTGCACAATCAGCTGCTCCACCGGCGCGGGCAGGATTTCCGCCAGCGCGTCGGCCAGATCCGCCACGGGGTTCTCAGCGGGGTGTGTGCTGCCGGTCAGTACGTCGCGTAGTGCACCCATCGCCCGGGTGGGCACGGTGTCTTTTCTTAATGACGCCAACACGCCGACCTCTTTAGCCTCCTCCCACACCGCATCCCAGGCGGTGTGCGTGGTGCGCCAGGCCTCGCCGGGCCGCACGCGCCAGAGTTCTCGCTGAATTTTGGCTGGCTGGGGCGTGGGGGCGTCATTACCCAAAGAGTCAAGATCAGCGAACAGTGACGGGAAGGTTCGGCGTAGACCGCGGGCGGCGTGGGATGCCGTACCAGCTTCGAAGGGGCGGACGTCGGGCTCGTCGACGAGCCACGGTGCGTAGGCGCTGCCGGCCCAGCCGAGCAGTAGGATCGCCCAGGCGGTGGCGGGGGAGGCCTCCAGGAAATCGAGGGCGAGCTCCGTGGGCGCCCAGTAGTCGCGGGCGGGCTGGCCGGCCGGGGTGGGAGTAGTCCGGCCACGGCCGATGAGGTTCGCGTGGGCGAGCCATGTCAGCAGGTGCAGGGTGGTTTCGGCGGGTTCGTCTCGGCGGCGGGCGACCTTGTTGACCTCGCGGGTGCCGATGCCGCCGGAGGAAAGGGGGACGATCGGGTTGCGGCCGAGATCCTCGATGAGGTGGCCAAGGTCCTGAATGAGCTGGATGGCCTGGGCCGCTCCAGCGTCGTCGGCACGAGAGTTGGTGGAGGAGCCGGTGGGGTCAGTGGAGTCGGTTGCGGTGGAGTCGGCTGTGACGGTGGAGGTTGCGAAGGCGGTGAAGCGCCCACCCGGGTCGGCGATCAGCGTGCCGCGCAGCAGCTGTTGCACGCGGCCCGTCAGGCGAGCTGTCGTATCGTCCAACTGGTCCAAAATTCCTCGGCGCACCAGGGTGGGCAGGGGCTTGGAGGGGTCCGCGCCCTCGTGCAGGGAGGTCGAATGCCCCACCCCACCCCCGGCGGCGAGAGTGGAAAGCAGGCGACGCTGGCGGGGCGGAAGCTCGTCCACGACCTGCGGAAGCTCGGCGGTGGGGATGGGGCAGCGGGTGGAATCGACCAGCCGCCAAAGCTGTTCCGTGGATGGCTCGAACATGCGCGGCAGATGAGGCGGAATCTTCAGCCGCGTCTTCGCGCCGGGTAGATCGGGGTGGGGCAGTGCGAAGTCCGGGCCGAACACCAGGCCCCAACGGCAAAGGGATTGCACGGCAGCGCGGATTTCTTCTTCGCTAGGGCGCTTCGTTTCGGGAGTGTCGGCGATGTCGAAAAGCTCGGCGAGCATGTCGACGAGCTCCGCCACCGTGCAGGGGTGGTGCACTGCATCGAGTTCGCAGGCCGCGTGGCACACGGCAAGCTCGAGGGAACTCAAGTGGAGCAGCGCCGGGTCGGGGGAATCCGCGAACAGCTCCGCGTGGCGGCTGCGGCCCGGCGTGGAAACGGTCGCGGAGAGGTTATCGAGCGCAGCGTTGCTGCCGGTGAGGTTCTCCACGAAGGTGGTGGGGTTGGAAGCCAGCAGGCGTGCGAGCAGCTCCGCGAGCGCTTCGTCCGTCTGTCCGAACAGCCAGTCCCCGTAGGAGGGAAACTCGCTGCGGAGGGAAGCAGGGGAGCTGCCATCAGCGGTGGGGTTCGCGGAGTTGTGATGCATAATCGCTCTATTTTAGCTGGAAACTTAGCGTTCTTGGGGTGCGGTACATGGCGCGGCCTAGACGGAGAGTGGCCGAGTGGCGGTTTGGGACGTGGGGAAATGCGGTGGAACGGGTGGGGGTGTGGGTGGAAATCAGCACTTCGTGTGTCCTTTTCCTTGGCGATGTGCAAAGATACAACTATGGCTAACGTTGAGAAGAAGGGCTATGTCGACGCAGGCTGGCCGACCGATATTCCAGAGGGCCGTCACGCTGTTACCGAGCTGGTGGCTGATACCGCGGGTGCTCTGAGCCCCTACGGTGACATCGAGTTCCCCGTCGATGCTTCCGAGCTTCCGTACGTGCACTCGTTCACCGTTATTAACAAGTAACTGAACTAGCAAACTAGTAAGGTGGTGCGCCTCCCCATATGGGGAAGCGCGCCACCTTTTCTTTAATTAACCCTGGTTTGCCTTGTTTGCCCCTCATGGCTTCTCATCGGAGCGCCTAGCCAGCGGCCACGAAAAAACCGGGCTGGCACGCTGTTGCGCGCCGACCCGGTTCTTAGCCAGACCTGCTCTTAGTGAGGCAGAACAGCCTGCAGCTGAGCGGAGTACTGCTTGTAGGTGTGGTTCAGGGAGTGCTTGTTGGCGTTGTAGTAGTCGGTGACTTCCTTCGGTACGGAGAAGCCGCGCGCCTCGATGCGCTTCACCAGTTCATCGTAGAACTTGTCCACAGCCAGAGCATTGGAGTTGCGGGACAGGTCGCGGGCGGCCTGCTGTACAACCGGAGCCGGTGCGGCCGGCTTAGCCTTCGGCTTAGCTGCAACGTTGCGCGGGGTTGGCTTGGAGTTCAGGCCCAGCTTGGCGGAGCAAGCCGGCCATGCGCCCCAACCCTGGCCAGCCAGAACGCGCTCTGCGACGGCGATCTGCTGCTCACGAGTGGCCTGGTATGCGTAAGGTGCGTACTGCTTGCCGCCGTAGCCAGCCCAGGTGGACGGGCTGAACTGCAGGCCGCCGTGGTAGCCGTTGCCGGTGTTGATGGACCAGTTGCCGCCGGACTCGCACTGAGCCAGGCGATCCCAGTCGGAATCCGGTGCCGCGGAAGCGGTCGGTGCCAGCAGTGCAGAGGTAGCTGCAACTGCTACGCCTGCGACAGACAGGCGGGCTGCGGTGGTGAAAGAGCTGGTCTTTGCGTGACGTGCCATGTTTGCTGAGTTTCCCTTCGGGCGCCTTGTCTTAGCTATGGCGCCTTTTGTTTCGTTATCTCTCGAAGATCTCTTGGTCTTTTCGGATCTCTTCGATCCTCTAAGTTCAGTGATCTTCTTGCTTTTGTGACGTCGAGCCGTTTGCTCGTTCGCCTTAAGGTCATGGGCTACCGTACTGGTTTGTCACGTTTGTGTCACGTTTCTTGCAAGATTCGAAACTTATACAACGTTAAGGCGGGTTTTCGAAACGCTTATTGACCTGGAATTTATAGGAATGAATCCATTTCGTTATGATTTCGTAATGTGACTAAGATCACAATTTTCATGTAACGCCTGTGACTTATGTGATTAGCGAGTGGGATTTGCTCTACCCTTGCATTCTCGCTAACCTAGGTCATTCTATTGACATCAAGGAATAGGGTGATCCCATGCCAACCGGAAAAGTGAAGTGGTACGACGCAGACCGCGGCTACGGCTTCGTCAGCAACCCTGGGGATGAGGACGTCTACGTCGGTTCCCAGGTGCTGCCCGACGGCGTCACCGAACTGGTCAAGGGTCAGCGCATCGAGTACGAGTTCATCGCTGGCCGCCGTGGACCGCAGGTTCACACCATGACGGTGCTGGACAATGGCCCCCGCCGTGCGCAGCACAAGTACAACCCCGAGCAGCTCCACCAGATGGTGCAGGATACGATCACACTGCTAGATAGCAGTGTGCTGCCGGTACTGCAGTCCGGTCGCCGCCCAGAGCGCAAGGAGGCCCGCCAGGTGGCGGAGATCCTGCGCACCATCGCGCGCGAGCTCGACAACTAGCGGTCGCACCCCGCACTTCATTCAGACAAACCCCCTCGCACCCACCCCTAAAGACAGGGAGCTCCCCCTAAGCAAAGGGAGCTACTGGGCGATCTCGATCGACCAGATGGTTGCGTAGGGGGTTTGCTCGTCGTTGTCGTCCAAGCCGACCAGCATAGAGTGCAGCTCCAAGACCTTTAGCTGAGGGGTGCTGCCATCATCGGCCTTCATGGAAGCCTCAAGGTCCAGCGTGACTTCTTCACGCTCGTAGCCCTTGTAGTAGTTGTCCTGGTTAGCGCCCGGCTCGTCGAAGATCTGCAGCAGAGACCAGTCGTGGTCGTACACATCCTCCGGCGGCTTGATCGTTACTTTCTTGGCGTCCCCTACCTGCAGCTTGTAGGGCTCAGAGGGCTCACAGTCCGGATCATCCAGCTCGCAGACAGAGTAAGGTGCGATCTCGTGCTCCTCACCATCGACCACAGCGGTGATGCGTTGATCCTGCGGCAGCGTTTCGACCTTCCCGTCCTGCCAGCGGTTGTAAAGCAGCACGCCGCCGATGACCACCACCACGAGGGCGACGATTGCCCCCATCGTCATCAGTTGCTTGCGCTGGGCGCGCTTGCGCTGCTGCTTCTTGGAAAGCTTCGGCGCGGGCTTGGCAGAAAGCTTTGGACTGGTTTTCTCTTGCTCGCTCACGCCTCCCGATCCTAATTCACTGGCCGGACAAGCCCTAACCCTCCGGCTCCTTGAAGCGCACCTCGTACATCTCGTCCCACAGCTTGCCGGTCAGGTAGAAACGCCGATCACTCGGGGAACTGCCCGGCACCACAGCAATGCCATTCAGCACGTCCGCGCCGTCTCGCTGTGCCGCGGGGAATAACCCGGCGGTGTCCACGACATGCGTGACCTTCCCGTCCTCCGGGTCAATCTCCAGGATCGTATCGGTCTGCCACACGTTGGCCCATACCTTTCCGTCGGCGGTGCACTCCAGCTCGTTGAGCTGGTCGGTGCCCTCCACCTCCACGGAACCGGTCTTGGCAAATGTCTCGGGATCGCGGAAGGTCAGTGTTCCCGTGCCGTCGCTCATCACCAGCCGATCCTGCTGCGAACACAGGCCCCAGCCCTCTGTCTCGTAGTCGGCCCGGTCCACTTCCTCGAGCGTGCGGGCATCGCGCTTGATCGCGGTGTGTTCCTTCCACGTCAGCTGCCACGCCGTATCGCCGTGAATCGCCACGCCCTCGCCGAATAGGTCCTTGCTTAGGCTCTGTTCGTCCGACTTTTCGCCTTCCAAGTCCGTGTAGTAGATCTGCGATTCGCCGTACAGTCCCGTGCCGACCAGCAGCCGCCCATCGTCGGCCGTCTCTAGTCCCTGGGTAAACGCACCCTCGTCCCATGGGTGTACCTCATCCACCGTGACCTCGAGCATCGGCGCATCGCCGTACTCTTTCGCTGTTGTTCCTGGTTTTATTGGTGACGCCCCGTCGTCCGCACCACACGCCGATAACGCACACGCCATAGCCGCGGCTCCTACAGCTGCGAGCGCCTGGGAAGTAACCCGCCCCTTTCGAGGCTGGGGGAGGGATGCGTGAGGGTGGCGTCGATAAGAGAACATGCAACCATCATGCATCACAGCGAGTGGGCGGCAGGCATAATGGTTCAGGTGAGTAAGAAGAAAAAGGCAGATCCGATTCTTTTTTCGGCGCAGGCGAAGGAAACGGCCCGCGCCGCGGTGGAAGAGGTAGGCGGCGACGAGGTGGGGAAGGCCCTCGGCATCGCGACGGACGGCGAGGGTTTGGGGATTTACCGCTACGCCAGCCGAGTGCCCGGCTACCGCGGCTGGGAGTGGGTCGTGGTGCTGGTGACAGTGCCGGGCAGTGGGGTCCTCACTATTAACGAGGTCAGCCTGCAGGCCGGAAAGCATGCCTCGTTGGCCCCGGAGTGGGTGCCCTATGAGGACCGCGTGCAGCCGGGCGACCTGGGGCCGGGCGATACCCTCCCGCCGCGCCGTGATGACGAGCGGCTGACCGCGTGGGCCAAGCTACAGGACGGCGATGGCTTCCTGCGCAACCCGCAGGCGGGCAACACCCTTTCGCACGAGGGGCTGCGCCAAGCTCGCAAGCGCTGGCGGGAAGGGGACTACGGGCCGCGCTCCGAATTTGCGAAGAAGGCAGACCTCCAGTGCGAAACCTGCGCGTTCTACCTGCCTATTGATGACGTGGAGAATGGCGTGGGCGTGTGCGCGAACGAGTACTCCGCCGACGGGCGCGTGGTACAGCGGGATTATGGCTGCGGGGCGCACTCGGCGACGGTGGAGGAATCCATTGGTGAGGAGCTCGGGGAGGGCACCAATAATTACGGCGTGTACGTCGACGAGGGGTTCTCGCGTTTCGAGTAAATAGGGCGCCAGTGCTGGCCCCCTTGGGATGCCCCGAACGGGTACCTAATAGTTGCATAAATGCCCTGCGGGGTGGTTACTTATACCTTGACGTTTCAAATTGTGGTGGCTGCCTACGGTTCTGCTGAAGGGTAGCTTCCGCGCTCGGACCGAACCGGTAGGGGAGAATTCCGCATGGCAGATGCACAGGCCGCCAAGGCCGCAGAGACAAAAACTGGGGAACCGCAGGATCGTGGCTTCCTAGACCGCTTTTTCCACATCTCGGAGCGCCACTCGACGGTGGGCACCGAGGTCCGCGGTGGTGTGGTCACGTTCTTCGCGATGGCTTACATCATCATCCTGAACCCGCTGATCCTGGGCACCAGCGCGGACATCAACGGCGACGAGCTGGGCACTGCCCGCGTGGCCGCGGTTACCGCCTTGGCGGCGGGCGTAATGACCATCGCCTTCGGCATCATCGCCCGCTATCCCTTCGGCATCGCCGCTGGTCTGGGCATTAACACCCTGGTGGCGGTCACCTTCGTCGGCACAGAAGGGCTGACCTGGCCGGAGGCCATGGGCCTGGTGGTTATTGACGGTGTTCTCATTGTGCTGTTGGCCATCACGGGCTTCCGCGAGGCCGTGTTTAACTCGATCCCCAGCTCGCTGAAGGCGGCAATCGGCGTGGGCATCGGCCTGTTCATTGCGATGATCGGCTTGGTGGACTCCGGCTTCGTTCGCCGCATTCCGGATGCCGCGGGCACGACCGTCCCGGTTGGCCTGGGCATTAACGGCTCAATTGCCTCTTGGCCCACGTTCGTCTTCATCATCGGTCTGCTGATCTGCGGCACCCTGGTTGTCCGCAAGGTCCGCGGTGGCCTGTTCATCGGTATCGTCGCCAACACCATCATCGCCATGATCGTGGAGGCAATCACCCACACCGGCCCATCCTTCGTTGACGGCGAGCCGAACCCGGCAGGCTGGAACCTGGCGGTGCCGCAGAGCCCGGATTCCCTGGGCGGTATGCCGGATCTTTCCCTGGTTGGCGCCGTGGATCTGTTCGGCGCTTTCACCCGCGTGGGCGTACTTGCTGCCTGCATGCTGATCTTCACCCTGGTGTTGGCGAACTTCTTCGACGCTATGGGAACCATGACCGCGCTGGGCAAGCAGGCTCAGCTGATGGATGAGGAAGATCGCCTGCCGAACCTGCGCACGGCCCTGATCGTCGAGGGCGGCGGCGCGATCGTCGGTGGCTCGGTCTCCGGTTCCTCGAACACTGTATTCGTGGATTCCGCGGCGGGTATCGCCGACGGCGCCCGCACGGGCCTGGCCAACGTGGTCACCGGCCTGCTGTTCATCCTGGCGATGTTCTTCACCCCGCTGTACGAGGTCGTGCCGATCGAGGCCGCCGCACCGGTCCTGGTGATCGTGGGTGCGATGATGATGGCGCAGATTAAGGACATTGACTTCACGCGCTTCGACATTGCCCTGCCGGCCTTCCTGACCATCGTGGTCATGCCGTTTACTTACTCCATCGCCAACGGCATCGGCGTGGGCTTCATCACCTACGTCGCCATGGCGCTGGTTGGCGGCCGTGCAAAGAAGGTCCACCCGCTGCTGTACCTGGTGGCTGCGATGTTCGTGGTCTACTTCGCCGCCGATCCGGTGATGGATCTGCTGCGAGGCTAACCATGGCCGACTTTTCGCCCATTCGGATCGATGACCCGCGCGACCCGCGCCTGGATGACTTTCGGAACCTCAACGCTTCCGACAAGAAGTCCGGCGAGCAGCTGATCATCGCCGAGGGCACCTTGGTCGTCCCGCGCCTGCTGGCCAGCCCCTATCCGACCCGCGCGGTCGTGGGGTTCCCGGGGAAGCTGCGGGCGATCGAGGAGGAGCTGTCTTGTTTTCTTTCTGGTGATGACGCCACCTTTTCCGTGTTTGAGGTTTCCCGCGAGGTCTTGAAGGAAGTCGCGGGCTTTGATATGCACAGGGGACTGGTCGCGTCGGCGGATCGACTGCCGACGAGCGCTGCCACAGGGGACGCAGGAACCAGCGCCGTGGAGGCGGTGCTGGACCGCTTGGAGGAAAACCCCGAAGCCAGCGGAGTGATCGCCGTGCTGGAGGGCGTGGGGGATCACGAGAATATCGGCTCCATTTTCCGCAACGCAGCGGGGCTCAACGTGGATGCCGTGTTGTTCGGCGCGGCCACCGCCGATCCGCTGTACCGGCGCAGTGTGCGTGTCTCCATGGGCCACGTCTTGCGCCTGCCGTGGGCGAGGTTCCCCGGTACGACGACCACCTGGCAGCGGGATCTGGAGCTGCTGCAGAGGCGCGGATACGAGGTGGTGGCGCTCACGCCAGCGGGGGACGTCACGCTGCGTGAGGCCACGGAGGCCGCCCGGGGACGGGGGAAGAAAGTGGCGGTGATGGTTGGCGCGGAGGGACCCGGCCTGACGGAGCACGCCATGCGCGCCGCGGATGTGCGCGCCAGCATCCCGATGGCCCGCGGAACCGATTCGCTGAACGTGGCCACGGCGGCTGCCATCGCCTTCTACGAGGCGGTGCGCTAAGCGGGGAGCTACTCCCCGCCGGTGCGGCGGCGCACCTCGTCGCCGATCTTTTTGGAGGCTCCGCGTAGCCCCTTCAACCCAGCGGAAAGCCCCTTGCGAGCCCCCTGGCCCAGGGAGCTCAGCAGGTTCTTGGCCACCTCGGCTCCGCTGGGTTCGCTTTCGCGGGACGGGGCGGCGTAATCGTCGTAGCCTTGCTCGTCGTCGTAGACGGAGACCATGTCGTCCGGCTTGGGGCGTCCATGCGTTAGACCGTCGTACTCGGAGGACTTCGCCTCCGGCCGGCCGTCGACGGCGAAGGCGGCAATGGGCAAAGCCGGGCCGGAGGCGCAGACGGAAAAGCCCAGCCAGGCCTCGATGGCCGCGGCAGCCAGCTCCGCGGGGATGAAAGGCAGTTGGATGCCGCTGGCCTCGGTGTTGCCGGCCCAGTAGTCGGCCTCGAACTCGCCAGGCAGGCCGATGTCCTCGAACACGGTCTCGCGGGTGGCACAGAAAGAGCGCTTGAGCTGGCCGCCCGACCAGTGGGCGAAGCCCCCAAAGGTTTCGTCGACCTCCTTGGAGGCGGGATCCCCACCATCCCCGGGCTTCGTCGAGGCCGCGGTTTCCGGGTCCGCCACCACGCAGGAGGCGTACACGTCGGCCGCACTGACTAGCGTGCGGTAGCGCTCCGGCAGTTCGGAGAGCTTCCGCAGGTCGGGGATTACCGTCTGCACTACCGATAGCCCCGGGTAGCCACCGATGTAGAACTCATCGGTGCCAGGGGTTGCACTGCGGGTCATGTCGAAATCACCGATGTGCGTCAGCGGCCAGGCCGGATTCAGCTGTGCCAGGTACTTGCGGGCGAAGCCACGGTCGACCTTATGCTCCTGGTTCACCACGGTGCTGGGGTTGGCAGCATTCACAAACCAAAGGGTCACCAGGGTCACAGCTGTGGCTCCTTCTATCGCCTAGTTCTTCTTCTTGGGGTTGGTGCGCACACCCAACAGGACGTCCTCCCAGTGCGGGGTGACGGCCTTGCGCTTCCGCTTCGGCTTCGCAGCCTTTGCGTCGGGGTGCATTAGGAATTCATTATCGCCGCGGTCGCCCCGCTCCGCAGGGGAATCGTCGCCGGCGGGGGGAGTGCCCTGCGTGGCGGGCTCCCCGGGAGCCCCAGGAGCCCGAGACCCAGCGGATCGGTCGCTCTGTTGGTTCTGATCGGCCTGGTCGTCCTCCCAGTACTGTTCCTCGGGATCCTGCGTTGGGTGCAGCAGGGGAGTCACCGGGGAAACGCTGCGCACCGGCTGTCCGTAGCGCGGGTTCACCAGGTCGCCAGCGATGCTGTTGTGCGGGTGTGCCAGCGCCTTCTCCGAGCCGCGCAGCTCGATGATGAATTCCGCGACGTGCGTGTTGGTGCGCCCGGCGGCGTCCTTTTCCCAGGATACGGTGACGATCCACTGCTTGGTGGAGTTCTGGTAGGCATCCCACTCGGCGTCCGAAAGAGACTCCCCGTGCGCCGCCAGAGCCGTCGCCAGAACCTCCCACAGGGGTTGGTTCGATACACCGTCTCCGTTCACCGGCAGCGCCGCGTGCGCGAGCTCCGCGATGCGTGCGCGCTCCTGCAGGATCGGCCAGGCGTAGGGCTCGATGCGGGACTCGTCCGTGTCCGCCTCGTCTGCCAGTTCGGCGACGGTAGCGCCGTGGCGGATGCGATCCTGGATCACGCGCGGGGACATGGAGATCCGGGTGCGGTGCGGACGCGCGTTAGGGCGGTCCTGTCCGCGCCCCTGGAACAGCGACGCCACCTCGGCCTCCACCGCTTCCTCCTCAGCGCGGGTTGCCGCTTGCTCCTCCTCGCGGTGTGCCTCTGCGGGATCCGTGGCGGCGTCGGTAGAGCCGCCAGGGCTGGACGTGCTGGTGGTGCTGGCCGTGCTGGTGGTGCCAGAGTCGGAACCTTCGGATGCCCCGGAGCGAGCATCGCCCTCGGCTTCTACGGAAGCGCTGTCCGCGCTGGCCGTGGGGGCGTCATTAAGAAAGGAGCGCAACTCGTCGGTGACGGGCAGAAAGTACTCTGCGATGGGGCCGCCGACGGCGGGGTCAACGGCGCGCAGCACGAGCGACGAGGCATCGCTATCGGCGACGACAAATTTCAGCTCTTGCAACGTGGCCTCCTGACGGATGATGCGGCAAATGACGGCGGTGTTATTAACATCACCCTCCAACCTTAGCTAAAAGCACGGTTGGAGGGTGAGCGGATTCAGTCGCTAGATGATGGCGAAACAGTAACTGGATAGTGCCTTACTTGGTAGCGTGGCCGCCGTCGAGGATGAAGTCGATAGCGCCGGTCAGCTTCTTGACATCCTCCGGGTCGATGGCCGGGAACATGCCGATACGCAGCTGGTTACGGCCCAGCTTGCGGTAAGGCTCGGTATCCAGAATGCCGTTGGCGCGCAGGATCTTAGCGATCTTGGCGGCGTCGATGTTCTCGTCGAAGTCGATGGTGCCGACAACGAGGGAGCGGGCATTCGCATCCTGCACGAACGGGGTGGCCTCTGCGCGTGCATCCGCCCAGCTGTACAGGGTCTTGGAGGACTCGGTGGTGCGAGCCACCATGCCGTCCAAGCCACCGTTGGCGTTCATCCACTTCACCTGGTCGTCCAGCATCAGCAGGGTAGCGACGGCCGGGGTGTTGTAGGTCTGGTTCTTGCGGGAGTTATCCACGGCGGTCTTCAGATCCAGGAAGGCCGGGATGTAGCGGTCGGAAGCGGCGATCTCCTCCACACGCTCCAGGGCGGCAGGGGAGAAGGCTGCCAGCCACAGGCCACCGTCAGAGGCGAAGCACTTCTGCGGGCTGAAGTAGTAAACGTCGGCCTCGTTGAGGTCGACGGGCAGGCCGCCGGCGCCGGAGGTTGCGTCGATGGCGACCAGGGTGTCGTCCGACGTGGCCTTCGGGCGGGTGACCGGAACCATCGCGCCGGTGGAGGTCTCGTTGTGCGCCCAGCCGATCAGGTCGGCATCGGTGCCGTCCAGCTCGCTCGGGGACGGAGCGGTGCCCGGCTCGCCCGCGACGATCTGCGGCTCGTCCAGCCACGGAGCCTTCTTGGAGACGCTGGCGAACTTGGAGGAGAACTCGCCGTAGGTCAGGTGCGCGGACTTGTTGCGGATCAGGCCGAAGGAAGCGGCATCCCAGAAAGCGGTGGCGCCACCCAGGGAGAGGACGATCTCGTAGCCCTCCGGCAGGTTGAACAGTTGCGACAGGCCCTCGCGTACGGAACCGACGACGTCCTTCACACCAGCTTGGCGGTGAGAGGTGCCCAGAATGGCGGCGTTGTCCTGGATGGCCTGCAGCTGGGCTGGGCGAACCTTGGACGGGCCACAGCCGAAGCGGCCATCGGCGGGAATGAACTCCGCGGGGATGGTGGGCAGGGTGTTTTGGTCGTTGGCAGGTGCGTTCATCTTTCCCTCTGATCGCTCGTATTTTTTGCGCTTGACTTTATAGGGTAGACCTTCACGCGGACTGCTTGGCCTAAAGGTGTCAAAAATATAAGAATCGTGGGTGGTGGCGCTGTGTTTTACCCCCGCTTAAGCCAGGCAGTCTGTCGTGCGCGTCACATAGGCACTACAGTGTGCCGTATCCCCCCGTCGGCTTTGCTATGCAAGTAACGCCATACGGGGAAGCCCTAAAGCGGCTACAATTTACAAGTGAAACCGTGAATCTGTGTTCCGCTCCATCGGTGCCGGCGCAA
The DNA here is from genome assembly GCF_001807485.1 of Corynebacterium sp. HMSC08A12. GTDB lineage: Bacteria > Actinomycetota > Actinomycetes > Mycobacteriales > Mycobacteriaceae > Corynebacterium > Corynebacterium evansiae. The sequence goes on along the minus strand of NZ_KV789164.1, from coordinate 59,570 downwards.
GCTTCTACCAAAAGTAATCGCTAGAACATTCGCTGCGGGCAGGCACGTGAACATTTCAGAAAGGGATGTCAATGGCTACTGATAATCAGGACAAGGCCGTTCTCCACTACCCAGGTGGAGAGTACGAGATGGACATTGTCCACGCCACCGAAGGTAACGACGGTGTTGCACTGGGTAAGATGCTGGCAGAAACCGGCTTGACCACCCTGGATCCCGGCTACGTGAACACCGGTTCCACCAAGTCCGCTATCACCTACATCGACGGTGCAAACGGCATCCTGCGTTACCGCGGCTACGACATCGCCGACCTGGCTAACAACGCAACCTTCAATGAGGTTTCCTACCTGCTGATCAACGGCGAGCTGCCGAACAAGGAGCAGGCAGAGGAGTTCAACACCAACATCCGCAACCACACCCTGCTGGATGAGGACTTCAAGGCGCAGTTCCGCGTGTTCCCGCGCGACGCTCACCCGATGAGCGTTCTGGCTTCCTCCCTGAACATTCTGTCCACCTACTACCAGGACTCCCTGGATCCGCTGAATCCGGATCACCAGAAGCTGAACACCTACCGCCTGATGGCGAAGGTGCCGATGCTGGCTGCTTACGCTTACCGCGCTTCCAAGGGCAAGCCGTACATGTACCCGGATAACTCCATGAACGCGCGCCAGAACTTCCTGCGCCAGATGTTCGGCTACCCGACCGAGCCTTTCGAGGACGACCCGGTGGTCACCAAGGCTCTGGACAAGCTGCTGATCCTGCACGCTGACCACGAGCAGAACTGCTCCACCTCCACCGTCCGCATGGTTGGTTCTTCCCAGGCCAACATGTTCGTTTCCATCGCCGCAGGCATCAACGCACTGTCCGGTCCGCTGCACGGTGGTGCTAACCAGGCCGTTCTGGAGATGCTGGAGGAGATCCACGCTAACGGTGGCGACGCTACCGACTTCATGAACCGCGTGAAGAACAAGGAGCCGGGCGTTAAGCTGATGGGCTTCGGCCACCGCGTGTACAAGAACTACGATCCGCGCGCGGCCATCGTCAAGGAGTCCGCTCACGAGATCCTGGATCACCTGGGTGGCGACCACCTGCTGGATCTGGCTATGAAGCTGGAAGAGATCGCGCTGGCTGATGATTACTTCATCTCCCGCAAGCTCTACCCGAACGTTGACTTCTACACTGGCCTGATCTACCGCGCCATGGGCTTCCCGACGGACTTCTTCACCGTCCTGTTCGCCATGGGCCGCCTGCCGGGCTGGATCGCCCACTACCTGGAGCAGGTCAACGATCCGACCGCGAAGATCAACCGTCCGCGCCAGATCTACACCGGCGAGGGTGCGCGCAAGCTCTAAACCCTTTTTGGTGACGCCCCCTTGGGCTGGCTACGCAATGCGTATGCCCCCAAGGGGGTGTTTCGCGTTTTGCTAGGGTGGGGGTTCGAGAAGCTATCAGTTTTCAAAGGAGACTTCCCATGAGCAAACCGCAGATCGACCTCTCGAATGGCCCCGCCCCGCAGGACCTGGTGATTGAAGATTTGGTGGTCGGCGAGGGTGCAGAGGCCGTGCCGGGCGGCATGGTTGAGGTGCACTACGTGGGCGTGGACTTCGAGACCGGCGAGGAGTTCGACTCTTCCTGGGATCGCGGTGAGTCCATCGAGTTCCCCCTCTCCGGCCTGATCGAGGGCTGGCAGGAGGGCATCCCGGGCATGCGCGCCGGTGGTCGCCGCAAGCTGACTATTCCCCCGGAGAAGGCGTACGGTCCGGCCGGTATGGGGCACCAGCTGTCTGGCCGCACGCTGGTCTTCATTATCGACCTGATCGCCGTGAACTAAGGCGCTAGGCGCCCTTCAGCGCCTTGGCCCAGCTCATCTTCTTACCGTTGTTCAGAATGGAATTGCGGTAGACGCGGGCCACCAGCAGAATCACCAGAACCGTCGCAACGGTGGCGATGAGGAAGCTCAGCAGAACCTGCGGCAGGCTCATCGTGCCCGCCGCCATGTTCATCGGGGCGACCGTCAGGCTAAACGGCGGCACCCAGCCCAGCACCTGCATAAACGTCGATTCCATGTTGCTGAGGCCGAACAGTGGGGCGTAGGTCATACCCATAATGAACAGCAGGATCGGAGCCTGGGTGGACTGCAGATCCTCCGTACGGGAAACTAGAGAGCCCGCTGCCGCGTACAGGCTGCCGAAGAACAGCATGCCGATGCAGAAGGCCAGCAGCATCAGAGCCACCACTGTGTAGTCGAAGTCCACGTCCCCCAACAGCCCGGAGACGGAAACTGCAACCGCGCCGATGACCAGGATGATTGCGGTGCCGATGAAACCGAAGATAGTGTTGCCGATGATCTTGCCAGCCAGGAAATCCATCGGGCGGGCGGAAGCCAGGATGATCTCCACCACGCGCGAGGACTTCTCCTCCGTGATGCGCCCGCCGACGTTCGCGGCGAAGAGGATGATGAAGTAGGCCATCAGCATCACGCCGACCATGGCGGTGACAATCTGCGGCCCGTTGGCCTCCATCGCGTCATCTGCCTTCAAGTCCACGGTCTCCAGCTGCACGGAGGGCGTGGCGTCGGCGAACTCCTCGGGGGAAACTCCCACCTTGTTTAGCGCTTCGGATTGCGCGTGCGCATTGATCGCAGCGCTAACAGTGCTGAGGATCGCGGGGTCGGGCTTTCCTTCCGCGAGCAATTCGTAGCCCGAATCATTTTTCACCAGGGCTGCATCGAGGTCCTCGTCAGTCACCTTAGAGGAAGCCTCATCGCGGGAGGCCACGGTTTCCGCCTCCACGCCACCGGAACCTTCAGTCCCCTCTGAGGCACCTTCGGTGGAGGCTGGGGCGGCGTCAATAAACTCCTTCTCAATCCCCACAAGGCCGAGCTTCGGGGTTTCGTTACCGTCGTCCTTGCCGGCGAACCATGCGCCGACGAACACGCCGATGAGCATGACTGCGATGACGATGCCCAAGGAGAACATGATCGCCTTGCTGCGGGAGGCCACCTGGATTTCGCGCTTGGCGACGGTGGCGATGGTGTTCGGGGAAGAATAACTCATGACTCGACGACCTCCTGGAAGAGCTCTGCAAGGTGCGGGATACGGCGGGAGAACGAGTGGACCGGGCCGACCTTCATCGCAGCCTGCAGGATCTGCTGATCCAGGTCCGTAGTTTCGGCCTCGAGCAGCACGCCCTCGCCGAAGTCCTCGACCAGGCGCGTGCCCTGGGGGTACCAATCGCGCGCCGGAGTGCGCACCTCGTAGACGATGGGCCCGCGGGTACGCAGCTCGTCGACGGTGCCCTCGGCTTTCATGCGTCCCTTGGCGATGATGCCCACGCGGTCGCACAGTCGCTGCACCAGATCGAGCTGGTGGGAGCTGAACAGCACCGGCACGCCGGCGTTGCAACGCTCAACAAGCAGGTCGCTCATGACGTTCACGGCTACGGGATCCAGGCCGGAGAAAGGCTCGTCCAGGATCAGCAACTCCGGATCGTGGATCAGCGAGGCCGCCAGCTGGACGCGCTGCTGGTTACCCAGCGACAGCTCTTCCAGTTTGTCGTCCGAGCGCTCGGCCAGGCCGAGTTGTTCCAGCAGGCCGTCCGCGTTCTTCCGGGCCGCTTCGTCGCTTAAGCCGTGGAGGCGGGCGAAGAAGCGCAGCTGGTCGCCGATCTTCTCCTTCGCGTACAGGCCGCGTTCTTCCGGCATGTAGCCAATGCGGCGGCGCAGGTCATCGTCGATCGGCCGATCGCCCATGAGCACTTTGCCGCTGTCCGCCGCGAGCACTCCCAGTGCGATGCGCATGGTGGTGGACTTGCCGGCACCGTTGGAGCCGACGAAACCATACATCTCACCAGGCTGTACCTGGAGCGTCATGTCGTGGAGGACTTGGTGGTCCCCGTAACTCTTATTGAGGTTGTTGATATAGAGAGCTTCCATATATTCCTTGTGAGTCTTTACAACGTGAACCCTTGATCGAATAAGAAGGATCCTGAATATTGTCTCACATGCGAAAGGATTAGGTCGGCGAAGAAGTTTTTAACAGCGCCGTCGCGAGAACGAGCTAGGTGGCGTACAAAAGAGGCCATGAGCGAAAAGAACGATGCAGTAGCGACCCTTGAAATGAACGACGGCAAGACCATTCCGCAGCTGGGGCTGGGCGTCTGGCAGTTGAGCGACGAGGACACGTACACCTCGGTGCGCGCCGCGATCGAGACCGGCTACCGCCACATCGATACCGCCGCGATCTACGGTAATGAGGAAGCCGTGGGGCGCGCCGTAGCCGACGCGGTGAAGGCCGGGGATGTGCAGCGCGAGAAGCTGTTCATCACCACCAAGCTCTGGAACGCCGACCAAGCACGGGGCAAGGACGCCTTCGCGGAATCTCAGAAGAAGTTGGGGATGGATTATGTGGATCTGTACCTGCTGCACTGGCCGTGCCCGCAGGCCGACAAGTTCGTGCAGGCATACGACGCTATGGCGGAGATCCAGCAGTCCGGTGGTGCTACCAGCATCGGCGTGTGCAACTTCTACCCCGAGGCGCTGGATGCCCTGAAGCAGGCCGGCCACACCCCGGCCGTGAACCAAATCGAGATCCACCCGGGCTTTAGCCAGGCCGAACAGCGCGCGGACAACCGCGACCGCGGGATCGTCACCGAGGCGTGGTCGCCGCTGGGGCAGGGGCAAAACCTGACCGACCCGACCATCGCGAAGATCGCCGCCGAACATGGCGTGAGCGTGGCGCAGGCCATCATCCGCTGGCACATCCAGCGTGGCGACGTGGTTATCCCGCGTTCCTCCAAGGTGGAGCGCGTGCGCCAGAACTTCGACGTCTTCGGCTTTGAGCTTTCCGCCGACGAGGTCTCCGCCATCGAGGCTCTGGATGCGGAGGATGGCCGCATCGGCGGCGACCCGCTGACCTTCCACGCTGGCCTGGAGGGCTAGGGAAACTCCGCGCGGGTTACCGCGAAACACCGCGTATGGCACCGCCCCTGCGGTACATTGCTAGCCATGAGCGCAGGGCACGTCATCACTCATCTAGAGACCGTTGGGGCAGGCAAAGCGAGCAATGCTGACGGTTCCGGCAATTCCGCCGCCCTTCAGGTCGGCGTGATCACCCTTGACCGTCCGGAGAAGCGCAACGCCCTCAACGCCGCCATCGCCACTGCCGTCGCCGAGGCCGTCCGCGCCCACACCTCCGCCGGGGTACGCGCCATCCTGATCTGCGGCGAGGGGCCTGTCTTTTGCGCCGGGGCGGATCTCTCGGGGGGTGTGTACGCCGATGATTTCTGGTCCGCCATGGAGGACATGCTTTCCGCCATCCAGACCACCCCGGTGCCGGTCATCGCTGACATTCACGGTCCGGCGGTCGGCGCAGGCTGCCAAATCGCCTTGGCTTGCGACCTGCGCGTTTTTGCCGACGAGGGGGCCTGCTGGGTGCCGGTCGCCGAGCACGGCTTTGCCCTAGACTTGTGGACCCACGCCCGCGCCCGCGAGTTGATGGGCGGCGCGCTGGCCCGCAACGTGTTCTTGGCGGGCGCCCGGGTAGGCGCCGAACAAGCTCGGGCGACGGGTTTTTCTGTGGTTCTTGATGACGCCACCCCCAACGCCACTGCCCTCGCGCATCGGGTGGCGCGTCAGGCTCCGCTTTCTATGGAGCATTCGAAGCGGGTGTTCAACAGCCCCGACATGCACGCGGATGCGGAGCTGCAGCAGATGATGGTGGACGTCTGGGCCAGCGAGGACGTGCAGGAGGCGCGCCGGGCTCGTGCAGAGAAACGCGAGCCGCAGTTCAGAGGTCGCTAAATCCCAGCCGTTCTAGTCGCGCCCTTCCACCGACCAGGTGTGCACAGGCTGGCCGCTGGCCTGGTTAGCGAGGTAGCGCTGCATCATGGTGGCCAGAGCCTCGGTGCGCTCCGCGGAATCCGGTTCGCTGTTCGGAGCCAGCCGGTTCAAGGTATCCAGCTGCCACGTTGCACCGTTTTGTCCGCTGCGGGCGCGGCCTTCGATGATCCCCAGGTACGTGTCGATCAGTTCGGAATCCACGTCCAGCAGTTCCAATCCCTCGCGGGCTTGGTCGAGTAGGTGCTCGGTAATCAACTCCCGAACCGGCACGGTCCCTACACGCGGCCAGCGCATGCTGGCGCGCAGCCCTTCGCGGGCGCCGGCGAGGAAGTTACTGTGGGCGTCCTCAAAAGAAAGCCGCGACCATACGGGGCGATTTTGCGTGCCCAAGAATTTGACGAGCCCGTAGTAGAAGGCGGCGTCCGCGACGATGTCGGCGGTGGTGGGGCCGGCGGGCAGCAGGCGGTTTTCCACGCGGATGTGGGAGAGTTCCAAGTTCGGGTCATAGATCGGGCGGTTCCAGCGCCAGATCGTGCCGTTGTGCAGGTTCATGTAGTGCAGGCCCGGGCTGTCGCCGGACATGATGGGCGTGCCGGCCTCCAGGCGATCCTCCGGTAGGAGAGGGGAGAAGTAGCGGCCGTTTTCCTCGAAGAGGTCGAACACGCTGGTGATCCACCGTTCGCCGAACCACACGCGCGGACGCACGCCCTGGTTGACGAGCTCCGCAGTGCGCGTGTCGATGGCCTGCTCGAAGACGGGGATGCGCGATTCGTGCCAGAGTTTATGGCCGACAAACAGAGGGGAGTTGGCACTGAGCGCCGCCTGCACGCCAGCGATGGCTTGGGAGGCGTTCCAGGCGTTGGCGAAGAGGTTCGGCGCGACCTGCAGGTGCAGCTGCATGGAGGTGCAGGCGGATTCTGGCGCGATGTCCTCGAAGTCGTGGCTATAGGAATCGACGGTGCCGAGCACCCGGCCCGGCAGGGCGCCTTCGAGTTCGATGCGGACCAGCTCGCCGCGGGATTCGAGGATGGCGTTGTTGAGAGCCTTGTAGCGGTTTTCGTCGGTGATCCAGGCAGGATCGCTGAGGAAGTCGGTGGTCAGGGTCGGAAGGGTGCCGATCATCACGGCGTGGGAGCCGAGTTCTTTGGCGGCCTTCTGCACCGCGCGCAGACGCTCGTCGAGGCCTTCCTGCAGCTGTTCCAGCCCGCGGCCGGTGATGGCCAGCGGGGGATGGTTCATCTCCACGTTGAAGGAGCCGATCTCGGACTGGTATTCGCCCGGGTGGGTTTCCTCCAGCTTCTCCAGCACGTCGACGTTGCAGCGCTTGGGCTGCATGTCGTCGCCGACGAGGTTCATTTCGAGTTCCAAGCCGATGGTGCCTTGGCTGATGAAATCTGCGTTCTGCAGGTGCTTGTCGAAGACCTCGAGCTCGGCGTTGAGGCGCTCTCGGAAGCGGGTGCGTTGTTTCGGTGTGTAGGTATCTTTAGATACTGCTTCGCCCATGCTTCTTAATCGTAGCCTCGCGGCGGGGGCGGTGTGGGGGGTCTTTGATAGGGACGCCCACACGTTTCGGAGCGCTGGGGGACTGGGGTGCGGTGACCAAAAGGGCTGGTTAACGGGGAGCGTTGACGGGCTTGTATTATGTACCTCGCACGGTTTCCGTGCGACTGCCCTAGTAGCTCAGTGGATAGAGCACGGCTCTCCTAAAGCCGGTGTCGGAGGTTCGATTCCTCTCTGGGGCGCTTTTTGTTTTGCAACCCTAAGAGGCTGTGGAATTCAGTTAAGCTCGGCGGGTATGAATCTGAAAGGCTTTCAGTTAGACACCTTCCTAGCTTTAGTGATGGTCCTTGGCTCGGCGGCGTTCCTCGGGGTGGGGCGCATGCTCTTCGGCGCCCTTGGGTGGTACATGCTCGTGACCATCCCCCTCTCGTTTGTATTCGCTGTTGCGCTTTACGCTCTCTGGAAAGTTCCCGTGCGCATCGACGCGGAAGATTCTTCGGGAGTGTCGCACAAGGTCTTCGACTGGAGAGAGTCGTGGGCTCTCATTATCGTCAGCACGTTCCTAGTTCTAACTGGCTTCTTCCTGGTGGACTTCGACGATACCGACCATGGGACGAAATCTATGTTCACGGTGCTTGTCGGGCGGCAAGCGAACAAAGTATCTGAAGTGCTTTGTCTGCTCAGTTTTGTGGGTGCGATCTTGTCCTACATTGTGGCGCTGGTCGTTGCGGTAAGGGGCCGGAAAGCATCGCAGGACTAACTGCGACTGAGTGAGGTGCGGGTGGCCGCCTTCGGGGCGGTTACCCATTTGGGGGTGAAAAATTGGCCGTATATCTTGCTTAATTATTTATATGAAGCCCAGGGGGTTTGCCAAACTCATAGGTTTGCTCGACCGTATTGAAAACGTTGTTTCATTAAAATATTCGCGCGGGTTTGTATCGTTGAAGATGTACCGGTTTCCAAAAACCGGAGCGTACAGCGCTTGCGGCTAGCGCCCCAGCGCGTTATTTGATCTAGAAAATTTCAGATCCAACTAATCGAGAATCTTCGAGGAGAGATTTCGCCGATGACCCAGTCCACCGGCTCTACCGACACCAGCATCGACTTCCTGTGGCTTTCCGAGCCCGACATGATTGAAGCGGGGGTGACGGACTCTGCTCGTTGCGTCGACGTCATGGAAGAAACCCTGATCCTTCTGGATAAGGGCGACTACCGCATGGCCGGCGCTTCCGGAAATTCCCACGGCGCCCAGGTCAACTTCCCCGACAACCCCGAGCATGAGGGCATGCCCGCCAACGGCCCCGACCGTCGCTTCATGGCTATGCCCGCCTACCTTGGCGGCCGGTTCAAGGGCGCTGGCGTGAAGTGGTACGGCTCGAACGCCGAGAACCGCGCCGCAGACCTGCCACGCTCCATCCACGTGTTTGTCCTCAACGATGCCGTCACCGGCGCCCCGAAGGCCATCATGTCGGCCAACCTGCTGTCCGCGTACCGCACTGGTGCGGTTCCGGCTGTGGGCGTCAAGCACCTCGCCGTAGAGAACGCAGAGACCGTAGGCATCATCGGACCGGGCGTCATGTCCCGCACCATCCTGGCCTCCTCCATCACCCAGCGCCCCAGCATCAAGACCGTAAAGATCAAGGGCCGCAGCGCTGGTTCCACCGAAAAGGCAGCACAGTGGATCCGCGACCGCTTCGAGAACCTGGACGTGCAGGTCGTCGACAGCGAGCAGGAGGCCATCGAGGGCAGCGACATCCTGATCGCCGGCACCTCCACCTCCCCGGACGGCCCGCAGGCCTTCCCGTACTTCAAGCGCGAGTGGCTCAAGCCCGGCGCGCTGGTGCTGTGCCCCGCAGCGGCCCGCTTCGATGACGACTTCATCAAGTCCGAAGAATCCAACCTGGTGCTGGACTACGACGGCCTGTACAAGGAATGGTTCCAGGAAAACGGCCCGGACGTCACCTATGAGCGACTGCTGGGAATCCCCGGTAACCGCTGGTGGGACATGGTCGAGGAGGGCACCCTGCCGAAGGAGAAGCTGCACAACATCGGTGCCATCGCCGCGGGTAAGACCCCAGGCCGCGAGAACGACGAGCAGATCTTCTTCTACTCCATTGGCGGCATGCCCGTCGAGGACGTTTCCTGGGCCACCGAGGTGTACGAAAACGCCCTGGAGAAGGGCATCGGCACCAAACTGAATCTCTGGGATACCCCGGAGCTAACCTAGGAGCCTGAACGAACCATGGAGTTCAAAAACATCGACCAGGTCATCGACTTCATTAAGTCGGAAAACATTCGCTACCTGGACATTCGCTTTACCAACATGTTCGGCCTGGAACATGGGCTGACTGTCCCGGCGCGCGAGCTAACTCCCAAGGCGGCGGAGGACGGCTTCGCCTTCGACGGCTCCTCCATCCCCGGCTTCTCCACCGTGGATAAGTCGGACATGGCGCTGATCCCGGATCCGACGACCGCCTACGTGGATCCGTTTCGCGAGCACCCCACGCTGAACATGCAGTTCTTCGTGCAAGATCCGCTGACTCGCCAGCCGTACCGCCGCGACCCGCGCACCATCGCGCGCAAGGCGGAGAACTACCTGAAGGAAACCGGCGTGGCGGACACCTGCTCGATCGGTGCGGAGGCGGAGTTCTACGTCTTCGATTCCGTCCAATACGCCTCCGACACCAACATGTCCTTCCACCGCGTGGATTCGGACGAGGGGTGGTGGCGCTCCGGCGAGGAGACGATGATGGACGGCTCGCCGAACCGCGGTAACCAGATCCGCATCAACGACGGCTACTTCCCAGTCGCCCCGTACGACAAGACCATCCCGGTGCGCGACGATATTGCGTACAACCTGGAGAAGGTCGGCTTCGAGATCGAGCGCTTCCACCACGAGGTCGCCACCGGCGGCATCCAGGAGGTCAACTATCGCTTCGATACCCTGCTGGCCGCCGCGGACGACCTGCAGACTTTCAAGTACGTGGTGAAGAACACCGCCGAGCAGCACCGCAAAACCGCCACCTTCATGCCGAAGCCGCTGGCCGGCGATGGCGGTTGTGGCATGCATGCCCACCAGTCGCTGTGGAAGGACGGCAAGCCGCTGTTCTACGACGAGACGGGCTATGCGGGGCTCTCCGACATGGCGCGCTATTACATCGGTGGTCTGTTGCACCACGCCCCGGCGGTGCTCGCCTTTACGAACCCCACCGTTAACTCTTATCGACGCCTATATTCCGGTTTCGAGGCACCCGTCAACTTGGCCTATTCGCAGTCCAACCGCTCGGCGGCCATCCGCATTCCGCTGACCGGCGATAGCCCTGCGGCCAAGCGTATTGAGTTCCGTGCGCCGGACCCGTCCTCGAACCCCTACCTGGGCTTCGCAGCCCAGCTGATGGCGGGGCTGGACGGCATTCTGAACCGCATTGAGCCGGGCGAGCCGACAGATAAGGACCTCTACGAGTTGCCGCCTGAGGAGGCGAAGAAGGTTCCGAAGGTGCCACACTCGCTGGAGGCCGCCCTGACGGCCATGGAGGAAGACCACGACTTCCTGACCGCCGGGGGAGTCTTCGACGAGGACTTCCTGCAGGCCTATGTGCGCCTGAAGTACGAGCTGGAGATCCAGCCGCTGCGCCAGGGGCCAAGCCCGAAGGAGTTCGAGCTGTACTACAGCGTGTAGTTAGCTGCGCGCTACGGCGCGGACCTGGCCACGCGCTAGAGCGCGGAGCTAGTTGACTAGCGCCGCGTCCAGGTGCAGAAGCGGTAACGCAGGGGCTGCTCGGGATTGACCTCTTGGTCGACCGGGTGGCCCTTTAGCGATTCCTGCCACTCCTCGGCGTGCTCTTCGAACTCTTCGGTGGGAACCAGAGGTGCGTACACCTGGAAGCGCTCGGGGGCCTCCATGTCGATCTCCGTGATGACGATGCGATCAGCCACGGGCATGCACTGGGCGTACACCTGGCCGCCACCTAGTACCCATACGGTGGGGGTGCGCTCGTCTGCAGTGCCCTCAGCGCTAGCGCTGTCTTTTAACTCGTTGAGGATCTGCTCCGCGGCGTTCGCCAGGGCACTCGGGATCGAAGGCTCGATGATGCCGCCGGGGGCGTCATAGTCATCCTGCCGAGTGATCACATAGTTCGTACGCCCCGGCAGCGGGCGGAAGCCATCGTCGAGCGCTTCCCAGGAGGTGCGCCCCATGACGACGGGGTAGCCGGTGGTGGCGTTCTTAAAGTGCTTCAGGTCCTCCGGTAGATACCAGGGCATGTCCGCGCCATCGCCGATCACACCGGCGGTGGTTTGCGCCCAGATCATGCCGATCTCCACCTGATCGCGGGAAATCCCCTTGGCCTCCAGGGCATAGCTGACCGCGGCGGCGGTGAGTTCCGGGTAGTCGCCCGGCTCGTAGCCGGTCGGGCGGTGGGGTTGGTTGTTGGAAGTCATTTATACGGCCACCTTTGCCTTGATCACCGGGTGTGGGTCGTAGCCGGTGAACTCGATATCGGAGAAGTCGTAGGAGAACATGTCCGCAGCCTTGTTCAGCTGCAGCTGTGGGTACGGGCGGGCATCGCGGGAAAGCTGGAGCTTTACCTGCTCCACGTGGTTGTCATAGATGTGGCAATCGCCGCCGGTCCAGATGAATTCGCCGACCTCTAGCCCCGCCTGCTGGGCGAACATGTGAGTCAGCAGCGAGTAGCTGGCGATGTTGAAGGGCACGCCCAGGAACATGTCTGCGCTGCGCTGGTACAGCTGGCAGCTCAGCTTGCCGTTGGCCACGTATAGCTGAAACAGCAGGTGGCAGGGTGGCAGGGCCATGTTGTCCAGTTCCGAGACATTCCAGGCACTCACGATATTGCGGCGCGAGTCCGGGTTAGTCTGCAGAGTTTCCAACGCACCGGCGATCTGGTCGATGTGCTGTCCGTTCGGGGTCGGCCAGCTGCGCCACTGCACGCCGTAGACCGGCCCCAGGTCACCGTTCTCGTCGGCCCATTCGTTCCAGATGCGAATGCCGTTTTCCTGCAGCCAGCGCACGTTGGAATCTCCGCGGAGGAACCACAGCAGTTCACCCACCACGGACTTCACGTGGACCGACTTGGTGGTGATCAGCGGGAAGCCTGCGGAGAGGTCATAGCGGATCTGGCGGCCAAACAGGCTGGTGGTACCCGTGCCGGTGCGGTCGCCCTTGGGGGTGCCCGTTTCGAGGATCTCCCGCAGAAGGTCCTCGTAGGGGGTGGGGATGGAACTCGGCTGCTGCTGGGGTGCCACTGCTCGCCGCCTTCCTTTCAAGCTCGAAGCTTCTTGGGGATTAAAAGTCCCACATAGTCTACGTCGGCTATCAAGCGGTGGCACCCGCGGGGCTGGCAAGCCTGGCTGGGGACATGCCGAATCTAGGAACCGGCAGTGGTCCTAGAAGCGGATCCGCCAGCGGAACCGCGCGCCGGGTTAGAGCAGTGCTCGGCGGTTGGCGTGTGGTCGGCCGCCTTGCGGGTCAGGCCCCACAGGATCAGCCCGATGGTTGGATCGTGCTGAGGTAAGGCAGCGTGCGCCGGCGGAATGGGGAGCTTGCAGGCAGCGCCTACCTCCACGTTCGCCACATCCGCACCGTCGATCGATTCCAACATGGAGGTCTTGTTCGGTGTGGCGGTGGTATCAGCGGAAGAGTAGAGGTTGGTGTACTGCACGCGCTTGTCGGTATCCGGCAGTTTGTTCAAGCGATCGATGAGTTCCGAACCGACCAGCTGCTGCACGCCAGCCTTACCTGCGACGGACTCTGCAAGCTTCGGGTTCCGCTCAATGATCGGGCGCAGCATCTTATCCATACCGGCCAGAGTGGTGCCGTGGTAAGTCGGGGCCACACCAACCGCACGGCCGACCTTATCGCCGCTGCCGTTCTCCGCGATGTACTTCTTCAAGTGCAATCCACCCTGGGAGTGGCCCACCAGGTCGACCTTCTCCGCGCCCGTCACGGACAGGATGTAGTCGATAGTCGAAGCGATCTCCTTAGCGGAATCATCGATGTCCGTCATCGCGTAGTGTCCCAGCAAATTCGGCTTGCCGTCCGTGGGTTTGCCGTAGTTGAAGGCCCACGTGCAAAAGCCCTCCTTGGATAGAGCGTTGGCGGCCTTCTGCCAGCGCGTCGAGTTATCGGACGTGCCGTGGATGAAGACGACGGGGTTCGGGTGCTCCGGGGAGGGGACACAGGTGGGATTGTTCACAGGTGCCTTGGCCACATGCTTGCCTTCTAGACCGGCGGGGACTGCGGCGTCCGGAATAGCGCTAGAAGCATCGGCATCAGCAGCTAGGGCAGAAGGGGTGAGGGAAGAGAGGGTAGAGAGGGCAACGCTCAGCGCTGCAGCGCCGGCGAGGATGGATCGGCGAGCCCGACCCAGATTGCGAGAGTCAGTTTTCATGGAAGAAACGATAGCCTAACTTCCAGCGCTGTCCGCCATTACATCCAGAATGCACGGGCGTGTGATCACCCCGATCGCGAGTCAAACCCCACTCGATCAGGCCAATGATGTGATCATTTTCGGGAAGCGATGCATGCCCCGGCGGAAGCAGCAGACCACAGACCTCGCCGACCTCCGCGTCGGCCACATCCGCCCCGCCGATGGACTCCAGCTGAGACGTGGAATTTGGCGTGGCCGTCAGATCCTTCGAAGTGAAGATGTTCGTGTACATCACGTTCGGGTGGGTATCCGGCAGCTCGTTGAGCCGACTGATGAAATCCGAACTACTCAGCTGTTGAATCGCGGCCTTGCCCGCCACCAGATCCGCGAATTCGGGGTTGCGGTCCACTAGGTTCTGCAGGATCGAGGACATCCCGGTCATCGTCGTGCCGTGATACGTCGCGGCCACTCCCACCGCGCGGCGCACCGTATCCTGCCCGCCGTGCTCTGCAATGTACTTCTTAATGTGCAGCCCGCCCTGGGAGTGGCCCACCAGATCCACCTTGCTGGCGCCGGTGACCTCCAGGATGTAATCAATCGTCGCCGCGATCTCTAGGGCGGATTCGTCGATGTCGTTCACAGCGAATACGCCGGGGATTGCAGGGCGGCCTTCCTCCGGCTTGCCGTAGTTGAAAGCCCACACGGAATATCCCCGGGCGGCGAAATACGTTGCGGCTTTCTGCCAGCGAAAAGAGTTGTCCGTCGTACCGTGGATAAACACCAGGGGGCGGGGGTGCTCCTCCGAAAGGTCCTTCCGTGGATTATTGGCCGGCGCACCGATAACGTAGCGCCCCTGCAGGGTGGCGGGAACGTCCGGATCCAGCTCTGCCCGCGCGCGGGAGGCCGGGCGGGCCGTCAAGAAGGAAAAAGGAAGCATGCAGTGCTAGGTGCAGGGCTAAAGAGAGTAGGCGCCGTGCTTGTCGTGGAACTTCGCGGCAGAGGCTAGGATCTTGTCGGCCATATCGGGGCGGGAGATCACCAGATCCGGCAGGTACGGTGACTCGCAGTTGTAGCACAGTTCCGTGCCATCCAGGCGGGAAGTGTGCAGGCCAGCGGCCTGGGCAATGCCGACGGGGGCTGCGTTGTCCCACTCGTACTGGCCACCGGCGTGGACGTAGGCATCGTTATCGCCCAGGATCACGGAGACGGCTTTAGCTCCGCAGGAACCCATGGTTACCAGCTCCAGCCCCAGATCCTCGGCGATGAACTCAGCGATCGCCGGGGTGGTGTTCTGGCTGATCACCAGGCGGTTCGTGCGGGAGCCCTCGACGGCGCGGACCTCCGAACTGCTGAACACGCGCCCCAGGTCCGGCATCCCCACGGCAGCCTCAATGATCTTGCCGTTTTCCACCAGTGCAATGTGTACGGCCCAGTCCTGGCGGCCACCGGCGTACTCTCGGGTTCCATCGAGCGGGTCGATGATCCACACGCGCGAGTTGTCCAGACGCGAGAGGTCGTCTTCGGCCTCTTCCGAGAGCATTGCATCGTTCGGGCGGTGCTGTACGAGGGAACGGGCGATCCAGTCCTGCGCCAGCGCGTCGCCGGCCTTGCCTAGCTCGGTGCCGCGGAGCAGACCTACGTTCCTTACGCCTTTGAGGATCTCTCCGGTGCCCTGCGCGAGTCTCTGGGCCAGCGTCGCATCATTGAGTTCAGCCGTCATAGTTCTTACTTTAGCGGTCTGTTTAAATGGTCACATGGCTGATGACCCGCTGGATTCCTTTTATGCCCCCGTTGCAGCGTGGTTCAGAGACGTTTTCGCCGAGCCGACGATTGTGCAAACGCAGGCGTGGCGGGCTATCTCCGCAGGTCAGAATGCTTTAGTGGTGGCGCCGACGGGGTCGGGTAAAACCCTGGCGGCTTTTTTATGGTCGCTGTCACGACTTTCTGGGGGATCTTTTTTTAATGACGCCCCCACGCCGGAAAAGTCCAGTCCCACCAAGGTGCTGTACATCTCCCCGCTGAAAGCACTGGGCGTGGACGTCAGCCGAAATCTGGCGGCTCCGCTGGCTGGCATTGCCCGGGTGGCTGACGCGATGGGGGAGACTGCCGCCCCGGTGCGAGTGGGCGTGCGCAGCGGGGACACCCCGCAGTCGGAGCGATCCAAGCTGCTGCGCAACCCGCCGGAGATTCTGGTGACCACGCCCGAGTCGCTGTACCTGATGCTGACCAGCAAGGCGGCAGCCACGCTGGCGAATGTGGACACCGTGATCGTGGACGAGGTGCACGCAGTGGCCGGCACGAAGCGCGGCACGCACCTGGCGCTGTCGCTGGAGAGGTTGGAGATGCTGACGGGCCAGGCGGTGCAGCGCATCGGCCTGTCGGCGACGGTGAACCCCGTGGATAAGGTCGCCAGCTTTTTGGGAGGCGATCGCCCGGTGACGGTGGTGAACCCCGAGCAGCCGAAGTCTTGGGATGTGCAGGTGACCAGCGTGGTGGAGGACTTCCAGGATCCGCCAGCGGTGGAAGACGTCGCGCTGGCTGAGTATGAGGTGACGGAGTCTGAGGGGGCGTCAGAAAAAGAAACAGAAGAACCGATAGACGAAGCACTGCTCGGCCCCAGCCTCATCGGCGAAGGGGTGGGCGGCAGCACCCAGGCCGGGTCGGGGGCGCGTGTGGCGAGCGGGGTGGATAAGGAATCTGCACTGCCGCAGCAGAAAAGCGTGTGGCCGCACGTGCAGCGCGCGATCTACCGGCAGGTGATGGAGAACCGCTCCACGCTGGTGTTCGTGAATTCCCGGCGCGCGGCGGAGAGGCTGACCGGGGCGCTGAACGAGGAATGGGCCAAGGAGCACGATCCGGATGCGCTGGCCGCCCCGACCCGGCGCGACCCGGCGCAGATGATGGCGCAGTCCGGGGCTGTGCGGGGGATGGACGGTGCAGGTGTGGCGCGGGCGCACCACGGTTCGGTCTCCAAGGACGAGCGAGCCGATATCGAGGCGGCGCTGAAATCGGGAGAGCTGCGCTGCGTGGTGGCGACGAGCTCCCTGGAGCTGGGTATTGACATGGGTCTGGTAGATCACGTGGTGCAGGTTGGGGCGCCGCCCTCGGTGGCTTCGGCGGTGCAGCGGTGCGGCCGCGCCGGACACACCGTGGGCGCGACCAGCCACGCGACCATCTACCCGCTGCATAAGCAGGACGCCGAAGCCGCGGTGGTTGTTGTGGATCGGCTGCTGAAGGGGGAGCTGGAGCCGCTGCACGTGGTGCATAACGCGCTGGACGTGTTGGCACAGCAGACCGTGGCGGCGAGTGTGCAGGCCGGCGCGGTCGGCGCCAGTGGCACAGACGGCTCGGGCGCGCTGGACGTCGAGGAGTGGTGGCGCGTTGTCCGCCGCGCGCATCCCTATGCCACGCTGCCGCGCGAGGCCTTCGATGGCGTGATCGAGATGATCAGCGGCCGCTACCCATCCACTGACTTCGCGGATCTGAAGGCTCGCGCGATCTACGACCCCGTGGCCGGCACCCTGGAGGCCCGCCCCGGTGCGCAACGCCTGGCCGTAACCAGCGGCGGCACCATCCCGGACCGCGGGATGTTCGGAGTGTTCCTGGCCGCCGGGGAAAACGACGGCGCGCGCCGGGTCGGCGAGCTGGACGAGGAGATGGTCTACGAGTCCCGCGTCGGCGACGTATTCACCCTGGGGGCGAGCAGTTGGCGCATCCTGGAAATCAACCGCGACCAGGTGATTGTTGCCCCCGCAGCAGGTCACACCGGTCGTCTGCCGTTCTGGGTGGGCGATGCCGCAGGCCGCCCCGTGGAGCTCGGTCAAGCCATCGGCGAGAACCGCCGTACTTGGGGCTCTGGCACGTTGGCGGATATTCGTTCGGCCGATTTTTTGGACGCCCACACTCGCACCAACCTGGATGCCTACTACCAGGAGCAGAAGCAAACCGCCGGGATCATCCCGGACGAGCGAACCGTGCTGATCGAGCGCTTCCGCGACGACATCGGCGACTGGCGCGTAGTGGTGCACACTCCCTTCGGCCGTGGAGTGAACGCGCCGTGGGCGCTGGCGCTGGGGGCGGAGCTGAACCGCCGGACGGGGATTGATGCGATGGCCGTGGCCGGCGACGACGGTATGGTGCTCCGCCTGCCCTATTCGGACGAACCTCCGGGGATGGAACTGCTGCTGGGCGAGGGGTACAGCGGTGCCGAGCGGGCGGAAGCGACGCTGGCGGATGTGATGGAGGAGGTAGGCTCCTCTGCGTTATTTGCGGCTCGCTTCCGCGAGTGCGCCGCCCGCGCTTTGCTGCTGCCGCGCCGCAACCCCGGTAAGCGCCAGCCGCTGTGGCAGCAACGCCAGCGGGCCGCCCAGCTGCTGGACGTTGCCCGGGAGCACCCGGAGTTTCCGGTGATGGTGGAAACCATGCGCGAGTGCGTGCACGACGTCTACAACCTGGACTTCCTGAAGGTGCTGGTAGCAAACCTGGGGCAGCGGGATGTGCGCCTGGCGGAGGTCACCACCGAGGCTCCGAGCGCGTTTGCCGAGTCTCTGCTGTTCACCTACACCAGCGCCTTCATGTACGAGGGCGATTCCGCTGAGCGCGCAGCCGCCCTGGCCGTGGACCCAGCGTTGTTGGCGAAAGTGCTGGGCACCCGTGAGGAGGGCATGGCCCTGGACCCGGCTGCGGTCCGCCGTGTGGTTGACGCCGCCCAGTGGCTGGCCGAGGGGCGCCAGGCCACCAGCGTGGAGCAAGCCGTGGATATGCTGCGTGCTCTGGGGCCGCTCAGCCTGGATGGCGTGCGCGAACGTATCGAACCCTGGGCTGGGACGGTGGAGGATAGCCTCGCGCAGCTGCGGGAGTTGGTTCCCACGCGCCTGATGGAGGTGCACTTCGGCGGGCAGCTGAAGCTCGGCGCGGTCGAGGACATGCCCCTGCTGCGCGACGGCCTGGGCGTGCCCGTACCGCCCGGCGTGGCTATTGCCGCCGAACAGGTGGACCAGGTGGACAATGCCATCGACCAACTGTTGCTGCGGTGGATGAAGAACCGCGGGCCCACGACCGCCACCGAGGCCGCCGCCGAGTTTGGCTTGGGGCGCGCGACTGCTGACGCGCTGTTGGCCCGCTGGGCAGAGGGGACGCAGGACGCACAGGGCACGCGAGGCAAGGGCAACCAGCGCCGCTTGAGTGCGGGGCACTTTGTCTATCTGGATGATTCTTTCAGTGGGTCTGATGGCTCGAGTGGCTCCAACGGCGCTCCTGCCCCCACCAACGCGGATGCACAGTCGGAAACGCAATACGTGGATACGGGGATGCTCCGCCGCCTCCGGTCGGCAACCCTGGCCGCCGCGCGTGGATCGCTGGAGCCGGTGACCCAGCAAACCTACGCACAGTTCCTAGCCGACTGGCACGGCCTGGGCCAGATGCAGCGTGAAGAACTTGCCAGCGCCCTGGAACAACTCGCCGGGGTGCCGATCCCCGCCAGCGCGTGGGAAACCCTGGTGCTGCCCGCACGCATCCCGGACTATCAGCCGGGAGACCTGGACGAGCTGCTCAGCACCGGCGAGATTCTCGCCGTCGGTGCCGGGCAGGCCGGTGCCAAGGATGCCTGGGTGAGCTTTGTGCCCGCGGACATGGTCGAGTACCTGCTGGAAGGCGGGGAGGGGCTGGAACGTGGCGTCCATAAAGAAACAGCGACCACCTTGGGCATGGTGGCCACACAGATCCTCGAGCACCTGCAGCGTGGCGGCGCGTTTCTGGCGGCCGAGTTGCAGGCGGCGACGGGCTCGGATCACGCGGAGGTAGATGCGGCGCTGTGGGAGCTATTCGATGCCGGGTTGGTGGCGCCCGATAGTTTCGCGGCTGTGCGTGCGCGGCTGGTGGAGGCCGGTACCACGGGCAAGCAGGCTCACCGCGCTCCGCGACGGAACCAGGGGCGCGGGTCGGCGCGCCGGGTGCGGATGGGGCGCAGCGGATTTGCGCGGGCGGCGCGGCGGTCGATGAACGCGCACTCTTCGGTGCCGGGGCGGTGGTCGGCGGTGTACGGCGCTGGTGCTGGTGTTGCAGGGGAGCTAGAAGCTCCTGCCGACGCCGCGGAGCTGGCCCTGGTGCGCTCCGAAGCATGGATTGACCGCTACGCCGTGGTCACCCGTGGGGCGGTCGTGGCGGAAAAGGCCGCCGGGGGTTTCGCCGAGGCCTACCGGACGTTGAGCGCCTGGGAGGATTCCGGTGAAGTGTTGCGCGGTTACATTGTTGAAGGCTTAGGCGGGGCGCAGTTCGCCCCGCGGGATGTAATTTCCCAGCTCCGGCGAGCACAGGATGGGCGCGGAAACGGGCTCGGCGGCACCAGGTCGGCTGCTGGCGGTGTTGGCAGTGGCGCTGCGGGCATTGGTACCGGCAAAATGGCCGCCTCCGAGCATGCACCCCAGCTGCTTTCCGTCCTGGACCCCGCGAACCCCTTCGGATCTACGCTGCCCTGGCCGGAGGTCTCGCACTCGGCCACAGAGGGCATGGCACCTACGCGAGCAGCGGGTGCCATGATCATCATCGCCGCCGGTCGCGCAGAGGCTTATGTCACTCGCGGCGGTAGAAACGTGGTTCTTTTTGCTCGGCCCGATTTTGGTGACGCCACGTCTGCCGAGCTCGGCGCCTCAGCTCCACAGATCGAACTGGTGGTCGGGATTCTCAAGGAGGCCATCCGCGCCGGACGTTTGAGTCCCGTGACCATCGAGAAGGTCAACGGTTCCTCGGTGATGGACATCGCCACGACAGATTGGGTGGCTGCAGGTGCACGCCTGACTCCGAAGGGACTGAGTATCCGTGCCTGAGGGTGACTCCGTACTCCAGCTTTCCAACCGTCTGCAATGGATGACGGGGCGGACGGTGCGGCATACCGACATCCGGGTGCCTCGCTTTGCCACAGAAAACTTCGACGGCGAAGAAGTCCGACGAGTGTGGCCCTACGGTAAGCACCTATTCATGCATGTTGGCGACCGGGTGATCCACACGCACCTGAAGATGGAAGGCGTGTGGGCGATTCACCGCGCGGGCCAGCGCTGGCGCAAGCCCGGCTATAGCGCACGCATTGTGCTGCGCTTTAGCCCCCAGCACACCGGCGGCGAGGAGATCGAGATCGTGGGACACGACCTCGGCTTCGTGCGGGTGTTCAAGTTCGCGGACTATCCGCAGGTCATTGCGCACCTGGGGCCGGACATATTGGCGGAAGACTGGGAGGTCAGCGGCAGGGAAGAGGCCATTGCGCGGATCATGCAACGGCCGGAAAGAACGCTGGGTGCCGCGCTACTGGACCAGAAAAACGTAGCTGGGATTGGCAACGAGTACCGCGCCGAGGTGATGTTCCTAGTGGGAATGCACCCGGAGGTGAAGGTGGGGCAGGTGGGAGAAGTGGGCGTCAGAAAAACAATCGACCTGGCGCGAAGAGTGATGTGGGACAACCGCCTTGAGCCGCACCGCGTTTTTACTGGCGACCGGCGGGCTGGGCAGGGCAACTGGGTGTTCGGGCGTGCGGGCAAGGCGTGCCGACGGTGTGGGGCGGCGATCCAGCAGGCGACGCTAGGTGGGCGCTGGGCTGGCGGGGATCCGGATCTGGATTCGGCGGAGTTGGAGCGGATCATCTGGTGGTGCCCGAACTGTCAGGAGCGGTGAGTTTCTTCGAGATCGGGGACGCTAGAGAGTCTGCTTCGGGGCTTACTTGACAATCTGGTCAATAGCCCCAAAAAGGGGTGGTTTATTTCGATAGGAGGGGGGGAAAGTGCAGGTCGAGCGAGTTTACCTAAAGTTCATATACTGCAAGGTTATGTATTTAGAAAAGGTGCGTTTGTGTGAAAAATTTCGGAAACAAAAGGGTTTGCTGTTCTTATTTTTTAAGGATTGGTGCGTTTCTATTGGGTGGTCGCCATGTTGATCAAGGCTTTTTGATGGTCAAAGCAAGGGTTACCTAAGTGGGTGCCATGGTTTAAATTGCAGGGGAGTGAATCTCGTTTCGAGGGGGCAGGTGGAGTCCTTTAAGGGTTGGTTAAGGATCTTTTGGTGAACTGCGCCTGAATGGTGTGTGAACGCTGGGTTAAATGCGGTGCATGGGAGCGCGAAATTGTCGAACAATTTCTGGCTTCGAGGGGCTAGAGTTGGATCCCGTCACTCAGAACCTGGGTGTGCAGCGGCCCTCGTGATTCGGCGCGCAGCACCCGGGGGAGGGCACCCCTAAGACCGGATTCAAACCCAAAGCCACCTGGCCGAAATCTCGCAAAACCCTTTGGCTGGCGGCGCGCATTCTCGCAGCATCACCAAATGCGCCCCAGTCCGTGCGAGCCGGAGAACATCCAGCTCGTGCACCTTTTCGTCCAGTGGCGTGCAAGAGGAGCACAAAACATGAAGAACCTGTGGAAGAACGGCGCAAGCGCAGCCGCTGCCGCCGTCGTCGTTGCGGCAGCCGTCGCATCTCCCGCATCCGCTATCACCAAGGAAGAGCACTACCCGGAGACTCCGAAGCTCAACCCGACCCTGCCGATCGTCAACACCACCCACGGTAGTGACCACATCAAGGCCAACATCCTGAACCCGCACCCGGTATGCAACTCCGGTGAGGATTACCGCACCGTCGTCTACAAGGTTGACGACAAGTTCACCCCGGCCGGCACCATCTCTGCCACCAACCAGTCGAAGAACACCATCCCGCTGACGCAGGAGCTGTCCAAGACCCAGACCATCTCCATCAGCATCAAGGGTGACCGCACGGAGACCACCAGCGTCAACCTGGGTGGCGAAGGCTCCGCCAAGGACGCCAAGGGCAGCGTCGGCATCGCCTACGAGCTGGCGAAGACCATCGGCGCGGAGGCTTCCTACTCCCTGAGCTGGAACGTTGGCCAGACCGTCGGCCCGTACGACGTCCCGGCCGGCCACACCGGCGAGGCCACCTACGGCTTCCGCACCATCAACATGACCGGCACCCAGCAGTTCTGCAAGGCCAACGGCACCTGGTCCACCCCGACCCCGTGGTCCGCGCTGACCCCGATCAAGAACCAGGTCAACGTGAAGCTCTACGACAACCCGGCTGACTCCGCCGTCCCGGCCAAGCCGGAGGACGCTGAGAAGCCGGCCGACAAGCCAGCCGACAAGCCGGCTGACAAGCCAGCTGACGAAGCAAAGCCGGCTGAGAACGCCGAGGCATAAACCCTCTATCACGCAGAATATCCAGCAGGTTCGAAGGGGCTTGATCTACCGCTCCTAGCTTTCGCAGGCTATGCCCCCTTCAGCCGCCCCTACTAAGTAAGGAACCCCCTCACATGAAGAAGAACGCAGCTTCCCTGACCCTCGCTGCTGCCATTGGCGTGACCACCGCCTTCGCGGGCGCTGGTAATGCCTTCGCTGAAGATGCTGTCGACCCCGGCTTCAACCAGGACGTTGCTGTCGCTGAGAACGCTGACGCCGCCGCTGACGCTGCCGCCGCCGACGAAGCTCCGGCTGACGAGGCTGAGAAGCCCGCTGAGGACGAGGCTGAGCAGCCCGCTGAGGACGAGGCTGAGCAGTCCGGCGAGAAGTACGACCTGAAGCCGGAGATCCGCGTCGCTGCTGGCAAGGCCGCTGGCTTCGCAGGCCTGGTCTCCATCTCTGCTAAGAACGTTGGCTCCGAGACCTACTACCAGGACTTCCCGGCTACCTCTTTCCGTATCGACGTGCACACCGAGAAGGGGCCGAAGGGCGTTGACCGCCTGATCACCCCGGGCTGGTTCAACGGTGCATACACCCGTGACCTGGGCTTCGACAAGGAAAAGTCTGTTCGTAGCTTCGAGGTCACCCTGTCCAACCCGGTCAACCCGGGTGATTCCCAGCTGCTGGCAAACCTGAACTTCGGCGACGGCAAGACCAAGCTGGGTCGCCTGGAGAACTACATCACCGTCACCCAGACCGGTCGTCTGGAAGAGGACAAGTCCACTTCTAACGACCAGAACGTCGACTCCCGTGAGGTCACCACCACCGACGTTATGCACAAGCCGACCAAGGGTCTGTTCTAGTCCGATCTCTGAACGGATCTCTGATCTGAACGGCTAGCTCCGTTTAAACGCACTAAGGCTCCCCGCACTAGCGGGGAGCCTTAGTCTCGTTATCTAGAACCCGCTGTGCACAGTGGGTTTTGCCCGATGGCTAGACTGCTAAAGTCTTGCGAATCTTCGCGAGGAGTATTCCTGTCTGGAGGATGCGTTCAGCCAAAGACAAAATGTCGGAAATGTTGCATTTCTTTTTTATCGACGCCACCTGTTCCACCTCTAAAGCCTCCTGACCAGCCCTTATGTGTAGGTGGAAATAGTTTGCAAGAACGTTTGGCAAGTTTTCCGACATTTGCCTTACGGAAGTGCAACGTTTCCGACATTCTAGGGTCGGACGAGCCGGGGCAGGGGCGGGCCGGACGAGCCGGGGATAGAGGCAGTCTGGCCTAACCGAGGCCGGGGTTCAGGCGAACCCAAATCCCGTATAGCAGAACGGCTGGAAGAACTATGGGAGAAGCTAGAAAGACGGGTGCCATCCTCAGGGAGCCTGTAATGGGGTTGTACGGTTCGGGATTGGCAGCTTGCGCCACCTGCGCAGTCTGCGGCGTGGTTGCCTCTGCCTGTGCTGGCGCAGCTACACCCGCGGTGATCGATGCCACTGCGATACCTACCGCCAAAGTCTTGCGAATCTTCATTGGGGAGTGTTCCTTTCTGGAGAATTCGTGCAGTCAAAAACCGGCTATGGGGGAAGCGGGTTTCGTAAGTGAAATCGATCACCGGGCCCCAGCGTTAGTCTTCGGGGCGGATTTAGGCGCGATTGGCGCTGGATCGACACTGCGACAGACAGCTTTCGGCGAAAGTTCGGGCGCAAATGTCGTTAGAACGGGAATATGTCGGGCGGTTTTTAAATCGTAGGGCGCGCGAAACTCTCTGACCAGGCATTATGCATAGATGAAAATGTGTTTAAATAACGTATTCTCGTTCTAGCGACATTTGCCCAGAAACCGGCGCCCGCTCGCCTCGACAGCAGCTAGCCTCGGCGCCCTCCCCAGCGTTAGCTTTCGGCGTAAGCGCTAACCCCGGTGCTGACGGTAGTAGGCGATGAGGTCGTCGGTGGAGGAGTCGCCGGCGTCACTACGCTCCTTACCAGTAACCGCAGGCAACAGCGCGTTTGCCTGCTTCTTACCGAGCTCCACACCCCACTGGTCAAAGCTGTTGATGCCCCAGATCACGCCCTGCACGAAAACAATGTGCTCGTACAGTGCGATCAGCGCACCTAGCGTCTTCGGGGTCAGCTTGTTGGCCAGGATGGTGGTGGTTGGGCGGTTGCCGGGCATCACCTTGTGCGGGATCAACTCGGGGGCCACGCCCTCCTCCTGCAGCTCCTCAGCGTTCTTGCCGAAGGCCAGCACGCGGGTCTGGGCGAAGAAATTGGACATCAACATGTCGTGCATGCTGGTGGTTCCGTCGGCGGCGACTGCATCGTCGTGCGGGTTGACGAAGCCGATGAAGTCAGCCGGCACCAAGTGCGTGCCCTGGTGTAGCAGCTGGAAGAAGGCGTGCTGGCCGTTGGTGCCGGGCTCGCCCCAGTAGATCTCGCCGGAGGGAACCTCCACCGGGCTGCCGTCCAGCTGCACGGACTTGCCATTGGATTCCATCGTCAGCTGCTGCAGGTAGGCGGGGAAGCGCGCCATGTCCTCGGAATACGGCAGCACCGCGTGCGACTGTGCCCCCAGGAAGTCGGTGTACCACACGCCCAGCATGCCCATCAGCACCGGAATGTTCATCTCCAGCGGCTCGGTGCGGAAGTGGTCGTCTACCTCGTGGAAGCCCTCCAGGAAGCGCATGAAGTCCTGCGGCCCAATGGCGGCCATCAGGGACAGGCCAATGGCGGAGTCCACGGAGTAGCGGCCGCCCACCCAGTCCCAGAACTCGAACATGTTCTTCGTGTCGATGCCGAAGTCCTGCACCTTCTCCGCGGCGGTGGAGACGGCCACGAAGTGCTTGGCGGTGATGTCGCGGATCGCGTCCTCCCCCTCGACGTCCACGCCCTCATCGGCGAGGTTGCGCAGTAGCCAGCGGCGCGCGGCGTGGGCGTTGGCCAGAGTCTCCGAGGTGGTGAAGGTCTTGGAGGCGATGACGAACAGCGTGGACTCGGCATCCAGCCCGTCGAGGGTGCCGGCCACGTCCGCCGGGTCGATGTTGGAGATGAAGTGCGGCGTAATGCCGGCCGTCATGTAGGGGCGCAGCGCCTGTGCGGCCATAGCCGGGCCCAGGTCGGAGCCTCCGATGCCGATGTTCACTACGTGCTTGATGGTGTGCCCGGTCACGCCCTGCCAGGAGCCGGAGCGGAGCGCCTTGGCGAAGTCGCGCATGCGGCCCAGCACTGCGTGTACGTCGGCGGCCACATCCTGCGTTTCATCCGCCCCGACTGGGATGCTGAACTCCCGGTCGACCGGGATGCGCAGCGCGGTGTGTAGCACGGCACGATCCTCGGTGGTGTTGATGTGCTCGCCGTCGAACATGGCGCTGCGGTAGTCCTCCAGGCCGCGGGCGCGAGCCAGATCCAGCAGCAGGCGCAGTCCGCGCTCGTCGATGAGGTTCTTCGACAGGTCTACGTGCAGCGGGCCGACGTTGTAGGTCATGTCGCTGGAGCGTCCCGGCTGTTCGGTGAAGAGCTCTCGCAATTGAGTGCCGCGGGTTGCGTCGGCGTATTCGGTGAGCTTCTTCCATTCCCGTGTCTTATGTGCGGTTTCGCGTTGTTGTGGCATAGGCACAGCTGGGCTCCTTTCGTCGCTGCAATTATCACTTTCCACGGTAGTGGAAAAGGTGGAGGCGCGTGGCGGTCTGCAAGCCTGCCTCCGAAAGGCGCGTATATGTGGGTATATGACTTCACTCAACATTCCTTCTGAATTCAGCACCACTCTTCAGGCCGCGGGGCTTTCCTTCGAGGTGCCCACGGGGTTGTTCTTAGGTGGGGCCTGGCGCTCTGGGTCTGCAGGTGAAACTATTTCGGTTATTGACGCCGCCACGGGGAAGCCCTTCGCGGATGTCGCCGCGGCAACAGAGGATGATGCACGGGAGGCCATGGATAAGGCCGTGGAGGTTCAGGCGGACTGGGCCGAATCCACCCCGCGGGAGCGTTCCGAGCTTCTGCGTCGGCTGTTCGATTTGGTGCACGAGCACGCGGATCAGCTGGCGGCCCTGCAGTCCCTGGAGCTGGGGCGCGCGCTGCCGGATTCCAAGGGCGAGGTGACCTACGCCGCCGAGTATCTGCGCTGGTTCAGCGAGCGGGCGGCGGCGATCGCTGGCGAGTATCGCGTGGCTCCGGCTGGTAACGGGCGCATCGTGACTACGCACCGTCCGGTGGGGCCGGTGCTGGCGATCACCCCATGGAACTTCCCGCTGGCGATGGTGACCCGCAAGCTGGCTCCGGCGCTGGCGGCGGGCTGCACCGTGATTGCTAAGCCGGCGCAGCTGACCCCGCTGACGATGCTTTACTTCGCGGAGCTGGGGCGCATCGCCGGCATTCCGGATGGTGTGTTCCAGGTGCTGCCGACGTCCTCGGCGCGCCGCGTGTCCGCCCTGTTGGACGACGACCGTCTGCGCAAGCTGACGTTCACAGGTTCCACGGAGGTCGGCCAGGCGCTGGCCGCCACCGCGGCGCAGAAGACGATCCGCACGTCGCTGGAGCTCGGCGGTAACGCGCCTTTCGTTGTGTTGGAGCACGCGGATGTGGACAAGGCTGTGGAGCAGGCTATTGCGGCGAAGATGCGTGGCGCGGGTCAGGTTTGTGTGGCCGCTAACCGCTTCATCGTTCACGAGTCCCTGGCTGACAAGTTCGAGGCTGGGCTGGTGCAGAAGATGAGCGAGTTCGTGATGGGGCCGGGCACCGACCCGAAGACGACGATGGGGCCGCTGGTCAGCCAGGAGCAGCGCGATGGAGTGCGTGACATGGTAGCCAAGGCCGTCGAGGAGGGGGCGCACGTTGCCCTCGGCGGTAATGAGGCCTTGGAGAAGCTGGGGGAGACGCACCCCGACCTGGATCCGAATGGTTTCTGGTACCCCGCCACGGTGCTTACGGGCGTGACGCCACAGTTTGAGATCGCTAACCAGGAGATCTTCGGTCCCGTCGCGGCCGTGCAGCGCGTCTCCAGCGATGAGGAAGCCTTGAAGGTCGCTAACGATACCGTCTTCGGCCTGGCTGGCTATGTGATGGGCGAGGATATGAAGAAGACCCTGCGCTTCGCCGAGCGCATGGAGGCCGGAATGGTCGGCGTGAACCGTGGCGCGCTATCGGATGCGTCTGCTCCGTTCGGCGGAGTGAAGCAGTCCGGCCTGGGCCGCGAGGGTGGTTTCGAGGGCATCGAGGAGTACCTCGACACCGTGTATCTGGCGCTCGACGTCTAGGGTTAGGCTCGGTTAGCGCCTATTCGAGGGCGCTGAGCGTGGCCTCGTGCAGCAGGCCGTTGGTGGCGACGGCGGACCCGCCGTGTGGGCCGTCCTGGCCGTCCAGGGAGGTGAAGCGCCCGCCAGCCTCCGTGATGATCGGCGCCAGCGCTGCCAGATCCCAGAGGCTTACCTCCGGCTCGGCGGCAATATCCACCGCACCCTCGGCGACCAGCATGTAGGACCAGAAGTCGCCGTATCCGCGCAGGCGCCACGCGGAATCTGTCAGGCTAATGAGCTGCTCACGCTTGCCGCAGTCCGCCCAGCCGGAAAGCGAGGAAATTGCAATCGAGGAGTCCGCGACCTGCGCGACCTTCGATACCTCCAGGCGGCGGGCGCCCACCGACGGCACCCCACCGTTTGCGTTGCCAGCACCGCTAGTGCCGCTGGTGTCGCCGGTACTGTCGGAGCCGCCAGTGCCACCGGTGGCAGCGCTGGCCGGGGTGTTAAACAGTCGCCATGCGCCGGATCCCTCAGCGGCCCACCAGCGGCGCCCCAGCGCGGGCGCGGAGACAACCCCTACCACGGGCTTACCGTCCACCAGCAGGCTGATCAGCGTGGCCCACACGGGTACGCCGCGGACAAAGTTCTTGGTGCCGTCGATGGGGTCAATGACCCACTGTCGCCCGGCGAAGGTGACGTCGCCACCGAATTCCTCTCCCAGCAGGGCGTCCTCCGGGTGGTGTGCGGCGATCAGTTCCCGCAGTTCCTTCTCTACGGCGGTGTCTGCGTCGCTCACTGGCGTGAGGTCGGGCTTCGATTCAACGCTCAGGTCGTTCGCCTCGAAGCGCGCCATGGTGATCGCGTCGGCCGCGTCGGCCAGCGACAGCGCCAGGGTCAGGTCATCTGCATATGGGGAAACCGAGTCCGTCATGGAACACATGATAACCCCGTGGCACATATAAAGCCACGGGAAGAATGTGACTAATGTGACTAGTGTGGCAAAGGGGGGGAGTAGCCTTCTCGCTAGGCTTCGCGCAGCGCCTTAACGGATTGCTCTACCGCGTCTGGCGCCCCGGCAATGAACCAGGTGGTGCCGTCTTTTTCTTCCTTCTTAGCGACGCCCCCAGCGCCCTCCACCAAAGCACGCCCAGGCAACCAGTCCCAGCTGGCCACGCTGTGCTGCATCCAGCAGCCGAGCTCGCCACCGGCCACGCACGCGAGGTCGATGGACGCAGACCCCAGCATGCGCAGCGTGGCAAACTGCGTGCTTACGGCCTTCCAGGTTTTCAGCCGGGTGGCGTCCGCGATGTCGGTGGGGTGCAGGTAGCCACCCAGGCAGGTCAGTTCCGCCGAAGTGTTCGGCAGGCTGATCTCGGCGGCGTCACGAGTAGTAGGAATATCCGGGCCACCAAACCACGTGTAGCCCATCGCCGGGCGGTGAACGGCGCCGAACAACAGGGCGTCCGGATCATCGGGGGAGCCCTCGACCAGCGCCAGGGCAGAGCACCAATAGTCCGAACCCGTAGTGAAGTTGTAGGTGCCATCTACAGGGTCGATTACCCAGGTGCGGCCGGACTTCGACTCCACGGCGGTGCCCTCCTCGCCCAGCAAGCCATCGTCGGGGCGGATGGCACGCAGTGCGTCGGCAATGAACTTCTCGGCCGCGCGATCCGCAGCGGTCACGACATCGCTGACGGACGTCTTCTGCTCCGTATCCAAGCCCGTCTGGCGCATACGCCACGCCAGGCGGCCTGCGTTATAGACCAGCGCCTGAGCCAGGTGGTGGTCGGAATCATCGACATGCGCCACGATGAACGTCTTGATGATCGCATTCAGCATGTCCTCTGGGATCGGGGAAGAAGAATCAGAACCGTTAGTAGCCATACATTCCATTGTGCATGTCGCCGGGTAGACTTGCGCATTATGCAACCGGAAGTTTCTGCAGACCTAAGCGACCTGGACGGCACCCTGACCACCATCGAGAAGGTGCTGGACCTCGACGAGCTGGGCGACCGCGCCCGCGAGCTGGAGGAAAAGTCCGCCGACCCCTCGCTGTGGGACGATCCGGACCACGCGCAGCAGGTGACTTCCGAGCTTTCCCGCGTGCAGGCGAAGCTGAAGAAGGTCACGGGGCTGCGCCAGCGCCTGGATGACCTGCCGGTGCTCTACGACATGGCCGAGGAGGAAGCCGGGGACGACCCGGACGCGGCTCAGGAAGCGGTGCAGTTGGCCGATGCGGAGCGCGAGGAGCTGCGCCAGGAGATTGAATCGCTCGAGGTCACGACGATGCTGTCGGGGGAGTACGACGAGCGCGAAGCCGTGCTGAACATCCGCAGTGCCGCCGGTGGCGTGGATGCCGCCGACTGGGCAGAGATGCTGCTGCGCATGTACACCCGCTGGGCCGAAAAGGCCGGGCACAAGGTGGAGGTCTACGACATCTCCTATGCCGAGGAAGCCGGCATTAAGTCCGCGACCATCGTCATCCACGGGGAATACATGTATGGCACCCTCTCCGTGGAGCAAGGAACCCACCGCCTGGTGCGCATTTCTCCCTTCGACAACCAGGGCCGCCGCCAGACCTCGTTCGCCGAGGTGGAGGTGCTGCCAGTGGTGGAGCAGACCGACCACATCGATATTGATGAGAACGACGTGCGCGTGGACGTCTACCGCTCCTCTGGCCCCGGCGGGCAGTCGGTGAACACCACCGACTCGGCGGTGCGCCTGACCCACGTGCCCACAGGCATTGTGGTGACGTGCCAGAACGAGAAATCGCAGATTCAGAACAAGGCATCCGCCATGCGGGTGCTACAGGCGAAGTTGCTGGAGCGTAAGCGTCAAGAAGAACAGGCCGAAATGGACGCGCTGAAGGGCGACGGCTCTAACTCCTGGGGTAACCAGATGCGCAACTACGTACTGCACCCGTACCAGATGGTGAAGGATCTGCGCACGAACGTCGAGGTCAACGACCCCAGCAAGGTGCTGGATGGTGACCTCGACGGCTTCCTGGAGGCCGGCATTCGCTGGCGCATGGCGCAGCAGCAGGAAGCGCAGGCCTAGCGCGCCGGGCTGTACGCGAGCGTGCGCCGGGCTGCGTGCCCGGCGGTGGCTGAGCCAGGGCTGCGCGCCCGGTCAGGCTCAGCGCTGCTCCTTAAGGGGTGAGGCCGTGGATGTAGCCGAAGCGGTGCTCCGTCGTGGAGATCGCCTGCTCGAGCAACAGCGGCAGTAGCTCGCGGCGGCCATCGGGTAACACATCCTGATCCAGGATCACGGAGCCGGACTTCGCAGCGGCCTCGTAGAACTCATCCGGGGCTTCGCCCAGCGCGCGGACGCGCACGGACTGGGCGATGGCAATTTCCTCGGCAAAGTCGCGGTCGGAGGAAGTACGCATCTGCTCGCCGAGCTCGCCCCACTCGCGGGCAACCTCCGGGTTGGCGGAAATATCCAGCTCCGTGCCCGTGGCGGCGGAGGCCAGCTTCAGGCGCAGCAGGTCGCGCGGGTTGGCGCCCTCGGAAACGCGGACGCGCAGCGGCTCGAGCAACGGCTTGTAACGGAACACGTTGGACTCCACGACCAGGGCCGTCTTGTCGTGCTCCACGCCGAACTCGGTGGACATCGCGTAGGCATCCGACTCCGCGGCGCGGCGCAGCCACACGTGATCGTCCTTGGACAGGGCAGGGGAGCCCAGGCCGCGGATCTCGCGCAGCAGCTGCGTGATGTGCGTCGGCAGGGTGCCTGCGGCCAGTTCGCTCAGGTCGCCCTCGGTCCACACGCCCTGCTGGGCGACGTAGTTCGGGCCACCGGCCTTCGCGCCGCTGCCCAGGGCGGAGTTCTTCCAGCCACCGAAGGACTGACGCTGCACGATAGCGCCCGTGATGCCGCGCTCCACGTAGGCGTTGCCGACCTCCACGCGCTCGCGCCAGTATGCGGTTTCTTCCACGTCGATGGTGTGGATACCGCCGGTCAGGCCGAAGCCCGTGGAGTTCTGCCACTCGATGGCCTCGTCCAGGGTCTCGGCGTGCATAATGCCCGCCACTGGGCCGAAGCACTCGTGGGTGTGGAACCAGCTGCCCGGCTTCACGTTATCGCGCAGGCCAGGGGACCACAGGGTGCCCTCGTCGTTGAGCTTGCGGGGCTTGACCAGCCACTTCTCGCCCTTCTCCAGTTCGGTCAGGCCGCGGAGCAGCTTGTCGCCTGGCTCCTCGATCACACCGTTCATAAAGGTGGAAATGTCGGAGCCCGGGCCGACCTTCATGGAACGCACCGCATCGACCAGCTGGTTGATGAAGCGCTTGGACTTGCCGATCGAGCCGACGGTGATGATCAGCGAGGCGGCGGAGCACTTCTGACCCGCGTGGCCATACGCAGACTTGAAGATGTCCGCCACCGCCAGGTCCGGATCCGCCGCCGGGGTAACGATGATCGCGTTCTTGCCGGAGGTCTCCGCGTTAATGACCATGCGCGGCTTCCAGCCACGGAACAGCTTCGCGGTCTCGGAGGCGCCGGTGAGGATCACGGACTCGACATCCGGGTGGCTCACCAGGCGCTTGCCGGCCTCGGCTTCGTCGGCGTTGACTAGCTGCACCAGATCCTCGGAGATGCCGGCCTCGCGCAGAATGCCCATGAAGACCTCCGCGATGCGCAGCACCTGCGGAGCGGGCTTGATGATCGCGCAGGAACCGGCAGCCAGTGCGGCGAAAACGCCGCCCAGCGGGATGGCGATAGGGAAGTTCCACGGCGGGGTGATCACCACGGACTTGTACGGGGTAAACACCGAGCCGCGCACGTGGTCCAGCTGGCGGGCACTCTCCGCGTAGTAGCGGGCGAAGTCGATGGCCTCGGAAACCTCGGGGTCGGTCTCGGCGACGGTCTTACCCGCCTCGAATACTGCAGCCGAGATCAGCTTCGAACGGTTGTTGGCCAGGGCATCTGCGGCCTGGTCCAACAGCTCTGCACGCTCCGCGCCGGTCTTCTGCGACCACTTCTCGGAAGCCCCGCGGCAACGGGCGACGGCGGCGTCAATAACCGCAGGGTCAGTTACCTCCGGGGTCTGAGCGGGGCCAGGATCGCTCGACGGATCGACGATCTGCAGCGCCCACTCGCGGTTGGCGGGCAGCGTTGGGTCGGTGTCGGGCTCGTTGACGAAGTTGCCGGGCAGGCCGTCGGACTGGCAGCCCTTCTTCTCGGCCTCTTCCTCCAGGCGGTTCTGGGTGCGACGCGAACCGGCGAAGGTCTCCCAACGGTCGCGCACGGAGTTGCGGAAGCGCAGCTCCTGGCCTTGCATCGGAGTCATACCGGTGACGTCGGTCTCGTCATCCTCTGGGGTGAACAGCGCGTAGAGGAAGTTCTGCTTCGCACCGTTTTCCTCCAGGCGGCGCACTAGGTAGCTGATGGCTACGTCGAAGTCTTCCTTCTTGACCACCGGGGTGTACAGAATCATGTTGCCGGCGACGTCGCGCACGGCCTCGGACTGTGCGGGGGACATGCCCTGCAGCATCTCCACGTCCAGCTGGTGCTCGACATTGCGGGCAACGGAGAGCTCGTGGGCGAGTGCCAGGTGGTACAGGTTGTGCGAAGCCACGCCGATGCGCAGGTTATCCGCGTGCTCGGGCTGCAGCACCCAATCCAGCAGGCGGATGTAGTTGGCATCCACCTCCGCCTTCGTCAGGTAGGGAGCCTGCGGCCAGTCGTGAATCTCGGAATCCACGCGCTCCATGGAAAGGTTGGCGCCCTTCACCAGGCGCACCTTGATCTTGGCACCGCCTTTGGCACGGCGCTGCGCGGCGAACTCCGCCAGCTCCTGCAGCGCGTCGAAGGTGTCGGGCAGGTAGGCCTGCAGCACGATGCCGGCCTCCAGGCTCTGGAACTCTTCCTCGTCCAGCAGCTCGGTGAACAGCTTAAGGGTCAGGTGGAGGTCCTTGTACTCCTCCATGTCCAGGTTGATGAAGGGGTGCGGGTCGCGCTTCATGGCCTGGCGGTACAGCGGGCGCAGGCGATCCTTCAGGCGTTCGATGGAGCCCTCGAAGTCCCAGTGGTTCAGCTGGCTGACCACGGAGGAAGCCTTGACGGAAACGTAGTCCACCCGCGGGTTCTTCAGCAGGTCGAGGGTGTTATCCAGGCGTCGCTGTGCCTCGGCCTCGCCGAGCACGGCCTCGCCCAGCAGGTTCAGGTTCAGCTGGAAGCCCTTGTCGCGGTAGTCGTCCAGCATGCGATCCAGCGCCTTGGATTCCGCATCCAGCACCAGGTGGCCGACGGTGGCGCGCAGGTAGGAGCGCGCGATCGGCATGACGATGTTCGGCAGCAGTGGCGCTGCGATGGAACCGGCGGTAACCAGGATGGAATCGACCAGGCTCATGAACCCCGGCACTGGCTCGGTGCGCTTAAACGGGTTGGCGATCTTGGCAAACTCCTTGGCCGAAACGTGGTTGTCCTCGGGGCGGGCCACGCGGTCGACGAAGGCGAAGGTGAACTCCACGCCGTCGGGATCGTGCACCATGTCTGCCAACTGCTTCGTGGAAGCGGAAGTCTCTTCGACCTCCAGCCACTGCTCGGCGCGGTGAATGGCCTTGGTGACCACCGCTTCGACATCGGAGCTATTGGGTAAAGGAGTATTAGCCTGGCTGTTCAACGCCGACCTCAATTCTTAGATCGTTGGCCAAGGCGCAATGTGGAACCCTGGCCAAGCGGTGTGCAGGGGTACATTTTCCACACTAACGATAAGGCTTGGGCAGGGCTACCACGGGGGCTGAACCTGTGCTGTGCGCCAGCGCAGTGCAGAGCCAGCGCTGGGGCTAGGGAGCTACGGCGCCGGGTAGTCCATCGGCGTGCCAGGGCCGAGCGGCAGGCCGACCATCCACCAGAGGGCGAAGAACAGGAACCAGCCCACCAGCATGGCGATGGAGTACGGCAACGTCAGCGACATCAGCGTTCCGATGCCCGCCTTCTTGTAGTAGCGCTGCAGGAAGGTCAGGGCCAGGGCGAAGTACGGGCTCATCGGGGTGATGATGTTCGACGGCGAGTCGCCGATACGGAACAGCATCTGGGTGACCTCGGGGGAGAAGCCGACGTACATGAACATCGGCACGACGATCGGTGCCATCAGCGCCCATTGGGCGGAACCAGAAGTAATGAAGAGGTTCACCAGTGCCACCAGGATCACGAAGGCGCCGAAGAGCAGCAGCGGCGGCAGGTCGGCCTTCTGCAGCAGCTCCGAGCCCTTAATGGCGGTCCAGGAACCCAGGTTGGAAGCCGTGAACCAGGCGAGGAACTGCGATACGGCGAAGAACAGCACCATCATCGGCAGCAGGGTCTTCAGGCCGCGCGCCATGAACTCCGGAACGTCGCTGGCCTTCGTGATGGACTTGATGCCCAGGCCGTAGACCAGGCCGAGGATCAGGAAGGATGCGCCGATAGGCACGGCCACTGCGGTGATCAGCGGGCTGGACATCACTTCGCCGCCTTCGCCCTGTAGCGGCGACCCCGGAACGAACAGCAGCGCGAAGTAGATGGCCGTCATGATGACGGCGACGATGGCGGTGTTCTGCAGTGCACGCCATTCATCGGTATCGAGTTTCAGAGCAGCGGTGATCTTTTCCTGCGGTACGTCTCCGGCGAGCTCGTCATCGCCGTCGCGGCCGGTGTTGAAGGTGACCTCCGAGTAGTCGATCTCGTCGTGGTCGACAAGGTCCAGGGCGCGCTTTTTCATGTACAGCTCCGTCACCGCCGTGATGATCAGCGCCAACACGATCGCGCTGGCCGCTACGAAGAAGTAGTTGGCCAGCGGGGAGACGAAGTATTCGTCGTCCACGATGTGAGCTGCCGAGGTGGAAATGCCACCCAGCAGCACATCGGTGATGTTCAGCACCAGTGAGGAGTTGAACCCGGCGGAGGAGGCGGCGAAGGCCACCATCGCGCCGACGATCGGGGAGCGCCCCACTGCGCGGAAGGCCACTGCACCCAGCGGAATGAGGATCACGTACACGGCGTCCGAGGCCACGGAGCCCGTCACGCCCGCAAGCGCCACGACGAATGTCAGAGTTTTCGGCCCGACCCTAGAGACGGTTGCGCGTACCACCGCGCTAATCAGACCGGAATGCTCTGCCACGGCCACGCCCAGCATGACCGTAATAATCAGACCCAGCGGTGGGAAGGTTACGTAGTTGTCCACCACGCCTGAAAGGATCTCCTTGAGCCCCTCGGAGCTCAGCAGGTTGACGATCTCTACCGGCTCGCCGGTTTCCGGGTCTGTGGCGCTGAGGCCCATCTTGTTGAAGATGTAGCTGGAGACGAGCACCAGCCCGCCGAGTATGACGAATAGCCAAAACGGGTCGGGGAGTTTGTTGCCAACTTTCTCGATGAATCCGAGGAAGCCCCCGGGCTGATTGCTTTTTGTAGTTTCTTTTTTAGTCTTCGTGTCGCTCATGGGCTCTTTTCTCTTCTTGACGCCTAGCTCTTCAACCGGGTTGGGTTGCGACTTTACATTCTGGGGTGCGTCGAGACAGCAGAAGTCCAGAATCAACCAAGCCACATGAAGCTACAGAAGTAACAACAGTCACTCTGGACTATCTTTGCCCCACTAGTTTCGCTACACTGTGTGCTCGTGATCACCTTCGAGAATGTAACCAAGAGCTATCTGTCTTCCGGGCGGCCGGCCCTGGACAACATCACCCTGGACATCGAAAAGGGTGAGTTCGTCTTCCTTATCGGCCCCTCCGGCTCCGGTAAGTCCACGTTCCTGCAGCTCATCCTGCGCGAGGAAAAGCTGGATTCCGGAGACCTGCATGTCGCCGGCTACCACGTGAACAAGATCAAGGGGCGGGATGTGCCGAAGCTGCGCCAGCGCATCGGCTATGTCTTCCAGGACTTCCGCCTGCTGCCGAAGAAGACTGTCTTCGACAACGTTGCCTTCGCCCTCGAGGTCATTGGCAAGAAGCGCGCAGAAATTCAGCACTTGGTGCCTGCCGCGTTGAAGACCGTCGGCCTCGACGGAAAGGAAAACCGCTTCCCGCACGAACTGTCGGGTGGTGAACAGCAGCGCGTGGCGATCGCGCGGGCGTCCGTAAATAAGCCTTTGGTCCTGCTGGCGGACGAGCCGACAGGCAACCTGGACCCCGATACTTCATCGGAGATCATGATGTTGCTCAACCGCATTAACCAGAACGGTACGACCGTGGTGATGTCCACCCACGACGACGTGGCGGTGGACTCCATGCGTAAGCGCGTGATCGAGCTGTCGAAGGGCAAGCTCGTGCGCGATGACGAGCTCGGTATGTACGGCGTGGGCCACTAGAGCGGAACTGCAAGGGAACAGTACGGATCAGTAGAGATCAGTAGGAAACAGTAGGGAAACATTAATGAAGACCAACTTTGTGTTCCGCGAGGCGTTTTCGGGCCTGCGCCGCAACATGACGATGACGATCGCGATGATCATCACCACCTCCATCGCGCTGGCGTTGCTGGCCACCGGCTTTCTGCTGAGTGCGATGACAGAGCGGACGAAGGATATCTATTTCGACCGCATCGAGGTGATGGTGCAGCTCGACGACGAAATTTCGGGCTCCGACCCAACGTGTGCCTCCCCGGAGTGCTCCGAGATTAAGCAGCAGCTGGAGGGTGACGAGGCGGTGAAGTCCGTGACCTTCCGTAACAAGGAGCAGTCCTACGAACGCTTCGTGGAGCTGTTCGGCGAGTCTGATCCGCAGCTAGTGGAACAGACGGAGAAGGATGCGCTGCCCGCTGCCTTCCACGTGCGCCTGGCCGACCCGGAGAACTCCGCGCCCATCGACGCGCTGCGGGATAATCCGGCCGTGACGAACATCGTGGACCAGGGCGACAACCTGGAGGCCGCGATGCGCAACTTGGACTCCATACGCAACGCCTCCTTTATCGTTGCCGCGGTGCAGGCCATCGCCGCAATCTTCCTGATCATGAACATGGTGCAGATCACCGCATACTCGCGCCGCAGTGAGATCAGCATTATGCGCATGGTCGGCGCTTCGCGCTGGTACACGCAGGCTCCGTTCGTCCTGGAGGCCATGATGGCCGCCTTGATCGGTGCGGTGCTGGCGGTTGGCGGCATGTTCGCCGCGAAGATCCTGGTGGTCGACCGCGCTCTGAAGGCCGTGTACGACCAGCAGCTGGTGGCGCGTGTGACGAACAGCGACCTGTGGCTGGCCGCGCCGTTTGTGGTGCTGGTCGGCGTGGTCGTGGCAGCTATCACCGCGCAGGTCACCTTGCGCTGGTATGTGAAGAACTAGCACTGCGCCCTCGCTAAGCCAGCGCTGCTTAGCGCGCTTAAGTATTTTCGCTCGAGGGAGCGCCCGGTGGTAGTGTGTGGCTGTCATGGCAGCAAAAAAGAGCACTCCCACCGATTCGGGGAAATCGAAGGGGAAAAAGGGTAAGCCCCAGAAGGGGCAAAAAGGTACAGGTCAGAAGGGGACTGGCCAGATTGTCGTTGCCACCAATCGCAAGGCGCGCCACGATTACCACATCATCGATACCTACGAGTGCGGTGTGGTGCTGGTGGGTACGGAAGTTAAATCTTTGCGGGAGGGCAAGGCTTCTCTTGTTGACGCCTACGCCACCATTGATGAAGGTGAAGTCTGGCTGCGCGGACTTCATATCCCGGAGTACTCCATGGGGCACTGGACGAACCACAGCCCCCGCCGTACCCGCAAGCTGCTGTTGCACCGCCGGGAGATCGACTCGCTGATGGGCAAGGTACGCGACGGAAACAACACTTTGGTTCCGCTGCAGCTGTACTTCGTTGCCGGCAAGTTGAAGGTCGAGCTGGCGCTGGCACGCGGTAAGCAGGAATACGACAAGCGCCAGGACATCAAACGC
This sequence comes from Corynebacterium sp. HMSC08A12, assembly GCF_001807485.1. GTDB lineage: Bacteria > Actinomycetota > Actinomycetes > Mycobacteriales > Mycobacteriaceae > Corynebacterium > Corynebacterium evansiae. The sequence goes on along the minus strand of NZ_KV789164.1, from coordinate 20,616 downwards.
CGTACAGAAGAGCGTGAGATCACGCGCGAGATGGGCCGGCGAATCAAGGGGATCCAGGGCTAGGGTGCGGTAACGCATAGGAGACCTCTATTGAACGGGGGGTTTGTGTTTTGATACTTTCGGGCGTGTGAAAAATGACGACGTCGAGCATTGGTCCCTTAAGCATCCTGAGTTCGGGCTGCTTGAGCTCTTTATCGGCGAGCCGGATGCACTGCGGAGAATCGACCCGGACTTCCCCGCGTCCGATAAGAAAATTGACGCGGAAAACAGTGCCGCGCCGGAGGCAGAAGAGGTAGCTGAGGGTGATGCGGGGGACGAGAGGGCGTCCACAAAAGAAGACAGCGAGAAGCTCCACAAGAAGCTGGCAGAGAAACTAGACGACCTCGATAAGAACCATCAGCTACTCGTGCGTCGCGACGGGGTAACGATCGCAAGGTACAAGAGCCTCGAGAATCAGAAGATTGACCTGGGTAAAAGCGAGGCGACCGTTAAGGCTGGAAAATATGGCGGTGAGATGACGCTCAGTGCGCCGTACCTGGGGTGGACGTCGAACTTTCTCGACAGCTGGATGATCGAGGTCAAGGTAAAAGACGACGAAGGGGTGGTGAACTTCGACCCGCCTGGGGGCTCGCGGGCAGCGAAGCGCTGGGAGGCGATGGAGGAGTCGCCGTTTAAGCGCTGGTTCTTTCCCCTGATTACTGGCCTGGGGAAGGGCGGTTGGGCGCTGGCAGTGATCGTGCTGGGGCCGTTAGTTTCGCGATTGATCTCGTGGCTATTGAGCTTCGTGCCGGACTGGGATATCGATATCCCGTGGCCGGACATTAATCTTCCGTCGATCCCGTGGCCGGAGATTAACTTGCCGTCGATTCCGTGGCCGGAGATCAACCTTCCCTCGATTCCCTGGCCGGACTGGCACATGCCCGAATGGATGGAGCCGATTCTGCGCGTGGTGGAATTCATGGCGGATTACAGCAAGGTATGGGTGCCTGTCGTGATAGGCATTGCGGTCGGGCTAATGGCGGTGAAGAACAACAAGAAGTCCAAGGAGCGCAAGGCGAAGTGGCAAGAAGAGCAGACAGATTCTTGAATCAGCGCCACACGCGGGTGTAAGGTTAGATTTCCTGTTGTACAAGCGTTTCCGCAGCAGGAATCATGGGGTCGACTTGGTTTCGACTTTGTGCATTGAGCCAGGGGAAGCGTGCCGGTGAAGGCAGACGACCACCGATTTTAAGCGTCGCTGCGAATTTATAAGCGCCGAGAACACTCAGCGCGACTACGCCCTCGCTGCCTAATTACAGCGACCGCGTGTCTGTCAGCCCGGGTATGTCCCTGACCCGGTAGCTGGCATCGACTTAAGGGACTTGCCGCACGGCTTTGTTGCTTGGGCCGTGTGGGACACCTTTCGAGCAACTGGGCCCATCATCCAGGCTGGTTCGTGAGCGCTGGAGGGTCGAGCAGAGGTCACGTGCGAACTGCGCACGGAGAAGCCCTGGCGAGGTCGCAAAGGACCCGGGTTCAATTCCCGGCGGCTCCACCAAAAGCAGTACCCCAGCTCAGAAATGAGCTGGGGTTTCTCTGTGTCTGAACCTGGAGGTGGCGCTAAGCCTCCTCATGAGTAACACCTGATCGGTTAGACTTGCCCGCATGGCAGCGCCCGATCCACAACCGCAACCCAGCTGGCGCTTTGCCGGTACCTTCCGGCCGTATCAGCAGCGCATCCTCGAACGCTTCGGTGACCTGAAGCAGGATCACCGCATCCACATTGTCGCCGCTCCCGGGTCGGGCAAAACGATTCTCGGGCTGGAACTCATCTGCCGCCTCGGCCAACCAGCCCTGATCCTGGCTCCCACCATCACCATCCGCGACCAGTGGATCGACCGTTTCGCGGCACACTTTCAACACAACGACACATCGAACCCGCGGGAATGGTGTTCCACCTCGCTACACAACCCGGCTTTCCTCACGGTCATCACCTACCAGGCGCTGTACTCCGCATATGCTCAGGCGCTCGACGAGGAAACGGGAGAGGACTTCGCGGACCTCGACATTCTCGAAGCGGTTCGCGACATCGGAACGGTGTGCCTCGACGAAGCGCACCATCTGCGCTCCCAGTGGCACCGCGCCCTGACAGCCTTCATGGATCAGTTGGGTCGCCGAAAAGCAGTGCTCAACACCATCGCGCTCACGGCCACTCCGCCGTATGATTCCACCCCCAGCGAATGGCAGCGCTACGAGCAGCTATGCGGCCCTATCGACGAGGAGATCTTCGCCCCGGAACTCGTGGCCGCCGGTAACCTGTGCCCGCATCAGGACTACGTCTACGTTACGAAGCCCAGTCGGGAAGAAGAACAGGAAATCGCCGAGCTGCGTCGGCGTGGCAACGAAGTGCTAATGGGCCTGCAACGGCAGGGCATCTTGGCGCAACTGGCAGAGGACCTCGGCCAACTCACGGACGAACAGCTGCAGGTTGTCCTCGACGACGAGGAGAATTTCTACGCCCTTAAAATCCTTCTTGCCGCTGCTGGGCACCCGATAGCACCGCATATCCAGGCGATACTCAGCGAAAAGCGCCCGGAACTCTCCGGCGAGCTGGGGCTTCAGTTCGTCATCGACCATCCCGACTTCTTCCGCGCCAGCCCGACGGTGGCCTCTTCACTGCGGGCCAACAACCTGCTGAACAAGGGGAAGATCTCCGTCACGGGAGAGAAGAAGGTCAATCGCATCCTCACCCATTCCGCGGGCAAGATCCGCGCCGTCGGTGACATTGCCGAAGAAGAAGTCTCCGCGATGTCCGACAGTCTGCGCATGGTGATCCTCGCGGATTACGTTCAGCGGGATTACCTGTCCAGCGTGGGCAGTGACGATGCCCTGGTCCACGTGGGCGTCATCCCCATTTTCGAAGCACTGCGACGGCGGGTAGGCGGCACCACAAAAATCGCCGCCATCAGCGGCTCGGTGGTCGTCATCCCGCGCTCGGCGCTGGATCAGGTGAAGCGCTTCGCGGCGCACCTCGACGGGGAAGTCGCCTCCGCCAAGGACCTCAATGACGAGTATGTGGAGGTGCGCTTTTCCGGCGGTACGCGGGTATCCGTGCCCGCCATTACCCGCGCCTTTCAGGAAGGATTGTTCACGATCCTGGTGGGCACCGCCGCCTTGCTGGGGGAGGGGTGGGATTCGCCCTGCGCCAACGCGCTCATCATCGCCAGCTCCGTGCGGGCGTTTATGCTGACCAACCAGATGCGCGGCCGGGTGATCCGGGTGGATCCCACCGTTCCAGATAAGACCGCGAATATCTGGCACATCGCAACGTGCGAACCGAGCCAAGGTTCCGGGCGCGGGAAGTGGCTCGACCAGGTGGCACAGAGCGGGGCACAGGCGCTAAACATCGGCGCGGGGGAGTCCCTGGACGTGCTGGGCTCGCACGACGTGCGTTCGCTGCAGAAGCGCTTCGAGGCTTTCGTCGCGCCGCGCGCCGATGCGCCGGTGATCGAGAACGGCTTCGACCGCTGCTTCACCGAGCCACCCCTGCGGGCCTATCGCAGCATCGATGCCGCCAACGAACAGATGCTGGCCCGGGCCTTCCGCCGGGACCTCATGCGTAACCAGTGGCTAGAGGCCCTGGGCATGGGGAATGTGCCGGATGGCCAGCCCTACGAGATGCAGTTCAACATCGATGTCGAAAAGCCCGCATCGGCCGGGGTGGTGCCTTTCCTGGACGTTATCCTGGGCTACATCTTCTTCCTCGCGGTCATGTTCGGCCTGGCAGTGGGGCGCGTTCTTCCGCACCTCCCGGTCGGGGGCCAATGGCTGGCGTTCGGGGTGCTTGCGCTGCTCGGCGGTGCGGCGGTACTGATGCGCACCCGGAAGGTCCAACAACTGACGGATACCAGCAAGCGCCTGAAAGCCGAGGCCACGGCTCTGGCGCGCACGCTGAGCACCCTCGGCTTGATCGAAACCCGCAACCTCGTGGCCATCGTCGACGAAGGCGCCATCGGGGCGAATGTGCGCCTGTCCGGCGGGACCTTCGCCGAAAGGAAGCTTTTTGCGGACGCCATGACCCAGCTGTCCGGGGAAGTCCGCAACGCGCGCTACCTCATCGCGCCCGCGCATCAAGTCCGCATCCGCGGCATCTTTTGTGCCCAGTCGGTGCCCGACGTGCTCGGCACGCGCCGGGAGAACGTGGATGAATTCTTGAGCCAACTCCAGCGCGTAGGCCTGCCGATGCGGGCGGTGTACACCCGCAGCCAGGAGGGCCGGAACTTCCTCTTGCAGGCGCGCAAGCTCAGCGGGGTCAATATTGCGGCTCGTTTGGCTGGCCAGACGCGGCGCTACGAGAAGCAGTCACCGTTGGAATTTCCTATTGTCTGACCTCTCACACTATTCTAAGGTGCATGAATGCAGTCCTAGTCGCCGTCGTCGTCATGCTGGCCCTCGCCCTGCTTCGGGTGCATGTGGTTCTGGCGCTTTTCATCGGAGCTATCGTCGGTGGTCTCCTCAGCGGCCTTGGCCTTGATGCCACGATGGTGGCCTTCCAGGAAGGCCTCTCCGGCGGCGCGAAAATCGCGCTGAGCTATGCCCTGCTCGGTGCCTTTGCGATGGCCGTCGCCAGCGCGGGACTGCCCAAGCTTCTGGCGGACTCTCTGCTGGGGAAACTGGGCGTCACTAACGAAGAAACAAAGAGCCGCGCCGCTGCTGTAACGAAATGGCTGATGCTGGCCGGCATCCTCGCGATGGCCGTGATGAGCCAGAACCTCATCCCCGTGCACATCGCGTTCATTCCGCTGATCATCCCGCCGCTGCTGAGCGTTTTCAACAAGCTGCAGCTGGACCGCCGTCTGGTCACCTGTATCCTGACGTTCGGCCTGATCACCACGTACATGTGGATCCCGCTGGGCTTCGGCTCGATCTTCCTGAACGACATCCTGCTGGGCAATATCAACAACGCGGGCATGAGCACCGATGGCATCAACGTGATGAAGGCCATGGGCATCCCGGCGCTGGGCATGCTCGCGGGTCTACTGATCGCGGTCTTTATCACCTACCGCAAGCCGCGCGAGTACGAGGAGCGCCCGATTGTGGAGGTCGAGACCGACCCGGCCGGGGAGGTCTCCCGCTACAAAATCATCGTCTCCGTCGTTGCGATCATCGCCACCTTTGCCGTGCAGGTCGTTATGCAGGCGATGGACATGGAGGCCGATTCGCTGCTGGTTGGTGCCCTGGTTGGTCTGACGATTTTCATGGGCACCGGCGCGGTCGATTGGAGGAAGGCTGACGATGTCTTCACCGCCGGTATGCGCATGATGGCTCTGATCGGCTTCATCATGATCACCGCCCAGGGCTTCGCCGCGGTCATGCAGGCCACCGGTGAGGTCGAAAGCCTGGTCAACACCTCCGCCGACCTGTTCGCGGGTAACAAGGCCGCCGCCACCCTGGTGATGCTGCTGGTCGGCCTGGTGGTCACCATGGGCATCGGCTCGAGCTTCTCCACCCTGCCGATTGTCGCAACGATCTACGTGCCTTTGTGCGCATCGATGGGCTTCTCGCCGCTCGCCACCGTGGCGATTGTGGGTACTGCGGGTGCTCTTGGTGACGCCGGTTCCCCGGCCTCCGACTCGACCCTAGGCCCCACGTCGGGTCTGAACGCGGATGGCCAGCACGACCACATCCGGGATTCCGTGATCCCGACGTTCCTGCACTTTAATATTCCGCTGCTGATCGCCGGCTGGATCGCGGCGATGGTTCTGTAGCTGCTAGAACTCACCAGCAGGTAGGGCGCTGGTATATAGGGGGGCATCAAAGGGGAGGGGCGCTAATAGCGCACCACCAGGTTGCGTGCGTCCGTCGGCCCCAGCAGGATCTCCGGCGCCAGGCCGAAGTTGGTCCAGCGGGTACGGCTGGCCCAGTCCAGGGCTTCCTCTCCCATGTTGTGGCGGAAGTTCACCGCAATGCCGTCGGAGTAGAAGCGCAGCTGGGTGGCTCCGGTGGGCCAGTTCTTCGCCGCGGGGGTTTCCAGGAATACTGCGTGGGTATCGACGTCCGGCTTATCTCGATGAGCGCGGTGAGTGTGGCCGGCCAGCACCAACTTCACGCCCGGCGCCGCTTGGATCATCTTCTGCAGCCGGATCAGATCCGGGTCACGCAGAATAAAAGCAGGTCCGGCTGCGTTCGACCAGCCGGCCTCGCGCGTCATGGGGTGGTGCAGCAGAAGCACGGTTGGCTTGTTCGGATCGCGGCGCAAGAAGCCTTCGATCTGCCGGAATTGCTGTGGTTCGATCCGCCCACCGGATTTATCTAGCTCCGTGGAATCAATGCCGATCACGCGCACGCCCGCCGGCTCCAGGTCCATCATCCAGGCCTGCTGTCGCGGCTCGAAGACGTCCCCGAAGGGGTCGAAGTGTTCTTTGCCGTAGGGGGTGGCGGTTTCGTAACCGGAGGTGTCGTCGGCTTTGTGCGGCCGGTCGTGATTGCCACGGGTTACGCGCCATGTGCCGGAGAACGTATCCAACATTTCCTTGGCACGCCGTACCTCGGCCGGGCGGGCTTCACTCGTGACATCGCCATTGACAAACAGGTGTGTAGCGCCACAATCCTCAGCGGTCTTAATGACCGCATCCAGGCACACCTCCGGGTAGGGTGCGGATTTCGGGTTGGGTACCGCCGGCGGTGGAAAGCTATCGAACCACAGGCCATCCTGAGCCTCACCCATGTGCACATCGTTCGCCACGACCACGGTCTGCAGTACCTCGCCGGACAATTTAGGCAAGGTGGTGAACTCTTTCTTCTTCTCCTGGAAGTAGTTGTGTGTCGCGTTGGCTTCGATGCCGTGGGAGGAGGCGCTGAAGCGGTACTTGGTCTCCGGCTGTAGGCCTTCGATAGTCATGATGTGGAAGAAGGTGTTCTTCTCTGAGCGCACAATCTTCGTATCCTGCGGGTTATTTTCCGGCCATACGCGCAGCGTGCCTTCGGTCGGCATGCCCACAGGGCGCTCAGCGATGCTCACCTTTGCGTCCCACGTCAGCCAGCTAATCGTCGCTGAATCCTCCGTAACAGTGACTACTTGCAGGTCACCGGCAAGGAAAGCGCCGTTGGGGCCGGTGCCCTTGTGCCCCATAACCCAGCCGGTCTCGGAGCTGCCGATGTTGCTTGGGGTGAAGCTCGCCGACCCCGCCAAGTTTGGAGTGCTAGCGGATCCCAGGGCTGAACTCCCGGCCAACCCACTGCCCGACAGGCTGGAACCGCCTGTGCCTGGTGCCGCACCGGCCTTCGCAAGCGGCCCTACCACGAAGGCTGCAGAACCGGCGCTGAAGCCTAGTGCTTTGAAGAATCGGCGTCGAGAGAAAATACCTTTATTACCCATAAAGACAAAGGGTAAAAGGTGCGCGTGACCAGCAACCAGCCTAAAAGCAGCGGGTAAGGAAAGGTCGGGCGAATAGTGGGTTAACGGCCAACACCGTACCTAGTTAATCTTCTGCTCGTGGCCCGCCCACGCTTCCTCGCGCAGTTCGTTCTTGCGGACCTTACCCGTGGAGGTGCGAGGCAGCTCGTCGAGAATGCGCACGTCACGCGGCACCTTGTAGCCGGCGATGTGCGCGCGACAGTAGGCGATCACGGCCTCTTCCAAAGCGGATTCGTCTCCGCCGCGGGCCTCCGGGCGCAGGGTCACGTATGCGCGCGGACGCTCGCCCCACTTCTCATCTGGTACGCCGATGACTGCACAGTCGGAGATATCCGGGTGGCTGATAACGGCCTGCTCGACCTCGATGGTGGAGATGTTTTCGCCGCCGGAAACTACCACATCCTTGGCACGATCCATCAGCTGGATATAGCCGTTGGGGTGCATTACTCCGAGGTCGCCGGTGTGGAACCAGCCGCCGCGGAAGGCATGCGCGGTGGCTTCCTCGTCCTTGAAGTATCCAGCCATAATGCCGTTGCCGGTCAGGATGATCTCGCCCAGTGTCGCACCGTCGGCGGGCACGTCCACCAGCGCTTCGTCTAGGGTTTCGGTCGGCTGGATTACGCGGACGTCTTCGTTGGTGATGGACGCCACGCCCTGGCGCGCCTTCAGAACCGCACGGCGGCGAACCGTCATGTCCGCCCATTCGGGCTGCGCCTCGCAGACGGTGAACGGCCCGTAGCTCTCGGTCAGGCCGTACACGTGGGTAACCTCCACGCCGATGTTCTCGCAGCGGGTGATGGTTGTGGGGCTTGGTGGCGCGCCCGCGGTGGTGACGCGCAGGTTCGTCACGCGGCGTTTGTTTTCGTCATCTACCAGCGTGTTGAGCACTGCCGGGGCGCCGCACATGGCAGTCACACCTTCGGTGCGGATCAGCTCCCACATCTCCGGGCCACGTACCGCGCGCAGCGCCACCTGGGTTGCGCTGACGGCCATTGCCGCCCAGCCTGTGCACCAGCCGGAGCAGTGGAACATCGGCAGCGTCCACAGGTACACGGTGTCGTGACTGAAGTGCTGCGTGTGCGCCTGCCCCAGCGCGTTCAGGTATGCGCCGCGGTGGGTGTAGATCACGCCCTTCGGCTTTCCGGTGGTGCCGGAGGTGTAGTTGATCGCAATGGTCTCATTCTCGTCGTGCACGCGGTAGGGCAGTGGCTCTTCGTTGCGGTGCCCGGCCAGGTAGTCGCTAAATGTTGTTACTAGTGACGCCCCCTGCGCGTCAGTTGCCCCGTTTTCAACCGGGGGCTCTACGCCTTCCTTGTCGGCGATGTACACGGCTCGGCGCAGGTCTCGTTCACCGCTGGCGAGGATGGGGTCGATCAGTTCCTTCTCACCGATGAGGACGTCGATGGAGGAGTGGTCGAGGATGTAGTTAACTTCCTTGGGTGCGAGGCGGGTGTTGATCGGCACCGTCACCGCATTAGCCAGCGGCACGGCGAACTGAGCGAGCAGAGCCTCGTAGCTATTAGCAGCGAGAATGCCCACGCGGTCGCCCTCGGCCACCTGGTCGGCGATCAGCGCGTGGGCGAAGGCTTGTGCGTCTTCGTTGAACTCTTGGAAAGTGATGCGCCGTGGTCCGTCGACCGCGGCGATCTTATTGGGGTGAACCTGCGCGGAGCGTTGGAGGAAGCGCAGGGGTGTCAGAGGGGCATTGAGGCCGTGCTGCGATGCGAAAGTCATGTCCGCGACTGTAATCCAGATCACTAATCTCTGTGCGAGGTTTGCGGAAAATGAATTTTGCTACGGTGGGGCGCGATGAGGTATTTAAGATTCGCTAAGAAAACCGCAAGTTCGCAAATCGCTCGTCCCACTTCGCGCATCGCTCGCCGCAGCGCCGCAGTAGTAGTGGCGGCTTCACTGGGTATCTCAGCTGCTGCCTGCGCGTCTGATGATTCCGGCGACGACGCTGCAGAGAAGGAGACCGTGACCACCACGGTGCAGGAAAGCGCTGAGGCTTCCGAAGCTACTGATTCTTCTGATTCTTCTGATTCTCCTGGGGAGTCGGAGCAGTCCCGCGATACTCAGGAAGCCCCCGCCGAGGGAAGCTCGGGCAGCAAACTCCACAGGATCACCGTCGATGGGAAGCCCGTTGATACCAAACTGTTCTCCCCGGTGCGTTGCGAATTGGATGAGGACGACGGACGCGAAGTGCTAGAGGTCGACTTCGGCAAGGATGATGATGACCGCAATGAGCTGGACATCGACATTTACACCGACCAGCCCGCTCTAGAGTCCCTGGACTTCGAATACAAGGACGTGGAATACGAGATCGACGACGACCACGCCGGCTCGGCCACGGTGAAGCGCCAGGGCGACAACTATGTTGTCGAAGGCACCCCGGTGGAGGACGATTCGAACCGTACGATCGCCCTCACCGTGGAGTTCACCTGCGCCAGCTAGTGGGCGGCGTTATAGCCCGCTGGTTATAGAGTGTTGGTTACAGTGCGCTGCGCCAGGGGTTCTTGGTATCCACCAGGAACTTCTCCACATCCTCCGGGCGCGCCCGCAGGGTCGGGTCGAAGTCCAGGTAGGCCTTGGTCTCCCGGGCGATGAGTCCGGAGAGGATCAGCATGCCCACCAGGTTCGGCAGTGCCATCAAGCCGTTGGCGATGTCCGCGAAGGTCCAGGCCAGGCCGATTTCCGTGGTAGCACCGACGAAAACCACGCAGGTAAACAGCATGCGGTAGGGCAGGGAAGCCCAGGAGCCGAAAGCGCGCTCCGCGTTGCGCTCGCCGTAGTAGGACCATCCCAGGATCGTGGAGAAGGCGAAGAACACGACGGAGAGGGAGACGATGGTGCCGCCCCACTCCGAGCCAATGCCCTTGCTGAAGGCCTGGGCCGTCATGTTTGCCGCATTTTCCTCGCCCGTATCCCATACGCCGGTGGTGACGATCACCAGGCCGGTCATGGTCACCACGATGATCGTGTCGATAAACGTCTGAGTCATAGAGACCAGGCCCTGACGCACTGGGTGGGTGGTCTTCGCCGCAGCCGCTGCAATTGCCGCCGAGCCCATGCCGGACTCGTTGGAGAAAATGCCGCGGGCCACACCCATCTGCATAGCCAGCATGATGCCCGAGCCTACGAATCCACCGGTGGCAGAGGTTCCCGTGAAGGCGTCATTAAAGATAAGCCCCAGAGCATTCGGGATGTCGCCTGCGTGCAAAGCCAGCACCACAATGCCGCCGCCAATGTAGATAAGAATCATCAGTGGAACGAAGGCCGAGGTCACCTTGCCGATCGAGCTAATGCCACCGAGGAGAACCGCGCCGACTAGCACGAACATCACCGCACCGGTGACGGTAGGGCTGACGTCGAAGGTGTCTTCCAGGCCCGCAGCAACGGCGTTACCCTGCGTCAGGTTGCCGATGCCGAAGGAGGCGATGATGGCCGCGATGGTGAAGAACCACGCCAGGAACGTGCCCAGGCCACCCGGGATGCCCCGCGAAAGGTAGCGCTGCGGACCACCGGAGACATTGCCCTTGGAATCGGCCACGCGGAAGCGCACGCCCAGGAAAGCCTCCGAGTACTTAGAGGCCATACCCACCAGGCCGGTGATCCACATCCAGAACAGCGCGCCAGGCCCGCCGATGGAGATGGCGGTGGCCACACCCACAATGTTGCCCACGCCGACAGTTGCGGCCAGCGCAGTGGTGAGCGCCTGGTACTGGGTGATGTCACCTTCGCCGCCCTCATCGTTCCTGTCGATAAGCCCGTGGCGCAGGGCGACGAACAGTTTGCGGAACTGCACGCCACCCAGGCGGATAGTCAGCCACAGGCCCGTGAGCAGCAGTAAGGGGATCAGGAGCCACTGGCTCCAGATGAACTGGTCGATCTTGTCCAGAGTGTTCTGGAGGGATTCGGCGAAGGAAACGTCTTGCATGGACTACAGAGGTTACGCCTGTAAAGAAGTGAGGAAGAAGAGTTTAGACAAATTCGTTGAGGCTGTTTGCAATTGCCGGGTAACGGCAGTGGTTGTGGCAAGGAGTAGCGACAGGGGCGAGGGCGGGGTGGAAGGGCGCGGCGACAGCGCTGAAAAACCCGCCGGAATCGGGCACGATAAATGGTGAGTAGCAAGAAAATGCTTTCAGGCACCGACCGAAGGAAACATCATGCACCCACGTGCTGGCCAGCCCGCCACCCCCGACGACCTCACCGACATTCCCGCCCTGCTGGAGGCTTACTCCGCCACGGTTCCGAACCTGGCTGACCCGGGCCAGCGCGTGAGCTTCGGCACGTCCGGCCACCGCGGCAGCGCCTTCGACGGTGCCTTCAACGAGCCGCACATCCTGGCGACCACCCAGGCCATCGTTGATTACCGCCGCGAGCAGGGGATCAACGGCCCGGTTTTCATTGGCCGCGACCCCCACGCCCTGTCCGAGCCCGCCGAGGCCACCGCGCTGGAGGTTCTGGCCGGCAACCAGGTGACCGTGAAGGTCGACCAGGAGCGTGGCTTCGTGCCCACCCCGTCGGTCAGCTTCGCCATCCTGGAATACAACAAGCAGCTGCCCGGCGGCCCGGAGGGCAGCGACGCTGGCCGCGCCGACGGTATCGTCGTCACCCCCTCCCACAACCCGCCGCGCGATGGTGGCTTTAAGTACAACCCTCCGACCGGCGGTCCGGCGGATACCGATGCCACTAGCTGGATCGCCCGCCGCGCCAACGAGTACCTGGATGCGGATCTGTCCGGCGTGCAGCGCTCCACCTCCACCGAGCTGGTGGAAAGCCACAACTACCTGGGCAACTACGTTGCCGCCCTGCCGGAGGTTATCGACATTGAGGCCATCCGCAACGCGGGCGTGCGCATCGGCGCCGACCCGATGGGTGGCGCCTCCGTTGCCTACTGGGAGCGCATCGCCGACGTGCACGGCCTGGACCTTACGGTCGTTAACCCCACCATCGACCCGGCCTTCGGGTTCATGACCTTGGACTCCGACGGCAAGATCCGCATGGATTGCTCCTCGCCGTCCGCGATGGCCTCTCTGGTCGATGCGGTCGCGGGCGCCGGTTCTACTTCCTATGGCATCGCTACTGGTAATGACGCCGATTCCGACCGCCATGGAATCGTCACCCCAGACGCAGGCCTGATGAATCCGAACCACTACCTCGCCGTCGCTATCGAGTACCTCTTTAGCCACCGCGAGAACTGGCCGCAGGATGCCGCCGTGGGTAAGACCCTGGTCAGCTCCTCCATGATCGACCGCGTGGTGGCGCGCATGGGCCGCAAGCTGATGGAAGTGCCGGTCGGGTTCAAGTGGTTCGTGCCGGGCCTGGTCAACGGATCCGTGGGCTTTGGTGGAGAAGAATCGGCAGGTGCTTCCTTCCTCCGCCGCGACGGGCAGGTCTGGTCCACCGATAAGGACGGTATTATCGCTGACCTGTTGGCGTCCGAAATCAAGGCAACGACCGGCAAGAGCCCGTCCGAGCGCTACAAGGAACTAGCTGAGGAGCTGGGCGCGCCGCAGTACAAGCGCATCGACGCTCCGGCGAACCGCGAGCAAAAGGAACGCCTGAAGAAGCTCAGCGCCAGTGACGTGGAGGCCACCGAACTGGCGGGCGAGAAGATCGAAGCAATCCTGACCGAGGCGCCGGGCAACGGCGCGGCCATCGGTGGTGTGAAGGTGACCACCGAAAATGCTTGGTTCGCCGCCCGCCCAAGTGGCACGGAGGACAAGTACAAGATTTACGCGGAGTCCTTCAACGGCGCCGAGCACCTGGACAAGGTGCTGGAGGAAGCGCAGGTCGTCGTCGACGGCGTGCTCGGATAACTTCGCGGTTCCCTGCAGGTATGCGTAAAATCACGGGGTCGATTCAGGGTATTGCCAGAAAACTGCGATACCCTCATGCCCAGTAGACACGTCATCATCTCGAAAGGAACGCTCAGTGAGCCAGAAGATCAAGGCCCCTAACGCTTCAAAAGGGGGCAATGGCTTCCTGTGGGGAATCATTGCGATCCTCGTTATCGCAGCCGTAGCCATCGGTTTCATTGTGTACAACAACCAGCAGCACAAGGTCGATAACATCACCCTGCCGGATGACAAGGTGGATGTGAAGATGACCACCGACGAGAGCACCGTCACGCTGGAGTCGGAAAACGCCGGCGACGACGTGCCGACCGTCGAGGTCTTCGAGGACTTCAGCTGCCACTACTGTGCACAGCTGGAATCCGCATCCAGCGAGGATCTGAAGAGTGCGCTGGAAGAGGGCAAGCTGAAGGTGAAGTTCAACTTTCTGAACTTCCTGGACCGTGGTGATGAGACCGGTCCTTCCACCCGTGGTGCGTCCGTTGCCTGGGCCGTGGCTAAGGCCGGCGACGTGAATGCCTTCTGGAACATCCACCGCCTGATTATGGAGGAGCAATCCACCGTTGCCCGCCAGTGGAGCTGGGAAGACCTAGCTAACGCGGCCGACAAGATCGGCGTGAATGACGATGTGGTCGAAAAGATCCGCAACGAGTCCGTGAAGGAAGACGGCGTGAAGGTCGCCCAGAAGAACGGCAAGGAAGTCGAGAAGCGCGAGGGTGACGTTTCCTCGCCACTGCTGTACAAGGACGGCAAGCGCTTCGATCCGCCGTCCAACCCGGACCAGACCCTGAGCTCCTGGGTTCCGGTCGCGCTGGAAGGTAAGTAGCGCCCGCGCGTTACCCCATTGCCACCAGGCGATTTGGAGAACTCAATTCTAGTGTTGTAGCTTTAGACCCGTTCGCTTGCAAAGAGCAACGGGGCTATGGCGCAGCTGGTAGCGCACCACACTGGCAGTGTGGGGGTCACGGGTTCGAATCCCGTTAGCTCCACAGAACACAAACCCCAGTTCAGAAATGAGCTGGGGTTTTGTTGTATTTGCTGGGTTATCCACCGTGCTAATCTAACCTCGTTGGAAATCGCCCAGTTCCTCGATGGACGGCGACCCCAAACCGGTTCACTCCGCGCCTGAAAGCGCCGATGTGAGCGCAGTGGGACGTGAGGGCGTCAGTAAATAAAGAGAGCGAGCACATGAACGGTCTAGGTGCTACCAAACGCTTCGGCTACACCTTCCTGGTGCTATCCACGATCGGGCTGGTTTTCTCCACGCTGATCATGCACGACAAGCTGCAGATGGCGCTGGATCCTAACTTCGAGCCGGCGTGTACTTTCAACGAGGTCATCTCGTGTACGGATGTGATGGCCTCGGATCAGGCGGCTACGTTTGGATTCGCAAACCCATTTATCGGAATGATCGGTTTCCCGGTGATGATGACCCTCGCCGTGATACTGATCGTCGGCGCGAAACTTCCTCGCTGGATGTGGTACTGCACCTTGGTCGGGTTGGCTCTGGGGGTGGTGTTTGTGCACTGGCTGGCCTACTCCGCGATCTACTCCATCGGCGCGCTGTGCCCTTACTGCATGGCCGTGTGGGCGGCGACCCTACCGATGTTTGTGATGACGTTGGTGCACATCCAGCGTGAGAAGCGGCGCGAGGCGGGGGAGGATGTTCCGCACTCCGCGCTGGGTATGCCGCTGGTGGTGGTTATCGCCTGGTTCTTGGCGTTTACCGCGCTGATTCTGGATCAGTTCGTTTTCTAGCTGCGCCACGGCTCAGCGGTGTGGGGGCCTAGCTGCGCCACCATTCGTCGTGCGGGGTGACTGGCAAGTGCCGCTTGTGGCGCGAGCGGAACCATAGCTTCTCGATGTGCTCGGCGACCTGCGGGTCGATGTCGGCAGCGCCGTTGGTGCTCTCCAGGTAGTCGTCGAGCTGCGTGTACGTCACGCCCAGCGCCTCCTCGTCGGGGAGCGCGGGGCGGTCTTCCTCCAGATCCGCGGTCGGCACTTTCTGCCACGTGCTGTCCGGGGCGCCGAGGTGCTGCAGCAGCGCCGCACCCTGCCGCTTCGTGAGCCCCGCCAGCGGCACCAGATCCGCCGCACCGTCGCCGTGCTTGGTGTAGAAGCCGGTGACTGCCTCTGCCGCGTGATCCGTGCCGACCACCAGCGCGCCGAGTTCGCCTGCCAGCGCGTACTGCGCGATCATGCGTTCGCGCGCCTTGATATTGCCCTTGTTGAAGTCGCTAACCTGCGCGATGCCGAGGGCCTCGCTCGCCGCGCGCGCCGATTCGTCGGTTGCGCCCTTGATATTTACTGTGACGCCCATACTCGGCGCGATAAACTTCAGCGCCACCTGTGCGTCTTCCTCGTCCGCCTGGGTTCCGTAGGGCAGCCGCACGGCGCAGAAGCGGTAGGGCTGGGGAGTATCTGCTTGCTCTGTCTGCTGGGCTTGTGTGCCTTCCTGGTTGAGGCGCTCGACCGCCAGCTGGCACAGCCTTCCCGCCAGGGTGGAATCCTGGCCGCCGGAGATTCCTAGCACAAGGGCGTGAACTCCCGTGGCCTGCATGTAGTCGGCGATGAACTGCACGCGACGCTCTACCTCTTTGGCGGGGTCGATGGTGGGGCGCACTCCCAACTCTGCGATGATCTGCGCGTGTAGCGGGCGCGCGCCCGGGCGCTCGGCGCTGCTAGTGCTGCCGGGGTTGTCGGGGGTGTGGTTCGGCTGGTTTGCGGAAGGGCTCATGGGTTAGATGCTAGTCCGCAGGGGAGTGCGGGGTGCTCGGGTAGTCTATTTGCACTTATTTGGTTTTGGAGTCGGCGATGGGTAAACTCATCGTTTGTGTTTGTGCCGGGCGGCATAAGCGGGCTTTAGCCTGTTAGCCTGTACTGCCTGGCGATGTAAGAAAGTCGATGAGGAAAGGAGCGCCCGATGAAGGTCCGCAAGTCCCTTCGGTCGCTGAAGAACAAGCCGGGCGCTCAGGTCGTTCGTCGCCGCGGCAAGGTCTACGTGATCAACAAGAAGGAACCCCGCTTCAAGGCTCGCCAGGGCTAAGAACCACAAGGTTCCACTTCCCCCGTCTTCCGCTGAGAGTGCTTAAAGCACCGCGGAGGCGGGGGATTCTTTGTCTCAAATCCCGGCTTTGAAATTACAAACATGTTTTTTATGTGGCTAGATGTAGTGGTGGGATTTTTCCCCACCTGCGAATACTCAAGATGTAACTACTAGATATTGTGTTTCAGTTTTAAGGAAGCCCCAAAATGTTGTGTTTTAGCGGTTGTCTTACACGCATGTGATGTGTAGTCTTAAGCAAGTCGATGAGGGGCGATGAAGGCACAGTACGCCTGACTATCGCCCGCCGAGGTCGTTGCTACGGCCAGCGTAAAGACTGACAAAGACCAACACTGATAGCGCCCACGAACCAGGAGAATGACAGCCACCATGATCACCGTCTACACCAAGCCCGCATGTGTTCAGTGCAACGCCACCAAGAAGGCCCTCGATAAGGCCGGTCTGGAGTACGAGCTCGTTGACATCAGCCTCGACGATGAGGCTCGTGACTACGTAATGGCGCTGGGTCACCTGCAGGCTCCCGTGGTTGTCGCCGGTGAAGATCACTGGTCCGGCTTCCGCCCGGATCGCATTCGTTCCCTGACCGCCAAGGCTGCTTAACCCCCGCGCGTCGCTTCGCCTTCACCGTCTATCAGGTGGGGACTATTTTTGCGCGCGCCACTGTCTGAATGAGGCTCAATGCTAATCACGTATTTTTCCTCCACGACGGAGAACACTCACCGCTTCGTGCGCAAGCTCGGGTTGCCTTCCTCCCGCATCCCTCTAAAGCGTAATGACGCCCCACTGCTCGTCGACCAACCGCATGTCTTGGTCGTGCCGACATACGGCGGGGGAGCGGGAATGACAGGCGACTACGCCCGACCAGTTCCAAAGCAGGTAATCAAGTTCCTCAACGTGGAGCAAAACCGCAAGTGGCTGCGCGGGGTGATCGCCGCGGGGAACATTAACTTCGGGTCGGACTTTGCCAAGGCCGGCGAGGTGATCTCCGCTAAGTGCCAGGTGCCGTACCTGTACCGCTTTGAGCTGATGGGAACGGAGGAGGACGTCCACCGAGTGCGTGAGGGATTGGCGGAGTTTGAGGCCTCCCTGCGGCACGAGGGCCGGTGGGATCTGGCGAGCTGACACGGCAAGCGTGAAACGGGGAATAGAACACCTGCTTCGCACCCGCCCCGCACATGTCCGGGGCACTGATTAGAATCGAAACGAACACACGAGCGCGAGGCATTTTTCTTAGCGCGAGTTTTTGAGGAGACGCATACATATGACTGGCACCGAGCTTGGCAAGACCGTCCAGGAGCCCGTTGACCAGCGGGAGCAGCTGGATTATCACGCTCTGAACGCGATGTTGAACCTGTACAACGATGCAGGGGAAATCCAATTCGACAAGGACCGCGAGGCTGCAAACCAGTACTTCCTGCAGCATGTCAACCAGAACACCGTTTACTTCCACGATCTGGAAGAAAAGGTTAAGTACCTGGTGGACAACGAGTACTACGACCCTGAGGTGCTGGATCAGTACGAGTTCAGCTTTGTGAAGTCTCTGTTCAAGCAGGCTTACGCGAAGAAGTTCCGCTTCCAGTCGTTCTTGGGTGCGTACAAGTACTACACTTCCTACACACTGAAGACCTTCGACGGCCGCCGTTACCTGGAGCGTTTCGAGGATCGCGTGTGCATGGTTGCGCTGGGCCTGGCGGCGGGGGATACCGAGTTGGCGTCCAACCTCGTCGACGAGATCATGGACGGCCGCTTCCAGCCTGCAACGCCAACCTTCCTCAACATCGGCAAGAAGCAGCGCGGTGAGCCGGTTTCGTGCTTCCTGCTGCGCATCGAGGACAACATGGAGTCCATCGGCCGCTCCATCAACTCCGCGCTGCAGCTATCCAAGCGCGGCGGCGGTGTGGCTCTGCTGCTGTCGAACGTGCGTGAGGCCGGCGCGCCGATCAAGCACATCGAGAACCAGTCCTCCGGTGTGATCCCCGTGATGAAGCTGCTGGAGGATGCCTTCAGCTACGCCAACCAACTGGGTGCCCGCCAGGGTGCCGGTGCGGTCTACCTGAGCGCGCACCACCCGGACATTTTGCGCTTCCTGGATACCAAGCGCGAGAACGCGGACGAGAAGATCCGCATCAAGACCCTTTCGCTGGGCGTGGTGATCCCGGACATCACCTTCGAACTGGCCAAGCGCAACGACGACATGTACCTGTTCAGTCCGTACGACGTCGAGCGCGTGTACGGCAAGCCGTTCGCCGACGTCTCCATTACCGAGCACTACGAGGAGATGGTGGAGGATCCGCGCATCCGTAAGTCCAAGATCAACGCGCGTGCATTCTTCCAGACTCTGGCGGAGATCCAGTTTGAGTCGGGTTACCCGTACATCATGTTCGAGGACACGGTTAACAAGGCCAACCCGATCGAAGGCCGCATTACCCATTCGAACCTGTGCTCCGAGATTCTGCAGGTCTCCACCCCGTCGGAATTCAACGCTGACCTGACGTACAAGAAGATCGGCGACGATATTTCCTGCAACCTGGGCTCCATGAATATTGCGAAGGCGATGGATTCGGAAGACTTCTCCAAGACCATCGAGACCGCCATCCGTGGCCTGACCGCCGTGGCGGACCAGACTTCCATCGACTCCGTGCCGTCGGTGCGCCAGGGCAACGACAACTCCCAT
Organism: Corynebacterium sp. HMSC08A12; assembly: GCF_001807485.1. GTDB lineage: Bacteria > Actinomycetota > Actinomycetes > Mycobacteriales > Mycobacteriaceae > Corynebacterium > Corynebacterium evansiae. The sequence goes on along the minus strand of NZ_KV789164.1, from coordinate 1,624 downwards.
GCCATCGGTTTGGGTCAGATGAACCTGCACGGCTTCCTGGGGCGCGAGCACATTCACTACGGTTCTGAGGAGGCGCTGGACTTCACCAACGCCTACTTCGCGACCGTGATGTACGAGGCTCTGAAGGCCTCCAACAAGATCGCCCAGGAGCGCGGCGAGAAGTTCCACAACTTCGAGAACTCCCAGTACGCCACCGGCGAGTTCTTCGACCGCTACGATCCGGCCGACTTCGCCCCGAAGACGGAGCGTGTGCGCCAGATCTTCGGCAACTCCAGCATCCACGTGCCCACCGCACAGGACTGGCAGCAGCTGAAGGAAGACGTGCAGGCTCACGGCCTGTACAACCGCAACCTGCAGGCCATCCCGCCGACGGGTTCGATCTCCTACATCAACAACTCCACGTCCTCGATCCACCCGATCGCCTCCAAGATTGAGATCCGCAAGGAGGGCAAGATCGGCCGCGTGTACTACCCGGCTCCGTACATGACGAACGAGAACCTGGAGTACTACGAGGACGCTTACGAGATCGGCTACGAGAAGATCATCGACACCTACGCTGTGGCCACGAAGTACGTGGATCAAGGCCTGTCGCTGACCCTGTTCTTTAAGGACACCGCCACCACGCGCGATATCAACCGCGCGCAGATCTACGCATGGCGCAAGGGGATCAAGACGATCTACTACATCCGCCTCCGCCAGACGGCCCTGACCGGCACGGAGGTTGAGGGCTGCGTGAGCTGCATGCTCTAAGTGGGAGGGAGCGGCCTGCTCTAAGCGGAGGAGCGGCCTGCACTGAACACGAAAAGCCGACTGGGAGGAAAATCCCAGTCGGCTTTTGCTATTGGCCGTTGAGTGGCCTTCGTAATGGCTGCTAGCGGTTGCCCAGCTCCGCGTCGATACGCAGCAGGCCGGAACCATCGTTGCCCACCAGCTTGATGCGGTCGATGATGGCGCTGACGGTGGCCTCCTCCTCGATCTGCTCCTCCAGGAAGAAGTTCAGCAGGTTGCGGGAGTCGATGTCGCCAACCTCGTCGGCGGTCTTCACGAGGTCGCGGATCAGCGCGGAGACCTTACGCTCGTGCTCGAGGGATGCCTCGAAGGCGTCCAGCGGGGTGGAGATCTTCAGGGAAGGCATCTCAACAGTCTCGATGTCCACGCGCGCGTCGCGGTCCAGCAGGTGCTGCGCGAACTTCTGAGCGTGCTCGCGCTCCTCGTCAGCCTGCGCCTGCATCCAGCTGCTCATGCCGTCGAAGGAGAGGCGATCCAGCTCGTAAGCCAGCTGCGTGTAGACCAGCGCAGCCTGGTGCTCTGCGGTGACCTGTTCGTTCAATTGCTTTTGAAATTTCTCGTTGATTTCCATGCAGCTCAACGTACTCAGGGTTTATCCAATCGGCTAGCAAACGCAGGCTACCCTTATATTATCAATGGAGGTCAGAGCCTGTTGTTTAGTCGGTGAGGCTGTCTTTACTTAGGCTGCCCTGTAAACCAATCCTGACGTGCTCTTTAGGTAGTGACGCCCCCCCAGCTCCGGGCTGAAATCGACTCCAGTGCGCGCTGAGGGCGTCATTAAGAAAGACCCCCAAAATGGGTGTAGTGAACTAGCCCCCGAAAGTTGGACTGGTTT
>NZ_KV789163.1 GCF_001807485.1 Corynebacterium sp. HMSC08A12 | reverse complement strand
AAACCAGTCCAACTTTCGGGGGCTAGTTCAGACCCGGGGTGCGTTTTTCGTGTACCCGCGGCCTTATCCGCGGGTTCTGATTAAAGCTTTAAAAGCTGAAGGGGCTTAGACGAACATCAGGATCGCCGTGACCAGCCACAGCAGGTTGAAGATGCCCGCGAACATCGCCGCCTGGCCCGGAATCTTGGAAACGTCGGCGTCCGCGGCCTTGGCAGCCTCCGCCTCGGAAGCCGGAGCGTCACCGGCCTCGACAGCGTTCAGTGCAACCAGGCCCTGGCGCTGGCGGGGGATAACCAGAGCAATCAGAACACCCCAGGCAGCGATGGCCAGCAGCAGGGCGAAGTGCAGCGCGGTGTTCTTCATTGCGCCATCAACGACGAAGAATGCGATCAGGCCCAGTACCGGTACCAGCAGGGAAATGAAGCCATAAGAACGGGTAATGCGGTGTACCAGTCGCAGGGCACCGACAGCAGTCGGGTCACCGGACTGTGCCTTGCGGAACTGGGGAGCGTACATGGAGGAAGCGATAGCTACGGGGCCGATCAGCAGGATCGCCGCCAGGACGTGAAGCGCAATAATAAAAGTAGACATGTCCCCTATTTTCACAGATGAACAGGGGGCTTGTCATCTTTAGATGCCGCGCGCCCTATAGATCGCAGGCTTCCCGAGCCGCCTGCACATCCGCCGCCGAAAGCGCTAAACCATAGTCGCCGACTACCCGCAAGAAGCGCGCGCAGTAGCCACAGCGTTCCACCGGGGGCAGCCATTCACTCAATGTGGAATCGGATTTCTCACGGTTCACCTCGGACGCCGTCACCAGCAGATTTCGCTGTACGTCGTTTGCAAATGCCCGCCGCTGCTCTTCCGGCCACGCATAAGCCCCCAAGTCCCACGCGGCCGCCAGCGGGACGATGTGGTCTATGTCCACCCCGTGGCGGTCCATGGGGTGATGCGTATAGGGATCGACGCCCCCTTGTTTCCCCAGGGTTCCGCCTCCGTCGTTGCTGACACATCCACCGGCAGAACCCCCGAAGGTCTGCACCAGCAGCAAGTGCCGGGTATCGCAGACGCCGAACTCTGTAACCTGCATTCCCCACCCGTCGCCGAATCGGGCGCGGGAGTATCCCAGTACCCGTGGACGGGCGGGGATCTGGTGAATGCGTTGCAGGTACTCCCTAACCGTTGCTTGATCCTGCGGGTGGTGACGATGTGGCGTCGTCACCCAAAAAACGACACAGACCACAACAACCAGGAACAGGCAATAGAGGCGGAAGGGGTGAGACAGGGAAAAGCGCCGCATGCAGTCTTAGACTGCAGCGGCGCTAGAAAGGTTCGCTCAAGAAAAGCGGGTGAGCTACTTGGCGGTTACCTCTGCGGCTTCCTCGAAGTCGATGTCCTTCTTGATGGCGATCTTGGAAAGCTCGGTTGCCTTGTCGAAGGTATCGGTGATCTCCTTGGACGGAGCCTTGGTCATCAGGGTAACGGCGACCATGACGATGACGTTCAGAGCCACGCCCGGGATCATCTCGTACAGGCCGAACGGCTTGTCCATAACACCGAACTGCGGCAGGCCGCCCCAGATGAAGGCGACGATAGCACCGGTGACCAGACCAGCGGCGGCACCCGGAGCGTTGAGGCGGCGCCAGTACAGCGAAGCCAGAATGACCGGGCCGAAGGAGGCGCCGAAGCCCGCCCAGGCAAACTCGACCAGGCCAAGGATGCCGGACTCCGGGTTAAGAGCAATCACGCCGGCGAAAATAGCGACAATCAGCACGGAGATGCGGGAGAGGTTCTTGAGGGACTGATCGGATGCGTTCTTGTTGATCAGGCCGTTGTAGATGTCCTCAATCAGCGCGGAGGAAACAACCAGCAACTGGGAGGAAATGGTGGACATGATCGCGGCCAGAACAGCGGTCAGGATCAGGCCAGCGATCAGGGGGTGGAACAGGATGCGGCCCATGTCCAGGAAGATCGACTCGAAGTTCTCCTGGTCAACGACGGCGATGGACGGATCCATGCCGAAGAATGCCGGGCCGATGACTGCGACCATGACAGAGCCGACCAGGCACAGGAACATCCAGCCGACGCCGTAGCGCATACCTGCGCGGGCATCGGACGGGCTGCGCAGTGCCATGAAGCGCACGATGATGTGCGGCTGACCAAAGTAGCCCAGACCCCACGCGGCGTTGGAGATGATGGTGATGAAGGAAACGCCGGTGAACAGGGAGAACCAGTTCGGGTTCGGCTCGATGGAGCCCAGACCGTATGCGTTTTCTAGCTGGTAGGTCCAGATAGCGCCTGGATCATCCATGTGCAGCAGCGCCATGACCGGCACCAGCAGCAGGGAGACGAACATGATGCAGCCCTGGACGGTGTCGGTGAAGGAGACGGCCAGGAAGCCGCCGATGAAGGTGTAGCCCACGGTAACGGCGGCGATGATGATCATGCCGGTCAGGTAGTCGCCCTGGAAGGTGGACTCGAAGTAAACGCCACCTGCAACCATGCCGGAGGATACGTAGAAGGTGAAGAACACCAGAATGATGATGCCGGCGGCGATGCGCAGGAAGTGCGTGTGATCGTTGAAGCGATTCTCCAGGAAGGAGGGGATCGTGATGGAGTTATTCGCCACCTCGGTGTAGGCGCGCAGGCGCGGGGCAGTGATGTACCAGTTCACTGCGGCGCCGATCAGCAGGCCGATGGCCATCCACATCTCGGAGAAGCCGAGCAAGTAGAGCGTGCCAGGCAGACCCATGAGGAGCCAGCCGGACATGTCTGATGCGCCGGCGGACAATGCGGCGACAAAGGGGTGCAGGTTACGTCCGCCGAGCATGTAATCCTCATACTCGTCGGTCTGGTTGAAACTATAAAGTCCAATCAGCAGCATGATGATCAGATAGATCACCATGGCTATGACAAACCATGTTTGGTCAGTCACAAACATCATCTCCTCAAGTTGAATGTATAAGTTCTATACGTCAGCTTTCGGGCTCTCTGTGCTCCGAAGTACAGAAGGCGCGCGTATGTGTGACGCGCACAACTCGGTATCCACGTTAGCGAAGACGTTTACGTTGCGAAGGGTGTCCGGGGTACGTGGTAGAACTTCCAGCATGGGATTCACGCATCAGATGCACGTTGTTGCACCCACGTCGGGCGGGCTGTGGTTGTGGGTAGAGCGTGTCGAGGGGCACGGGGTGGTACTCGATATCGACGAGCTGGAAATTGACGATCTACCTGCGGTTTGTATGGATGTGCTGGGGTCGCGACCATGGCGCAATAGGGGTGGGATCTGGCTGTCCACTCCACGGGGGAGGGTTAAGGAATTACCGGTGCCGGCGGTGGCTTTAACACCCGAAGAATCTGTTGAGCTAATGAGGGCATTATGTGAGTATGCGAATAAAAGTATCGATACTGGAGCTACTGATAAGCGTGGGCTGATTGACGGGCTGGGTCCGGAGCTTAAATTCCTTATGAATTTATGCGCTTTTGTTGAGGAAGCTGTGCGGGCCGGGCGCGTGATGGTGCGGATGGAGCGAGTGGATGATCAGTGGTTCCCGCGCTGGACGCTTGCGCCCGCAGGCGACCACATGCGCGTGCTGCAGCAGTTCCGTGAGCGCGTGCCGGGAGTGCTGACACGCAACGGTGGCGCAGACGTAGTGGATCGCATGGCCGACGAGTTTGCGCACTGGATCGCCGTGACCCACCTGCGCCGCGAGCTGAGTGACTTCACCTCGGACTTCGTGCGGGCCCTGGCGACGGGCACGGCAACCCGGCGGGGCGGAGCCAGCACCGTGGTAAGCCTCGGCCAGTGGCGGCGCGAGGCTGAGGCCCAGGCGGGGCAGTTGGTGTTCTTGTTGTCTACGCCCTCCGAAGTGGAAGAAGTCGATTCCGAACCAACCTGGTGGCTGCAGATTGCCTATTCCCAGAACGGTGGACCCTTCGAGCCGTTGAACCCAGCCACCATGAACGAAGATCTGAGGGAGCAGGTTATCCGCAGCCTCTACAGGGTGGAGGACGTGTGGCAGGAGTTCAATCCGCACGTACGAAGCCTGCTGACGTGGGTGAATAGCGGCTCGAATCGGTTGGAGCGGGAATGGTGGCGTCCAGAAGAACTGCCGAGCGCACAACCAACCCTGGGTACGAACCTGGACATCACCGAACTAGCGAGCTTCCTAGACCACGGGGCGGAGGCGCTGCGCGAAGCCGGATTTAGCGTGATGATTCCGCGTGGGTGGGGCAAGGTGCGCCCGCGGGTAAAGGCTAAGGCCACCCCGGTGGGGCAGGGGCCGGGGTCGGGCAAGCTTGGCATGGATCAGCTGATGAACTTCTCCTGGGAAGTCAGCCTGGGCGACGGCGGCGCAGCAGGGGCTAACGGTGCCGATGGTGCCGACGGAACCGGTGAGGAACTGGACGAGGCCACCCGCCAGGAGCTTTTGAACGCGGCCGAGTCGATCGTGCGCATCAACGGCGAGTACGTCTACCTGGATCAGGAGGCCCTGTCGAGCGCCCGCAAGTGGTTCGCGGAAGTGACCAAGGAGCAGGACGAGCCGGTGGGGGATGCCACCGTGAGCGTGCGCGACATCTTGGAAGCCGACCTGTTGAGCGCCAGCGAGACGGTAGATACCGACCACGAATTCCGCGTGGTGGCTGACGGTTGGGTGGAACGACTGCTCGACGGCGAGGCACAGGTGGATCCGCCGGAGCCGGTAGAGCCTCCCGCCGCGGTGCAGACCGCCCTGCGCGACCACCAACGCCGTGGTCTAAGCTGGCTGGCCTGGATGCACCGTCACCGTATTGGCGCGATCCTGGCCGACGACATGGGTCTGGGTAAAACCCTGCAAGTGCTCGCGTTGTTGGCCTGGGAGCGCGAGGTCGACGATTGCGCAGGCCCCACCCTGGTGGTTGCGCCCACCACCGTCGTGGAGGCTTGGCGGGCGGAGGCCGCGCTGCACGTGCCGAGCTTGGAGGTCTTGGTTGATCACGGTTCGGGGTTGCTCACCGATAAGGAGTTTGGTGACGCCACGTCCCAGGGGCTGGAGGGCAAGCAAAAGAAGCCGGATCTGGTGGTGACAACCTACGGGCGCGTGGCCAGGAATACTGCGCGCTACCAGCAGGTCCAGTGGGGCCGAGTGGTGGCCGACGAGGCGCAGGCCATCAAGAACCCGGCGACGAAGCAGTCCCGGGCGGTGCGCTCGCTGAATGCAGAGACCCACATTGCACTGACGGGCACTCCGGTGGAAAACCGGCTGAGTGATCTGTACGCGATTATGGACTTTGCTAACCCCGGAATCTTCGGCTCCGCCGCAGCCTTCCAAAACCGCCTGGCCATTCCCATTGAGCGCTATGGGGACGAGGAGGCGAAACGGCGCCTGCGCGGGCTGGTGCAGCCCTTTATCCTGCGCCGGTTGAAGGACGACGTGGCGATTGGTCTGGACTTGCCGGAGAAGCAGGACATCGTGGAGCGAGTACCTTTGTCTAGAGAGCAGGCGGCGCTGTACGAGACCTTTATTAAAGACATGGAGATGCGCCTGCAGCTACCCGGCGGCAAGCGCCGGGCCAACATCCTGGGAGCGCTGGTAAAGATCAAGCAGATCTGCAACCACCCGGCGCACTTCGCGGGCGACGGCTCCGGAATCTTGGCCGATGGCAAGCATCGCTCGGCAAAGATCGAGCGTATCTTCGAGATCACCAGTCAGGCGCTGGAACAGGGCAAGAAGGTGCTGATGTTCACGCAGTTCCCGACATTCGGCAAGATGCTGGCACCGGAACTGCAGAGCACCTTCGGTGTGGAGGTTCCCGTACTGCACGGCGGCCTGTCGCGTGCGAAGCGCACGCAGATGGTCCGCGAATTCCAGAGCGCCGATGGGCCGCCGATCATGATCCTCTCAGTACGGGCTGGCGGCACCGGCATCACCCTGACGGAAGCCTCGGTGGTGATCCACATCGACCGCTGGTGGAATCCGGCAGTGGAGGACCAGGCCACGGACCGGGCCTATCGGATCGGCCAAAACAAGTCCGTGGAGGTTTATAAGCTGGTGGTGCAGGGCACCATCGACGAGAGAATCCACGACATCATCATGAGCAAGCGGGAGTTGGCAGGAGATATCGTCGGCGCAGGCGAGGGGTGGATCGCCAACCTCGACGATGAGGAGCTGAGCGAGCTGCTGCAGCTGCGCGAGTCCACTCAGCTGGAGGAAAACGATGGTTAGCAAGCAACCGAAGAAGCGCACGCGCACGGATGCGACCTGGGGCGACAACGTGGTGCTCGCTGACTTTGGAGCCAAGCGACGCCAAGAAATGGACCGCCTGCGGGATCAGCACGGCACCCACATCCGTGGAGAGGACAGCTGGGCCAGCTCGCAACTGATGGAGTCTATTTCCAGGTCCACAGACTCCGGCAGGCTGGCGCGCGGCCGCGAATACTTCCGCGGCGGCAAAGTGCTGAGCGTTGAGTTCGCGGAGAATGTGGTTGCAGGGCTGATCCACGGCTCGCAGCTGGAGCCTTTTGAAACGTCCATTCACCTGCGGAGGCTCACGGACCGCCAGCGGGATTTCGTGTACCACGAGATGCTCTCCGACAGCTCGCACATCCGCTCCCTCTTAAGTGGCGGCGCGCCGGGCATGGACGTCGCCTCGGTGCTGATGCACCCCGGGCACGTCAACCGGGTGTACTGCAGCTGCCCGGATAAGTCCGCGGTCTGTAAGCACGTGGTGGCACTGGCCTATTCTGCGGCGGAGAAGCTGGATAGGGACGCCAGTATTCTGCTGAAATGGCGGGGGCTTAACGCGCAGGAGCTGCTGCGCCCAGTTCAGGGCTGGGGTGGTGGGGGCGTGGGGGCGTCACCAATTAGGCAACAGCAAGCTCCAGACAACGCGGAGAAGCATACCGACCAACCGGAGCAGGTGGATTCGGCCGAGTTCTGGGGGACGGCGGCGGAGCCGGTGAAATGGGAGCCTCTGCAGTGGGAATCGGGCATGGAACAGGGCGATCAAAAGGCTTTGAAAGAGGCCATGCGGTCGGTGACCTGGCATGCGGTGGATCAGCTCAAGGCTATGCATGAGCTGGAGGTTTGTTATGAGACCCTGCAGGCTGTCGAACCTTTGTTCTATTATGAAGCTGGCTTGTCTGGAGGGGCTGATAGAACTACAGGCGAGACAAGTGGCGAAGTAGACGGCAACGCTAGCGATAACGGCAACACTAACAACAACGGGCAGGGGTAAGGCATGGCACAACCTATGGCAACAACATCGGCGCACCGGGTGCGGATCTTGCACACGTCGGATTGGCAATTGGGGATGAAGCGCCGCTTCTTGAGCAGCGAGGCGCAGTCGCGTTTTGATGAATCGCGGTTGACGGCGGTCGAGGCGCTGTTGGACCTCGCGGAGGAAAGGCAGTGTGATGCCATCGTGGTGGCAGGCGATGTCTTCGACGATAACCTGCTGAAACCAGAGATTTACGGGCGTGCGATGGACGTGCTAAAGCGCACAAAAGTGCCGGTGTTCCTTCTGCCTGGAAACCATGATCCGCTGGACGCGGCCAGCGTGTACCACCGGGAGGAGTTCACCGAACTGGCGAATGTTTATGTGCTTAGGGATTCGGCTCCAGTGGCGGTGCCGAACTCCGGTGGCGCGGGCGCGGCTGGTGTTCCTCTCGAGATTGTGGGTGCCCCGCTGCGGGGGAAGAACGCGGACGAGGACCTGGTGGCGGCCGCGCTGAGAGATTTGGAGCCGGTGCAGGGAGCGGGTGTGCGCGTGCTGGTGGGGCACGGGGCAGTAGGCTCCTTCGGCGACAAGGATGATCTAGACCGCATCGACGTAGACAACGCAGCCCGGGCGTGCCGCGAGCGGAAGGTGGACTACGTGGCGCTGGGTGACACGCACTCGACAATGCCGCTGGACGCGGACGCATCACGGGCGCGGGTGTGGTACTCAGGCGCACAGGAGGTCACGGCCTTCGTTGAACCAGACGGGGGTGGCGAAGCGAACTCCGGAAACGTGCTGATGGTGGACATCGCGGTGGATCCGGCGCGACCAGCACAACAGGCGGACGTTCAGGTAGAGGAGGTTCCGGTCGGGCGCTGGGCATTCAAGGCGCTGAACGCGACGGTGAACTCGGCGGCGGATATCGACGAGTTCCTGGAGCGGCTAGAGGGAATCGACGCAAAGCGCACCACCGTGGTGAAGTACGCGCTGGAGGGAACGCTGTCCGTCCACGATGCCGCTTACCTGGACGAGCGGATCACGAAGATCGCGCCGACCTTCGCTGCTTTATACGCGCGCGAGCGGCTAATGAAGCTGCATGTTATTCCCGACGAGGACGAGCTTTCCGAGGGGCTGCTCAGTCAAGGTTTTGTCGGCGAGGCGGTGGAAGAACTGCAGCAGCTGGCGAATTCCGATAGCAAGGATCCGCAACGGGTAGAGCGGGCACAGCAGGCGCAGGATGCGCTGCGACTGCTCGTGCGCTTGGCACACCAGGCGGAGAAGGCTAACTAGGGGAGAGGGACGGCAAGGAAATGACATCTTCTACCAAGGCATCGCCAAAAGCCAGCTTCGTGCTGGAGAACTTGGATGTGCGCAACTTCGCGGGCATTGAGTCCGCGCACTTTGCCCCAAGCGCCACGGGTGTGACCGTCGTTCACGGCAGCAACGAGGCCGGAAAATCCAGCCTGATGAACGCCTTTGGCCTGCTGCTTTCGGATTGGAAAGTCTCGACGACCTCCAAGAAAGTCAGTGGCTTTTTCCCCGTGGGCAGCGGCACCAAGCCAAAGATCACCGCCCGTATGCAGTTGGGCGAGAACCTGGTGGAGTACACCAAGGACTTCGAGAAAAAGAAGGTGCTCCTAGATGTGCTGCGCCCCTCCGTGCGCAACTACACCGGCGACCAGGCAATGGAGAAGTTCAGCGAGCTGCTGAACGAGAGCATCGACTCCGCCCTGCGCGAGGCACTCTTCGTCAGCCAGGGGCAGCGCCTGGACGCCCTCGATTTCACGGCCATTCCCTCCCTGTCCTCGGCACTGCGCACTGCTGGTAACGGCTCTGGTGACGGTGCTGTGGACGATTCTGCCAGCGCCGCCGGAGGTATCAGCGAAAATGACCAGGGCGCCGCGGAGCTGCTAGTCCGCCTGATCGACGACGAGGACAAGAAGCTGCGGGACCGCCGAGCCAACAGAAATTCCAAGGGAGAGCTGGCCGCCGCCGAGGCAGATTTGGCGAGTGCGCAGGAAGCCCTAGCGACCGCCAAGCTTGAGTACAACAATGCGCAGGCAGCGATCCGTGAAATCGAATCCAAACAGATTCAGCGCGCCGATGCCGAAGACGATCTACCGGATGCGCAGAAAGAGTTCGACGAATGCGCCGAGCGGTTAGAGGCTGCGAAGAAGATCGCGGAGGCCTTAAGCGCCCTGGAAAACGAGCTGGAACTGAAACAGGACCAGGTCGGGCGATGGCAAGAGGCATCCGAGGCGCGGGAGAAGCAGAAGCTAGCGCAGGGGGAGCTAGAACAGTCGCTCAAAACAGCGACGGAGGAGCTACGTGGCGTCCAGAAAAGGGCAGAGGAACAACAGGCCGAGCGCGACGAGGCGAAGAGAGCCTTCGATAGTGCCCACGCCGCGTACGTGCGTGCGGATAAGCGTGCCAAGCTGGCCACCGCGCTAAAGAACACGGCGGACATCCAGGGGCGGCTGGAGTCCGCGACGGAGGAGCGGGATAGCGCGGTGAAGCTGGACGCGAAGGTAGCGGAGCTGGCTCAAAAGGTGGATCGCAACCCGGCCACGCCGCAGGCGGAACAGAGGATCCGTGAGGCGATGACGGACCTGGACGCGCAGATAAAGATCCGCGATGCGGGCGCGACTTCCGTTCGTATCGCAGGGCCGGCCGACAGCACCATCGTGGACAACGGAGTGGAGGCCGCCCTGGGGGAGAGCGGCCTGGAAAAGAAGGTCACCACCGAATGGACCGTTGGCCTGGGTGAATACGAGGTGCGCGTCACCCCGGCGCAGGATTCCAGCAACCTCGACCTGAACGTCGACGAGGCGCTGCAGAAAGTCAATGCGGAACTATCGGCGGTCGGGCGCGAGCATATTGCGCTCGAGGATCCGCGCGCGGAAGTCCTTGAAGAGTTTGGGCGTGCCGTTAGGGCGCGGAACGAGGACGAGGAAACCCTGCGCGACCAGCGTGCGAGCCTCAAGGCCATCCTCGGCAAGCGAACACTTTCCGACCTGAACGGTCAGGTGGAAAGCCTCACCGCCGAGGTCGAGAAGCTGCTGGAAACTAGTAGCTCCCTGCGTAGTGACGCCAACGTGGAAGCCGGCGAAAACATCGACGAAGTAGAAGAAGGTGCCGCGCTGGAGGCAGCCACCCGAGCCCGTGACGAAGCCAACGGACGGTTGCTTTCCCTACAGAACAGCGACGCGATCGAGCGGAAGATCCAGTACGAGGCGAAGGTGGAAAACCTGCAACAGCAGCTTGGTGCGGCAGCGAAGGATCTGGAAGCAGCCCGCGAGCGATACTCTGACGAAGAACTGAAGGCGAAGCGCACCCAGGCAACGCAGGCCGTGGATGCGGCACACGAAAAGCTCGATTCCAAGAGGCAGGAAGTAGGCGAGCTCGGCGACGTTGCGGACGTGCAGGCGAGCCTCGAGGGTGCTCGGAGCCGGGTAAACATGCTGAACCAGCAGGTACAGGAATGCCGAGTGGACATTGCAGCCCTGAACGCCGAGCTCGGGCAGGCTCGCGGTTCCGCGGAAACCAAGGTGCAGGCGGAGGCGGAAGTAGAGCGTCTCAAGGGCGTGGTCGCTAGGCTGCGCAGGCAGGCGGATGCCGCGGAGCTACTGCATCAAGTGGTTCAGGAATCGCGGAAGCGGATGCAGGAAAAGTACTCCGAGCCGTATCGCAAGGCCCTGAACAAGCTCTCCGGGATTGTCTTCGGTAGCGATGTTGATCTGGACGTCGATGAGAAGTTCCAGGTTTCGAGCCGCGCTATCGGCAGCGTGCGCCTGGAAAAGGAGCAGCTCTCCGGCGGCGCCCAGGAACAGGTGGAGATTCTGCAACTGCTCGCCATCGCCCGCCTGGTGGGGCACGACGGCAGCGGGGTGCCGATATTCCTGGACGACGTGTTGGGATTCAGCGATACCGACCGGGCCAAGAGCATGAACAAGGTGCTTGGCGCCTTGGGGCGGGATAATCAGATAATCGTCCTGACCTGCGACAAGGATAGGTTCTCCCGGATCCCGGGGGTGGACTTCCAGAGTATCGACAGCCTAAAGAAAGCCGGAGCTAGTTCCTAGTAGTCGCTGTACTCGTCGTAGTAGTCGTAGTAGTCATACTGCGCGTCGTCATAACCGTCGAGGTATCCCTCGTAGTAAGAATCATCCGGCGCGGGTGCAGGCTCGGCCGGGCGGGCGGCCATCATCTTGTTGGCACACGTCGACGTCCACCCTGACGTTCCGTCGGTAAAGAAAGTTGTGCCGGTCTCGTGCATCGAGGGATCCCCGCAAGAGGCGATCGTCTTATTCATGACGGATGGGTTCGCCTGCCCCGGCGCCTCAGTGTGGCCAATGACCACCTCGCCGGTGGTGTTCGTCTGCTGCTGCGAACCGCCCGGAGTAGGCGCCGGGGACTTAGCCTCTGAGTCCTTTGAGGCCTTTGAGGGCAATAAGAATTACTTTAAGAATACCCAGCGAGTGCCCCAAAGCGACGTTATTATCGCCACAGAAGAGAACACTTAGGAGTGCTCCCATGAAGTCCCACTCAAAGCCTCGCTCAAAGTCCCATTCGCTAGCAGTAAAGATCGCTGCAGTAATCACCTCAGCCGCCCTACTGGGGTCGTGCAGCCTCATTTCTTCCGAAGATTCGGATCAGGCCGAAAACTCGGCACAGTCCGTGACCGAAGGAATGCAGCGGGTTGAGGAAGGGCGAATCTCCCTTGAAGTTCCAGCAGACTGGGAAGAGACCGAGGACTTCAAACCAACGGAGAATGGTTTCACCACGTCTTGGTCTAACGCGGACAAAGAGGCCGATAAAGAGCCAACGGACGTGATTCGTCTGAGCTCTGACCAGGGGCAAGGGCCTACGGCAACCGCCACGATGGGGTACTTCGAAGTGAACGCCCAGTTCCGAACCACCCACGGAAGAGACTTCGAACTAGGCGAGTCCCGCGACCTGGATATCGAAAACGCCGACGAGGCCAAGCTGACCACTTGGACGACGAACGAAAAGTCCGGCAAGACTCTGCACGGCGCGTGGGTGTTCGTCTCCGCAGGAAGCGGTGGAGCCGCTGGAGTTGAGATCTTGGCGCTCACCCTGTCCGAGGAAGAGATCGAGGCGATCATCGACTCGGTAGAGTTCGATCCGAGGAAATCGGAGGAATAAGAACGCCCCGAGTGCCCCTGGCTTGAAAAGAGTGCCCTCGGCGATGTCCGAAGTCAGGACATAGTTGACAACGTGTTCCAGGGAAAAGCGTTGTGACGGTTGTCAGATCAGCCGCGACATAGTTGACAGTTAGCCACCACAAAGCAAAAGCAGTGATGGTTGACACCTCAGTTGCGACATTGTT
>NZ_KV789162.1 GCF_001807485.1 Corynebacterium sp. HMSC08A12 | reverse complement strand
CCATACCGGGACCAGCGACTATCCCCATTATCAGGGACACTCACAAGGTAACGGGAATGCGACCGGGGAAGCCCAACGCATGTGGGCCTCGAGCATTCGCGTTTTAGCGCTTCAGCCCCGCGATCATGGTCTTCAAGTTGCTGCGCAGGAAATCCTCGTAGGTTCCCGCGACCGTGCCCGGCTTGCCGAGCTCATCGGAGTGCAGTGGCTCGTCGAAGATCGGAATCCCGGCCTCCTTCGAGACGGTCTTCATGGGGCGCGTATCCACGTTCGACTCCACGAACAGGTGCTTCGGGCGCTTGTCCTTCAGCTGGCGCACGAGGTGTCCGATCTGCGCGGGGGAGCCGTTTTCATCCGTGTCGATCTGCCAGATATACAGCTGCTCCATGCCGTAGGTGTCGACCATGTATTGGAAGGCATGTTCACTGGCCACGAGCACACGATCCTCCTTCGGCAGCGCACCGATCTGCTCGCGGTAGTCGGCGTCGATGCTCTCCAGCATGGCCTTGTACTCCGCCCCCTTCTCCTCGATGTGCTCGGCACGCTCGGGCAGGGCCTCGGCCAGCGCCGCGGTCACGTTCTCGGCCATCGCGATGCCGACGGTCGGGTCCAGGAAGGCGTGCGGGTTGATCTCCTGATTGCCCTTTTCGTCCTTGAGGTACTTCGGTTCCACGCCCTTGGTGGCCTCGACCATCTGGGAATCGTCCAGGCCCGCGGTGTTTTTCAGTTTCGCGAGCCAGCCGTGCTCACCGCCCTCGAGGTTCAGCCCGTTGTAGAACAGCAGGTCGGCGTCGCTCGTCGCATCCAGGTCCGCGGGCAGGGGGTCGTAGTCGTGCGGGTCCGTGCCGGTCGGCACGAGGTTATGGACGTCCACCGCCTCGCCGCCGATCTCCTCCACCAGGTCCGCCAGCAGCGTGAAGGTGGTGACGACGTTCAGCTGCTCACCGTCTGCCTTCTCCTCCGTCGAGAAGGTCACGGCCCCGAACACGAGGGCACCGCCCACCAGGAGGGCCAACAGCGCGGCCAGTGGCTTATTGCCCAGCGAGCGAGCAATCAGTCCCTTGCCTGGCGCGAAGAGGAAAGCCAGCAGGAACAGCGCGCTGGCGGTCAGCACGATCGTCACGCCGGAGGACACGTTGTAGCTATAGCTCAGGAACAGCCCCACTACGGAGCTGAGCGCCGAGATCGCCACTGAAAGCCCGATCATCACTCCCAGCCGGTTCGTCAGCAGGTACGCCGCCGACGCCGGAGTGATCAGCAGGGAGACCACCAGGATCACGCCCACCGTCTGCAGGGAAATGACCGTCACCAGCGTGAGCACCACCATCAGCCCGTAGTGGATTGCCCGCACGGGCACGCCAGCCGACTGCGCCATGACGGGGTCGAAGGTGCTGAGCTTGAGCTCCTTGTAAAAGACCAGCGTGAGAATCAGCACGGCAGCGGCAATACCGATCGAGAGGTTGCGGTCGGCGTCCTGAACGGTCAGGACGTTGCCGAAGAGGATCTCCGTCAGATCCGTCGCCGTCTGCGCTTTCGCCATGAGCAGCACGCCGATCGCGAAGAAGGTGGAAAAGACGATGCCGATCGCCGAATCGTTCTTCACAGTGGAGCGTTCGCTGATCAGCCCGATCGCCAGTGTGGCGAGTAGACCCGCGACCACCGCCCCGAGGAAGATGTTCGTGCCGAGCAGGTAGGAGGCCGCGACCCCCGGTAGTACGGCGTGCGAGATGGCGTCGCCGATCAGGGCCATGCCGCGCAGCACGATGAAGCTGCCGACGATGCCGCAGGCCACGCCCACGATCACCGAGGTGATCAGCGCTTTTTGCAGGTAGCCGTGGCTGAGTAGTGAGTCGAGGAACTCCGCGATCATGCTGTCTCCTCCTGGAGGGCTGCCTGCCGTGGCGTGGGGTGGGCTGGTGCTGACGGCTCGCGGATGACGAGCGCGCCGAAGGCCTTCTGCAGCACGTCGGGGACGAAGACCTCCTCGGTGGGACCCGCCGCGACGAGCTCGCCGTTGAGGACGATGAGGTCGTTGTAGTAGCCGCGCACCGTGTTCATGTCGTGGTGCACGACGACGACGTGCTTGCCCGCGTCCGCCATCTGCCGCAGCAGGGTCACGATCGTCTTCTCGCTGGGGACGTCGATGCCGACGAAGGGCTCGTCCAGGAAGATGTACTCCGCGTCCTGGACGATGGCGCGGGCAAAGAGGACGCGCTGGAACTGTCCGCCCGAGAGTTCGCTGATGTGGCGGTGGCGAAAGTCCCACATGTCGACGTCCTTGAGAGCCTGGGTGGCTGCTTCGCGTTCGGCCTTGCCGGGGCGGTGGAAAAGACCCAGGCGCGGGTAAGTGCCCATCAGGACGGTGTCGAAGACGCTGGTGGGGAAGTTGCGGTCGAGGTCAGAGCGCTGCTCGATATAAGCGATTGCGCGGCGCTGCTCGGCGGGGGCCTTGCCGTCGAGGGTGACGGGGTAGCCGGCAGGGGCGCCGGTGGGGCCTGTGCCGTGGACGTTGTGTTTGTCCAGGATCTGGAGCATCGCCTTCATGAGGGTGGATTTGCCTGAGCCGTTGGGGCCGATGATGCCGTGCATGCCGGGGGAGTCGAGGGTGAAGCTGATGTTCCGAATCGCGGTGTTCGCGCCGTAGCTCACGCTCAAGTTCTGGACGCTAATACTCATGGCAGCCAAGAATAGTGCTCAGTTCAATGAATCACCAAGTTCAATGTATTGAACTTTGGGGTGGGGTGGTGTTGGGGGGTGTCCCTATGTTTTTGTCAAGTGCCA
>NZ_KV789161.1 GCF_001807485.1 Corynebacterium sp. HMSC08A12 | reverse complement strand
GGGTCAAGTCCGGTGTAGTGGTGTAGCCGTTTGTGCTTTCGGCTCGATATGAAGTTCGGGGCTTGGTTAGGCGGTTAGCTGGTGGTGGTCGTCACGATGTTCTCCTGGGTGGTGCATGAGGTGCTTGGTGTGTTCGAGTGCGGTCAGTGACATGTAGCGTTTTTGTTGGATCCAGTCGTCGTGTTGCTCGGCTAGGACCGCACCGACAAGCCGGATGATGGATTCACGGTTTGGGAAAATGCCGACGACGTCGGTGCGCCGGCGGATCTCACGGTTTAACCGTTCTGTGGGGTTGTTTGACCACACCTTCGTCCAGAATGGTTTCGGCGCTGCGGTAAACGCCAGTACTTCATCGAGTGATTCCTCCAAATACGCCGCGACGTGAGGGAATTTCGGCTCCAGTAGGTCGACAACTTCGCGGGCTTGAGCCCAAGTGGATGTGGCGTCAGGTTGCTGGAAGATTGTCTGGAACATCGCAGAGACCATCGGCCATTGTGTTTTCGGGACCTTTTCGTAGAGGTTCTTCGCGAAATGGGTGCGGCACCGCTGCCACGACGCATTGGGCAGCACTTCGGAAATGGCGTGCTGGATGCCTTCGTGGGCATCACTTGTGATAAGGAATACCCCAGTAAGTCCGCGGGCTTTTAAGTCCTGGAAGAAGCCTTTCCACGACGCGTTGGATTCCGCGGTGGCGACGTGCATGCCGAGCATTTCGCGATACCCGTCGGCGTTGACTCCGGTGGCAAGCAGCACTGAGCATTTGACCACCCGGCCGCCTTCACGGACTTTGATCGTGAGCGCATCGCACGATAAAAAGGCGTACCCGCCGGGGTCTAGTGGGCGGTTTTTGAAGTCTGCGACCATGTCGTCGAGTTCTTCTGACATGCGTGAGACTTGCGATTTCGACATGCTGGAAATCCCAAGCGTAGCCACCAGATCATTCATCCTGCGGGTGGAAACCCCTTTAAGGTAGCACGTGGCGATCACAGTCGATAAGGCTCGTTCTGCTCGTGAGCGGCGCTCTAACAGCCAGTCTGGGAAGAACGCGCCGTGGCGCAGTTTCGGCACCGCCACGTCGATCGTGCCGACACGGGTGTCAAGGTCGCGGTGGCGATACCCGTTGCGGTGGTTGACCCGCTCGGTGGATACAACTCCGTATTCGGCGCCGCAGACGGTGTCAGCCTGGGCGGAGAGGATCTGGTTGATAAACCCTTGCAGCATCTGGCGCATCAAATCCGGAGACGCTTGGGCCAGCAAATCATCCAGATAGGTTGTCGGGTCGATAGAATACGGTGCAGCGGTCATCGTCATAGGCCTTTCGGTGAGATGTGGTAGTTGAGTCGAAAGGCTAACTGGCGGTGGCCGCCCACTACTTTCCGGGACCCACCATCAGCAAGCGTTACACCACACTAAGGGACGCAACC
>NZ_KV789160.1 GCF_001807485.1 Corynebacterium sp. HMSC08A12 | reverse complement strand
CCCTTGGGACCTACTCCAGCCCCAGGATGCGACGAGCCGACATCGAGGTGCCAAACCATCCCGTCGATATGGACTCTTGGGGAAGATCAGCCTGTTATCCCCGGGGTACCTTTTATCCGTTGAGCGACACCGCTTCCACAAGCCGGTGCCGGATCACTAGTCCCTACTTTCGTACCTGCTCGACCTGTCAGTCTCACAGTCAAGCTCCCTTGTGCACTTACACTCAACACCTGATTGCCAACCAGGCTGAGGGAACCTTTGGGCGCCTCCGTTACACTTTGGGAGGCAACCGCCCCAGTTAAACTACCCACCAGGCACTGTCCCTAACCCGGATCACGGGCCGAGGTTCAGATGCCCAATCCGATCAGAGTGGTATTTCACCAACGACTCCACAACCACTAGCGTAGCCGCTTCACAGTCTCCCACCTATCCTACACAAACCGAACCGAACACCAATACCAAGCTATAGTGAAGGTCCCGGGGTCTTTTCGTCCTGCCGCGCGTAACGAGCATCTTTACTCGTACTGCAATTTCACCGGGCCTGTGGTTGAGACAGCAGGGAAGTCGTTACGCCATTCGTGCAGGTCGGAACTTACCCGACAAGGAATTTCGCTACCTTAGGATGGTTATAGTTACCACCGCCGTTTACTGGGGCTTAAATTCTCCGCTTCGACCCAAAGGATCTAACAGGTCCTCTTAACCTTCCAGCACCGGGCAGGCGTCAGTCCGTATACATCGACTTACCGTCTTCGCACGGACCTGTGTTTTTAGTAAACAGTCGCTTCCCTCTATTCTCTGCGACCACCACCAGCTCAACACGTCGTTCACCAGCAGCGGCACCCCTTCTCCCGAAGTTACGGGGCCATTTTGCCGAATTCCTTAACCACAGTTCACCCGAACGCCTTAGTATTCTCTACCTGACCACCTGTGTCGGTTTACGGTACGGGCCGTACATGCACTCACTAGAGGCTTTTCTCGACAGCATAGGATCACCAACATCCCCACAACGGGTACGCATCACGCCTCACCCTTAATGCAGGACGGATTTACCAAATCCTGCGGGCCACACGCTTACACCACAATCCAATCAGTGGCTCGGCTACCTTCCTGCGTCACCCCATCGCTTGGCTACTACCAGATCAGGTCCCACGCATCCACACACCACACACACAAAGTGCACGTAGCATCCTTCAGGGTGGTTAGTATCACTGATTCACCATTGGTCGCACACACACGGGTACGGGAATATCAACCCGTTAACCATCGACTACGCCTGTCGGCCTCGCCTTAGGACCCGACTCACCCTGGGAAGATTAGCTTGACCCAGGAACCCTTAGTCATCCGGCGGATACGTTTCACACGCATCATTCGCTACTCATGCCTGCATTCTCACTCGCATAACCTCCACCACACGGTCACCCGGCAGCTTCAACGATCACACGACGCTCCCCTACCAACCCAACACAATGTTGAGTTCCGCGGTTTCGGCGGTGTACTTGAGCCCCACTACATTGTCGGCGCAGAACCACTCGACCAGTGAGCTATTACGCACTCTTTCAAGGATGGCTGCTTCTAAGCCAACCTCCTGGCTGTCTTCGCGATCCCACATCCTTTTCCACTTAGCACACTCTTAGGGGCCTTAACCGGCGATCTGGGCTGTTTCCCTCTCGACTAACGAAGCTTATCCCCCGCAGTCTCACTGCCGCGCTCTGACTTACCGGCATTCGGAGTTTGGCTGACGTCGCTAAGATGATAGTCCCGCTCAACCAACCAGTAGCTCTACCTCCGGCAAGAAACACACGACGCTGCACCTAAATGCATTTCGGGGAGAACCAGCTATCACGGAGTTTGATTGGCCTTTCACCCCTACCCACAACTCATCCCCTCAGTTTTCAACCTAAGTGGGTTCGCGCCTCCACAGCCTCTTACAGCTGCTTCACACTGGCCATGGGTAGATCACCCCGCTTCGGGTCCAGGACACGCCACTAAAACACCCTCATTAGGATTCGGTTTCCCTACGGCTACCCCACAACACGGGTTAACCTCGCGACATGCCGCTGACTCGCAGGCTCATTCTTCAAAAGGCACGCCATCACCCTCTAAAAGGCTCTGACGGCTTGTAGGCACACGGTTTCAGGTACTATTTCACTCCCCTCCCGGGGTACTTTTCACCATTCCCTCACGGTACTCATACACTATCGGTCACAATAAGTATTCAGGCTTACCGGGCGGTCCCGGCAGATTCACAGCAGATTCCACGAGCCCGCTGCTACTCGGGTATCACATCAACCCCAACACCACATGCTTTCACGTACCGGACTCTCACCGTCTACGGCAGGCCATTCCAAACCACTTCCGCTAACACATGACATCAGGGCACGGCATGGCAGCACCGCACAACACAACCCCACAACCCCACACACGCA